>NZ_JASHJC010000019.1 GCF_030733385.1 Roseovarius sp. MMSF_3359 | reverse complement strand
ACCATCGTTGGAGGTATGCGTCACCATAAAGTGCGATGCACCACCTGGGTGCGCCCACCCGCGGTCGGGCGATGCCCTCTGTTGCAATGGCGATTGACGGACCGCTTAGCCCCGCAACGCCTGTATTCGAGCACGAAACTCGGCGCTGGTGGGCCAGGGCGCGGCGATGAGGCGCACCGGCAGACGGAGGATTACCGCCGTCACCGATCCTCAAGGAGCATGTCGCTGGCTTTCTCGCCGATCATGATCGCGGGTGCGTTGGTGTTGCCCGATACGATCTCGGGCATGATCGAACAATCCGCCACGCGGAGACCGCGGATGCCGTGCACCCTAAGCCGCGCATCCACGACCGCATCCTCGCCATTGCCCATCTTGCAGGTCCCCGTCGGGTGATAGATCGACGCGGTGTTGTTGCGCGCCCAGTCGAGCGTGCCGTCATAGTCATCCATCTCTAGATCGGCATTGGGCCGGAACTCTTCGGAGATCTTCGAGGTCAGCGGCGCGTGGCGGGCGATCGTGCGGGCGATCTTGACGCCCTCGACGATGGTCCGACAATCGGTTTCGGTCGACAGGTAGTTCGGGATGATCTTGGGGTAGGTGCGCGGATCGCTGCTGGCCAGGCGAATCTCGCCACGGCTTTCGGGGCGGAGCTGACAGACCGACATGGTGAAGGCGGAAAACTTGTCCGCGCCCTTGCCGGGATTTTCTGCCGAGAGCGGCTGCACATGAAACTGGATATCCGGTGTTTCCTGATCCTCGTTTGTCTTGAGGAAGCCGGTCGCAAGGCTTGCGGCCATGGTCATCGGCCCGGCGCGGAAGAGGGCGTATTTCAACCCGATCTTGGCCTGGCCAAACAGGCTGCTGACCTCGTCATTCAGCGTCGGCTCGTTGCATTTGTAGACAAGCCGCGCCTGCAGGTGGTCCTGCATGCCCTTGCCGACGCCCTTGAGGTCCTTGATGACCGGGATGCCATGTTCCGCGAGCTGTTCCGCCTCGCCGATCCCCGACAGCATCAGAAGTTGTGGCGAGTTGATGGCCCCGCCACAGAGCACGATTTCGCGGTTTGCGGTCACGGTCTGCAGCTTGCCGCTGCGGTCCTTGTAGCTCACACCGGTGGCGCAACCGCCGTGGATTTCGATCTTGTCGACCTGCGCATGGGTGACGATCTGCAGGTTTTCGCGCTTCTTGATCGGGTTCAGGTAAGCCACCGCCGCGCTGCACCGGCGGCCATTGCGGGAAGTGAGCTGGAAAAACCCCACGCCCTCCTGGTTTTCGCCGTTGTAGTCGGGGTTGAACGCATATCCCGCCGCCTGCGCCGCCGCGACCCAGGCATCGGTGATGGGCCGTTGGATGCGCATGTTCGACACCGAAAGCGGACCCTGATCGCCATGAAATTCATCGGCGCCCCGTTCGTTATTCTCGGCGCGCTTGAAGAGGGGTAGCACATCGTCCCATCCCCAGCCAGCATTGCCCATCTGCCGCCACCGGTCGTAGTCCTGCGGCTGTCCGCGCACATAGAGCAATCCGTTGAGCGAGGATGATCCGCCCAAAACCTTGCCGCGCGGCCATTCGATGGAGCGGCCATTCAGCCCCGGATCGGGTTCTGTCTTGTAACACCAATCAACCTTAGGGTTATGAATGGTTTTGAAATACCCGACAGGAATGTGTATCCATGGGTTGAGGTCCCGGCCCCCCGCTTCAAGCAGGAGCACCCTGTTCTTGGGATCGGCGCTGAGACGATTGGCCAGAACGCACCCGGCCGAACCCGCCCCGACGACTACATAATCTGCCTCCATCTTTCTCGCCCTCCACATCTTTTCAAAAATAATTCTAGGCAGGTTCGAAAAAATATACTAGTCTTTTTTGAAACTAAAAGTCTCAACCAATGAAACACTTCACGGGAGGAACCAAATGAGTGTATTTAATAAACTAGACCGCATATCGCGCCGCGATGTGTTCAAGCTAGCAGGGCAGTACGGGATGAGTTCCACGCTGCTTGCGGCGGGAACCTTCGGGGGGGCCATGAGCTTGGCCAACTTGGCGAAAGCGGCCGAATCAACCTACGAAAAACGATTCGCCAAGGAGCCGAAATTCAAGCTGAAGTTCGGGGCGGCGGGCTTCAATGCGCGCAACCTGTTGATCGAACGCGCCGGTGCTTTGGAATTCGCCCGCGACCTGGAAAGCCGCACAGACGGTGAGATTCGCGTTGAGTTCATCGGCGACAACCAGATTTGTGGTCAGGTTTCCTGCGTTGAGAAGGCGCAGCAGGGCATTGTCGACATCTATGCCGCCTCCACGCAGAACTCTGCCGGTGGTGCGCCCTATCTGAACGTTCTGGACTACGCGTTCATGTTCCGGAGCCGTGCGGACCAGTACCACTTCCTCTACCACCCGAAGTCGGTGGAACTGCTGCGTGACCCCTATGAAAAGCGTCATGGCCTGAAGTTCCTGTTCTCGCACGCTGAACTGCGCGGCATCCAGCTGGGCCTCGCGTGGGAAGACAAGGAAACCGTCACCAGCATCGAGCAACTGTTCGGCACCAAGAACCGCGTCACGGGCACGCAGCTTGGCCGGATCGCGATGACCGCGCTGAACCTGAACCCGGTTCCGGTTGCGTGGGAAGAAACCCTCGACGGCCTCAAGCAGGGCCTGATCGACGGGGCGGAAACATGGGCATCGGCCGTGGCCTACGCCAACATGTCACCGGTTGTGTCCCAATCCGTGCATCTCGACTTCTTCTGCGGCACCGAGCACACGGCGATGAACGCCGGCGTCTTCGACAGCCTTGGCGGCGAGTTGCAGGACGCTGTTCTCGAAAGCTCCTACTGGGCGCAAACCCACGTGCAGGCAGCGAACGAAGCGGCACTGGTCAAAACGGTTGGTCTGTCCGATCCGCAGCTGCCGAACACCATCTTCGCCCAGAACAACGTGCGCAATGCCTTCCTGTCCAAGGAAGAGCGCCGCAAGGCCGAAGAGATGTGCTCGCCCGAGTTCCAGCCCCAACTGTGGGAAGAATGGCGCTCGCGTCTTAACGGCTGGTCCGGCGGTCTGGATACGTATCAGGAGATCTACGACATCGCGCGTGAGATCGAAGAAGATACGCTGCCAGAGAACGTCGAGCCACGTCGCTGGTGGAAAGCCTGATACCGGCTTAACAGTTAAAATGAGCCGGTTCGTTTCTCGCGAACCGGCTTGTTTTTATCGCTTTCAGGTAGGCTGAGGCGTTGTTGCGGTGTTTTGTCCATGCGGAGGAGCAAGACAAAACCCGTTGCCAAAGCTGAAATTGCTTTGATCCGCCAACGCTCTTTGAGCAGGATGAGGTGAGGAAACATAGGGAGGGGCGCGACATGTCGATTTGGTCGGATATGGTCACAATCGTTACAGCGACGCTGAGTGGAGATATTGATTTCAAGGTTGTGCAGGCGTATCGGTCCGAGGCCGCCTGGTTTGTATTTGGTCCTTTGACCGTCATCGGCGCTATTCTGACGTACTTCCTTTACAAGAAAGTGCCGTGGATTGATCGGAATTTCGAACGTTCCGTTATCGTTTATACCTACATCATCATCGCGCTCATCATCTTTGTCGGTGTGATTCAGCGATTCGTCTTTGCGTCTCAGGTTCCCTGGTCCACAACGATCCCGCCGCTCTTGTTCATGATCATGGCGTGGTATGGCTGTTCCTATAACGTCAAACTGCGGACGCATCTGAGTTTCAACGAGTTCCGCACCAAGATGGGCCGCTCCGGGCAGTTGACCTGCCTGATGCTGGACAACCTGTTGTGGTTTGTCTTCTGCATCATCGTCGTGACAACCACGGCGCGCGTCACCGTCAATACCTACGATAACTTCGCCATCGTGCTGGGGACAGACAACGTGATGCGTTGGTGGTTCCTTGTGACGATGCCCGTCTGCTTCATCCTGATGGCGGGCCGGGTTGTCGAAAACACGCTCGAAGACCTGTCGAACTTCCGCCAGGGCAAACCGCTTATTGAACAAGCTGTCATCGGGGGGGATGTCTGATGTCTGACGGAACATGGATCACACTTATCTCGCTCGGCGTGACCTTTCTTTTCATGCTTGGCACGCCGGTACTGCTCATCATCTTCTATTGGGTGATCGGCTGTAGCTTTGTCCTCGATCTGACGCTGGACAATACCGGGGCCGAGATGCTCAACGTCTTCAAGGACGGGTTTGCGCTTCTCGCCATGCCGCTCTTTATCCTGACCGGTGACTTGATCAACAAGTCAGGGATCGCAAAACGATTGTCCGATTATGCCTATGCCTGTCTGGGTTGGCTGCGCGGCGGTCTTGCGATGGCCTCCATCGGGGCCTGCGGCCTCTTCGCCGCGATCTCGGGGTCGAACTCGGCCACCACCGCAACGATCGGCTCGATGCTGCACCCTGAAATGGTCAAAGGCGGCTATGACGAACGCTTCTCAGCGGCCACCGCCGCGGCGGGCGGCACCGTCGGGATCATCATCCCGCCGTCGATCATCTTCATTGTCTATGGCTTCCTGATGAACCTTGAGGTGGGTCAGCTCTTCCTCGCCGGTATCATTCCGGGTGTCCTGATGGTCATGGCGATGATGGCGGTCTGCTTTGTTGTCTGCACGCTCAATAAATGGGGTATCCTGATCAGCATCAGCCCGACGCGGATCGTCAAGACCGCGATTGGGGCCTGGTTGGGCTTCTTCGCCATCGGCCTCGTGCTCTGGGGTATCTACACCGGCAAGTTCTCTCCCACCGAAGCGGCGGGTGTGACGGTTGGTTTTGGCATCATCGTGGGCCTTGTCAGTTATCCGCTGAACAAGCTCATGGGCTCGGATTCCAACACGCCGATTGATCAGAAGTCGATTTCCTCGATGTTCGTGGTCGAAGGCTTCACCTTGCCCGAGATCCCCTCCATCGTGGTGCGCTCGGCACAGATCACCGGTATTCTTGCACCGCTCATTGCCGTGTCGGTCGTGATGCAGCAGATCCTGTCGCTGCTCGGCGCACAGGAAACGATCGGCGGTTTCGTGACCAGCATGGGCGGCTACTATCCGGTGCTCTTCACGTCGATGGCGATGGTCTTCGTGGCCGGCATGATTCTCGAAAGTCTGCCTGTCACGATCATCATGGCGCCGATCCTGGCCCCGATTGCCGCATCGGTCGGTGTTGATCCGATCCACTTCTCGGTGATCTTCCTCGTGGGGGCATCCATCGGCTTTATCACGCCTCCATATGGGCTTAACCTTTATGTGGCATCCGGTGTAACAGGTGTTCCATATTTCCGGTTGTTGCGTTACTCGACGATGTACTTGTTCTCACTGATCTTTGTGTGGATCATTGTCGCACTGACGCCGCAACTCGCATTGTTCCTGTTGCCCAACTGATGAAGTGAATTGCCCATGCCCGACGACGATCTGAAAGGTAAAGACGAGCAGATCCCAACCAATTTGAGATTGCTCATGATCCTGGAAGAAGTCGCTCGGGCAGGGGTGCCGGTCAAACCGGCGATGATCGGCAAGCTGATTGGCCTGCCCAAGCCCACCGTGCACCGCCTGTTTCAGACCGCCGAGGCCGAAGGCTTCCTGCAGCGTGATCTGGACGGGCGGTCCTACGGTCCCGGGCCACGGCTCCGGGATCTGTCGGTCAACGTCATGTCGTCGCAGCATATGCGCACCGCGCGCCTGGCGATCCTCAAATCCGTGGCCGAAGAGGTCGGTGAGACATGCAACCTCGCCACGCCGGATCGGGAAGGGATGGTCTATCTCGACCGGGTTGAAACCCATTGGCCGCTCAGAATCCAATTACCCGTCGGGACGCAGGTGCCGTTTCACTGCACCGCCAGCGGCAAGATGTACTTGTCGTCGCTCAAACCCTCGATGCTGGAGGGATACCTGGCGGCGGACCCGCTGGAGGCGCTCACGGAACGCACGATCACCACACCGGATGCGCTGCGCAGTGAGCTTGATCTGACGCGGGAGCGTGGCTACTCCATCGACAACGAGGAATTCATGACCGGGATGACCGCCACGGCGGTGCCGGTTACGGACGGGCAGGGCAGGCTGGTCGCCACGCTGTCGGTTCACGTGCCGGTGCCAAGGCGCACCCTCGAAGATCTTCTGACGGCGCTACCGGTGCTGAAGGCCGGGGCGGAAAAGCTCTCCAAGCTGAACGTCGAATAACCACCGCAATCGCTTTCGGGATTTCATGGGATTTTCGGGCCAAAGCCTGAGCCGTGTCCCGCAATGTATCGAATCAGGGCGTTAGTTGCGCGGTGATTCACCAGGTTTTCCCGAAACTTGATCCGTTTTGCCTGGGTTTTATTCGTCAATTGAGCTAACAGTGGAAAAAATTTGGGAATTCGCGGGAAAAATTTTCACTGCCAAGTTGGCTTCGAAAAGATCTATATATAGTATTTTAGGTGATCTGGAGCACCAGGTAGTGCGGTATTTTGGAAATTTCACCCACATTATGTTGTTTTGGAAGGGTGTGTGAAACAAGATGATGTGTTCATAAGGCGCATATTTTTATTGATTTCCATGAATTCCCATGGCATCCCTGTATTCAAGATGAGGACGGGAAGACAAGGGGCAACTAAAGAACCCCGAAACAAAACTCCCAAGTCAGGTTTCATACAGGCACCCGCTTTCATCGAAATTAAGGATCCGGCGCGCGGGCGAGCAGACATCCCCCCAGGTGGCGCGCGCAGCTGGACACACCCCGCATAGCGGGACGAGGGCGGCGGATTGGGCAGTGGCAGCAGCTCAATCCGCCGTTTCGTGTTTAAGAGGTTCGTTGGGGGGAGAGAGGCAAACGGGACAGTGGTTCTCAGCTTCAGAGGCGAGTTCAACCAGAAGGTTGACAGCAAGGGTCGCATGTCGATCCCTGCTGATTTTCGCGCTGTGCTGGCCGATGGTGACCCGCGATGCCCGGAAAATCCGCTCCCCCGCCTTGTCGTGCTGCACGGCCCCCACCTGAAGGGGTGTCTCCACGCCTATACCATTGATGCCATGGCTGAAATCGAAGATGGCATTCGCCGTTTGCCGCGCGGCTCTGCTGAGCGCAAGCGCGCCAGTCGCCTGATCCTCGGGAAATCCTGGGACACGGAGATTGAAAAGGACGGTCGCATCGTTCTGCCGCAGCGGCTGCGGCAGCAGATCGGACTTGAGCGCGAAGCGGTAATGGTCGCGATGGGTGACTATTTCGAGATCTGGAATGCCCAGACCTATGAAGAGGTCGAGGCGGCAGAGACCAATGCCTGGCTCGAAAACATGCCCGAGGATTACGATCCTCTCTCCCTGATCAGCCCCCCCGGCGGGGATTGATCCATGGGGAGTGCTGCCGCCGATATCCCCCACATTCCGGTGCTGATCGCCCCCCTGATCGCCGCGTGTTCCCCGATTGGAGGAACCTGGCTTGACGGCACGTTTGGCGCGGGCGGCTACGCGCGTTCACTGCTTGAGGCTGGCGCGGATCGGGTGATCGGTGTGGACCGTGACCCGCTGGCGCTTGAAATGGCGGGGGGCTGGGCCGGTGAGTATGGCGAACGGCTCAAGCTGGTGCAGGGGGTCTTTTCCGAGCTTGATGACTACGCCAGTGATCTTGATGGCGTAGTGCTCGATCTGGGGGTCAGTTCCATGCAGCTCGACCAGGCGGATCGCGGGTTTTCCTTCATGAAAGACGGGCCGCTCGACATGCGGATGAGCCAGGCAGGGCCATCCGCCGCCGACCTTGTAAGTGATGCGTCCGAGGCTGACCTGGCCGACATCCTCTACCTCTATGGCGAGGAGCGCGCCAGCCGTCGGATTGCCCGCGCCATCGTAAAGACCCGGGGCGAGGGGCGCATTACGACCACGCTGCAACTTGCGGATATCGTTGAGAAATGCCTGCCGCGCGCCAAGCCCGGTCAGGCGCATCCCGCGACACGCAGCTTCCAGGCGATCCGCATCGCCGTCAACGATGAGTATGGCGAGCTTCTGGGCGGGCTGGAGGCGGCGGAACGGGCGTTGAAACCCGGCGGGCAGCTTGCGGTCGTGACCTTCCATTCGATCGAAGACCGCATGGTCAAACGCTTTTTCCAGGCCCGCTCCGGCGGGGGTGGGCGCGGTAGCCGCCATGCGCCCGAGACAAAAGCGGCCGAGCCGCAATTCACGCTCAAAAGCCGCAAGGCCATTGGCCCGGATGCGGACGAGTTGGCCGCAAATCCACGCGCCCGCAGCGCCAAGCTGCGCGTCGCCATCCGCACCGACGCTGCACCGGGCAAGACCGACCGCAAATCCATCGGCATGCCACTTCTAAAAGGGGAGATCTGATGCGTAGTTTCTTCTATGTGATGACCGCTTTGACCGTGATTGGCCTCGCATTCTGGGCTTATCACGAGAATTACGAGACGCAGGAGGCGCTCAGCAAGGCGGAGAAGCTGCAACGCGATATTTCCCAGGCACGTCAGCGGCTTAGAGTGCTCAATGCCGAATGGGCCTATCTCAACCGCCCAGATCGACTGCGCGATCTGGCCGAGATCAATTTTGACAAGCTGGGCCTTCTGCCGCTGCAACCCTACCAGTTCGGCAAGGTCGATCAGGTGGCCTATCCGCCCGAAGACCTGCTTCCGATCACCGATCCCGTGGACGTCATCAACCTGGAGCTTGCCGAATGATCCGCACGCCGCTTCGCCCGCTGGCCCGCATTCTCGACGCCCGCAACAAGGGCGAAAACCCCGACGCGATCGAGCGTGAAAATATCCGCCTGCGCCACGAAGAGATGCGTGACCGCGCCCGCACCCGCGCCGAGGGGCGGCTTCTGGTCATGGGGGCGATGTTCTTCTGCGCCTTTGCCGTGGTGGGCGGACGCATGGGCGTTCTGGCCTCGTCCGAGCCGACAGAGCCGCGCAGTTCCATCGCGGGGGCCAGCATCATTGCGGAGCGCGCCGATATCGTCGACCGCAAGGGCCGCATTCTCGCGACCAACTTCCAGACGCACAGCCTTTACGCGCAGCCGCAGCAGATGATCGAACCGCTCAAGGCGGCAGAACGGCTGGCCGAAATCTTCCCGGATCTCGATCACGACCGGCTGGTCAAGGATTTCACCGGAAAGCGCAAGTTCCTGTGGATCAAGAAGAAAATCAGCCCGGAGCAGATGCAGGCAGTGCACGAATTGGGCGAGCCGGGGTTGCTTTTTGGGCCGCGCGAAATGCGGCTCTATCCCAACGGAAGTCTTGCCGCGCATGTGTTGGGCGGGGCGAGTTTTGGCCGCGAGGGTGTGCATGCGGCCGAGGTGATCGGCGTGGCGGGTATCGAAAAGCAGTTCGATGAGCGCCTGCGCGATCCGGCGCGCGGGCATGAACCGCTGCGTCTGTCGCTTGATTTGTCGATCCAGTCGGCGACCGAACGGGTGCTTTACGGTGGCATGAAGCTGATGAACGCCAAGGGGGCCGCCGCTGTTCTCATGGATATCAAGACCGGCGAGGTCATCGCTCTGGCCTCCCTGCCGGACTTTGACCCCAACAATCGCCCGCAGCCGCCGGTGGAGGGTAGCCCGTCGGACAGCCCGCTTTTCAACCGCGCGGTGCAGGGTGTCTATGAGCTGGGCAGTACCTTCAAGATTTTCGCGGTGGCGCAGGCGATGGAGCTTGGCCTTGTGAACCCGTCAACCATCATCGACATCAAGGGGCCGTTGGTGTGGGGCAAACATCGCATCCGTGATTTTCACAACTATGGCAAGGAGTTAAGCGTCAGCGGCGTCATCATCAAATCGTCGAATATCGGCACCGCGCGGATTGCGCAGATGATCGGGGCCAAGCGGCAGCAGGAATTCCTGCGCAGCCTTGGCTTTTTCGACCCGACACCGCTTGAGATTGTTGAGGCAAAGGGTGGCAAGCCGCTCCTGCCGCGGAATTGGTCGGAGATTTCGACAATGACGATCTCTTACGGCCATGGGCTTTCGTCAAGCCCGCTGCACCTCGCCGCGGGATACGCGACCATTGCCAATGGCGGGACGCTGGTCACGCCAACGCTCCTGCGGCAACCGCGCGCGCAATTGGGGCCACGGGTCATGTCGGAACGCTCGGCGGCGGCGGCGCGCAAGATGCTGCGCGAGGTGGTGACCGAAGGCACCGCGAGCTTTGCCGAGGTGAAAGGCTATGCGGTGGCGGGCAAGACCGGGACCGCCGACAAGCCCAAGGAACGCGGGGGCGGCTATTATAAGGACAAGGTAATCGCCACTTTCGCCAGTTTCTTCCCGGCCCATGACCCGCAATATGTGCTGGTGGTGACGCTTGACGAACCGGTCGAGACTTCGGGCAAGGAGCCGCGCCGCACCGCCGGGTGGACCGCCGTGCCGGTCGCGGCCGAGATCACCCGCCGCGTCGCACCGCTTCTGGGGCTGAGGCCAGAGATTGAACCTGCCGAGTTAAGCGGTATAACCCTTACATCCAATTGACCCGGGGATAAGGGGGCAACGGTGGTGGGGCAGATCAAATCACTCGACGAGTTGGGCCTGACGGCGCAAGGTGGGCGCAAGGCCGAGATCACCGGGCTTGCCGTGGACAGTCGCGAGGTCAAGGACGGTTTCCTTTTTGCGGCACTGCCCGGTACGCGCGTTCACGGCGGCGAATTCATCCAATATGCCCTGCGCATGGGCGCGGCGGCGGTCCTGACCGACACGATGGGCGCGCGGATTGCGCATGAGGAACTGGCCGAGCGCGACGTGGCCCTGATCGTGGCCGAAGACCCGCGCCAGACTTTGGCCTATGCGTCGGCCCTCTGGTTTGGCGCGCAGCCCGAGATCGTGACCGCCGTGACCGGCACCAACGGCAAAACCTCCGTTGCGAGTTTCACGCGCCAGATCTGGATCGAACTGGGGCTTGAAGCGATCAATCTGGGCACCACGGGCGTCGAGGGCGCATTTACCGCGCCCCTGGCCCATACCACGCCCGAACCTATCACCCTGCACCGCGTCCTGGCCGAGGCCGAGGCGGCGGGCATCACCCATGCGGCGATGGAGGCGTCAAGCCACGGGCTGGCGCAGCGGCGGCTTGACGGGGTGAGGGTGGCGGTGGCCGGGTTTGCCAATTTCACGCAGGATCACCTCGACTACCACGCTGATTTCGAAGAATATTTCGCCGCCAAGGCTGGTTTGTTCGCCCGTGTCCTGCCCGAAGACGGCACGGCGGTCATCAACATGGATGATGCCCGCGGCACCGACGTTCTGGCCATCGCCCGGGCGCGAGGGCAGAACATCATCACCGTGGGCCGCAGCGACGGTGCCGACTTGCATCTTGAGGGGCAGCGGTTCGAGGCGACGGGGCAACGGCTGCGCTTTTCCTGGCTGGGCGAAGTGCACCAGGTCAAGCTCGACCTGATCGGCGGGTTCCAGGGGGAAAACCTTCTGCTTGCGGCCGGGATCTGTATCGGAGCCGGGGCCGACCCGGACCGCGTGTTCGAGACCTTGCCGCATATGAAAACGGTGCGGGGGCGGATGCAGCTTGCCGCGACACGCGAAAACGGCGCAGCGGTGTTTGTCGACTACGCGCACACGCCCGATGCGGTCGCGACCGCGCTCAAGGCGCTGCGCCCGCATGTGATGGGCCGGATGATTGCCATCGTCGGCGCGGGCGGTGACCGTGATCCGGGCAAGCGGCCCCTGATGGGGCAGGCGGCGGCGGAGAACGCCGATCTGGTGATCGTGACCGATGACAACCCGCGCTCCGAAGACCCCGCGACGATCCGTGCGGCGGTGATGGAGGGCTGCCCTGAGGCCACTAATGTAGGCGACCGGGCCGAGGCAATCCTGCGCGGGGTCGACGCGCTTGGCCCTGGCGATGCGCTGCTCATTTCGGGCAAGGGGCATGAGACCGGGCAGATCGTCGGCGATGACGTGCTGCCCTTCGATGATAGCGAACAGGCCAGCGTGGCCGTGGCGGCGCTTGACGGGGGCCTCGCATGAGCCTTTGGACCGCCAGCGAGGCGGCGGTGGCCACCGGCGGCACGGCGCAGGGCGATTGGCAGGCCACCGGTGTTTCCATCGACACCCGCACGATTGCCCCGGGCGACCTCTTCGTGGCGCTCAAAGACATTCGCGACGGGCATGAATTCGTGGAGCAGGCGTTGGAAAAAGGCGCGGCGGCGGCGATGGTGAGCCATATCCCTGAAGGCGTAGATCCCGACGCACCGCTTTTGATCGTTGATGATGTCTTGCCCGCGCTGGAAAGGCTGGGGCAGGCGGCGCGGGCGCGGACCGGTGCAAAGGTGGTTGCTGTGACCGGATCGGTTGGCAAGACCTCGACCAAGGAAATGCTGCGCGATGTGCTGAGCACACAAGGCAAAACCCACGCGGCTGAGGCCAGTTACAACAACCATTGGGGTGTGCCGCTGACGCTTGCGCGGATGCCGGCGGATACCGAGTTTGCCGTGATCGAGATCGGCATGAACCATCCCGGGGAAATCGCACCGCTTGCCCGCATGGCACGGCCCCATGTGGCGATGATCACAACCGTGGCGGCGGCGCATCTCGAAGCCTTCGAGAATATCGAGGGGATCGCCCATGAAAAGGCGGCGATCTTTGACGGGCTGGAGCCGGTTGGCACCGCCATTGTCAACATGGACCTGCCGACGACGCCGATCTTGTTGGACAAGGCCCGTTCGGTCGAAGCAGAGATCATCGGCTTTGGCGAGGCCAGCCCCGATTGCACGCTTGCCCGCGTGAGCCTCAGCGATGACAAGACCATCGTGCAGGCCACGATCGGAGGCGAGAAAGTCGTTTTCAAGATAAGCAGCGCCGGACGGCATTTCGCGATGAATGGTCTGGGTGTCCTGGCAGCGGTTGACGCCCTGGGCGCGGATGCGGGCATGGCGGCGATGGATATCGCGGGTTGGATGCCGCCGTCCGGGCGGGGCACGCGGGAGGTCGTATCGTTGGACAACGCCGATGAAGATCTGAGCTTTGACCTGATCGACGACGCCTTCAATGCCAACCCGACCTCGATGGCCGCGGCACTTGAAGTGCTGGCCGCCGCCCAACCACGTGACGGGATCGGCCGCGTCTCGAAAGGGCGCCGGGTCGCCATTCTGGGCGATATGCTCGAACTCGGCCCGGACGAAGAGGCGCTTCATACCGAGATTGCCGAGCTCCCCTTTATCGCCGATCTGCACGTCATTCACTGCGTCGGCCCCCGGATGCGTCACCTTTGGGACGCACTGCCGGAGCCAAAGCGCGGCAGGCATGTTGACTCCGCGCAGGAATTGGCAGAACAGGCGCACCGCATCATCGACGCCGGTGACGTCGTGCTGGTCAAGGGCTCCAAGGGTAGTTTTGTCAGCCAGGTGGTGACAGCCCTGCGCAAGGCAGGCCGGGTGATGGATGCCCAGAGAGGGGACGCGTAAATGCTCTATTGGTTGACCTTGTGGTCAGATGGCGGGGATTTCTTCAACCTCTTCCGCTACATCACTTTCCGGTCTGGCGGTGCGTTCCTGACGGCGCTTGTGTTCGGCTTTCTCTTTGGCAAGCCGCTCATCAACGTGCTCAGGCGCAAGCAGGGCAAGGGCCAACCGATCCGCGATGACGGCCCCGAGGGGCATTTTGCCAAGGCGGGCACGCCGACCATGGGTGGGCTGCTGATCGTGGGTGCGCTGCTCACCTCGACGCTTTTATGGGCGCGGCTCGACAACACGTTTGTCTGGCTGGTGCTTTTCGTGACCATGTCCTTTGGTATGATCGGCTATCTCGACGATCACGCCAAGGTCTCGAAACAGACCTCTTCGGGCGTGCCGGGCAAGCTGCGCCTGGCGCTTGGGTTCCTGATCGCGGGGATTGCGGCCTACTGGGCCACGCTCGCCCATCCCGACGCGCTGCAATACAAGCTCGCCCTGCCGGTCTTCAAGGACACGCTCATCAACATGGGCTTCCTTTTCATCCCCTTCGCGATGTTCGTCATCGTGGGCGCGGCGAACTCGGTCAACCTGACCGATGGCCTTGACGGGCTGGCCATCATGCCGGTGATGATCGCCGCCGGGACGCTTGGGCTGATTGCCTATGCGGTGGGGCGGGTCGACTTCACCGAATATCTCGACGTCCACTACGTGCCGGGTACCGGGGAGATCCTGGTTTTTGTGGCGGGGCTCTGCGGCGGCGGGCTTGGTTTCCTGTGGTACAACGCACCGCCCGCGGCGGTTTTCATGGGCGATACCGGGTCGCTGGCCCTTGGCGGTGCTCTAGGGGCCATCGCGGTGGCTTCGAAACACGAGATCGTCCTGGGCATCGTTGGGGGGCTCTTCGTCGTTGAGGCGCTTAGCGTCATTATTCAGGTGATCTATTTCAAACGTACCGGCAAGCGCGTGTTCCTCATGGCGCCCATCCATCACCACTATGAGAAAAAGGGCTGGGCCGAGCCGCAGATCGTGATCCGCTTCTGGATCATCGCGCTGATCCTCGCGATGATCGGTCTCGCCACGCTCAAGGTTCGCTGATGCCGCCCGTCCGCGACAGGCGCGCGATGATTTCGGGCATGTCGCCCGAGCTTGATCCGGTGATCTACCATTTCTGTACCTTCGCGGACGCAGAGGTCGCCAAAGCCGCAAGCGACCACGCCATCGCCAGTTTTACCGAGGCCGAGGGGATATCCCTCGTGCTGCCTGACGAGGCCGCGCGGGCATTGGGTGTTGCAAGCGACCTGCCGATGCAGCGCATCACGCTCAACGTCTATTCCGCGCTGGATGGGGTCGGGCTGACCGCGGCGGTGGCCGGGGTCTTGGCAGAGCAGGGGATCGCATGCAACATGGTGGCCGCGTACCATCACGATCATGCCTTCGTGCCTGCCGTTGATGCGCCGCGCGCGATGGAAATCTTGACGGGGCTGGCCGCGCGCAGTTAGGCCGCCCCCGGGTGATGGCAGGGTGAAGGGAAGAGGGCGGTGATACCGGTCAGAGGGTTTGAAGGCAAAAGCGTGGCCGTGCTTGGCCTTGGTCGCTCGGGGTTAAGCGCCGCGCGGGCATTGCGCGCAGGCGGTGCGCATGTGCTGGCCTGGGACGACAACCCGGACACGCGCGCTGCGGCCGAAGACGAGGGGTTCGCGCTTCGCGATCTGTCGAAGCCGGGTGGTTTTGACGAGGTGGCCAGCCTGATCGTCAGCCCCGGCATCCCGCATCTTTACCCCGCCCCCAACCGGATCGTGGCGGCGGGCAATGCGGCGGGTGTGCCGGTCGATAATGACATCGGGCTTTTCTTCCGCTCGCTCGGCAATGGCGACTGGCACCAGATGGAGCAGCCGCCCAAGGTCATCGCCGTGACCGGGAGCAATGGCAAATCGACCACCTCCGCGCTCATTCATCATGTGCTCTGTGAGGCCGGGAAGCCCGCGCAACTGGCCGGGAATATCGGCCGCGGCGTGCTGGATATCGACCCGCCCGAGGATGGCGGCGTGGTCGTGCTGGAACTCAGCAGCTACCAGACCGAGCTGGCCCGTGCGCTCACCCCCGATGTGGCGATCTTCACCAATCTCAGCCCCGATCACCTGGACCGTCACGCCGGGGTCGGCGGGTATTTCGCGGCCAAGCGACGGCTTTTTGCCGAGGGCGGGCCGGATCGTGCGGTGATCGGCGTGGACGAGGATGAGGGGGCATTTCTGGCCGGGCAGCTCTCGGAAGGGCCGGGGGATGATCGGGTGATCCGCGTGTCGGTTGCGCGGAAACTGTCGGGGCCGGGCTGGTCCGTCTTTGCGCGCAAGGGGTTCCTGAGCGAATACCGCAAGGGGCGTCAGGCCGGGTCGATCGACCTGCGCGCGATCAAGGGGTTGCCGGGCGCCCATAACCATCAAAACGCCTGCGCCGCCTATGCCGCCTGCCGGACCTTGGGCCTTGCGCCCAAGGCGATCGAGGCCGGGTTCCGCAGTTTCGGGGGCCTGCCGCATCGCAGTCAGATCATCGCCGAGGCCGATGGCGTGACCTACGTCAACGATAGCAAGGCCACCAATGTCGACAGTGCCTTGCAGGCGCTAAAGGCCTTCCGCAAGATCCGCTGGATCTGCGGCGGGCTGGAGAAAGAGGGTGGTTTGGCGGCGCTGGCGCCGGGTTTCGAGAACGTCCTCAAGGCCTATGTGATCGGACGTGAGGCGGCGGCGTTTGCGCTGCAGCTCGACGGGGTCGAGACCGAGATCTGCACCACGATGGAAGAGGCCGTCACGCGCGCCTACGCGGATGCCGAGGCGGGCGATACGGTCCTGTTGGCCCCCGCCGCCGCCAGCTTCGACCAGTATGATAGTTTCGAAAAACGCGGTGAGGATTTCATCACGCAGGTGCAGGCGCAGCTTTAGACCGTTGACAATTAGAAGCGCCGACGTGCGCCGCGCGAAAGTCAGCCCTCAATGACTGGCCAGTTTGTGAGAGAACGTCGGGTTGGGTGGAAAGCGCCCGATCAATCCCGCGCGATAAATCCGGGCAGGTCGTCCATCGACACCACATGGCAATAGATCATGTTGATGATCTCAAGCTCTCTGTCATGCAGCTCCATCGTCGCCGCCGCGCAGGCATCGTGAACCAGCACCACACCAAAGCTCTCATCGGCCAGTGACCGCACGCTCGAACTGACGCATTGATCGGTGAAAATACCCGACACGATCACGTCGGTGATCCCGATATTGTGCAGGATCAGGCGCAGGTTGGTGCCGGTGAGCGCGCTGTCGGTGGTCTTGGTCACCACGATCTCGTCGCCCTGCGGCGAGAGTTGCGGCACCACCTGGCTGTCTTCTCGATCCTTGGGCAGAAGCAGGTAGTTGAACCCGGGCTTTTTCTGGCTGAGCGACCGGTCGCGCCCATCTTCGGTCTGGCAGGCGATGCGGGCAAAGATCACCTCGATCCCCTCCGCGCGCGCCCAGTCGAGCAGTTTAGCGTTGTTGGGAATAACGACATTGTTCATCCGGTCGTAGAAGGGTTGCCAGCGGGCGGCCTCTTCGGGGTCGTCGTCAGGTTCGAGATACGTATTCTGAATGTCGATCACCAGAAGCGCCGTGCGTTTGGGGTCGAGAGTGATGTCTTCGGGGTCTTCGGCGGTCTCGTAGTAGAAACTGCGAAACGCTTTTTTCCAATTACTCATCATCGCCTCCTATGCGCCGATGCGATCCATCCATGCCTGGCCAAGACGGGCCGTGGTTGCGGCGAAGCCGGGGGCCAGTTCCTGGGGTTCGGGCGCCTCGATATGGCTGCCGATCCAGGCCAGCAACGCCATGCGCCGCAGCATCATGAACGTATCTATTTCCGCTTCCTCCTCCGCGCTAATCTCGCGGACGGAACGATAGCCGCGCACCCAGGCCGCCTTGAGATCGGGGATGCGCGGATCATCTTCGATGAAGCTGATCGCGGCAGCAAAATCATATAGAAACCAGCCCCAACCGCAATCGTCGAAGTCAATCAGCCGGGTGCGGGAGCCATCCACCAGCAGGTTGGCGAGCCGCATGTCCGCGTGAATGAGGTTGAACCGGTCGGGCGCCTTGCCGAACGCACCCAAGCGCGCGCGGATGGTGGCTTCGACCTTCTCGAGCGTGGGGCTGACCGTCTCATCCACCTCTGGCGCATCGCGCCAATTGCCCCAGGTTGGATTGTCGCCGAAGACCGCATCCACATCCCAGGTGAGGCGTTCGAAATCATCCGGCTTCTGCCAGCCGAGCACATGGTCGTGGCACCGTGCGGCAATCGCGCCCAGTTCTTCGTAGCCGCCGGTCATGTCGCCGCTCTCATTCGGTGCTTCGCCTTCGACGAAATGGAACAGAACCAGGTAACGCGGATCGGCAAGCCCCTCGACACGGGCCTGTTGGATCGGATCGCCATTCTTGCCGACGTAGTAGCCGGGCGTGATCACGACCTTTTCGGCATCAAGCGCCTCAAGCCAGGCCAGTTCGCATTCGATGGCGCGATGCGAATGATAGTTCTCGCGGTGTACCCGGAGGATGGATTTGTACCCGCCCGGTGCCTCGACCAGGTAGGTCGCGTTTTCCGACACGTTGATGAGCCGCGCCTTCGCGCCCTCGGGGACATCCCAGAGCGACAGGGACTGGTTTGCCAGCCTCTCCAGATACCCCAGCAATTCCTCCAATGGCATGTCTGTTCCGGCCATGGTCTTCTCCTGCGCTGGTCTTCAGATTTCCTCGATCGCTTCGAGCGATTCCGGGATGATCTGCCCGCCATCGACAACGATCTGCTGACCGGTGATATAGGCAGCTTCGTCCGAGGCAAAGAAGAGCGCGGCATTGCCGATATCCTCGACCGCGCCCAGACGTTTGAGCGGGATCGAAGCGGCCATGGTATCAAGGTAGTCCTGCCCTAGATCCTGCAGCCCTTCGGTATAGATATTGCCGGGCATCACCGCGTTGATCGTGGTGTTGTAGCGCGACAGTTCCATCGCGGCGGTCTTGAGGAACCCAAGCTGTCCGGATTTCGAAGCGCCGTAATGCGACCAGCCGGGGAAACCCGTAACCGGCCCGGTGATGGATGAGGTCAGCACGACGCGGCCCTTGCCGACCCTCTCGAAATGGGGGATCGACGCCTTGACGCAGAGAAACGAGGATTTGAGGTTGGTCGCCATCACCTGATCCCATTCGGCGGGGTCCATATCCACCATCTTGGTCTGCGGGAAGGCCCCGGCATTGGCGCACATCACATCAAGCCCGCCCTGTGCCGCGACAGTGCTGTCGACCATGGCCTTGACCGAGGCCCAATCGGCCACATCGCAGGTCTCGTAGCGTACATCGCCCTCGATCTCGCTGGCGGCGGATTTGAGGTCGGCCTCGTTCCGGGCGGCGATGGTGACCTTGGCACCTTGTCGCGCAAACACCTGCGCGATGCCGCGGCCGATACCTTTGGAGCCGCCGGTGACGATGACGCTTTTGCCTTTGAGAGATGTGAGCATGATGAAATCCTCCGAGTTTTTCAGTTTTGTGCCGCGCGGGCCTCGCGATTGGCCCGGATCAGCCAGGCCACGGCCAGCGCGGTGAGAATAAGCAGGAACGAGCCTACCACCGACATGACGCCGAGCGTGGGTACCAGTGGTGAATAGCCCGAGACCATCTTGGCATAGAGCCATTCCGGCAGGGTGCTGTCGGCCCCGGTGGTGAAGAGCGAGAGCGGGAAATTGCCCCAGCTCAGCAGGAAGGCGAAAAGACCGGCTGAAACCAGCCCCGGCATCAGCAAGGGCAGGGTGATCTCGCGCAGGATCGTCCAGGTGCCAGCCCCCATGTCGCGCGCGGCCTCTTCGAGGGCGGGATCGAAGCTGTAGGCGCGGATGGCGACGATGAGCGTGGCAATCGGCGCGATCCAGACCAGATGCGCGACCACCGCGGTTTTCCAGCTTGGGATCACACCAAGGGAGTTGAACCACATCAGCAGGGCTAGGCCCAGCACGGTCTGCGGAAAGAAAATCGGCAGCAGGATCAGTTTCTGGAACGTCGTGCGGTAGCGCCATTGATACCGGGCAAAGGCCAGCGCGCCGAAGAACGCGATCACGACCGAGATGACGGTGACGAGAACCGCAACCGAGAGCGACGTGGTCAGCAGGTCGCTTACCGTGCTGCTTTCAAGCGCCTCGCCATACCATTTGGTCGAATAGCGTTTGATGGGAAAGCTGAGGTAGCGGGCGCGCGAAACCGACGCGAAGGCCACCGAGACCAGCGGCAGGTAGAGGAAGAAAATGACCAGCACGCCATAGACGTAAAGCGCAATGCGGGTGGAGCGGGAGGCCGGCATCAGCGTTTCCTCCCCATGATCGCATCGAGATCAACCTTGCTCACCCCGAAGAGCGCCAGCCCCCCGATGATGACGATCAGGATCATCGACAGGGCCGAACCCAAGGGCCAGTTTTGACCGAAGGTGAAGGCGGTTTCTATATCATCGGCAATGGCAATCACCGCCTGGCCACCGAGGATCTTGGATTCGGCCAGGGCCCCCGCGGCCAGCACGAAACTCAGAAGCGAGCCCACGACAATGCCGGGGGCCGCCAGCGGTACCTCGATCTGCCAGAGCACCTGCCAACGGGTCGCGCCAAGGTCATAGGCCGCTTGCCGCGTGTCGTCGGGCACCATGGCGATGCCCTGCGCCAGCGGAAACAACATGAAGGGCAGGTAGACATAAACCAGCCCGAAGACGATGATTCCGACGCCGTAAAGCGGGCTTTCGAAGCCGACACCGGTGAAGGCGCGGAAATGGCCTTCGATCAACCCGCCTTTCATCAGGGTCAGCACCCAGCCGAAAAGGCGGATGTTTTCCGACACGAAAAGGCTCATCACCACGGCGATCGTCAGGACCAGCGTGAAGCGGCCGAACACCTTGGCCATGCCATAGGCCAGCGGCCAGCAGACCAACAGAAGGATCGCGGTCGAGGCCAATGCCATACCGAGCGACCACAGCAGTGACTTGTAATAGCCCTGGCTGAAGAACACGGAATAGGCCGAGAAATCCGGCATGTTGGCCAGCGAAAACACCTTGGCCGGCATGATCGAAAAGAGCGCCACCACCACCATCGGCGCCAGGAACGAGGCCAACAGCACCACCGTCAGCGGCAGGGAGGACAGGAACCCGAGTTTGCGATCAAGCGTGTTCATGGCGTGTCCCCGATAAAATGGGTGACATCCGCGTTGAACCCGATGGCAATGTCGTCGCCTTCGCGGGCGCTCAGCCGATCCTCGCGCAGTTTCTCCACGGTGACCATGCCGGCCGGCGTTTCAAGCTCGTACTGGATGCGGGACCCGAGCGCGTATTCGCCATGCAGTTTGCCCGAAAGGGTAAAATCATAGCTTTCCCCGGTTTCGGCAAAGCGCACGTATTCGGGCCGCACCATCAGCAGGCCGCTTGCGCCCGGCGTGACCGCCGATAGCCGCGCACCCTCGCGGATCGACAGGATATCGCTGGACAATGTCCCGTCGGTGCCGGTGTCGAGGGCGAAAAGGTTCACCTCGCCCATGAATTCGGCCACGAAGCGGCTGACGGGCTGGCCATAGATTTCATCCGCCACGGCAATCTGTTCAAAGCGCCCGTCCTTCATGATGGCAATCCGATCCGACATCACCATCGCCTCTTCCAGCGAATGGGTAATGTAGACAAAGGTCTTGCCAGTGCGGGCGTGCAGGTCTTTCAGTTCCTTCTCCAACGTCTTGCGCAGCCGGTAGTCAAGGGCCGAGAGAGGTTCGTCAAAAAACAGGATTTCGGGATCAAACGCCAGTGCGCGGGCCAGCGCCACGCGCTGCCGCTCGCCGCCGGAACATTGCGAAATGCGTTTGTCATAATAGTCCCGCGGCAGGCGCAGGAGGTCGAGAAGCTCAAGCGCGCGGGTGCGGCGGGCGGCGGGGTCTTCCTTGCGCAGCTTGAGCGGGAATTCGATGTTCTGCCCCACGGACATATGCGGGAAGAGCGCGAGCGACTGGAACACCATGCAGGTCGGGCGCAGGTTGGCCGGGGTCTGGTCGATCCGCGCACCATTGAGGCGGATCTCGCCCGACGTCACATCATCCATCCCGACCAGCAGCCGGATCAGCGTGGATTTGCCGCTGCCCGACGGGCCGACAATGGTGAAGAACTCGCCTTCATTGATATCCAGATCAATGCCATCAAGCGCGGTAAAGTCGCCAAATTTCTTGACAATACCCTCAAGGCGCAAAAGTGCCTGTCCTGACATACCCATCCCCAGTGGCTTCAAGGTTTTGGTTGGATGGCCCCGGCGCATCTACGCCCCGGAGCCATCGGCCTTAGGAGCGGCGCGCTTGCGTGTAAATGTCGATCAGCGTGTCGTATGAGGCGACGACCTGATAATCGAGCGAGCGGGCCATTTCATCGGCAAGGCTATCCATCTGGATGGCGTCGAGTTCCTCCTCGTCGAACTTGCCCATCACCGCGGGATCGCCCATCTGGGTGACCGGGTTATAGGTGCCTTCGGTGAAGGCCACCGCCTTGGAAATCTCCGGATCCTGCACGAATTCGAGGAAATCCTCGGCCAGGCTGCTTGGGTCGGGGTTGTTGACGACCGAGGTCAGCTCGACCCAGACCACACCGCCCTTGCCATCGACCGGGCCGGACTTGGGCGTGATGCCCCGCACATTCGTCGCGCCGTCATAGCGCGCGGGCGAGGCCGTGTAGGTGCCGCCGGTGAAATAGGCGTCAATCTCGCCATTGATGAGCGCGGTGTTCATCGCCACCAGATCATCGGTCAGGAGTTTCGCCCCGCCGAAGATCGCATTCGCCGTCTCGGTGAACTTGCCGATATCGTCGCCTTCGACCGGCGCGAAGGGGTTCAGCCCGGCGGTCAGGCACATGTGGATGACGTTCCAGTTGTCATAGGTCAGAACGCCGTAACGATCCTTCATCGCCGGGTCGAGGAACAGGTTCCAGCCCTGATCTTCGGCCATCTCGCGGCTGATCTTGTCGGTATTCACCACGAAGCTGAACGGGCCATACCGCTGCGGCAGGCCGATCAATTCGCCATCATCGGCAAAGGACAACGAATAATTCGCAAATTCCGGCAGCATCTTTTCAAAGTACGGCATGAACCGGTCTTTGTTCAGCGGCTTGATCAGCCCTTCGGGATAAAGCTGATCGCGCGCCCAGGGCTGGTTCACGTTGATCAGGTCCCAAACGGATGTTTCCCCCGCCCGCAGCTTGTTGATCATGTCCGGATCGGACGTGCCGCTTTCGGCGCGCACCGTGGCGTCAGGATTGGCATCGCGGAAGGGGCCAAGCACCTCGTCCGAGTTGTACCCTTCCCAGCACAGGATGTTCATCCGGTCGGCCCGCATGGCAAATGCCGGGCTCAGCGGTCCGGCGGCGGCAAGGCCCGCCAGCGCCGCGGTACGGCCCACAAATTGCCGTCTGTTCAGTCTTGAAGTCATCATATCCTCCTGTCGTGTTATCGGGGGATCATCCCCCTTAAAGTTCTGCGCCCCGTTCAGGCAGAGCGTCCTTTGATTCCGGTCAGAACTTCTGTGATCCTGTCCCTTGCAATTTCCATGTCTTTCACCGAGCCGGACATGAAGATCCGGCCCGAGGCGCCCATCATCTGCACATCGTTGATCGTGGCATCCGGCGCGGCCTTTTCGGCCTCGTTCGCCGCAACGCAGGCAAAAAGCGCCGGGGTCATTTCGTAAATCAAGAGCGCCACACCCGGCACGAGGATCGACCCGTCGCGCGACCGGTTCAGGATGATCGCGTGCTGATCCGAGAGATCCTCGATGATGTCGTGAAAAAGGATCTTGGGCGCGAGTTGATCGCCGGCCTTGGCCTTGATCCCCTTGAGGATCGCCTTTCCGGCGGCGTCCAGGTCGGCCATGTCATCGGCATGAAGCTCCAAGAGCCCGAATTGCCGCTCGGTAAAGAGAATGCCCGGCTCCATATCCGGCGCCACCTTGAGCGCCAGATCGGTGATCCGGTGGATCGACAGGGCCGGTGCCACCTCGATGATAAGCGAGTTCTGCCCCCGAAACGGCGGATAGGCGCGCGCGCGGGTGGGCGAGGACAGCCAGGCCGCGAATTGCGGCTGCAAATCCTCGATCGGCAGATAGACCCTCAGTTCCGTCATATCGCGCGCATCTCCCACCTGCTTGCGGCCTGTGTCACTTCACCGCCGCCGCTGAGAAATGCTTGCCCAGATCGGCATGCGGCCGCGGAATGACATGCACGGCGGTCACTTCGCCCACCTGGCTGCCAGCCTCGGCACCGGCCTCTGTCGCGGCCTTGACCGCGCCCACATCGCCCTTGACGATGACCGAGACGAGGCCGCCGCCCACCTCGTTACGCGACACGATCTCGACATTCGCCGCCTTGACCATGGCATCCGCCGCCGATAGCGCGGGCACGTATCCCTTGGTTTCGATCATTCCGATTGCTTGATTAGCCATGAGTATCTTCCTTCATGATTTCTTTCGGGTTTTGCTTGGTGTTTCTTCGTCGATGGAGCCGATGATGAGCGCGTCGATGGGTGCGGTCCGGCCGGTGAAGTACCCCGCGGCGACCGACCCTTGGGTGATCAGGACCGCCTCGCCGGTGTTGCAGCCGAGCGGGTCGAACGCGATCAGGTTCCCGCCGCCGTCCAGCTCCACGTTGAGCAATGCACCGCTCGGCATCGCATCGACCCTGCGCGACGACCAGATCTTGCCGATGACACGACCTCTAATCATGTCTCACTCCTTTCGATCCGTATGCCCCTGCGCCGCGCCTCGTCGCGCGCCAGAGGCGTCAGCCGGGATGACTTGCCCAGTCTGAGCGTGCGTGCGCCCCGCGAAAGGGCCGCGATATCGCGCTCGGTCACCAACGGCTTGTCGAGCACATCCGGTGCGGCTTTCGGCACGCCACGTACGATCGGGCCGCCAACAGGTCTTTGCGCGGCCAGTTCGAAACTGATCTCGCCCCGCGCGACCTGCTCGGCAAACCCCGGCATCGCTGCCCGCGCAACAAGATCCTGCGCGAACCGGTTGAGATCGGCGCTTGTGGCAATCTGCACCCGTTCCCGCGCGGGCACGGGCGCCACCTGCGCACCTGTCGTGAGCGCAGCAATTTCCTCGCGCAAAATGGCGCGAATTTCGTCCCGCAGGCCTGACATCACGCCGCCCCTGCATCACGGAGCGCGCCTTCGGCGGCCTCTCTGGCATTTCGCACATCGGCCTCGGTCCCGGCCAGATAGAGCCGCCCGTTGGCACCGATCATGCGCATGTCGATCAATTTCACATCTGCCTCTTTTTCAGCCTCGTTGCTGGCAAGGATGGCGTAGGCGGCGGACTGGCATTCCAGCAGGTAGATGCTGTCACCGCCCAGAACCATCGAGCCCAGCTTGTTGCGGTTCATCAGGAATGCGTGCTGGTCATCCACATTGGTGACCAGTTTCGACGCGAGGATCTTGGGCGGGGCGACATCGTCCATCGTCTTGCCCAGGGTCTCAAGAATGGCCGCCGCACCGGAATGCACCTCCGCGGTGGAATGGGAATGGAACTGCAACGTGCCGAACTGACGCTCGACCACCAGAAGGCCCGCGCGCACCTCGGCGCTTTTGAGCACCGTGTCGGTCAGCGCCTCCACATCCAGCCCCGGTGCAATCTCGACGATCTGCGCGGCCATGCGCAGGCGGGGCAGGGTGCCGCGCATCCAGGTCGCGATATAGGCCAGGGTTTGCGGCTGTAGCTGATCAATGAAGATCGACGCCCGGAGATCGGTCATCAGACGTCTCCTTTCAGGCTGCGCAGTTCTTCGAGGATCAGGCGCCTGAGCTCGTCACGCGAGACGTCACCCGCAGGTTCAGGCGCGGTTGGCGCAGGCACCGCCATCTTTGGCCGGTCTGACGACACATGGCTCAGGTCCACGCCCGCAAGATCGGCAGGCAGATCCTTGGCGTAGGCAATCCGCGTCCAATGCACCAGGTGCTGCGGCCCGACATTTTCCCCGACGGACGAACGCCCGGCGAACCCGGTGCCAATGGTGAAGGTCGGCGGCAGATGCGTGGCAAACCCCGCAGCCCCTTGTGAACAGGGCGCGTTCACCACGACGCGGTAGACCGGCATGTCCTGCGAAAAGGCAACCAGCCGGTCGCTGTCGTCACCGTGGAACGCCGCCGAATGGCCGGCCCCGCGACGGGTGGTATGTTTGGCAAATGTCACCGCCTGTTCGAAATCAACCGCGGCGGTGAGCGTCAGCACCGGACAGAGTTTTTCGCGGAAAAGAAGGTCATCCTGCCCCGGTGTCACCACGACGGGCACCAGGATTTTGGTCGACGGGCTGACGCGAATGCCCGCGCGTTCGGCAATCCATTGTGCGCTTTTGCCGATCGCCTCCAGCGTGAAGCCCTCACCGCCAAAGAGGTACTGCCGCAGCTTGTCGGTGTCCGTCTCGTTGCACAGATGCGCCCCGGCAGAGCGCAGCGCGCGTTCGAGATTGCTGCGATTTCCGTCGAGCGTGACAACCACACTTTCGTTGGTGCAGAGCACCGAATTGTCGAAACTCTTGCTCTCGACAAGGCAACGCGCTGCGGCATCGACACTGGCCGACGGATCAACATACGCAACCGCATTGCCCGGGCCGACGCCCAATGCCGGATTGCCCGAGGAATAAGCCGCGCGGACCATGGCGGTGCCGCCGGTGGCGATGATGACGTTGATGCGATCCGACGCCATGATGTCCTGCACGAGCGGAATCGACGGCTCTTCGACACATTGGATCAGGCCTGCGGGCGCGCCTGCGGCTTCGGCTGCTTCGGCCAGGTGCCGGGCCGCCTGTGCCGAGACCTTCTTGGCCGCCGGATGCGGGCTGATGACAATGGCGTTCCGGCTCAAAACGGCCAGCATCGCCTTGTAGTACACTGTCGCAACCGGGTTGGTTGCCGGGGCAAGGGCAAAGATCACGCCAGCGGGTTTGGGCAGTTCGATGATCTTGCGCTCTGTGTCCACCCGCGGCGTGACCAGATCCAGATCGCGGTAGTGATCGAGCAACTCGTGAGTGCAAAGCCGGTTCTTCAGCGCCTTGTGTTCGACCACGCCATATCCGGTCTCGCTGACGGCAAGATCGGCGAATTCCGCCGCACGGTCATGTCCCGCTTTGGCCATAGCCTCGGCAATGGCCATCACCGCTTCGCGACTGAAGCTCTTGTAATACCGCGCGGCCCAGGCCGCCCGACCCACTTTCATCCGGGCGCGTGACAAGGCCCGGTCCGGAACCGCGAGGCGTGGTGTGTCGAATGTCTGATGTTCGCTCATGCCGCGCGCCGCCCTGATTTGAGGAGTTGGCGCGCGCGCGGCATGGCGGCGTCAAACCGGTCCATGATTTCCTGGCAGGTGTCCACATCGAGAACCACGCCCGGCTTGAACTGCAATACGCGCTTGTCGAGCGAGGAGAAGATCGCCCAGACCCCGTTTTCATAAAGCGCGCGGGAGACCGCCACGGCCCCCTCGGGATGGTCAAATTCAAGACCCAGCACGACCCCACGCTGTCGCACACCCACGAAGATATCCGAATGCCGCGCCATCATCTCTTTCATGCTTTGGGCAAAATACTCTGCCACGAATTGCACGTTCGAGATCACTTCGGGGCGCTGCAACATCTCCATGACGTGATGCCCCACAAGACAGCCAAGCTCGGAGCCGCCTGCGGTCGAGATATGCGCGGCCCCATCTTCGATCAGCCATTGGCCGCATTCTTCGGTTACAAGGCACGCGCTGATCGGGTAGATGCCGCCACCAAGGCCCTTGCCGCAGACAAAGATGTCGGGTTTCAGCCCGTAGCCCTGCCAGCCCCACATCACGCCCGTGCGCATCAACCCGGTCTGTACCTCGTCCGAGATGAACTTGGCGCCGTATTTGTGGCAGAGATCCTGACAGGTCTTGAGGTACCCGTCGTCGGGCAGGGGGAAGCCGTAGGTGGCCGGGATCGTTTCGATGATGAAGGCCGCCACATCGCCACCCTTGAGGACATCTTCCAACGCATCGGCATCGTTGAACGGCACCTGCACGAACTCATCCGGCTTGTCGGCCAGGAAAATCTTGGAAAACCGTTCATCGCCCGTGGCCACCGACAGGCCGGAATGGCCGTGATAGCCCTTGATGATCGACACGATCTTCTTGCGTTTGGTGGCATACCGCGCGGTTTTGAGCGCGATCTCCACCGCCTCGGCCCCGCCCGCGCCAAAGATGGCGTACCGCGTATGTGGCGCGGTCTTGACCAGTTGCTCGGCAAAGGCGGCTCTTGCGACGGATGGGAACCAGTGATTGCCCATGTCGAAGTAATCGAGCCCGGATTTCAGCACCTCGACCAACTCCGGGTGGCGGTGGCCAAAATTATAGGTGCCGCCGTTCAGATGCAGGTCGATCAGCCGTTTGCCGGACATGTCATAGAGGAAATATCCCTCGCGCCGGTCGATCACCATCGGCGTCCCCGCCTCGGTCCAGAAACTGACCTTCCCGGGATTCCAATATTCCGCCGCCTTCTGCATCAACGACTCTTTCGAATCGAAGGAAAAGTAACCGTAGTTGAACACCTGATTCCCCTTTGAAGTTGCTCAAATGCTATCCAAAAATTTTTGCCTTACAACATTTTTTGTGGGACTTCGGTCAAAATATTGTCGAAACTGCCGTAAATATTGATATACTTGCCCACAAAAGAGGCCTTTTGAGAGCGAAAATGTCCAAGAAAACACAACGCCATGACCGGATTTTGAGCGTGCTGGACGTCAATCCGTCGATTCGCGTGAACGAACTTGCCGGGGAGTTGGGCGTGTCCACGGAAACCGTGCGGCGCGACCTGTCGGAGCTGGACGATACCGGCCGGATCAAGCGCACCTATGGCGGTGCGGTCCTGACCAAGACCTTCGAGCCGGCGCTGGCGGAACGCTCCAAACTGCATATCGAAGCCAGAGAGGCCATCGCGCAGCTTGCCGTCGAGCGGATTGGCGACGCCAACAGCCTTTTCATCGGCGGCGGGGCGACACTTCTGCATTTCGCGCGCGCCCTGCGGCAGATCGACCGCAAGATCACCGTCCTGACGCCGGCCTTTTCAATCGCGACGGAGCTGTCCCGAAATCCGCTTATCGAGGTGATGTCACTGCCCGGCATCGTCGATCCGAATGAGGGGATGGTCTCAGGCGGTGAGACGCTTGACTGCATTGCCAAGTTCAGGACGCCCCTGGCCGTGGTCGGGGCGTCGGCCATCGACAACCAGGGGGTCAGCGAAGCCTTGCTCAACGCGGCGCAGGTCTATTCGGCGATGGTCGACAACGCGGATGAAACGCTGGTGCTCGCGGATAATTCCAAATTCGGCTCACGGTCGCTGCAGCAGATCACCGCCTTGCGGAAAAACCTGAGTATCATCACGGAAAAAGCGCCCGACGCGCTGATGGTCGAGGCGATCGAGCGGAGCGGTGCCGAGCTTTTGTTCGACGCCACTGCCGCGTCGCCATGACCGCCTGACAGGAGCCCCCGCCCATGAGCCAGAGCTATGACGCAAACCGTTGGAAGCGTTTCGACGATTGGGATGCACGGGCGCTGAGGCTGGATAAATTTGCGGTCGAGGATCCCGAAAACGGTTTTTCCGCCTTTCACGGTGCCGCGGATCCCAAGCCTGGCCTGTCGGTAAAGGACGGCAGGGTGATGGCGATGGATGGCGTGGTGGCCCAGGATTTCGACCTGATCGACGCCTTCATTGCGACCTATCACATCGACCCGGCCATCGCGGAAGAGGCCATGGCGATCCCCTCGGAAGAGCTCGCCCGGATGCTGGTCGACATGAACGTCCCGCGCACCGAGTTGACGCGGCTGGCGCGGGGCCTCACACCCGCCAAGCTGGCCGAGGCGGTGGCACAGCTCAACGCGATGGAAATCGCCTTTGCCTATTCCAAGATGCGCGCGCGGCAGACCCCCGGCAACCAGGCACATGTGACAAATGCCAAGGATGATCCGCTGCAACTGGCCGCCGATGCGGCGGTTGCCGTGGCCCTCGGGTTTGATGAGATCGAAACCACCATGCGGGTGGCGCGCAATTCCTGGTCCAACGCGCTGGCCTGTTGCGTGGGCTCCGCTGTTGGCCGGGCAGGGACCCTTTTCCAGTGCTCAAGTGAAGAGGCCGAGGAGCTTGAGATCGGCATGGCGGGTTTCACCTCCTATGCCGAAACCGTCTCGGTCTATGGCACCGAAAGCGCGTTTATCGACGGGGACGACACGCCCTGGTCCAAGGCGTGGCTTGCGGCCGCCTATGCCTCGCGCGGGATCAAGATGCGCTGCACTTCGGGCGCCGCGGCAGAACTGCTGATGGGATTTCACGAGGCCAAATCGCTGCTCTATCTCGAAGCGCGCTGCCTCTGCCTGCAGCGGGGCATGGGATCGCAGGGTACGCAAAATGGCGGCATCGACGGTGCACCGCTTGCGGCATCGGTACCAGGCGGGGTGCGTGAAATCCTGGCCGAGAACCTCATCGCGGTCTGGCTTGATCTGGAATGCGCCTCGGGCAATGACGCGCGCCATTCGGAATCGGACATGCGCGTTGCGGCCAAGGTCTTGCCCTACCTGATCGGCGGCTCAGACCTCATTTGCTCGGGTTTCGGGTCGATCCTGAAATACGACAACTCGTTCAATCCGTCGTCCTTCAACGGCGAAGAACTCGAGGAATTCCTTGTTCTGCAACGGGATTTCGAGGCCGATGGCGGGTTGACCGCGGTCGAAGATGCCCGCGCCCTCGACCTGCGCCGCCGGGCGATTGATGCGCTCTCCCATGTGCTTAAGGATCTCGGGCTGGCCGAGGCGACCGAGGTGATGAAACGCTCCGTGGCCGTCGCCTCCGGGTCCAACGACACGGCGAGTTTCGCCCCGCGCGACGTGGCCCGGATCAGCGACAAGATCGCGGACAATGGTGTCACGGTCCTCGACGTCATCCGGTCGCTCCAACGCGGCGGGTTCCGCGACGAGGCGGAAAACCTGCTCTTCCTGGTCAAACTGCGGGTCTCGGGGGACTACCTGCAAACCTCTGCGGTGGTGCGCGAGGGACGTGTGATCAGCGCGATCAATGATCCCAATGAGTATCGCGGCCCCGGCACGGGCCACCGCCTGACCGAGGCGCGCCGCAAGGAGCTTGCCGCCATCCGCGACGTCCTGGACCGCGACGAGGTGCTGCGTGCGGAGGCCGCGAGCGAGATGAGCGAGGCAAAGGCAATCCGGTATCAGACGATGGGCGCGGCGGACCCGGGCACCGATCCGACGGAGATCGTTGTTGGCCTCAGCCCCGGCTTTGGCTCCAGGATTTTCCGGACCCTCGCGGGCCACAAGCTGAGCGCCGTTCTGCGCGCCCTGCAATCGGGGATCGAACGCGGCGGCGGCACCATGCGGCTGGTGCGGTTCTGGCACACGGCGGATACATCTTTCCTGGGCCTCAGTGCGGCGCGGCTCTCCGGCTCGGGCCTCGGGATCGGCATTCAGTCCAAAGGCACCGCGGTCATTCATCACAAGGACCGGCTGCCGCATAACAACCTGGAGCTTTTCTCGAACGCGCCGATCACGACGCTCGCGCATTACGAAGAAATGGGGTTCAACGCGACGGTCTATGCGAAGGGCGATTTGCCGGAACCGGTCGTCGTGCCGACCAAGGGGGAGGCATTGGGCGCGCGGTTCCACGCCCGCGTGGCGCTGACCTATGCGATCGAAACCGCGATGACTGAGGACGATGCCACGCCCGAAGATTTGGAAGTAACCTTTCTGGACCCAAGTTGATGACTGACAAGCCCCTGAACGCCAAGGATTATCCCACCGCAGAGACCCGCCCCGAACAGGTGGTCGGCGGCCGCGGCAAACCGCTTTCGGCCCTGACGCTGGACGCGGTCATTGCCGGTGACGTGGAGATGGAGGATCTGCGGATCACGCCACAGGCGCTTTTGCAGCAGGCGCAGATTTCCCGATCGGTTGGCCGTGCAACACTCGCGGGCAACCTTGAGCGGGCAGCGGAGATGACCCGGCTGCCGCAGGACGAGGTGATGGCCATCTACGAAATCCTGCGTCCCGGGCGGGCGGCGTCCAAGGAGACACTTGTCGAGGCGGCCAACAGGATCCGCGCAGAATACGATGCGCAGCAATTGGCGGCGTTCATCGAAGAAGCCGCCGAGTTTTATGAAAAACGTGGACTATTTCGCAAACGCTTCTAGCGGTCGAAAGGGATCCCAAGGTGGTGTGGGGGTGCTCAGGCGCCCTGGATGGCCTGTCCGGCGGCCCAGCCCGAGCTCCACGCCCATTGGAAATTGTACCCGCCGAGCCAGCCGGTCACATCCACGGCCTCGCCGACGAAATAAAGCCCCGGCACGGTTTTCGACATCATGGTCCGCGACGACAGCCCATCGGTGTCGATCCCGCCCAGGGTGACCTCGGCCGTGCGGTAACCTTCGGAACCGGTGGGTTTCAGGGTCATCTGCCGCAACGCAGCCTCAAGCTCTTGCAGTCTTTTGTCCGATTGGTCCGCAAGATTGCCCGTCAGCGCCAATTGCGGTGCCAGGTGATCGACGAGGCGCGCGGGCAGGTGCTGCGCGAGTTCCGAGGTCAGGTGCCGGCGCCCGGCGCTTTGCCGCTGCGCGCGCAACTGCTCAAAGAGCGCCACGCCCGGCAGCAGGTCGAGCGTGATCTCCTCGCCCTCGCGCCAGTAGGACGAGATTTGCAGGATCGCGGGGCCGGAAAGGCCGCGATGGGTGAAAAGCACCGCCTCGTCAAAGCCCGCACGGATGTTCGACACATGCGCAGGCGTTGCGACGCCGGAAAGCCCGGCAAAGGGATTGTCGGAAAACATCAGTGGCACAAGGGCAGGGCGGGTGTCTGTGACGCGGTGGCCGAACCGACCTGCAATGTCATAGGCCAGCCCGGTTGCGCCCATCTTGGGAATGGATTTGCCACCGGTCGCCACCACGAGGTTACGGGCGCTGACGGTGGTCTCGTTGCCGCCGCGGTCGAGACGCGCGTTGAACCTGCCGCCGTCATGGGAGAAATCCGACAGGGACGTCTCTAGCCAAAGTTCCGCCCCGGCGCGTGCCATCTCATCGCGCAGAAGAGCGATGATCTGAGGCGATTTTCCATCGCAAAAGAGCTGCCCCAGCGTCTTTTCATGCCAGGTGACGCCATGTTGCGCCAAGAGGTCGATGAAATCCCACTGGGTATAGCGGCTCAGCGCGGATTTGCAGAAATGCGGGTTTTCCGAGATGAAATTCGCCGGTCCGGCGTGAAGATTGGTGAAATTGCAGCGTCCGCCGCCCGAGATGCGGATTTTCTCGCCTGGGGATTTGGCGTGGTCGATGATGAGGACGCCCGGACCGGCATGGGCCGCGCACATCATTCCCGCCGCTCCGGCGCCCAATATCAGCGTTTCCACCTGCATGGCCGCAGCCCTGCCTGAGAGCGTTCGCGCCGTCAAGCACCCCGCAGGCATGCAATGTGTCAAGTGCCGCGCCTAACCCCTTGTTGACCTGACTGAAACCGGCATGAAAACCGCCCTGAAACCCTTCCCAAAAAGACCCCGTCCTGCTATGGTGCCGATAACGACCCCGAAAACGGGGCGCAACCCGAGGCTCTAGGCGGTACAGATGACAGAGATGGTGTATGGGGCGGTCCCGGTGCGGGACGGAGAGCCCATTCTGCCGAAATGGTGGCGGACGATCGATAAATGGTCGGTCTCCTGCGTGTTGATCCTTTTCGGTATCGGTATCCTTCTTGGGTTGGCGGCGTCTCCGCCCCTGGCCGAAAAGAACGGATTTCAACCCTTCCACTACGTCCAGCGACAAGCGTTTTTCGGCTGCCTTGCCCTTCTCGCGATGATGCTGACCTCGATGATGAACCCGCAACTGGTCCGGCGCCTTGCGGTGGTTGGTTTCATTGCGGCGTTTATCTCCCTGCTTTTGCTACCATTTTTCGGAACGGACTTCGGCAAGGGCGCGGTGCGTTGGTATTCACTGGGCTTCGCCAGTATCCAACCATCCGAGTTTCTCAAGCCCGGGTTCGTTGTGATCGCCGCCTGGATGATGGCCGCCAGCCAGGAGATCAACGGCCCGCCCGGCCTTCGAATGTCGTTCCTTCTGGCGATCGTGATCGTGACGCTCCTGGCGCTGCAACCGGATTTCGGGCAGGCCTGCCTGGTGCTTTTCGGCTGGGGTGTGATGTATTTCGTGGCCGGTGCGCCGATCCTTCTGCTGATGATCATGGCGGGGCTTGTGGTGCTGGCCGGCAGCTTTGCCTATTCGAATTCCGAACACTTCGCCCGCCGCATTGACGGCTTCCTGAGTGCCGATGTCGATCCCAACACGCAGCTTGGCTTTGCCACCAACGCCATCCGCGAAGGCGGTTTCTTTGGCGTGGGCGTGGGCGAGGGGCAGGTGAAATGGTCGCTGCCGGACGCGCATACGGATTTCATCATCGCGGTCGCGGCCGAGGAATACGGCCTCATCCTCGTGCTTTGCATCATCGCGCTCTACACGGTGATCGTGCTTCGTTCGCTGACGCGGCTGATGCGGGAACGCGATCCGTTCATTCGCCTTGCCGGGACCGGGTTGGTTGCCACCTTCGGCGTGCAGGCGATGATCAACATGGGCGTTGCCGTGCGCCTCCTGCCCGCCAAGGGCATGACGCTTCCCTTCGTGAGCTACGGCGGCTCATCGCTCATTGCGACGGGCATTGCGGTCGGCATGCTCTTTGCCTTCACCCGGTCGCGGCCACAGGGCGAGATCGGTGATATCCTGCGGGGGCGGGTCAGATGAGCGACAACGCGCCGCTGCTGGTGATCGCAGCGGGGGGGACCGGCGGTCACATGTTTCCCGCGCAGGCCCTGGCCGAAGTGATGCTCAACCGAGGCTGGCGGGTCAAACTGTCAACCGATGCCCGCGGCGCGCGCTATACCGGCGGCTTTCCCCACACGGTCGAGATCGAGCAGATCTCCAGCGCGACATTCGCCCGGGGTGGCATCCTGTCGAAACTGACGGCACCCTTCATGATCGTGGGCGGCATCATCCGCGCCACGATGCAGATGATGTCGCAACGCCCCACCGTGGTGGTAGGTTTTGGCGGCTATCCGACCATTCCCGCACTCGCCGCCGCCCGCATCCTTCGCCGCCCGACCATGATTCACGAACAAAACGGCATCCTCGGCAAGGTGAACACGTTCTTCGCCTCCCGTGTCGATCGCGTTGCCTGCGGGACATGGCCCACGCAATTGCCCGACGGGGTGGAGGGGGTGCATGTCGGCAACCCGGTGCGCTCTGCGGTGCTCGACCGGGCCAATTCCCCTTACATCAGCCCCGGTGATTACCCGATGTCGATCCTGGTCATCGGCGGCAGTCAGGGCGCGCGTATCCTGTCGGACGTGGTGCCGCCTGCGATTGCGGCGCTGCCGATGGACGTGCTGCGCAACATCCGCGTCAGCCATCAGGCCCGCGACGAGGATGGCCACCGCGTGGCGCAATTCTATGCCGATCATGACATCAACGCCGATGTGCAGCCGTTTTTCCGCGATGTGCCTCGACGGATGAGCGAGGCGCAACTGGTCATCAGCCGCTCGGGCGCCTCGTCGGTGGCGGATATCAGCGTGATTGGACGCCCGTCGATCCTGATCCCCCTTGCGGCGGCCACGGGCGATCACCAAACCGCCAATGCGCGCGGGCTTGTCGATGCAGGTGCCGCGATCCTGATCCCCGAAAAGCGGCTTCAGGTCGAGGCGCTGGCCGCGCAGATATCCAACGTGATCGAACATCCCGACGGGTCTTCGCGCATGGCACGGGCGGCGTTTTCCTGCGCCATGACCGATGCGCCGGAGACACTGGCGAACATGGTCGAAGATCTGGCGGGCCAGAGAGCAGAAACGAGGGCAGAGACATGAATGCGGCAACCAAACTTCCCGGCGATGTCGGCCCGATCCATTTTGTCGGCATCGGCGGCATCGGCATGTCGGGCATCGCCGAGGTGCTGCTCAATCACGGCTACACGGTGCAGGGGTCGGACCTGAAACGCTCCAAACTCACCGACCGGCTTGAAAAGGCGGGGGCGACGATTTTTGAAGGGCAGCGCGCCGAGAACCTCGAAAATGCCGAGGTGGTGGTGATTTCCTCTGCGATCAAACCCGGCAATCCAGAGCTGGATGAGGCGCGTGCGCGCGGCCTGCCGGTGGTGCGCCGGGCCGAGATGCTGGCCGAGCTGATGCGATTGAAATCCAACGTCGCGGTGGCCGGCACCCATGGCAAGACGACGACGACCACGATGGTCGCGGCGCTTCTCGACCACGGGCAGTTTGACCCGACGGTGGTCAATGGCGGCATCATCCACGCCTACGATTCTAACGCCCGGGTGGGGGACGGCGAATGGATGGTGGTCGAGGCCGATGAAAGCGACGGCACCTTCAACCGGTTGCCTGCGACGATTGCGATCGTGACCAATATCGACCCCGAGCATATGGAGCACTGGGGTACCGAAGAGGCGCTGCACCAGGGGTTTCTGGATTTTGTCTCCAACATCCCGTTCTACGGCGTTGCGGTCTGCTGCACCGATGACCCGGATGTGCAGACCCTGGTGGGCAAGATCAGTGACCGGCGCATCGTGACCTATGGATTCAACGCGCAGGCCGATGTGCGTGCGGTCAATCTGAGATACGAAAAAGGCATCGCGCATTTCGACATCGTGTTGCAGGCCGAGGGGATGCTGATCGAAGGCTGCACCCTGCCGATGCCCGGCGATCACAACGTTTCCAACGCGCTGTCGGCGGTGGCGGTCGCCCGCCATCTGGGCATGAAGCGCGACGAGATTCGCGAAGGGCTTGCGGCTTTCGGCGGCGTTAACCGGCGGTTTACCCGCGTCGGTGAAGTTGGCGGCGTGACCATTATCGACGATTACGGCCATCACCCGGTGGAAATTGCCGCCGTGCTCAAGGCCGCCCGGCAGGCGACCGAGGGGCGCGTGATTGCCGTGCACCAACCGCACCGCTACACCCGCCTCAGCCATCATTTCGAAGATTTCTGCGCCTGTTTCAACGAGGCGGACGTTGTGGCCATCGCCGAGGTCTTTGCCGCCGGTGAAGACCCGATTGAGGGCGCAAGCCGCGATGATCTGGTGGCGGGGCTCATTCGCCACGGGCATCGCCACGCCCGTGCGATCCAGAACGAAGATGATCTTGAACGGCTGGTGCGCGAGCAGGCCAAATCGGGTGACCTCGTGGTATGCCTTGGCGCCGGGACGATCAGCGCCTGGGCCAACGGTTTGCCGGCCCGTCTGATGAAAGGCGCCGCATGACGCTTTTGCTCGCCTCCTGCGGATGCGTTTTGGCCGCGACCTTCGTGGCATTCCTGCCGATGCGGTACCAATACGCGCCGGGGATCGTCCTGCTTCTGGCCGCGCCGGTCCTGATCTACCTGATCGGGCGCGAAGTGGCGCTCTGGGCGGGGATTGCCGCGGGGTTAGCTTTTCTTTCCATGTTCCGGAAACCATTGCGCTATTTCGCGCGTCGGGCTATGGGCCTGCCGGTGGAGGTGCCGAAATGAGTGTGTCGCTGATTCTTGCCTGTATCTGGGCCCTGATTGCCAATGTCCTGGCCATGATCCCGTCGGGGGACAACCACTGGCGCCGCGCCTATTTCCTGATCGCTGTCGGCGTGCCGATCCTTGGCTATGTGACTTATGAAAACGGCCCGATCATGGGCTTCGCGGTGCTGGTTGCGGGCATGAGCATGTTGCGCTGGCCGGTGATCTATCTGGGCCGCTGGATCAAGGGCCTCTTCACCCGCCGCGGCGCGGGCGCCTGATCGCGGGCGGGGCGGGTCATGGTCTATGTCCTCCCGCTCACCTGTTTCATCCTGTCCCTCATCGCCGCCCGGTTTGCCATCAAGTACCACAAAGACAGAGCTGTCTGGATCGTCGTCCTCTGCCTGTTCGGATTGACCGTATGGGGAATTTTCCAAGGATCTCAGTCGCAGGGATGGGACGCCTTTGGATACATGATCCTGTCCAATCTCATCGGCCTGCCTACATTGCTTGGCTTGATTGTTGGTGCTATTTGGGGCCTGACTCGCGCGCGCGCCTAGGGGGGAGTGAACGGCAGGGCTTTACCTTGGCTGCGTCTGCAGGCAAAAGCCCGGTCATGACCCAGAATATGCCTGACACACGCGGCAAACTCACCGAACACCGCCCCTTGGACGACCTCACCTGGCTGCGCGTGGGCGGGCCTGCGGATTGGTTGTTCCAACCGGCGGATGTTGAGGACCTGGCGAATTTCCTCGCAAAGCTCGACCCGGCGGTTCCCGTTTTCCCGATGGGTGTTGGGTCGAACCTCATTGTGCGCGACGGGGGCTTGCGTGCGGTGGTGATCCGGCTGGGGCGTGGTTTCAACGGGATCGAGTTGGACGGTAACCGTGTGACGGCAGGCGCGGCGGCGCTTGATGCCCATGTGGCCCGCAAGGCCGCCGATGCGGGCATCGACCTGACCTTCCTACGCACGATCCCCGGGGCCATTGGTGGCGCGGTGCGGATGAATGCGGGCTGCTATGGCAGCTATACGGCGGATCATCTGGTCGCGGCCAAGGCGGTCACGCGGGCGGGAGAGATGGTGACGCTCACCCCCGAAGACCTGCGCTTTCAATACCGTCAGACAGAGCTGCCAGAGGGGTGGGTCATCACCGAGGCCACGTTCGAAGGCGCGGCCGCTGATCCCGCGACGCTTCATGCCCGCATGGAGGCGCAGTTGAAAAAGCGCGACGAGACGCAGCCCACCAAGGATCGTACCGCGGGCAGCACCTTCCGCAATCCGGCGGGGTTCAGCTCCACGGGTCGGGACGATGATGTGCATGATCTCAAGGCGTGGAAGGTGATCGACGACGCGGGCATGCGCGGGGCCACGCGGGGCGGCGCGCAGATGAGCCCCAAGCATTCGAACTTCCTCGTCAACACCGGCGACGCCACTGCCGCCGACCTCGAAGGTTTGGGCGAAGAAGTACGAAAAAAGGTTTTCCAAACCAGTGGAATAGAGTTACATTGGGAAATCATGAGGGTCGGCGAAACGGCCCCGTAAAGTCAGTTAGGCAGTTAACAAAAACAAGGGCCGCAAAACAGGCCCGGGAATTTGAGGCACAAGGTGGTTCGTTCGAGCAGAACAAACCCGAAAGTGGCGGTGATAATGGGTGGCCCCTCGGCTGAACGCGAGGTGTCACTGTCGTCAGGGCGCGAATGCGCCGCCGCATTGCGGGAAGCAGGGTATGAGGTGGTTGAGGTCGATGCGGGCCACGACCTTGCCATGCAACTTGCCGATCTTTCTCCGGATGTGGTTTTCAATGCGCTTCACGGCCGCTGGGGCGAGGATGGCTGCGTGCAGGGCGTGCTGGAGTGGCTGCGCATCCCTTATACCCATTCCGGGGTTCTGGCCTCGGCCTTGGCTATGGACAAGGAAAAGACCAAGGCCGCCTATCGCGCCGCGGGATTGCCAGTGGTCGATAGTCTTCTGGCCGACAAGGAGGAGGTCGCCGCGCGTCACGTGATGGCCCCGCCTTATGTCGTGAAGCCTTATAACGAGGGGTCGTCGGTTGGCGTCTACATCGTCAACGAAGCGGCGAATTCACCGCCGCAATTGTCCGAGGAGATGCCGCAAACCGTCATGGTCGAGGCTTTCGTGCCCGGGCGTGAATTGACCGCGACAGTGATGGGCGATAAGGCGCTGACCGTCACCGATATCATCACCGATGGCTGGTACGACTATCACGCCAAATACGCCGAGGGCGGGTCGCGCCATGAGGTGCCGGCGCAGGTCCCGCAAGAGATTTTCGATGCCTGCCTCGATTATGCCCTGCGCGCGCATCAGGTGCTGGGCTGTCGCGGGCTGAGCCGGACGGATTTCCGGTGGGACGAGGCGCGCGGGATTGAGGGCCTCATCCTGCTGGAGACCAATACACAACCCGGCATGACCCCCACATCGCTCAGCCCCGAGCAGGCGGAGCAATTGGGCATGTCTTTTCCCGAGCTGTGCCGCTGGATGATCGAGGATGCCTCATGCGACCGATGACGCCCCGCAATGATCCCGCCCCCTCGCGCTGGTCCTACCGGTATCAGCGGTTGATGCTGACCCCGCTCTTCCGCAAGGTTTTGCGGGTGGGTGTGCCGTTTGGCCTGAGTTTTGGTCTGGCCACGGCCTATCTTTCGGACGAGGCGCGGCGCGAGCAGGTGTTGCTGACCTATGCCGACATCCGCCACCAGATCGAAACGCGCCCGGAATTCATGGTGAACCTGCTGGCGGTCGAGGGGGCCAGTACCGCCGTGGCCGGGGAGATACGCGAAGTGTTTCCGATCGAATTCCCGGTCAGTTCCTTTGATCTCGACCTCAACGACGTGCGCCAGACGATCAAGGCGCTGCCCGCGGTGGCCGATGTCGATGTGCGGATCCGCAATGGCGGCGTGTTGGTGGCCGAAGTGACTGAGCGCCAGCCGGTCGCCCTTTGGCGGACACGTGACGGCCTGTCGGTTGTTGACCTCGAAGGGGTCCGGATCGCCGCAATTGAAAGCCGCACGGCGCGGCCCGACCTGCCGGTGGTGGCGGGCAAGGGTGCGGATCAGGCGATCCCCGAGGCGCTCAATATTCTGGCAGCGGCTGCACCGCTTGAGGGGCGTGTGCGGGGCATCGTCCGCATCGGTGAACGGCGGTGGGACCTGGTCCTTGACCGGGATCAGCGCATCCTGCTGCCCGAGCGCACCCCCGTCCGGGCGATCGAGCGGGTCATCGTCCTGGGCGATGTGCAGGACATGCTGGAGCGTGACCTCGTGGCCGTCGATATGCGGCTCGGGGCGCGGCCAACCATAAGAATGAACGCGCGGGCCGTCGAAGAATGGTGGCGCGTCACGAATTATACGGCAGGGGATGACGGGTAATGATCGAGCTTTATGAAACACAGCGCGCGATGCGCAACATGCGAAAGGCCGCGATGCAGCGTGGCGTCGTAGCGGTTCTCGACGTGGGGACGTCGAAGATCGCCTGCCTGGTGTTGCGGTTTGACGGCACTGACCGCCTGGCCGAGGCCGAGGGGATCGGCGCCATGGCGGGGCAGGCGGGGTTCCGGGTGATCGGCGCCGCAACGACCCGGTCCCGTGGCGTCCGCTTCGGCGAGATCGAAGCGATGCAGGAGACCGAGCGCGCCATTCGCACCGCGCTTCAGGCGGCGCAGAAGATGGCCAACATCCGCGTCGATCATGTGATTGCCTGTTTCTCGGGGGCGCAGCCGCGATCCTACGGGTTGGCCGGGTCAATCGACCTTGAGGGCGAAACCGTCGATGAACAGGACGTGAGCCGTGTGCTCAGCGCCTGCGATGTGCCGGATTATGGCGAGGGGCGCGAGGTACTACATGCGCAGCCGGTGAATTTCGCGCTGGATCACCGCTCTGGCCTGATTGATCCGCGTGGGCAGTTGGGGCAGGTGCTTTCGACCGATATGCACATGCTGACCGTCGATGAGATCGCGGTGCAGAACCTGGCCCATTGCGTCAAACGCTGCGACCTCGAACTCGCAGGGCTGGCCAGTTCCGCCTATGTGGCCGGCATCGCCTCGCTGGTGGAGGACGAGCAGGAGCTCGGTGCCGCCTGCGTTGATCTGGGCGGGGGATCGGCGGGCGTGTCGATCTTCATGAAAAAGCACATGATCTATGCCGACAGTGTCCGCATGGGGGGCGATCACGTCACCGGGGATATTTCGATGGGCCTGCAGGTGCCTACTGCGACCGCCGAGCGGATCAAGACATTCTATGGCGGCGTTGTGGCCACCGGCATGGACGACCGCGAAATGATCGAGATCGGCGGCGATACGGGCGATTATGAACATGACCGCCGCACGGTCAGCCGCGCGGAGTTGATCGGTATCATGCGGCCACGGGTCGAAGAGATATTGGAAGAGGTGCGCGCGCGGCTGGATGCCGCCGGTTTTGAACATCTGCCGAGCCAGCAGATCGTGCTGACCGGGGGCGGCAGTCAGATCCCGGGGCTGGATGGTCTGGCGAGCAAGATATTGGGCCAGCAGGTCCGCCTTGGCCGTCCGCTGCGGGTGCATGGCCTGCCGCAGGCGGCGACCGGACCGGGCTTTGCCAGTGCCGTCGGCATGTGCCTTTTTGCCGCCAACCCGCAGGATGAATGGTGGGATTTCGAAATCCCGGTCGACCGGTACCCGGCACGCTCGCTGCGGCGGGCGGTCAAGTGGTTCAAGGACAACTGGTAGGCCAAATACACGCCTGAATTGCACATTTCCCGGCGCTGATCTGCTCTGGGGCGGGCTGTTGCGCGTCTCTAAACCAGTGTTTCCGATTCGGAAACGCAGTTTTATGCCTGTTTTCCACGAATCGCGTGACCCTAAGCATTTGTTGTGATACAATTTTTGCCAAGGCACGTAGAGGCCGACACGTAGGATGAGCAGACATCCCTACATCCATTGGTTGCGAAGATACGCGCGTCGCGTGTTTTCTGAGATGAGGAGCCGTTGTGTACCCGAAGACCGGAACCGCGAAATCTGGCCGAAATGGCGAAATAACGCGGTAAATCACAAGAAACGACCCATATTTTGTGTCTGAAGGGTGGTTTTTTCGTGACTGAATTGTTAACGACGGGTAATGATACCCCTCATTAAGCGGAACATCGGCCTGCGCGGGCAGGCTTAACAGCAGGCGGAACACAAAATGACATTGAACCTGACAATGCCAGGACATGAAGAGTTAAAACCCAGGATTACCGTATTTGGTGTGGGCGGCGCAGGCGGCAACGCCGTGAACAACATGATCGAGAAACAGCTCGATGGTGTTGATTTCGTCGTGGCCAATACCGACGCGCAGGCACTGAGCCAGAGCGACGCGGATAACCGGGTCCAGCTGGGCGTGAAAGTCACCGAAGGCCTGGGCGCAGGGGCCCGCCCGAGTGTGGGCGCCGCGGCCGCCGAAGAGAGCATTGAACAGATCGTCGATCACCTGGCGGGCGCGCATATGTGCTTCATCACCGCTGGCATGGGCGGCGGCACCGGCACCGGTGCGGCACCGATCATCGCGCAGGCCGCGCGTGAGCTGGGTGTCCTGACCGTCGGCGTGGTGACAAAGCCGTTCCAGTTCGAAGGCGCCAAGCGCATGAGGCAAGCCGAGGAAGGTGTTGAATCCCTTCAGAAAATGGTCGATACGCTGATCATCATTCCGAACCAGAACCTGTTCCGTCTGGCGAACGAGAAAACCACCTTTACCGAAGCGTTTTCGATGGCTGATGACGTCCTTTATCAAGGCGTCAAAGGTGTCACCGACCTGATGGTGCGCCCTGGTCTTATCAACCTCGACTTCGCCGATGTCCGCGCGGTGATGGACGAGATGGGCAAGGCAATGATGGGCACCGGCGAGGATGCGGGCGAAGACCGCGCGATCCAAGCCGCCGAGAAGGCCATCGCGAACCCGCTTCTGGACGAGATCAGCCTGCGCGGTGCGAAAGGTGTCCTCATCAACATCACCGGCGGTCACGATCTCACCCTGTTCGAACTGGACGAGGCGGCCAACCGGATCCGCGAGGAAGTGGACAGCGATGCCAACATCATCGTCGGCTCGACCCTCGACACGGAGATGGAAGGCGCGATGCGCGTGAGCGTTGTTGCCACCGGCATCGACGCAAGCGAAGTTGTCACCGACATCCCGGTGCCGCGCCGCTCGCTCGCGCAACCGCTGCAACCGGCCGCCGAGGTGGAAGAAGTTGAAGACGCCCCCGCAGCCGTTGCCCGGACCGAGGACGAACCCTCGCTCTTCAACGACATGGATGCCGAACGCGCCGCTGCGGAAGAGCAGATGGAAGACATCTTCGAGCCGGTAGCCGAGCGTCGTGCCGAACGGGCCGAAGACGATGTGCCGCCGCCGGCCTATCAGCCGCGCGTTGAGGAGTTTGACCCGACGGCCAGCGACGACGACAGCAACCTTGAAGAGTTCGTCGCGCCGCGCGCAGCAGGCACACCGTCACCGGATGCCATGGCGCGCCTGCAGGCCGCCGTCGCGAAGGTGCCGCAAGGGGGCTACAGCCGCCCGCAGGAGCGCCGCAGCGCCCCGGCCGCAGAGGCGCCCGCAAGTGCCGAGCGTCCACGCTTCGGGATCAACACGCTTATCAACCGCATGACCGGTCAGTCCGGCGATAACGAAGCAGCCCCGGCACCGCGCCCGGTTCGGCAGCAACCCTCGGTCCAGGCGCCGCAAGCGCAGCGTGCGCCGGTGGAATCCTACGAAGAGGAAGAAGAGCAGATCGAAATTCCTGCCTTCCTGCGCCGTCAAGCGAACTGATTAACGGTCAATTAAGAAACCTTTAAGGGGCTGCCGAAGGGCGGCCCTTTTCATTTGCATTCAACAGGTTAGGGGTGAAAAAAACCGTGTCGGCGGATAATCGCCACCGTGCTGATACGGCATGTTTCAGTCCGTTGCAAAGTTTGAGTTGAGCATTTGCAGGTGCAGCATTAAGTCCGGTGACCAAGCGCAAGCCACTCTTTGCGCGGGGATACTTGAGGGCAAACTTGCAGAATACGATCAAATCACCACTCTCCTTCGATGGGGTAGGCCTGCATTCGGGCGCGCCGACCCGTCTGACGGTATTGCCTGCACCGGCATCGCACGGTGTGGTTTTCCGTCGTATTGATGTGGCCGATTCCTGCAGCACCATCCCGGCGCTGTGGCACAATGTACGTCAATCCCCCCTCTGCACCCGCCTGGTGAACGATGATGGCGTCTCCATCTCGACCGTTGAACATATCATGGCGGCGCTTGTCGGTTGCGGCATTCACAATGCGGTGGTTGAGGTGGACGGCCCCGAAGTGCCGATCCTCGATGGTAGCTCGGCTGTTTTCGTGCGCGGTATCCTGGGCATTGGCATCGAACGGCAGGATGTGCCGGTCCGCGCGCTCCGCGTCCTGAAGCCGGTCGAAGTGCGCAAGGGTCAGGCCACAGCGCGCCTGACACCGCATGAGACGCTGCTGATCGAATTTAACATTGAATTCGAAGACGCCGCGATTGGCGAACAGAAAAAGACCCTGAACATGTCCAACGGCAGCTTCGTGCGCGAGTTGTCGAACAGCCGCACCTTCTGCCGCAAGGCGGATGTGGATCAGATGCGCGCCAACGGACTTGCCCTTGGCGGGACGCTGGAGAACGCGGTTGTCGTGGACGGTGCCCATGTCCTGAGCCCTGGCGGGTTGCGCCATCAGGACGAAGCAGTGCGCCACAAGATGCTTGATGCGGTGGGCGATCTGGGGCTGGCTGGCATGCCGATCCTGGGCCACTACCACGGGTTCCGTGCAGGCCACTCGCTGACCAACGACCTTTTGCATGCCCTTTTCGCGGATCAGAGCGCCTATGAGATCGTCGAATGCGATCCGGATATGGCCGCGCGCCTGCCGGGTGCCGGCGTGCATTGGGGCGAAATTCCCGACGTCGCCTGAACTCTCGCGCGCAATTGTGCCAAAGGCGTTTTGCCCCGGAAAATTCTGTGCTAGGACCATGGGCAAGAGTGGGGTAGATACCCGTGAAGGCGCAACAGAAGTGAGTTCATAAATGACAGTCCGCAAGTTCCGGGCACAGTGGGTAGGTGCGTTGGCAATTGCTTTGATCGTCGCGGGATGTGGCGGAATCAGGGGCAAGATCGACCGCGGCGACGTTGACTTTGAGAACTTCACTGCCAAGCAGATTTTCGAGCGTGCCGAGTATGACTTGGCGCGCAACGACGCCGATCTGGCGGCGCAGCATTTCGCTGAGGTCGAGCGGCTTTATCCCTATTCGGAATGGGCCAAGCGCGCGGTCATCATGCAGGCCTTTGCCTATCACCAGGACAAAGATTACGAAAACAGCCGCTCTGCCGCCCAACGGTTCATTGATTTCTATCCCTCGGATGAAGACGCGGCCTATGCGCAATATCTGCTGGCGCTCAGCTATTACGACCAGATTGACGAGGTCGGCCGCGATCAGGGGCTGACCTTCCAGGCGCTGCAATCGCTGCGCGAAGTGATCGAACGCTATCCCGATAGTGAATATGCCAGTTCTGCGGTGCTGAAATTCGACCTTGCCTTCGATCACCTGGCCGCGAAAGAAATGGAAATCGGCCGGTATTACCTGCGCCGCGACCATTTTGGTGCCGCGATCAACCGGTTCCGCGTCGTGGTCGAGGATTTCCAGACCACCACCCATACCGCCGAGGCGCTGCATCGTCTGGTCGAAGCCTATCTTTCCCTTGGGCTGACGAAAGAGGCACAGACCGCGGGGGCGATCCTGGGCCACAATTTCCGGTCCACGGAGTGGTACGAGGACAGTTACAAGCTGCTGACCGGACGCGGGCTGGAACTTGAGGCCGCGGGCGACAGTTGGCTGCGCCAGATCTATCGTCAGATGATCCAGGGGCGCTGGCTCTAGATCCACGCCTAAGGGGGGCAGGGTGCTCAGGGCTCTCGACATTCGCGACATGCTCATCATCGACCGGCTGGAACTGTCGTTTCAGCCGGGATTGAACGTGCTCACTGGCGAGACCGGCGCGGGCAAGTCCATCCTGCTTGATTCCCTGGGCTTCGTGCTGGGTTGGCGCGGGCGGGCCGAACTGGTTCGCAGCGGTGCCGATCAGGGCGAGGTGCAGGCGGTTTTTGATCTGCCGCCCGGCCATCCGGCGCATGAGGTTCTGCAGGACGCCGGGTTGCCGGACGAGGATGAGCTGATCCTGCGCCGCATCAACACGGCCGACGGGCGCAAGACGGCATGGGTCAACGATCGCCGCTGCTCGGGCGAGGTCCTGCGGCGGCTCTCCGAGACGTTGATCGAACTGCACGGGCAACATGATGATCGCGGGCTTCTTGACCCCAAGGGGCATCGCGGGTTGCTCGATGATTTCGGCGGGCTGGAGGACAAGCGCGACAAGGTCCGTGGGCATTGGCGCGCCGTCGCGCAGGCCCGCAAATCGCTAGAGCAGGCAGAGGCGGCGCTGGAGCAGGTGCGGGCCGAAGAAGAGTTTCTGCGCCATGCGGTGGCGGAGCTCGATGCGCTTGACCCGCAGCCGCAGGAGGATGCGGAGCTTGACGGGCGTCGGCGGCTGATGCAGGGGGCGGAGCGGATCCGCGAAGACATCGCCAAGGCGGCGCAGGCGCTTGGCTCGGAAGGGGCCGAGGGCCGCGCGGGGGATGCGCTGCGCTGGCTCGAGGATGCGGCGGGCGATGCGGAGGGGCGATTGGACGAACCGATTGCCGCTCTGGGCCGTGCCTTGGTCGAATTGGACGAGGCGGCGACCGGTGTGACCCGCTGTCTTGAGACGCTGAGCTACAACCCGTTGGAGTTGGAGCAGGTCGAAGAGCGCCTGTTCGCGATCCGGGCGCTCGCGCGCAAACATGACGTGGCCCCTGACGATCTTGGCGCCCTGGCCGACGAATTGCGCGGCAAGCTGGCGGCTTTGGATCAGGGCGATGCCGATCTCCGCGCGCTGCGACAAGAGGTGGCGGATGCCGAGGCGGCGTATGACAAGGCGGCTCAAGCCCTGAGCGATGCGCGGATCAAGGCGGCGAAACGGCTCGACAAGGCCGTGATGGCCGAACTCGCGCCCCTCAAGATGGACCGCGCCGTGTTCGAGACGGCAATCACCCCGGCGGAGCCCGGCCCGACGGGGCGGGACGAGGCGGTGTTTACCGTGGCTACCAATCCCGGCGCGCCATCGGGGCCGCTGGCGCGCATCGCTTCGGGGGGCGAACTCAGCCGGTTCCTACTGGCGCTCAAGGTGTGCCTGACCGGCAGCGAAAGCGGCCTGACCCTGATTTTCGATGAGATCGACCGAGGGGTCGGCGGCGCCACGGCGGATGCCGTTGGGCGTCGGTTGGCGCAATTGGCGGCGGGCGGGCAGGTGTTGGTCGTCACCCATTCACCCCAGGTCGCAGCCCTTGCCGCGCATCACTGGCGGGTGGAAAAGCGGGTCTCGCGCAACCAGACCCTGTCGACGGTCACCGAACTGCAAAGCGATGACCGTGTGGATGAAATCGCGCGGATGCTGTCCGGCGACACAATCACCCCCGAGGCACGCAGCGCGGCAAAGGCACTTCTGACAAGCTAAACCCCGGAAAAACATAACTATTTTCCCGATGACTTGCGCATCATGGGGGTTAACCATTTTGCCACATTTCGCCCCATTTGTGCCGTAATTGGTGTAAATTTGCCTTGAATTAGCCTAAATCTGTGGTAGATGCGGGCTTGTAACGAGTATTTGGGGGTTACCAAAATGACTGCTGTAAGCAGAAAAGCGGCCAATGTGGTGCGCACTTTCCTCTCTCTTATTTTGATCGCGGTGTTCGCGCTTTGGGTCACTGACGCGCAGGCGTTGTCGTCTGGCGGCGGTAACAGTGGCGGCAACTCGGGCGGCAATAGCGGCGGCGGCAATTCCGGCGGTAACGCTGGCGGTGGCGGCAACAACGGTGGTCCCGGTGACCGTGGCGGCCGTGACGATGGCGTCTTCACCGGCAGCAACGACGAACTTGTGACACGTGCGCAGACAAATCAGGCGCCCACGGGCTTCGTGATTTCGGATGATATCTGCACCGGCGGCAAATACGAATCCTGCTGACTGTTGAGGCGTAACAACGGGTTACGCCCCCATCCTCATCTTATCTTGGCTGCGCCGGGCGCTTAGTTTCGGGGCGGCACCAGCTTGCCCGGGTTCATGATGTTATCGGGGTCGAGCGCCTGTTTGATCGCGCCCATCACGGCCCATCCCGGACCGTGTTCGCGATCCATGTAGCGTTTCTTGCCAAGGCCCACGCCATGTTCCCCCGTGGCCGTGCCGCCATTGGCCAGGGCGCGCTCTACCATCCGGTGCGAGGCGGCTTCGATCGTGGCGAGTTGGTCGTCATCGCCTTTCTCCCACATCATGGACGTGTGGAAATTGCCGTCGCCCACATGGCCCACAAGCGGTGCATAGATGCCCGCATTCTCGATATCCGCCAGGGTTTCCTCGATCACATCGGCCAGTTTCGAGATCGGCACGCAGACATCGGTCACCAGCACCTGGGCGCCGGGGCGGGTGGCCTTGATCGCGTGATAAGCGTTGTGACGCATGGCCCAAAGGGCATTCCGGTCCTCGGCCTTCGTGGCCCAATCGAACCCCGCACCGCCATGGCTTTCGGCGATCTCTCCGAAACTCTGCGATTGCTCGGCAACACCGGAGTCCGAGCCGTGAAACTCCAGCAGAAGGTGAGGGGCCTCGGCAAGCTCGCTGCCTGAATAGGCGTTGACGGCCTGCACCGTTGCCACATCGACCAGTTCGATCCGCGCCATCGGGATGCCCATCTGGATCGTGTCGATCACCGCCGCGACGGCGTGTTTGATGCTGGGAAAAGCGCAGACGGCGCTTGCGACCGCCTCGGGCTGTCCCTGCAGGCGCAGGGTCAATTCGGTGATAAGGCCCAACGTCCCCTCCGCGCCGATGAAAAGGCCCGTCAGGTCGTAGCCCGACGAGGTCTTGCGCGCCCGGCTGCCGGTGCGGATGATCTCGCCATCGGCGGTCACGACCTCCAAGGCAAGCACATTCTGCCGCATACCGCCATACCGGACGGTGGTCGTTCCGCTCGCCCGGGTCGAGGCCATCCCGCCAAGCGTCGCGTTGGCACCGGGGTCGACCGGAAAGAAAAGGCCGGTGGCGCGAAGTTCTTCGTTCAGCGCCTCGCGGGTGACGCCGGGTTCGACCGTGACGTCCATATCCGCCTGGCGGATCTTGCGAATGCGATTCATCCGGACGAAATCGACGCAGATGCCACCTGACGGTGCCTGCGCCTGACCCTCAAGCGATGTGCCGACGCCCCAGCCGATCACGGGCACCTGATTGCGGGCGCAAATCCGCACGATTTCGGCCACTTCCTGGGTGTTTTCGGGATAGGCCACGGCATCCGGCGGCATCAGTGGGAAATGGGTTTCACTTTGACCGTGTAATTCCAGATCAGACTTGGACCGGCTCAGCCGTTGTCCTAGAAACGAAGTCAACTCGGTAATGACGGTCTCTATACCCATCGGCGGCCTCTCTGACGATTTCATTGCAGTCTAGGGGAGTTGCGGGCCGGGGGGAAGAAGGACGGTGGGTCAGGAAAGAAACGGCGGATGTCAGAACCAGAAACCTCGATCTGGACGGAAAAACGCCGCGCCGCCATCGCCTCGTTGCAAAAGGCGTGGAACGTCTTGCGCACCCGCGGGCCCAGCCAGTTCCAGTTCTGGATCATCGCGCTGATCATCGGAATCGCGGCGGGGTTCGCTGCCTTGCTTTTCCGCAAGGGGATCAACGCCTTGCAATACCTGGCCTATGGGACAGAAGATATGGCAAGGATCCATAGCCATGCCGCTTCACTGCCCTGGTATTGGGTCCTGATTGTGCCGATCCTGGGCGGGCTGGCCGTGGGTCTCATCCTGCATCATTTCACCCCCGATGCGCGGGCGCGGTCTGTTGCCGATGTGATCGAGGGCGCGGCGCTCAACGAAGGCCGGGTGGAAAAACGCGCTGGCATCGCGTCTGTCTTCGCCTCGCTCATTACGCTCGGCACGGGCGGCTCGACCGGACGCGAAGGGCCGGTCGTGCACATGGCGGGGGTCATCTCGAGCTGGGTCAGCAACCGTATCAACGCAAACGGCATCACCGGGCGTGACCTGCTTGGCTGCGCCGTGGCCGCTGCCGTATCGGCCTCGTTCAACGCGCCGATTGCGGGGGCGCTCTTCGCGCTTGAAGTCGTGTTGCGTCATTTCGCCGTCCACGCCTTTGCACCTATCGTCATCGCCTCCGTCGCCGGCACGGTCATCAGCCGGCTCGAATTCGGGGACATTACCGAATTCAACCTGCTGCAATCCTCGGCGCTGGAATTCTACGTGGAACTGCCCGCCTTCCTGATCCTCGGGCTGATCTGCGGGTTGGTGGCCACGGCGCTGATGCACGCGATCTTTTTCGCCGAGGATCTGGCCACCCATGTGCAGCGGCGAACCCGCATGCCGCGGTGGTTGCGCCCGGCGGTATCGGGCGCGCTTCTGGGCCTCCTGGCGATCTGGTTTCCGCACATCATCGGTGTGGGGTATGAGACCACCACGGCGGCGCTATCGGGCGAGTTGCTTTTCCACGAGGCGGTTGTCTTTGCCGTGCTCAAGGTTGTGGCCGTCGCCATCACCTTTGGGGGGCGCATGGGGGGCGGGGTGTTTTCGCCCTCGCTGATGCTGGGCGCGCTGACCGGCCTGGCCTTTGGCCTGATCGCCACGGCGATCCTGCCGGACGTATCGGGCTCGGTCACGCTCTATGCGCTGGCGGGGATGGGCGCGGTGGCCGCGGCAGTGCTGGGCGCGCCGATTTCGACCACACTGATCGTATTCGAACTCACCGGCGACTGGCAGACCGGGATCGCGGTGATGGTCGCGGTGTCGATCTCCACGGCGCTTGGATCGCGCCTGGTGCGGCGGTCGTTTTTCCTCACGCAGCTTGATCGGCGCAACATCCGCCTCGCCGCGGGACCGCAGGCCTATCTGCTGGCCATGTTCCGGGTCACCAAGCTGATGCGCGCGCCCGATCACGAACGGGCCGCATCCGAAGCCGAATGCTGGGAGCTGATCGAAAACGGCGTCTATATCGACGCGAATGCGACGCTGGAGTTCGCCATGCCGGTCTTTGACCGCGTCGGCACGCGGTTCATCCCGGTGGTCACGCTCGGCGGAGAAGATCAGCCGCCCGAACTCCTCGGGGCGATCTTTCATGTCGACGCGCTCAAGGCCTATAACCGCGCCCTTGCGGCAGTGTCCGAGGAAGAGCACAGCTAGACGAAGCCCCCCCGGATCACCCCCTGGGCCGTGGCCGGTAGGGGGCAGTATCGACCGTTGGGCCGGGGCGCAGAGCGGGCGTGTCCTGGGCAATTGCTGGCAGCAACTCGCGCAACAGCTTTCGGGTGATGGCCTCCTTATACGCCTTGAACCCGGTGATCGTCTGCACGAAAGATGCGGGGCCGACGATGACATTGGCACGGAAATAATCGCTCAGGCTGCCTTCGTAGCTTGCCTCCTGCGGCCGCTGTTCGGGCTCGATGACCAACCCATTCACGATGATGCCCGCGGCGTGCATCTTTGCCCGAAGATCTTCGGGCGCGGTCCCGTTGTTGTTTGGTCCATCGCCAGAGATATCCAGGGTCCAACTGGCGCAATGGGGGCGCTCGCGCAACTTGTTGCGGGCATAGAGCATCGCGGCGCCAATGGCCGTGCGCCCGGACCTGAGGCCCTGCGGCTCTGATCGCAACGTGCGGGCGATCCGGTCAAGCTGTTGCCGTGTCTCGACGATGGTCCAGTCAAGCAGCAGGTTTTGATTATACTGTCCGCTCCATTCGAAAACCGCCAGTTCGATATGGTGACCGGGCGTCCCCAGGATCGCGTCGGTCACCGCGTCATCGGTCAGGGCGCCGGCAAGCCCGCCGCGTTGCAGATCGAAATCGAAGGTGTTGACCGAAAGCGACACATCGAGCCCAAGCACCAAAGCAAGCCGACAGGATTGAGCCGCAGCAATCTGAGGCATGATGCCCAGCCAGAGAGTGACGAGCGCAACCGCCAGCCTTGTCATGATGTGCCAATGCCGTCCGGTACCATCCTGCGGTCTCTCCGGTCCTCGAAATCCACGATCATCGCTTAACCGTAGCTGGATGCCGGGCTTGCGCAAATCACAAAGTGCCGACCCGGGGACTGCCTAGATCTGCTCCACCGCGACGGTGTCGGAGGCATAGAACGCCAGGTGATTCTTGATCCGCGCCACATCGTCCTTGGGATCTTCATAGCTCCAGGCGGCGTTTTCAAGCGTTTGGCTTTTGGTGATAATCGAGAAATAGCTTGCGTCGCCTTTGTGTGGGCAATGGGTGCTATGGTCGGTCTCGTCGAGGAAAGCCATCGCGATATCGTTACGGGGAAAATAGATCACGGCCGGATAATCGCCTTCGCTCAACTCGAGTGCGTTCTTGCTTTCAGCCAGTACGGCTCCGCCTGCGCGCACGGTCCATGTGCCATCGGCCTTGCGTATCCGGATTTCCGTCATTCTCTATCCCTCCCGTTCGGTTTTCTTATCTTCGGCGTGCAGTGTTACACGAATATGTCACAAAGGGGCAGTGGCCCGGGCCAGCCATTTCGCCGCATCCGTCGACAACCGCCCCTCGATCTTGGCGCGGCAGGTGGCGTGATAGTCATCGAGCCATGCGCGTTCCGGCGCGCTGAGCATCGCCACATCAATTAGGCGCCGGTCGATCGGCACCCAGTTCAGCGTCTCGAAACAGAGCTTGCCGGTCTGATCCCCCCCGGCAATCGGTTCCGCTTTGGTCACCACCACGAGGTTTTCGATGCGGATGCCAAAGGCCCCCTCGCGGTAATATCCCGGCTCGTTCGAGACGATCATACCGGGTTTGAATGGCACGTGACTGATCCGCGAAAGGCGCTGTGGCCCCTCATGAACGCAAAGATGCACCCCCACGCCATGGCCGGTGCCGTGGTTGTAATCCTGATCGGCCAGCCAAAGCGGATAACGCGCGATGGCGTCCAGGTCCCGCCCGGCCAGCCCCGCGGGCCAGCGCAGGCGGCTGATCGCGATCATGCCCTGCAGCACCCGGGTGAAGGCCGCACGTTCGTCGTCGCCGACGGTGCCAACGGGCAGGGTGCGGGTGATATCGGTCGTCCCGTCGAGGTATTGACCCCCCCCATCCAGCACCAGCAGATCACCGTCAACCAGCGTCCGGTTGGTCTTGTGCGTGACCCGGTAATGGGCCAATGCGCCATGGGGGCCGCTGCCAGCGATGGTGTCGAAGCTGATATCGAGCAGCTTGCCCGTGGCGGCGCGGCAGGTTTCGAGCTTGGTAACCACGTCGATCTCGGACAATGTGCCGGGGGGCTGCGCGTCGAACCAGGTTAGGAATTCGCAGAGCGCCGCGCCGTCGCGCAAATGCGCCTCGCGTGTTGCTGCGATCTCGGCTGCGTGTTTGCAGGCCTTGGGCAGGATCGGCGGCTCGTCCCCCCATTGATAGCTCACGCCCGCTTCGTCGAGCTGCTGCACAACCCAGACCGGCACCCAGGATTTGTCGAGCCGCACCGGCCCGGTGAGGCCACGCAGCGCCGCGCCAAAGGTGCCGACCGGTTCGCAGGCCACATCCCCACCCAGATGCGCGCGCACTGCGTCATCGAGCTTCGCCGGGTCGATGAAAAGGGTCATCTCGCCGCTGTCATGCAGGATGGCAAACCCGTGGGCGACCGGATTACGCGGGATATCGCGGCCACGGATGTTGAGCGCCCAGGCAATCGAGTCGGGCAGGGTGATGACGGCGGCGCGGTGGCCGGATTGGCGCAGCCCTTCGGCCATCTCATTGAGTTTGTCGCCATGATCGCGGCCCGCAAATTCAAGCGGGTAGGGGGAAACGGGGCCCTGAGGCGCCGCCGGTTGATCGGGCCAGATGCGGTCGATGAGGTTGGCGCAGGGGCGCAGCGTAATCCCGCTCCCCTCAAGTCCCTTTTCCAGGGTCTCGATCTGCTCAGCGGTGTAGAGCCACGGATCAAACCCGACGGTTCCACCGCGCGGCAGGTGCTCTTTCAGCCAATCGGCGGGTTTCGTTTCGGGCCAGTCCACCGGTGTGAAATGTCCGGTATCGACCTGCACCTTGACCTGCACCCGGTAGCGCCCATCGACAAAGACACCCGCGATGTCGGGCAGCGCGATGCAGAACCCCGCGGACCCGGTGAACCCGGTGAGCCAGGCCAGCCGCGCGTCGCGCTCCGCGACATACTCCCCCTGATGCGCATCCGCGCGCGGGACCATGAACCCGGCGAGACCCTCGGCGGTCATCACCTCGCGCAACGCGCTGAGCCGCGCGGGGCCGTCCTCGGGGTTGGCGGTGTCATCGAAGGATTGGAACATGGCGGCATCCCGTGCAGTGGTGTTGGCGCAACTCTCTCTTACCGCGCGGAAAATGACCAGAGGGGATGGCGCCACTGACCTGACTTTCCCCTCAGCGGCTCGGTAGGTGACGGAACCACAAGGCCCGCCATTTGCCATGATCCTTGCATGTCATCGCGCCAACTGCTCAGAATGGCATATATTAATTTTGTTTCGTTGGGGGGCCGGTATGTATATTCACCGATTTCTTGTTCAGACACTTGTGGTGCTTGTTGCGGGCCTGTTCCCGGCGCCGCAGGCCAAGGCGCAGGCCGACCCCGCGCCGGATCTTTTGTCCTTTGCCAATGGTGTTCTGCCGGTGTCGATCACGACAAGCAACGAGGCGATGGCGCCAAAACCGGAAGCGGCGATTTCGGCGATTGACGGCAATCCGGTGGGCTTCATCGTGACCAAGAAACCCGGGGCGGACGGGGATGCGGTCGAGGTCATCTATGCCTTGCCCGCGCCGACGCGGTTCACCCGGTTCGCCGTGCCCGGCATTTTCGAGACGCCCAGCCCGTCGCAGACATTCTTTCGCCGGGTCGAGATTTCGGGCGCCAGCGCCTCGGTCGACGGGCCATATGTGCCGCTGGCCGATGGAGCGTTGGGCGTCCATGCCGAAAAGGGCATGGAAACGGAGGTGCCGCTCGCGTCGGATCAGCCCGAAGTGTCCTGGGTCAAGCTGCGCCTTTCGGGCGGGATCAGCGTGGAGCGGGATCAGACGTTCTTCGAGTTCTCCGAGATCATCGGCAACGGCACGCAGCAGGCCTCGGCGCTTTCCGAGGGATTTAGCGGCAACTGGAAGGGGCGCGGCGTGAAGATCGAGTTGTCGCAGGAGGCCGCCACCGTGACCGGGTGTTACGACACCGATGGCAAACTTGCCGGTACCGTGTCGGGGAATGTCCTGCGCGCGCTTGGTCGGAACGAGGCGGGGATCGCGTCGCAATTCATCCTGATCGCCGGCGAAGATGGGGCGCTGCACGGGCTGAGGTCCACCAATGGCGCACCGTTCAAACCCTATGATGGCGCGGCATCGGACAAGACGGTCTGCGAAGCGCCGGAACCGCCTAGCCTGGGGTGTGGCGCGGTCCTGCACGGGATCGGGTTTGGTTACGATTCCGATGTGATCCGTCCTGAATCGCAGGTGATTATCGCCTCCCTCTTTGACGGGCTTTCCGCAGAAAGCAGCAGCGGGATCGAGATCGTCGGTCATTCTTCCAGTGAGGGCGCCGCGGACTATAACCGCGACCTGTCGCAGCGCCGGGCGCAATCGGTTGTCGATGCGCTGGTGGGCCTCGGGCTTGATGTGGCCCGGATTTCGGCCAGCGGTCGGGGCGAGGAGGAGCCGATTGCCAGCAATGAAGATGAGGCGGGCCGGTCGCTCAACCGGCGGGTCGAAGTGAGATGTGCGGGTTAAATGATGGTCCTTTGATCCGCGCTAAGGGCGTGATCGCATAGGGCAGCGCCCGACCGGGGTGGGGGCAAAGCCCCC
>NZ_JASHJC010000018.1 GCF_030733385.1 Roseovarius sp. MMSF_3359 | reverse complement strand
CAGGACGGTGATGAAATCCCCCGCCCCCATCATGCTGGCAACCGCCCGGTGACTGCCGCATTCAGGCAATCGTCGATCCGCCGAAGTGCGGTTTCGTAACCGGCAGAGGCGAGAGTGTTCACCAGTTTCGCCGAATTCGTCACGACCGACCGCCAGCCAAACCCGTCGCGCATCAATGGCGCTTCGGGGTAGAAACATGTCCCGGTCGAAAACTCCGCCCCGCAGGCAATCACCCGTTCGGTCAGCCCGGCATTGTCTGCCTGCGCCTTGACTTGCAGATCAACGCCCATGATCAACCGCGTATTCTCGTGAACCCGCCTGTCGCCAAGCCGTTCGACGACCTCCGAGATCTCTTCAAGGCTCAGCTGCGGGGCGGCAAAGACCACCAGGTCAACATCGGGGTTCGAAAGCGTCTGCCGTTCAAACATCGCATCCAGATCGGCAGATGCCATGCAGTGCGTTTCGCCCGGCAACGTTCCCCCGCAAGCCATTTCCAACGTCAATGCCTCGGGTGTTGCGCCCACGAGGTGAAACATCGCGTGCCCGCCATAGCTGGCAAGCGCGACGCCCAACTGCTTGACCATGTTGAATGTGGGCGCTGCGAAATCACCAAAGAAGACGGGTACCGTCTCATAGCCGGTGGCGATCTGCCCAGACCATGCGGCAATCGCGCCCCAATCCGCAACCTCACGCGGGTCACATTGGATTTCGATCAGAAGATTACCACGGCGGTTCTCGGGCAGGTGCAGCCCATAGGCTGGCGTGCACCCCACCAGAGCCGAGGCCAGCGCCGAGGGCCCGCCTTCAAAATTTGTGCGCGCGCCAAAGATCGAATTCGCGCTGATCGCAGCCCCGGTATCGCCCCAGGCCAGATGCGCACCGTATGGCGGCGGTGCGAAGGACTGGTAGGGGATACAGGATTGCGTCGGATAGAACCCCAATCGCCGGCACAGCCCGATGATATGCCTTTCACCGTCGACAAACGATTGAGTCAGCCCACCTGCCGCAACAATTTCGGCCTCTTTCTCGAAATCTATGTGACATGGATCCAGATATCCGGGCACGCGAATTCTTGCCCGATCCTTCACGAAATTCTCAAGCAGCCGCACGCTCGTATCGCCACCCATGCGAACATCCGGCGCAAAATGCGCCGACTCTATGGGAAGCAGCGACGGCACATCATAAAATTCTCCAAGGGCATGAACAAACTCCATTGCCCATTGCAAAGAAGGGCCGGCATCACCGTTCAGCCAGCTTTTCTGCAAGTCGGTTAGCTGCATACTCCCCCTTCCCTAACCTCCTGCCATTTCACTCAAGCTGCCGCGCAAGCGTCAGGCCAGCACCAAGATAGAATAGCAGGTGCAGTGCAAATACTTCTTCCCGAAGATATTTGGTCTGGTGAGTTCATCAATTGCGCGAAGTGAACATATCAGTGCGCGTTCGTGCAACAAACTGTCGAGAACTACCGAAGATTTCCGGGACAGATTTGTGAAGGGTAGTTCGATCTGCAACGGCCCGGCCCGTTCGAATTCCAGATCCCTGTATGCGGTAATCCCGTGGGGTTCATTGGACAATTATCCGCCGCGCGTGAGGAACCTCGGATTGTCCTGTCCCCCGACTTGCGGCTTGGCCGCAGCGAACGGGCGGTCTGCATCAGCAATCGCGGCGCCTGCATAGGTCTGCTTCATCCGCAGAGACGCCTTCCGCAAAAGAAAACGCCGCCCCTTCAGGAGCGGCGTTTCAACTTCAGATATCAGATCGCTCAGCCTTTGCGGGCTTCCAGTGCCTTCCAGCCGCCCCAGACGACCATCGCCGCGATCACGGCCTTGACGGCATCGCCCAGGAGGAATGGGCTTACCCAGTAGGTCCAGATCACGTCAGCCGAGGAACCGACCCAGTTGCCGGTCATGCCCGCGGCCCCGGCAATCGCCATCGGCCAGGCAACACCTGGAATGTAGAGCAGTGCCGAGACGACAATGCCAACCATCGCGGTCGAAACCACGCCGCGTGCCAGGCCTTTTTCCACCGCCAGACCGGCCAGGTAAGCCATACCGACAAAGCCGAAGAGGAACCCGGCGGTCGGTCCGATCAACGCAGGTGCCGACGCGGCATTGGCGAAAACCGGCAGCCCCATCGCGCCCTCTGCGAGGTAGGCAGTCAGGGTGACCGCGCCAAGGCGCGAGCCGAATGTCAGGCCGACGATCAGGATCGCCAGCGTCTGCATCGTCAGCGGCACCGGAAAGAACGGTACCGAGATTTGCGCCGCCATGGCGATGAACAATGTGCCGCCCAAAACCAGAGCCGCCTTTTTCAGCAGTGTTTCCTGGCCGATCACGGCCTTGCTCAGAACGGTGTCATGCATGTTCCTGCATCCCTCTCTATCTATGTGTCTCTCTATTGCCCTTCTTTTTCGCCGCAGGTGCGAGAAAGTCAAGCGAATGGCCTTGATTATTACGCCAAGGGGTGGGATTTCCTCGGTCATGACCGACAATACCTCCCCCAAAATCGCCCTTGTCACCGGCGCCTCGCGCGGGTTGGGCGCAGCACTGGCCGAAGAGTTGGCGAAAACCCATCACGTCGTCGCCGTAGGTCGCACGACCGGCGCGCTCGAAGAGCTTGATGACCGAATCCAGGCCGCTGGCGGACAGGCGACGCTCGCGCCGATGGACATCACCAATGTCGATGCCATGGCACAGCTTTGTCGCTCGATCCACGACCGGTGGGGTGCGCTTGATCTTTGGGCGCATACTGCCGTGCACGCCGCCCCGCTCACGCCGGCGGCCCATCTCGACGCCAAGGACTGGGCCAAATCGGTGGCCTGCAATGTCACGGCCACAGGGCAATTGATCCCGTTCATCGCGCCCCTTCTGGGTGAGACCGGCACCGCGGTCTTTTTCGACGATGCGCAAGCCGGTGAGAAATTCTTCGGCTCTTATGGCGCCACCAAATCCGCGCAGATCGCGCTTGCCCGTAGCTGGCAGACCGAGACCGTGCGCACCGGCCCCCAGGTGTACATCCTGACACCGGCCCCCATGCCAACCGCCACCCGCGCCCGGTTCTTTCCAGGCGAAGATCGCAAACCCCTTGCCGATCCCCGAGCGGAGGCGCAGCGACTTCTGAAAGACATCACCTGATCCAAGCCCCGCCCTGCCTGCGGAAGGGGGTGGGTGGGGTGAGCAGGATTCCCGGAAACCGTCCGGTGGACCGCTTCACCTGCGAACGGGCGGAGCCCAGGGGACGTTCCGCAGGCAGAGCGCATCACACCCTTTGCGCGCTTGCCCCGCCGCATCACCACAGCTACTAAGGCTGCACGGCATCAAAGGGGCAGTATCTTGCGCATTCTCATCACCAATGACGACGGTATCAACGCCCCCGGGCTCAAGGTGATGCACGACATTGCCACGGAGCTTGCCGGACCGGATGGCGAGGTCTGGACGGTCGCCCCCGCGTTCGAGCAGTCGGGCGTCGGGCATTGCATCTCCTACACCCAGCCGATGATGGTCAGCCAGATGGACGAACGCCGCTACGCGGTACAGGGCAGCCCGGCCGATTGCGTCCTCGTCGGCGTGCACGACATCCTCAAAGATACCCTGCCCGATCTGGTCCTGTCTGGAGTGAACCGCGGTAATAATTCCGCCGAAAACGCCGTCTATTCCGGCACCGTTGGGGCGGCAATGGAGGCGGCCCTCCAAGGCGTTCCCGCGATCGCGCTCAGCCAGTATTACGGCCCCGCCAATCGCGACCTCGACGATCAGTTCGAAGCCGCGCGGGTGCATGGGCTCGGCATGCTGCGCCGGCTTCTCGACAAGGGGGTCTGGACCAGGGACGACTACGGTATCTTCTACAACGTGAATTTCCCGCCCGTCCCCGCCGCCGACGTCAAGGGTCTCAAAGCCGCGCGCCAGGGTTTCCGCCGCGATATGGGTTTTGGGGTACAACCCCATCTGTCCCCGTCGGGCCGCCGCTTCCTCTGGGTTTGTGGCGCGCCGCAGCAGCAGCCGACCTCCCCCGGCTCGGATGCGGATGTGAACCTCGACGGCTATATCTCCGTCACCCCGATGCGCGCGGACCTCACCGCCCATGACGCGCTCGAAGCGTTGAAAGCCATTGAATGAGCGACGCCGAAGACGATATCGCCGAACGCAAGATGCAGTTCCTTTTTGCGCTGCGCTCCAAAGGCGTGACCGATGCGCGCGTCTTGTCAGCGATGGAAAAGATCGACCGTGGCCCCTTTATCCGCGGGCTCTTTTCGGAACGCGCCTATGAAGACATGCCGCTGCCCATCGCCTGCGGTCAGACCATCAGCCAACCCTCGGTCGTGGGCCTGATGACCCAGGCGCTCCGGATCGAGCCGCGCGACAAGATCCTGGAGGTCGGGACCGGGTCGGGCTACCAGGCCGCGATCCTCAGCCAACTTGCGCGCCGGGTCTATACGGTCGACCGCCACAAGCGACTGGTCCGTGAAGCGAGCGCCATTTTCAACGATCTGAACCTCACCAACATCACCCCCGTCGTGGCCGATGGCAGCTTTGGCCTGCCCGATCAGGCGCCGTTTGACCGTATCCTTGTGACCGCAGCCGCCGAAGACCCGCCCGGCCCCCTATTGGCGCAGCTCAAGATCGGGGGTATCATGGTTGTGCCGGTGGGCCAGTCCGACACTGTGCAGCACCTTATCCGTGTGACCCATACGGAACAGGGGTTCGAATATGATGAACTGGCACCGGTGCGTTTCGTGCCCCTGGTTGAGGGCCTGGGCAAGGATGCGTAACGAGGGACCGAAGTATAAAACAAAGCCCCGGCAAAAAGGGGCAGATCACGAGGACACGAGCAATGACCTTTACGACACGCCCCGCCCTGCTTTTGGCTGGCAGCGCCCTGATGGTGCTTTCGGCCTGCAACACGCCGCTTGATTTCGACCTGCGCGGCGGCCGCGCACCCAACACCGCAGAGGCCGCGCGCAGCGCCACGGCCGCCCGCCCCGAACCCGATAGCCGCGGGGTGATCTCTTACCCCGGCTACCAGGTGGTCGTGGCCCGACGCGGTGACACGGTGGCAAGCCTCGCGGCGCGCGTCGGCGCCAATGCCGAACAGCTGGCCCGATATAACGGCATGCAGACCGGCGATGTGCTCCGGCAAGGAGAAATCGTGGCGCTGCCCGGTCGCGTCTCCGAGCCCGCCGGCGGCCCGATCCAGCCGCCAAATTCCGAGATCACGGCAATCGCGGGGTCGGCGCTTGACAATGCGCAATCCAGCGATGTCACCACCACGACCCTGCAGCCCGCGGCGCAGACCGGTGTCGAGCCTGTCAGGCACAAAGTCGAACGCGGCGAAACCGCCTTTACCATCGCGCGGCTCTATAACGTGTCGATCCGCAGCCTTGCCGACTGGAACGGCCTTGGCAGCGACTTCTCTGTTCGCGAAGGCCAGTACCTGCTGATCCCCGTGGCCCTGCCCGGCGGCACAACCGAGCCCTTCGACGAAGCCACTGCCCCGGGGGAAGGAACACCCACGCCGCTGCCGCCAAGTGCCGCGAAACCCCTGCCAACCCAGGACACCAAGCCCGCCGCACGGCCCGCGACAAAGACCGCCGCCGCGCCGGACCTGAGCACAAGCCGGACGCAGGCTTCCGCGACCCAATCGCGCATGGGCATGCCAGTGCGCGGTGACATCATCCGCGAGTACCAGAAAGGCAAGAACGAGGGCATCGACATCTCGGCCACTCCAGGCGCCACGGTCAAAGCCGCCGCCTCCGGCGTTGTCGCCGCCATCACCGAGGATACCAACGGCATCCCGATCATCGTCATCAAGCACGAGAACAACCTGCTGACGGTGTATTCGAACGTGGACAAGGTTGCGGTAAAAAAGGGCGATCAGGTTTCACGCGGACAGAAGGTCGCCGAGATTCGCCGAGAGGGAACCGCCGCATTGCATTTCGAAGTCCGCGAGGGCTTCGACAGCGTCGATCCGATGCCCTATCTGAGCTAGGTGGAAAAGCAGCGAAGGGTTACCAACAGGCGTTCGCTGCCGCTCACCCATTTTTCATTTGTGCTCAGGGCGCACGGCCCTTGGGGTTTCACCCCAAACCCCGGCACGACATACCGAAGAGGTTACACCGGCCCATGGCGCAGCGATCAGAGTGTTGCGTCACGTCGCCACTGCCCCGAGGCGGCGGCCGGAGGCCAACAACGAGATATCCTGCGTGCGCGCGAGCGCACTCATTTTCGTCACCTTTAGCGGATGACAACCCCGCGCCGCCCGGCGAGATCGGTGAAATACTGCCAGGCCACCCGGCCCGATCGCGCCCCGCGCGTGGCTTGCCATTCGATCGCTTCAGCGCGCAGGGTCTCCGTATCAATGTCGACCCCATGGGCATCGCAATACCCCCGGATCATCGCCAGGTATTCATCCTGATCGCAGGGATGGAAGCCCAGCCAGAGGCCAAACCTGTCGGAGAGCGACACTTTCTCTTCCACCGCCTCGGACGGGTTGATCGCGGTCGAGCGTTCGTTTTCGATCATGTCGCGAGGCATCAGGTGGCGGCGGTTCGAAGTGGCGTAGAATACCACGTTATCCGGCCGCCCTTCGATCCCGCCATCGAGCACGGCTTTGAGCGACTTGTAATGCTGATCGTCATGAGAAAAGCTCAGGTCATCGCAAAAGAGCAGGAACCGCGCCGTCGCCTCGCGCAGCACCGTTAGAAGCCGCCCGACACTGGCAAGATCTTCGCGCTGTAACTCGACGATCTTTAGGTCAAGCTCCTCTGCCCGCACCGCCGCATGAACCGCCTTGACCAGCGATGACTTACCCATCCCCCGCGCACCCCAAAGGAGCGCGTTATTGGCGGGCAACCCTTTGGCAAATTGCAGCGTATTCTCCAAAAGCGTATCGCGCGCCCGGTCAACTCCGACGAGAAGAGACATGTCCACGCGATTGACCTCTGCTACCGGCTGCAACCGGTCCGGCTCGACATGCCAGACGAAAGCATCGGCCTGGGCGAAATCCGGTTTCTCGATTGGCGCGGGCGACATCCGCTCCAGCGCCGCGGCGATCCGCTCCAGCGGATCACTCACGCCTTGGGCTCCCGGGCCTCTTGCGTATCCTCGTTGAGTTCGTCGGCCAGCTCTTCATCGGCCAGCGCCTCGTCATCGAGGTCGTCGTCATCATCTTCGAACCACGTCCCCTCGGCCCGCATCCGCGCCTCGCGCTGTTTTTCGACGCGCTTGACCAACTGAATGGAGACCTCGTAGAGGCCGTAGACGACCACAAACAGGATCACCTGCGTGATGACATCCGGTGGTGTCACAAGAGCGGCAAGGACAAGAATGCCGACAACCGCGTACTTGCGCACGGATCGCAGGCCTTCGGAACTGACCAGACCGGCCTTGCCCATCAACGTCAGCAGCACCGGCAGCTGAAAGCACAGGCCGAAAGCAACAATGAACTTGATGGTCAGGTTCAGGTATTCCTGCGCGGAACCCTGGAACACCACGCTCAAAGGTGCCGCATTCTGGCCGCCATCGACCGCCTCACCGGCCTGTCCGAACTGCTGGAACCCGAGGAAGAAGTCATAGGCCAGTGGCGTGACCACGTAGAAGGCAAAAGCAGCACCAAGGAAGAACATGAAGGGCGAGGCGACCAGGAAAGGCAGGAATGCGCCCTTCTCAGACTTGTAAAGCCCCGGGGCCACAAACCGCCACATCTGGTTGGCGATGTAAGGAAAGGCCAGGATGAAACCACCCAGGAGCGACACCTTGATCGCGACGAAGAAACCTTCCTGCGGGCTGATGAAAATCAGGTCACAATCCTGACCCCGTTCGGCCAGGACAGAACAAAGCGGCGCGGTCAGAAAGTTGAAAATCGGCGTGGCGACGGTGAAACAGATCACCATCCCGATGATGAAGGCGACAACCGAATGAATGAGCCGGTTTCGCAATTCCGTCAGGTGCTCGATCAGCGGGGCTGAGCTATCTTCGATCTCGTCGGTATTGCTCATGCCTTGCCCTCAGCGGGTTTCTTGGCTGCCGGTTTCTTGACCGGTGCCTTCTTGGGTGCCTTGGCGGGCGTTTGCTTGGACGCAGGTTTGGCCTTCGTTGTCTTCTTGGCGGCAGGTTTCTTCGCGGCAGGCTTCTTGGCCGACGTCTTCTTGGCCGCGGGTTGTGCCTCGGCCTCTTTCGCCGCCTCCGCCGCCTGTCGCTCCAACGCCTTCTCCGCTGTCTTCTGCCGGATCTTTTCAGCTTGCTCCTGACGTTCCGGTGACAAGGTCGATTTGCCATCCTTGGGCAATCCGCTCTTCATTGTCTGCTCGGTGAAGCTGGTGGCTTTTTTGACCTCATCCATGGCGCTGCCCATGGGATTGCTGGCCTTTTTCAGCGTATCGGTCACGTCGTTGACCCCGGCCTGATCGGCGGCGTCATTCATCGCCCGGCTGAACTCACGCGCCATGCCTTTGGCTTTGCCGACGAAATTGCCCACCGCCCGGAACATGCCCGGCAGGTCTTTCGGCCCCACGACGATCAACGCCACGATGCCGATCAGCAGCAGCTCGGTCCAGCCAAGGTCGAACATCTAGGGGCTCAGGCCTTGTCTTTTTCGTCTTCGGGGGTGACGTCCTTGGCCGCTTCTGCCGCGTCATTGCTGGCATCGTCGATCTCTTTGTTGCCCTCCGCAACGCCCTTCTTGAACGAGGTGATGCCCTTGCCCACCTCACCCATGAGCGACGAGATCTTGCCGCGCCCGAAAAGCACCAGCACCACGACCGCAATCAGCAAAAGGCCCGGAAGGCCGATATTGTTCAACATGTCTTGTTCTCCCTAACTCGGGGCCATCTTTGTGCGTCCCCGGGAATTTCGTCAACTGTATCTAAGGCCTTCACGCACGGGTTGGAAGAACCAATGCGCGCGCAAAGGGTTAATTCTGCCAAAAATTGATGGAAATCCGGGGGCAACCGCCATGCAACACGGGAAAACGAAATCAAAGGGACCACCTAAAAGGTCGAAGCGGACGGTCATGATGCCCGCGACCAAGCCGCGCGTTGACGGGCCGCGGTGCGGCGATCCAACCTCTGCTCTTGCGCACTATATGTTGGCCACTACCGAAAACCGTCTGAGCGGCGCACCCGGTGCAGTCAAGTCGCCGCACCGGGGGGCGGCCCGGCGATGCGCAGCGCCCTTCGGGCGTGCCCCGCGCAAGGCGAATGTCTGGTCCGGGCTCTTAGCTGCCATTGGCGGCAATGCGGACATAGCCGTCATTCCCAATCTGAAAACAAGCCGCGCATCGACGACGCGCGCGGTGGCGATCCGACGTTTGTGACGGGCACTTTATCCCAGCCAACCCGAAAGCCTTCAATATATCGCACAGACCCAACCCAATCGCCGCCGCGTGGGGGCACGTCGTCGATGCGCGGTGGGCTTCGCCCTTGATTCCGCGCCTAGTGCAAACCCGAAGATCCGCAGTAGGCTCGAAGCCGCCGTTCGGTGCACCCTTACTTCAACTGTCCATTCAGGCTCACAGCGGCTGCAGGCTTTCAAAAGAACAGCCGCACCTATCCTCGTCATCCCACGGCTTAAACTGGCGAAAAGCTCCCCGCAAAGGCGGTCAGCAAAGGCGATCCGGTCGCGATGAGCGCCTGGATGGCTTCGGTCATGCTGATCTGCAGCCCATGGCTTTTCTTCCATTTGTCGAGCCGCGTGACCGTGGGTACCACGTCATCCTCCGCGGCCTCGGGCGTGCTTTCTTCTTCCATCAGGCTTTCCATCGCCAATTGATCCGACCGCCGCGCTGCGAGATACATCACCGGGCCAAAACCGGTCACGATCAGCAATGTGTAGAAAACCCCAGTGTAAAACAGCGTCGCCTTGATCGTGTCGCCATAGCCGGGATGCGCCTTGGCATCGACGAAGGGCATCGGCCAGTGCATCCAGGCCATCGCCATGAACATCCCCGCGCTCAGCATCAGCCCCGCAAGGTACAAAAACCGCCGCGCCGCCCGCTGATTTCGACCGTGATCAAACGCCCGTTCGGACAGCGGCGTCCTCTCCGGCGGACAAGACAGCGACAGGATCATGCCCAGCACAAGCGCGGCCACCCCGATCCCCGACAGAAACGAGCCCAGATCAAGCAGGAACCGGAAAAGCGCGAGCCCCGGGTTTTCGGTACAGAGCCTGCCCGCAAAGAGCGGTTTGTCCGGATCCGTCCGATAGAAATTCCGCCCGTCCTCCTTAATCAGCACCTGGCAATGGCGCACCTCGCCGCGCGATAGCACCTCGGCCATCACGTCGGTACCAAGCTGATGATAGGCCCGCCAGTTCCAGATCTCGTCCTCCTGGTGGCCCATCACGGTGCCGACCACCGGCAATTGCGTGGCCAGGAACGCCGCGATGGCCAAAACCCGCGTCTGGGTCGTCAAAGGGCGCAACAGTTCACTCACGAACATGACCACGGCAATTACAACAAGCACGGCAAAGAACATCAGCGCGCCAAGATACCGGTTGCGCCCGCCCGCCTCCAGATACCCGTTGCCCTCGATCAGCAATTCGTCAGCCGTGATACCCAGCATCGGCACCCCGAGCGCCGGAACCATCCAGTCGCTCAGCAGGAAGATCAGCACAGGCGCCGCCAATATCAGGAAACAGGCCGGCGGCACCCGCCGTCGTGCGATCAGGAAATTGCGCATGTCTCAATCCGTTATGTCGCGGAAATCGCGGGTAATAACGGCACTCTAGCACATCAACCTGAACGCGCAAATTGCGGTGGCGTTACCCGCGCGGCAAGACACCCGACGCCATGAAACCGCCATCGACATTGAGGATATGACCGTTGATGAACGCGGCCTCATCCGATACCAGGTAGCAGACCGCCGAGGCGACCTCTTCCGGTTCGGCGTAGCGTTCGATCGGCGTTTGCGCGTACCACAATTCGCGGTCCTTGGGGCCGTGGACCTGCTTGATCATAGGCGTATCGACGGGGATCGGCGCCACGGCGTTGGCGGTGACCCCCGAGCCGCCCAGTTCCGCCGCCAGTAGCCGGGTCAGCATGTCGACCCCGCCCTTGGAGCAGGAATAGGCGCCGCGCCCGATATTGGCGATCTGCCCGTTCACGGAGCTTAGCGTGATGATCCGGCCCCAACCCTGCGCCACCATCTGCCGACCCGCAAGCTGGCAACAATGGAAGGTACCGTTGAGGTTCACGTCGATGATCTTGGCCCAGTCCTCCGGGTCGAAATCGAGCACCTTCACCGCCTTCACAATCGCCGCGCAGGTCACGAGGATGTCCACCCCGCCTTGCGCTTCAAGCTCGGCAAAACCGGCTTCGACCGCCGTGCGGTCTGCAACGTCGAAGGCGACCCATTCGACACCCGTCGGCAAATCCGCAGTGGCTTTTATGCAAGCCGCTTCCGACACATCCGTGATCGTCACATGCGCCCCTGCCGCCGCCAGCCCCCGGGCGCATGCCATCCCGATCCCCCCGGCCCCGCCGGTCACCAAGGCGCGCTTGCCCGTCAGGTCAGTCATTCTACTCCCCCTCCACCGGGAAAATGAAACAACGGTCCCGCCGGATCATCAGCCAGAGCGGTTTGCCGGGACTTGGCAGAAAGACATTCGGCACGGTCGCCTTGAGGGTCGAGCCATCGTGATCCATGCGGAATTCAACAAGGCTCTCGCTGCCCATGAACCGCGCGCGCTGCACGATCCCTCGTGCCGCCGTGCCGTCCGAGATTGTCGGATTCGGCCCACGCCCGTCGCGATCGAAGTCGATCTTGATGTGCTGGGGCCGGATGACAATCTCGACCTCCTGGCCTTCCATCACCCCCGGGGTGAGGAACTGCCCAAAAGGCGTCTGCACCAATGATCCATCAACTTTGCCGCGTATCACATTGATATCGCTGAAAAATGCTACAGAATCCCGATCCACCGGTGCGTTGTAGATGTTGTATGGCGCGCCCTGCTGTACGATCCGTCCGCCGCGCATCAGCGCAATCTCATCGGCCATGCGCATCGCCTCTTCGGGCTCATGGGTGACGAGCAGTACGGCAGTGTCCTGCTCGCGCAGAATATCCAGCGTCTCGTCGCGAATACCATCGCGCAGCCGGTTATCAAGGCCCGAAAACGGCTCGTCCATGAGCATGATCCGCGGACGTGGCGCCAGGGCGCGGGCAAGTGCCACGCGCTGTTGTTCACCACCGGACAATTCGTGAGGATAAGCGTCGAGATAGCGGCCCATGCCAACCCGGTCGAGCAGTTCGGTAACCCGCGCGCCCTTGGCGGATTTGTCCCCTTCCAGTCCGAAAGCCACGTTTTCCCCGACCCGCAGGTGCGGAAACAGGGCAAAATCCTGGAACATCAGCCCGATATGGCGCCGCTCGGGCGGGACGCGCGTGACCGTGTCGCAGATCAGGCCGCCATCGACATAAATCTCTCCGCTGTCCTGCATCTCGACCCCGGCGATCATCCGCAGCGTCGTCGATTTGCCGCAGCCGGAGGGCCCAAGCAGACAGGTCACCTGCCCCGGCATTACCTTGAGGGAGACATCATCCACCACAACGCGCCCGTCATAGAGCCGGCGCAGGTTCCTGATTTCCAGTCTGGGGGGATGTTCGTCCACGGGGCCTCGCGTTTTCCGATCAATTCTATCGGACATTCAGAGGCCAGATAGCAACCAACCCGGCCTGAGGCAATAGAAACCGCGCATTCCCTCAGGCTCGGCGGCGCATCCCGCAAAGTACGGCGGCAAATCCCACGATCAGGACAACGACGCAGATCGCTAGGAGTTGCTCGTACTTGTGACCCTCCGGCAGGAGCGAGGCGAAGAACGCCGAGGCGCGGGCGAAATAGGCCACCGCGCCGAGCAATGCTGCCGCAAAGGCCACCACATAGGCCCAGAGCGCGATGTCGCGCCCCATCACCAGGCCGACCAGCAGGACCGGTGTCAGGAACATGCTCGCCGTGCCGCTGACCGCGACCGCGTCAAACAGGGTCTGGTTGCCCCAAAGCGTCAGAAGCGCGCCGAGCACCATGAAGATCACCATCGCCAACCGTCCGCCATTCAAAGTCCGGGGGCTGAGCCGGAGTTCATCCACAACCAGCCGCGCGGCGCTGGCAAGAGCCGAATCCAGGGTGCTGAGCGCGGAAATCAGGAGCGACACCAGCAGCGCCACGAAGAGCCAGGGCGGGAAAATGCCCATCCAGGTGCCGATCAACTGCCCCTCGTATTCGGCACCCTGAAGCCCCGCCTGGATGCCGAAAAAGCCGAAACCGATGATGCAGACGGCCGAGATCCAGAACGCATGCAGGAAGGACCGGCGGGTCGTCTCCCGGTCGGCGATGAAGCCGCGGTCCATCATGACGGGATCGTGGGCGGGATAGGAGAAGACCTGCAGGAAGGCTACAAGCAGGAGCACTTGCCCGTTCCAGGCCCCGCTGGTCCCTTCGGCGGTCAGCACAGCGCCGAGGTCAAAGCCCGGGCTGGTGACCAGTGCGCCGAAGGCCAAAGCGAAAATCACCAGGAAAACAAGCATCTGAAGCACATCGGTGCGCAGGGCCGCACTCAGACCACCCCAGGCGCTGTAGGCGAGCCCGAGCGCGGCGACCAGCAGGATCGAGACCTCCCGCGCAAGACCCATTTCCGGCAACGCGGCGGCAAAGATCAACCCGACCACGAGCAGGTTGGCAAACACTTCCGACAGGAGCCGCAGCGCAATCACCACGTTGTAACACGCCACGCCCGGCGTCCCGAACCGCGCGCCCAGCCAGTCCTGCACCGATCCTGCCCCACCGGCGCGTAACCGGGCGACGATGAACCCGCCGGTCAGGAAAGAGCCGTAATAGGCCGCATAGGCCAACGTTCCCCAAATGCCGTAGAAGTACCCCAGAATGGCCGCGTTCATCAGCGAGCGCGCGAAAATCCAGGTGGTGACCTGGCTCAGGACCAGCACCCAAAGGCCCGGTGCGCGCCCGGCGTTGCCCGTGCCCGAAAAGAACCCCTCGATCGTGGCCCGGCGCGGGGCCACGGCGATGCTTGCGATGACGACAAGACCAAAAAGGGCAATGATGGCAGTGGCTTGCATATTGGGGAATCCTGAATTGGTGCCTTGGGTCGCATCGGCGTAGCAGGCAGCCGCGCCTCTGGCCAGCGCCTGTAACGCCGCCCTACGCGAATGTGATACCCGTTCAGATTGAGGTTACGTGGCGGGGTGCAAATCAAAGCCTGCCTGCGCCACGATCCGGCCATTCACCTGCAGTTCGATCCTGTGGGGTCCGGGATGAAGCGTGAAGGTCGTGGCATTACCCTTGAGCGCGTGTTTTTTGTGCAGCGTGAGAGGCTTGCCGTGCTCGCTGCGTGTCTGTTTGAGCTTGAAGACCTTCCGGCCCGCGCGCCCATTCGGGCGGTGAAAATGCAGGATGTAGTCCACCAGGAGGTTCGACGGCGCGTCGGTCGTGATATGGGCGTCGAAAGCCAGAACGTCGCCGATATGGATGGGGTCGGACGCAATCGAGAGCTCCGCCGCGATCTTGATATCATCCCTGTATCCAAGCTGCCGCAACGCGGCCCGGTCGCCGTTTTTGACCAAGGTGCGCAAGGCATGGCGCGTCATCCACGCCAGTTCCTTTTCGCTTTGCCGCGCCATCTTACGCCACTTCGACAATCGCTCCGTCACCGTATCGGGATGAATTTTTGCGATATCATTCAGATGGTTGGCGACCGATCTTGTCACATATCTCGTGGGATCCGCATGGAGCCTGTCGAGCAAGTCAAGCGGCATCAGGGGATCAAGGTCGATCTTTGCGGCCCAAGGCAGCTTCGGCCGGGTCCCTTCGGACACCAGCCGGCGGACATGATAGTTTTCGTCCCCCGCCCAATGCGACAGGCGCGCCAAGGTCTCCTCGGGCCAGCGGTTCAGGAAGGGCCGGATGTAGAACTCCATCGAGAACCGCTTGGTGGCCGCATGCAGCAGGTCGAGCGCGCGGTCGCGATGATGCTCCAGCCCGTGACGCACAGCCAGAATGCCCGGAACCGCGTGGATGAAACGGCCGAAATCGTCATCTGCCCGCGTCGGGTCCAGTTCCGGCGGCATCGCCGCGTTCAGTTGATCGGCCATCGTCGGGAAATCCGTGGCCAGTTGCGGCTCCAGACAATCCGCGATCCAGTTGAGCCGCGCGAGCAATTCGCGGTCTGCCAGCCCGGCCATCACCTCCGAATGGAACCGTTCGGGATCGAACCCCGGCACCCCGGCGGCAAACTCCGCCGCCAGGTCACCCACGCTATCCGCGTTAAACAGCTGATCCTTCAGCGAAAACCCCTGCGCCACGGTTACATCGTTGAATTGGTGGCACCGCCATCCAGCAGGATGTTCTGCCCGATCATGTAACCGGCATGCTGCGAACACATGAACGCGCAGGTCGCACCAAATTCCTCCATCGTGCCATAGCGCCCGGCGGGGATGGTCGCGTTACGGTTGGCCTTGGCCTGCTCGACGGTGATCCCCTGCGCTTCGGCGGCGGCATTGTCCAGTGACACGGCCCGATCGGTTGCATGAATACCGGGTTGCAAGTTGTTGATAACGACGCCGGAACCGGCAACCTGGCGCGATGTCCCAGCGACATATCCGGTCAAACCAGCGCGGGCCGAATTGGACAGGCCGAGCACCGGCACCGGGGCCTTGACACTAACCGACGTGATGTTGACCACCCGGCCCCAGCCACGGTCCATCATGCCCGGCAGCAACGCCTTCATCAGCGCAATCGGCGTCAGCATGTTGGCATCGAGCGCCTTGATGAAATCGTCGCGGTCCCAATCGCTCCACAGGCCCGGGGGCGGCCCACCCGCATTGGTCACAAGGATATCGACGTCCGCGGCCCGCGCGAGCACCTTGGCCTGCCCGTCCGGTGTGGTCACATCCGTGGCCACGGTCACGACGTCCACACCGAATTCTTCGCGGATGGCTGCGGCGGATGCCTCGAGCGCCTCTTCACCGCGCGCGTTCATCACCAGATCGACACCCGCCTCCGCCAATGCCCGCGCACAGCCCAGGCCCAATCCCTTGGACGATGCACAGACCAGCGCCCGTTTACCCTTTATTCCCAAATCCATGATGTCATTCCTCCGATTTTCCCCCTGACGCATAGCATCCGTAAGCGCAGGATTGCCAGCAAAAGACCCGTGGATTGACCGGACCGCCGGACAACCCTAGTTTATCCCACTGGCCCGAGGGCCGATACGACCAAAAAAACCGGAAACGCATGTCAAAACCACCGCCCGCCCCGATCCAGTCGATCCCCGTGTATCAGGCCGGTGATGTCACTGTGGTCAATGGTGCCAACCTGGGCGATCCGATGTCGTTTGCCGCCGAGTTGGACCTGGATGACACCTACGAGCTGCGGCGCGATGCGACCCCACATCTTTTGTCGCTGCAGACCGACGGCAAAGACGGGTTTATCGTGGCCGAGGATTCCGAGATCGGCGTGCATGGCGCGACGCTCTACCTCGACAGTTGCCTGACGCTGATGTCCGGCAATGGCGTCACGACCGAGGTGCTGATTCTTGTCGAGGTGGACGATGAGGGCGATGTGGAGGCGGTCTATGCCTTGCCGCTGGCCCCGCTGACGCCCCGCCTGGGCTACGCGTTGGTGGGCATCAGCAAGGACGACGCCCGCACCAAGTTTGCCGAGGTGGCCTGCGTTTCCTTCACCCGTGGCACCCATATCACCATGGCCTCGGGCGCCCAGTGCCGGATCGAGGAATTGCAGGTTGGCGATGCGGTTCTGACCCGCGATGACGGGCCGCAGAAGATCCGTTGGATCGGTCATGCGACCGTACGCGCCGTGGGGGATTTTGCGCCGATCCGGATCAAGGCGGGCGCGCTGCACAATGAGAACGACCTTCTGGTCAGCCCCGATCACCGGCTTTTCATCTATCAGCGTTCCGACGCCCTGGGTGCCGGGCGGAAAGAAGTCCTCGTGCGAGCGCGTCATCTGTTGAATGGCGATACGGTGGTGCGGGAGGATGGCGGGTTCGTCGATTACTTCCAGCTTCTCTTTGACGAGCATCAGATCATCTATGCCGAAGGGATCGCCGCGGAGACGATGCTGGTCGACACCCGCACGAGCCCGGCATTGCCCCCGGACCTGAGCCAGCAGATGGCACAATCCCTCGCCAGCCACGACATCCGTGAACATTCGCGTTTCGAGGTCAGCGAGAAGCTCCTGAAACACCCGGATATGGCCAAGCTCCTGAAGCGCGCATCGACACGCTGAGCGGGCAGAGTGCCGCCCTTGCGGTGTAATTCATCAGGCGAGGCGGTCTTTTAGGACGCCCTTCGTTGGCACAGGCCGATGAAGATCACCGCAAGCACCTCCACCCCGGGACTGCGCCGCCCCGCCTCAGGCCCGCGCCTTCATCACGTCGCTCAGGTTCGGCGGGGCCACGGCGAAGGAAACCTTCGTTGCCAAATCCCCCGCGATCATCGCCTCCAGGGCAAGTTTGAACCGCGATGACTTCGCGCTGCGACGGTAGAGGTCGCTATAGCGCCAGCGCAACACCTCGGAACCTTCGGCCAACACGGTCGTCGCAGCACTCCGCCGACCCGTCAGATAGGCGACCTCGCCCACGAAGGTGCCGGAGGGGAGCCGGAATTCCGCGCCCAGCTTCTGCACCCGGGCCGAGCCGTTGATGAGGAAATACAGATGCTCGGTCTCACCGCCCTCGGTCGCCAGTTCGATTTCCGTGTCAGTCACGAAACGATCCGCGCAGCGGACCAGCGATCGGAAATCACCAGGTGTGAGGTTGCCGAATTGCGGATAGATGTCGCGATGCTGCGCCGGGACGATCATCCGCGACCGCTGCGCATAGAGGCTCATCAACCCGAAGAGGTTTGCCGCCCCCATGGCCAGAGAGGTGTAAATCGCCTCCCACAAGGGCGCGTCTGCGACCGTGGCGTAATACCAGATATAAAGCACGGTCCCGGCCAGCACGAAGATGCGTAGCCACACCTGATTGATCGTCAGATATCCGAGCACGAAAGTGCCGCCCGCCAGCAGCACTAGCACCTCGGGCGTCAGTATTGCCCCCATGGTCCCCCCCAAATTCTTTGGCACATAGCAGCCGAAACTTGCCTCTGCGTAAAGAAATTTTTCAGGGGGGAAACAAATGAGGATCAGGCGTCAGGCATGGCGTAGAAGAATTCCTCCCGCACGATCTTGCCATCGGCGACCGTGTAGAGTGCGACTTCCTCCATATCCATCATCTGGCCGCTGCCCTTCTCGCCCGCGGTCATGCGGAAAATCACGGCAAACCGGTCCTCTCCATGGGGCATCGGATCGGAAACATGCGCCTCGGCCACCTCCATCGTGCTTTCCCACCAGTCATGCTTGGCTTTGATCGCCTCGACCCCCTTGGCTTCACGCCCCTGCCCCAGATCGGCCGCCTCCACCGACACGGCATCCGGCGCATAGAGTTTTTCGAGGTTCGCGCGCTGCCGGTCCTCGCGGCATCCGGCGACAAGCTCCTGTGCGATTTCACTCAACTGCATAATGTGATTCCTCCAGAATGTTCTTGAATTGTTCCTATACTTCCCCGGTTTCCCGATTGACGCTACTGACAATTGCAGGCGGTGGCAAAAACCTGCCAGACACACGGAAACACGCCGCTGCAATGTTCGGCAGCGGCGCGTCATCTCTTTGATTTAGAACTCTACTTCTTGTGCTTGTCTGCGAGCTCGTCCGTTACGGGATCGTCGGCTCCGTCGAAAGATGGCTTGCGCGTCTTCATCGCGATCGCCTCGCGGGTCCATCCTTCATCGGCCTTGGGGCCGCCAAAGGGGTCCTTCGCGGCAACATCGTTGCCAGGTTTGGCGTTCTCACCGGGTTCACGCTCGGTCAAAGGCTTTTCCGGTTCGCGTTGACTGTCGAGCACGCGGGTTTCCGACATTTGTTTCTTGGATGGCATGGTTTGGCTCCCTTCTGGGGCAATAACGCGGTTCTGTGGCAGAATGTTCCGATATCCGCTTCATATTGCACCGCCGGGCGACGCGCTCTATACGGCCCCTCATGTTGGATACCGCCCATAACCGCCCCGATCTGCCCCCGGAAATCGCACGCCGCCGGACCTTTGCGATCATCTCGCACCCGGATGCGGGCAAGACGACCCTGACTGAAAAGTTCCTGCTTTTCGGTGGTGCCATTCAGATGGCCGGACAGGTCCGCGCCAAGGGTGAGGCCCGGCGGACGCGCTCGGACTTCATGCAGATGGAAAAGGATCGCGGCATCTCTGTCTCCGCTTCGGCAATGTCCTTTGATTTCAAAAGCTTCCGGTTCAATCTTGTCGATACGCCGGGTCACTCGGATTTCTCGGAAGACACATATCGCACGCTTACCGCCGTTGATGCGGCGGTGATGGTGATTGACGGCGCAAAGGGTGTCGAAAGCCAGACGCAGAAACTTTTTGAGGTCTGCAGGTTGCGCGATCTGCCAATCCTAACCTTCTGTAACAAGATGGACCGCGAGAGCCGCGATACGTTCGATATCATCGACGAGATCCAGGAAAACCTGGCCATCGATGTGACGCCCGCCTCCTGGCCCATCGGAATGGGTGCGGATTTCTTGGGCTGCTACGACATGCTGAATGATCGGCTGGAACTCATGGACCGCGCCGACAGGAACCGCGTGGCGGAAAGCATCGAAATCAACGGCCTTGATGATCCCGCGCTGGCCGACCACGTCCCCGCGGAACTGCTCGACAAGCTGCGCGAAGAGGTCGAGATGGCACGCGAGCTTCTGCCCGCGCTGAACCCGCAATCGGTTCTCGAAGGGCATATGACCCCGATCTGGTTCGGCTCCGCGATCAAGTCCTTCGGCGTCAAGGAATTGATGGACGGCATCGGCACATATGGCCCCGAGCCGCAGCCGCAGCGGGCCGAGCCGCGCGAAATCAGCCCCGAGGAAACCAAGGTTGCGGGTTTCGTCTTCAAGGTGCAGGCCAATATGGACCCCAAGCACCGCGACCGGGTGGCGTTTCTGCGCATGGCGTCGGGGCATTTCAAGCGCGGCATGAAACTCACCCATGTGCGGACGAAAAAGCCGATGGCGGTCTCGAACCCCGTGCTTTTCCTCGCCTCCGACAGGGAACTGGCCGAAGAGGCCTGGGCCGGGGACATCATCGGCATCCCGAACCACGGACAGCTCAGGATTGGCGACACGCTGACCGAGGGCGAAGCACTGCGCGTCTCGGGCATCCCTTCTTTCGCGCCCGAGCTTTTGCAACAGGCCCGGGCAGGTGACCCGATGAAGGCCAAGCACCTCGAGAAGGCGCTGATGCAATTTGCCGAGGAAGGCGCGGCCAAGGTCTTCAAACCCACCTTCGGGTCGGGCTTCATCGTGGGCGTCGTCGGCGCGTTGCAGTTCGAGGTTCTGGGTTCTCGCATAGAATTGGAATATGGCCTGCCCGTGCGGTTCGAAGCCAGTCAGTTCACCTCGGCCCGGTGGGTCAATGGTGACCGGCAGGCGGTGGACAAGTTCACCGAGGCCAACAAGCAGCACATCGCCCATGACCATGATGGCGACATCGTCTACCTGACCCGGCTGCAATGGGATATTGACCGGATTGAACGCGATTATCCCGACGTCAAACTGACAGCGACGAAGGAAATGATGGCCGGGTGAAGTGCCGCCGCGCGCGATTCTCTGACAAGCGCGATACGCGGGTCAAAACCTTGGATGCACACGTATAAATTGCATTCAAGATGCCATTGTTTCGTCAAGGGGAACATTGCCGAATTTTCCCCCGTAATTGTTCCGGCCGCTGCCCCAGAAATGCCACAAACACCCTTGGAGGATCGGCGAAAAATTGCTAACGATTTAGCTGGAACTTTAACGAGTAAGGACATTACGATGACTCTGATCCGCAAACTGGCGTTTGCCGCATGCGTTGCATTCGCCCCCTCCACCGTACTGGCAGCACCGATCGCCGTAGGCACCTACGATGCGCTCGACTATAACGGCAAGCGTTCGGTCTGGACGCCCGGTGGCAACCCGACAACCCATTCCAAGTCGTTCGTGACCGGCAACAAGGCGAGCGCGCTTTGGTCGTTCAACCCCGGCAGCAAGTTCATCTACACCGGAAGCAAAGCCCGCCTTAAGGGTACAGCGACAAACACCGGCCAATCGAACCTGTCGTTCGACTTCGACCTGAAGTTCAACGTCAAGAAGACTGGCAACACGCCCTATTGCCAGCAAGCTGGCGCTGGCAGCATGCACAACTGCGCGACAACCAAAGCCGGCATCGACCCGTCGGACTGGACATATTTCTCGCTGACCTCTGCCATCTTCACCGGTGCCGCCGGCTCGCACATGGAAGGCCTGACCTACAGCCTGGTCAGCAACCCCAAGCACGCCCCGCAAGCAGGTGAAGCCGCCAACGCGCTGGACACAACCGGCACCGGTTTCTCGATGTGGTTCAACTGGACCGTTTCGGGCCAGGCAACTTCGCCTTTCGCGAACCTCTACGACTTCAACCGCTCGGGCAAAGGCGATATCAACATCGACCTGGAAATCGACCCGAATGGTGGTGGCGTCGTGCCGCTTCCGGCCGCTGGCTGGATGCTGCTGGCCGGCATCGGCGGTCTGGCCGCTGCAGGACGCCGTCGCAAAAAAGCGTAACGCCTGCTACACTTAAATTCCGAAGGCCGCCTGACCGGGCGGCCTTTTTCGTTGGAGAGACGCAACAATGCCGCTGCAGAACCGTGTGCTGCCCACCGGAGAGATCATCACCGCGTCCTGGCGCGGGGGTTTCATGGGCAATCGCGGCATCCTGCACGACGATAACCGGAGGCTGAAAACCGCGCGCTGGACCCATCCGCACTGGGTGACATGTGTCCTGAGATACAAGGATTGGCATCGGGAGGTCATGACCCCGCGCCACTATACCGAGTTGTTTTTCCTTGATGAATCCTCTGCCTTGGCCGCGGGTCACCGCCCATGCGGCCTGTGCCGGCGGGCGGATTACACGGCGTTTCGCAGGGCCTGGGCCACGGCGCATAGGGCGCAGGACCTCGATCACGACGACAGGATGCTGCATGCGGCCCGTGTGGATCGGACACGTCGCCACAAACGCTACGAGGCCGAAATCGACACGCTGCCCGACGGCACGTTCCTCTGGCACGAGGGGGCTGCGCATCTGCTTTGGGCGCAGCATCTGATCCGGTTCGACGCGGGCCGCTACATCGCCGCCCTGCCGCGCCCGGCAAGTGGTCGCGTGACCGTTCTGACGCCAAAGCCGACGGTGGCGGCTATGCTGGCCGGGTATAGGCCAGCCCTTCACGCCACGGCAGAACGGCTCCTGGAGGCCCGTTCCAACCGGTGAAATCCGGCCCTTTTCGGTGCAACAAGAACGATAAAAATCGGCCAGGGCCAAGTTATTGTTGCGCCCCCGTCAACAATTCGCGCTCCTGACCGCTCATTTACTCTCATTTTGCGGCGCGCATTGACCCACACCCCTCTCTTCCGGTAAACGCTTGCAAACCGGATCATTTATGTGGATGTCCACAGGCCCGTTCGGGGCCCGATCCGGCTCTCAGACGCGCGGGCCAAGGCAGTGTCCGCAAAAGACGGACACATATGACCAAGTTTTCCGAGTTGAAACTGAACCCGAAGGTTCTGAAAGCCATTGACGAAGCCGGGTATGAAAGCCCCACCCCGATCCAGGAAGGTGCCATCCCTCCGGCCCTTGAAGGACGTGATGTTCTGGGCATTGCCCAGACCGGGACCGGCAAAACCGCCAGCTTCACCCTTCCGATGCTGTCGCTGCTGGCGCGGGGACGGGCGCGGGCACGGATGCCGCGTTCGCTGGTGCTCTGCCCGACGCGCGAACTGGCGGCGCAGGTGGCCGAGAATTTCGACACCTATTCCAAACACCTGAAGCTGACCAAGGCGCTCCTGATTGGCGGCGTCAGCTTCAAGGAGCAGGACCAGTTGATCGACAAGGGCGTCGACGTGCTGATCGCCACGCCCGGGCGGCTGCTTGATCATTTCGAGCGGGGCAAGCTGATCCTGTCGGACGTGAAGGTCATGGTCGTGGACGAGGCCGACAGAATGTTGGATATGGGGTTCATTCCCGATATCGAGCGCATCTTTGGCCTCACGCCCTTTACCCGCCAGACGCTCTTTTTCTCCGCCACCATGGCGCCCGAGATCGAGCGGATCACCAACACATTCCTCAGCGCGCCGGAACGGATCGAGGTCGCGCGTCAGGCCACCGCGTCAGAGACGATCGAACAGGGCGTCGTGATGTTCAAAGCCTCTCGCCGGGATCGCGAAGGCACCGAGAAACGCAAACTGCTGCGTGCCCTGATCGACGGTGAAGGCGAAAAATGCACCAACGCGATCATCTTCTGCAACCGCAAGACGGATGTGGATATTGTCGCCAAGTCTTTGAAAAAATACGGCTATGATGCCGCGCCGATCCATGGCGATCTGGACCAGTCACAACGCACCCGGACGCTGGACGGCTTCCGCGATGGCGCGTTGCGCTTCCTCTGCGCCTCGGATGTGGCCGCACGGGGCCTCGATGTGCCCTCGGTCAGCCATGTGTTCAATTTCGATGTTCCCGGCCATGCCGAGGATTACGTTCACCGCATCGGCCGCACCGGGCGTGCCGGGCGGGACGGCAAGGCGATGATGATCTGCATCCCGCGTGATGAGAAGAACCTCGACGCCATCGAACGGCTGATCCAGAAGGAAATCCCGCGGCTGGACAACCCGTTGAAAACCGAGGCGCCGAGACCCGAGGCGGATGCAGAGAAGGCCGAGAAACCAAAACGCTCTCGGTCCCGCAAGAAGGCCGAGGAACCGACTGAACAGTCCGCTGAGCAAAGGGCCGACGATAAGGCGGCGGCGCAGGAGCAACCTGCGGAGGACAAGCCCAAGTCTCGCGGTCGCGGTGGCAGGGGCAAGTCGGACGGCGGCAAATCGGATCGCGGCAAACAGGGCGGCAACAAGGTTGTCGGCATGGGGGATCACCTGCCCAGTTTCATCGCCCTGAGCTTCGACGACCGCCGCGCGGGCTGAACTTCCGTAAGCACCCACCCCTGGTACTGGGAACATAGCTTTCCTGTGTCGGCGTGAGAGCAATAGCCACTGGCAAAGTCCGCTTTGAGCCCAAAGCGGACGTTCGTGGTTTCCGCCCGCGCGGAATCAAGGCCGAAGGCCGCCGCGCGATCGCCAGACCGCCCGCAAGGGCTGGCGATTTGGTGGGGTCGTGCACCGCACAGAGGTTTTCCGAACTTGGCAAAGATAAAGTGCGTCTCACAACGGTTGATCGCCATCCCGCGGTCTGGCCATCGCGCGGCTCGTTCTTGGATGTCCGGTTGGTCCCGCAAGGCTGCCAAAGACCTCCTCAGTCGATATAGTCATCCGTCCTCTGCCCCGCCCTTTCGTGATGAATAGGCAAAGTCCGGCCATAGAGCTGCTTGGTGCGCTCGGGCGCGCCGACCATTCCCGGCTCTTCGACATAGGAAAAGATCGCCACATAGCGCGGCCGTGCGCCGACGAGCGGCGCCACGCGGTGCAGCGAGTAGCGCCCGCGAAAGAGTTGCAGATCGCCGGGTTCAAGCTCAAGCACTGTCACCCTGTCCGACGTACCTTTGAGCACGCGCGCGACCTCGTCGAAATTCTCGTCACCCTCACGAATGCCCGCCGCATATTCAAACGCCCCGCCGCCTTCGGCGTTCTGAATGGCAAGGGTCACGGTGAAATTGTTGGTGTCAAAATGCCAGGGAAACCCCGGCCCCTCCTTCGCCATGTTGACGATCACATCCGCCAGCGGATCGGCATAGCGATAGAACTGCGCTTCTTGCAGGCAATCGCGGATGAACCCATCGAAGCCCTCGAAATCATGTACCGTCCGCAACGGGCCATCCTTGGCAAAATTATCAGCCGGGATAAACGCGTTCGAGCGGTCAAAGAATTGCCGCCGCGGGTCATCATCGGGCAGGCTCGGGTCATCCTTGGTGAAATAGGCGTTGGTGCGGCTGAAGGATTTATGCCCATTGTCGGCAACCCCGTCCGCCTCGGCGGTGAGGGCCGCCACCCCTTCCGCGGTCAGGAACCCCTTGAGAACAGCACAACCGTCCCGGGCCAGATCGGCACGCACCTGCGCCAATACCGCATCGCGCGCGGCGCCGTCCCGGTGGATCGGATAGCGCGCAAGGTCGATCAGTCGTGTGGCATCGAAAGGCATGGGCGGCACCTCCTCGTGGTGCCTCCCATGAAACGGTGCAGATCAAAGCCGCGTCTTTGCTGTTTTCGACATGGCAGAGGTCGCAAACCGCCTTTGACCGGCCTCAGGCCGACAGGCGGCTGATGATGATTGACACTTCGGGCTTTTTGCCGATCTCGCCCATCGCGCTTTGGCGGGTGACCCGGCGCAACCCTTCTTCGAGCTTATCATCGTCGATCAGCGTCTTGGATCCCGCCCGGCCCAGAAACTGGCTCAGGTCCTCTTCGAGCACATCCACCAGCGGCGCGCGGCTCACCCCGGTTTCCGGCAAGCCCTTGATTTCACACCAGGGTTCGCCCAATGGCTCGTCATCCTCGTCAAGGATCACATTGACCATCACATGCCCGTTGAGCGCCATGCGGATGCGGTCCCGCACCACCCCATCGAGCGCGCCGACCTTGATGCTGCCGTCGAGATAGGTCCGCCCGGTTTCGATATATTCGGCCACCACGGGCGTGTTTTGACTGAGGTCCATCATCATGCCATTCACCGCCAACACACCATAGAGCCGGTTCGACTTGGCCAGTTTCACATGCTCGCGCAGGTGGCGATGTTCCCCGTGCATGGGGATTACCATCTGCGGCTGGATCAGCTTGTGCATCTTGTCGAGGTCGGGCCGGTTGGCATGACCCGAAACGTGGTAGAGCCCGCTGCTGTCGTCGACCACATCGACGCCCATCTCGCTGAACTGGTTGATGATGCGGATCACGCCGCGCTCATTGCCGGGGATGGTCTTGGAGGAGAACAGAAACGTATCCCCCTCGGCCAGCGTGATTCCGTTATACTTGCCCTGAGCCAACTGCGCACTGGCGGCGCGACGTTCGCCCTGGGAGCCGGTCACGATCAGCATCAGGTTCTCGCGTGGAATGCTCTTTGCATCTTCGGGGCTCACGACCTTCGGGAAGCCCTTGAGCACGCCGGTCTCCACGCTGGCCTCGATCATCCGGCGCATCGCCCGCCCCATCAGGCAGATCGACCGCCCTGCCCGCTCGCCCGCCTCCGCCAGGGTTTTCACGCGCGCCACGTTGCTGGCGAAGGTGGTGCAAACGAACATGCCTTTGGCCCCTGCCACCAGCTTTTCGATCTCAGGCCCCACGCTCGATTCTGACCGCCCCTCGGCGGGGCTGAACACATTGGTGGAATCGCAGATCAGTGCCTTGACACCGGGCTTGGCGATATCCGCCCAGACGTCCGGGTCAAACGGCTCTCCCACCACCGGATCGGCGTCCATCTTGAAGTCGCCGCTGTGGACTAGCCGTCCGTCCGGCGTATCGATGACCAGGCCGGAGCTCTCTGGAATCGAATGAGAAATCGGCACGAAACCCACCTTGAACGGTCCCGCTTCGGTCACCTCGGGCCAGGGCGACACAGTGCGCACGGCCTTTTCCGGGTGGCCGTGTTCCTCCATCTTGCGGCGGGCGATATTGGCGGTAAAAGCGCGGGCATAGATCGGCGCGCCAAGAGCTTCGTAGTAATGAGCGACGGCGCCGACGTGATCCTCGTGGGCATGGGTGATGAACACCGCCTCAAGCTGGTTCTTGCGCTCACTGAGCCAGGAAATGTCGGGCAGGATCAGGTCCACCCCCGGGCTGCCATCCATATCCGGGAAGGTCACGCCCAGATCGACAAGGATCAGGCGCTCTTCATCCGGTTTCCCATAGCCATAGACATAGGCGTTCATGCCGATTTCGCCCGCCCCGCCAAGCGGCAGGTAAATCAGTCTTTCACTGCTCATGGGGCCTCAGCCCTCCTTGTTATAATCATGAATCACGGTTAGGCCGTGCATCGTCAGATCGTCTTCGATCACATCAAACAGGTCCTCGGTCTCGGCAAAGAGCGGCGCGAGGCCACCGGTGCCGATCACTTTCATGTCGCGATCACGTTCCGCCTTGATCCGCGCGCAGCACTCCTTGACCAGCCCGATATAGCCCCAGAAGACCCCCGATTGCATGCAGTCCACCGTGTTGGTGCCCACGACCTTCTGCGGCTTGGTGATGTCCACATGCGGCAGGGCGGCGGCGGCCATGTGCAACGCCTCAAGGCTCAGGTTCACACCCGGTGCGATCACCCCGCCAATATAGTTGCCGTCCTTGGATACCACATCAAAGGTCGTCGCCGTGCCGAAATCCACGACGATCAGGTCACCGCCGTGCCGGGAAAATGCACCCGCGGAATTGACCAGCCGGTCCGGCCCCACGATTGTGCCTTCATCCACGCGCGGCTCCGCCGGGAGGCGGCATTCGGGCTTGCCGACTACAAGCGGGCGACAGCCAAAGAAACGGTCAGCAAAGACACGCAGGTTGAACACGACACGCGGCACTGTGGAGGAGATGATCACATCGGTGATCTCAACGTCAATCCCGTAATGTTTCACCAGCGTCGAGTACCAGGTGAAATAGGCATCCGCCGTGCGGGCATGATGGGTCGAGGTGCGCAGGGTGCACAGGAATTTCCCACCATCCCAGATGGCAAAGACGGTATTCGTGTTGCCGCAATCAATTGCCAGAAGCATGACAGCCTGCCTTCGTCAGAAAAACACGTCGGCGGCCGGGATGGCCACGCGCGATTTGGCCGTAGATAGTACAAGATTGCCCGCCGCGTCCACCGTTTCAAAGGTGCCGGTCACTTCGTCGCGGGTGGTGCGTGCGGTCACCACCTCCCCCAGGCGGGCCGCCCGGGAGAGCCAGGCGGTGCGGATCGGATCGAAGCCGTAGGTGGTGAACTGCGCCTCGTAGCGGGCGTAGGCGGGCGCGAGCAGGTCGAGGAATTCCTCGGGCGTGATCGCGACACCGGTTTCCGACAGGAGCGAGACAGGTCGCGTGGCGCCCTCTTCGACCTCGGGAGCACCCGGCGCTTCCTTGAGGTTCACACCGATCCCGATGGCAAAATGGGTAAGCCGCCCGCCGCTGCCCGCGCTTTCGAGCAGGATACCGGCCAGCTTGCCACCGTTCAGCAGCACGTCATTGGGCCATTTGAGCGAAAACGGCTCCGCCCGACCGGTTGCGGCGACGAGCGCATCGTAGAGGGCCAGCGAGGTAACGAAGGACCTGAGCGCGACCTTGTCGGGTGTTTCGCCCGGGTGCATGACCAACGTGGCCGCGAAATTACCCTTGGGATTGACCCAGCCCCGCCCACGCCTGCCCCGCGCGGCGGATTGTTCGAGTGCGAGGATCCATTCCGGGCCGGCAAGACCGGGGGCGATCCGCGCCGCTTCGGCATTGGTGCTGTCCACGCGGGCCAGCACCCGTTTGCCATAGCCCTCGGGCCAGTCATTCATCGGGGCGATCCGGGATCAGTTGACAAGCGTGGCCGCGGCGGCTTCGGCGATGGTTTCGACGCCGAACATGTTGATGATCCCCACCAGCATGACCGTGGCCGACACCATCAGAAGGCTCCACAAGACCGGCGAGCGGGCAGTTTCAAGCTCTTCCTGCTCTTCGCCGAAATACATAAAGAAGACGATCCGCAGGTAGTAGAATGCGCCGATGACCGAAGCGATCACGCCCGCGACAGCAAGCCAGGCCAGCCCGCCATCATAGGCGGCGCGCAGCACGTAGAACTTGCCGAAGAAACCCAGAAGCGGCGGGACACCGGCGAGGCTGAACAGAAGGACCAGCATTGCCATCGCCCGCGCGGGATGCGCCTTGGAATACATGTTGAGGCTCGCGATATCGGTGACCGGCTGGCCGTCACGCTCCATCGACAGGATGAAAGCAAAGGTACCCACGTTCATCGTCACGTAGATCGCCATGTAGATCAGCATGGCCTGCACCCCGAACGCGGTTCCGGCGGCAAGGCCCATCAGGGCAAAGCCCATATGCGCGATCGAAGAATAGGCCATCAGGCGTTTGATGTCGGTCTGGCCAATCGCGGCCACGGCACCCAGGAACATCGACAAGACGCTCAGAAGCGCGATCACCTGCTGCCAGTCGCCCACGACCCCGCCATAGGCGTCATGCACGACGCGGGCAAAAAGCCCCATAGCGGCCATCTTGGGGGCGGTAGCAAAGAAGGCGGTGATCGGTGTGGGCGAGCCTTCGTAGACGTCCGGCGTCCACATGTGGAATGGCACGGCGCTGACCTTGAAGGCCATGCCGGAGATGACGAAGACGATACCAAAGAGCAGACCGAGAGGCGCCTGACCTTCGGCCGCCGCGATGATGCCCGAGAAGAGCGTTGTGCCCGCGTAGCCATAGGTGAGCGAAGCGCCATAGAGCAGCAAACCCGAGCTGAGCGCGCCGAGGACGAAGTATTTGAGCCCTGCCTCGGTCGACTTGGCGCTGTCGCGGCGCAGGGAAGCCACGACATAGAGCGCCAGCGATTGCAGCTCGAGCCCCATGTAGAGCGCCATCAGGTCGCCCGCGCTGACCATCACCATCATGCCGACAACCGCAAGCGCGATGAGCAGCGGATATTCAAACCGCAGGATGTTGCGGCGGGCCATGTATTCCTGCCCCATGACCAGCACCGCCGCGGCACTCAGCAGGATCGTGACCTTGGCGAAGCGCGCAAACCCGTCATCGACGAACATGCCGCCGAAAGCCTCGCGCGTGCCATTGGCCGTGGCCCCGACGAAGAGCGCCATCGCGACGAAAAGCGCCGCCGTGAGCCAGACGAGCATCCCCGCCATCTTGTCCTTGCCGGTGTAGACCGTGAACAGAAGCGCCGCCATCGCATAGACCGACAAGACGATCTCGGGAAGGATTACATTCAGATCAGCCTGGATCATGCCAAGGGCCTCCGGTTAATGCGAATTGGCTGCGGTCTGGCTAGCGGCGTGGCCGTCTGCCAGGGCAGCGTCGTAATTGGTAATGAGCGCCTCGACCGAGGGGCCGATGATATCGGTGACAAGGCTCGGGTAGACACCCAGCAGGATGGTCATCACCACCAGCGGCGCAAAGATCGCGCGCTCACGCTTGCCCATGTCGGAGATCGACTTGAGGCTTTCCTTGATAAGGTCACCCATGACGACCCGGCGATAGAGCCAGAGCGCATAGGCTGCGCTGAGGATCACACCCGAGGTCGCCACCAGCGCCACCCATGTGTTGACCTGGAAGATGCCGACCAGGGTCAGGAATTCCCCGATGAACCCCGAGGTCCCCGGCAGGCCGACATTGGCCATGGTGAAGAGCATGAAGATCAGCGCATAGGCCGGCATGCGATTGACCAGCCCGCCATAGGCGTCGATCTCGCGCGTGTGCATCCGGTCATAGATCACGCCCACGCAGAGGAAGAGCGCGCCCGAGATGAAACCGTGGCTCAGCATCTGGAAGATCGCACCATCAATGCCCTGCTGGTTCGCCGCAAAGATGCCCATGGTGACGTAACCCATATGCGCGACGGATGAATAGGCAATGAGCTTCTTCATATCCTCTTGTGCGAGGGCAACCAACGAGGTGTAGACAATCGCAATCGCCGACATCCAGAGGACCAGCGGCGTCATCACCTCGGACCCGATCGGGAACATCGGCAGGCTAAACCGCAGGAAGCCGTAGCCGCCCATCTTGAGCAGGATCGCCGCCAGTACGACCGACCCGGCGGTCGGGGCCTGCACGTGGGCATCGGGCAGCCAGGTATGGACCGGCCACATCGGCATCTTGACCGCGAAGCTCGCGAAGAAGGCGATGAACATCAGCGTTTGCGCGCCGCCGACGATATAAACGCCAAGGATGCTGAAACTGTCGGAGGCGAACTGGTGGTTCATCAGCGTCGGAATATCGGTGGTGCCCGCATCGGCGAACATCGCCACCATCGCCACCAGCATCAGCACCGAGCCGAGGAAGGTGTAGAGGAAGAACTTGAAGCTCGCGTAGATCCGCTCCTTGCCGCCCCAGATCCCGATGATGAGGAACATCGGAATGAGGCCCGCCTCGAAGAAGAGGTAGAAAAGCACCAGATCGAGCGCCATGAACACGCCCAGCATGAGCGTTTCAAGGATCAGGAAGGCGATCATGTATTCCTTGACCCGGTGGGTCACGTTCCACGACGCGGCAATGGTCAGCGGCATCATGAAGGTGGTCAGCATCACGAAAAGGACACTGATCCCGTCCACGCCCATCTTGTATTGCAGGCCCAGGAGCCAGTTACGTTCCTCGACGAACTGGAAGCCCGTATCACTGGCATCGAACCCGGCCAGGATGAAGAGCGACACCACGAAGGTCAGCGAGGTGGCAATCAGCGCCACCCACTTGGCATTGCGCTGCGCGGCCTCGTCCTCACCCCGCAGGAAGACCGCCAGAATGAGCGCGGCAATCGTCGGGATGAAGGTGGTGATGGAGAGAAGGTTATCCATTATTCAGCCCCTCCGGTGAAACTCATCCAGGTGATGAGCACCGCGATACCAATGACCATGGCGAATGCATAAGTGAAGATGTAGCCCGACTGCGCGCGCCCTGCGAGGCGGGTGAAGAAGGGGATGATCCCCATCGCAACCCCGTTGATCGTGCCGTCGATGACGCTGCCATCGCCCCGTTTCCAGAAGAACGAGCCCAATGCCATTGCGGGCCGGACAAAGAGGAAATCGTAGATCTCGTCAAAGTACCACTTGTTGAGCAGGAAGTTGTAGAGCGGACGCTGGTTTTCAGCCAGGCGTTTGGGCAGCGCCGGATTGACGATGTAGAACCAATAGGCCGTCGCAAGGCCAAGCAGCATCGCGATGAAAGGCGAGACCTTGACCCATTTCGGCACGTAATGCGCGTCGTGCATGACGTGGTTGTCCTTGCCGGTGTAAATCGCGCCCTCGCCTGGCTTGCCGGCAAACACGTAGGATGTTTTCTTCTTGTCCTTGCCTTCGGCTTTGGCCTCACCGTGGTCATCCTTGGCCTCGGCATGGTCGTCGCCGTGGCCGTCATCATGACCCTCATCATGGGCTTCCTGCGCATAGGGCACCCCGAAGAAAGACGCGACCTCGTTGGTCTTGCCGAAGAAGGCGGAATACCAGATCGCACCGGCAAAGATCGCCCCAAGGCTCAGCACACCAAGCGGGATCAGCATGACCATCGGGCTTTCATGGGCGTGGTCATGGGTATGCTTGTCACCGCGCGGCTCGCCGTAGAAGGTCATGAACATGAGCCGCCAAGAATAGAAGCTGGTGAAAAGCGCCGCCACGACGAGGAGCCAGAAGGCATAACCGCCGGGCGCGAAGGCATAGGCGCTCTCGATGACCGCATCCTTGGAGGCAAACCCCGCAAAACCAATCCAGCCGGAGAGCGGAATGCCGACACCGGTGATGGCCAGCGTGCCGATCATCATGGCCCAGAACGTGTAGGGCAGCTTCTTGCGCAGACCGCCATAGTTCCGCATGTCCTGCTCATGGTGCATCCCGTGGATGACCGACCCGGCGCCCAAGAAGAGCATCGCCTTGAAGAAGGCGTGGGTGAAGAGGTGGAACATCGCGACCGAATAGACGCCCACACCCGCGGCCACGAACATGTAGCCCAGCTGCGAGCAGGTCGAATAGGCGATCACGCGCTTGATGTCGTTCTGCACCAGCCCCACCGTGGCTGCAAAGAAGGCCGTAGAGGCGCCGAGGTACATGACGAACATCTTGGCTTCGGGGGCAAACTCCATCAGCGGCGACATGCGGCAGACCAGGAACACGCCCGCCGTCACCATGGTCGCCGCGTGAATGAGCGCCGACACCGGTGTCGGGCCTTCCATCGCATCCGGCAGCCAGGTGTGCAGGAAGAGCTGCGCCGACTTGCCCATGGCGCCCACGAAGAGCAGGAAGGCAATCAGGTTGGCCGCGTTCCAGTCCGTCCAGAGGAAGGTCAGCTGCGTTTCCGCCAGCTCTTGGGCGGCGGCAAAGATATCGTCGAACTTGATCGAGTCCGTCAGGTAGTACAGCGCGAAGATGCCAAGGGCGAAGCCGAAATCGCCTACGCGGTTGACGACAAAAGCCTTGATCGCGGCCGCGTTGGCGCTCGGTTTGCGGTAGTAGAAACCGATGAGCAGGTACGAGGCGAGGCCCACGCCTTCCCAACCGAAGAACATCTGCGCCAGGTTGTCGGCGGTCACCAGCATCAGCATCGCGAAGGTGAAGAGGCTCAGATACGCAAAGAACCGCGGGCGGTAGCTCTCCTTTTCCTCGTCAAATTGACTATCGTGCGCCATGTAGCCCATGGAATAGAGGTGCACGAGCGCCGAGACGGTTGTGACCACAATGAGCATGATCGCCGTCAACCGGTCGAGGCGGATGGCCCAGGCGGTGTCGAGCGTGCCCGACTGCACCCAGTCGAGGACGTGAATGTATTGGGTTGTGCCATCGTGACCCAGGAACACGATCCAGCTCAGGAAGGCGCAGAGGAACAGAAGGCCCGTGGTGACCCATTGCGCCCCCTTGTCCCCGATGATCCGCCAGCCGAAACCTGCGATGATGGCCCCGATCAGCGGCGCGAAGAGGATGATCTTTTCCATAATATCAGCCCTTCATCACGTTGACATCTTCGACCGCGATCGTGCCGCGGTTGCGGAAGAAGCAAACCAAGATCGCGAGGCCAATCGCCGCCTCGGCAGCCGCCACGGTCAGCACGAAGAGGGTAAAGACCTGCCCCACCAGGTCGCCCGCGTAGCTTGAGAAGGCGACGAGGTTGATGTTGACCGACAAGAGCATGAGTTCGATCGACATCAGAAGGATGATGACGTTCTTCCGATTGAGGAAGAGGCCGAAAATGCCAATGACGAACAAGGCCGCCGCCACCGTCAGATAATGTTCCAAACCTATCATGTCGTCCCTCGGTTTCTTTTTTTGCCTGGGTCAGTTCGGTGGCGTTAAAGCCCCTGCCCCGGTTTCACGTCTTTGAGTTCCATCGCCTTGGCCGGATCGCGGTACATCTGCGCCAGCACGTCCTGGCGTTTGACATCCGCGCGGTGACGCAGGGTCAGGACGATCGCCCCGATCATCGCCACCAGCAGGATCAGACCGGCCAGTTGGAAGAGGAGGAAGTATTTGTCATAGAGCAGGAGGCCAAGCGCCGCCGTGTTCTGCACACCTTCGGGTGGCACTGCCGCGCGGGCCGCTTCGGCGCCCTCGGCGGTTTCCCAGACACCGTAGGCGAGGCCGAACTGCATCAGGAGTATCATCCCGATGAGCAGCGCCAGCGGCATGTATTTCGCCATCTCCGCCTTCAACTCGGCAAAATCCACGTCGAGCATCATCACCACGAAGAGGAAGAGCACCGCGACCGCGCCGACATAGACGATGACCAGAAGCATCGCCACGAATTCCGCGCCGAGCAGGACAAACAAGCCCGCCGCGCTGATGAAGGAGAGGATCAGCCACAGCACCGAATGCACCGGGTTCCGGCTGATGACGGTGAAAAGTCCGCCCACCAGTACCGAAATCGCAAACAGGTAGAAGCATAGGCTCGCGATGGTCATGTCTCTTTTCCCTCTTCCTCGTGCCCGTCGAGCACCTCGCGCGCGGTCTCCATCGCGCGGGTCATCGACGGCAGGCCCGCGAACATCGACATCATCCCGATGGTCTCGGCTATCTCATCCTTGGTGGCCCCGGCCTCAAGCGCGTGGCGCACGGTCATGCGGATCTGCGTATCGCTCTGCGCGCCCAGCATCGTGAGCCCCGACAGCGTGATCAGCAGCCGCGTCTTGGCATCCAACCCGTCCTTGCTCAACCCCTTGCCAAAACTCATTTCCATGAATTCCTTGGGCATGGTCGGCCAGAGCTTTTCAAGGTCCTTGGGCGTGAAGGATTCCAGCGCCGGATTGAAGGCTTTCGCCATCTCCTGCGCCTGGGCCATCATCGCGGCAAAGGGGTTGGTGGTGTCGCTCATCGGTAAGGCGCGTCCAGTTCGAGGTTGCGGGCGATCTCGGCTTCCCAGCGTTCACCATTGTCCAGCAGTTTCTGCTTGTCGTAAAACAGCTCCTCACGGGTCTCGGTGGCAAACTCGAAATTCGGCCCCTCGACGATGGCATCGACCGGGCAGGCCTCCTGGCAGAAACCGCAATAGATGCACTTGGTCATGTCGATGTCATAGCGCGTGGTGCGGCGCGACCCGTCATCGCGGGGTTCCGCGTCGATGGTGATCGCCTGCGCCGGACAGATCGCCTCGCATAGCTTGCAGGCAATGCAGCGTTCCTCGCCATTGGGATACCGGCGCAGCGCATGCTCGCCCCGGAACCGCGGGCTCAGCGGGCCCTTTTCATGCGGGTAATTCACCGTGGCCTTGGGCGCAAAGAAATACTTCAGCCCCAGCTTGAAGCCCTTGATGAAGTCGGTGAGCAGGAAATATCCCGCCGCGCGTCCGTAATCTATCTGTGTCATATCAGCCTCCTACGGCCCAGCGGGCCCATGCGCCGCCGAGGACTTCGAATTTTGCGAGGAACGAGACGATGACCACCCAGGCCAGCGAGAGCGGCAGGAACACCTTCCAGCCGATCCGCATCAACTGGTCATAGCGGTAGCGCGGCGTGATCGCCTTGACCATCGCGAAGATGAAGAAGAAGAATGCCATCTTGGCGATCATCCAGAAGACGCCATCCGGCAGACCCGGGATGGGCGAGAGCCAACCGCCGAAGAAGAGAAGCGAGGTCAGCGCGCACATCAGGAAGATGGCGATATATTCGCCGGCCATGAAGAGAAGGAACGGCGTCGAGGAATATTCGACCTGATACCCAGCCACCAGCTCGGACTCGGCCTCCGGCAGGTCGAAGGGCGGGCGGTTGGTTTCGGCCAAAGCCGAGATGAAGAACAGGAAGACCATCGGGAAATGCGGCAGCCAGTACCAGCTAAAGAAGCCATAATCGCCATCCTGCGCGGCGACGATATCGCCGAAATTCATCGAACCTGTCGAGATGATGACGCCGATGATGATGAGGCCAATGGAGACCTCGTAGGAAATCATCTGCGCCGCTGAGCGGAGGGACCCCAGGAACGGGTATTTCGAGTTTGACGCCCATCCCCCCATGATGACGCCGTAAACCTCCAGCGAGGAAACCGCGAAGACAAAGAGGATGGCCACGTTGATATCGCTCAGAACCCAGCCGTCGTTCATTGGAATGACCGCCCAGGCGAGGATGGCCAGCACGAAACTGGTCATCGGCGCCAGCATGAACACCGCCTTGTCGGCGCCCGCGGGGACAACGACCTCTTTGACGACATATTTCAGTGCGTCCGCGACCGATTGCAAAAGCCCGAAGGTCCCCACCACGTTCGGGCCGCGCCGCATCTGCACCGCCGCCCAGATCTTGCGGTCGCCGTAGACCAGAAACAGCAGGCTGACCATGACGAAGGCGATGACCGCCAGACATTGCGCCACGATCAGAACCGCGATCCCGAGGGGGGTTGTAAAGAATTCAGCCATCAGGTCCTCACACCATCGGTATTCCGTTTTCCGCGCAATGCGCGGCGACGACTTCTGCGTCGATTGTCTTCAGTCCACGGGGCAGCGCCGGTGAAATCGTATAAACCGCATCGCCGCGCCAGATGCCACCCTCTTCGACCACATTCGTGCGTACATGACGCGCAAAACCGTAGCCCCGGATCAGGGTATATTGCGCAGCGGCGCATTCGGCGTATTGATCCACATCATCGGCCAGGTCTTCGCCCACCATCGCGACGTGGAAATTGACCAAATCACCGTCCAGTAGCCGCGTGTCGATCCCCCGATAAATGGGGGCATCACGGCTGACCTCGTCGGTCTGCGTGTCACAGCCCGCAAGCCCCGCCGCAAGGGCAAGGACCATGGGGGATATGACCAGCGCGGTGCGCATTACTCGGCAGCCATCGGTTTGCTACCACGCGCCTTGGCATTGGCGCTGAGCTCGGCCATGAGCTGGCTTGCGCGGGCGATCGGGTTGGTCAGGTAGAAATCCGCGATTGCGCCGCGGAAATCGGCCTTGCCAAGCGTGCCCGCGGGCAGCGCCTGCCACTCGTTTTCCGGAACGTCGTCGATCTGGGTCAGGTGCTGTGCGACCTCGACCATCGCCTGCCTGAGCTGCGCGAGGTTGTCATAGGGCAGCGCCGCGCCCATCTCGCCGCTGAGCGCCCGCAGGATCGCCCAGTTTTCCTTGGCCTCACCGGGCGCGAACCCCGCACGCAGCGCCAGTTGCGGACGGCCTTCGGTGTTGACGAAAAGCCCTTGTTCTTCGGTGTAGGCCGCGCCGGGCAGGATCACGTCGGCGCGATGCGCCCCACGATCCCCATGGCTGCCCTGGTAGATGACAAAGGCACCATCGGCGATCTCGACCTCATCCGCGCCGAGATTGTAGATTACCTCGGCCCCGTCGATGGCCGCATTGAGCCCGCCTTCGGTGGTGCAGCCCACATCCATCGCACCCACCCGGGCCGCGGCGGTATGCAGGACCAGCAGTTTGGATTTGGTTTCATCGGCCAGGCGCATCGCGGCGGCCAGAACCGCCTCGCCATCGGCCTCGCGCAGGGCGCCCTGCCCCACGATCACAACGCTCGGCGCGTCCAGCACGGCGCCATGTTCCTTGCCCAGAACCCCCTCCAGCGCGGCGCGGTCCGTGCCGACATGGGTGTAGTCGAAGGTCAGATCGACCGCTTCGCCGATCAACCCAACCGTGGCTCCGCGGCTCCATGCCTTGCGGATGCGGGAATTCAGCACCGGCGCCTCGACCCTCGGGTTGCTGCCGATGAGCATGATGAACTTCGCCTCATCAATGTCCTCGATGGCCGCCGTGCCGACATAGGCCGACCGGTTGCCCGCGGGCAGTTTCGCGCCATCGGTCCGGCATTCGACCGAGCCACCCTGCCCTTCGATCAACTGCTTGAGCGCAAAGGCGGCCTCGACCGGGGCCAGATCGCCCACCAGACCGGCAATCTTCTTGCCCTTCATGGCAGCGGCCGCAGCGTCAAGCGCCTCGCCCCAGCTTGCCGGGCGCAGCTTGCCGTTTTCACGAATATAGGGCCGGTCAAGGCGCTGACGGCGCAGACCATCCCAGACGAAACGCGACTTGTCGGAAATCCATTCCTCGTTCACGCCATCATTGTTGCGCGGCAGGATGCGCATCACTTCGCGGCCCTTGCAATCCACGCGGATGTTCGACCCAAGCGCGTCCATCACGTCGATGGTTTCGGTCTTGGTAAGCTCCCACGGGCGAGCGGTGAAGGCATAGGGTTTCGAGACCAGTGCGCCCACCGGGCAGAGGTCGATGATGTTGCCCTGCATGTTGCTGTCGAGCGTCTCGCCCAAATAGGCGGTGATCTCGCTATCCTCGCCGCGACCGGTCTGACCCATCTGGGTAATCCCGGCGACCTCAGTCGTGAAGCGCACACAGCGGGTGCAGGAGATGCAGCGCGTCATGTGGGTTTCGACCAGCGGGCCGAGATCAAGGTCATCCACGGCGCGCTTGGCCTCGCGGAAACGGCTGAAGTCCACGCCGTAAGCCATTGCCTGGTCTTGCAAATCACACTCACCGCCCTGGTCGCAGATCGGGCAATCGAGCGGGTGGTTGATGAGCAGGAACTCCATCACCCCCTCGCGGGCCTTCTTGACCATCGGGCTGTTGGTCTTGACCACGGGCGGCTGTCCCTCGGGGCCGGGCCGCAGATCGCGCACCTGCATCGCACAGGAGGCGGCGGGTTTCGGCGGGCCGCCCACGACCTCGACAAGGCACATCCGGCAGTTCCCGGCAATCGACAGACGTTCGTGGTAACAGAAACGCGGCACTTCGATCCCGGCCTGTTCACAGGCCTGGATCAGCGTCATCGCGCCATCTACCTCGATCTCGTTATCGTCGATGATGATCTTGCGTAGGTCGGACATCCCAAATTCACCTTGCTCTCAGTAAAGCGCCGATCTGGCTTTGTTTCTGGATTTCAGCCCGGCCCAACACGCACAGGCTCTCCGGGTCCAGGTTGCTGGCCCCTTTGGATTGGAAATAGGCGTTGCGGCGCAGGCGCATCTCGGCCTTGTTTTCCTTGTTCTCGATATAGTTGTCGATCTCTTCATCGCTGTAGCCACGCGACGATGCCAGCTCCTTGAGACCCACCGCATAGGAGCGTGCCTTGAAAATCCGGGCCGAAATGCTGTCACATCCCCGCCGGATCTTGTCGGCCACCGCGATGATAAGCAGGCCGTCGTTGATGTCTTTTTCATTATAGAGACCGGATTGGGCCGACGCCCCCACCGATGTCGCGGCAAGCGCAATACTCAGCGCCAATGTGGACAAAATACGCATCATGTGTCTCCTCTCATGCGAAAGCCGGGCGCCCCCGAGAATGAGGCCCCCCGCATCGCAAAAGTGGAGCGGCCAGCGCCTGATATGCAATAACAGGCCCCGCAACACATTGATATGACGCGCTTTATTCCCATACTTTACAGCGCCCTCTCAGCACCAGATTACCCTTGCTCGTCGACAGTTGCGCATCCTCCGCATCCGGTCCGATCTGCCAGTCGATCTCGGAATACCCGAAGGTCTCGACGCAGTAGCGCGTACCAGCGTGGCGCCCTGCCTCGCGTGCGCCGGGCAGGCCCTGCGAAGCCTTACGGACATTGACCACGAAGGATTCGCGATCGCCCTTCACCTTCTTGGCCTTCGCAGGATAGTATTTCCCGTCGAAATAGACCCGCTTGTCCTTGTTCGTGCATCCGGCAAGCATCAAAGCCGACGCCATAAACAGTACCAGCATCCTCATGTGCACCCCTCCCCCAACGGGCCGATGATATGTCTGCATCACCTTCACCCTAAAGCACCGCAAAAATCGCCAGCAGCGCCAGCAGGATACAGGCCAGCCAACCGGCCACGTAAACAAACGACCGCGCGCTCATGTCCGGCTTGCCAATGCCACCGATATGAACCACCGCCAACACCACACGGCTCAGGAAAAACACCGACGCCAGGAGGTTCACCCAAAACGGGCTGGCCCCAGCCAGGATCGCGGCGACCGTACAGGCCACGAAAAACCCCATGGTTTCCGAGAGGTTGCTGTAGGCGCGATGCCAGCGATAGACCTCGCTCGTGTAATCCGCCGCAGGTTCCGCACCGGGCGCGAGGCCCAGCTTGGACTTGCGCATGGCCGAGAGCGGGCTCAGCACCAGCCCGAAGATGGCCATCCCCGCCATCGCCACGATCGCATGTCCGTATGTTGCGAATTGTTCCATATTTCTACTCCGCCGCCACGGCGCTGACCGCGCCGGTGCGTTTCGCCTTGATCCGGTCCTCGATCTCGTCGCGGAAATTGCGGATGAGGCCCTGGATCGGCCAGGCCGCCGCGTCGCCAAGGGCGCAGATCGTGTGACCTTCGACCTGCTTGGTCACATCGAGCAGCATGTCGATCTCTTCCGGCTCCGCATCGCCTTTCACAAGTCGGTCCATGACCCGCATCATCCAACCCGTGCCTTCGCGGCAGGGCGTACACTGACCGCAGCTTTCGTGCTTGTAGAATTTCGACAGCCGCCAGATCGCCTTGATGATATCGGTGGAGTTGTCCATCACGATCACCGCCGCCGTACCCAGCCCCGAACGCTGGTCACGCAGGTAGTCGAAATCCATGATCGCCTCTTTCATGTGCTCACCGCGAATGCAGGGCACCGAGGAGCCGCCGGGGATCACCGCCTTGAGGTTGTCCCACCCGCCGCGAATGCCGCCGCAATGCTTGTCGATCAACTCCTCGAAGGTGATCGACATCGCCTCTTCGACGACGCAGGGGTTGTTCACATGGCCCGAGATCGCAAAGAGCTTGGTGCCCGCGTTGTTCGGGCGGCCAAAACCCGCAAACCATTCCGGCCCGCGCCGCAGGATCGTCGGCACAACGGCGATGGATTCGACGTTGTTCACCGTGGTCGGGCAGCCATAAAGCCCCGCCCCCGCCGGGAATGGCGGTTTCATCCGAGGCATGCCCTTCTTGCCTTCAAGGCTTTCCAGAAGCGCGGTTTCCTCGCCGCAGATGTAAGCGCCTGCGCCGTGGGCCAGGTAGAGGTCGAAATCCCAGCCAGACTTGCAGGCATTCTTGCCGATCAGACCGGCATCATAGGCCTCGTCAATCGCCGCCTGCAATGCTTCTTTCTCGCGGATATACTCGCCGCGAATATAGATGTAGCAGGCATGGGCATTCATAGCGAACGACGCGATCAGGCAACCCTCGACCAACGTATGCGGGTCATGGCGCATGATCTCGCGGTCCTTGCAGGTGCCGGGCTCGGATTCGTCGGCATTCACCACCAGGTAGGCCGGACGGCCATCGCTTTCCTTGGGCATGAAGGACCATTTCAGCCCCGTGGGGAAGCCCGCGCCGCCGCGTCCACGCAGCCCGCTCGCCTTCATCTGTTCCACGATCCAGTCGCGCCCGTTTTGCAGGATTTTCGCCGTGCCATCCCAATGGCCGCGTGCCTGCGCGCCCTTGAGCGTGCGGTCATGCATCCCGTAGAGATTGGTAAAGATACGGTCCTGGTCTTTCAGCATCCGTGACTACCCCTGATTATCCTGACGCGCGCGCCAGATTTGAAATACCATCCAAAGGCCCCAGACGAAGCCTGCGAAAGCGATCAGATCGAAAAGCGCGCGTGTGCGGTTGTCGAGGCCCAACTGGCCCCCCACAAAGGACGCCACGACCCAGAAGACCGCCGTTCCGGCGATCACCAGGGAGGCTTTGCGACCCTTCTTGCTTTCGTCGTCCTGCGCGCTCATCGCTCATCATCCGTCAATACACGTCGCCATCTTCGACGCGTTTCGAAAATTCGGTCTCTCCACCGGCGGCCAGGGTCTTGGCCTGTTCGACCCAGCCATCGCGGCTGACGCGGCCCCTAAACCCTTTGAGATTGGCATCCATCCACGCCACCTCGTCACCGCTCCAACTCGCCACCTGCCGGAAATGGTAGATGCCCATTGACTGCAACTGCTGCTCCAGCTTGGGGCCAACCCCCTTGATCCGTTTCAGATCGTCCGCCTTACCGTCCTGCGGTTCGGACAAGACCTGCGGCTTCGTGCCTTCATCTGCATCCTCGTCGCTGGACGCTGTGGCTGGTTCCGGTTTGGGGGCGGGCGCCGGTGCCGCTGCGGCGGGCTTGGCCTCGACGGGTTTCGGTTCTGCCGCGGGCTTCGCGGTCGCCGCGGCCGGTGCGACGCCCGAAGCCTCCTTGGCCTTCTCAAGGGCGGTTCGACCCATGTCCAGCATCGACGCAGACCCCTCGGGTTCGCCGGTGCAGACCAGCTTCTGAAAGAGACTGCCCAGAACGGCAACCGTTACGATCCCGAAGATAATGCCGAAGAACCAACCCACGACCGAACTCATGCCAATCATCATCGCCAAACCGCCAATCGCGGCCAGCGCCCAGCAGACGATGCGGCAAGTACTCCAGTTTTCAGTTGTGCTCATGACAAATCTCCCAGTCGTCGGTTAGGCTCGCTCCTCAGTACACGTCCCCTTTCTTGACCCGGTCGGAAAACTCTGTTCCCTTGCCGGATGCCAGCAGTTTGGCCTGCTCGACCCAGTTGTCGCGACTGACACGCCCCTTGAAGCCCACAAGGCTCTGATCGGCCCATGCGACTTCTTCGTCGGACCAGTTCGCAATCTGGTCGAAGTGATAAATCCCGTGCGAATTCAGCAGCCCCTCAAGTTTGGGGCCAACACCCTTGATCTGCTTCAAATCGTCCGCCTTACCGTCACGGGCCGCGCTCAGCGCTTCGGGTTTGGTGCCGGCATCCGCCGGCGCGGCGGCGGGCACGGGTGCGGATTTCTTGGGTTTTGCCTTGGATTTGGCAGCGTCCCCCTTCGATGCTTCCGGTTCGGGGATACGTTTTTCGGCGGGTGCCACGTCCTGCGGCGCTTCGTTGATCTTCACGTTCGGCGCATCGGGGTGATGGTTCGCCCCATGATCGCGCCACGGCGTCAGAAGCGGCACCTCCGTGCCGTCAATGCGCTTGACGGTCTCGCCGATATCCGTGGCAAGCTGCACGCTGGCATTGTATTTGGTCTGCCCGCTGTCGAATTCCTTGAGGCTGGTCAGCCCGCTCAAGGGTTCCGACGCATAGCGCCCGTTCTGCGGCCCGGGCGTCGGCACCTTGCCTGCGGCCAATTCGTCAATGATCTCGCCCAGACGTGCGGCGGTCAGGTCCTCGTAGTAATCCTTGCCAATCTGCGCCATCGGCGCGTTGGCGCAGGCGCCCAGACATTCCACCTCTTCCCAGCTGAACTTGCCATCGGCGCTCAGCGTATGGGGTTTGTCGGCGATCTTTTCGCGGCACACCGCGACCAGGTCTTCGGCCCCGCAGATCATGCAGGATGTCGTACCGCAAACCTGAATATTCGCAACGGAACCAACCGGTTGCAGTTGGAACATGAAGTAGAAACTGGCCACTTCCAGCGCACGGATATAGGCCAGTCCCAGCATATCGGCCACATATTCGATCGCCGGACGGGTCAGCCACCCCTCCTGCTCCTGCGCGCGCCACAGAAGCGGGATGATCGCGCTGGCCTGACGCCCTTCGGGGTATTTTGAAATCTGCCCTTCGGCCCAGGCCTGATTGGCGGACGTGAAGGCAAAGCTGTCGGGCTGTTCAGGGTGAAGACGGCGTAGCATTAAGCGCAGGCTCCTGTTGTGAGTTTCACACCGCCATCTTCGAGGGATTCGGCGCGATCCGCGGCAAGCTGGTACTTGGTGATGGCCAAAGTCTGCTCGCGGGTCAGGCCCGCTTGCAATTCTACCGGCAGGTAATCGGATTCGTGTTTGAGGACGCAGCCGATACTGGCCACGGCGGCCTCGTATTCAGCGATCTTCTCGCGGCTCACCCCGTCCGGCGGCAGGGCGCAGCCCGCCAACATCAGACCGGCGGCCATCAGGCAAAGAATAGGTTTCCGTGTCATGCACACCATCCAATCGTCTCATCAGTCATTCGTCACGCCTCCTGCTGCATCGCAAGAAGGGCCACCGCCACCACAATCAACGCCGCAATCCCCGCCCCAAGATGCTTGGCGATGGGGAAATTGCCCCGCGCATAGATCCAGGCATCCGCGAAGCCCATGAAGGCGAAGGTCGCAAAAAGCACCGCGATGACGTTCAGATCGCCATATAGCGTGGCCCCAAGCGCCAGGATCGTGAAGGCGATGTAGCGGTCGGCCATCACCTCGGGCAGTTTCTCCGAGCGATGGGTCGTTTGCTCAAGCCCGGCCACCGGATCACGCAGGAACGCGAGCGCCAGCGCCCCCGTCACCAGGATCCCCACACCCGACAGGGCTATGGCGGCCGTGTAAAGCGTCATTACCGGTCAATCTCCCCGAACACGACGTCCATGGTGCCGATGATCGCGGCCACGTCGGCCAATTGGTGACCGCCTGCGACATGGTCCATCGCCTGCAGGTGCAGGTATCCCGGCGCGCGGATCTTGGCACGGTAAGGTTTGTTGGTGCCATCGGCCACCAGGTAGACGCCGAATTCACCCTTGGGCGCCTCGACCGCGGCATAGACCTCACCGGCGGGCACGTGGAAGCCTTCGGTGTAGAGCTTGAAATGGTGGATCAGGCTTTCCATGCTGGTCTTCATGTCGCCGCGCGTGGGCGGTGTCAGCTTGCCACGGGCCAGCACATCGCCCTGCCCTTCGGGCGCGCGCAGCTTGGCAATGGCCTGATGGATGATGTGCAGCGATTGGCGCATCTCTTCCATGCGGCAGAGGTAGCGATCATAGCAGTCGCCATTCTTGCCCACGGGGATCTGGAATTCGAACTCGTCATAGCATTCATAGGGCTGCGCGCGGCGCAGATCCCAAGCCATGCCGGAGCCGCGCACCATCACACCGGAAAAGCCCCAATCAAGCGCCTCCTGCTCGGAGACCACGCCGATATCGGCATTCCGCTGCTTGAAGATGCGGTTTTCCGACAGGAGCCCGTCGATATCGTCGATCACGGCGGGGAACTCATTGGCCCATGTCTCGATATCGTCAATGAGCTCGGGCGGCAGGTCCTGATGCACGCCGCCGGGGCGGAAATAGGCGGCGTGGAGCCGCGCCCCGCAGGCGCGCTCGTAGAACACCATCAGCTTTTCGCGCTCCTCGAACCCCCAGAGCGGCGGCGTCAAAGCGCCCACATCCATCGCCTGCGTGGTCACGTTCAAGAGGTGGTTCAGGATGCGGCCGATTTCGGAATAAAGCACCCGGATCAGGCTGCCCCGGCGCGGCACCTCGGTGCCGGTGAGCTTCTCGATGGCCAGGCACCAGGCATGTTCCTGGTTCATCGGCGCCACGTAATCCAGCCGGTCGAAATAAGGCAGGTTTTGCAGGTAGGTGCGGCTTTCCATCAGCTTTTCGGTGCCACGGTGCAGAAGGCCGATATGCGGGTCACACCGCTCGACAATCTCGCCGTCGAGCTCCAGCACCAGCCGCAGTACGCCATGCGCCGCCGGGTGCTGAGGCCCGAAATTGATGTTGAAGTTGCGGATCTGCTGTTCGCCGGTCAGGGCGTCTTCGTAACCGCGTCCTGTGTTGGAGCCGTCCATCATGCCAATCCCCCCGTACGCACACGGATAAACTGATTAGAGCCACACATTTTCTCTTTTGATATCAAAGACACGCAGCGGATTTTTCTAAGCGCGAAGATTTTTTTTAAATCTGCAGCCCCTGCAAGCACGAGAGCAGCGACAACAAGTTCCAAGACCTCAGTCAGAAACGGGATCATTTCGCCTCCTCCTGCTTCTCGTCACCCGGCAGGATGTATTCGGCCCCCTCCCAGGGGGACATGAAATCGAACTGGCGATATTCCTGCACCAGCGAAACAGGCTCATAGACGACCCGTTTCTGCACCTCGTCATAGCGCACCTCGGTGTATCCCGTGGTCGGGAAATCTTTGCGCAGCGGATAGCCACGGAAGCCGTAATCGGTCAGGATGCGGCGCAGGTCCGGGTGGCCGGAGAACAGGATCCCGTACATGTCAAAGACTTCGCGCTCGAACCAGTTGGCAGACGGGTGCACCTCGACAATCGACGGGACCATCTCCTCCTCGCGGACGGCGACGCGCAACCTGATGCGCTGGTTCTGGTACATCGAGAGGAAATGATAGACCACGTCGAACCGCTTGGCCCGCTCGGGGTAGTCCACGGCGGTGATGTCCACGAGGGTCGAGAATTTGCAGGTCTGATCGTTCTTCAGAAACTCCACCAGCCCCACGATATTCGAGAGCGCCACATCGACATTCAACTCGTCATGAGCCACGTCCCAGCCCAGTACACAATCGGTGCGCTTCATCTCGATATGAGTGCCAAGTTCGTTCAGCGCGTCAGTCATCGTCATTCATCCTTTCACGCGCCAGTTAGCGCACGATTGTCCCGGTCCGGCGGATTTTGCGTTGCAGCGCCATGATCCCGTAAACCAGTGCCTCGGCAGTGGGCGGGCAGCCGGGGACGTAGATATCCACGGGCACCACCCGGTCGCAGCCGCGCACAACGGAATAGCTGTAGTGGTAGTAGCCGCCCCCGTTGGCGCAGGACCCCATCGAGATCACGTAGCGCGGCTCGGGCATCTGGTCATAGACCTTGCGCAGGGCGGGCGCCATCTTGTTGGTGAGCGTGCCGGCCACGATCATCACGTCGGACTGGCGCGGGCTGGCGCGGGGGGCAAAACCGAAGCGTTCCACGTCATAGCGTGGCATGGCGGTGTGCATCATCTCGACCGCGCAGCAGGCAAGGCCAAAGGTCATCCAGTGCAGCGAGCCGGTGCGCGCCCAGTTGATGATGTCCTCGGAGGTGGTCAGCAGGAAGCCCTTGTCCTGCAGGTCACGGTTCAGCTCCTGCGTGGCGTATTCGCGGTCAGCGCCCGCGACATTTGTTCCGGTTGCTACTCCCATTCCATCGCTCCTTTGCGCCACTCATAGGCAAACCCGGCGGTCAGAACGCCCAGGAAGACCATCATAGACCAGAAGCCCACCATGCTGATGTCCTTGAAGGCCACGGCCCAGGGGAAGAGCATCGCGATTTCGAGGTCGAAGATAATGAAAAGGATCGAGACCAGATAGAAACGCACATCGAACTTCATCCGCGCATCGTCGAAGGCGTTGAAGCCGCATTCATAGGCGCTGACTTTTTCCGGGTCGGGGTTGCGGACGGCGACGACGACAGCGGCAAGAATCAAAACCAATCCCAAACCGATGGCGATGGCCAGAAACACGAGAATGGGAAGGTATTCCCTCAGCATCTCTTCCACGTGGTGGCTCCTTTCATGCGCTTGAATTGCCGCGCATTCAGATGGCTGTACAGACTATAGTCGGGTTTACCCCTGCCCCATGGTGGGGTCAACCTGACCGGGACATTTTAAACGACGTCCCTGCCACGGAAAAGATGCACGCCGTGAAGGTCGGGTTTGCCAGCGGCCTGCCTAGATGGATTTGGCCGCGTCGGCCATGTTTTTCAGCTTTTTCATCGCCAGATCGCGCCCCAGGAAACCGAGCCCGCAATCCGGTGCCGCAATCAGCCGGTCCGCCGGAAGATGGGCCAGCACCTGTGTCATCCGGTCGCGAATTTCCTCGACTGTTTCGAGGCGGCTGGAAGCCACGGTGACGAATCCCACGATCAGTTTCGATTTCACAAAGCGCGGGAACAGGTCGGACGGGTTGTGCCGGTGGGCATCTTCGATCGAAATCTCATCGGCAAGACCATCCACCGCCTCGGCGATCTGCGCGTAGGAGGCCTGATCCGCCTTGGGGTAGTCGTCCTGATCGAGATAGGACGGATAGCCGCAACACATGTGGACGATGCGATTGACCTCCTCGGGCAGGCCGTGAAAACACCGCTCCAGCGTTTCCATCCCATAGGCCAGCGCCGCATCCGGTTTGCGGGCAAAGATCGGCTCGTCCACCTGGATATTGCGGCATCCGGCATCTGCAAGGGCGCGGATCTGACCGTTGAGCGCATCTGCAAGGTCGCGCGCCAGGGCGGGCGCGTCGTTGTAGTAGGCATCTGCGGTCGTGTCCGAGATCGTCATCGGCCCCGGCACGGTGATCTTGACGGGTCGGCCTGCGGCCTCTTCCGCCACTTGCCAGTCGCGCACGAGGGTCGAGGTATCGGTCGCCCGGATCGGTGCGCGGATCGTGGGCAGTTCGGATTTATAAGCGCCGTTGCGCTGCACCGTCTCGGTCAGGTTCTCGAAATCAAAGCCTTCGAAGTGACGGCATTGATAATGCACGTAGTTTTCGCGTCGCTGCTCCCCATCGGTGGGCAGGTCGATGCCACAGGCGATCTGATCTGCAACCGCCTCCGCGGTGGCACGATCAAGCAGCGCCTCGACTTCGTCCTGATCCGTCTCGGACCATTTCCGCAGGACCTTCTCGCCATAATCGTCATCATCGCACCGCACCTGGAACCAATCGGATATCGGCACGTAATCTGGCTTCGGATAGGCTCCGATACAGGTGGTGGGCAATGGCATCGCGGCGTCCTTCGATCTCGGTCTGTGTGAGGAGGATGTTAAGGCAGATCTGATTTCAGCGGAACCACAGCCTGTTAAATTTTGGCTTGAAGCGGATACCGAGACGTTACGCAAATCGCGGAATCAAGGCCGCAGGCCGCCGCGCATCGCCGGACCGCCCGCAAGGGCCGGCGATTGGTGAGGTCTGTGTAATGCTCTGACCGTACAAGTACTTGGCTGCCATAAAGTGCCCCGCACTCATGTCGGATCGCCAACCCGCGGTCCGGCAATGCACGGCTAAATTCTAAAACCGCTAGCGCCTGCTTCAGGCCAAAAGAAGCTAAAAAACAACGGTATAAGAGCCGGCGACGCCAGCGTCACGCCGCCGCCATCTGCGCCCGGTACCGCGCGGGCGGCAGGCCCTTTTCCTTCTTGAAGACCCGTGAAAACCCGGATTCCGAACTGTAGCCGACCTGCGCCGCCACATCCGCGATCGACCGGCCCGTTTCCCGCAACGCGCGGCAGGCCAGTTGCATCCGCCAATAGGTGACGTATTGCAGCGGCGGCATCCCGATCTTGTCGGCAAACCGCACGGCAAAGCCGGTACGCGACATGCCCGCCTCGCGTGCGAGCGCATCGAGGGTCCAGCCATGGGACGGGTCCGCATGGATCATCGTCAGCGCGCGCGCCAGTTGCGGGTCGGAAAATCCCGACAGCCCCGCATCCTGCGCCTCGGCACTGGACAGGAAGGCACGGATCGCCTGGGCGAAGATTGTCTCGGAGAGTTTCAGCGCGATCAGGTCGCCGCCCATGGATTGCCCGCCGGTTTCGGCCCCGATCATGCGCAAGGTCGCCTCCATCCATTGCCCTGCCTGCGCGCCGTAGTCCTGGATATGCACAAAAGGCGGCAGACGGTCGAAAATTGGATGTTCCTGCCCGTCGGCGATCGAGAAATGGCCGCAGATCAGCTGCGTCTCGCGATCCTCGAGATTATCGTCACCGGCATAAACCAAAACTCCCTCGCCCTCATACCCTGCACGCTCCAACACCGTCTCAAGCGGCAAGGCGTCGGGCTCGGTCTCGGGCTGGCAATAGAGCGAATGCCCCGCACCGCCGGGAATAATGACCAGGTCCCCCTGCGCCAGGCGGATCGGCTCGCCCCCCTTTTCATGCCGGATAAGGCATTCCCCCCGATGGGCAAAATGGAACCGCGCGACGTTGGAATAGGACGGCACCCGCACCCCCCATGGCGGACGGAAAGAGGTGCGGAAATACAACGTCCCCTTCATGGAAAGTTGCATCAGGATATCGCTCAGCAAGTCGCTCATAAGCGCAGTTTTGCAGATCGTTTGACCCGCGTCCATCCGTCTGAACGATCTGTTATGACATATGAACGCGCGGGCATTCAAAATTCACCGTGGCCCGCATTGATTGGTGTCATCACGACCAATCAACGGGAGAAAACCATGAAATCTTTTATCGCCGCCGCCCTTGTCGCGGCCACCGCCATGCCCGCTTTCGCCAACGATCCGGCGCAATTGAGCGACACAGAGATCGCCCATGTGGCCTATGTCGCCGACAATATCGACATCCGCTATGCACATCTGGCGCTGGCCATCAGCACCACGCCGGAAATCCACGAATTCGCCCGCACCATGATCCGCGATCATGAGGCCGTGAACGAGGCGGCGCTGGCGCTTCTCGACAAGCTCGGGGCCGAGGCGCAGGACAATTTCCTGTCACAGAAGCTGGCGGCAGATTCCGAGGAGATCATCAACCGCCTGTCACAACTGCGCGGGGCAGAATTCGACCGCGCCTATGCCGAGAATGAATTGGGCTATCACCAGGCGGTCAACAATCTTGTCGAGCATACCTTCATCCCGAATATCGACCACCCGGAGGTCAAGGCGCTGTTCGAACAGGGTCTTGAGATCTTCAAAGCCCATGAAGGGCATGCCGAGATGATGGTGAAAGCGGTTCAATGATCGCAAACCGCCGCCGGGTGCTTAGGCTTGGGGCGGCTGCCGCGATGGTGCCGGCCCTGGCACTTCCCGCCGGGGCGCAGAGCCGCCTGCACCAGATCGCCATCCACGGGTTTCTTTTCGGCCCCGACCGCCTGATGGTGAGGGTCGGCGACAAGGTCCGTTTCACCAATCACGATCTGGCACCGCATACCGCAACGGCGACGGATGGCAGTTGGGATACCGGCACGCTGGAACAGGGTCAGCATGCCGACTTGATGGTAACGGATGCCTGGGGTGGCGACTATTTCTGCGCCCATCATCCTGCGATGACCGCGCGGCTTGAGATAATGGCGTAACCAGGCCGCGCTGTCGGTCGGTGCCGGGGGATCAGAAGGTCAGCTCGGCACCGATGATGAATGTATGCGATTCCACGCTCCGGTCGCCGGTGCGGGTGGGCAGGATCAGCGGTACGAAACCGTTGTTATACATGTATTCCGCGCCCAGCTTCACATGCGGGGTCGGCTCCACCTCCAGCCCGAGGATCACCTGCTCCATCCGCTCCCATTCGGTGCCGCCGGCACCCTGCAATCCGCGGCTGGCCGACAGGGAATAGACCGCCGGTTTGCCAAAGATCGTCGATCTGTACCGCCCCTGAAGCGTTGTCGCCGTAACCTTGTGACCGGTCGCAGGCCAGATGTCTTCGGTCGTCGTGAATTCGGCCATCAGGTCGAAATTCGACCCGCTGTAGGTGGTGTTGATGTTGTAGGCCCCGTTCCAGGAGCGGAATGTCCCCTGCCCCGGCGGGTGGTGCGCGATGGCGCTGTCATAGATCGTGCCGCGCAGGTAGCCGCCGCCGATGGTCAGGCCGTTGCCGTTTTGCAGATCGAACCGATGCGAACCGTTCACGGCGAAATTCGACAGGCCGCCATTGTTTTCCGGGCTGCTGATGACGCGCAGGCCGCGATGTTCCGGAATCAGGGTCAGCACAACCTGCGTCTGATCAGTGACATAACCAAACTCAATCACCGGATCGTCCGACTGCGCCCAGAAGTAGTGATTGCTGTGGCTATGGGTGAAAGGCGCGTAAGTGGCCAGGTTACCGAAACTCACCGTCTTGCGGCCTACGGCGGCATAGACCGGGAAACGGCTCAGATCGCCGACAGCTACCCAGTATTTGCGCAGTTGCAGATCTTCCTGACCGGGGTATTCGACCTCGGTATATTCACCCTGGGCAAAGGCGGTGACCCAAGGCAGCGTGATCGTGAAATTGAGCGAGGCTTCGTTGAGAACGCCGTAATTGTCGGATTTGCCCGAGGTATGGGTGGGCGGCAGGCGCGACAGGATCGGGAATTTGCCCGCGGTGTTGGTTTCCTCGAAGATATAGGTCAGGACCAGGCGGCCACCGAGATAGAAGCTCTGCGGGTCCAGCACGCCATCGCGGCGCGCCAGAAGGGCCACGGCGATCTTGTCGGTGACATGATCCTGCCGGTCGAACATCTGTTCGGAGTAACGAAGGTCCGTCTTGACGACATTGTCGAAATTGTAAGCGCCAACCCGATCATTTGCGGCGGCGGCGAGCGGCAGAAGCGAAGCAATCAAAAAAAGCGAAAAAAATGACCTTAACCTATTCATCATCACAACTCCGTGAGCATTCGTTACCATTTCGTGAGCCCTAGGCGCACCTCTGGCAGCGTGTCAACACCAACGGGGTAAATGCGAGGTTAATTTTGCGGCGACCAGGACGGTTTGTGCTTTTTGAAGAACGCTTCGATGCCCTCGGGCGCCTCCTTCCCGGCCCAGCAGGCGGCAAGCTCGTCAATCGTATGGGCAATCACCGCATCGTCGATCTGCGGCCCCAGAGAGCGCAGTAACGCCTTGGCGCGGGCCACCGCCCCGGGGGCGCAGTTGAGATATGGCGTCACCTCCGCCTCAACCGCGGCATCCAGTTCCGACATCGGGACCGCGCGGGCCAGCAGGTTCAGGTGCACCGCCTCATCGGCGCCGAAAAGCCGGGCGGACATGAAGACGCGGCGCGCCTTGGCCTCGCCCATACGGGCGCAGACGTAAGGACCGATCGTTGCGGGGATCAGGCCCAGCTTCGTCTCGGTCAGGCCCAGCTTGACATGGTCCGCCCCGATCACCGTGTCGCAGACGCTGGCCATCCCGACGCCGCCGCCAAACGCATTGCCGTGCATCCGCCCGATCAGCGGCTTGGGCAGCGTGTTCAATGCCTGCAACATACGGGCGAGTTTGGTGGCCTCGGCAGCGCGGACCTCGGGCGTGGCGTCAAACTGCTCCCGCATCCAGCCCAAGTCGCCCCCCGCGCAGAAGGATTTGCCCTGCGCCGACAGGACGACCACGCGCACCGCATCGTCATCCGCCAGCCGGGCCGCCGCCGCGGTCAGATCGGCGATCATCTGCGCCGAGAGTGCGTTGTGTTTGTCCGGGCGGTTCAGGCAAAGCGCCGCGACACCGCGCGCGTCGGTTTCAAGGGTAATGGTCTCGTACATCTGCGTGTCCTCTCAATCCTGCCGCATCGCGCGGGCCATCTCCGCCGCCCGGGCGAGGACCTTCCGGTCAAGCCCGGTCTCATAGCCCAGATCATTCAGCCGATCATGCACCGCCTCGGTGGCGACATTGCCCGCAGCGCCCGGTGCGTAAGGGCATCCGCCCAACCCGCCCACCGCCGCGTCAAAGACCCGCACACCGCGTTCGAGCGACACCTCGATATTGGCAAGCGCCCGACCCGACGTGTCGTGGTAATGCCCGGCAAGCTGCGCCACCGGCACCTCGTCCGCCACCGCGGCCAGCATCGCGTCGATCCGCTCGGGCGTCCCCTGCCCGATCGTGTCACCCAGTGACACCTCGTAACACCCCATTTCGAACAGCGCGCGTGCCACACGGGCCACCTGCGCGGGATCGGTCGGGCCGTCATAGGGGCAGTCCGTCACGCAGGAAACATAGCCCCGCACGGGTACGCCAGCGGATTTGGCGGCCTCGGCCACCGGCGCGAACCGCTCAAGGCTTTCGGCGATGGTCGCGTTGATATTGGCCTTCGAAAACCCCTCCGAGGCCGATCCGAAAATCGCCACCTCGTCGGCCTTCGCGGCCACCGCGCCTTCAAAGCCGCGCATGTTGGGCGTAAGGGCAGCGTAACGGACGCCTTCCGCCCGGTCGATCCCCGCCAGCACGTCGGCGGAATCGGCCATTTGCGGCACCCATTTGGGGCTCACGAAACTCGCCACCTCGATCCGCCGGAAACCCGCCCCGCTCAGGCAATTGACGAGGGCGATCTTCTCTGCGGTCGGAATCTGACGCTTTTCGTTCTGCAGCCCATCACGCGGGCCGACTTCGAAAATCTCCACGAATTCAGTCATCTAGGCCTCCGGCACCGGGTAGAAATCCTGCGTATAGAATGTCTGCTCGCCATCCCGGGCGCGGGCCGCGATGAACCCGGGCCGCGCCTCCAGCCGGGTGCGATAGGCCAGCAACCCCGGAAAGGGATCAAGTTTGACATAGTATGGCGCGACAAAGAGGTTGAAACCCATCATCGCATCCGCCGCCGAGAACCCCGAGGCCAGCAGATAATCGTGATCGCCCAGCATCCCCTCCAGCGCGCCCAATGTGGCCGCAAGCCGCGCGGTGATGAGCTTGAGGACCACAGGCGAGGCCTGCGCCGGATCGCGCAGGAAGAGGTGCTGCATGTTGAGGTTCTCGATCAGGCTGGCCATGGTTTCGGCAAAGCCCATCAGTTCGAGGTACCGCACCCGCTCCGGCGCGCCGGGTACGGGGGCAAGCCCCGCCTGCGGATGGCGCTCGCACAGGGTCTGCAGGATCGCAGCGCTTTCGAAAATCACCTCACCGTCGATCTCAAGCGCGGGCACACGACCGGCGGGGGACTTGGCGAGGTAGGCGGGATCGCGCAGGCTGCCATCGCGGATCGAATGGTGGACGAGTTCGCAGTCGAGGCCCAGTTCCTCCAGCAGCCAGAGGATGCGGAAGGACCGCGACGCCGGAACGTGATGCAGACGGATCATTCGGGGGTCTCCTCATCGGATAAATCCGGCCGGGTCGCGAGGGCCGACGGGCGCCTGCCCATGCCATGCAGCCAGGCTGCCAGCGCATCGCGCTGCATCAGCATTTCGCGCCCCTCCGGCAGCAAGGCGAAATAGTCGAGCATCGGGAAGAGGTGACAAGACGCAAGGCAGATCGCATCACCCCGAAGGACCAGGCCTTCGGCGGCAATCTCTTCCAGCGCATCCAGGACCCGTGGTGCCTCGGTAAGACCTTTCTGCAGGGCCGCGGGATCGCCCTCTTCACCGACCAGGGGCCGGTAGTGCCCGTGGGAAAAGGCCTGCCGGACCAGCGGCCAATAGACATAGTTATCCGCAATCGCGATCACCTGCCGCATCCGAGCCGCAGCCTGCGCATCGCCGGGCGTTAGACCTATGCCCGCAAAACACGCATCGACATAACCGAGGATCGCCGCCACCTCATAGACGCGAAACCCGTCATGGTGCAGCACCGGCACCCGCCCAAACGGATGGCTCTGCATCAAAGACAGAGCATTCGTCGGATCGAACGGATCACATTCGACATATGAATAAGCCACGCCCTTCTCGGCCAGCGCGATGCGGACACTGCGCGTATAAACACTGTGCCGGAACCCCGTCAGGGTCAGATCAACGCCGGCCTCGGGCATCACGCGGCACTGTCCTCTTCGAGACGGACGAGCGCCGCCCCGGCGCTCACCTGATCGCCCTCGGCCACAAGAACCTCGGCCACCACGCCATCGCGCGCGGCAAGCAGGCTATGTTCCATCTTCATCGCTTCCAGCACCGCAAGCCGGTCCCCCTGCGCCACGGTCTGCCCCGCCGTCGCATGGACGGATTTGACGAGGCCAGGCATCGGCGCTTCGATCACCGCCGCATCGCCCGTGGCGGTGCTATCACGCTCCAGCGGGTCGATGATGTCAAAGCTGATGCCATACTGGGCAAAGACCGTCACGACGCCGTCGGCGACCGCCACATCCGGCGCGACGTGGCCATCGAGCTGCCAGCGTCCCCCGATCCGCCGCGCCTCGACCACCGTATCGCCGATCACCACGTCATGGGCGTCGCGCGACAGGGTTCTGATCCGCACCTCAAAGGTCTCCTCCCCACGGCGCAACCCCTGCGGCCTGCCGACCGGCGCCCAAAGCGCAAAGCCGATCTCCCCGCCCGGGAAGTTCAGCACATCCGCCGCCGCCAGCCCTGCAAGCGCCACATCGCGCGGGCCCGGCTCCGGCGGGACGACAAGCGTGTCGATGTCGCGGGCGATGAGGCCAGTATCCACCTGCCCCGCCGCAAATCCTTCATGGGCGGCCAGCGCGCCAAGAAACCCGAGGTTGGTCACGGTCCCCGCCACCTGACAGGCCGCCAACGCGGTCGAGAGCCGCCTGAGCGCCACCGCACGGGTCGGTCCATGGGTGGTCAGCTTGGCAATCATCGGATCGTAATAGGGGCTGATCTCGTCGCCTGCCCGCACGCCACTGTCGGCGCGCGCATCCGACGGGAAGCGCAGATGCGAGAGCGTGCCGGTGGCGGGCAGGAACCCCTTGGGGACGTCCTCTGCGTAAAGCCGGGCCTCGAAGGAATGACCGTTGATCGTCAGATCTTCCTGTCGCGCGGGCAACCCCTCGCCACTGGCCACGCGCAATTGCCATTCCACGAGATCGACGCCAGTAATGGCCTCGGTCACGGGATGTTCGACCTGCAGCCGCGTGTTCATCTCCATGAACCAGAACCCGTCGGGCTTGAGCCCGTCCGAGCCATCAACGATGAACTCCACCGTACCTGCGCCCGCATAGCCAATGGCCTCCGCCGCACGCACACCGGCCTGTCCCATGGCATTACGCATCTCTTCGGTCATCCCCGGCGCGGGAGCCTCTTCGATGACCTTCTGGTGGCGACGCTGCAGGGAGCAATCGCGCTCAAAGAGATGCACGGCTTTGGTACCATCGCCAAAGACCTGCACCTCGATATGGCGCGGCTGCTCCACGAATTTCTCGATCAGGACCGCATCATTGCCAAAAGCCTTGGCCGCCTCGCTGCGCGCACTTTCCAGACCGTCTGCGAAATCCGCAGGTTTCTCCACCAGCCGCATACCCTTGCCGCCACCGCCTGCAACGGCCTTGATAAGCACCGGATAGCCGATCTTGTCAGCCTCCGCCGCCAAATGATCCGCGTCCTGGTTATCCCCGTGATAGCCGGGCACCACCGGCACCCCCGCCTCCTCCATCAGCTTCTTGGCCGCGTCCTTGAGGCCCATGGCCCGGATCGCACTGGCCGAAGGGCCGATGAAGACCAGCCCGGCCTTATCCACCGCCTCGACGAAATCCGGGTTCTCGCTCAGGAAACCATATCCCGGATGAATGGCCTGCGCGCCGGTATCGAGCGCCGCCTGGATGATCGCGTCACCCCTGAGGTAACTCTCCGAGGGCGCCGCCCCGCCGATATGCACCGCCTCATCGGCCAATGCCACGTGCTTGGCCGCCCGGTCCACATCAGAAAACACGGCCACCGACCGCACGCCCACCTTGCGCGCCGTCTCCATCACCCGACAGGCAATCTCGCCCCGGTTGGCAATCAGGATCTTGTCAAACATTTCTGCCTCTTTTCCTAGACACATCGTCAAGCCAGCACTCTTTCGTCCCTGCCCGTGCAGGGCGGCGGGTGGGTGGGGCCGCCCTGCACGGGCAGCCTGGTTACATGCGGAATACGCCAAAGCGCGTCTCCTCGATCGGCGCACAAAGCGCGGCACTGAGCGACAGCGCCAGCACATCGCGCGATTTGCGCGGGTCGACGATCCCATCATCCCAAAGCCGTGCGGAGGCATAAAGCGGATGCGACTGATGCTCGAACATCTCGATCGTGGGCCGCTTGAATTCGGCCTCCTCCTCGGCGGACCAACTCCCGCCCTTGCGCTCGATGGCATCGCGCTTGACCGTGGCCAACACACCCGCCGCCTGCTCGCCGCCCATCACGGAGATCCGGCTATTGGGCCAGGTCCACATGAAACGCGGCTGATAGGCACGGCCCGACATGCCGTAATTCCCGGCCCCAAATGAACCGCCAACCACCATCGTGATCTTCGGCACCTTCGTCGTGGCCACCGCAGTCACCATCTTGGCGCCATGGCGGGCAATCCCCTCGTTTTCATACTTCCGCCCGACCATGAAGCCGGTGATGTTTTGCAGGAACAGCAGCGGGATGTTGCGCTGGCTGCAGAGTTCTACGAAATGTGCGCCCTTCTGCGCCGCCTCGGAGAAGAGCACACCATTATTGGCGATGATCCCCACCGGGCAGCCCTTGAGATGGGCAAAGCCACAGACCAGCGTTTCGCCAAAGCGCGATTTGAATTCATCAAAGCGCGAGCCATCCACCAGCCGCGCGATGACCTCTCGGATGTCGTAAGGCGTGCGCAAATCCGCAGGCACCACGCCCAGCAATTCCTCGGGATCATAGGCCGGATCCTCGGGGCTGGCCCAATTCACCGTCGCAGGTTTCGACCGGTTCAGACTGCCTACCGCCCGCCGCGCCAATGCCAGCGCATGGGCGTCATCCTCCGCCAGGTAATCCGCCACGCCCGAGAGGCGCGTATGCACGTCGCCGCCGCCCAGATCCTCGGCAGTGACCTCCTCCCCGGTCGCGGCCTTGACCAGCGGCGGCCCGGCCAGGAAGATCGTCCCCTGGTCCTTCACAATGATCGTCACATCGGACATCGCGGGCACATAGGCGCCACCGGCGGTGCAGGACCCCATGACCACGGCGATCTGCGGAATGCCCTTGGCGCTCATCCGCGCCTGGTTGTAGAAAATCCGGCCAAAATGATCGCGATCCGGGAACACCTCGTCCTGGTTGGGCAGGTTCGCCCCGCCGCTGTCGACAAGATAGATGCAGGGCAGATGGCATTCCTCGGCAATCTCCTGAGCGCGCAGATGTTTCTTGACCGTCATCGGGTAATAGGTCCCACCCTTCACCGTCGCGTCATTGCAGACGATCATGCATTCGATCCCCTGCACCCGGCCGATCCCGGCCACCACACCGGCGCAAGGCGCAGCACCGTCATACATGCCATGGGCCGCCGTGGCGCCCACCTCCAGAAAGGCCGAGCCGGGGTCCAGAAGTCCCGCCACCCGGTTCCGCGGCAGCATCTTGCCGCGCGACAGATGACGCTCCCGCGCCGCCTCGCCGCCCCCGATGGCCGCCAATTGCGCAGCCTCTTCGACAACCGCCAGCGCCTCGAGATGGCCTCGGCGGTTGGTCTGGAATGCTTCTGACGACACGATCGCCTGCGATTTCAGTTTCATGTTTCCTCACACGCTTCTGCTTGCCCGATGCCGCGTTGCAGAATTGCATCACACGCGACCTGGTTAACGATTTTGACCTGCATCAAAGAAGGTTGCTGCGCCGCGGCATATCCCCGGATCATTCGATAAGGAATGGAACGATGACCAATAAACTCAAAACTCTCACCCTCGCCGTTCTCATGGGCTCTGCCGCCCTTCCCGCGCTGGCCCAATCCAAAGGCGACTTCCTGCTTGGCCTCGGCGCCCACTCGGTCACCCCCGACAGCGGCTCCAGCCTGACCACCGCTGGCCGGATCGACGTTGATGCCAATATCCGCCCGACAATCACCGGTGAATACTTCATCGCCGATAATGTCGGCATCGAACTCCTGGCCGCCTGGCCGTTCGAGCATGACATCAACCTCGTCGGCACCGGCAAGATCGGCAAGACCAAGCACCTGCCGCCCACATTGTCGCTGCAATACCACTTCACCAACGCCTCGGCGGTCACCCCGTTTGTCGGTGCCGGTATCAACTACACCTACTTCTTCGATGATACCGCCACCGGTCCGCTCGCTGGCACATCGCTCGATCTGAGCGATTCCTGGGGCTACGCGCTGCATGCCGGCCTTGACTACGCGATCACCGACCGCGGCTCGCTGCGCGCGGATGTCCGCTACATCGACATTGAAACCGACGTGAAGGTCGGCGGCACCCCGATCGGCAAGGTCAAGATCGACCCGTGGGTCTTTGGCGTGGCTTACGTCCACAAATTCTGAAGCACACCCAATCGGACAGTGGGACGGGTCGGCCAAAACGCCGACCCGTTTCGTATCTTTGTCACACGCCTCTGCAATGTGTCCCCGAAATTCTCTTACAAAACAGCCCATCAGTCCGACACCTTTCGAAGCGCGGCGAACCGCAAGCTGTTCATCAGACCCGCCGGCACAAGATACAAAAGCACCATGAAAGCCGCGGGTGTCGGGTGGCTCCTGCCATTGGTGCCGCGCACAGAGAAGACGTTTTCGTTACCTGTAGCGGCAACCACAGCAAACCAGACCAGAAAGAGCGAAACCACCAGTAGAATTACGCCCAAGGCAAAACCTCCGAACATTCGCGCGTCATTCACCCCTGACCTCTTGACCTGCCAACGCGAACTGCACCTCAGGCACCCGGCACTTGCCGACGAGAATCTGTAGGGATCTTCGGGGTCATCAATGCAGCGCAATTTCCGAAGCAAGGGGCGGCGGTTCTGTCGATTTGCGAGCGCAAGTTCGATCAGTGGAAGACGTCCCTTGCATTCCGGACAACGCCGATAGAATGGCGCAGAAACGACATGCCACGCCGCTGAACCAATCATGGAGATCAAGCGCATCATTCGTTCGCCTCCTGCGCGGCACGCACCTTTAGCTCCCGGCGGATCACCTTGCCGGTCACGGTCATTGGCAGCGCCTCCAGAAACCCGATTTCACGCGGGTAGGAGTACTTGGCGAGACGCTCCTTGACGAAGCCCTGCAACTCTTCGGCAAGGGCGTCCGAGGCCTGCGCGCCCGGTTTCAACACGACATAGGCCTTGACGATCTCGGTCCTAAGCGCATCGGGTTTGCCGACCACGCCCACGGTCGCCACCGCCGGGTGTTGCAGCAGGCAATCTTCGACCTCCGCCGGGCCGATCCGGTATCCGGCGGAGGTAATCACGTCATCCTCCCGCCCGACGAAGCGCAGGAAATCCCCGTCCCAGATGCCCCGGTCGCCGGTCAACATCCACTCGCCCCTGAACTTCTCGGCGGTCTGTTCCGGCCGGTTCCAATATTCCAGCATCATCGAGGCCGAACCGCGTCTGACCGCCACATCGCCTTCGCCCTCCGTCGGGGCGCCGCCCGCATCCAGCACCGCCACCTCATGGCCCGGCACCACGCGCCCGATGCAACCGGGCTGCGGCTCGAACAGGGCCTGGCAGGAACAGGCGACCAGATTGCATTCCGTCTGGCCATAGAACTCGTTGATGGTCAGGCCGAACGCCTCACGGCCCCAATCGAGCATCTCGGCGCCAAGCGGTTCACCGCCGCTGGCCACGGTGCGCAGGCCCTCGATCCGGGCATCGGCGGTCTTGAGCATCCGAAGCGCCGTGGGCGGGAAGAAAATATTGCGCACCCGCGCCTCGCGGATGATCCGCTGGCACTCCTCGACATTGAACTTCGCCATGCGCGCGGCCACCACCGGCACGCCCAGCGCCAGCCCCGGCATCAGGATGTTGAACAGCCCGCCGATCCAGGCCCAGTCCGCCGGCGTCCAGAGGCAATCGCCGTCCTGCCCCAGAAAATCATGCGGCAACTCCGTGCCCGGCAGGTGCCCGGTCAACACCCGATGCCCATGCAGCGCCCCCTTGGCCGAGCCGGTTGTGCCGCTGGTATAGATCAGGACGGCGGGCGTGCCAGGCGTGGTTTCCGCCGTTTCGAACGGCGTGTCGGTCAGCGTCACGTCTTCTGGGAAAATGGGCGTCTGCCCGTCCAACATCTCCGCACCCTCGGCATCGGTGACGATGTACTCAGCCCCCGCATCGTCCACCCGGCTCAAAAGTGCGTCGCGCATGAAGAGCTTGAAGAGAGGGATTGAAATCGCCCCGATCTTCCAGATCGCGATATGCGCCGCCGCGGTCCACACCCCTTGCGAGCGCAACACGCCCACCCGGTCACCCCGCTCGACGCCCCGCGCCGCCAGATCACGCGCCAGACTGTCCGCGAGCTTGCGTAACTCAGCATAGCTGACATCGCGTCGCCCGTCCGTCAGATCAATGATCGCCACCCGGTCGGGATCCCGCGCCGCCCAGTCATCACAGACCTGCGCAGCCATGTTCAACTTCGCCGGCAGGTTCCAGTTGAACCCGGCGATTTGTTCACGATATGAGTTTTTTTGGGTAAGCATGAACTAACCGACGCATCTTCGATGATGAATCGTATGGGCGGACGCTAGTGTCATTTGGCCACCTCGAAGTCGCATGCGTCGCCGTAACGCTCACCCTTTTGTCTTCCGCATTCTCCGCGTAGTTGCGCTTCCATGTCGAGAGCGAATGCGGCCGTTTCGTGCGCGAGGCAGCCCCCCTCAACGATATCGCCCTCCCTCCCACGCGAGAAACCCTTGCCATATGAGTTGGATGCAACATTGCATCGCGCCTCGCGAAATGCACGCCACAGAATAACGGCGACCTGCAAATCCGCCGCTTGCATGAGAAACTCTGTGCCTTGGGCCAGCGGACTCCTTCCACCCGACAATCCATCAACAACCACACTCAACCGCCACTCCCAATATCGCGCTTCAAGACCGGAACAGGCTAGGTAGGAACGTCGGTCATAAGTACCATCACCGCCAACATCGCTGTCATCTAGGCAACGTTGCACTGACAACCCTCCACAGTGTTTCAATGCCTCGTATTCGAAGTGGATTGGGCTCGCTTCCCAGGTTTCTTCAACACAATCAGAAATAGCCTGCGCATTGATTGACCACCGACCGGAATTAAATTCCGGGGTCTTGTCAAACAGCCCGGCAAATCCGCATTGGGGAGCAACCAATAGGAGTACGACAAGAAGTCTCACCCCATCGCCCCCATCATCTCACGCCCCACCAGCATCCGGCGAAGCTCGGACGTTCCGGCACCGATTTCCATGAGCTTGGCATCACGGAAGATGCGCGCCACCGGGGCATCCTGCAGGAAGCCCGCACCGCCCATCGCCTGCACCGCCTGATGCGCCTGCACCATCGCCTGTTCGCTGGCATAGAGGCAGCAGGCGGCGGCATCCTGGCGAGTCACGTCGCCCCGGTCGCAGGCCTTCGCGACCTCGTAGACATAAGCCCGGGCCGAGTTCATCGCGGTGTACATGTCCGCGATCTTGCCCTGCATGAGCTGGAAGTTCCCGATGGGCTGGCCGAACTGTTTGCGTTCCGACAAATACGGCATGACCTCATCCAGGCAGGCCGCCATGATCCCAAGGCCGATCCCCGCCAGGACCACGCGCTCGAAATCGAGGCCGGACATCAGAACGCGCACGCCCTTGCCCTCTTCGCCCAGCACGTTTTCAAACGGCACCTCGACATTGTCGAAAATCAGTTCTGCGGTGTTCGACCCGCGCATCCCCAGCTTGTCGAAATGCGGGGAGGTCGAGAAACCGGTCATGGATTTTTCGATGATGAAGGCGGTGATGCCTTTCGATCCGGCCTCCGGGTTGGTTTTGGCGTAGACGACCAGCGTCGTCGCGTCCGGCCCGTTGGTGATCCAGTATTTGTTACCATTGAGGCGGTAATGATCGTTCCGCTTCTCCGCGCGCAGTTTCATGCTGACCACATCGCTGCCCGCGCCCGCCTCGGACATGGCCAGCGCGCCGACATGTTCGCCCGAGATCAGGCCGGGCAGGTATTTGTGGCGCTGCTCATCGCTGCCGTTCAGCTTGATCTGGTTGACGCAGAGGTTGGAATGCGCGCCGTAGCTGAGCGAAACCGAAGCGCTGGCCCGCGCCACTTCTTCAACGGCAACGACATGGGCGAGGTACGACATACCCGCGCCGCCGAACTCTTCGGGCACGGTGATGCCCAGAAGGCCCAACTCGCCCATCTCGGTCCAAAGTTCGTTCGGAAAGGCGTTCTTGGCATCGACCTCCGCCGCCATCGGTTTGACCCGCTCCTGCGCCCAACGATGCACCATCTCGCGCAGCGCATTTACATCTTCACCCAGATCGAATTGCATCACGGCGTTGAACATCTCGCCCCATCTCCGGCATTTATTGAACATTTGTTCATTTATAGCGCGCAGAAGTGAGTCGGGTCAATCCCCGCAATCGGGCCTCCGGGTGATCGGCTGTCAGTTTGCCTGGTAAACGGCCCCCACCTCAGCACGGATGATCCGCGCGATCAACGCGCAATCGTCGAGGTTGAAGGTGAGCGGCAAGCGCATATCGATGATCCCGCGCAGAATGCGGTCGCTTGTGGGCATCCGCTCCGACGGGGCATAGCGCCAGCTATCATAGCGGCTGGTAAAGCCGGTGGGTTCCGCCCCGCCGAACCACTTCAGTTCGACCCCGCGCTTGAGGCACCGCTGCAAAACATCGGCGATTGCCTCGTTGGACCAATCCAGCAACAGAAACTGGATCGACGAGCCTACGTAGGTTTCTTCCTCCGGACGCTCAACCACCGTGAGGCCGGGTGTCCCGCGCAATCCTTCTTCCACGATCCCATAACGGGCGTTCCATGCCGCGCACTGACTTTCCAGCGCACGCAATTGCGGTCGCAGGATCGCCGCACGCAGGTGATCCATCCGCCCCGAGACATTGGGCGTTTCATACTTCACCCGCTCGAACACGTCCGGAGGCGGCACCGTGCCATTGCGGCCATAAAGCATGTAGGAGCCCGACAGGATGATGGCCCGCGCCATGACCTCGTCATCATCGGTGACGAAAAACCCGCCCTCGCCCGAATTCATATGCTTGTAGGTCTGCGTGGAATAGCATCCGATCAGCCCGTCGCGCCCGGACGCTCGCCCCTTCCACGCGGCCCCCATCGTATGGGCGCAATCCTCGATCACCGTGATACCAGCGGCGTTGCAGATTTCCATCAGCCGGTCCATGTCGGCCAGGTGGCCACGCATATGACTGAGCATCAGGACATCGGCCTGATCGGCCTTGGCGGCAAGATCATCGAGATCAATCGTCAGGTTTTCGGTCACACCCACGAAGACCGGCACGGCACCGACGCTGGCAATGGACCCCGGCACCGGGGCAAGCGTGAACGCATTGGTCAACACCTTGTCGCCGGGCCTGACCCCGACCGCGCGCAGGGCCGTCGCCATCGCATAGCCGCCCGATGCGACCGCCAGCGCGTATTTCGCCCCCACATAGGCGGCGAATTCCTGCTCCAAGAGGCCGGTCTCGCCCACCTCATCGCCCGCAAGGTTATAACGATGCAACCGACCATTCCGCATCACCTCAAGCGCCGCCGCGATACCCTCTTCGGGGATCGGTTCCTGCTGGGTGAAACTGCCTGTGAAAATCTCTGTCATACGCTGGTTGTGGAGCCGCCACGCCCGCAGGTCAATGCCCCAGACCGCCGAAGCCAGCGGTTCATCAGAAATCCTGCAACGGGTTTGCATCTTTCCCGAACAGGCGACACCGCAGGGCTGGCATGCCCGGCGCGGGGTGGGCG
>NZ_JASHJC010000017.1 GCF_030733385.1 Roseovarius sp. MMSF_3359 | reverse complement strand
GAAGGCCGCCCCGCAGCAGAAAACAAAGCAGGGCCAGCATGACCGCCCCCGAGACCAGCCGGATCAGACCGAAACTGACCGCGTCAATGCTGCCCCCCGCCAGCGCCATCCGGTTCAGAACGGAATTGGCGGCAAAGGCGATCATCGTGAGACCGGTCAGGAGGAAAAGCCGCATCAGGTAAAGCTGCCGAAGGGCATGTATTTCACCGGATCGCCGGGGCGGACCTCCTGCCCCGCATCTCCAAGCTCCACCAACCCCTCGGCCCAGCTCAGCCCGCTGATCCGGCCGGAGCCTTCGGATTTGAAGACCTCGGCGCGGCCATCGCGCACCCGCGCCCGGAGGTATTCGCGCCGCCCGGGCTTTTTGTTTTTCGAGAAGGCCGCAGGCACTTCGAACCCCTGTGGCTCCCGCCATCCTGCACCGGAAAGGATCCCCATTGCCGGACGCGCGAAGATCAAGGTGCATACCATCGCGGCGACCGGATTGCCGGGCAGGCCGAATACCGGCGTGCCGCGCCACATGCCAAGGGCCAGGGGACGGCCGGGTTTGAGCGCAATGCGCCATTCCGACATCGCGCCCGCCTCGTTCAACAGCGCCGATACATGATCCTCATCCCCCGACGATGCGCCCCCGGAGGTCAGGATGACGTCAGAATTTTCCGCTGCACTATCAAGAGCTTCTCGTAACGCATCCCGGTCATCGGCAATGATGCCCATGTCCACCGGCACGTATCCGGACTTCTCCACCATCGCACTCAGCATGGGTCGGTTGGCATCAAAGATCTGCCCCTTGGCCGCGGTGGCGCCCGGTTCAACCAACTCATCGCCGGTCGAAATCACCGCGACGCACAGTGGCTCCAATACCGGCACCTCAGCGATACCAATGGCCGCCATCAACGCCTGATCGGCGGGGGTCACGACCCGGCCCGCAGGCAGCGCCACATCGCCCGCCGCGATATCCTCGCCGGCCTTGCGGGTGTTCGCGCCGGGTTTGAGCCCCGCGCGAAACGCAATCTCTCCGCCCTCGACGCTCACGTCCTCCTGCAGCACAACCGTATCGACACCCGCTGGCAAGGTGGCCCCAGTCAGAATGCGGATGGCATGACCCGCGGGGACAACCCCGCCATAGGCCACGCCTGCCGCCGCACGCCCGTCAACAAGGGGCAGGACCGGATCGCCGGGGCCAAGACTTTCATAGGCAAACCCATAACCATCGACCGCGGTGTTGGCCTGTTGCGGGTTTGACCGGCGCGCAACGACCGGATCGGCCAGAACCCGCCCCAATGCGTCGCCCAGGGGACAGGCGGTCCGCCCAACCACCGGGTGCAACCGGTCGCGCAGAAGCGCAAGCGCCTCATCCACCGGCGTCCAATCCACCCCCGCCGGCAGCGAGAAACAATCGTCACGCAGGGGCGGCGGTTTGGGGCTCATAGCCCAACCTCGGCCAGGATGAAATTGGCGATGGCGGTCGTGTCGTCGAGGTCGAAAACCGGGCAGTCGAGCTCGAGCGCGGTATCGCTCGCCACCGCGCGGATGCTGTTGTCCTCCGCGGCGATCAGTGCATTGCCTGTGGCGGCACGAAAGGCTTCGATCTTGGGATGGGCATCGCGCTTGTACCCTTCGACCAGGACCAGATCGACCGGCGACAACTTGGACAGCAACTCGGTCAGGGGTGGCTCATCCGCATCGCGCAGCTCGTTCATCAGCGCCCAGCGATTGCGCGACGCCAAAAGCACTTCGCGTGCACCGGCGGCGCGGTGGCGGAAACTGTCCTTGCCGGGGTGATCGACGTCAAAGCTGTGATGGGCATGTTTGATCGTAGATACCGTGAAGCCGCGCGCGGTGATCTCGGCCACAAGACGCTCCATCAACCCGGTTTTCCCGGCATTCTTCCACCCGACGACACCATAGATATTCATGCGGACCCCCCGTAGAACGCACGGGCTTTGTCCAGATCTTCCGGCGTGTTGACGTTGAAAAACGGATCATCCGGGCCGTCAAAAAGCGCCTCGCGTCCGCCATGGGCATCGGTCCATTGCACCACCTTGCGCAGCCCGCCATCGAGTGCTGTGCGCAGGTCGTCGCGCAACGCCACTGGCCAGAGGCCAAAGGTCGGATGCCGCCCGTCCGCGGTGGCCGCCAGCACCAGCGGTTTCTCCTGCCCCTCGGAGGCCGCAACGAGGCGCGCCACCAGATCGCGCGGGAAAAACGGGGTGTCGGCGGCGACGGTCACGATCGCCTCAGCCCGCTGTCCCGCGGCCCAGTCCAGCCCGGCCAGAACCCCCGCAAGCGGCCCGGCGAAGCCCTCGATACTGTCGGGCAGCACCGGCAGATCGAACGCGGCAAACCGCGTCGCATCGCCATTGGCATTGAGCGCCATCGAAGGAACCTGCGGCCCGAGCCTCTCCACCACCTGATCCAGAAGTGTGGAGCCGCCCAGATCCAGAAGCGCCTTGTCGCCCCCGCCCATGCGCGTGGCCAGCCCCCCGGCAAGTATGACCCCCAGAGGCCGCGTCACCCTTGCGCCCCTTTACGACCGGATTTGCGCGGCTCGTCCATGACCTGCTCGGGATCGGCATCGCGCAGGAGGCGTTCTTCGCCGCTGAGGCAGACAAACCGTTTGCCGCGCATACGGCCGATCAGGGTCAGGCCCACCTCGCGGGCGATCTCGACGCCCCAGGCCGTGAATCCCGAGCGCGAGGCCAGCGCGGGGATGCCCATGAGCGCCGTCTTGATGACCATCTCCGAGGTCAGCCGCCCGGTGGTGTAGAGTATCTTGTCCGCCGCGCCGACGGCTTCGGACAGCATCCAGCCGGCGATCTTGTCCACGGCGTTGTGGCGGCCGACATCCTCCATGTAGACAAGCGGACGCGCGCCCTGACAGAGGACCGTGCCATGGATCGCCCCGGCTTCAAGGTACAAGGACGGGGTCCGGTTGATCTTGGCCGCCAGCGCGTAGAGATCGGAGGTCCTGACCTGCAGATCCGGCAGGGTGACGCCTTCCAGCCCTTCCATCATATCGCCGAATACGGTGCCCACGGCGCAGCCGCTCGTCCGGGTCTTTTTCTTCAGCTTCTCCTCAAAGGTCGTCTGCCCGTCCGTGCGCACCACCACCGTTTCGAGATCATCGTCGTAATCGACCCGCTCGACCATCTCGCCATCCCGCAACATGCCCTGATTGCGCAGGAACCCGAGGGCGAGATATTCGGGGTAATCGCCGATCGTCATGGCGGTCACGATTTCCTGCCCGTTGAGGAAAATGGTCAACGGGCGCTCTTCGACCACCGAGATATTGGTCAACTGGCCTTGGTGATCCACCCCGTCCACCGCACGGGTCAGGCGACGCGCGCCGGGATCAGGCGCAATCAGGTAATCGGAAAGGTCGTCGGTCTTGGCCACTCTTCGGTCCTTGATAGGGCGCGGTTACCCGCAATCTAGGGCCAAGTGACAGGGACGGAAACCGCCAATTGCACCTCGGGCGTCGGTTCAGTTCACCATCGTGTCAGCGCGTGCAACGGCATTGGGGTTCCATTCCCGCAAGACCTTGCTGTTGTCGTCGCTGTCATATTCGTAAAGTTCCTGTTCCCGCACACCGGGGATCTTGCCGAACTGATCGGCCAGTTTGACCGGATACCAGGTCGTCTGGATATTCTCGAACCCGGGCAGGCTGGAAAGAACCGATGACGTGCTGCGCGCGCACATGGCCGACGGAACGGCGCCATAAGATGTCACGGCGCGGATCGCGGCTTCGGCCACGGCGGGCGACACATCGAGTTCCTGCACCTTCACATGATAGGTCTTGCGCGCGTGATAGCGGGTATAGACATCCGCGACCGGCGGCGTAATGCCATAGACCACATCGTGACGCTCCGGCAGGGTTTCGTGCTTGAACGACCCGGCGGGATCGAAAATCACCCGTTGAGAGCCGTTGATCATCAGCGACGTATGCGCCCCCGCGCCAGTGCGGTTGTTGATCATCGTGAAGAGCGTCAGGCGGGGCGGGCCGTCATGGCGATAGGCCGCCCTGGCCACGGCATCATCCGGCGCCCAGACACGCTCGGCCGCGCAGCCACTCAGAGCAAATGCCGCGCAGAAAGCCAGTACCAGTTTACGCATGAATTTTCCCCGGAACGCACCTTCTTGGGGTGCTTCGCCGTCAGCCGTTCACCAGCGCCAGAAACACCAGGAAGACCACGATCAGAACACAGGACCAGCCGACGATTCTGACAAAGCTATCAAATGTCTTTTCCTGAACCTGGATGTCCATTTCGCCATGCTTGTGATCGGCCATTTATCCTGTCCTTCGTAAGGGGAGTCGTAACGTTTCGACGTTGAATACTTGATTTGCCGCGGGGTGTCACCACCCCAAACGGTCACACCTCGTCCGGTTTCTCCAAATCTTCTGCCAGGCGAAACCCGATACGGTTGGGTGCTGCGGCCTCGACCTGTTTCGGCAGGGCGCGCAGCATGACGTTGAGCTGGCTGACATGCTGCACCAGCTGTGTTTTGCCGCCCGCGGGATCGCTGCCGTAGAAGGTCACGATGTCGGGGTCGAAGTACCCCATGCCTTCGATCCGCAGGATGCCGGCATCACCGCCCGTAAAACCCATCGCAACCTCGTGTTCGTTATCCAGCGTCTTTTCGAAATTCTGGATATAGAGGATAAGCCGCTCATAGGCCCATTGCGCCGGGCTTTTCTGCTCCACCGGTTTCAGCTTGACCCCGGCGGTGACGTCCTTGCCACCCTGGCAGCGTTCCGGGTCCGAATGCACCTCGTGACAGCGCGGAATAGCGTCGGCCTCAAGCGCCTCGGCGGAGGTTTCGATCTTGTCGTCCATAACTCTTCATCCCTTCATCTGCCACAGCCAGGCGCCATCGTCGCGGCGCGAACGGCTGATTTCTCCAGCCTGATGCAGATGATTGAGATGCGCAACCGCTTCGACAAGGGCCAATCCATAGGTCCCGCCATCAATTTTTCGTTTGAAGAGCGGCGCGAAACACTCTCCCGCGGTTCGCGGCGTGGTCAGATGGGCGCGCAGACGGTCCAGAGCCCCATGGTGGTTTTCGGACAGTTGCCGCATCCGGGTGGGCAGGCCGGTAAAGGGCAGTTTATGCCCGCCCAAGACCAGGTGATCGTCACGGGCAAGCCCGGCAAACCGGTCACAGGAGGCCAGCCAATCGCTCAGCGGGTCGGCGTCGGGTTCAGTCGGATAGACGCCGATATTCGGGCTGATCGAGGGCAGGATCTGATCGCCTGCCAGCACCAGATTGTCGTCCCGGCTCCAGAGCGTCATATGCTCCGGCGCATGGCCGTTACCAATACGCACGTCCCAGCCGCGCCCGCCCGCACGCAACACATCGCCCTCTTTCACGCGGGTATATCCGACCGGAAGCGCGTGGCATGTATCGGCGAAATTGAAAGGGCGGGCATTCTTGCGCGCATCGTAAATCTCGGGCGCCATACCTGCAGCGCGCCACAGATCAAGCGCCTGTTTGGTCGGGCGCTCCTCTTCATCAAGGATCAGCATCCGCGCCATTAGCCAGCTTGTGCGCGTGGCCGTCAAACCGGCACCGAACCGGTCCATGAGCCACCCGGCCATCCCCACATGGTCGGGGTGATGATGGGTCAGGATCACACGGCCAACCGGTTTTCCCGCAAGGGGGCCATTCAGCAGTTTTTCCCAAAGCGCGACGGAACGCCGCGAATGAATGCCGGTATCCACAATGCTCCAGCTATCGCGGTCATCCAGCGCGTAGACATTCACATGGTCAAGCGCCATCGGCAGCGGCAGGCGGAGCCACAAGACCCCATCGGCAATTTCGATCGCCACCCCCTCTTCGGGCGGCGCGTCCCACGGATAACGCAAGGTGCCGCCGGACCCGTCCATCAGGCGCTCAACTCTTCGGCACTGAGCGCATAAAGGTCATCGGCACCCGCCGTGGCATGGGCCAGAAGGCCGGCATGTTCCGGCAAAGCCCGTGTGATGTAGAACCGCGCCAGTTTGGTGCGGGGACCATCGCCCTTTTCGGCAATCGCCGCGGCAAGATGGAAATGCCCACCCAACACCCTGGCAAAGGCCTTGAGGAAGGGCGCCGCACCGGCAAACCGCTGGTTCAGGTCGTCTTGCGACACCATCCAGTCCAACGCCTCGCGCAGCGTCTCCGACGCCTGCCAGACCGGTTCCGCCAGATCAGGGAGGCCCGCGCGGGCGGCCTCGGCCTGCGCTTCAATCTCATCGAGGAGCGCGTTGGCCGCGTCGCCGCCATCCATCAGCTTGCGCGCTACGAGGTCCATCGCCTGAATGCCGTTGGTCCCCTCGTAGATCGCGGTCACCCGCACGTCGCGGTTATACTGCGCCGCGCCGGTTTCCTCGATGAAACCCATGCCGCCATGGACCTGAATGCCCATATTGCTGACGTCGATCCCGGTCTCAGTACCAAACGCCTTGCTGATCGGGGTGAGGAACGCCGCCCGCGCCGCCCAGTCGGCATCGCCAGTGGCGGTCTGCATGTCGATCGCCACGGCGCAGGCCAGCGCGATGGACCGCGCGGCGAAGATATCCGCCTTCATCGTCGTCAGCATCCGGCGCACATCCGCATGGTCGGCAATCGTGCTGGTGCCGCCCTCGATCGGGCTGCGCCCCTGCTTGCGCTCCAGCGCATAGGCCAGCGCATGCTGATACGCCCCTTCGGCGGCACCAATCCCCTGCCCGCCGACGCCGAGACGCGCGTTGTTCATCATCGTGAACATGGCACGCATCCCGTCATGTTCCTTGCCGATCAGCCACCCCGTGGCGCCATCGAATTGCATCACCGCGGTCGGGCTGCCATGCAGGCCCAGCTTGTGTTCAAGGCTGACCACACTGAGGCTGTTGGCCACGCCGGGATTGCCCTCATCGTCGGGGATGTATTTCGGCACCAGAAAGAGGCTGATCCCTTTGGTCCCCGGCACCCCATCGGGCAAACGCGCCAGCACCAGGTGACAGACATTGGTGGTGAAATCATTGTCGCCCCAACTGATGTAAATCTTCTGACCGGTGACCGAAAAGGTACCGTCGCCATTGGGTTCTGCCTTGCTGCGCAGTGCGCCCACATCGCTGCCCGCCTGCGCCTCCGTCAGGTTCATGGTACCGGACCACTCGCCGCTGACCAGCTTCGGCAGGTACACCTCCTTGATGGCATCGCTTGCGTGATGCTCCAGCGCCTCGATCTGGCCCTGTGTCATCAGCGGGTTGAGCTGCAGGCTCAGGCAGGCCGCCGCCATCATCTCGTTCACTGCGGTCGTCAGCGTCATCGGCAATCCCATGCCGCCATATTCCGGGTCAGCACTGATCGACACCCATCCGCCTTCGGAAATCGCCTTGTAGCCATCGGCGTATCCCGGGCTCGTCCGCACCACGCCGTTTTCAAGCACCGCGGGATGCAAATCGCCGTTGCGCTGCAGCGGATGCAGCACCTCTTCGCACATCCGCCCCGCCTCGGACAGGATCGCACCGGTCACATCGGAGGTAGCTTCGGCAAAACGGTCGGTTTCGGTGACCTGGCGCAACCCAACCACGTGATCGAACAGAAATTTGTAATCCTCTACCGGCGCGCGATACGGCATCTTTCGGCTCCTGACCTAATCAATTTGGGACGGCTTGGCATCGCCCGCCGCGCCCTATATGCATTCCATCCGCGATCTAGCGTATATGAACACGCAAGACCATCAACCAAAACGCCGCGTCAAAATGAGCTCGTAGATGCAGACCAGAACACTCCCGGCCGATGCCCAGGGCTTCGAGACCGCCGCCGGCATCCTGCGGGACGGCGAGTTGGTGGCCTTCCCGACCGAGACGGTCTACGGGCTTGGCGGCGACGCGCAGAGCGATATGGCCGTTGCCCGGATTTTCGAGGCCAAGGGGCGGCCACGGTTCAACCCCCTGATCGTGCACGTCAATTCGATCGCTGCGGCACAGGAGTTCGTCGAATGGCCGGTGGAGGCGGACATCGTGGCACAGGCCTTCTGGCCTGGCCCGCTGACGCTGGTGCTCCCGCTGAAATCCGGGACGGGCCTGTCGCCGCTGGTGACCGCCGATCTGCCGACACTGGCCATCCGCGTGCCAGCCCACCCGGTCGCTCAATCCCTTCTCACGGCGTTCGGCGGCCCCGTCGCCGCCCCGTCGGCCAACCCGTCGGGCCGGATCAGCCCGACAACGGCTGCGCATGTGGCAAACGGCCTTTCCGGACGGATCGCGGCCATTCTCGACGGTGGAAGCTGCGCCGTTGGGCTCGAATCCACCATTCTGGGCCTCGCGGCCACCCCTACCCTGCTGCGCCCCGGCGGGCTGCCACCCGAGGCCATTGAAGCCGCATTGCATCGCCCGCTGGAGGTCCACACATCCGGCGACCCCTTGTCAGCACCGGGGCAACTGGCGTCGCACTACGCGCCCAATGCCAGGGTCCGGCTGAACGCAACAGAAAGACAACCGGGTGAAGTGCTGCTTGGTTTCGGTGCGGTCGAGAGCGACCTCAACCTCTCACCCGCCGGGGACCTGACCGAGGCCGCGGCAAACCTCTTCCACCATCTTCATGCGTTGGACGAAGCGGGGCGCGGCACCATCGCCGTCTCCCCCATCCCCGAGCACGGCCTTGGCCGCGCCATCAACGACCGCCTCCGCCGCGCCGCCGCCCCAAGAAACTGATGTCTTCGGGAGGCCGTACTAAGCTTGTCAACTTTGTTTTTGTCGTTACCATCTACCACCAGTTCGAGGGGCGACACTTGGGGAGTGCTGCACAGTGAGTAGCGTCATAGTCAGTTCATTTTTTTCCAAATTGCGTACGAACTCCCTTAAGAAAATATGCTACATCGCTCTCGGAGCGCTTTGCTTGGCCAGCTTCGTTACATCTTGCGGGGTTGTTGGCGGAACCAACGGTGCTACTTCGCCGTCGGGTATCCCAACAAACTATTTGACCGAGAGCGCAGTTTGCGATGCGGTATGCGTCGATCTTCGTGAAAATCTGGAACTGAAGAGAATCGCGCGTGTTCGCACAAATTACACAATCCAGGGTGCAGCCATAGGTGCCGCTCTAGGATGCGGAGTCGGAGCGATTTTAGGAAGCTCCGAAGACTGTGGAAAAGGTGCGGCAGCTGGCGCGATCGTTGGTGGAGCAGTAGGTAACAGCAAAGGGAAGACATTGGAACGCGAAAGGCTCGCCGCCCTCGCAGAGGCCCGAGCTGTTGCAGCAGCACTTCAAAGAGAAGCGGCGGCGATTGCGCGAGCACGAAGATCGATGCGCACGTTAGCACACAAGCGCCGGGCTCGGCTGGCCGAGCAGCAGCCGATACCCTATGACGAGGCCTCAGCATATCGAACCGATCTTCTACTTGCTTCGAAGACAATAGGCGAACTTGAGAAGACTCAAAACTCAATACGCAAGTACCGCAGCTATCTAAAAGAAAACAATGTCTCATCAACTTCTCTCGAGGTGGCGGCGGATTACCACTCAAAAGCGCTTTCCGCATTCAGGGACGATTTCCTTACCGAGCGCGGAAGATATGAGGACTTCGTTGTAGCCAACACTTGTTTGACGGTTAGTGACCAAACGGAGGAGGAAGAGTATACCCCGATCCCGTTGCCGGGCTGCGCTCCGAACAGAGTCTAAAAAATCGGCACTAACGAAAATTATCCCTTCGGGGAACGGTGGGAGCAACACCAGGGGAGAGTATTAAGAAATGGATGCTGAGAAGAATTTCGTGCGGGCTTTGAATGACTATCAATCTCGCACAAAAAATGTGAGCGACCTCGTAAAGTACTTGGGTTTCGGCCTGCTCGCGGCTTTCTATGCGATCCGAACAGAGATCAACGCCCTTGAACCAGAAGACTTACTAAGGCACGTCCACCTAGGTATTGGAATGTCCGGCGCGCTGATCATAATTTTCGACTATCTTCAGAACATCTTTGCTGCCCGCAGCTCGATGGTCGCACTAAAGGACAAATCCAACTTTCACCAATACCACAAAACATCTTTCAACTACAGATTTGGATTAGGTTGCTACTACATAAAACAAGGAGCGACAGCTGTAGGTTCCATCTTGTTGGTATATCTCATCCTGTTTCTCTAGGAGAAACAAGTTTCAAAAAGTACTTTTCTGTTTGGACAGCTGACACGGCCAGTACAAAGCTGTCAACCACTAGGCAAAAAGCCGTTCGACATCCGCCTTCGTGGCCTCATCTGCTATCGCCTGACGGGTCATCATGGTGTCGGAGGCACCGCAGGCCCGGTGCAGGGCCTTGTTCAATTCGCCGCTCTTGCGCCGTGCCGGATCGACACTCATGCAGGCCTGGATGAGCGTTCGATCATTGAACGGGTTCAGGTAGCAGGCATTACCATACCCGATCAGCCGACCGCCCAAGGTGTTCGGCAGAAGTTGTTCGACAAAGGCGAAATCGAGCGCCCTTGCCCGGGCGGGACCCGGTAACGTATCCATCCAGTTCGAATATTCCGGCCCCCAATAGGCCAGGTTTTCGTCGTCCGTGCGCCCGCCAAGTACCAGTTTCGACACACCATGGCCGACGTCGAAAACCATATCGCGCCGCCATTGATTGGCCCGCGCCATGTCCATGATGTTCCCGCGCAGGATGTAACCCGCCTCGGGCAGCAGATCGGCCACGGCCAGTTCTGCCGGTTTCGGCGCGTGCTGATAGCCGGTGCGATGGCAGAAATCCCAACGCAGCCGGCGCAGTTTTTCGGCGCTGTAGCGGTCTTCCTGTATCGCCTTCAGCCCATCAACGACCTGGAACCTCTTTGCCAGGCCCAGTTCACCCGCGATCTGCATGCCGACGTAGCAATCGAACTGCGAAATCCAGGTGGTGCGATGTGCGTAGACGCCGTCCGCGTGATGCAGCCTGTCACGGGCCGAAAACGCCAGCGTCCGGCTATCAAGACCGCCACTGATCGGCAAAAGACAAGCATGATTTTCCAGGATCGCACCGGTGATCTGACCAAGCCGGGCAACCATCATCGCGGCGGTCTCGTTGAGGTCACCATCGGGCGCCTCAAATCTATTGGCCTCAACGGGCCAGTGGCGGTGCAACGAAAAGCTCTCAAGGTCGAGATAGTGGTTGGACAGGCCCCGGACCACATCCGGGTCGCAGGTCTGCTGCATCCCGTAATTGCCGCCCTTCTTGAGGATATGGCGGCGCGACAACCGGTGATTGGCCCGCACCGGCCGCATGAGCGCCATCAACGGCGACGATGCAACGGTTTTTTCGCCCGCGTTGAAGACCGCGGGAAGATCCATCACCGGATCGAAATAGACCCGATCGCCCTTGTCGGTGAGCAAAAAGGCGACATAACGGCCCGCAAAAAACGTGATCTCTTGCTCGACAAAGCCCCAGAAACCTTTATCTTTCAAAGAGATGGCAAACCGGTGCGTCTTTCCAATTGCCTCGCCTTGACGGTCGACCGCCACACCCAACAGCCAGCCGATCGCCTCGCCATTCTTGTCCTGCAACGCCGTGTGATGCAGCTTGCCACAATGGGCCAGGCCCCACCCCCTAAGCCGCTTCGGATACTTCCAACCATTCATGCGGGGCAAAGGTTGCCGCGAAAAACTATATTGCCGGGCAAAGAGGTGCCCGAAATCCAAACCGCCTTTTTCGCAGATCTCTTTCGCCGCTAACATGCCATTTCCGCTCGCAGGTCTGATTGCCAGATGCCTTGAACTTCATCCTAGAACGCTCAAAGCCAAACGTGAATCCCTTATTCACAGCAGCGCAACCAACGCGCCGGAACGCTGCCAATACAAAAGGGGGGGGTGCCACAACCAACCTTTGAGTGAATGGCGACTTTGAGCCTGGAGCCGACATCTGCATCTCGAGTCCAAAGCCGCGCGATTGCCAGACCGCGGGATGGCGATCAACCGTCGTTGCACGCGTTTTATCTTTGCCAAGTCCGAAGAACCTCAATTCGGTGCGCAACCTCACCCAATCGCCAGCCCTTGCGGGCGGTCTGGCGATCGCGCGGCGGCCTACGGCCTTGATTCCGCGCGGGAGATGAAAGTCGAACGGCAGCTTTGTCCGCAAAGCGGACCAGGGTTGCGAGTATCGACAAAACTAGCCTAAGCAAAGAAGCCCCGCCATTTCTGGCGGGGCTTCTCGAGATCCTGCTGCCGGGTCTTACTCTTCTCGGCTCTCCGGTGTTTCCACCAGGTTATCGAACTCGTCGCCACCGACGATATCGTCCTGAACCGGCGCGGCCAGAGCTGCGGCGGCTTCGGCCTCTTCGCGGCGGGCTTCGATGACGACATTGTCACGCTGCTGCGCGATGTGGCGCATCTGCTGCGTCGCCCCACCGGTCCCCGCAGGGATCAGGCGGCCCACGATGACGTTCTCCTTGAGACCGACGAGCTTGTCGCGCTTGCCCTGAACCGAGGCTTCGGTCAGAACCCGCGTGGTCTCCTGGAACGAGGCGGCCGAGATGAAGCTGCGGGTTTGCAGCGACGCCTTGGTGATGCCCAGGAGGATTGGCTCGCCCTGCGCCGGGCGACCGTTTTTCGAGATGGCCTTTTCATTGGCCGCATCGAACTCCTGCTTGTCGACATGCTCGCCCTTCAGGAGTGTCGTGTCGCCGCTGTCGAGGATCTCCCACTTCTGGAGCATCTGGCGCACGATGACCTCAATGTGCTTGTCGTTGATCTTCACACCTTGCAGGCGATAGACCTCCTGCACCTCGTCGATCATGTAATCCGCCAGCGCCTCGACACCCATAATGCTGAGGATGTCATGCGGGGCCGGGTTACCGTCCATGATGTAGTCACCCTTCTGGACGTAATCCCCTTCCTGAACGGGGATGTGCTTGCCCTTGGGCACCATGTATTCAACGGGCTCCATCGACTCGTCTGCAGGCTCGATGCTGATACGGCGCTTGTTCTTGTAGTCGCGACCATACCGCACATAGCCGTCGATTTCCGCGATGATGGCGTGATCCTTGGGGCGACGGGCCTCAAAGAGTTCGGCCACGCGCGGCAGACCACCGGTGATGTCCTTGGTCTTGGCACCTTCCCGCGGAATACGCGCCACCACGTCACCGGCTTCGATCTCCTGACCGTCTTCGATCGAGAGGATCGCATCGACAGACATCGGATAGGTCACCGGGTTGCCGGCATCGTTGCGCACAGGCTCACCATCGGACCCAACGACCAGGATTTCCGGCTTGAGCTCGTTGCCCTTGGGCGCCGCGCGCCAGTCGGTCACGATCTTCTGGGTCATGCCGGTGGCATCGTCGGTCACGTCACGCACGGCGACGCCCGAGACCAGATCGACAAACTTCGCGGTACCCGACTTCTCCGCCAGGATCGGCAGGGTGTAGGGATCCCATTCGAAGAGCTTGTCACCACGGGCAACCTTGTCGCCTTCCTTGACGAAGAGGCGCGTCCCGTAGCCCACCTTGTGGCTGGCCAGCTCAACACCCTTCTCGCCCATGATCCGCAGTTTCATGTTGCGGCCCATGACGAGGGTTGCGCCGCTGGAGCTTTCCAGCGTCTGGGCGTTTTCGAACTCGATCTTGCCTTCCTGGCTCGCTTCGAGGAACGATTGCTGACCACCCTGGGCAACGCCGCCGATGTGGAATGTCCGCATCGTCAGCTGTGTACCCGGCTCACCGATCGACTGCGCCGCGATGATGCCGACGGCCTCGCCGTTGTTGACCATCGTACCGCGCGCCAGGTCACGGCCATAGCACATGGCGCAGACGCCATCCTCGGCCTCGCAGGTCAGCGGCGAGCGGATGCGCGCGGTCTGCACCGCGGCTTCCTCCACCGCGTCGGCCATGCGCTCGTCGATGAGCGTACCCGCGGTCACGACAACCTCGTCCGTCGCCGGGTTGAGGATATCTTCGGCCGCAACACGGCCCAGGATACGCTCACCCAATGTCGCCACGACCTCACCGTCATTGACGGCGGCCTCGGCGGTGATCGCACGGTCGGTGCCACAGTCATGCTCACGAATGATGCAATCCTGCGCCACGTCCACCAGACGACGTGTCAGGTAGCCCGAGTTCGCGGTCTTGAGCGCCGTATCCGACAGACCTTTCCGCGCCCCGTGGGTCGAGTTGAAGTATTCAAGAACGGTCAGACCTTCCTTGAAGTTCGAGATGATCGGCGTTTCGATGATGTCACCGTTCGGCTTGGCCATCAGGCCGCGCATACCACCCAGCTGTTTCATCTGCGTGACCGAGCCACGAGCGCCCGAGTGGGCCATCATGTAGACCGAGTTCGGCTCTGCTTCGGCACCGCTTTCGTCGGTGCGCGAGGCCGAGATGGTTCCCATCATGGCATCGGTGACCTGATCGTTACATTTCGACCAGGCATCGACCACCTTGTTGTACTTCTCGCCCTGGGTGATCAGACCGTCCATATACTGCTGTTCGAAGCCCTTGACCTGATCGCGGGTCTCTTCGACGATGCCCCACTTGCTGTCGGGGATCACCATGTCGTCCTTGCCGAAGGAAATCCCCGCCTTGAAGGCCTCGCGGAAACCCATGCTCATGATCTGGTCGCAGAAAATAACCGACTCTTTCTGCCCGCAATAGCGGTAGACGGTGTCGATCACCTGCTGCACCTCTTTCTTGCGCAGGAGCTTGTTGACCAGGCTAAAGGGCGCCTTGACGTTCTTCGGCAGAAGCGCACCCAGACGGACACGGCCCGGCGTGGTTTCCACGCGGGTCATCACCTCGTTGCCTTCCTCGTCGATCTGAGGAATGCGCGCGGTGATCTTGGCGTGCAGATGCACCTCACCCGCGTCGAGCGCGTGCTGCACTTCCTCGATGGACGAGAACGCCATGCCTTCGCCCTTCATGCCTTCGCGCTCCAGCGAGACATAATAAAGGCCCAGGACCATATCCTGCGATGGCACGATGATCGGTGCACCGTTGGCGGGCGACAGAACGTTGTTCGTGGACATCATCAGAACGCGCGCTTCCAACTGCGCCTCAAGGCTCAGCGGCACGTGCACGGCCATCTGGTCACCGTCGAAGTCGGCGTTGAAGGCCGAACAGACGAGCGGGTGAAGCTGAATGGCCTTGCCTTCGATCAGCACCGGTTCAAACGCCTGGATGCCCAGACGGTGAAGGGTCGGCGCACGGTTGAGCATCACCGGGTGTTCGCGGATCACCTCATCAAGGATATCCCACACCTCGGGGCGCTCTTTTTCCACCAGCTTCTTGGCTTGCTTCACGGTCGAAGACATGCCCTTGGCTTCCAGCCGCGAGTAGATGAACGGCTTGAAGAGTTCCAACGCCATCTTCTTGGGCAGGCCACATTGATGCAGCTTCAGCTCCGGCCCGGTCACGATGACCGAGCGGCCTGAGAAGTCGACGCGCTTGCCGAGAAGGTTCTGACGGAAGCGGCCCTGCTTGCCTTTCAGCATGTCGCTGAGCGATTTCAGTGGGCGTTTGTTGGCGCCGGTGATGACGCGGCCACGACGGCCATTGTCAAAGAGAGCGTCAACGGATTCCTGCAACATCCGCTTTTCGTTGCGCACGATGATATCAGGCGCGCGCAGCTCGATAAGACGCTTCAAACGGTTGTTCCGGTTGATCACACGACGGTAAAGGTCGTTGAGGTCCGACGTCGCGAACCGGCCACCATCCAGCGGCACCAGCGGGCGCAGTTCCGGCGGGATGACCGGAATGACAGTCATGACCATCCACTCCGGGCGGTTGCCGGATTCCAGGAAGCTCTCAACCACTTTCAGACGCTTGATGATTTTCTTGGGCTTCAGCTCGCCGGTGGCTTCGGCCAGATCGGCGCGCAGTTGCTCGGCCTCGGCCTCCAAGTCAATGTTTTGCAGCATCTCGCGGATCGCTTCGGCACCGATGTTCGCGGTGAACGCGTCCATGCCATACGCATCCTGCGCATCCATGAACTCTTCTTCGCTCAGCATCTGGCCATAGGTCAGGTCGGTCAGGCCGGGTTCGATCACCACGTAGTTCTCGAAATAGAGCACCCGCTCCAGATCGCGCAGGGTCATGTCCAGCATGAGGCCGATGCGGCTTGGCAGCGACTTCAGGAACCAGATATGGGCGCAAGGCGCGGCCAGTTCGATATGGCCCATACGCTCGCGACGGACCTTCTGCAGGGTGACTTCCACACCGCATTTCTCGCAGACAACGCCGCGATACTTCATCCGCTTATATTTACCGCAGAGGCATTCGTAATCCTTGATCGGTCCAAAGATACGCGCGCAGAACAGGCCATCACGCTCGGGCTTGAAGGTCCGGTAGTTGATGGTTTCGGGCTTTTTGATCTCCCCGTAGGACCACGACAGGATGCGTTCCGGCGAGGCCAGCGACACCTTGATCTCGTCAAACACCTTGACCGGTGCGACGGGGTTGAACGGGTTGTTTGTCAGTTCCTGGTTCATTTTCAAATCCTTGAATTCGGGCGTTGGAAGTGGAGGCGGGGGTGAGGCCCCACCGTTATTCCGCTTCCTCCGCGTCCAGGAGTTCCATGTTCAGGCCGAGGCCACGGACCTCTTTGACCAAAACGTTGAACGATTCAGGCACACCGGCTTCGAAATTGTCTTCGCCTTTGACGATGCTTTCATAGACTTTCGTCCGTCCGGCAACGTCGTCCGACTTGACCGTCAGCATTTCCTGCAGGGTGTAGGCAGCGCCGTACGCTTCCAGCGCCCAGACCTCCATTTCCCCGAAACGTTGACCACCGAACTGCGCCTTACCACCCAGCGGCTGCTGCGTCACGAGGCTGTAAGGCCCGGTCGAGCGGGCGTGGATCTTGTCATCCACTAGGTGGTGCAGTTTCAGCAGGTATTTGACACCCACTGTCACCGGACGAGCGAATTGTTCACCGGTGCGACCATCAAACAGGATCGATTGACCGCTTTCGTCAAAGCCCGCGCGTTTCAGCGCATCGTTGACATCGGCCTCCTTCGCACCGTCAAAGACCGGCGTCGCAATCGGCACACCGCCGGTCACATTGCCCGCCGCTTCGATCAGAGCATCCTCGTCCATGCCGGCGATGCCTTCGTCATAGACATCTTCGCCATAGGCGATTTTCATCGCTTCCCGCACCGGGGTCATGTCACCGGACCGGCGATACTCCTGCAGCGCCTCGTCGATCTTGAGACCCAGACCGCGCGCGGCCCAACCCATATGGGTTTCCAGGATCTGACCGACGTTCATCCGGCTGGGCACGCCCAGCGGGTTGAGGCAGAAGTCAACCGGTGTCCCATCGGCGAGGAACGGCATGTCTTCCATCGGCACAACCTTGGAAATCACACCCTTGTTGCCGTGACGACCGGCCATCTTGTCACCCGGCTGCAGCTTGCGCTTCACCGCGATGAAGACCTTGACCATTTTCATCACACCCGGGGGCAGGTCATCGCCGCGACGGACCTTCTCGACCTTGTCCTCGAAACGTGCGTCCAGAGTCCGCTTCTGCGCCTCGTATTGCTCGTTCAGGGCTTCGACGATCTGTGCGTCCTTCTCGTCTTTCAGCGCCAGTTGCCACCATTGACCTTTGGTCAGCGTTTCCAGCAATTCCTCGGTGATCTCCGAGTTTGCCTTGACGCCTTTCGGGCCTTTGACAGCGACCTTACCCATGATCAGCGATTTCAGACGGGCGTAGATGTTACGATCGAGGATCGCCAGCTCGTCATCCCGGTCGCGGGCGAGGCGTTCAACCTCTTCGCGTTCGATCTGCAACGCACGTTCGTCTTTCTCCACGCCATGGCGGTTGAAGACACGCACTTCGACAACCGTCCCGAAGTCACCCGGTTTAACCCGCAGCGACGTGTCACGCACGTCGGAGGCTTTCTCGCCGAAGATGGCGCGCAGGAGTTTCTCCTCCGGCGTCATCGGCGATTCACCCTTGGGTGTGATCTTGCCCACGAGGATATCGCCTGGCTCTACGTCCGCACCAATGTAGACGATGCCCGCCTCGTCGAGGTTGCGCAGGGCTTCCTCGCCGACGTTGGGGATGTCGCGGGTGATCTCTTCCGGGCCCAGCTTGGTGTCACGGGCGGCGACTTCGAATTCCTCGATGTGAACGCTGGTGAACACGTCATCGCGCGCCACACGTTCCGAAATCAGGATCGAGTCCTCGAAGTTATACCCGTTCCACGGCATAAAGGCCGTGACCACGTTTTTACCAAGGGCCAATTCACCCAGATCGGTTGATGGACCGTCCGCGATCACCTCACCCTTCATCACCGTGTCACCCACTTTCACAAGCGGCTGCTGGTTGATGCAGGTGTTCTGGTTCGACCGCTGGAATTTGCGCATGCGGTAGATGTCCACACCCGCGTCGCCCAGTTCCAGATCCTCGGTCGCCCGGACAACGATCCGGGTGGCGTCCACCTGGTCGATGATACCGGCACGTTTCGCGAGGATCGCAGCGCCACTGTCACGCGCCACAACACCTTCGATACCGGTGCCCACCAAGGGCGCCTCCGAACGAAGCGTCGGCACGGCCTGACGTTGCATGTTCGATCCCATGAGCGCGCGGTTGGCGTCGTCATTTTCCAGGAACGGAATGAGCGAGGCCGCGACCGAGACCAACTGCTTGGGGCTCACGTCGATCAGGTCCACATTCTCGCGCGGGGCGAGCATGTATTCGCCCGACTGACGGGTCGAGACCAGATCGTTGATGAAGTTGCCCTTTTCATCGAGCGTCGCGTTGGCCTGCGCCACGGTGTGACGCATTTCTTCGGTCGCCGACATGTAATGCACTTCGTCGGTCACATGGCCGTCTTCGACTTTCCGGTAGGGCGTTTCGATGAAGCCATATTTGTTCACGCGGGCGAAGGTGGCCAGCGAGTTGATAAGACCGATGTTCGGCCCTTCCGGCGTTTCAATCGGGCACATCCGACCATAATGCGTCGGGTGTACGTCGCGCACCTCAAAGCCTGCACGTTCGCGGGTCAGACCGCCCGGCCCAAGCGCCGAGAGACGACGTTTATGGGTGACTTCCGACAGCGGGTTGGTCTGGTCCATGAACTGCGAGAGCTGCGAGGAGCCAAAGAATTCGCGCACGGCAGCGGCGGCAGGCTTGGCGTTGATCAGGTCCTGCGGCATCACCGTGTCGATTTCGACCGACGACATACGCTCCTTGATCGCGCGTTCCATCCGCAGGAGACCGACGCGGTACTGGTTCTCCATCAGTTCGCCAACCGAGCGCACACGACGGTTACCGAGGTGGTCGATATCGTCCACGTCGCCCTTGCCATCGCGCAGCTCGACCAGCGCCTTGATGCAGGCCACGATATCTTCGCGGTCCAGCGTGCGCTGCGTGTCTTCCTTGCTGAGGTCAAGACGCATGTTCATCTTGACCCGGCCAACAGCCGATAGGTCATAGCGTTCACTGTCGAAGAAGAGCGTATCGAAGAGCGCCGATGCGGCCTCTTCGGTGGGCGGCTCGCCCGGGCGCATGACGCGGTAGATATCCATGAGCGCGGTGACGCGGTTCATGTTCTTGTCGGTCGCCATGGTGTTGCGCATGTAGGGGCCGACATTGACGTTGTCGATATCAAGAACCGGGATGTCGGTGATGCCCGCATCCAGAAGTTCCTGCAACGTGCCGCCGTTGACTTCGCCCTCTTTGTCATATTCCAGCGTCAACTCGTCCCCGGCCTCGACATAGATCGCACCGGTTTCTTCGTTGATGATGTCCTTGGCGACAAATTTGCCGACGATCTGCTCGAACGGGACCAGAAGATCGGTGACCTTGCCTTCGTCAATCAGCTTCTTGACCGCGCGTGGCGTCACTTTCTTGCCCGCTTCGGCGATCACGTCGCCAGACTTGGCATCGACCAGATCGTATGTCGGACGGGTGCCGCGCACACGCTCTGGGAAGAACTTGGTGACCCAGCCCTTTTTCTTCTTCAGCTTGTAATCGACCGTGTCGTAATAGGCATCCATGATGCCTTCCTGATCCAGGCCAAGCGCATAGAGCAGCGTGGTGACCGGCAGTTTCCGGCGACGGTCGATACGGGCGAAAACGATGTCCTTGGCGTCAAACTCGAAATCCAGCCACGAGCCGCGATAGGGAATGATGCGGCAGGCAAAGAGCAGCTTGCCCGAGCTGTGGGTCTTGCCCTTGTCATGGTCAAAGAACACACCGGGCGAGCGGTGCATCTGGGAGACGATCACGCGCTCGGTGCCATTCACGACAAAGGTGCCGTTCGGGGTCATCAGGGGCATGTCGCCCATGAACACGTCCTGTTCCTTGATGTCCTTGACCGACTTGGCGCCGGTGTCGTCATCGACATCAAACACGATCAGGCGCAGGGTAACCTTCAGCGGGGCGCTGTAGGTCATGTCGCGCTGCATGCACTCTTCGACGTCGTATTTGGGTTTCTCCAGATCGTAGCTGACAAATTCCAGCACGCTGGTTTCATTGAAATCCTTGATCGGGAAAACCGACTGGAAGACACCTTTCAGGCCTTCACCATCTTGCGGCTCGGGCTGATCGCCGGAGTCGAGGAACAGATCATAAGAGGATTTCTGAACCTCGATGAGGTTCGGCATCTCCAGAACTTCGCGAATTTTGCCGAAATACCGACGGAGACGTTTTTGGCCAAGGTAGGTCTGAGCCATGGTTGGTATAACCTTTCTTTTCTCACCGGTCGCGCATGCAGTCGGGCCCCTGCACCGCGTCCTTCCGAGACGATGGGTTACGATCAATTCCCGGTCCGTGTCCCACCACGAACCTCCCGATCGCAAAACCGCATCTTAGAAAGGGCTCTGGGCCGTTTGCTTGCGCAAAGCCCTTGCTAAGACAGGTTCGGCTGGGCCCGGAATTTGCCGGACCCAGCCAAAATTTCCGCTCCGGGTTGCCCCGGCACGTGTTACTTCAGTTCGACTTCCGCGCCAGCTGCTTCCAGCTTGCCCTTAATGTCTTCTGCTTCGGCCTTGTCGACGCCTTCTTTGACGGCTTTGCCGCCGGCTTCGACCAGGTCCTTGGCTTCTTTCAGGCCCAGACCGGTGATGGCGCGAACCTCTTTGATGACGTTGATTTTCGACGCACCGGCCGATTTCAGGATAACGTCAAATTCGGTTTGCTCCGCACCGGCGTCGCCGCCTGCGTCGCCTGCCGGGCCCGCCATCATGACCGCGCCGCCAGCGGCGGGCTCGATGCCGTACTCGTCTTTCAGGATGGTTTTCAGTTCTTGTGCTTCGAGAAGCGTCAGACCAACGATCTCTTCTGCCAGTTTTTTCAGATCAGCCATTTTAGACTCTTTCCGTTTAGATGTGTTCCAACGTCGGGAAATCAACCCTACGCGGATGTTACAAGTTGCTTACGCGGCTTCGGCCTTTTCTTCGACCGTAGAAATGATGCTCGCGATGTTCGAAGCAGGTGCGCCAATGGCCCCCGCGATGTTCGAAGCAGGTGCACCCAGCATGCCGACGATGGTCGCGATGAGCTCATCACGCGACGGCAGTTTGGATGTGGCTTCGACACCAGCACGGTCCAGAGCGGTCTCACCCATCGCCCCGCCAAGAATTTCAAACTTCTTGTTATCCTTGGCAAAGCCCTCGGCCACCTTGGCTGCTGCCACGGGGTCCTCGGAATAGGTCAGAACGGTCATACCCGAGAGATAGTCGGCGATGCTTGCGCAAGGCTTTCCGTCAAGGGCGATTTTGGCGAGCCTGTTCTTGGCGACGCGAACGGATGCTTCGGCCTCGCGGGCGCGAGCACGAAGATCCTGCATCTCGGCAACTGTAAGACCCGTGTAGTGGGCAACCACCACAACGCCAGAGCTTTCGAAGATCTGGCCGAGTTCCTCGACCACTTTCTCTTTCTGGGCTCTATCCACAGTTTCACTCCAGTTTTGGAAGGCTTTCGCCCCCCGGCTCAGTTAAACCGAAACAGGTGTTCCGGCGTTACATGTCCGATATACGGGGGCAGTACCAAATCGCCCGAGGTCAGCCCCGGCCAATAAGTCTTTTCCCGTCTCAGGCAGGAGATTAAGGGGCATGCCCCACCCACCGTCTTGGACGAATCAACAGATCGCCACGCGGACGCGGCGACCTATCGGGGGTGCCAATAGGCCGAAATGGGGCAAATGTGAAGGGGCAAAAGCGGAAAAACAGCATTTTTCGCAGCGACGGGCCATTCTCCGCGAGTCAGCACCTGGAACCCACCGTCCTATATCGCAGACTCAGCGCGCTTGAAGCATCCATTGCAAGGCCCCAAAAGCGGATGAAGCTGCCGTTCGACTTTCATGTCCCGCGCGGAATCAAGGCCGCAGGCCGCCGCGCGATCGCCAGACCGCCCGCAAGGGCTGGCGATTGGGTGGGGTTGCGCTCCGAATTGAGGTTTTTCGGACTTGGCAACGATAAAGTGTGCCTAAGAACGGTGGATCGCCATCCCGCGGTCTGGCACCCCGCGGCTTTGGAATCAGGATGGAGACTTCCGCATTGGGCTCACGGGAAACATTGCCAACAAAAAAGCCCGGCACATCACGATGCTATGCCGGGCCCAAATTTTTATTGCTGAACCTGCTCAGTTGCCAGCGGCGTTATCGACCGACACGCTCACGCCCGGACCCATGGTCGAGCTCAGCGAGATTTTCTTGAGGTAAGCACCCTTGGCACCGGTCGGTTTCGCCTTGGCCACCGCATCCACGAAGGCGCGGATGTTTTCGACCAGCTTGGCCTCGTCAAACGACGCTTTGCCAACGCCCGCGTGCACGATACCACCTTTAACGGCCTTGAACTGAACTTCGCCGCCCTTGGCAGCCTTGACCGCATCGGCCACGTCCATGGTCACGGTCCCGACCTTGGGGTTCGGCATCAAGTTGCGCGGACCCAGGACCTTACCCAGACGGCCAACGATCGGCATCATGTCCGGGGTCGCAATGCAGCGATCGAAATCGATCTTGCCGCCCTGCACGGTTTCCATCAGGTCTTCCGCACCGACCACATCGGCACCGGCCTCTTTCGCCTCATCGGCCTTGGGGCCACGGGCGAAAACGGCAACACGCACGTCTTTGCCGGTACCATTGGGCAGGCCAACCACGCCGCGCACCATCTGGTCCGCATGACGGGTATCAACACCCAGGTTCATCGCAATCTCGACGGTTTCGTCAAACTTGGCATTGGCGTTCGATTTGATCAGGGCCACGGCTTCTTCGACCGTGACGTTTTCCTGGCCGGCAAATGCTTCGCGTGCCGCGCGGGTACGTTTTCCGAGTTTTGCCATCTTACTTCACCTCGATGCCCATGGAACGCGCCGAGCCGAGGATGATCTTCATCGCGGCTTCCACGTCGTTCGCGTTCAGGTCTTTCCACTTCGCTTCGGCGATTTCCTTGACCTGTTTGGTGGTCACGGTGCCGACGGTCTCACGACCGGGCAGCTTGGCGGCCGATTTCAGCTTGGCAGCCTTTTTCAGATAGTAAGACGCAGGCGGCGTCTTGATGTCCATGTCAAAGGACTTGTCCTGATAATAGGTGATCACAGTCGGGCACGGCGCACCGGGCTCCATCTCCTGCGTCTTGGCGTTGAACGCCTTGCAGAATTCCATGATGTTGATGCCGCGCTGACCCAGCGCCGGACCAACCGGCGGGGACGGGTTCGCTTGACCGGCGGGCACTTGCAGTTTCATCGTACCTGCGAGCTTCTTGGCCATAAGCCTTCTCCTTTTACAGCATCCGGGCCGCCGCGGCGGCCGGACAGGTTTGCCCGTGGTTCGGTGCCGTCACGCGTGACGACCGCCTCCCACGATTTACACACGTCAGGTCTGTTTGGTGACCTGCGTGTATTCCAGTTCGACCGGGGTTTCCCGGCCAAAGATCGACACCGTCACCTTCAGGCGCTGGTTGTCGTCATCCACTTCCTCGACCAGACCGTCGAAGTCTTCGAACGGCCCGTCATTGACCTTGACCTTCTCACCCACTTCGAAATGGATAAGCGTGCGCGGCGCTTCTTCGCCTTCCTGCACGCGGTTCAGGATCGCGTTCACCTCGGCATCGCGCATCGGCATCGGGCGGCCTTGCGGGCCAAGGAAGCCGGTGACGCGATTGATCGAGTTGATCAGGTGATAGCCCTGATCCGACATCTCCATCCGCACCAGCACATACCCCGGCATGAAACGACGCTCGGCGGTTACCTTCTTGCCACGGCGGATTTCGATGACCTCTTCGGTCGGCACCAGGACTTCTTCGATCTCGTCCTCGAGACCGTTTTCAACGACGGATGTTCTGATCTGCTCGGCGATCTTCTTCTCGAAATTCGAGAGAACACTGACCGAGTACCACCGTTTAGCCATCGTGCATCTTGTCCTCGTCCGGGCGACCCAAGGGGTCGGAATTCATTGCATTATCAGGCGCTTGCGCCCAAGTCCCTGAAACAAAAAGCGGCGCGCAACTCGAATCGCAGCGCGCCATGTCTCAAAGCGTGGTGTCCCCTACCGCCCTTCGCCCTTGATTTCAAGGGTCAGGCCCGGATTTTCTGGGGCCTCAGCCGAACAGCCCCAGGACGCCCTGCAACCCGGTGCGGATCAGCAGGTCAACCAGTGCAAAGAAGATCGCGGTCAGCGTCGCCATGATGAAGACCATGATCGTTGTCAGGAAAACCTCGCGACGTGTCGGCCAGACGACCTTGGAGACCTCTGCCCGGACTTGCTGAATGAACTGAAGCGGGTTTGTGCGTGCCATATGCGCTGACTTCTCTGAGAAACTGTTCGGTGCGACATACGCGGGCCGTGGCGCAAATTCAAGAGCAGAAGGCGCGGGTCGCCCCATGCCGTCGCTCAATTGTGGCCTTTGGGGAAAGTCTCAGCCGCGCTGCGCTTCTTTGGCAAGACGGTCGAACGGATCGGGCCGGTCACCAATCGCCGTGTCCGCTTCGGAGAAATCCGGGACATGCAGACCATCGGTCCAGGAACCGGGCACACGGTCAAGGGCCGCATCAATCCGCGTGGCCATGAGCTCGGCGCGTTGCCGGATCGTTTCGGCGAGTTCGGGACGGCGCGCGCGCAGTTTCTGCCAGGCACCGACAACCAGTTCCGCCACGCGGTCCGGCCCGAGCGTCAGGTAGGCGATCAGGATGCTCAGAAACAAAACGAAGAGCGTGATCGGGATCAGCCAGGGGCGAAAATACATGATCGCGATGACAGCGGCGACGATCAGATGCTTGCGCGACGGCCGGTAACTGCGGATCGCGTCAAGCGCGCGGTGAAGGCTACGCATGAACAGACCGGCGGACTTGGTGCGTTCGGCATCTGTCGCGGTGTCCGCTGACGAAGGTTCGGCTTTTCGGAAAAGGCGACGCGGGTGCTTGATCGGCTTGGTCTGTGCAGCCGCTTCGTTTTCCTCCAATTCGGGCAGGGCCGCATGGCTATCACGCCGCTTCTGCGCGACCATAACCTCGCGGATGAGGGCATCCGCGGTCTGGTCAGGCTCGCCCGAGGCGGTCGGGTCAATCGGCGGTTTTCCCGGTGTTTCCGGGGCCGCATGTGGCAGTTGGTTTGGCGTCGCAGAACCGCTCATGATGTTGCTCGAATTTTCCCACGCCCCCACGTGTTGAAAACGCCGGAGCGATGCCCCGGATCGACAATTAAAGGTGATCCTAAGGCCGAAATCTGGCGAATTCGTGGCAGAGCTATGTCAGCAAAACGGCAAGACGGCCTTGAGAACAGTTTGTTTCGCAAAATGACCTGAGGATTTAAGTCAAACCGGTCGGTTTCCGGGGTTCAGACCAACGCATGGCACGCGGCAAAATCAGCCGATACCATCGGAAATCCCACAAAAGGTGCCGTCTTACCCTTCGCTTTGCCTGTCCGATAGCGCCGCCATCTGCTCCTTGGCTTCATCAATATCGCCCGCCACACCATCCAGACCCATCAGGGACAAAAGCGGCCTGATGGCGTCGATGTTCTGCCCGCTCACGAGAAGAGGCGTGCCAGGGGAGCAGATGTGCAAAGCAACGACAAGCCGCGACAGCGCGTCCACCGAATGTCGCCCGCCGATAGACAACCCCACAATTCGACCTGGGGACCGCTCCACCTCGGTAACCAGTTCGTCGTGGTCCAGACCGATCTTGAGCGCAATCTCCCACCCTTCCTTGCGGAAGATATCGGCGGCCATGCGCACCCCAAGCGTATGATCCTCTCCCGGGACCGACGCGAAGATCGCCGTCTTTCCTGGTGCGGGGACGTTGCTCACAAACAGGTGCCGCATGCCACGCATGATGGCGAACATGCGACCAGTGCCGATCGTTACCTGGACGAAATCGGCTCGGTCTTCGATCCACCATTCGCCCAGCATTCTTGCCGCTGCTGCGAGATACTTGAGGTAAACAACATCGGGGGGCGTTCCATCGGCACGAACACCGCTGATGATCTCAGCCGCCGCCGTGTCGTCATCGGAAATCAACGCAGTGCAAAGCGCCTCCAATTCCCCGGGTATCGGGTCATGCGGCACGGCATCCAGGCTACGGTCTCGCGATGCGAGCCGCATGATGACCTCTCGCGCGAGGCTTGCCACCAGGTCGTCGGGCAAACTGGCCTTGAGCCGACGGATATTCGTCTGACTGCGCAGGTAGGCATCAAGCTCGATCGGTCCCGGCTCGGCGTTTGACTTGAACAACGATCCTCCTCCCGACATCGACCCGTTCTTGGACAACAGCTTGCAACCAGCAACACATGTCCGAGGTCGACGTCTTTCATCCCCCTTGTTGCCGCTCGAAACCCATCGGCATATCGACGGGCCACAACCAAAACGACCGGCTCAGCGGTTCGGCCCGCGCAGACCTGCCGCCTTTATCCTGAACGACTAGCCGTCCACCGAGTTTCGAATGGATTTGACAACATCATAAGCCCGCGAAAGCTCGCTCAGCAGACCAAGGCGCAGAAGCTCCCGAATTGCGCCTTCCGTCGTCGGAATGTTGTTGGCCCGCCGCCATCCATCGACAGCCGACAACTCCTCCTCATTCAACGTGACGGAAAAACAGCAATCCTGCGCACCACTTTCGGCACGCCCTGGGTCGATCAAACGCGATTTATTCTCACCCGACATGTTCCATCTCAGCCACCCGGCACTCAACCGAGGGTAAGGCGTAGGCAACTTGCCTAGATAGTTCGGATTTTCCACTACGTAGTATTACCTACTTATACCGACGGCAGCCTAGCTGACCATCCGGATCAGGTCGGCAATACCGCGCGCCTGCATCTTCTCGCGGATACGCGACCGATGGACCTCGACCGTTCGCCGGCTGACGCCCAACTCATCGGCGATTTCCTTGTTCAACCGCCCCTGGAGCAGATAATCGAGCACCTCGCGTTCGCGGTCTGTCAGCTTGGCGAGTCGGTCGGCAACAACCTTCTTCGACGGCATTGGAGGCAGCCGATTGAAAAGCAGACCACCGGCAGATTTGACCGCCTCGAGCAGGTGGTCGGCCTGGGCGGGTTTCTCGATGAAATCGAATGCGCCGTCCCGCATCGCCTTGACGGCAATCGAGATGTCCCCATGCGCCGTAATCACGATGATCGGGATGTTGACCCCCATGTCGTTGAGATGCGACTGCAATTGCACGCCGCTGATGCCCGGCAGGCGGAGGTCGAGAAGCAGGCAGGCCTTCAGGGCCGGGTCAAACACATCCAGGAATTCTTCTGCCGAAACGCAAGGGATCGTCTCGTAGCCATGCGCGTTCAGCAATGCGCAAAGAGAATGCAGAACGGCATCGTCATCCTCGACCACGTAGACTGAAAACTGTTCCGGGGCTTTACTCATCGAACCCACCCTGTATCGGCAATTCAAACACAAAAGCGGTCCCGTTTCCCGTGGCTTCCGCCCAGATCCGACCCGCATGCGCCTCTACGATAGAGCGGCAAAGCGAAAGGCCAATACCCATGCCCCGCGGCGTGGATGAATGAAAAGGCTCAAAGAGGTTTTTCTGCATTTCAGGCGGGATGCCACATCCGGTATCGCTGACCGTGATCCGCGCGAAACCGTCCACCTCGGCCATCTCTACGGACAGCTTCTGTTCGGACGCATTCTCCATCGCGGTCAGGCTGTTTCTCACGAGATTGAGGACCACCTGCGCGACCTGAACCGGATCGGCCAGGACCTTTGGCAACCCGCTGTCTAGCAAGAGCGTGACCTGCAACCTCGGCAGGTCATTGGAGACCAGCGCAAGATCCATCCCCTGATTGATCGCGTCTTTCAGGTCAATGTAGTTGGCGTTGAGATCACCGCGGGAAATAAAGTTCCTGACCCGGTGTACGAGGTCCCCTGCCCTGGCGGTTTCCTTGATGGCCTGGTCAATCATCTGCTCCGCGCGCGCAGGGATCGTGACGCCGGAGTTCAGCAATTCCTGCCGACAGGCGCCCACGTAATTGGCCACCGCCGACAAGGGCTGGTTCAATTCATGGGCAATCGCGGATGTAAGCTCGCCCATGGAACTGGCCCGCGCCGCTTCCAGCATCGCATGGCGCAGACGGAGTTCTTCGGCCTCGGCGGCTTTCTGGGCCTCAAGCGCCGCCTGCTCGTGCTCAAGGCTGTTCAACGCAAAAAGCGCCCGCCGTAGGATCCTCAGCGCATCGCGATCAATCGCGTCGAATGGCCGGCTCATCCCGAGCCGCTCCTCGCGCCAGAGCGCAAAGGACCCCCTGGGCGAGAGCCGCACGGTACCGTCTTCCTTCTTGGTTTCAACCTTCTCGGGCTTCCCGGCCCAGCGGATCGTTTGCTCGAAATGGCTGCGCAGGAACACAAGGTAGTCCCGACCGTCTTCCGACAGATCCAAAAGCGCCGCACCCGCCGCCATCAGCCGTTGCTCGTCATCCATGTCGATCAGCGATGACAAATGCGACGATGTCGCCACCCCATCGACCAGAAGATCGCGAAGGTTACTGAAATCAAGCGGCTTTTCCGGCAAACAGCCGACCCGCACCACGGTATCCTTGGAAACGAACAGCAATCCCTGCGCATCAATCAGTTCCATCAGGAAAGACGCCTGATCGGTAATCAGATCCCTCAGCGAGGCACCGGACCGCGCCTTCTGTTCGATCTGATAGGCCGCCTTTTCCGCCTCGATACTCTTCTTGAGCTGGGTCGTGTTTTCGATGCTCTGCAGCAGTGCGGATGTGGTGCCGCCCAGCAGTTCGGCAAATCGCAGGCGGCTCGAAGAAATCAGGCGCGTGTCATAGTGGTGACAGGCGACAAGACCCCAAAGTTCGTTATTGGTAATCAGCGATATCGACAGGCTGGCACCGACGCCCATGTTATTGAGATACTCCACATGCACCGGCGCGACGGCGCGGAGCTTGGAATAGGTGAGGTCAAGCGGGGCCGCCGAATTTGCACCGGCGACATTGCCGTTTCGATCAATGATCGCAACATGTTCGCCATTGATATCCGGGATCGAGCGCATCACGTTCAGCGTAAAGTGCCGGCGGGCAGGATCGGGGATGTCAGACGCGGGATAATGCAGCCCCAGAAAACTGTCTGGCCGATTGGTGCTTTCGGCGATCACCTCGCCATGTTTATCTTCGGCAAACTTGTAGATCATGACCCTGTCGAATCCGGTCACGTCGCGGATCATCTTGGCGCTTGCCGCGGCCAATTCGACCAGGGCCCCCGGCTTCACCAATTCGGAGATGATCTCGCGGCGGAGCAGCTCGTCTTCCCAGATCGACGCCGGTGCGGGCTCGGGGCTCAGGAATTCCAGGATGATGTGGCCATCGTTCCGGTGCGGCAGACATTCGGCATGGATAATCCGCCCATCGGCCCCGGAGAACTTCAAAAACCAGGGTTTAAGCAACTCGGGCGAGGACGGATCGAGCGGCAGGGTCAGCAGTTTCGCCACATTCTCTTCGCCGATCACGTCCCCGATTTTCTTGCCCAGTATCTCCTCCGGCGCAGCCCCCAGGAAGGCCGCGGTGTTGACGCTTGCATAGGTAACGACCGACGTCGCGTGTTCAAACGCGATCAGGGCGCCATGCGGTTGTACCGCCCCGATGATATGGATGGGTTCGCGGTCGCATGTCTCCAGATCAACGGTGCTTGTGGTCACGCGGCCCCCCTTTCGACAGACAATGCGGTCCGTTCCAATGGCGCGAGCCACTGCGATAGCGCCAGGAAGGTGCTCTCGGCCCCCAGGCAAAGATCGTCAAGCGCCGCGCCGTCGGCGCAAAGACGTTCCAGAAACTCAAGCGTCATTCGCCAACGGTGCCCGTTTTCCGACCGGCACCAGGCCCAGTAACCGCGCCCGCCAGCGTTTTCTGCCGACAGCAGGGGCTGAACCGCGCGGTCAATGGTCGCCCCGCCCAACATCGCACCTTCGATCACGTAGAGGACACCGCCCAGAGATGCCGCCGAAACAAGCTGCGCCGCCTGTTCGCAGCGGTCATTGCGGTCAATCTCTTCGGCGCTGAAGCCCAGGTCCCGCAAATCCCGAGCCAGAAATTCGCTGCGCCATGCGTAGGAATAAGCCGTCCCCAATGCAGAACGTTCGGCCAACACACGCGAAATTTGCCGATCGAGCGGCGCATAGAACCCATGCAGCGCCCGCATCAGCTCCCTGTAACCGTCTAGGTCAAGCTCATGTCGCAGGAGTGCCGCGAAGCTCGCATGCGCGTGCAGCGCCTCATGGGCGTCATGGGTGTGCCTGCGCAGCACATCGCGAATCCTGGCCGACGATATCTTTTGCCTGTCCTGCAACGATTTCCACTCCCCAAGCCAGCTTGCCCGCGTCAGAAACCTGCGCGGCAAAACACTTTGCATATTAGCGGCTTATCGGCACGAAGAAAGGGTTCAGTTCCCCGAAGACAAGGGCACAGGCGACAAGATCCACGGATCTGTCAACGCCAGTTGATTTGTAAACCACGCCATTCTGCAGTAGAGAAAGCCAATTGTTCCTGAGCAAAGTCCAGACCGTTTTGAGTGCATTCTTCTCCAATCCTGCTGCCTGCTTCTCCGAAACCGATGCGGAAATGATCGGACAGATCATCGCGTCCGCCGCCGATTTGGCCGTCATCCTGGACAGCGAGGGCATCGTCCAGGACGTCGCGGGCCGACTGGGCAGCGCCCCGGACCTCAACATCGCGAACTGGCCAGGAACAGGATTCCACGACCTGGTGGATGCCGCGGCGTGGGCGCGGTTGAGTGATATGATCACCGCCTCCCATCCGGGGGCCCCGCGGGAAGAAACGGTGGCTCATTCATCGACCGACGGCACAGACATCTTCATCACCTATGTCGCCGTCCATGCCGGGACCGCCGGTCATATCCTGCTTCTGGGCAAGGACATCAGCCAGACCATCGCCCTTCAGGAGCAGCTTTGGCGCCTTCAGAAGTTCACCGAAGACCGCCTGGAACGTCTCAAGGATGACGAAGCGCGCTACCACTCTCTTTTCGAGGCGGGGTCGCGCGCGCAGGGTGTTCCGCACGAAAATGCCCCGCAGGCAGACCCGAAAACGGCGGGCGTCGGTCAGGTTCCCCTGCGCAAGCTGGTCCGTGCGCAGATTGATATTTTTGAGAAGGACTGCATCGAAGCAACCCTCAGGCTCACCGGCAATAACCGGGCAGCAACGGCAAAGGTTCTGGGGCTGAGCCGTCAGGGGCTTTACGACAAGTTACGGCGATACGGCATCACATCCGGCTGAGAGCTCCGCCAATCGAGCAAGCGGGACGCCGCCGCTACGGCTGCATCTCGACGTCGAAAATCTGCGCCGCGTGCTGTTCGAGATAGATTTTCAACCACGGTGTGAAACGGGCCGGTTCCCTTTGGACGTTGCCGACGAGTTCCGACATGCTTACCCATTCGGTGTCCATGACCTCATCGGGGTTCGGCACCAAATCCATCGGCTCCGCCACCCGCCAGAGGAAGATATCGACCAATTCATGCTCCGTCAGGCCGTTGCCGACATCCGCGCGATATTCCACCCGGTCACGATAGGTCAGGGAATGGGCGTCGATGCCAAGCTCTTCGCGCAGGCGCCTGACCGCGCAATCCTCGGCGCTTTCGTTCCAGTGCGGATGCGTGCAGCAGGTGTTCGCCCAGAGCCCCGGCGTGTGGTATTTGCACAAGGCTCGCCGTTGCAGCAGGACCTTGTCGCCGCAGAGCACAAAGACTGACACGGCCTTGTGACGCAGGCCGCGCCGATGCACGTCAAGTTTTTCAACAGGGACCAGTTCATCACCGATCCAGGCAGGGATCATCGCGTTCATATATGCTCCGGCGCCACCAGGCGCATCAGATGGGCCAGGTTCTTCAATCCGATCCGCAGATGCGCCATCGGGCGGGCGCGCACCAGTTTCTTGTTCATATAGGCCTCGAAGGTCAGGCGTTGTACATCGACATCATGACAGAGCGAGACAAACCGCTCGCGCCGGTCGTCGGACTTGTAATAGGCGTTCTGCATGGATGCCAAGACCCGAAACACCATCTTGTGTTCCCGCATGAAAAGCTGCCGGGCGAGTTTCAGGTCGCGCACACGCCCTGTGGTCAAACAGGCCGAAGCGGCGGCGGCCGCGACCTGCCCGCCCACCATGGCATAGTAAATCCCCTCGCCGGAACTGGGGGCCACCACACCCGCGGCATCACCCGCAAGCACCACATCGCGCCCGTTATCCCAGCAATCCAACGGCTTGAGCGGGATCGGTGCCCCCTCGCGGCGGATGGTTTTGCAGTCGGCAAGCCCGCTCGCCGCACGCAGGTCAGCGGTCGCTTGCTTGAGATCCACCTCACGCACCATCGACCCCATGCCGACGCTTGCGGATTTGCCATGCGGAAAGACCCAGCCATAGAAATCAGGGGAAATACGCCCGTCATAGATCACATCGCAACGACCCGGATCGTAGGTCGCGGTGGCTTCCGGCGCCTCGATGATCTCGTGATACGCGATGACGTACGGAATGCGGTCCCCGCCCGGCACCTCGGCCCGGGCCACGTTGGACCGTGCGCCATCCGCGCCTATGACCAGCCGCGTGTCGAGCGCGCGTTCCTCGCCACTGGCCTTGTCGCGATAGATCACTTTGGGCGTGCCGTCTGGCCGATCGATCCGGAGGAACGTCCCGGTCAAGCGATCCGCGCCAGCGTCCGCCGCGCGCACCCGCAGGAACTCATCGAAGTCCTCACGGTTCACCATACCGACAAAGCCGTTTTCGATCGGGATATCGACCATGCGCCCCGTGGGCGAGATCATCCGCGCGGTGGTGACCCTTGCGCAGAGTTGATCGTCGGGAATGTGAAAATCAGCGATCAGCCGGGGCGGAATTGCACCGCCGCAGGGCTTGATACGGCCATCCCGGTCGATCATCGCCACCTTGTGCCCCGACCGGGCGAGATCTTCGGCGGCTGTGGCGCCCGATGGGCCGCCGCCCACTACGACAACATCATACATGGTCATTCTCCCGGTACGATGGCCGCGCCACGACGCGACCGGTGTTCAATGACGCGCAGCGCCAGAAGCGCCGCGATGACAAAAAGCACAGCCTCCGCGAGGAAAACCGCCCCGAAGGCCACGGCATCACCGGCGGTCAGAAGCCGCATTACATCAACCGCGGCCGCGCCCAGAAGCCCGCCGAAGCCTGCTGCAACGGCCTGCGCCGCGCCCCAAAGCCCCATGCGGGTGCCTTCGCGCGCTTCGCGACCGCGCCCCGCCAGCGCCATCATCGAGCCGATGGCGGCAACCGCGAACATGCCGTTGAAGAACCCAAGCGAGACCACCGCTGGCATAAGTGTCGCCGGGACGGCCATCCCGCCCAGAAGGCTGATGAGCGCAAGGCTGCCCGCCGAGCCCAGGCAACCGGCGATGACCCAGGTCCGCAGACTACCAATCCGAAGCCCCGTCGCAGTGATGCCCACGGTCAGCATGCCGAGGAAAACCCCGCCATTCTGCGCCCCACTGAGCGATGTGGACTGACCCGGAGTGAACCCGAAAACAAGGCCCGCATAGGGCTCAAGGATCAACTCCTGCATGAAATAGGCGGTCATGGAGAGGAACACGAAGATGGTGAAATGGCGCGCGGCGGGCTCGGCCCAGATCTCGGCCAGCCCCTCGCGGAACGGTATCTTTTCGCTCTGGCGCGGCTGCGCATCGACGCGGGCCTCGATGCCCCAGACCGCCAGCATGGTCAACACAACCGCCCCACCGGTGACGATGGCCACGATCCTGAGCAGCAGCGCGGATGTGTAGGGGTCAAGAAACACGCCGACGGTCCCCGCGGTGATCGCGATACCGGCAATCATCATGAGCCAGGTGATCGTCGCCGCGGCGGCCCTGCGACGTGGGGCGGTGGTCGTCGCCAAGAGCGCCAGCAGCGAAGTACCGGAGGCGCCCACACCCAGGCCGATCAGCGCATAAGCCAAGATCGACAAGGCCATCGCGGCGGCAAAGCTGGTCTCGAAGAGAACAACACCAAGCGCCGCACCCATGGCCCCAAGGGCCAGCGCCACCATCCCGCCGATGATCCAGCGGGTCCGGTGACCGCCCGTGTCCGACAGGAAGCCCCAATTGGGGCGGGTGATCTGTATCCCGTAATGCAGCGCAATCAGCAGGCCCGGAAGGACGGCGGGCAACGCCAGCTCAACGACCATCAGACGGTTGAGGGTCGAGGTTGTCAGAACCACGACCGCGCCAAGCGCCATCTGCACCAGACCGAGGCGAACAATGGAAATCCAACTGAGTGTCATCACAGTCCTCCCATGCCGCGCAGCGCGAAGGCCGCGACCATCATGCCGCTGACGTAAAGCGTGACGCCGGTGGCGTTGTACCAGGGCGCGCGGCCCTTCGGGTCGCTGAGCAGCACCCGCATGGCCCAGAACTGCGCAAGGAGCAGGACGGCAATCGCCGCCCCATGCCACGGGCGGTCCCAGAAAAACAGCGCCGCGATCACCGCCACCTGTGGCAGCGCCATGACCCAGCAGGCAACCCGCGCGGCCCGCTCCGGCCCAAGGGTTACGGGCAAGGAGTTCACGCCGGTCTGGCGGTCCCCCTCCAGGGCCTTGAAATCATTGAGTGTCATGATGCCATGGGCACCCAGCGCGTAAAGGAGCGCGATGGCGACCACCGGCAGTGCGGGCGCGCCCGCCGCCATCACCGCCGCACCGGTAAACCAGGGCAGCCCCTCGTAACAAAGCCCCACGAGGCCCGGCCCCCAGATGCCCGACCGCTTGAGGCGGAAAGGTTCTGCCGAATAGGCCCAGGCAGCGGCGACACCGAAGACTGTCGCACCAAATCCCCATGGGCCCAGCATGGCCCCGAGGGCCAGCGCCAGCCCGCTCATCACGATGGCGATCCACAGCCCCCAGCGGCCCGGGATGGCCCCGGACGGGATTGGGCGATGCGGTTCGTTTATCGCGTCCACATGGCGGTCGCACCAGTCATTCGCCGCCTGGCTCATCCCGCAGACAACCGGCCCGGCCAGCACCATGCCCGCGAGGACCAGCCATGGCGCGGTGGACACCGGCACGCCCGACGCGACCACACCACAAAGATAGGCCCAGATCGGCGGAAACCAGGTGATCGGCTTGATCAGCGTCAACACGGCGCGGGGACTTGGAGTGCGTCGAGCGGAATGTAAATCTAATGTGACACTCATAGTGTCAATTAAACTATACATTCTCCAATTCTGAAAGTGTTATTTCGCCAAAGGGCGCAATCGTGAAGCCTCAATCCTCGCCAGGCTCACCCTTGAGAAGGCCATGCTTGCGCAGCTTGACGTAAAGGCTCTGGCGAGAAAGGCCCAACATCTCGGCCGCCGCGACCCGGTTGTTACCGGTCATCTTCACCGCGGTCTCGATGCACATCTTCTCAACCACATCCGATGTTGCCGAAACCAGCGACTTCAGCGAAGCCGTTCCGACAAGGTCCATGACGCTCTTCATCGCCTCGTCGCTCATCACCGACGCGCCCGCGCTGGCATTTGCCACCTCGCTCGGCGTCACGTCGCGGATGATCAGCCCGAAACCCAGATCACCGCCGCGCCGCTGCAACCGGGTCGACGCCACATCGACATTGGCACGGGTTCCGACAGAACTCAGAACCTGGGTGGCATAGCTGCGCACCCTCCCGGTCTTTATCGTCGTTTCGAGGATGATTTTCAGGTCGACATCGCCGCGGGCCAGGAACTCACCAAGTGATTTGTTCTTCACATCGCGGATCTGCGCCGCGTCGGTCAGGATCAGGAACGCCTCGTTCGCATCCCGAATGACACCCTTCGCATCGGTCATGACGATCGCGTCACTGGCCGAATTGAACAAGGTCGCCAGCGATTGCGCCACTTCGGGGCCGGTTGCGCTGGAATCGTCAATCGAGGCCACCCGACAAATCAGAAACAACTCCCCCGCCGCCCTGAAATACTGGGCGAACAAGGCCAGGTCACGACCGCTGCGGCGGGCAATGACCTCGATCACCTTCAACTCTTCCGCACTCGCCGCGGCATGCAGACTTTCCATCAACTCAGCCTTGCGCTGCCCTTCAAGCGCCTGCGGCAGCGAACTGCCGGCAAGCGTTTCGAGCTTCGTCCCAAAGAGTGCGGCGGCGGCGCTGTTCACATCGCGGATGCGACCGGTTTCACTCTCCACCAGCATCAAGGGCGTCTCAGAGGCCTCAAGCACAACGCGGTAGAACGTCTCGTAGCTGCGTATCTTCTGCTGGTCCCGCTCTCGCGCAGTCTGCTCGGCCACCAGGTGTTGCTGGACTTCGGCAATCGGCTGCATATCCCGCCCGAAAAGCAGAAACGATGGCCGGTCCTTGACCCGGTGCACCGTGTAGCGCACCGGAAATTCCCAGACCGCGTTATCGACATGGTTCAACTGCAGCGGCCGCGGGACCATGCCGGGATCGGCGGTTATCGCCTTGATGCGCGCGGCATATTTTTCCCGGCTTTCGATGGTCAGGAAACTGTCGAACGTCCGGCCAACCCAATGGTCCAGGCAGCCAAGCGAAGGACAATCAGGATTAACCGTGATCCCCTCGACCATACCGTTCTTGCCAACGAGAATTGCGATATCGGAGGCCTGCTCGATCAGGGACTCGACATTCAAACCAGCCGGAAGCTCTCCGATCTTAAGCGTTTCCGATCCCGGGATTTGCTCCGTCACAATATTTCCCCGTTACTGCACCACTCCAGCTACTGAGCCACTTCAAACGGGCGCATCTTGGCGACAGTTGAAAGGCCGCAACGCTCGATTGCCTCGCGGATTGAATGGACCGCGAAATCAGCGCCGGAGCGCCGCTCGACCTCTTCTCGGTCTTCGACGATACGCCCCCCGACAACGATCGGCGGCACGTCCGCAACACTCTTACGAACGTCTTCTATGAAATCCGCCGCCTTTTCAACCGATTTCCATGACGCCAAAGAGATTCCAAGCATCGAAAACCGGTTGGCCGAAATCAATCGCGCAATCTCCGCATCGCACAAACCGATCGCCATACGCACCCAAAGGCCGTGGCGCCGAAGCCCGTCCGCCGCAACAAATGCGCCCAGCGAATGCTGTTCAAACTGCGGGATTATCATCAGAACCGACTGCCCAAGGGGGATGCTACGGTCCAGCAACTGTCCCGCATCGCCGTCGTCATCATGGTCGCGGAACAACGCCTGAAGCCGCGCGGCACCGGTCGTCACGTCGACGAAACTCGCCTCGTCACTGACCCATTTTTCGCCCAGATACCTTGAGGCTTCGGGGATGTAGAAATGGAGCAACTCCTGATTACTCACGCCGTTTGCCATCAGCGAGGAGAGCACCTTGTGATGCTCGACCTCCGCCTCCGACATCAATGCCTGGCTGAGATGGCGCACCCACTCATCCCGGCTGCCGGGCTTCGGCTCAGCACATTCCGATGCCAGTGATTTCAAGGCGGATTCCACAAGAAACCTGATCGCGGGCTGAGGTATCCCGGAGAATTCAGAGGATGGTCTTGTCGCGTCGTCTTCCATGTGTACTGCCCTCCCACCGGACACTTACGATGAAGCCGCTTATGCGAATTATTAATCTGCTCTGATTACCCGGCAGTGTGCGACCGTTATGATTGAATGTCAATTTAACTTGACACTAGACAGCATCATTCAGACGCAATGCCTTGTAAGACAAGCCTAAATTGTCGCACCCCCTAATCCCTTGAAGTTAATGCAATCAAAGATCGGCGATGTTCCGCCCGTCATCATAGTGTCGAAATCTGCGGTTTACACATGTCAATGTCCAAATGTGTAAATTATAATTGACACTTTTGGAGATCAGCACTTAGCATTGGAGATGATCATACGGCCGGCGAGGGAAAAGATGACGCCAGAAGCGCCGCATAAATCGAAATGCGCCATGCTATACACCGACGCGCAACGCGCGCGCCGCGACGCCACGGTCTGGACCATGGTTCAGGGGGTGCTGGCACCAGCCCAATTCATCGTCTTTCTGATCTCGCTCATCCTGGTTCTGAGGTTTCTTGCAACCGGTCTGGGCTACGAGGCGGCAACACTCTCCATCCTGGTTAAAACCGGCTTTCTCTACCTCATCATGGTGACCGGCGCGATTTGGGAAAAAGTCGTTTTCGATCAATACCTTTTCGCTCCCGCTTTCTTCTGGGAAGATGTCTTCAGCTTTGCGGTCATCGCTCTGCACACGGCCTATGTCTGGGCGCTTTTCGCGGACGCGCTTTCGCCCGCCGGATTGATGGTCCTGGCGCTTGCGGCCTACGCTGCCTACGTCATCAATGCGGGTCAATTCCTGCTCAAACTCCGGGCCGCGCGTCTGCAGGCGGGAGAGATCGCATGACCCGCCCTGAGGCCCTCAGAAACACCCGAACAGGCACCGAAAATCTGCCGCCGGTCAAGGGTTGCGGCAACGCGCCGATTCTAAAGCAACGCGGCCAACACGAAGTGTTTTGCGGCCTGACAGGCATCATCTGGCTGCACCGAAAGATGCAGGATGCGTTTTTTCTGGTGGTCGGATCGCGGACATGCGCGCATCTCCTGCAATCCGCGGCGGGCGTGATGATCTTTGCCGAGCCGCGCTTTGGCACCGCCATCCTCGAAGAGGGTGATCTCGCCGGCCTCAAGGACGCCCAGGACGAGCTTGAGCGCGTGGTCGCCGACCTTCTGGCCCGGCGCAGCGACATAAGGCAGCTTTTCCTGGTCGGCTCCTGCCCATCAGAGGTCATCAAGCTCGATCTGGCGCGTGCCGCCGAGAAACTCTCGGCGCGCTACGCCCCCAAAGTCCGGGTGCTCAATTTCTCCGGCTCAGGGATCGAGACCACCTTCACTGAGGGCGAGGATGCCTGCCTCGCCGCGATGGTCCCCGTCCTGCCCGAGACGGACAAACGGCATCTGATGCTGGTCGGTGCCCTACCCGACGTGGTCGAGGATCAGGCGCTCGACCTGCTGGCAAAACTCGGGATCGACGATGTGTCGGTCCTGCCCGCCCGTCATCTGGAGAGCGGTGTGGCCGTTGGCCCCAACACCGTCTTCGCCCTGACACAGCCGTTTCTGGGGGGCACCCATGCCGCCCTGGAACGGCGCGGGGCGCGTCACATTCCCGCGCCTTTCCCGTTCGGCGAGGAGGGCACCACCGCGTGGCTGTCCGCCGTTGCGCGGGAATTCGGCGTTGACCAGGCGCTTTTCGACGCCGTGACTGACGCGCCCCGCGCCCGCGCCAAAATGGCCGTGGCCAAGGCGGCGGAAAGCCTTTCGGGCAAATCCGTCTTCTTCTTCCCCGACAGTCAGCTTGAGATCCCGATGGCCCGTTTCCTGACCCGCGAATGCGGCATGGCGGCCATCGAGGTGTCGGCGCCTTACATCCACAAATCGATCGTCGGCCCCGATCTCGACCTGTTGGCCGAAGGGCCGGTGCTGGCCGAAGGGCAGGATGTCGACCTGCAACTGGACCGCTGCCGCACCGCCCAACCCGACCTGACGGTGTGCGGCCTTGGCCTCGCCAATCCGCTGGAAGCCGAGGGGATGGCGACCAAATGGGCCATCGAACTGGTGTTCACGCCGGTGCATTTCTACGAGCAGGCCGGTGATCTCGCTGGTCTATTTTCGCGCCCGCTCCGGCGGCGGCAGATGCTCAGGCTGGAGGCGGCGGAATGAAGCTCTCGGTCTGGACATATGAAGGCCCGCCCCATGTGGGCGCCCTGCGCGTGGCTACCGCGATGAAGGGTCTGCATTACGTCCTGCACGCGCCGCAGGGCGACACCTATGCCGATCTCTTGTTCACCATGATCGAGCGGCGCGACCATCGCCCACCTGTCACCTACACCACCTTCCAGGCCCGCGACCTGGGCAGTGACACGGCGAACCTCTTCAAGACCGCCTGCCAGAACGCTTATGACCGGTTCCAGCCGCAGGCACTGATCGTGGGGGCTTCTTGCACCGCCGAACTTATTCAGGACGATCCCGGCGGCATGGCCGAAACCATGGGCCTGCCGGTGCCGGTCATTCCGCTGGAACTGCCGAGCTACCAGCGCAAGGAAAACTTCGGCGCCGATGAGACGTTCTTCCAGATCACCCGCCATCTGGCCCGCCCGGTTGAACGGAATGCGCAGATCAGTGCCAACTTGATTGGGCCCACGGCGCTTGGCTTCCGGCATCGTGATGACGTCACCGAGGTCACCGCGCTCCTCGAAGAGATGGGGATCGCGGTCAATGTCTGTGCGCCCTACGGCGCGACGCCCGAGGAAATCACCCGTCTGGGGGCCGCGCATTTCAACGTGCTGATGTATCCCGAAACCGGCGAAAGTGCCTGTCGCTGGATGGAACGGGAGCTGGGCCAGCCCTATACGAAAACCATCCCCATCGGCGTCGGTGCAACGCGCGATTTCGTGACTGAAGTGGCCGAAATTGCAGGCGTGGCGCCCAGGCTTGATACCGACCGGCTGCGCCTGCCCTGGTATGCGGCCAGCGTCGACAGCACCTATCTCACCGGCAAGCGCGTTTTCCTCTTTGGCGACGGCACCCATGTGGCCGCCGCCGCCCGCATCGCCCGCGACGAGATGGGGTTCGAGGTGGTGGGCCTTGGCTGCTACAACCGCGAAATGGCCCGTCCGATCCGCGCTCTGGCCAAGGAGTATAACGTCGAGGCGCTCATTACCGACGATTACCTTGAGGTCGAACGCGCCATCGAAAAACTCGCGCCAGAGCTAATCCTTGGCACGCAGATGGAGCGTCATATCGGCAAACGTCTTGGCATCCCCTGCGCCGTGATTTCGGCCCCCGTCCATGTGCAGGACTTCCCGGCCCGCTATGCCCCGCAGATGGGCATCGAAGGCGCAAATGTGATTTTCGACACCTGGGTGCATCCGCTGGTTATGGGGCTTGAAGAGCATCTATTGCACATGTTCCGCGACGATTTCGAATTCCACGATGCCGCCGGGCCAAGCCATCACGGCGGCCACGCGCCGAAACCGGAAGAGACCGAAGCACCGGAGCCCAAGCGCCAGTCGGCCGAAGTGATCTGGCTGGCGGACGCGGAGAAGGAGCTCAAGAAGATCCCCTTCTTCGTGCGCGGAAAGGCCCGGCGCAATACCGAGATCTTCGCCGCCAACCAGGGCGTGCAGGAGATCAGCATCGACACGCTTTACGAAGCAAAGGCCCATTATGCGCGATGAGGTTTTCATATCCCGCGCCCAAAGCGCCTATAACGTCGTCATCCTGACGCTGGATAGCCATGCGGCGGGACCCTGCGCGCGGGTGGCCGACCAACTGGCACAAGATTTCCCCGGTCTGACGCTCAGTGTTCATGCCGCCGCCGAATGGGGCGAGTCGCCGGAGGCTTTGCATGAAGCCAAGGCGGCGATTGCCACCGGCGACATCATCATCGCCAATCTTCTCTTCCTCGAAGAGCATATCAACGCGATCCTTCCCGACCTGATGGCCCGGCGCGACGAATGCGACGCCATGGTGGGGATCATTGCCGATGCGGCAATCGTGAAGACCACCCGCATGGGCACGCTGGACATGTCGGCGCCGGAATCGAAAACCCGCAAGTTGCTGAAACGGCTGCGTGGCGCGGGCAAACCGTCGGTCGAAAAAGGCGCGCGCAAGATGAAACTCTTGCGGCAGTTGCCCCGCATCCTGCGGCTCATCCCCGGCAAGGCGCAGGATCTGCGCGCCTGGTTCCTGTCGATGCAATATTGGCTCGGCGCGTCGGATGATAACATCGACGCCATGGTGCGGTTCCTGATCTCGCGCTACTGCCGCATCGACGCCTGGCGCGGGGTGCGTGCGGCCGAACCGCTGAACTACCCCGATACCGGGCTCTATCACCCCGACCTGCCTGGCCGGATCACCACCGAAATCGCGGATCTGCCAACGCCGAAGGCGGCAACCGCCACGGTCGGCCTTCTGATGATGCGCAGCTATGTACTGTCCGGTGATACGGCGCATTACGACGCGGTCATTCGCGCGCTTGAGGCACGGGGCCTGCGCGTCTTGCCGGCCTTCGCCGGGGGGCTTGACGGGCGGCCCGCGATCGAGACCTTCTTTGTCGACGACACCACGCCCCGCATTGATGCGCTTCTATCTTTGACCGGATTCTCGCTGGTGGGCGGCCCGGCCTACAACGACAATGACGCCGCCATCAAGACACTGAAATCACTTGATGTTCCCTACGTCGCCGCACATCCTCTGGAGTTCCAGACATTGGCGCAATGGGCGGCGTCCCCACAAGGCCTCGGGCCGATCGAGACGACGATGCTGATCGCCCTGCCCGAACTCGATGGCGCGACCAACCCCACCGTCTTTGCCGGGCGGCATGGCCCCGAGGGCTGCTCGGCCTGCGCCCGGACATGCACAACCGCCTCGACCGTGAAGGCGATGGCCCCCTGCCCCGAGCGGATCGAACGCCTGACTGCGCGGATTGAAAACCTGGCCCTGCTGCGCCGCTCCGAGGCGGCCAAGCGGCGCGTGGGGATCGTCCTCTTCGGTTTCCCGCCCAATGCGGGTGCGGCCGGCACGGCGGCCTATCTCGATGTCTTCCGCTCGCTCCACAACACGCTGCATGCGATGGCCGCGCGGGGCTATGACCTCACCCCGCCCGAGACTGTCGAAGACCTGCGCGCCGCAGTGCTGGAGGGCAGCGCGCAGCGATACGGGCAGGACGCCAACGTGGCAGCCCATGTCAGCGCCGACGCGATCGTCGCGGGCACACCCTGGCTCGATGAGATCGAGGCGCAATGGGGTCCCGCGCCGGGCAAAGTGCAATCGGACGGACGCGGTGTGTTTGTGCTCGGCGCGCAGTTCGGCAATGTCTTTGTCGGCGTGCAACCGGCCTTCGGGTACGAGGGCGACCCGATGCGCCTGCTCTTTGAACGGGGGTTCGCCCCGACCCACGCATTCACGCAATTCTACCTCTGGCTCAAGAACACGTTCCACGCCGATGCGCTCCTGCATTTCGGCATGCACGGGGCGCTGGAATTCATGCCCGGGAAACAGGCGGGCCCGAGTGCTGCCTGCTGGCCCGATCGCCTGATCGGCGACATGCCGAATGTCTATCTCTATGCCTCGAACAACCCGTCCGAGGCGACGCTGGCCAAGCGCCGGTCGGGGGCCGTGACGGTCACACATCTGACCCCGCCGCTGGCCACATCTGGGCTCTACAAAGGGCTGGCCGAGCTGAAAGACAGCCTGACCCGCTGGCGCCAGACCGCCCCCGACGCCCCCGCGCGCGCCGAAATCGAGGCACTTATCAGCGAGCAGGCCGAGGCCGTCGATATGGACGGACGCGATCCGGAAACGCTCTGGCTCAAACTGCTGGAGACAGAGGATGCGTTGATCCCCGAGGGGCTACATGTGCTGGGCGAGCCGATGGCGGCCGAGGCGCGGGCAGATTACCTTGCCCTGCTGGCCGATAGCGATGACGAAACCCGCGCGCGGGTCGATCACCTCTTGCAGCGTGATAGCGAAATCCCCGCCCTGCTGAATGCGCTCGATGGCCGGTACACGCCCCCCGTTCCGGGCGGTGACCTGATCCGTTCGCCCGAAATCCTGCCCACGGGGCGCAACATCCACGCCTTCGACCCCTTCCGGATGCCCAGCGAATTTGCCTGCCGTGACGGGGCGAAGCAGGCAGATCTGCTGCTGGAAACGCACAAGACCCTGCCGCGCACCGTGGCGCTGGTGCTTTGGGGGTCTGACAATATCAAATCCGATGGAGCGCCGATTGCGCAGGCATTGGCGCTGATCGGGGCGAAGCCGCGCTTTGACAGTTTCGGACGGCTATGCGGTGCCGACCTGATGCCCCTCCAAGAGCTTGGCCGCCCGCGCATCGACGTGATCATGACCCTTTCGGGCATCTTCCGCGATCTGCTGCCGCTGCAGACCAAACTCCTCGCCGAAGCCGCATTGAAAGCCGCCAGCGCCGATGAGCCGGTGGAACAGAACTTCATCCGCGCCCATGCGCTGGCCTATGCCGAGCAGATGGGCTGCGATCTGGAAACCGCCGCGCTTAGGGTCTTTTCAAATGCCGAAGGCGCTTATGGTTCCAACGTCAACATGCTGGTCGATGGTTCCGCCTTTGGCGATGAGGACGAATTGGCCGATGCCTATCAGGCGCGCAAGAGCTTTGCTTACGGTGTCAATGGCAAGGCCGCGCAGAACGCCGAATTGCTCCAAAAAGTGCTCTGCGACGTCGATCTGGCCTACCAGAACCTTGAAAGCACCGAACTGGGTGTCACCTCGGTCGATCACTATTTCGACACGCTTGGCGGGATTTCCCGCGCGGTGCGCCGGGCGCGGGGCGGACAGGAAGCGGCGATCTATATCTCCGACACCACCCGTGGCGCAGGCAAGGTCCGCACACTGGCCGATCAGGTGGCGCTTGAGACCCGCTCGCGCTCGCTCAACCCGAAATTCCACGAAGCACTGCTGAAACACGGCGCCGAAGGCGTGCGGCAGATCGAAAGCCACGTGACCAATACCGTCGGCTGGTCCGCCACCACCGGCCAGGTCGAGCCGTGGGTCTATCAGCGGATATCGGAGACCTTCGTTCTCGACGAAGAGATGCGCCGCCGGATGAGCGATTTGAACCCGGCCGCCTCCTCGCGCATGGCGAACCGCCTGCTCGAAGCCCATGACCGCGCCTATTGGCAACCCGATGACGCCACACTCGACGCGCTGCGCGATGCCGCCGCCGAGATGGAAGACCGTTTGGAAGGGATCGCCGCCGAATGACACGCAACACGCATCAGAAAGGGACCACATCATGAGCCCCCGCGACGAAATCCCGATCCTCAAGGGCCAGGACGGCGAGGGCTCGGTGCAGGTGCATCAGGACCCCGCCAACCGGATCGAAGGCGCCAAGGTGTTTTCGGTCTATGGCAAGGGCGGCATCGGCAAATCCACCACCAGTTCCAACCTGTCGGCGGCCTTTGCCGCCATGGGCAAGCGCGTGTTGCAGATCGGCTGCGACCCGAAACATGACAGCACCTTTACCCTGACCGGTCGACTACAACCGACGGTGATCGACATCCTCAAGGAAGTCGATTTCCACCCCGAGGAGCTCCGCCCGGAGGATTTCGTCGCCGAAGGCTTTGGCGGCGTGAAATGTGTGGAGGCGGGCGGCCCACCGGCGGGCACCGGCTGCGGCGGTTATGTGGTGGGCCAAACCGTCAAACTTCTGAAACAACACCACATGCTCGAAGACACCGACGTGGTGATCTTCGACGTGCTGGGCGACGTGGTCTGCGGCGGGTTTGCCGCGCCGCTGCAACACGCTGACCGCGCGGTGATCGTGACCGCCAATGACTTCGACAGCATCTACGCGATGAACCGCATCATCGCCGCGGTGCAGGCGAAATCTGCGAACTACAAGGTCCGCCTGGCGGGCTGCGTGGCGAACCGGTCGAAGGACACCGACGAGGTCGATCGCTACTGCCGCACCGTGGGGTTCAATCGCATCGCCCATATGCCCGATATCGACGCCATTCGCCGCTCGCGCCTCAAGAAAAAGACGCTTTTCGAAATGGACGATGAGGACGACATCGTCGGCGCCCGCGCGGAATATGTGCGGCTGGCCGAGACGCTCTGGAACGGGACCGAACCGCTGGCGCCCGCCCCGATGGAAGACCGCGATATCTTTGAACTGCTGGGGTTTGACTGATGTCCTATGACCGCACGCTGACCCGGGTCGAAACCTATTTCGACAAGACCGCCACCCGCACCTGGGAGCGGCTGACCAGTGATGCGCCGGTGTCGAAAATTCGCGAGACCGTGCGGCGTGGCAGGGATCAGATGCGTGCGCAACTTCTGTCGCGCCTGCCCGAAGACCTCCGCGGCGCGCGGGTGCTAGATGCGGGCTGCGGCGCGGGACAGATGACCGCCGAACTGGCAGCGCGCGGCGCCACGGTGCTGGCTGCCGATATCTCGCCTTCGCTGATCGACATTGCCAAGACCCGTCTGCCACACGGCCTGCAGCACAACGTGCAATTCTATATCGGCGACATGCTGGAGCCGCGCCTGGGGCATTTCGATCATGTGATCGCGATGGACAGCCTGATCTATTACGGCGACGCAGATATCGCCAACGCTCTGACATCGCTTGGAAAACGCACGAAAGGGCGAGTGCTCTTCACCGTCGCGCCGCGCACGCCATTGCTGATGCTGATGTGGCGCGCCGGGCAGCTTTTCCCACGCTCCGACCGCTCGCCCACAATGGTGCCACATGCGCATCCGAACCTGGCACGGGCGCTGACCAAGGCCGAGGCGACCGGCACCCTGACCAACCTCAACCGGATCACATCCGGCTTCTACATCAGCCAGGCCATGGAGTATTGCCCATGATCCTGCCCCGCTCTGCCCTCCTGCAACTCTCGGCGCGCTATCTGCCCTTCGCGGATGCGGCGAGCGAGGGGTTGCCGATGGGGCAGTTGCTCAGGCTATCACTATTCCAGGTCTCGGTGGGCATGGCGACGGTGATGCTCCTCGGTACGCTCAACCGCGTGATGATCGTCGAACTCTCGGTCCCGGCCACCATCGTGGCCTTCATGATCGCCCTGCCGGTTTTGATCGCCCCTTTCCGGACGCTTCTGGGCTTCCGCTCGGACACGCACCGAAGTGCCATCGGCTGGAAACGCATCCCCTACCTCTGGTTTGGATCCCTCTGGCAAATGGGCGGGCTGGCTGTGATGCCTTTTGCGCTGCTGGTCCTCTCGGGCGAACAGGTGGTCGGTCCCGGCTGGGCGGGCGAAGTGCTGGCGGCCTTGGCCTTCCTCATGACCGGGCTTGGCCTGCATATGACGCAAACCGCCGGGCTGGCGCTTGCCACCGACCGCGCCGATCCCGAAACGCGACCCCGGGTCGTGGCGCTGCTTTACGTGATGTTCCTTCTGGGCATGGGCGTGTCGGCGGTCATCATCGGCTGGCTTCTGACCGACTTCACCAGCCTGACGTTGATCCGGGTTGTGCAGGGCGCCGCCGTCGTTGGCATCGTCCTGAACCTGATCGCCCTCTGGAAACAGGAAAAGGTCCGCCCGATGAGTCGCGAAGAGCGCAATCAACCGCGCCCGCGTTTCCGCGATGCCTGGGCCGATCTGATGAATGGCGGTCAGGCCGGGCGTCTTCTGGCCGTTGTCTTCTTCGGGACCATGGCGCTCAACATGCAGGATGTGCTGCTGGAGCCCTATGGCGGCGAAATCCTTGGCCTTTCGGTCTCGGCCACGACACTCCTGACCGCACTTTGGGCCGCGGGCGCCTTGGGTGGCTTCGCCTTGGCGGGCCGGATGCTGGCGCGGGGGCGCGATGCCTACCGGATCGCCGGGGCCGGGCTTGTGGTCGGAATTTACGCCTTCTCGGCGGTGATCTTCGCGGCACCGATGAATTCCGCCATCATCTTCTTCGCCGGCGCTGGCCTCATTGGCTTCGGCGGCGGGCTTTTCGCGGTCTCGACCCTGATCGCCGCGATGAACATGAAGGCCCATGGTGCGGCGGGACATGGCCTGGCGCTCGGCGCCTGGGGCGCGGCGCAGGCGACGGCCGCCGGGCTTGCCATCGCGCTTGGCGGGGCGCTACGCGACTGGGTCAATGCCCTGGCGACATCCGGCGCCTGGGGCGAGGCGTTGAACACGCCCGCCACCGGATATTCCTTTGTTTACCACATCGAAATCGGGCTGCTCTTCGTGACGCTGGCCCTCCTTGGGCCGCTCGTTCGCCGGGCGCGCCCTTCACAGCACAAGAAATCGGCCCCGGTCGGCCTGGCCGATTTCCCGACATGAGATGCCGACCGCGGAAAGGACACTCAGATGACTGAACCCTTCTTTGGAAACTTCGACCTGGCCAGCCTGACACTTTGGCTGTTCTGGGTCTTCTTCGCCTTGCTGATCTTCTACATCCAGCGCGAAAACATGCGCGAGGGCTACCCGCTCGAGGATGATGACGGCAACACATCGGCCAATCAGGGCATGTTCCCAGTTCCCGATGACAAGACCTTCAAACTGCCCCATGGCCGAGGCGAGAAAACCGTCCCGTCCGGGCAAACGCCGGAACGGGCAGACTTGCCGCTTGAAAAGACCGCCGCGGGTAACGGCTTTCCGTTCGCGCCCACCGGCGATCCGATGGCTGACGGGGTTGGCCCCGCCTCCTGGGCGCCGCGCCGCGACGTGCCGGAACTTGACGGTCACGGCCACCCCAAGATCGTGCCAATGTCGGGCAACGATCATTTCAACGTCGCAGCCGGTCGCGATCCGCGCGGCCTGCCGGTCGAGGCCGGTGATGGCGCGGTGGTGGGCACGATCACGGATCTCTGGCTCGATGCACCGGAACAGTTGGTACGCTATCTCGAAGTCGAACTGGACGGTGATCACGGCAGCGGCAAGCGCCTGATCCCGTTGCCGATGGCGCGCATCCGCAGGGACCGGGTCAAGGTCCGCTCGATCTTCGGCAAGCATTTCGCGGGGGTGCCGCAACATGCCGCGACCCATCAGGTCACTTTGCTCGAAGAGGACAAGATCACCGGCTACTACGGCGGTGGCACCCTCTATGCCAGCGAAGCGCGGCAAGAGCCGCAACTGGGCTGACCGCAAGAGGGGGACGCAGCCATGAGCCACGACGATTTCGCCATCGAGCCCGTCAAGGGCCTGCCGGAACGCCCACCCGAGGGCGAACAGATCTTGTGGCAGGGCCGACCGAACTGGTGGGCGCTGACCCGCGAGGCGCTCAACCTTTACTGGGTCGCTGGCTACTTCGTGCTGCTGGCCGCATGGCGCTTCGCCACGATGGTCGATCAGGTCGGGTTTGGCACCGCCTTCGCGGCCTCTTCGCCCTTCCTCATCATGGGGGCGCTGGTTTGTGGGCTTCTGATGATCGTGGGCTTTGTCCAGGCCCGCGCCACCGTCTACACCATCACCAACGCCCGCGTCGCAATGCGGATCGGGGCGGCATTGACCGTCACGCTGAACCTGCCCTTCACCCAGATCGCCAATGCCGATCTCGACCTGCGCCGCGGCGGCACGGGAACCATTGCGCTAGATCTCCTGGGCAAGACGCGCCTGTCCTACATCGTCTGCTGGCCGCATGTGCGCCCCTGGAAGCTACGCCGCACCCAGCCTGCCCTGCGCTGCATCCCGGACGCCGACACCGTGGCGCGCCTTCTGGCCGACGCGGCAGAGGCGCGTATCAGCACACCAAAGATCACCCGAACCACCCCCGCTGCGGCAGTGGCCGCCGAATAAAACAAGAGGCAACCGATGGTCCAGATAGACACCAGACCAGCCCCGAAGGCCCATGACAAAGAGTTGATCCCCCGCGTCATGGTGCGCGCCATGCTGGCGCTGGTCCTGGCCTGTCTGACCCTCGTGACACTTGCGCGACTGACCGATACGCCGCTGATTGCCACACCGCCTGACGGCAAGGTCGTGGCCAGCCGCATTGTCAGCCTCTCGGTCGACACCAGCGGCGCCGCCACGATCCGCGACGAGACCGGCACCGTGATTGCCGATCTGCCCCCCGAACAGGGCGGCTTCATCTCGGGCGTGGGCCGGGTTGTGGAGCGCGAACGGCTCAAGAACCGGGTCGCGCTTGACGGGCCTGTCACGCTGATCTGGCAGGATACCGGACGCATTTCAATTCAAGACCCCAGCACAGGCTGGAGCGCCGATTTAATGGGATTCGGCGCAGATAACGCCAGGGCCTTTGCGCGGCTACTGGCACCATGAGAGAGGAGGCCAATAATGGGATGGCTTACCAAAGATATCGAACACGCGCCGTGTACTGTGGAAATCAGTCACAAGTTCGAAAGTCTGCATGCACATGTCCGCTTCAATAACGGAGCGGTCGTCTACCCCGGTGACGAGGTCAAGGTCCACGGACCCGAGATCATGGCACCCTTCGGTGAGATCGTCAGCGAGGATCGCGATGCGACCATCGTACGCGCCTCGGCGCTGGAACGGCTCTGGACCCGTCTGACGGGCGATTTCGAAGTCATGGAGCTTTGTGAATTCTCGTTCTCCGAGGAGGTGACGCTATGAACATGCACACAAAAAACCCGCGCCCCTCCGGGGCGACACACACCGCCGATGCCACCACCGTCGAAGAGGGCCTGGCCATCGCCGAGGAACTCGACAAGCAATATACCGACGAGATGGCGACCGAGACCGCGATGGCCAATACGTTGCTGACCCCGCGCTTCTACACCACGGATTTCGATGAGCTGGACGCGATTGACGTCAGTTCGGTCCGCGAGGATTGGGATAAGCTCATCGCGCAGATGGTGAGCGACCCCAACAAGGGTCATTTCAAGAAGAACGAAGACTGGGATCACGTCGATTGGGAGGGGATGGAGCCGCAGCTCAAGAAGGAGTTCATCGACTTCCTCATTAGCTCCTGCACCGCCGAGTTCTCGGGTTGCGTCCTCTACAAGGAGATGAAGCGGCGCGGTAACAACGACGACATCACGCAGCTTTTCCAACTGATGGCGCGCGACGAAGCCCGTCATGCGGGCTTCATCAACGATGCGCTGCGCGAGGCCGGACTTCGGGTCAATCTGGGTTTCCTGACCCAGAAGAAGAAATACACCTATTTCCGGCCCAAGTTCATCTACTACGCCACCTACCTCAGCGAAAAGATCGGCTATGCCCGGTACATCACCATTTTCCGGCATCTGCAGGCGAACCCCGAACATCGGTTCCACCCGATCTTCAAGTGGTTCGAAGAGTGGTGCAATGACGAGTTCAGCCATGGCGAGGCTTTTGCCCTGCTGATGAAGACCGACCCGAAACTGACCTCCGGGCGCAACGTGCTCTGGATCAAGTTCTTCCTGACGGCGGTCTATGCCACGATGTTCGTCCGCGATCATCAGCGTCCGGCCTTTCACGAGGCGCTTGGCGTCGATCCCGACTGGTACGCGCATGAGGTCTTCACCAAGACTTCTGAGCTGTCGAAACAGATCTTCCCGATCACGCTCGACATCGACAATCCACGGTGGTTGCCGCTGCTCCGGCGGCTGCAAAAGGCCAATGTCGATCTGGCCGAGGCCAAGGCAGGCTCAGGCCCGCTGGCTCTGCTGCGCAGGATCACATCGAGCGCCCGTGCGGCCACGGCCTTTGCCGGGCTCTACTTCATCCCGGTGAAAAAGCACAAAGTGCCCGCCTCAACCCGGCTGGAGCCGGTCTATTGAGACGACCAGCGGACGATATCGCACCCCGCGCCCCGGACATGATCCGGGGCCCCCGCCCTGTATCGGTGTTCCTGGGTCAAGCCCGGGAAAGGGGGCGCGCATGACATCACCCTGGATCGCCGCACTCTTTGCGCTTTTTGCCTGGTGGTTCTCCACCGGGGCGATCCTGTGGGCGGTGCGTCACGCCGACCGGCGGGGGCAGCAGGCCCGGGTGATCTGCACAATCGCGGGCCTGCCGATACTGGCGCTTGGCATCTGGGGCTTCGGCACCACCCTTTCGAACCCTGGCTTACCTGCGGCCTATGGCGCGTTCCTGTCGGCATTGGCGATCTGGGGCTGGATCGAACTGGCCTTTCTCACCGGCGCGATCACCGGGCCAAACGTCTATGATTGTCCCGACGACACACCGGAATGGGAGCGTTTCATCCGCGCCTGGGGCACGATTGCCTATCACGAGATGCTGCTTGTCGGGGTGTTGGTCCTGATCTGGATCTATGGCCATGGCGCGATCAACAGCTTTGGCCTCTGGACCTTCACGATCCTTTATATCGCGCGGATTTCTGCCAAGCTGAACCTGTTTTACGGCGTGCCACGGATCAACACCGAGTTCATTCCCGACGCATTGCGCCACCTGCCGAGCCATTTCCGCATCTCGCGGCTGAACTGGCTCTTTCCGATCTCGATCACGGCGCTGAGTTTTGCCACTGCCTGCTGGCTCGAACGGCTTTATTCCGCGACCACGGCGGCCGAGGCCGCAGGTTTCGCCTTGCTCAGCGCCATCACCGCGCTCGCACTTCTTGAACACTGGCTGATGGTGCTGCCCGTGCCTGACGCGAAACTCTGGCGCTGGATGCTGCCCGCGCCCAAACCCACACACAAGTCACGACAACCGGAGGGGACCCATGGATTTTGATGCCATGTTTACAGCGCAGCTGGAGGCGCTGAAGGAAGAAGGAAATTATCGCATCTTCGCCGAACTTGAACGGCGCTGCGGTGATTTCCCCAAAGCCAAGAGCCACGATGACGATGCGCCAGACGAAGTAACCGTCTGGTGTTCCAACGATTATCTGGGCATGGGTCAGCACCCGGTGGTCCGGCAGGCGATGAAGGACACGATCGACAGTTGCGGCGCTGGCGCAGGTGGGACACGCAACATCTCGGGCACCAACCACCACCATGTGGAGCTTGAACGCGAGCTTGCTGATCTGCATGGCAAGGAGGATGCGCTGCTCTTTACCTCGGGCTATGTCTCCAACTGGGCGGCGCTCAGCACCTTGGGCAGCCGGTTGCCCGATGCGGTGATCCTGTCGGATGCGCTGAACCATGCCTCGATGATCGAAGGCATCCGCCACTCGCGCGCCAGGAAAGTCATTTGGAAACATAACGACCCCGAAGATCTGGACCGCAAGCTCGCCACCCTCCCGGCCAATGCGCCCAAGATCGTCGCGTTCGAATCCGTCTATTCCATGGATGGCGACATCTGCCCCATGGCCGAGATCGTAGAGGTGGCCGAAAAGCACGGCGCAATGACCTATCTCGACGAGGTCCATGCGGTCGGGCTCTACGGCCCCCGCGGTGGCGGGATCAGCGAACGCGAGGGGCTGTCGGATCGGATCACCCTGATCGAAGGGACACTCGGCAAGGCGTATGGCTGCGTCGGTGGCTATATCAGCGGCTCGTCCGCGATGTGCGATTTCGTCCGCTCCTTTGCGTCCGGTTTCATCTTCACCACCGCGCTGCCCCCGGCGGTTGCGGCGGCGGCAAAGACCTCTATCGCGCATCTCAAGACGTCGCAGATCGAGCGCCAGCAGCAGCGCCGGCAGGTCGCGCGCCTGCGTGCAAAACTCGATGCCTATGGCATTCCGCATATGGACAATCCCAGTCACATCATTCCGGTCCTGATCAAGGATCCGGTCAAATGCCGGATGCTCTCGGACATCCTGATGCGCGATTACGGAATCTACGTGCAGCCGATCAACTATCCGACCGTCCCCAAGGGCACCGAACGGTTGCGGTTCACGCCCGGCCCATTGCATTCGGATGCCGATATCGACCGGCTGGTCGAGGCGCTCAACGTGCTGTGGAAGCAATGCGCCATTGCGCATGCTGTCGCCTGAAGGAACACAACCCAATCTCCCGCGTTGATATTTTACGGGGTGAGCTAAGTCTTTTGCGTAGAAACAAGGGAGAACGAAATGAAAGCCAGTATTTTTGCGGCATGCACGACACTTGCATTCGCATTGCCAGCCTTTGCCGACGGCCATGCGACCGGCGACGCCGAGGCGGGCAAGAAAGAGTTCAACAAGTGCAAAGCCTGCCACATGATTCAGGACGCGGACGGTACAGACATCGTCAAGGGCGGCAAAACCGGCCCCAACCTTTACGGTATCCACGACCGGACCGCCGGATCAGTTGAAGGCTACAAATACTCCAAGTCGATGGTTGCCGCGGGCGAGGCCGGGCTGGCCTGGGCCGAAGAGGATTTCGTAGCTTATGTGGCCGATCCCACGGGGTTCCTGAAGGAAAACCTCGGCGATGACGGCGCGCGGGGCAAGATGACCTTCAAGCTCAAGAAAGAAGAGGCGGCCCGCAATGTCTGGGCCTATCTGGTGTCGGTCGGACCCGACGAAGGCAGCTGATTGCACAACAAAGCTTAAGAAAAGCCGCGCCGGTCACACCAGCGCGGCTTTTTCATGTCTGCGCCGCGAGATCACCGGGCGAGTGACAAAGGCACGACATCGCCCGATTGGCCAAGCGCCTGCCGGACTGTCGCCGCGATATCCGCCGCCGTCATGCCCGCATCGGCATACATCTCCGCCGGGCTGGCCTGTTCGATGAAGCGGTCGGGCAGGCAGATGTTTCGGATGACCAACCCCTGGTCAAACGCCCCGTTCCGCGCCAGCGAGTGCAGGACCACCGAGCCAAAACCACCTTCGGCCCCCTGCTCGACCGTGATGAGCGCGCGGTGATGGCGTGCAAGTTGCAGCACCAGATCCGTATCCAGCGGCTTGGCGAACCGCGCATCTGCAAGCGTGACACTCACGCCATCTTGCGCCAGCAGATCAGCCGCCGCGCGACATTCCGAGAGATGCGCCCCGAAGGAGAGGATAGCCACATCTTCGCCTTCCGCAACGACACGGCCTTTGCCAATCTCCAGCACCTCACCCTGCGCAGGTATCTCGACACCCTCACCGGCGCCGCGCGGATAGCGGAAGGCGATCGGCCCCTCCTCATGGGCCACCGATGTCGCCACCATATGCGTCAGTTCTGCTTCATCCGACGCCGCCATGACCGTAAAGCCCGGCAGGTTACTCAGATAGCCGATGTCGAAGCTGCCCGCATGGGTCGCGCCATCGGCCCCGACAAGCCCCGCGCGATCAATGGCAAAGCGCAAGGGCAGGCCCTGGAGCGCGACGTCATGCACCACCTGATCGAACCCGCGTTGCAGGAAGGTTGAATAAATCGCGCAGAAAGGCTTGAGCCCGCTCGCCGCCATTCCGGCCGCGAAAGTCACCGCGTGCTGCTCGGCGATGCCCACGTCAAAAACCCGCGCGGGAAACCGTTCGGCCATGATATTCACGCCGGTGCCTGAGGGCATGGCCGCGGTCACCGCCACCACATCCGGATCACGCGCGGCCTCTTCGGTCAGCGCCTTGCCGAAAACCGAGGTATAGGAGGGCGCACCGCCCCCCTTCTTGGCCATGGTGCCGGTTTCCACATCAAATTTCGACACGCCGTGATACTTGTCGGCACTGGTCTCGGCGGGCGCATATCCCTTACCCTTGACCGTGCAGCAATGGATCAGGACCGGCCCCGTCGCCCGCACCCGCGCCGCGCGCAGCACCGGTAAGAGTTGGTTCATGTCGTGGCCGTTAATTGGCCCTACATATTCAAACCCCAACTCTTCGAACAACGTCCCCGAGCCGGTCAAGCCATTTGCCAACTGCCGCGCTCGTTTCGCGCCTTCGCGAAGGGGTGTAGGTAATGCAGCCTCAAACCCTTCGGCAAGGGACTTCATCTTGGCCAGCGGTTCATTGGCATAGAGGCCGGAAAGATAGCTCGACATCGCGCCCACCGGTGGAGCGATGCTCATCTCGTTGTCATTGAGAATGACGAATATTCGCCGTCCCTCGGCCCCTGCGTTGTTAAGCGCCTCATAGGCCATCCCGGCGCTTATCGAGCCATCGCCTATCACCGCGATCGCATCGCCGGTGGGCTGACCCATATCGCGCCCAACAGTGAAGCCCAGGGCGGCACTGATCGAGGTCGAACTATGCGCCGCGCCGAACGGATCAAACTTCGACTCGCTGCGCTTGGTGAAGCCGCTCAGCCCGTTCTTTTGCCGCAACGTGCGGATACGGTCGCGCCTTCCGGTCAGGATCTTGTGCGGATAGCATTGATGACCCACGTCCCAGATCAGCTTGTCCATCGGCGTGTTGAACACCGCATGGATCGCCACGCTCAACTCAACCACGCCAAGGCCAGAGCCCAGGTGCCCGCCGGTTTCCGACACCGCGTCGATCACCTCGGCGCGCAATTCGTCGGCCAAAGCGGCCAGTTGATGGTCGGGCATCTGCCGCAGGTCCGCTGGCCCGGCAACGCGGTCCAGAAGTGGTGTTTTGGGTCTTTGATGTGTCATCGCTCGCCCCCTTGGCAGTGGTTGGCTGGCGTCACCTGCGAAGTCGGTCGCGACCGGCGCGACGCGAGGGGAAACAGGGGCGGCAGCAGGGACGCGCCACCGCCCGCCGTACTAGTTACCGTAGTCCGGCTCGCCCGTTGTGGTCGCCAGTTCGGGCCAGTCACCAATCACGTTGGTGCCTTGCAGCGGCTGCTGATAGCCCTTGTGACAGGTCTTGCAGGCGGCCTTTGGTGCATCCTGGTGCACCGGTCCCAGACGCTCGGGCGGGTAGAGCCCTTCGAGCGGCACGAGATATTCGTTGTTGATCTCCTGCACCATCTGGATGCCGAGGCTTTCGGTACCCCATTGCGGGGTGACCTGCGCCCCATCGTAGAAAGCGCGGGAATTGTGGCAGAAGTTGCAATTCACACCCAGCGAGTTTGCCACGTAGTTCATCAGCGCATAGGTGCGTTCCGCGTGTTGAATACCCGGGTAGTCATCTTTGCCCGGGATGCCCGCCACCCGTGATTCAAGATCATGAACGCTGATGGTGCCATAGTCCAAAAGGAAGGTCTCAAGCGCATCGGACGGCAAAGAGGTAAAGCTGCTGAGCGGTGTCACCCGGTTCTGCACCGCGGCCCAGCCCTCGGCGGCCTTGACCACGGGTGTTGCCTTGAACCAGATGTCGCTCGGCACCGGCTGTCCCCGGTGGCAGGTGAAGCAGGTCACGCCCACCTCCTTGTTGGCATTGACGTGGCCATCCCAGTTCTCGTTGATGTTCTGGGTCATGGTGATCATCACATGACCCACGGCGGTCTGGTAGTTATCCGCACTTTCAAAGAGGTCCGGTATGCCGGTCCAGGCCCGCATCGCGGCCAGCAGACGGTCATAGTTTTCAACCGTGAGGTTCTCGAGCCCCGGCGGGACGTTTTCACGCGCCGCGCCAGCAGTTTGTTCGCCACCGCTTGGCACGACGGGTTCCGAGGTGGAGCTGAGAAAGTTCTCGATGCCGGGATCAGGCGTGGCCAGGTCCGATTTGAACTCGACCACTTCCATCCCCGTGCCGCGCGGCCCGGTCTGCATGCTGTCGGTGGCAAAGGGCTGCCCCCAGAAGATCAGCGCGACAATGGCAATCACCGCCACGCCCACGGCGCCAAAGATGATCGCGGGCCGTTCGATATCCGTCGGGTTTTCGCGATTCCATTTGCTGAACCATTCAGGTAACATGATCTACTCCTCCCGCCCGATAAAGGCTTCGTAAGAGCCGTAGTTTTCGTAGCCGTACGAGCCGTCATACATTGGCGCGAAATTGTGCTCCTGCGCCCAGATGAACCAGTTATCGACCACCGTGCCGGTCAGCAGGATGCCAATCCCGCCGGTAATCGGCGTCAGCACCGCAAACCACCAGGCCCAGCGGTGAATGCCCTCCATCGTCGCGTTGAACCCCATGGTCCAGCGCCAGAAGAGGGCCGCACGCTCCGTCGCCGTGCCACGGTCCACGATCTGTTCAAGCTCGCGGTCACCCCCGAACCGGGTGACGGCCAGGATGGTCGCGCCGTGCATCGCAAAGAGCAGGACCGAGCCATAGAGGAACACGATCGAGAGGCAGTGGAACGGGTTGTAGTAGAGATTGCCGTAGCGGATCGAAAACGCCGTGGTCCAATCCAAATGCGGGAAGATGCCGTAAGGCACTGCCTCGGACCATGACCCCATCAGGACCGGGCGGAAGAGGCCCAGCACCAGGAAGAGCCAGATTGCACTGGCAAAAGCCCACGCCACGTGTTTGCCCATCTTGTGCTGCTCCGCCAGCAGATAGGTCCTGAGCCACCAGGTACAGACACTAACCAGCAGCAGGAAGGAGGCGATGATATACCATCCGCCATCCTGCAAGGGCGGCATCCTGAGCCCGTATTCCGGGCTCGGCGGCTCCAGCGCGAGCCAGAAGCCCTGGCGCAGGAATTCGGGGATCGACCAGTTGACCTGCGCCAGCATGTTGATCCCGATGATATTGAGGCAAAGCACCATGGTCGCCGCGCTGATCATCCCGGTCCAGCCAAGATAGATGGGCCCGATCTGGGCGTTGCCGACCCAACCCACCAGCTTGCTGTAGAACGGCTTGAGCATACGCTCCGACGCCATGTTGTTTTCATTGTCCATGCCCATCTCGGGCGGGCCCTGGACCTGCACTTGGGTGAATATGTTCTGATATTCGGGCATGGTTACATCCCTCCCTGTCCGGGCCAGATCGGCAGCTCAAGCCACCAGTTCCACCATTCCGGCCAGCCCTTGGTCCAGACCGGGCCGCTGATGATGATGCAGACCGCGCTGAAGAACACCGCGTTGATCGCCAGCAGGAAACCGAGCCGGTGAATACCCAGTGTGCCGATGGAATAGCCGATGAAATCGCGGAAAAACGTATCTTCGTGATCAGGCGTCTTCATCTCTTCGCCCTTTTCAGGGTTGGCCGCGCTCAGGATCAGGCCGCCATGCAGCGCCAGCGCGAAACAGGTGGCAAAGAAGAGCGACACCGCCAGCATATGCGCCGGATTGTAGTGGAAATGCAGATAGGCGTAGCCGGTGTTCGAGACCCAATCGAGATGACTGAAGATCCCGTAGGGGAACCCGTGACCCCAGGCGCCCATAAGCAGCGGCCGGAAGATGACCAGCGTTACATAGGCCAGGATCGCGAAGCTGAAGGCGAAGGGGACGTGATAGCCCATCCCCAGCTTGCGGCAGATCTCGACCTCGCGCAAAGCCCAACTGATGAAGGCGCCGGTCGCACAGATCGTGATGATCTGCCAAAGCCCCCCCTCCATCAATGGTGCGACGCCCAAACCATAGCTCAGGTCAGGCGGTGCGATGTTGATGAGCCAGGGGTTCCAGGTGCCCTGATGGGCCGCTCCCCAAAAAATCAGGATGGTGCCAAGGAGCGCGAAAAACGCCGTCGTGACCCCGAAAAAGCCCACGTAAAAGGGACCGACCCAAAAATCGAACAGATCGCCGCCAATCAGCGTCCCTCCGCGGACACGATACTTTCTTTCAAAGCTGAGCAAAGCCATCTTCTCTCTCCGCATCTGGCGGCGGGGCCTATCGTGACCTCATGCCGTCGTCATTTTTTTCTGGTTTGTTGCGGGCGACGGGCGCCGCCCGCAACAGTCTTGCAAAGGACTTGCGTCCCTTGGCTCATTCGTCCGCAGCAGCCCGTGACGCAGCAGCGTTTTCGAACCAGTTGACGCCGTTCGACAGAACCACCAGGTGGATCATCACGGCCAACAGGAACAGAAAGACGCCTTGCGCAACAAACACGCGGCGCGGATCGAAAATCAGCCAGATCTTGTAGAACTTGGACATTTCCGATCCTCCCTCAGAACCAAGGCGCCCAGATATAGGTTGCCAGGTGGGCAACCACCGCAATCAGCACGAACAGCCAAAGGCCGCTCATATAGACCGAATGCAGCTCTTGGGCTTGCTCGTCGGTGAGACCTGTAAAAGACAGGTCGGTGTTATCAGCCATAAACTTTCCTCCGGAACGTTACGCTGACGCCGCGTACCCCGCGGCCGGGTCCATCCGGGCCATCATGGCCCCTCAGGCGTCTGTCCGCCCTTCCGGGCAGGCAGCTTGGTCTCGGATCACTGGCCATCGCGGCTCAGACCGAGAATATGATGGGTGTCAGCCGGTCGGCTTCTGCCCAGGCGCGCGCCAGAGGCCCACGCAGATCAAGAGTTTGCCGCCGCGCAATATCACGCACCCAGCGGATGGTGGCCGATGGCATGGACAGCACGAAAATCAACGTGAAATAGACCCAGTATTCCGTGCAACGGCGTCGGCCCGTCGGCTTTTGCGGTGGGGTCGATGTGATGTCAGTCATGGGGTCATTCCTCCCTCGGACCTGCGGCGCTTTCGGGCGAAAGTGCCTTGACGGTTTCCAAAACGACGCGTTCCGCGCCCTGGCGCAGGGCGGCTTCCTCGGCGGCGTCTCGTAGTGATTTCGCGGCGGAAATACGGGTCAGGACCGGATGGCTGGCCACGATCCGGTCCAACTCCCTCTGGGCATCGGGATCCCAGGGGAAATCGCGCCGCAGCGGCGTGGGGGTAGCTGGCGTCGCATCCATTTCGGACGCCAGCGGCAGAATGTGAAAGAGCGCGTCGAAAAGCCCGTTGCAGACCTCCTGCACGAGGTAGGTCGCACCCGCATAACCCATCATCGGCGTCCCCGTCGCGCGCCGGATGGCGGCGCCCGGGAAACTCGCCGGGATAAAGGCAGGTTTGGGGCCATGGCCGCCCTGCAATTCCGCGAGGTACATCTTCTCGTTGATCGAGCCCATCAGGATCAGCGGCCGATGCTGTCCGATCAGCGCGCGGACCTCTTCATTGTTGGTCTTGGTCCCGGCGCAGCGGGCGACGGCAAAGGCGCAGGGAAGTCCCATATCCCCTTCGAGGAAATTGCGGATACCGCGGGCATAGGTTTCATTCGCGACAATACCGAAACTGGCGGTGGCAAAGAAATCCTGCGTGACCGAGCGCCACAGATCCCAGACCGGTTTGATGGTCGAATGCTTCTCGCGCGCGATAAACGGCTCCGGGTCCAGATCCAGCATCTCGCCCAGCTTGCGCAGGAATTTCGTGGTGCTGTCGATACCAATTGGCGCTTGCAGATAGGGTTTTTCAAGAACCTCGCACAGCCCGCGGCCAAATTCGCGATACATGCAGATATTCACATCCGCATTCACCAGGTCCCGCATTTCGGCAAGATGCGCACCCAAGGGCAGCACCATGTTGACCTCGGCCCCGATCCCTTCGACCAGGCGACGGATTTCATGCAGGTCCGAGGGCATGTTGAAAGTGCCATACATCGGCCCGAGGATATTGACGCGGGGTGCGGCACCCTCTTCGCGCTTCTTCTCACGTGGCATCCGGCCCTTGGTCATCCCGAACTCAGTAAAAAGCCAGGTCATCGCGCGATCCGCGGCTTCCCACTGATCCTCGTCAATGGTGCGCGGCAGGAAGCGTTGGATATTGGTCCCCTGCGGGGTGACACCGCCGCCGATCATCTCGGCAATCGAGCCGGTCACAACAACCGCGGGCAGCGCCGGATCGAGCGTGCCCCAGGCGCGTTTCATCGCCCCCTCGGTGCCCTCGCGGCCAAGCTCTTCCTCGCCCAGACCGGTCACCACGATGGGCAATTCGTGAGGCGGCAGCGCATCGGTGTAGTGCAAAACGCTTGTCACGGGCAGGTTCTCGCAGCCCACCGGCCCGTCGATCACAACCTGCAGGCCCTTAACGGCGCAGAAGGCATAAACCGCCCCCCAGTACCCGCCTGCCCTGTCGTGATCTTGGATCAGCATCAGATCATCTCCTGCGCTTTGGCGGCGCGCGCCTGCTTTTCCAGCTTCTTCTGGTTCAGCGCGCGGAATTCCGGCCGCAGGTTCGGATCGCCCTCCCAGACGCCCGCGGTATCGTCCGCGCCGACCCCTTCGAAGAACTCCCGCATCCGGTCCATGCGCCCCTTGTTGGCAATGGCGGCGTTCACAACCTCGGCAAGGCTGCCCGCGCCCGCCGGACCCATAAGCGGCCGCGCAGAGATCAGGTTGGTGAAGTAAAGCGCCGGAATGCCCAGTTCCTTGGCCTTTTGCACAACCGGTGTCGTGCCGACGGCGAGGTCGGGTTTGACCCCTTCCATCGCGGCACAATCATCCTCGAGCGAGGCGCGGAACCTGACCGTGACCCCCTTGGCGCGGAGCCATTCCGCATCCGCCTCGGACCAGGGCGTTTTCGGACAAGCGGTGCCGACATAAGGGATCTCCGCCCCGCTTTCGATCAGAAGACGCGCCACCAGAAGCTCGCTGCCCTCATAGCCCGACAAGGTGATCGTTCCCTTGACCGGCGCCCCCGCCAGCGCAGTCTTGATGGCGGGCAAAAACGCGTTTTGCGCCGCGGCCACCCGGTCGGCGGGCAGGCCAAAGGCATCGCCGATCCCCGCAAGCCACGCGGCGGTGCCGTCATGGCCCACCGGCGCGCTGCCGACGATTGGCCGGCCTGCGGCCTCGAATTCACGAATGGCCGCGGTATAGAACGGATGGATCGCCGCTACGGCCCCGCAATCAAGCGCGGCATAAAGCTCGCGCCATTCGCGGCACGGCACAACCGGCCCGGCGGCAAGGCCCATCGGGGCCAACATCGCGCCAATCATCATCGGGTCAGCCGGGAACATCTCACCCAGCAGTGACACCGTGGGCCGGTCGGATTTACCGCCTTCCGGTGCCGCCACAGGACCGGCTTCGATTTCCTGGCGGGCGTAGTTCAGCATCGCCCCGGCCAGCACATCTTTGGCCTCCGCATGGGTCGGGATGCCGAAGCCCGGCACATCAATGCCAACAATCCGCACCCCATTGATTTCATTTGGCAAAAGCCGGAGCGGCACGCCACTGGCCGTTGGTACGCAAAGGTTCGTGACCACGACCGCATCGAACCGGTCCGGATCGGCCAACTCGTGGACGGAATCGCGAATGTCCTCGAAGAGCTTGCCGGTTACCAGCGTCTCGGAATTGAACGGCACGTAGCCCACCGACCGGCGCGCACCATAGAAATGACTAACGAAAGTCAGGCCATAAACGCAGCAGGCCGAGCCGCTGAGTACCGTCGCCACGCGTTTCATTCGCAGCCCTACGCGCAGCGAGCCAAAGGCCGGGCACATGCTTTGCGGTTTGTCATGCGGCCCTTGCGGGTAGTCGCGTGCATATTGGTCCAGCAAATCGGATTGACCGGCCATGCGGGCGGCCTTTTCCATCTCGCTGCCGGAATGACAGCCGAGGCCAGGATCACCCTGCACCTCCGGCGCAGCATCGCGGGGCTTGCCCCGGATCACCTCGGCCTCGGCAGCACCGTCATATGTGACCTCATCGGTCATTCAGATCCCTTCACGCATCGTCGTAAATCACTTCCAGCGACTCTTTGGGTTTCGCGTTCTTGCCACGCATATCCGCGTCCGTTGCGGGTTCCAGAACCACACCCGCGCCGGTGTCCGAGCCGTCGAACAGTTCAAGCAAGCCATCTTGGGTGAGCGGCTGCGGGCGCACCGGCGGGGCATCGGCAACATTGAGACCCAGCTCGGCGAACAGCGCGCCCCACTGGCTCTCGGCGGTGCCGACAATCTGATAATTCGCGGATTTCTTGCGCAGGTCATCATCCTGCGGGATGGAGGCGAGCACGGGGATATCCACGGCCTTGGCAAAAGCCTGCGCCTCGCCCGACCCATCGTCCTTGTTGATGACCAGCCCGGCCACGCCAACATTACCACCCAGCTTGCGGAAGTACTCCACCGCCGAGCAGACGTTGTTGGCGACATAGAGACTTTGCAGATCATTCGAACCGACCAGGATCACCTTCTGCGCCATGTCCCGTGCAATCGGCAGGCCAAAGCCGCCGCAGACCACATCGCCCAGGAAATCCAGGAGAACATAATCGAAATCCCAATCATGGAACCCGAGCTTTTCAAGCAGTTCGAACCCGTGGATGATCCCGCGCCCGCCACAGCCGCGGCCCACTTCTGGCCCGCCAAGCTCCATGGCAAAGACGCCGCCGCGCTTGAAGCAGACATCGCCAATCTTGACCTGCTCGCCCGAGAGGCCCTTTTGCGTCGAGGTCTCAATGATCGTCGGGCACGCCTTGCCCCCGAACAAAAGACTGGTCGTGTCGGATTTCGGATCACACCCGATCAGCAACACCCGCTTGCCCTGCTCGGCCATCATGTGGCTGAGGTTGGCCAGCGTGAAGGATTTGCCGATCCCACCCTTGCCATAGATCGCGATGATCTGGGTTTTCTTGGTGGGCTCTTCGGCGATCAGGTCGGCAAGGTCTTCATGGGCCTCGTCCCGGAGGCGCTGATCGAAGTCCTTGAGGTTTGGTACATCGTCTTTCACGCGGCGTCCTTCCAGTTGAGGATCATTTTCAGGCAAGAGGGATCTTCGAAAGCGGTACGGTAGGCACCGGGAATGTCATCCGACGGGGCCTCGTGGGTGATGAGACCGCCCAGGGACAAGGCGCCGCTGTCGATCAGGTCGCGCACGGCGGTGAGGTCGTCCCTGTTCCATTCCGCGGCAACGCGAAACCGCGCCTCGCGCATGAACGCGGGCGGGAAGGCAAAACTGAGCGCCTCGGCATAGAATCCGGCCAGCACGATTTCGCCGCCCTTGGCCAGCCGGCCAATCAGGTCATTCAGGATGGCGGCATTACCCGAAGCGTCATAAATCGCCCGGTAGTCCCGTTTCGGATCATCGTCGGGGTGCATCACCGTGTAGCTCTCGGCGCCACCTCTCCGCGCGGGGGCCACCTCCCACACCGTGGGGGCCGGCGCACCAGCCGCGATCGTCAGGCGCGCCAGAAGGCGGCCAAGCACTCCGTGGCCGACGATAAGATCGGGTACCGCCTTGTCCAGACCGGCCATCGCATGACGCGCTGTGGCGGCGAGGGCCAGCAAGGCACCTTCGGCGCCAATGGTCGAATCAATGCGGGTCACCCGTTCGGCCGGTGTGACGAGACGCGAGGCCGCACCGCCGAAAAGGCCGAACGCGCCGTCAAAGCAATCCGCGCCAGGAATGAAAACAGTATCGCCGGCCTTGAAACCGGACCCTTTGGGCGCGGCAACAACTTCACCCGCAGCCTCATAGCCGGGGACAAGCGGATAACCCATGCCGGGGAAAGGAGGCATCTGCCCGGACCAGAAGAGTTTTTCCGTCCCTGTAGAAATGCCGGAAAAGGCGACATCCACCACAAGATCACATGCGCCCGGCTCCTTGAGCGGCAATGTATCAAGGTGCAGATCCTTCGGACCGTTCAGAAATACGGCACGCGCCTCCATGCTGGCCTCCCAATCATCCCACCGAGCGAAAGACTCAGCGGGTGCGGCATTTTGCCTGATGTAAGTTTAAAGAGACACACATATGTGTCAAGTTTTCTTTACATTTTGATTTGTCAGGAAGCTGGTTTCCTGCAAACCAGGGCGCTCGTCACATAGGGGCGGGCAGCACGCGGAATGCGGATATCGTCGAACCCGGCGGCGGTGCACATCTCTGCAATGCGTTCCGCGGACCGGACCCGGCCAGTGCCCATCGCCATCGTGTAGAAGTTGAAATAGACGTCACCGGCGGCCTCCGGGCGACGCCCGCCTGCCATGGGCTCCGAGACGACCAACTGCCCCCCGGGCGGCAACACCTCAAAGACCTTTGCCAGAAGCGCCGAAACCGTTTCGTCGTCATGGTCATAAAGCACCCGCACCAGCGAAATGGCATCCATGCCCGCCGGCAGCGGCACATCACGAAAGCTCCCTGGGCAGAGCGTCACACGCTCTTCAAGCCCGGCCTCCGCGAAATGCTTCCGCGCGGTGGGGATGACTTCCGGCAGGTCCAACAGAAGCGCCGTCATCTTCGGGTGCCGCTTCAAGACCTCCGAAAGAAAGGCACCCGATCCCCCACCCACATCCAGAAGGGTATTGATGGTGTTGAAATCAATCATCGCAATCGTGTCGTGGGCCACGAGGGCCTGCGACTTTGCCATAAGGGAGGAATACCGCGCCGCCACCTCGGGTGGGACATCGCCGGATTGCCCGAAGACGTAGGGCCAGAATTGCGAGAGCTTGCTATCGGCCTCCCCGCGCAGCAACGCCACGGGATCGGCAAGATCTTCGTAGAACACGCGGTTATGTTGGATCATCGGCACGAGGCCGGGTACGCCCAGGATCGCTGCACCGCGCCGGGTCAAGGCGAAGCGATTGTCGCGCCTGCGCTTCAAGAGGCCGATGGCGGCCCCCGCCGTCAGGAGCCGTTCCATCCGGTCGCGCGACACACCCGTGATCAACCCAAGCTGCTCAGCGTTAGCCGGCCTTTCCAGCAATCGGCTCAGGACATCCAGTTCGACCAATGCCAACAGCACCTGAGACTTCACAAAGCCCTGCAAAATATCAAAAATTTCATGGCCGTCACGGCGCGCGATGGATTTGCCCAGGGGCATGCGACTGACCCATCTCTGGAAGCCGGGCCGTGCAACAAGCCGGGCAAACCATGCGGACGGCGATATTCGGGACCGGGATGCTATGCGGTCCGACGACATGACGGGTCAGGCCCGCTTTTTCGTTGGTACTTTTGGCATGATTGATTGCGCCTTGCGCCGCACCATTTCGGCCAGCGCCGCCTCCCCCGGGCATGAGGGGATCGATGCGATGGCCCCTGCGAGGATATCCGACAACCGCTCGAACGCCCCCTTGACGCCAAGTTCAGCGACGGCATTTGGCCGGCCGTGAAGGTCATCCTGCCCCGCGGGTTTGCCCAGCGTCGATCCATCCATCAGCGCATCGCGCAGGTCATCGGCCACCTGGAACGCCTCACCAATGAGCGCCCCCAGATCGTACCAGGGTTCCGGATCATGACCGGCCGAAATCGCCCCCATCTCGGTCGCGGCAACAAAAAGCGCGGCGGTTTTTGATCGGTGATAGGCCCCAAGATCAATATGCTGCTCACTTTCCCATCCCTGCCCGGCACAAATGCCATTCGGCATCCCGGTGCATCGGGCCAGCGACAGGATCAGTTGCGACGCGCGCACCGGATCTCTTGTCGAGACGCGCGCAAGTGTTTCAAAGGCAAGAATGATCAGGCTGTCGCCGGTGAGCACCGCAAGCGGTTCGGAGAAGGCCTTGTGGACAGAGGGTTTGCCGCGACGGATATCCGCATCGTCGAAACATGGCAGGTCATCATGCACGAGACTGGCACAATGAATAAGCTCCAGCGCCGCCGCCGCCGCGTTGGACAGCTCCGGCTTGTCGTCGCCGCAGGCCATCGCCACCGACAAAAGGATCGTTGGCCGAATGCGCGCCCCACCGGGCAGCGTCGCATATTCCAACGCATTGCACAGACGACCCGGCGCCAGCTCGCCCCTGGTTGTCGCCAGGGCCTCGACAACGGCGATATTGATCCGTTCAGATAAGGGCATCAATACCTCCTCGACATCAGATGTACGTTCAACTTTACATCACATATGTAAATTATATTGGACACATTGGCGATACGAGTCAACAATCAGGCATGATCGCCACCGCGCCATCGTCTGAATTCGACAACCGCGTCATCGTGATTGGCGCGGGCATCGCCGGGCTCGCCACCGCTGCGCGGCTGGCCCATGCGGGCAAAGAGGTGTTGGTTTTTGAGCAACATGACGCCCCCGGCGGCAAGATGCGCACGATCCCGTCTCCGGCGGGACCGGTCGATGCGGGGCCCACCGTTCTTACCATGCGACCCGTCTTTGAAAAGCTGTTTACCGATCTCGGAGAGCGCCTTGAGGATCATGTGACATTGGTCCGGCAGCGGATCATCGCGCGCCATTTCTGGAAAGATGGCAGCATCCTCGACCTGCACGACACACGAGAGAACAACATCGAGGCCATCCGGGCCTTTGCCGGCGCGCGGGAGGCCAACAACTTCCGACGTTTCGACACCCATGCCCGCACGTTGTTTGAGGCGTTTGAGGCGCCGGTGATGCAATCGCCGACACCGTCTTTGTCCAAATTGGTGGCCTACGTGGCGCGGCACCCGCGGCTTTTGCCGAAACTGTCACCTTTCGCCACGCTCGACAGCCTTCTGCGCGGCTTTTTCGATGACCCTCGCCTGATACAGCTTTTCGGCCGGTATGCGACTTATGTGGGTGGCTCGCCCTACCACGCACCGGCATTGCTGGCCCTGATCTGGCGCGCGGAATCCGCCGGGGTCTGGAGTGTCGACGGGGGAATGCATCAGCTTGCGGTGGCGATCGAACGGCTGGCCCTGGCGCGCGGCGCGGTTTTTCACTACGGCACCCCTGTCGCAAAGATCAATGTCGAACGGGGTTCGGCGCAGGGTGTCACGCTCGACGACGGAAGCACCCTCCGCGCGGCAAGCGTCGTTTTCAACGGCGATCCCCGCGCCTTGACCCAAGGGCTGATGGGGTCCGGATGCACGACACTTGCGTGCCAGACCTCGAAGACGCAGCGCAGCCTGTCCGCCGAGGTTTGGGCTTTCGCCGCGTGCCCGAGTGGTCCCGATCTGGCGCATCACAACGTCTTTTTCCGCGACGATCCCCAACCGGAATTCAACGCGCTTGCCCGCGGTCAAAAGGTCGATGACCCGACCATCTATGTCTGCGCCATAGATCGTGGGCAATCGACATCCCCACCGGATATCGAGCGGTTCGAGACCATCGCCAACGCCCCGCCGCTGACCACCGAACCACCCGAAGAGGAGATCACCCAATGCCGGACACGCACCTTCCAGACGCTGACCGGATTCGGTCTTCGCTTCGACCGGACGCCGGGCGCGGAGAGCCTCACGACACCGGCGGGCTTCAATCGGATGTTTCCGGCCTCGACCGGGTCACTTTACGGGCAGAGCCCACATGGAATGACCGCAGCCCTGCAACGCCCGCAGGCCCGCACGAAGATCGGCAACCTCTTTCTGGCGGGGGGCGGGGCG
>NZ_JASHJC010000016.1 GCF_030733385.1 Roseovarius sp. MMSF_3359 | reverse complement strand
CTCGGCTGCGTGATCCACGCGCAGGCGGCGGAAGTGTTCGAAAACCGCGTCTACCAGGCCGAGAAAGAGGGCGCCGAGATTCTCTATCACCCCGGCCGGCAAGGCGCGCTCCTGCCGCCCATCGTGGTCGACAAGGTACCCCATTCGAGCGAGTTGGTGATGGAAGAAACCTTCGGCCCCATCGTGCCCATCGTGCGCGTGCCGGACGACGACGAAGAGGTCATGCGCATCTCCAACGGCACCCAGTTCGGCCTGAGTTCCGGCGTCTGCACCAATGACCTCACCCGCGCCATTGCCTTCATCAACGGCCTCGACGTGGGCACCTGCAACATCTGGGAACAACCCGGCTACCGCATCGAAACCTCCCCCTTCGGCGGCATCAAAGACTCCGGAAACGCCGTCAAAGAAGGCGTCACAGAAGCCATGAAGTTCTTCACAAACGTCAAAACATACTCCCTACCATGGCCTAGATGATGCGGCGGGAGAGCGGTTCCGATCGTGAGGCTGCTGGCTTTTCAGGTCTTGCGGGTCGTCAGGCCGGTTTGCTTGCTGGCCCATTGCATCCCGAAGGCCGCGCCGACGAAAAGCATGATTGGCCAGATGATGACCTTCAGCGTTTCCACCGGTTCCGCCTCGGCGGCTTTCCAGGCGATGAAACACAGGAAGATGGCCAGCCCCAGGGCGATCTCGCGTTTGAAGGTCTTCTTTTCCATGATGCCCCCGGTGCTCTGAAACGGATGCCACGGGGCCAGACGGCCAAGACACCCCCGATCATCGCCCGACACCTATCCATGGGTTCGTTTACGACCCGCTTACCGCACCGTCCGCCTGCCTAAGACATTCGGCGCTTCCGGCCAGCGTGTGATAAAGGCTACATCACAAACCCGCAGCATTCGCGGCACACCGGCGTTGCGATTTCGGCACTGGGCTTTGCATGAACCAAGACGGTCAGGATCTCGTCCCGGCCTGCGCCAAACACATCCGCCGTCTGGTCATCATCTGCCTACCTACCGATGACGATATCCGCACGCAGACCGCCAAGTGTCTCGCTTTCGCCAAGGCGCAATGTGCCCCCATGCGCGCGCGCAATATCGGCCGTGATCGCGAGGCCCAACCCAACCCCGCTTCCCTTGTCCTGATTACGCGCCGGATCAAGGCGCGCAAATGGCTTCAGAGCCTCTTCGCGTTGCGTCTCGGGGATGCCGGGGCCGTCATCTTCCACCCGGATCCGCAAGGTCTTGTCGGTCAGTGTCACCAAGACCTCCGCCTTCGTGCCATATCGCACGGCATTGTTGATGAGGTTTTCGACCGCCCGGCGTACCCCGCCTTCACGCAGGGCAACCTTGCCCTCACCGGTCGCCTGCACCAGCGTCGCGTTGATCTTGGCACGCTGGCAATCCGCGACGATGCTGCGGACCAGAGCAATCGGATCGACGGGTGCGGGTTCCCCTTCCTGCGCCCCGCGAGCAAAGGCCAGGAACTCGTCAAGCAGACGCTCCATATCCGCCACGTCGCGCTGCATCAGGTCAACCTCGTCATCCTCCAGCATCGACAGGCCGAGTTTCAACCGGGTGAGCGGGGTGCGCAGATCGTGACTGACCCCGGATAGCATCAATGTCCGCTGTTCGATCTGCCGCTCAATCCTGGCCCGCATGTCCAGAAACGCACTGCCCGCCGCCCGCACTTCGATCGCGCCCGCCGGACGATAGGCCTCATGGCGTCCGCGTCCGAAGGCCTCTGCCGCCCGTGCAAGCCGGGTGATGGGACGCAGTTGATTGCGCAGGTAGAGATACGAAATGATCGTCATCAGCACGCCGAAGACGCCCATGTAGACCAGCAATTGATGGGGATTTGACGCCGAGACCCGCCGCCGGTCGAAACTGAGCTCCAGCGCGCCATCCGGCCGCATGAAGTACAGCCGGACGATCTTGTCATCCGGCAATTCAATGGACCTGACATTGGGCAAGAGGCTGGTGAATTCCCGGATCACAACCGCACCCGTGAAATCAAACCACCGTCGGTAATCTTCCTGCGGCAGGTCCACGCCCGAAATCGGATTGACCGCGATTTGCAGCACCGCGGCCATCTCGGCCCCCTGCCCGTCATCGGCCATCACCCCATGATCCAGCACCAGCGTCACCTCGCGGCTGACCGCTTGTGTCATCTGCCTTGTCACCCCTTCGAAATGGCGTTGAATGAAAACGATCGAAATCACCGTCAAAAGCGATATGACCGGCAGGAGCAGGATCAAAATCGCCCGACCATAGAGGCTGCGGGGCATATAGGGTTTGAGCCATCGGAAGTTCATGGGCTAAACCTAGCGGCGCGAGGCCACGAGAGGAAGAGCAATGGACGCCACCCCCGAATTCGATCCCCCCGTCGGCATGGCAGAAGAGGTCGGCCCGAACATCCGCCGCATCCTGGCCCCAAACCCATCGCCCATGACGTACCGGGGCACGAATACCTACCTCGTCGGGGAAAGGCAGGTCGCTGTCATTGATCCCGGCCCTGACCACCCGGCGCATCTTGCGGCGATCCTGGCCGCGATCCGACCCGATCAACAGCTCACGCATATCCTCGTCACCCACGCGCATCTCGACCACTCGCCCCTCGCGGCGATCCTGGCGCGCGAAACCGGCGCCTCCGTCTACGCCTATGGTGCCGCCGACGCGGGCCGCAGCGCGATCATGCAACATCTTGCCGATACCGGACTGGTGGGTGGCGGCGAAGGGGTCGATGCGGGGTTCATGCCGGATGTGGGGTTGGACGATGGTGCCGTTGTCGAAGGAGAAGACTGGCGATTGACGGCGCACTGGACCCCGGGACATTTCGGCAATCACCTATGCTTTTCCATGGGCGATGTGGTCTTTACCGGTGATCTCGTCATGGGCTGGGCCAGTTCGCTGGTCTCCCCGCCCGATGGTGATCTGACCGATTTCATGGCGTCCTGCGACCGCATGCACGCGCGTGGCGCCGATGTGTTCCATGCCGGCCACGGGGCGCCCATCACCGAACCGCAAGGGCGGCTCAACTGGTTAATCTCCCACCGCAAGTCACGCGAAAGCGCCATCGTGGAAGCCCTGAAGGCCGGCCCCGCCGATGCCCAATCGCTGGCGCACGCGATCTATACCGACACACCAGCCAACCTCATGCATGCAGCCACACGCAACGTCCTGGCGCACCTTATTGATCTTTATGGAAAAAACCTCGTATCGACCAAAGAGGAAATCACCGCAAACGCGGTTTTCTCCCTCCCCTGAGGCGGAAACGCATTTCGACGAAAAAAGTGTAACAACCCCTCTGGACGGGGCCAATCGGGGTTGCTATACGCAGCGTCGTGTTCCGGCGTAGCTCAGCGGTAGAGCAGTTGACTGTTAATCAATTGGTCGTAGGTTCGATCCCTACCGCCGGAGCCAAATCTCTCTCTGACAACGATAGATTAATGAGAATCTATTGACGTGCACCGCTTGGCGCTGCGGGGAGAACTCTTTTCATTATTCCGGCGGCGTCCAAGGCCGGTGTTTGTTCGGCTGCTTCCATGATTGAAGAGCCGTAGGGCTCTAGATTATCTGGTGGCTTCCGGTGTGATGCGTCACTGCGGTGTCTTCATGGTGTCGCCCCCCAAGATTGCTTTGTTCACAGAATCAGGCAAGTAATGAGCGCGGGGCGTAGATTGCGTCTTGCCAATGGGGATGCAGATGCGTTTGGTTTTCTCGGTTCTGGTTTCGGCACTGCTCATCGCGACCGCCGCCGCGGCGCAGCCTGCCGGCACGTTCCGCCATGCCCATGGGGTGGGTTTCGGCAACCTGTCGAGCCTTGATCCGATTTCGACCGGGCGGGTGTTGCAGATCACCGAGAAGATCATGAACCGCCTCGTGCGGCCCGATCTGGACGGCAAGCCCAGCCCCGACCTGGCCACCGGCTGGACCGTGAGCCCTGACGCCATCGAATGGACCTTTGCCCTGCGCGACGGGGTTCGCTTCCACGATGGCAGCGTCTTCGATGCGGACGATGTTGTCTATACGATCGAACGGGTTCTGGATCCGGAGATGGACAGTCCGGTTCGCTCGGTCATCAACATGGTCAAAGGGATCGAGGCAATTGATCCGCTGACCGTACGGATCACGCTCAAACACGCTTTTGCCGATTTGCCGCTGCAGTTGATGGATTCGCGTCTGCGGATGATCCCCGAAGGCTCCGGCGACACGATCGGGCGTACGGGCATCGGTACCGGGCCGTTCATTGTTGAGAAGTTCGATGCCGACGGGATCAGCATCCTGACCGCGAATACCGATTATTGGGAGGGGCCGCCGAAGCTGGCGCGGGTCGAACTGGTCGGCATCCCCGACGCCCAGGCCCGTCTGACCGCGTTCCTGAGCGGCCAGTTGGATATGGAACGCGGGATTGATCCCTCCCTGCGCCGCGTCCTGCAGAATTCCGACCGCTACAACGTGCAGGATATCCCCACCGGCAACTGGATCGGCATCGCTTTTCGCACGGATGTGCCGCCCTTCGATGACGTGCGGGTGCGCAAGGCCATCCGGATTGCCGTGGACCGCGAAGACCTGCTGAAACTCGCGCTTGGCGGTGGGGGCATCGTGAGTTGCGACACGCCGGTCGGGCCGAACGATCAGTATTACGCCGATTTCGACTGCCCGCAGGATATCGACGCCGCCCGCGCGCTTCTGGCGGAGGCCGGATATCCGGACGGGATCGACATTGAGATCCACGTCTCGACACTGGAGCCGTCATGGCCAAACATGGCCGTTGCCCTGCAGGAACAGCTCGCCGCAGCAGGCATCCGGGTCAAGATCACCAAGGCCGCCACCGACGGGTATTGGTCACAGATCTGGATGCAGAAGGATGCCGTTGGCACCGCCTGGGGTGAGCGTCCCGCCGATCAGGCGCTGAACGAGATCTTCCGATCGACCGCCAAGTGGAACGAGACCTATTTCAAGGACCTGACCTTTGACGCGATGCTCGACATCGCCAGCCAGGAGCTTGATTTCGAAAAACGCCGCGCGCTCTATGTCGGAGCGCAGAAATACCTTTTCGACAACTCCGGGACGCTGATCCCCTATCACATCACCCAGCTCGTCGGCCTGTCGACGCGGGTGCATGACCTGGACGAAGTCAAGAATGACGCGGTCCGCTGGCACTTGGTCTCGGTCACCGAGTAACGCCTTACCGGACCACCTTTGCCCGGGCCATCCGGTCCCTGTGCGCGACCAGGTAATCAATCAAGAGCCGCAGGCATTCGACACGTCTATTTTGTTCCGGATAGTAAAGGTAGAAGGGTGGCATCTCCCTGGCAAAGCTCTCAAGAATGACCTCTAACGACTTGTTTTCAATATAGTCCCGTGCGGTCTCATGGAGGGACCAGCCGATCCCGAACCCGTCCCGCGCGGCCTGGATCACGCCGATCACCGTGTCGAAAGCAAGCCGCGCCGGGGGGTCGATGAGTTTGACTTGCCCGTCCTCGACAAAATGCCAGTCGGCGATTTTCCGGGCGCTTGGCAGCTTATAGCGGATACATTGATGCGCCAGCAGATCACGGGGGTGCTGCGGGCGGCCTGCCTTGTCCAGGTAGGACGGGGCGGCGATAAATGCGGATTTCAGCGGCGGCGTCAGGCGGACCGCAACCATGCTTGGGGTCAGGATATCACCGAGCCTGATCCCCGCATGGTACCCTTCGCGGTTGATGTCGATCAGGTCCTCGCTCCAGGACAGGTCGAGCTTGATCCCCGGATGGGCAGCCAGAAACCCGTCGAGCACCGGCGCCAGCGCCACCATGTAGGCCCCGCGCGACAGGCTCAACCTGAGAGTCCCGTTGAGCGCCGTCCCGATCTCACAGGTCTTCTTGATCGCGTCAGTCATGTCGCGATAGGCCGGTGACGCTCCGTCGAACAGGGTCCGCCCGGCGTCGGTCAGCTCGATACTGCGGGTGGTCCGGATGAGGAGGCTGACGCCAAGACGCTCTTCCAACGCCTTGAGCTGCAAGCTGACCGCGGGTGCGCCGATGCCCAAGACCCGGGCGGCACCGCGCAGCGACCCTTCGCGCACGATGGCAAGGAAGACGTCAATGCCTTGGGTCGGGATACGTTCCATTGTTTAGTATTACCAACTTCTGAATTAATAAAATAGGATATTTTCAAAACAATATCGGGCAATCTAGGCTACCGCCACACCCTGTTTTCTTGTAGCGGATGGCCAAACTTGCCCAACATGCCCGATCACATCCCGCGTGGGATTTTCCTTGTCATCGCCGCGACGCTGGCCATTTCGCTGCAGGACGTTGTCTTCAAGGCGTTCGGCAATCAGATGACGCTCTGGCAGATCTTCGCGTTACGCGGGGCGTTGGCACTGCCCCTGTTCCTGGTGCTGACACGACGCGGCGGGACAAGTATCGTGCATCAGGCACTTGCACCTCCGGTCTTGCTGCGCGCCTGCTGCATGACGCTGACATTCCTGGCCTTCTACGCCGCGATCCCGTTTCTGAGCCTCTCAACCCTCGGCGCGGCAAACTACATGGCACCGATTTTCGTCGCGCTGCTGTCGGCCTATGCCATCGGTGAACGCGTGTCGCGGCGCGGCTGGTTGGCGGTGCTGATCGGGTTTGCCGGTGTCCTTGTCCTCTTGCGCCCCGGAAGCGATGCCTTCTCCCCTTGGGCGTTGCTGCCGCTTGCAGGGGCGATGTTTTATGCCTGCGGGCACATCCTCACCCGCACCCGATGCCGTGATGTGACCGCTTCGGCGATGGCCTTCGCGGTGATCCTTGCCACAACCTGCGCAGGCCTCATCGGCAGCACGGTGATCGCTCTCGCGCGGCCCTCAGAGGCCGCGGCGCAGGCAATTCCCTACCTACTGGGCACCTGGTCGCCACTGGGACAAGCCGAGGTTGTAGTCCTCGTGGCACTCACCTGCCTCACCCTCGCGGCGACACTGCTTCTTGCTGCCGCCTACAAATCCGCGCCGCCCGCCACGGTGGCGACATTCGAATACAGCTACCTGGTTTTCGTGGCCTTCTGGGATCTCCTGTTCTTTGCCACACCACCCGGCACCTGGACATTGCTCGGGATGGTCATGATCGTGGGCGCGGGCCTTCTCCTGCTCTCCCCTGCTGCGCGATCCGGTCGATAGGGCTTGCGGCCCCCTGCCCGCGCTGTTTCAAGGAGGCATGCGTCACGCCATCACCACGATCCTGCTGATCTGCCTTTCCGCCATCGCGGGCGTGGCGGCGGAACGGTTGGGCCTGCCGCTGCCCTACCTCCTCGGGCCGCTCTGCCTGACCGCGGCGATTGCCACTGCGCTGCCCGCCTATCTGCCGGATGGCTACGCCTTTCCCAACTGGCTGCGGATGATTTTCATCGCCGTGATCGGGTTGATGATCGGCGCTCAGGTCACACCGGAGCTTTTTGACAATGCCGGGCGGCTTGTGGCGAGCCTGCTGGCGCTGATCGGGTTCGTTTTCGTGGCGATTGCCTGCAATTACCAGGTCTTTCGCCGCATCGGTGGCTATGACCCCGCCACCGCGTTTTACGCAAGCACCCCGGGCGGACTCTATGAATCGCTGGCGCTTGGCGAAGAAGCCGGCGCCGACATGCCCCGCCTGATCCTGCAGCAATTCCTGCGGATCATCGTCGTGGTGACCGTCCTGCCGATTGGCCTGTCGCTTTGGCTTGGCGCCCCGGTGGGCAGTGCGGGCGGCATGACCTTGGCCCGCCCCTCCGTGCCGCTGGAGCTGCTGCCGCTTATCGTGCTTGCCGGGGGCCTCGGCATTTTCCTGGGCAAGGTGTTGCGCCTGCCCGCGGGGCAATTGACCGGCCCCCTGGTCGTGGCCGCGATGCTGTCGCTCACTGGGCTCATGCCACTCGATATCCCGCAATGGCTCGTCAATGACGCGCAGATCGTGATCGGCACGGCCCTTGGCATGCGCTTCACGGGGCTTAGCCGTGCGCTGATCCTGCGCGGCCTTGGCCTGTCGCTGATTTCGGTTGGCGGGATGCTGCTTCTGGCCGCTGTCCTCGCCCTCTTGCTTGCGCCGCTTGCGGGCGAAGGTTTCGACGTGATGCTGATCAGTTTTGCCCCCGGCGGCGTCACCGAAATGGCCCTTGTCGCGCTCAGCCTGCAGGCCAATCCCGCCTTTGTCACTCTGCATCACATCGTGCGCATTCTCATCACCGTCATTGGCCTCATGGCCCTCAGGCTCCGCTTCAAAGACCGGCTTTGACAGGTCGGTCGATTTGCATTATCTGAACACCTGTTCATTTATCTGATGGAGAACCGCCATGCGCATCACCGACACCGCAGCCATCATTACCGGGGGCGCATCGGGCCTGGGCGAAGCGACCGCCCGCCATTTTCGCGACATGGGCGCGCAGGTGACCCTGCTCGACCGGGACGCGGAACGCGGCGCCGCCATAGCGGCAGAAATCGGCGCGACCTTCGCGGAAACCGATGTCACCTCCGAGGCGTCGGTTACTGCCGCCATCGCCATGGCCAAGGGAGCCATGGGCCGGATCACCGCCGCGATCAATTGCGCGGGGATTGCCACAGGGCAAAAGACCCTGGGCCGCGACGGCCCTCATGACCTCGCCGCGTTCCAACGCACCATCGACATCAACCTCGTGGGCAGTTTCAACGTCGCCCGCCTCGCCGCCGCAGAGATCGCAAAGAACGACCCCCTGCCCGATGGCACCCGCGGTGTGATCGTCAACACCGCGTCGATCGCGGCCTTCGACGGCCAGAAGGGACAGACCGCCTATGCGGCCTCCAAGGGCGGGATTGTCGGGCTCAGCCTGCCAATGGCGCGGGATCTGGCACGCGAAGGGATCCGCGTGATGGCGATTGCGCCGGGTACATTCCTCACACCGATGTTGCAGGGCCTGCCCGACGACGTGACCGAGGCGCTGGCGCAGGACGTGACCTTCCCGAAACGGCTGGGCGATCCGGCGGAATATGCCGCCCTGGCGCGGTTCATCGTAGAATGTGATTACCTGAACGGCGAGACCATCCGCCTCGACGGCGCGCTCAGGATGCAGTGATCAACCCTGCGCCTCGGCCTTTTCGGCCAGCTCAAACCATTCTTCCTCTGCGGCGGCAAGTTTCTGCTGCCGTTCCACAAGCGCCTCGGACGCTTTCTTGAACTTGACCGGCTCGCGGGTGAAAAGCTCCGGGTCGGCCATCAGCTCTTCGAGCTTGGCAATCTCCGCCTGCCACCGGTCCATCAGCCCCGGGAGTTCTTCCAGCCGGTGTTTCTCAGTAAAGGACAGCCCCTTGGCAGGCGTATCAGACTGCGTGAGCTTTTCTGCCTTTGGCTTTGTCTTTGTTGGTTTTTCTCCAACATCCGAAGGTTTCGTCTTCTGCGCCTGATAATCGCTCCACCCGCCCGCATAGACCGTCGTGCGCCCGTCGCCCTCAAAGGCGATGGTCGTCGTTGCCACCCGGTCCAGGAAATCCCGGTCGTGGCTGACCAGCATGACCGTGCCGTCGTAATCGTCGAGGAGTTCCTGCAGCAGATCGAGCGTTTCGATATCGAGATCATTGGTCGGCTCGTCGAGCACCAGGAGATTGCTCTCGCGTGCCATGAGCTTGGCCAGCAGGAGCCGCGCCTTTTCCCCGCCCGACAGTGAGCGCACGGGCGCACGGACCTGCCGTTCGTCAAAGAGGAAATCCTTGAGATACCCCACCACATGGCGTGGCTGCCCCCGCACCAGCACCTGGTCCGCGCGGCCAGAGACGCGCATCTCCTTGTCGCCGGTCATGCTTTCCCAAAGGCTCATCTCGGGATCAAGCTGCGCGCGGGTCTGGTCGAACACCGCCGGCAGCAGGTTGGTGCCGTGGCTGACCTCCCCGGCATCAGGGTCGATCTCCTTCAGCAGGAGCTTCAGAAGCGTCGTCTTGCCCACACCATTGGGGCCAACAAAGGCCACCCGGTCGCCCCGCTGCACCTTGATGTCGAACCGCCGCAGGATGGGTACCCCGTCATAGCTCTTCTCGATCCCGCGCGCCTCGATCACCTTCTTGCCGGATTTACGCCCAGACTCGAGCGCCATGGCGGCAGTCCCCTGGCGCCGGATCTGGCCTGCACGTTCCGCGCGGAGCGCCTGCAGCGCCCGAACGCGCCCCTGATTGCGTTTGCGCCGCGCGCTGATCCCTTCGACGGCCCAACGGGCCTCGGATTTGATCTTGCGGTCGAGCTTGTGGCGCTGCTGGTCCTCTTCTTCCCAGGTCTTGTCCCGCCAAGCCTCGAACGCCTCAAATCCCTTTTCCTGCCGCCGGGTCATTCCCCTGTCGATCCAGAGGGTTGCGCGCGATAGCTCACGCAGGAATGCGCGGTCGTGGCTGATGAGGATATACCCCGCCCGGGTCTGCTTCAACTCGGCCTCGAGCCAGGCAATCGCCTCGATATCGAGATGGTTGGTCGGCTCATCGAGCAGCATCAGGTCGGGCGCCTCGGCCATCAGCTTGGCCAGCGCCGCGCGACGACGCTCACCGCCCGAAGCCGTTGCAACCGGCCGCGCGGGATCGAACTTCAGGCCCTCGCCCGCGCGTTCCACCCGGTACATCTCGGAGGCGTCGAGACCGCTGGCTGCATACTCCCCAAGCGTCTCGAAACCCGCCATGTCGGGCTCCTGCTCCATGTAGCCGACACAGATACCCGGCGACACGGTCCGGGTGCCGCGATCGGGCTCCACAAGACCGGCCATGACCTTCATCAAGGTCGATTTGCCCGACCCGTTCCGCCCCACCAACGCCACGCGGTCCCCGGGCTGCACCACGAGGGAGAGCGCATCAAAAACCGGCTCACCGCCAAAGGTCAGCGATATATCCGTCAGTTGCAGTAAGGGTGTCTGGGCCATGGGCGCGGGCTACCCCGGCATATGGGCCACGTCAAGCTATTGCGCGACGGCCCTGAGCAGCCGTTTGCGGGTTGCGGGAATCGCGCTGATCTCAAGGCCCGTAAAGACGTGCAGCGTGTTGAGTTGCCGATCCACCACCGCATGATCGCTGACCCAGCCCCCCATCAACAGGTAAGTGCGCAGAAGCGGCGGCATCCGCGACATGGCCAGCCGCGCATCCGGCTTGCGCCACCTGAGCTTTTGGGCAAAACGAAAGACCGAAGGCGCCTTGACCCGCGGCAACCAGCGGCGCGGGGCGAGGTGGCGCTCCTTCAGCATGGCGAAGGCGTCCAGGTAAGTCTCGGCATCCGTGCCGGAGAAAGACGAGCAGCCAAACAGCATTTCCACCTTGTTTTCATCCACATAGCGCGTCATCGCCCCCCAGGCGATGCGCAGGATATCGGGATCGTTGAGCCCGGGCAGAATGCAGAACCGCCCCATCTCGACCATCTTGCCGTCAAAGCCCTGCAAACCCGACAACTCATAGAACTGCGCCGAATAGCTGCGGTTGATCTCCGCTCCGCGGGTCAGCGGCAGGATACGGAAACAACAGGCCAGCCTGCCGCCATCGCGCTCTTCAATCAGGATATGGGTGCAGGTGTCGTCAAACGGATCCTGATCCAGCCCGTCGGCGCCAAAGAAGGCCCGATGCCGCAACGCCTGCGCCCTGCGCACATCCTCTTCGGTTTGCGCCACCCGGGCGCGGTATCGACCAATGACCAACTGCGTCATACCAAAACCTCGACATCCATGAGCGGATACGTATCACGTATATACGCCCGGGATACCGCGCAAGTTACGTCATTACCGTGACATGAGGTCAGTTAAAGATCTCGGACGGGTCGATATTGCCGATATTGCCCAGAAGCTGGCGCAGGAACCCGTTGTTGACGACAGACGAATCCGTCACGCGGCGGGTCAGCGGCACGATATTGCCATCGGCAAGGCTGAAGCGTTCGATATTCTGGATCGTATCGCCCTGATCGAAGCTGATCGCCAAAACCTGCCGTTCGACCACTTCGGGTTTGAACATGCCAAAGGTGCGGAACCGGCTGCGGATGTAATAGTAATCCCCACCGCTCAGAACACCGGAGGCCGAGGGGGCGCCGATCACGTCATCGACGGTCGCGCGGCTGTCAACGCCCACCACCAGTTCGGCAAGGTCGGCCTCGCTCGGCACATAGCCGTGGTTCTTGTAGGTCGCGGTACAGGCGCCCACAAAGAGGAAACACAACACGGCAAAGATCTTGCCCGACCGGAAAATAACCCCAAACATATGTGTCCTCTTGATCTTGGCAGGCAGAGCCTTTTATCCCGCTTACAACAAGGTGATACTACGGTTCAAGAAAGGATGCGAGATTCGACGATGCCAGAGGAAATGCCACAGCAAACCACCCTGCGCGTTGCCGATCTGCCAGAGAGCCGTGCGACGCCGTTCGATCTTGTGCCGGAAAATACGTTGCGGGATCAGATCGCCGAGGATCTGGGCATCCTGGGGATTCGCAAACTGTCTTTTGCCGGCAAGATCGCTGCCGAGGGCAAGCGCGACTGGAAACTCGCGGCGCAACTTGGCGCCACGGTGGAGCAGGCCTGCGTGGTGACCCTCGACCCCGTCGTCACCCGCATCGACCAGACGGTGACCCGCAAATTCGTCGCGGATATGGAGGCCGACCTCGAAGAAGAGGTCGAAATGCCCGAAGACGACAGCGAAGAGCCGCTTGGCAGCGAAATCGACCTTATCCGGGTCATGACCGAGGCTCTGGCGCTTGCCCTGCCCGACTATCCCCGGCGTGACGACGCCACCCTTGAAAACATCGCGTTTTCCGCGCCGGGCGTGGCGCCGATGACCGACGAAGACACCAAGCCTTTCGCCGGGCTTGCCGGTTTGAAAGACAAACTGGAAAAAGGTAAGTAATTGGCGCGAAAAAACGCTTGCCCCGGCAGCAATTCACTGTATTTTCGCGCTCTCATCGGAATTTGGGGTTGAACCGTCGGCTCATCACAGATTATGAGCCGCGAACACTCGTGAAACCGGGCCCACGGGCCCACAGGAAATTGAGGTTGTGACATGGCTGTCCAACAGAACAAAGTATCGAAATCGCGCCGCAACAACCGTCGTGCGCATGACGCTCTGGTTGCAGCAAACCCGAACGAATGCCCAAACTGCGGTGAGCTGAAGCGTCCGCACCACGTTTGCGCAGCGTGCGGCCATTACGCCGACCGCGAGGTCGTGGCCCTGGCCGACGAAGTCGATCTGGACGACGACGCGGCATAAACGCCTGAAGGACGCTCGCCCGAATGACCGTGCTCAAGGATCAGTCCCAGGCCGGTGCGGGGCGCACCATCATATCCGTTGACGCCATGGGTGGCGATCTGGGACCGGCGGCAGTTGTCGCCGGTATTTCGCTTTCGGCGAAAAAGAATCCGGATATCGGGTTCATCCTGCATGGTGCGGCGAATGAGCTGAAACGGCTTGTGGCCAAGCGCAAGCATCTCGCGGATCGCTGCGAGATTCGTGATGCCAAGGACGTCGTGTCGATGGAAGACAAGCCCGCGCAGGTGATGCGCACGGGCAAGAAAACCTCGATGTGGTCGGCGCTCGAATCCGTGCGCAATGGCGAGGCGACCGTGTGCGTGTCCTGTGGCAACACCGGCGCGCTGATGGCCCTGTCGATCCTGCGTCTGCGCAAGTTGAGTGGCATTTACCGCCCCGCCATCGCGGTGATGTGGCCGTCAAGCAATCCGCAGGGTTTCAACATCATGCTCGACGGCGGTGCCGATATCCGGGCGGATGCCAAGGACCTCATGCAATACGCGCTGATGGGGACCTCTTATGCCCGCAACGGCTTTGGCCTGGAGCGGCCTCGAATCGGGCTGCTGAATGTCGGCACCGAAGAGCACAAGGGCCGCGCCGAGTTGAAAGAGGCCTATGACCTGATCGACGCCAATGCGCGCCGGGCGGATTTCGATTTCGTCGGGTTTGTCGAGGGCCGTGAACTTCCGGGCGATGTCTGCGACGTGATCGTCACCGATGGGTTTACCGGCAACGTGGCGCTCAAGACCGGCGAAGGCATTGCCGGCCTGATCTCCGATCTGCTGAAAGAGGCGTTCAAGTATTCGCCGCTATCGCGCCTCGCGTCGGTACTGGCCTACACTTCCCTGCAACGGCTGAAGAAACGAATCGACCCGCGGCGCGCCAATGGCGGTGTCTTCCTGGGATTGAACGGCACGGTGGTGAAATCCCACGGTGCGGCTGACGCCACGGGCATTTCCTCGGCCGTGAAACTGGCTTTTGAACTCGCGCAGTCCGGCTTTTCGGAAAAACTGGCGGCACGGGTTGCATCTGCCGCAATGCTTGACCAAGATGAGCCAACTGAGGCCAATTCCGACGGTGAAAATCAATGACATTGCGGGCCGTCGTGCAAGGGGTCGGACATTACCTTCCAGACCGTATCGTGCCGAATTCCGCGTTCGAAAAGACGCTGGACACGTCGGATGAATGGATCCGGACCCGCTCCGGGATCGAACGCCGCCACTTCGCCGCCGAAGGACAGACCACATCGGATCTCGCCGTCCGTGCGGCTGAGCACGCGCTTGAGAATGCGGGGCTTGCCGCAGATGAGATCGACGCGCTGATCGTGGCCACCTCGACCCCGGACCTGACCTTTCCCTCCGTCGCCACGATGGTGCAGCAAAAACTCGGCATGACCCGCGGTTTCGGCTTCGACGTGCAGGCGGTGTGCGCCGGTTTCGTCTTTGCGCTGACCAATGCGAACGCGCTGATCGTGTCGGGTCAGGCCAAGCGCGTCATGGTGATCGGTGCCGAAACCTTCAGCCGCATCATGGACTGGACCGACCGCGCGACCTGCGTGCTCTTTGGCGATGGCGCCGGGGCGCTGATCCTCGAGGCCGAGGACGGCGCCGGGACAAGCGACGATCGCGGCATCCTGTCGGCGGACATCAATTCCGACGGACGTTACCGCGACATGCTCTATGTCGATGGCGGGGTCTCCTCGACCGGCACCTCGGGAAAGTTGCGGATGCAGGGCAACCCCCTTTTCCGCCAGGCCGTCGAAAAGCTGACCTCCACCGCCGATACCGCCCTTGAAAAAGCCGGGTTGAGCAGTGCGGATGTGGATTGGATCGTCCCGCACCAAGCCAATATCCGCATCATCCAGGGCACCGCGAAAAAGATGGGCGTGCCGATGGATCATGTCATCGTCACGGTGCAGGATCACGGCAACACGTCGGCTGCATCGATTCCCCTCGCCATGTCTGTGGGCGCCGCCGAAGGGCGCATCAACAAGGGTGACCTTATCGTTTCCGAGGCCATCGGCGGCGGTCTTGCCTGGGGAGCGGTTGTCCTGCGCTGGTGAACGGCCCCCAAATATGGGAAATCATTCGCTTAAAGAGCATTCGGCAAGTCGTTGACATTGACTCGGAAAATCCCTTCGCCCTAAAGTCCTCCAAAGACAGAGGGGATGTGATGAGCGAAAAAACGTTAACCAGAATGGATTTGAGCGAAGCGGTTTTCCGCGAGGTCGGACTTTCGCGCAACGACTCGGCTCAGTTGATTGAAAATGTTCTTGAATACATGTCGGACGCCCTGGTGCGTGGTGAACAGGTAAAAATTTCGTCCTTTGGTACCTTCTCGGTCCGCGACAAATCTGCGCGTATCGGTCGTAATCCGAAGACCGGTGAAGAGGTGCCGATCAACCCCCGCCGGGTTCTGACGTTCCGCCCTTCGCACCTGATGAAAGATCGTGTCGCCGCCGGTAACAAGCGTTAGGAAACGGGCGCTTATGGCCAAATCCGCCGACGCTTTCCGAACAATAAGCGAGGTTGCCGACTGGCTGGACACGCCGGCCCATGTCCTGCGCTTTTGGGAAAGCAAGTTTGCCCAGGTCAAGCCCGTGAAACGCGCGGGCGGTCGGCGGTATTACCGACCGTCGGACATGCTCCTGCTCGGGGGCATCAAGAAACTGCTGCACAGCGATGGCATGACGATCAAGGGCGTACAGAAACTGCTGCGCGAACACGGCGTCAAACATGTGGCCGGGCATTCTCAGCCGCTCGATGATATCACCGCCGCCGAAGACAAGGCCGTGACGGTCGAGGCCGAAGCGCCCCCGCTGGAGCAGCCCGAGACAGAACCGGTGCTCGACGCCACACCCCAGGAGGCGCCACCTGCCGAACCTGAGGCGCCGGAAGCGCCAACGGATCCAGCGCCGGTCGCGGATGATGCCACCGACGATCCACCACCCGTCATGCCGAGCTTTTCGCACCGTCCGGTTACCGAAGACGCGCCCGCCGAAACCTCGGAAGAGGTGCAGGAAGAGGAACCCGATACACCGCCCCCTGCCCCCAAACCGAGCGTGGTCGACACCCCCGATGATCCCGCCGATGATGTGAGGGCCGACCCCGGCATCCTGGCGCAAATGGGCACGCTGAAGGCACCCGTCTCGGGCGAGATGGCCGACCGTCTGGCCGATGTGCTGGACCGTCTGCGCCAGACCGGCGGCGGGAATGGCACGGGTCAGGACGGCTAGGGCAAGAAATTGGGATTTAACGCTTGTCCCCGGTGTGAAAACCAGTATGAAAGCCAAATCGTCGGGCTATGGCGCAGCCTGGTAGCGCGTCCGTCTGGGGGACGGAAGGTCGCAGGTTCGAGTCCTGCTAGCCCGACCATTTTCACCACGATCCCCGCCCCGATCCCCCGTCCGGGGCCTGCGCCGGGGGCGCGCGGAGCCGCCAGGGGGCATGGAACATGACCGGTGTTCTTTCCAGTCAGCAGCTTAAGGGGTTGATCACGGATGGCCGGATTTCGGCCTCACCGGCCATTATCCCCGAACAAATTCAGCCCGCGAGCCTTGATCTGCGCCTCGGCACAACCGCCTACCGTGTTCGTGCCTCGTTCCTTGCCGGTCAGGGCCGATCCGTTGCCGAGCGCCTCGCGGATTTCGAGATGCACAGGATCGACCTTGAAGACGGGGCCGTGTTGGAAAAGGGCTGCGTCTACGTGGTCCCTTTGATGGAATCGCTCGACCTGCCCGCGGATGTCACCGCCGTGGCCAATGCCAAATCCTCCACCGGGCGGCTTGATCTGCTGACCCGGACGATCGCCGACAGCGGCGAAGAATTCGACCGGATCGCAGCCGGGTATCGCGGCCCGCTCTATGCCGAGATCTGTCCGCGGTCGTTTTCGGTGCTGGTCCGCCCCGGCATGCGCCTGAACCAGATCCGGTTCCGCGAAGGTCAGGCCGTCCTTGACGATGCCGCGCTGAGCGCCCTTCATCACGATACCCCGCTGGTCGATGGCGAGGCGGTGATTGATGACGGCCTCGGGTTTTCCGTTGATCTCAAGCCCACGGACACAACGCTTGTGGGCTACCGCGCCAAGCCACATACCGGCGTGATCGACCTCGACCTGATCGGCCATTATGACCCGGCAGATTTCTGGGAAGAGGTGCATGCCGACGGGGATCACATCATCCTCGACCCGGGCGCGTTCTATATCCTGGTCAGCCGCGAGGCGGTGCATATCCCCCCATCCTATGCGGCCGAAATGGCGCCCTATTTGGCGATGGTCGGCGAATTCCGTGTCCATTACGCGGGCTTTTTCGATCCCGGTTTCGGCCATAGCGCGGCGGGCGGCGCGGGCTCGCGTGGGGTGCTGGAAGTGCGCTGCCACGAGGCCCCGTTTGTCCTTGAACACGGGCAGATCGTGGGGCGGCTGGTCTATGAAAAAATGGATCAGGTTCCCGATCAACTTTACGGCGCCGGCATCTCTTCCAACTACCAGGGCCAGGGTCTGAAGCTCTCCAAACACTTCAAAACACCGGGCTGAATTTCAGCCGCCAGAGTTCAGGCGAATTTATGCCGGAATCGCAGAAAACCTATCCGAAAGGATAGACATTAACTCATCCTTAATATTTAGTGTTAAAGCTTTAGTTTACCATAAGTTGTACTATCAGTAGGATTTAGAACTTGCATTTGTTGCGAAAATTACCCTCTCGGCCTCTCGTTATTCTCGCCGGCCTGTCCCTCTTTGTCGCGTATTTGTCGATACAGGACTTCATCGAAACGCGGTCCGGCGCCCCCTCGGGCCATGCGCCGCAGCATCAGCTGATACCCGCGGACTGACGCCTGCACCGATACGCACCGCGCCGCTATATGGCGGCGTCAGCGCGCAGTTTTTTCAAGTTAGAACTGGTTGTTATCCGCAACCTGCCCTGTTCTGGCGGGCTTTCCGAGACGTTCGATGGATATTCGAACCGCGTCAGTCCATGCGTTTCGGTGCGTCGACTGAATCCGTGCCGTGACCCTTGGCCGTTTTGCCCCGCTTCATGCGGGAACCGACCGCGTCCATGCCTGCATTCACCCCTGAACGGATAACCTTGCGCATGACCGTCCGGACGATCATGTTGATGATTTGATTGGCGTTCATGGCGCCCTCCTTACATGCCTCAGGGGTCTATATAGCATCAAATCATGAAATATTCTGGGCGATCCCGGCAAAATCTTTGAAAATTGTTTGTGAACCGCTTCGAATTGGCCCCCGTGGATCAATCCTCGAAAAGCTCGTTCTGCCCCTCATTGGTCTCTTCTTCGGCATCCTCGTCGCCATCGCCAAGCTGCGGCATGGTACCGGGCGGTGGCCGGTTTTCGAGCAAGCCAGCCGATCGCAACTCCTTGAGGCCCGGCAAATCGCGTGCACTTTCCAACCCGAAGTGATCCAGGAAGGTCTGCGTCACCACGAAAGTCACCGGCCGCCCCGGCGTCATCTTGCGCCGCCCGAAACGGATCCATTCCATCTCCAGCAACTGGTCAACTGTGCCGCGGCTGACGGACACGCCGCGGATCTCTTCGATCTCGGCGCGGGTGACCGGCTGGTGATAGGCGATGATGGCCAAGGTCTCGGTCGCCGCACGGCTCAGCTTGCGCGTCTCGATTGTCTCGCGCTGCATCAGGAAACCCAGATCCGGCGCGGTGCGCATGGCCCAGGCATCGCCAACCTTCACAAGGTTCACGCCGCGCCCCTCATAGCGTTTGCGCAGATGCACAAGCGCCTCGGCCGCGTCGCTGCCATGGGGCATGCGGGATTCCAATTCGCGCACGGTGATCGGTTCGGCAGTGGCAAAGAGAATCGCCTCGCACATCCGCTCCTGCTCGCCCATTGGCGGCGCCTCAAAGAGGCTTTCACCTTCGTCTTCAATCTCTTCCGTCATACTCTTAATCCTTGCGCCGCAACTCGATGGGCGCGAAAACCTCTGATTGCCTGATCTCGACCTTGCCTTCTTTCACCAGCTCCAGCGAGGCGGCAAAGGTCGAGGCCGTGGCCGACCGCCGCCGCGCGGGGTCGGTCGTGAATCCGTCAGGCAGATAGCTTGATATGTCTGTCCAGGTTCCGGCAAAGCCGATCAGGCCGCGCATCCGTTCCAACGCCTGTTCAAGCGTGAACACCGCGTCGCGGTCCATTACGAAAGGGCGGAATTCATCTTTAGTCCGGATACGTGCATAGCCCTGCATCAGGTCGAGCAATGTCGCCGTATAGGTCACCCGCTTGATGCGCATTACATCTTCGGGGATGCCCCGGGCAAAGAAATCGCGCCCCAAACGGTCCCGCGCCATGAGCCTCGCCGCCGCCTCGCGCATTGCCTGCAAGCGTTCCAGCTGGAAGGCCAGATGCGCGGCCAGTTCTTCGCCTGATGGTCCTTCTTCGGTCGGATCCGGTGGTAGCAACAGGCGGGATTTCAGGAAGGCCAGCCAGGCTGCCATGACGAGGTAATCCGCCGCCAACTCGATCCTGAGTGCCTTAGCCTTCTCGACGAAGCCCAGGTATTGTTTCGCCAGCTCCAGGACCGAGATCTTGCGCAGATCAACCTTCTGCGTCCGGCTCAGCATCAAGAGCAGGTCCAAAGGCCCCTCGAACCCGTCCACATCCACGATCAACGCCTCGGCCGCCATGCGGTCCGCGACATTGTCGAAGCTGCTTACATTTTCGAAATCGTTCTCAGACATTCCCCGGCCCACCGATCAGCGCGCCAAGCTTTGCCTCAAGGGCGGGAATGTCAACCTCATCCGGTGTTTTCCGCTGCGCAAGGGCCGTTTCCGCGCGGCGCTGCGCCAGGTCGTCCATCTCACCGGCGGCCTCGGCCACCTCGCGGCGCGCATCGAGTGTTCCGTTGCAGTGCAGGATCACATCGCATCCCGCCGCCAGCGCCTCCTGCGCGATCTGCCCGAGCGACCCCTTCAGCGCCTTCATCGAGATATCGTCCGTCATCACCAGACCGTCAAAGCCGATCTGGTCGCGGATCACCTGCATCATCACCGGCGAGGTCGTGGCCGGGCGATCATCCACCGCGTCATAGACCAGGTGCGCGGTCATCCCCATCGGCAGGTCGTTCAGGGCCCGGAACGGGGCGAAATCCACGCGGTCCAACTCGTCCAGCCCGGCGCTGACCACGGGCAGGTCCAGATGGCTGTCCACAACGGCGCGTCCGTGACCGGGGATGTGTTTGACAACCGGCAACACACCACCATCCAGCAACCCGTCCGCCACCGCGCGGCCAATCTGCGCCACGCTATCGGGATCAAACCCGTAGCAGCGGTTCTTCAGGAAATCATGCGTGGCGGGCGCGGCCACGTCCACGAGCGGCGCGCAATTGCTGTCGATGCCAAGCGCATGTAGTTCTTGGGCAATGATCCGGTTGCGCAGATACATGGCCTCCACCGCCGCCTCACCCGACGCGGTCACATGGTCGAGCGCCGGCAGCCATTCGCGCCAGGTCGGGGAGCGCAGCCGCTGCACGCGCCCGCCTTCCTGGTCGATCGTAATCGGCGCGTTGCGCCCGACGGCGTCGCGCATCTCCGCGCAAAGCGCGCGCACCTGATCGGGCGTGTCGATATTGCGGGCAAACAGGATAAAGCCGAAGGGATTGGCCTGCGCAAAGAACCGTTTTTCCTCTGCCGTCAGGCGCAGCCCTTCGGCATCAAGGATCGTGGCCCCAAATCGGCTCAACGGGTGACCACCGGAATGCATTCGGCGTTTTCCGCGACCAGTGCCGAGCAGAAGCGGCGCGCGTCACTCAGGTCGGCAAACCCCATGGCGCGCAACCGGTAAAACGTCCGCCCGCCGCTTTGAGCCTTCTGCACCACGCGCTGTTTGCCTTCGAGATATTCGCCGAATTTGCCATTGAGCCGCGCCCATTCGCTGCGCGCGATCTCGGCGCTTTCAAAGGCGCCAAGCTGTGCCAGACGGGTGCCGACAGGAATGGCGCTCGCCTCGACTTCGGCGGGGGCCGATGCTGGCGTTGGCGCGGGAGCCGTGCCCGCTTGCAATGCGGCAGGGCGAATATGCGGGCGCAGGGACTTGCTCAAACCGCCCTCGACCTTGGGCGCTTTTTCGGCGGCGTCCGCTTCAAACCCTTCGATCGGCTCTACATCCTTGACGATCCTGGCCACCAAGGCATCGACCGAAGCCAGTTGCAGCGCCTCTTCATCCGCGGCTGTTTGCGGTACGGGCTCACCGGCTTCGGCGGTCGGCGTTGCGCGATCTTCCTCCTCTTGGGCTTCGGCCCTCAGGGCGGATGCCGGTTCATCCTCAAGCGACAACTCCAAAGGCTCCGGCGCCAGAACAAGGCGGTCCGCCGGATCGGACGCGGCCCCGACAGCGGCAACATCGTTGACCGACAGCCCCTGGTTCGAGGCCTGCTCCCCACCCGGGTCATCGGGTTGCACCCGCATCGGGCCTTCGGCAGCGCGCACCACCGGCACGCCGCTCACGTCACGGACCAGCAGCTTGTAGCCCCAAACACCGATCCCGGCGACGAGGCCAACCGATATCGCCGCGCCGAGAAAGTTCGTCAGCTTCTTGAGTGCTTGTGCTCGCGTGGGGGCAGCGATCTGCTGCGTACCGTATACCTGTGCCATGTCTCGCCTCTTTCCGCCGGCGCAACGTGACGGCCGGGGTTGATATGATCTGCCTCATCCCCAGCGATTTTTGACGTGCGGTTGTTACCGCATCTCTTCTGCCGGAGTTACCCCCAGAATACCAAGACCGGCGGAAATAACAACGGTTACGGCACGCGCCAGCGCAATTTTCGCCTGCGTTCCGGCCGGGTCCGCCTCATCGAGAAAGCGCAGCGACGGCTCATCATGGCCACGATTCCAAAGCGCATGCAATTCACTGGCCAGATCATAGAGGTAAAACGCCACGCGATGCGGCTCATTCGTGCGGCCCGCAATTTCGACCAGGCGCGGCCATTCCGCCACCTTCTTTGCGACCGAAATCTGCGCCTCGTGGGTCAGCAGCGCAAGATCAGCCGCGCCGAGTTCCGCGTCATCCACGGCAATCCCGGCCTCGCGCGCCTTGCGCAAAACCGAGTTCACCCGCGCATTGGCATATTGCACGTAGAAAACCGGGTTATCCTTGGACTGCTCCAGTACCTTGTCGAAGTCGAAATCGAGCGGCGCGTCATTCTTGCGAGTCAGCATGACGAAGCGGGTCACATCGGCGCCCACCTGGTCAACCACGTCGCGCAGGGTGACAAAGGTCCCCGCCCGTTTGGACATCTTGAACGGCTCGCCATTCTTGTAGAGCTTCACGAGTTGCGTGAGCTTGATATCGAGCGGCACCTTGCCATCGCTGAGCGCACTGACCGCCGCCTTCATCCGCTTGACATACCCGCCGTGATCGGCACCGAAGACGTCGATCAGCGCATCGAACCCGCGCGTGACCTTGTCATAGTGATAGGCGATATCGGGGGCGAAATAGGTCCAGCTTCCGTCGGATTTCATCACCGGGCGGTCCACGTCATCGCCATGTTCGGTCGATTTGAAGAGCGTCTGCTCCCGCGGTTCCCAATCCTCGGGCTTCTTGCCCTTGGGCGGCTCCAGCACGCCCTCGTAGATCAGGCCCTTGGCCTTGAGCGCCTCCAGCGCCTCTTCGATCCGACCGGTGCCATAGAGCGATTTTTCGGAATAGAACTTGTCCATCTCGACGCCAAGCGCCTTCAGGTCGGCACGGATCAGGTCCATCATCGCCTCGGTGGCAAATTCGCGCACATCCAGAAGCCAGACATCCTCGGGCTGATCCACATAAGCGTCACCCACCTTGTCCTTGAGCGCCTGCCCGACGGCAATAAGGTAGTCACCGGGATAGGTGCCATCCTCGAACGCCACGGCCTGCCCATGCGCTTCGAGGTAGCGCAGGTAAACCGACCGCGCCAGCACATCGACCTGCGCGCCGCCATCGTTGATGTAATATTCGCGCGTCACGTCATGGCCGGTGAAATCCAGCAGGCTCGCCAGTGCATCGCCAAAGACCGCGCCGCGTGTGTGGCCGACATGCAGCGGCCCCGTGGGGTTGGCGCTGACATATTCCACGTTGACCTTCGCGCCCTGCCCCATGGTTGAGCGACCGAAATCGTCGCCCACCGCGAGCGCCGCGCGCAGCACCGATTGCCAAAGCTGCGGGTCCAGCCGCAGGTTCAGAAAGCCCGGGCCAGCCACTTCGGCGCTTGTGATGCGCGCGTCATCGGTCAGCTTGGCGGCCAGCGCCTCGGCAATATCACGCGGCTTGAGGCCCGCAGGCTTGGCAAGTACCATCGCGGCATTCGTGGCCATGTCCCCATGGGCGGCATCGCGCGGCGGCTCGACCGCCACGTTGGCAAAATCCAGCCCGCCAGGCAGCGCGCCCTCGGCCTGAAGTATCGCCAGCGTTTCCAGCACAAGTTCCCGAATTTCGGTGAACACATTCATCGCAACATTCCTTCCAGCGTTGCGCGTGGGTTACCCACTGACAGGCCGGGGGTCAACGTGTCATTCGACCTGAGCAAACCATCCGGGGCCACCAGCAACAGATCAGGCCGGGGCCGCATCACCATCGGCCGGAGCCGGATCATCATTGTTCGGACCCAACCACAGGATCCGCGTCCCCGCCTCGGCCTTCAGCTTGGCATTTTCATCCAGAAGACGCAGCGCGCCCTGCCCGCCGATCTCGGCCAGCGGGATTGCCTCTGGATTGGTCTCTTGCCAATCCTCAAGGGTGAACGTTTCGGTCAGGCGGGTGGAGCGCACTTCCCACCTCGCCTGCATATGCCGCGCGATCTCCAGGAAACTCATGCCCGCCGCAAAGGGCCGCCCGCCGAGCGATGGCGGCAGCGCGTGGCGTTTGTTTTCCTGCTTCGCCTGCTTCAGCTGAAAGACATTATCGCGGCCAAACTCCGGCGCGAGATCGGTGGCGACAAGCGTGTTATAGGCTTCATTGTCACTGATCGCGACGACGCGGCCAAAGCTCATCAATTCGACCCCGTGTTCGGCGGCCTCCGACAGGATATCGCCGAAAAAGACCGGCACACCAGCCTCGCGCGGGCGGCGCAACCGGGCGCGGTTGCTGTCGGCGACAAGAACCTCGACCTCATGTTTCTGCAACTCCTGCGCCAGCGAGGTCGAGAACTGCGACCCACCCACGATGATGACGCCGGGTGTATCGCCCCCAGCCAGGCCCAGGAACCGCGCGAAGGGGCGCAGGGAGAAGCCGTGCAACACAACCGTGGCCGCCACCAGCGCGAAGGCCAGCGGCGACAGGACCGCCGCATCCTCGATCCCCGCGGCCACGAGCCGTTCGCCGAACAGCCCCGCCACCGCAACCAGGACCACGCCACGCGGCCCGGTGAAGGCCACCAGGAAGCGTTCATTCATCGGGACGTTGGAAAACGCCAGCGAGATCATGACCGTCAGCGGACGGACGACGAAGATCACGGCAAGAAGGAAGAAAACAGCAGGCCAGCTCAGTTTCGAAAGCGTCTCGATATCCATCGACGCGGCCAGCAGGATGAACACGCCCGAGACCAGAAGCACCGTGGCGTGTTCTTTGAAGCGCCGCAGCTCAGTGTAGCTCGGCAGATGCGCGTTCGCCATCCAGATGCCCATGACGGTCACCGCCAGAAGCCCGCTTTCGTGCAGGACGTAATCAGACAGCGCGAAGACGCCCAGGAGCACGGCAAAGAGCACCGGCACTTTCATGTATTCCGGAACATACGCGCGGCGGAACGCCTCGGAGAGGGCCCAGCCGGCGGCGAGTCCGAGGATCGTTGCCACGGTAATGCCGCTCAGCATCGAGAAAGCCGCGTCGCCGATGGTCTCGGACGCCTGCATGACCAGGACAAGTTCAAAGGCAAGAACCGCAGCCAACGCACCAATGGGGTCGTTGACGATCGCCTCCCATTGCAGCAACTGCCCAGGCCGTTTGCGCAGCCGCGCCTGCCGCAGAAGCGGTGCGATCACCGTCGGGCCGGTCACGATCATGATGCCGCCGAAGACGGCCGAGGTGGCCCAGCTTAGCCCGGCCACGTAATGCAACGCGAGGGTCGAGCCCAGCCACCCCACCGGTGCGCCGACAAAGACCAGACGTCGAACACCGACGGCGGCACTCCGCAGGCTTTCGATGTTGAGGGTCAGCCCGCCTTCGAAGAGGATAATGGCCACCGCAATCGCGATCATCGGCTGCATCAGCGGCCCGATATCCTCGCGCGGATCGAAAATCCCAAGACCCGGCCCCACGGCAAGCCCCGCCAGCAGCATCAGCACAATCGCGGGCATCCTGAGCCGCCAGGCTAGCCATTGCGCGCCCACACCCAACGCGCCCACCAGCGCAAATCCCATGACGGGCGGCATGCCCGCCGCTGCCTCAACTGCCATTTTCTATGCCACTCCCTGTTCGCCGATAGTGTCCGGAACACCCAGCAGGCGCGCATGGCTCTGCCGGGCGAAACGGTCGGTCATGCCGGCGATGTAGTCGCTGACAATGCGCGCCAATGCCGTCTCATCCGTCGCGTTCTCAATATCTCTACGCCATTGATCGGGAAGATGTTCCGGCGTTTCCAGAAAAAACGCAAAAAGCTCTTCGACGATCCCGGTGACCTTGCGGCGCATTTCCATCACGCTCGGCGCGCGGTACATGCGCGCAAAAAGGAACTCGCGGATCTCGCGCAGCTCCTGCCAGAGCCCGTCGGAAAATCGGATGACCGGGTGCCCAAGACCCCTGACCGCCGCCGCATCGTCCGGCGCCGCGTTTGCCAATAGCCCGGTTGACGTGATGATGACATCCTCGACCATCACACCAAACACGCGCCGCAACGCTTCGTGACGGCGCCGGTAGCCGTCGAGACCGGGGTACTTGGCATCGACCGCCGCGTAACATGGCCCGATGATCGGCAGCTTGCGCACATCTTCTTCGGTAAAGAGCCCCGCCCGCAGCCCGTCATGCAGGTCGTGGTTGTTATATGCGATATCGTCGGCCAACGCGGCCACCTGCGCCTCGGCACTGGCATGGGTATGGAGTTCCAGATCATGCATCGCGTTATAATCCGCCAGCGCATAGGGAAGAACACCGGTGACGGGACCATTATGCTTGGCGATGCCTTCAAGCGTGTCCCAGGTCAGGTTCAGCCCTTCGAATTCCGCATAATGCCGCTCCAAAGAGGTAACGATACGGACCGCCTGCGCATTGTGATCGAACCCGCCATAGGGCGCCATCATCGCATCGAGTGCATCTTCGCCAGTGTGGCCAAAGGGCGTGTGGCCGAGGTCATGGGCAAGCGCCACGGCCTCGGTCAACTCCCCATTGAGCTTCAAAGCCCCGGCGATTGTCCGCGCGACCTGCGCCACCTCGATCGAATGGGTCAGGCGGGTGCGGAAGTAGTCGCCCTCATGCTCGACGAATACCTGCGTCTTGTGCTTGAGGCGGCGAAAGGCGCTGGAATGGATGATCCGGTCCCGATCCCGCTGATAACAGGAGCGAAAGGCGCTTTCTTCTTCTGTCACCAGACGTCCCCGCGATGCGGCCGGGTCCGATGCATAAGGCGCTTTCATTATGGTTGTCCTTGTCGCCTGTTCCTGCGGTCCATATATTGCATCGTGACGTCATTAGAAACCGTTTGGGAAGTCCGAAATGAACCTGCCGCCCAAAGTCACGGATCGTGCCTTTTCCCGCCTCGCCGAAATCGGTGCGGGCGATGACGGTCAGGCGCTGCGCGTCGCGGTCGAAGGTGGCGGATGTTCGGGGTTTCAGTACGAGATCAAACTCGACGCCCCGGCGCAGGATGATCTGGTGCTTGAAGGTCTGGGGCAGAAGGTGGTGGTCGATAGCGTGTCCCTGCCGTTTCTCGCCGGGGCCACGATTGATTTCACCGAAGAGCTGATCGGCGCACGGTTCGTGATCGACAACCCGAATGCCAGCAGCTCCTGCGGATGCGGCACATCATTTTCCATGTAAAACAAAGAACTGCCGGACAGAGCTAACGTCATTCCGCGGGCATGATCCGGGGTTTGACCGGTGCCGGTTTCGTCGCAGCGATCGCCTGATCATAGACCAGCCATGCCCCGGCGCAGATGATGATCGCCGCCCCGCAGAAGACCATGCCACCCGGCACCTCTCCGAACACCACCATGCCGATTCCAACCATCCAGAGGAATTGCAGGTTCATCAGCGGCGTGACCACATAGGCGGGCAGCATCTTGAGCGCCGCGACCAGCACCCACCGCGCGCCGAAGAGAAGCACCGCATAGGCCAACGCCCAGCCGATATCCGCAAGCGCCATCGGCGTGAAGACGAAAGGCAGCGCCGCCCCCATGACCACCATGAGCGCCAGGTTCGGGTAAAAGACCTGCGCCAGAAGGTTGTCGTCGCGCCGCCCGATATAGCGCGAAGCGACCATTGACACGGTTCCCAAAACCACCGCGGCAAGCGCCACCAGATGTCCAAAGCCCACCGAACTGATCCCATGCGGGAAAAGGCACATCACGCCGACCGCGCCAAGCGCAAGGGCCACCCAAACCTGCGGTCGGACCGCCTCGCCCAGGAACGGACCGGACATCAGGGCGGCGAAGAGCGGGATCATCGCGATGAACAGGAATACCTCGGCAAAGGGCAAGAGCCGGAAGGCGTAGAAAAACGCCACCGTCCCCGCCACCGTGGCCAGCACCCGGATCGCCATGGCGCCGGGACAGGTGGTGCGCATGCCGCGCGACCCGCCCCCCCGACGGTTCGCCAGGACGCTGAGCGCGGCAACGACGCCGCCAGACAGGGCAAAGAGCTGCGGCGCGGCATAGGTGGCGGCGAACATCTTGGTGATGCCATCGGCGCTTGAGATCAGCATCGTGTAGAGCGCGGTCAGCAGAACCCCCGCCGTAACCGGCCCGAGGATGGCCCCGGCCCTCACGCGATCGCTCCGTGCAGGCCGACGCGGGCAAATCCGGCGAAAAACGCATCGAACCGGTCATTGGCGGCCTCGGCAGCGGTCAGGACGGTATAGGCCTCTTCCGACAGGTGGTCCGACACGGGGCCGCGCATCGCCTGCCAGTCGTCGCTGCGCGCCTCGCCCATTTCATAGACGCATTCCGACAGCTCGCGCAGCGGCAGGGCCGACGGTGTTGGTTGGTGGAAGGTCACCCGGCCTTGGGGAATACTTGCGCCAAATCCACCTTTGTCCGCCACCTTCATGAACCAGTTGACCATCAGGTATTGGTGATAGTCATCCTGCACTGGGCCATCCGGGTCCTCCTGCAGAACGAACCCTTGCGCCTGCGACACCAACCAGTTTTCCCAGATTTCCGAGGGTTGCTGCCCGGCGAAACGCAGCGCGATACAAATCTCGGACAGCAGATCGACATTCAGATCGAGAAACGCCAGCGTCCCGGCGAATTTCAGGCTTTCGACAAAAGCATCATCAAGTTGCGGATCCTGCCGCCCGTATTCCGACAGGTAGAACACGATATGGGTCAGCTCATATGCAGCCTTCTTGTTGGGCATGGCAAAGGTGTTCGAGCGGCGGGCAAAAAGCCGCAAGCGGTCGTCCAGCCCCTCGTCCCTGCCGAGCGGGTCGACACCGCGCCTTAGACACAGCCGGCGCGCTTCGGCCCGTTGCAGGTCGGAAATCTCGGCTTCGACCAGGTTCTGTGCCGCCACCCAATGGGCCAACTGCGCGCCTTTGCGCCCTGGGATGCCCAGATCTTCCAGATCAAGACAGATCGACAGGAGAAAGCGGTAGTATTGCGGGAAAAAGCCCATGCGCTTTTCAATATCTTCGTAGAAACCGCCATGAACCGACAGCGCCTCGGCACTCAGTTCGGCACCGGTGCATTCCAGCACGTTCAGCGCCTCGGCATTTTCTTTGAGCCAGAACACATCATCCCCGAACCGGCGATGGTCGGCAAACGTGGTCAGCAGGGCCGCCTGCCGGGCGGCCGTGCTGTTTGGTCGGAACGGGGTGTGCAGGCGAACGATATTTGTCATGACTTTTCCCTCCATGGCAGAAATCGGGCCTCTGCCCCGTTCCGTTGCGGTGTCTTACATGCTCGACGTGAAGATCTCGCAGCCATCGCCCTCGGTGGTGTCGGCCTCGGCCTTGGGTGCCATCGAAGACGTGAAGGCACCAACCGCCTCGCCTTCCGATGTCCTGCCTGCGGTCACCGGCCCCATGGAAGAGGTGAAAAGCTCCACCGCATCCCCCGATCCGGTCTTTCCAGCGGCGACAGGACCCATCGACGACGTGAACATCTCGACCGCTTCGCCGGCACCGGCTTCGGCGGTTGTTGCGGGCCCCATGGACGACGTGAACATTTCAACCCCGTCCCCCTGACGGGCGTCTGCGGTGGTCGATGGCCCCATGGAGGAGGTGAACATTTCGACCATCGACGAGGTAAACATCTCGACCGCGTCACCCCGGCCAGCCAGGGCGGTGGTTGCGGGCCCCATCGAAGAGGTGAACGCTTCCACCGCCTCGCCGCCATGCAGGCTGGTCTCAGGCAATGATTTGTTAACTTTTGCAGCCGATATTTCTTTGCGAATTGCGGACATTTTCGTCTCCCAGGTTGTGTGATTGCAGCACAAAAACGCTTGCACGTTAAACGTGTTTTGCCAAGGACGTTAACATCTTTAAGGGGTTATTCCCGCCGGAATTCAATCGAAGGTAGAGCCGCAAGTTTCTGAAAATTCAATAGGATTTTCGTGTTAAATTTTTTCACATTTTACACTTGTCAAGTATTTTTATCAAAGTTTTCCCCAGCTTATCCACAAACTTATCATCAGAATCACTCGAAGAGACCGACAAGACGACCCTCCTCGATTCGCCGATCAGCCCTTGTCTGCGGCGACGCGCTGCGCGATAGAGGACGCGAGACAGAACCGGGGGTCGGGCCATGAAAATCGCCAGTTTCAACATCAACGGCATCAAGGCCAGGATTCAGGCCCTGCCCGACTGGCTTGATGAGGCGCAACCCGATGTGGTGCTGCTCCAGGAGATCAAATCCATCGATGAGAACTTCCCGAGAGAACTTTTCGAGGACAAGGGTTACATTGTCGAAACCCACGGGCAGAAGAGCTTCAACGGGGTGGCAATCCTGTCGAAACGCCCGCTTGAGGATGTGACACGGGGACTGCCCGGTGATGATACCGACGAGCAGGCCCGCTGGATCGAAGCCACGGTGATGGGCGACAAGACGGCGGTTCGGGTATGCGGGCTCTATCTGCCCAATGGCAACCCGGCGCCGGGGCCGAAATACGACTACAAGCTCGCCTGGATGGAACGCCTGAAGACCCGCGCGGCAGAGTTGCTCGCCGCCGAAGAGCCCGCGCTGATGGCCGGGGATTACAACATCATCCCGCAAGACGAAGACGCCAAGCGACCCGACGCCTGGCGCGAAGACGCCCTTGCCCGCCCCGAAAGCCGAGCCGCATATCGGCGGATCGTGAACCTGGGTTTTACCGAAGCCTTTCGCAGCCGGACGCAGGGTCCGGGCCACTATACGTTCTGGGATTACCAGGCCGGGGCGTGGAACCGCGATGACGGCATCCGGATCGACCATTTCCTGCTGACACCGCAGGCGGCGGACCTGCTCAGGGATTGCCAGATCGACAAAGAGACCCGCGCGCGAGAAAAACCTTCAGATCACGTACCGATCTGGGTCGAACTGGACGCCTGACCGGCGCAGTCGGTGACGTCGTGGCCGTAGAGCCAGTCAAACTGGCGCATCATCCGCACCGGGGCCAGTGCACCGCCCAGATGCAACGCCGCATGGGCCGCCCACCGCAGCGGCGGAAGCGACAGGTGATATTTGCGCGCATTGCCATTGGCCGCAGCGACCACCCGACGCACCCGCGCCTCGCGCCGTGCCTGATAGGATTGCAGCGCCTGATCGCGCGGCAGGTCGGTCGATAGCGCATCTGCAAGGACCCAGGCATCTTCGAGCGCCATTGAGGCCCCTTGTGCCAGGAACGGCAATGTCGGATGGGCCGCATCGCCCAGGAGCGCCGTCCCCTCCCGGTGCCAGATCGGGGCCACCGGATGACGAAAAAGTCCCCAGAGATTGACCGTCTCGATCGCGCCCAGCATGTCGCGCACCTCGGGGCAGAAGTCACCGAAAGCGGCCTGAACCGCGACCGGATCGTCCTTCTGGCTCCAGCTTTCCGAGGCCCAGGCGGCGCGTTCCTGCACCGCAACGATGTTGAGCATATCTCCACCGCGCAACGGGTAGCTCACCACATGGCGGTGCGGCCCCATATGGACATGGGCCTCCGGCCCCCTGCCCGCGCGGTTTGGCACAACGCCACGCCACGCCACCTGACGGGTAAAGAACGGCGCCGACCTGCCGTTCAGAACCGGGCGCAGGCGGGAATTCAGGCCGTCCGCACCGATCACAAGGTCTGCCGTAACCGACGCCCCGTTGGCCAGGTCAACACGCGGCGTGGTGCCCGGGGTGATGGCATCGACCTTTTGCAGCAGGCGGATCTTGACGCCCGCCGCCCGCGCACCGGCGGCCAGGAGGTCGATCAGATCGGCGCGGTGCGTGAAGAAATAGTCGCGCGACGCCAACTGCGTCAGATCGAGCCGGACCACCTGCCCCCGGCGATAATCGTGGAGCGCCACGGCCTCTGCCCGGACCGACGCATCGGTGACCGCGTCGCCGAGGCCCAAGGCGCGCAGGACGGCAAAACCGTTCGGGCTGATCTGCAACCCCGCGCCGACTTCCTTGATGGCTTCGGCTTGTTCAAGGACCGTCACGTCAGCGCCGCGCAGGGCGCAGGCGCGCGCCACCGCAAGCCCGCCAATGCCCGCGCCGATCACAACGATTTTCATATCCGTTAACGCCATGACACTCTGGGGCCATCCGGTTCTTGTATAGAATCGCTTCTTGCTGTCTCTCGCCCGCGTCTTTCCCCTCGGGGCGATGCCGGCACGTCAACAAAAGTTGCGTAGCCTTAGTGAAACGAAAAACGCCGGAGCGAAAGCCCCGGCGCCTTATCTTTTGTCATCGAACCCCGCGATCAATCGTCGCGATGAACTTTCTCACGGCGCTCGTGGCGCTCCTGCGCCTCAAGGCTCATGGTTGCGATCGGACGTGCATCCAGCCGCTTCAGGCTGATCGGCTCTCCGGTGACCTCGCAATAGCCGTATTCGCCGTTGTCGATCCGGCGCAAGGCGCTGTCGATCTTGGCAACCAGCTTGCGCTGACGGTCACGGGTCCGCAACTCAAGCGCACGGTCGGTCTCTTCGCTGGCGCGGTCGGCGACATCGGGGATTGCCCGTGTACCATCCTGCAACGCTTCAATCGTATCGCGGCTCTCTTCCAGCAGGTCATCGCGCCAATCAATCAGTTTGCGGCGGAAATATTCCAGCTGTCGTTCATTCATAAAAGGTTCGTCTTCGGCAGGACGATAATCGTCAGGCAGAAAAGTTTCCGCTTTCATGTCTTCTCCCTTATCAAGGCCAGTGTCCGGCATGGTCTTCTCCTCAGACATGTGGCACCCCAATGCGCTGCGTTTACACCCGCAAAAAAGGATTGTCACTAGCCAATCACGCGCCATTGATGTGAATTGCGGTTGCCGCTAGTTTGCGGTCTGCCATTGTCGTTAAATGCCATGAAAAGGGTTGAAAAAGAATGAAATTCCAGGGCACCGACAGTTATGTCGCCACCGATGACCTGACAATCGCGGTTAACGCTGCGGTAACTTTGGAGCGTCCACTGCTGGTCAAGGGGGAGCCCGGCACCGGAAAAACGGAGCTGGCCAAGCAGGTGGCGCAGTCCCTGGGCCTCGAAATGCTCGAATGGAACATCAAATCCACGACCAAGGCACAGCAGGGGCTTTACGAATATGACGCCGTCAGCCGGTTGCGCGACAGCCAGTTGGGCGAGGAACGTGTGCATGACGTCTCGAACTACATCCGCAAGGGCAAGCTCTGGCAGGCCTTCGAGGCCGAGAGCAAAGTCGTGCTGCTCATTGACGAGATCGACAAGGCCGATATCGAGTTTCCCAACGACCTTTTGCAGGAACTCGACAAGATGGAGTTCCACGTCTACGAGACCGGCCAGACGATCCGCGCCAAGAACCGGCCCGTGGTCATCATTACCTCCAACAATGAAAAGGAACTGCCCGACGCCTTCCTGCGCCGGTGTTTCTTTCACTATATCCGCTTCCCGGACATGGACACGATGCGCAAGATCGTGGAAGTGCATCACCCGGGGCTCAAAGACGCACTTTTGACCACCGCGCTGACGCAGTTCTATGAGATCCGGGAACAGACCGGCCTCAAGAAGAAGCCGTCCACCTCCGAGGTGCTCGACTGGCTCAAACTGATCCTTGCCGAGGATCTCGACGCCGAGGATCTCCGCCGTGGTGGTGCCGATGCCTTGCCAAAACTGCACGGGGCGCTTTTGAAGAACGAGCAGGATGTGCACCTTTTCGAGCGGCTGGCCTTCATGGCTAGAAGTCAGCGGTAATCTGCCATCGGCGGGTTCCGCCATATGTTGTGCGGACGCGGAGTTGATCGACGGCGCACACCGATTATAGTGTGGCAGGGCAACGGTTTGAGGGTTCTGATGCGTTTATTGATGGTACCGCTGTTTCTGGCACTGGCCGGCTGTGCAACCGGGCCTGCCCGCGACCTGCCGACGCGCGCTTCAAGCGGCTCGCAAATCTCGCTTCCGGCAATGAAATCATTCTCGGTGCCGCGCCCGGAACGGCCCGCGCGGTCGAACCGGGATATTCAGCGCGATTTCCTCGACCTCAGCTTCACGCTGGAATCCGGCCGCTCTCTCTCGGTGTTTTCCCGGTTCGAAGGACCGATCACGGTGCGGGTCACCGGCGCGCCGCCACCCACGCTTGGTCCCGACCTGAACCGGCTGATCAGGCGTCTGCGGACCGAGGCTGGCATCAACGTCCGCCGCGTGACCGGCCCGGGCGCCAACATCACCATCCACGCCGTCAGCCGCAGCGACATCCAACGCTACCTGCCCAAGGCCGCGTGTTTCGTAGTCCCCAACATTTCGAGCCTCTCGGAATACCGCCGCGCCCGACGCCAGGGCATCACCAACTGGTCGCAACTCCGGACCCGCGAGAAGCTGGCGATCTTCCTGCCGAACGACGTCAGCCCACAGGAGGCACGCGATTGCCTGCACGAAGAACTGGCCCAGGCGATCGGCCCGCTCAACGACCTTTATCGCCTGCCCGACAGCGTCTTCAATGATGACAATGTGCACACGGTCCTGACCGGGTTCGACATGCTGATCTTGCGCACCTACTACGCGCCGGAGCTGCGCTCGGGCATGACCCGCGAGCAGGTCGCGGCAAAGCTCCCCGCGATCCTGTCGCGCTATAACCCGTCGGGTGACAAACTCTCGCCGGTCTACGCGCCCGAGACGCCGCGCGCCTGGATTCGGGCGATACAGACCGCCCTTGGCCCGGGCGCGGGCGACCGGCAGCGCACGGCAGCGGCACGGGACGCGCTCAGCATTGCCAAGTCCCGCGGCTGGCAGGATCATCGCCGCGCCTTCAGCCATTTCGCCGTGGGCCGGGTCCTGCGCTTTTCGGATCCCGACCGCGCCTATCAGCATTTCCTGGACGCCGACCGATATTATCGCCGGACACCCGGAACGTCGCTGCACCGGGCCTATTCCGCCTCGCAACTGGCCGCGACCGCAATCCTGAAAGGAGACGGCCCGCGGGCGCTTGCCTTTGTCGCGCCGCATATGGCCACCGCCGAGCGGCACGAAAACGCGGCCTTGCTGGCCAACCTCCTGCTCCTGCGGGCCGAGGCGCTTGACCTGATGGGCCGCCACCGCGAAGCCGAGGCGGTGCGTCTGGACAGTCTCGGCTGGGCGCGGTACGGGTTCGGCGCCGAATGGGCGAGGCGCGCGAAACAGCGCGAAATCACCGTTGTCGGCGCGGCGAATACATCGGACGGGTAGAACATGATCGTACTTCTGGGGGCCATCCTTGGCACCATCACCGGCGCCCTGGTCGCGTGGCGCCGCAAGGGTCGGTTGGCCGACATCCTGCAATACGCCTTTGTCTTTTTCCTGATCTTCACCATGGCGGGGCTCTTCATCACGCTGCTCATTCACCGCGCGGCAGTGATCTGAGCGCGGCATGTTCCTTCCCTTCTTCGATAATCTGCGCAAGGCCGGGGTGCCGGTCAGCTTGCGGGAATATCTGACATTTCTCGAAGGGATGAGTGTCGGGCTGGCCACCTATGACATCGACGGGTTCTACTACCTGGCCCGCACCGCGATGGTCAAAGACGAGCGCAACATCGACCGGTTCGACCGCGCCTTTGCCGCCAGTTTCGAAGGGCTGGAGGCGATCACTGCCGAGCAGGTCATGGAGGCCGTCGATCTGCCGGAAGACTGGTTGCGCAAGATGGCCGAAAAGCACCTGACCGATGCCGAAAAGGCCGAGATCGAGGCGCTTGGCGGGTTCGACAAGCTGATGGAGACGCTCAAGGAGCGTCTGAAAGAGCAGCAGGGCCGCCACCAGGGCGGGAACAAATGGATCGGCACCGCAGGCACCTCGCCCTTTGGCGCCTATGGCTACAACCCCGAAGGCATCCGCATCGGGCAACACGAAAGCCGCCATCAACGGGCGGTCAAGGTGTGGGACAAGCGCGAATTCCGGAACTTCGATGACAGTGTCGAGCTTGGTACGCGCAACATCAAGGTGGCGCTTAAACGCCTGCGCCGGTGGGCGCGCGACGGTGCGTCGGAGGAGCTCGACCTGGACGGCACGATCCGCGCCACCGCCGAGCACGGATACCTAGACGTGCAGACCCGGCCCGAGCGGCGCAACGCGGTCAAGGTGCTGCTGTTTCTCGATGTGGGCGGGTCGATGGATGCCCATGTGAAGGTGGTCGAAGAGCTTTTCTCCGCCGCTGCCGCGGAATTCAAGCATTTCGAACATTTCTACTTCCATAACTGCCTTTATGAAGGGGTCTGGAAGGACAACCGCCGCCGGTGGGATGCGCAGACGCCAACCGATGAAATCCTTCGGACCTACGGATCGGATTACAAGTGTATCTTCGTGGGCGACGCCTCAATGTCTCCTTTCGAGATTGTCTATCCCGGCGGCGCGAACGAACATTGGAACCCGGAGGCCGGGCAGGTCTGGCTGAACCGCGCGCGCGATCAATGGCCTTCGAACCTCTGGATCAACCCAGTGCCGGAAAAGCACTGGCGCTACACCCAGTCGATCACCATGATCCACGAGATCTTCGAAGGCCGCATGGTGCCGATGACCCTGTCGGGCATCGAGGCCGGGATGAAAGAGCTGGTGCGCTGAGCTAAGCCGCACCCGCCTCCCGCAACTGCCGGTAAAGATGCCATGACGCATGACCCAGAAGCGGCAGCACGATAAAGAGCCCCAGGAAGCCCGGCAGCAGCGCAAGAAACGTAAGACCCGCGATCAGAGCGGCCCAGGTCAGCATCGGGAGCAGGTCGCGCTGCACCACCTGAAAGCTCGTTATCATAGCGGTCACGAAATCCACCTCCCGGTCCAGCAGGAGCGGCAGCGCGATGACCGTGATCATGAAAAGCAAGAGCGCAAATATGCCACCCACCAGTGTCCCGACCGCCAGCATCGCCAGCCCGTTGCCGGTCAGGAACACCGCATAGGATGACGAGATATTGGTCATTGTCGACAGGCCAAGAAAGAGCGCGAAGATCATATGCGCCAGGAAGAACCAAAAGAGGAAGACGATGATGATAATGGCGCAGATCGACGGCAATTGCCGTCGTCGCTGATGCGCTATGACCCCCAGCACACCCGGCATGTCGAGCGCACGGCCTTCGTCGAGCCTGTGGCTCACCTCGTAAAGCCCAACGGCGGCAAAGGGGCCGATCAAGGGGAACCCGACAGCGGCGAAGATAAGCCAATAGCTATGCCCCGTCGCCAAGGTGATCCAGACCATCACCCAGCCGAGCAGAACGTAGGTCCCGGCGAAAAGCACCGCATAGCCGGGCGCCTGTTTCATATCGCTCCAACCCCGGCGGAGCGCCTCGCCCAACATCGGAAACGTCACCCGGCCCAGGTCGGGCACACCGTGTTCAGGCGTTATCACATCATCCATACCAAACCTCCCTCGCCGCACCGTATCGCGGCGGGGGGCCGGTAAAAAAGATGTAAGTCAGGTTCATATTTCGGGGGGACGTTTTTGCGGCCAAAGCGTCCGGCGGTGATAGGCCTGGCCGAGGGTCAGGACACCCTGATCGTCGCCATGCCGCCCGATGATCTGCATCCCCATGGGCAGGCCATGGGCGCCGAACCCTGCTGGCACCGCGAGGGCTGGCAGGCCGACCAGGCTCGCGGGGATCATCACCTCCATCCAGCGGTGATAGGTATCCATCCCCTGCCCCGCGATCTCGGTCGGATAGGCGGTGTCGATGGCAAAAGGCCAGACCTGCGCCGTAGGCGCTGCCAGCGCATCGTAGCGATCGAAAAGGGCTGCGGCGGCGCGGAACCATTCGGTGCGGATTTCGCTGGCGGCCTGCACCCCCGCCGCGCTCAGCGCCATACCGCGTTCGGCCTCCCAGATGGCCGTGTCCTTGAGCTGCGCCCTGGTATCCGGGCGCGCCATCAGGGGCGCAAGTCCAACGGAAACCGCCCAACTGCGCAACACGGTCCAGCTTTCCCAGAGGGCATCGCGGGAAAATGGCACGGGGATGGCTTCGACCTCACACCCGGCCTCGGCAAAGACGCCCAAAGCGGTCTCGCAGAGATCGAGAATGCCCGCCTCCATCGCCCAAGCCCCACCCCAATCGCGCAGCCAACCGATCCGCTTACCGCGAATTTCCGCATCCTCCGCACTGAAATGGTCCGCCTTCAACCCAAGAGGCTGACGCCCATCTGGCCCCGCCATGACGTTCAGCAACAGGGCGATATCCGCCGGGCTGCGCGCCATGGGGCCGTTGGTCGAAATCTGGTGAAGGTAGCCATCGCCCGCGGGTTCCGCCGGCACCCGCCCCCATGTGGGCCGGAAGCCATAGACATTGTTCCACCCCGCCGGGTTGCGCAGGCTGCCCATCATGTCCGACCCATCGGCAATGGCGGTCATGCGCGTGGCGAGCGCCACCGCCGCGCCCCCAGACGACCCGCCGCAGGTCACGGCTCGGTCATAGGGGTTGCGGGTGGCACCAAAGACCGGGTTGAACGTGTGGCTGCCCAGGCCGAATTCCGGCGCATTAGTCTTGCCGATGAAAATCGCCCCGGCGGCCCGCATCCGCGCCACGTGCAGATCGTCGGCAACCGCGACGCGATCGGCGAAGGCGGGGGAGCCTTCGGAGGTCACAATCCCCGCCACATGGGCGAGATCCTTCACCGCGACCGGAAGCCCATGAAAGGCCCCCCGGTCCGCGGCCTGATCCGCCGCCCGCGCCTCGGCAAGCAACACGTCAGCGTCCCGCAATGACACGACCGCATTGACCGTGCCATTGACCACCGCGATCCGGTCGAGGGTGGCCTCCATCAGCGCCTCGGCGGTCACTTCGCCCGTCGCCATTGCGGTGACAAGCGCGCCCGCGTCCATTTCAAGAAGATCGTCCATCACCGCAGGCTAGTGGCGACGGGGCCGAATACAAGCCCCTGTTTCAGCCGTCCTGCACCGCCGGGATTGTCAGCCGTCGCCCTGCGCCTCGGCACGGGATTTGCCGCTGACATCAAGCGCCAGCGTGGCCGCCATGAACGGATCGAGATCGCCGTCCAGAACACCCTTGGTGTCCGACGTCTCGTGGTTCGTGCGCAGGTCCTTGACCATCTGGTAGGGCTGCAAGACGTAAGACCGGATCTGATTGCCCCAACCCGCGTCACCCTTGCTTTCATGGGCCTCGGTAATTGCCGCATTCCGCTTGTCGAGTTCCAGCTGATAGAGCCGCGATTTCAGCGCCTTCATCGCGATGTCGCGGTTCTGGTGCTGCGATTTCTCCGAGCTGGTCACGACGATGCCCGTCGGGTTGTGGGTGATCCGCACGGCGGAATCGGTGGTGTTGACGTGCTGCCCACCCGCGCCCGAACTGCGGTAGGTGTCAATGCGGATATCGGCCGGATTGACCTCGATCTCGATATCGTCGTCCACCACCGGATAGACCCAGACCGAGCAGAAGGAGGTGTGCCGCTTCGCCGCGCTGTCAAACGGGCTGATCCGCACCAGCCGGTGCACACCGGATTCCGATTTCAGCCAGCCATAGGCATTGTGGCCGCTGATCTTGTAGGCGGCGGATTTGATCCCGGCCTCGTCACCCGACTGTTCCGACTGCAACTCGACGGTATAGCCCCGCTTTTCGGCCCAACGGACATACATCCGCGCCAGCATGCTGGCCCAGTCACAGCTTTCGGTGCCACCGGCCCCGGCATTGATCTCGAGGAAGGTGTCGTTGCCGTCGGCCTCCCCGTTCAAAAGCGCCTCAAGCTCCTTGGCCGCTGCGCGCTTGGCGAGTACCTTCAGCGCCGCTTCGGCATCGGCGACAATCTCGGCATCTTCTTCCATCTCACCCATCTCGATAAGCTCGACGCTGTCGCTCAACTCCTGCTGTATCGCATTGTGCGTGTCCATTGCATCGACAAGGCTCTGGCGGTCCCGCATCAGCTTCTGCGCCTTGGTCGGATCATCCCAGAGGTTCGGATCCTCGACCCGCGCGTTGAACTCCTCCAGCCGGTGCTGCGCGGTCTCCCACCCCATCCGCTGGCGCAACAGCTCCAGCGATTTCTCGATCTCGGAAACAAGGGTCTGGGTCTCGGCGCGCATTCGGGGGGGTCCTGACGGGATTGGTGTTTCTGCTCAGTTTCGGGTGATAGCGCAGCACCGTGCGACGGGCAAGATCACGCGCGATGCACCCTCAATAAAGCCCGCCCGAGCTCAACGTCCCAAAGGTGGCTTTTTCGCCCACCTGCCCAGTCCCGCCGGTCGAGGTAGTCACGTCGCGGATCTCTTCGCTTTCGCCGACACTGAACAGCTCCAGATCGGACCCCATGGCAAAGCCACCGTCAAACATCAGGCCAAAGATCGGGTCCTCGCCATCGCGGAAATACTCCGCCACCACGAAGTCGCCTTGCGAATCCGGCGACAGGCGCGCGCCGGTATAGCGGTCGATCTTAATGAAATGACCGCCCGGCGGGACACGGAATTCACTGCCGCCATACTTGGCCACGGCCTTGGTCATGAATTGCTGAAACACCGGGCCGCACATCGTGCCGCCATAGGCGCCCCGGCCCAGAGTGCGCGGCTGGTCATAGCCGATATAACAGCCGGCGACGATATTGCTGGTGAAGCCGATGAACCAGACATCAAGCGCATCGTTGGTCGTGCCGGTTTTGCCTGCCGTTGGCACCGGCAGGTTGACATGACGCGCCGCGGTGCCGCGTTCCACCACGCCCCGCATCATCGAGGTCAACTGATAGGCGGTGATCGGATCCATCACCTGCTCGCGGTTGGACAAAATTCGCGGCCCCTGCGACGCAGGCAGCGCCGGGTTGTCACAATCCACGCAGTCGCGGGTATCATGGCGATAGACGGTCTTACCGAACCGATCCTGCACCCGGTCAACGAGCGTGGGCTCCACCCGTTCGCCGCCATTGGCAAACATGGCATAGGCCGCCACCATCTTGTAAAGCGTTGTCTCCTCGGAACCGAGGGAGTTGGCGAGGAAAGTGCTCATGTAGTCGTAAACGCCAAACCGTTCGGCATATTGCGCCACGGTTTCCATCCCGACTTCCTGCGCAAGGCGGATGGTCATCAGGTTCCGCGATTGTTCGATCCCGGTGCGCAGCGGCGTCGGCCCGTAGAACTTGTTCGACGAGTTGCGCGGCCGCCAGAGGCCCTGCGGCGTGTCGATCTCGATCGGGGCGTCGATAACGATGGTCGCGGGCGAATAGCCGCTATCGAGGGCGGCGGCATAGACGAAGGGCTTGAAGCTCGATCCCGGTTGCCGCTGCGCCTGCGTGGCGCGGTTGAAAACCGAGTTCTGATAGGAAAAGCCGCCCTGCATCGCCAGGACACGACCGGTATTGACGTCCATCGCCACGAAACCGCCTTGCGCCTCGGGCACCTGCCGCAGGGTCCAGCGGATGAAGGTATCGCTTTCGTCGTCTTTCATCCGGCGGACATGGACGACATCGCCGGGCTCAAACGTCTGCTGGAAATTGCCGGGCAACCAACCGATATCCTTGCGCGGAATGACCTGCGGCTCGGTCTCGGTATTGGCGACGCCATCGACGCCGATCCGCATCTGCTCGTCACCGATTTCCAGCACAACCGCCGGGTACCAATACCCATCAAGGTCGATGTCCCGCGCCACGTCCAGCTCGGCCAACGCCTTCCGCCAGGCAGGCTCATCACCCAGCAGTTCGGCAGGCAATGTCTTGCCCGTGCCGCGCCATTTGCCCTGCGCGCGGTCATATTGCTCTAGCTGGCGCTGAAGTGCGTCCGCCGCCTCAACCTGCATTTCCGGGTCGATCGTCGCGCGCACGCTGAAGCCGCCGGTAAAGAACTCCCCCTCGCCGAAATCCTGGCTCAACTGACGGCGAATTTCGTCGGTGAAGTAATCCCGGGGTGGCAGGGCCTTGGCGAAGGGTTCAAAATCGCCGTTCTGCACGCTGCGCAGGGGCGCTTCGACTTCGGCCAGATAAACGTCCTGGTCGATATAGCCGTTTTCGCGCATCTCCTTCAGCACGAAATCCCGCCGCGCCAGCAGGCGTTCTTTCTGCCGGACGGGATGATAATCACTGGGCGCCTTGGGCATCGACGCAAGGAACGCCGCCTCATGGGGTGCCAGTTCAGCCAGCGTCTTGTTGAAATAGGTCTGTGCCGCGGCGGCAACGCCATAGCTGTTCTGACCCAGGAAGATCTCGTTGAGGTAGAGCTCAAGGATCTTCTCCTTGCTCAGCGTATCCTCGATCCGCGTGGCCAGGATGATCTCCTTAATCTTCCGTGCGATCTTGCGGTCGCCGGACAGAAGGAAGTTTTTCATCACCTGCTGCGTGATGGTCGAAGCCCCGCGCACATCGCGGCCCCGGGTCCGGACCGCTTCATAAGCGGCCGCCGCGATCCCGCGCGCATCATACCCGCCGTGGCTATAGAAATTCTTGTCCTCGGCCGAAATGAACGCCTGCTTGACCAGATCGGGGATCTCTTCGGCCGGAGTGAACAACCGCCGTTCCTGCGCAAACTCGTCGATGATCCGCCCCTCGCCCGAATAGATCCGGCTGATCGTCGGAGGCGTATAGTTCGCCAGTGAATCGTGGCTTGGCAGGTCCTTGCCATAGATGTGGAACACCGCGCCAATGCTGAGCGCGATCAACATGATGCCAAGGGTCATCACGCTGAAAATCGTGCCGAAAAAAGATGTTATTGCACGTAGCACACCACGCCCCACTCATCGTTAACGTCCATATAGGCATCCAGCGGCGCATCGTCAAAACACGATAGGTTGCATCCTGCGCCGGTTTCCGCCCACCCCGTCATTGCCGTACCAGTTCCGCAGCCGCGGCATCGGCGATCGACCAGGCCTTCAGCCCATCGACAATGCCCTGCGCCAGTTTCTGCCGCCAACTCGCGTCCTTGAGGTTTTCAAGATCGCGTGGGCTGGACAAAAACCCCAGCTCAAGCAGGACGGATGGAATATCGGGCGACTTCAGCACGGAAAACCCCGCGGATCGGATTGGCCGCGAATTGATCGGCAGGTCGAACTCCCCGATGCCGAGGATCAGCGCCTCGGACAACACCTTGGCGCGGGGTTGCGTCTCCTGCCGCGCCAGGTCGATCAGGATATCCGCCACGACGTCATCGGTGCCATGCAGGTCAATACCTGAGAGGATGTCACCCCGGTCATGACGTTCCGCAAGCGCCGCGCTGGCCTTGTCCGACGCGCTTTCCGACAGCACGTAGGCCGTCACGCCCGTGGCCTGCCCTTCGGTGACCGCATCCGCATGCAGCGAAATCATCAGGTGGCCTCCCATCTGGTGGGCCAGCGCCACGCGGCGTTCCAGCGAAACGAACACATCCTCTTCGCGGGTCATCACCACCTCGAAACCGCCTGCCCGGATGAGCGCCTCTTTCAGCTCGCGCGCGAAGCTCAGCATAAGGTCCTTTTCAACCGCGCCACCCTTCTCTGCCCCCGGATCAATGCCGCCATGGCCAGGGTCGAGCACCACCACCAGGGGTCCGTCACCGGCCCCGCGGGGGATCATTCGCGCCGGTGTGCCATCCGCGGGCAGATCCCACCCCGGCATGTCCGGGGCCCCTGCCGCCGCGGCGAAAGCCTCGGGCGTGTCCTGGCGCAGCACAACTTCGAGATCGGCCGATCCGTCCGTCGCATCGACGCTGACGGCGGTTGTCTTCAGGACAAATGGCCCCTCCAGGTCGATCACCATCCGCGACCATCCGGGCCGGAACCCGCCCACGCGCACATTGCTGACCCGTTCGCTCTGGTCCAACTCGCGCGGGGCCATGTCGCCCCAATCGACCTCGCGGAAATCCAGCACGAGGCGACGCGGCGCATCGAGTGTAAAGGCCCGGTACGGCACGCCCTGCGACAGCTTAAGATCAACAATCACACTGCGCCCCTTGTCGGTGATCCCGCTTGCCGCCACATCAAGCCGCGCAAGGCCGGAAAACTCCTGCGCAAGGGCGCCAGCGCCAAAACCACTGACCACCAGGGCCAGAAATATCCTGATAAATCTGCTCATTCGCCGATCTTTCGGTCTTCTCTGGCGCAGGCTACACCAACCCGCACCGCTTTGCACCCGCCTACTGCGCCTCACCGGTGAAATTACACAACGCCTGTCTGCGCGCCCCGCTCCGCCATGAACTGGGCCAGCCGCCGCAACCCCTCCTCGATATCCGCCGTGGACCGGGCATAGGAAAACCGGATCGTACCGCCTCCACGCGCCGGATCGAAATCCAGGCCCGGCGTGACCGCAACACCGGCTTTTTCAAGGATCTCCGCCGCGAATGCCCGGCTGTCATCTGTCAGGTGGCTGACATCCGCATAGACGTAAAACGCCCCATCCGGTGGCGCGATCCGGTCAAAGCCCGCCTTTGGCAAGCCCTCCAGCATCAACGCCCGGTTCGCGCGGTAGACATCCATGTTGGCCTGCAACTCCGCCCCACACTCCATCGCTGCCAGCGCCGCCACCTGGCTTGCATGGGGCGGGCAGATGAACAGGTTCTGCGCCAGACGCTCGACGACCCGCACATGATCCTCGGGCACAACCATCCAGCCGATGCGCCAGCCGGTCATGCTGAAATATTTCGAAAACGAGTTGATCACATAGCACTCATCGCTGATCTCCAACGCGCTGACCGCCTTCGCCTCGTATTCGATACCGTGGTAGATTTCGTCGCTGATAAACTGCGCGCCCTGCTCGGCGGTCGCCGCCATCAGCGCCCCAAGCGCCGCATGATCGAGCATCGTGCCGGTCGGATTCGCCGGGCTGGCGACCATTACCCCGGACAAGTCGCGCCCCACCAAGTCCGCGGGCACCGGCTGCAGGCGGCTTTCCGCTGCGGTCTCGATGTCGACGGGAACGAGGTCCAGCGCCTTGAGGATCTGCCGGTAGCTGGGATAACCCGGCGCGCCGATGCCCACACGGTCACCGGCATCGAAAAGGGCCGTGAACGCCAGGATGAAGGCACCGGACGACCCTGACGTGACCACCACCCGGTTGGGCGAGAGGTCGATGTCATACCAATCCCCGTAGAGCTGCGCGATGCGCTTGCGCAGTGCCGGCAGCCCAAGCGCCACGGTATAGCCCATCGCGTCCTCGGTCATTGCCGCGCTCAACGCCCGGCGTGCGCCTTCCGGGGCGGGCGTCCCCGGCTGGCCCACTTCCATGTGGATGATGTGCCGCCCCGCGGCCTCGGCCCGGCGCGCATCCTCCATCACGTCCATCACGATAAAGGGATCAACCTGGCTCCGCCTTGAGTTCCGCATATATTTGTTCCTAACTGGCCACGAGACAGACACCCTTTCACAAGGAAAGAGACGACCCGTCAATGCACGTTCTTCGCCTTCTGATGATCTGCGCCCTGTTCTGCGTGACCACGGCCCTGCCCGCGCGGGCGCTGACGCTGCTGCGCGACCCGGACATCGAATATGCTTTGAAACAACTCGCCACGCCGGTGCTCAAGGCCGCGGGTCTCAGCCCGAGTCGCATCGACATTCTCATCATCGACGACCGGCGGTTGAACGCATTCGTGGTCGATGCCAATGCGATCTTCATCCATTCCGGCCTGATGCTGAAGATGGACAATGCCGCCATGCTGCAATCGGTGATCGCCCATGAGGCCGCCCATATCGCCAATGGCCACCTGGTGCGTCGCCCTATCGCCGCCCGCAACGCCCGCACCGCGGCGGGACTGGGTGCGGTACTCGCCGCCGCTGCCGCCGTGGCCGCTGGTGGTGGCGAAGCTGCCGGCGCGGTGGCTTTGGGCGCGCAGAACACCGCGCGCAGACTCTTTCTTGTTCATACCCGGGCCGAGGAAAACTCCGCCGATAACAGCGGCTTGCGGTACCTCGCCACGGCCGGGATTGACCCGCAGGGGGCCGTCGACGTAATCGACATCTTCCGCGGACAAGAGGCGCTTTCTTCCGCCCGGCAGGACCCCTATGCGCGGACCCACCCGCTCTCGGCGGATCGCTACCGTCTCGTCAAACGCCTCGCCGAAGGCTACAAGGATCGCGCGCGGCCCAACCCGCAGGCCGATTACTGGTTTGCCCGCGCCAAGGGCAAGCTCTCGGCCTTTCAACGCTCGCCGAAATGGACCCTGACCCGCGCTGGCGAAAGCGGATATGCCGACGTCAAGCTGATGCGGCAAGCCGTTGCCCATCACCGGAACTCCAAACTGCGAAAATCGCTCAAGGCGATGGATGCCGCGATCGCGCAACGCCCCAAGGACCCCTACCTGCATGAGTTACGCGGCCAGATCCTGATGGAAAGCCGCCAGAGCAAGGCCGCCGTCGCCGCCTATGCCCGCGCCGCCAACCTGGCGCCAAAAAACGCGCTGATCCTCGGCGCCTATGGCCGGTCGCTGCTGGTCACCGGTCAGACCAAGAAGGCGCAACAATTCCTCGAACGCGCCCGCGCCCGGGATGGCCGTGACGCACGGGTCCTACGCGATCTCGCCGCGGCGCATGCCAAACTCGGCAATAACGGCATGGCCTCGCTGGTCACTGCCGAACGCTACGCCATGCTGGGCCGTCTCAAGGACGCCGGCATTCACGCCAAACGCGCCTCCGACCTGCTGCCACGCGGCTCCGGTGGCTGGCAACGCGCCCAGGATGTGCTATCTGCCTCCAAGGCCGCCAAGAAAAGGAAATGATCCGATGAAACGCCCCCTGCTGACCGCCGCTGCATTTACCACCATGCTGGCCCTACCCGCCCAGGCCCTGGATCTCGACCAGATGAGCGAGGCCGAACGCGCCGCCTTCCGCGCCGAGATCCGCGCCTACCTGCTGGAAAACCCGGAGGTGATTATGGAAGCGGTCGATGTCCTCGAAAAGCGTCAGCAGCAGGCCCGCGCCCAGGACGATACCGATCTGGTGAAGGTCAATGCCGAGGATATCTTTAACGATGGCCACTCCTGGGTTGGTGGCAACCCGGATGGCGATATCACCCTGGTCGAGTTCATGGACTACCGCTGCGGGTACTGCCGCCGTGCCTTTGACGAGGTGGAAACCCTGCTCGAAAGCGACGGCAACATACGCTTTATCGTAAAGGAATTTCCAATCCTGGGCGAAGAAAGCACGCTGGCCTCACGCTTCGCCATCGCCACGCAACAGGTCGCCGGTGATGAGGCCTACAAATCCGTGCATGACACGCTTATGGCCTTCAACGGCGCCATCAACGAGGCCTCGCTGAGCCGCATCGCGGATTCGCTTGGCCTCGATCCGCACGCGATCACCGCCCATATGAACAGCGACGAGGTGACCAAGGTTATCGCGGAAAATCATGACCTTGCGCAGCGTCTTTCAATCAGCGGCACACCGTCTTTCGTGATGGCAAACCATATGCTGCGCGGCTATCTTCCGGCGGAAGACATGCAGCGCATGGCCGACGAAATCCGCACGCAATAAAACGCCTTACGGGATGGTGGGCGGGGCGTCGTTTCGCTGAAGGCGCAAACGCGCGTCGCACCGCCATCCCCGTAAAATCTACTCGGCTGCTTGAGCCGCCACCTCTGCGTCGATCTGCTCGGCCCGCGCCTCGACCTGTTCAACGATATGGTCGATCATCTCGTCATTGGACATCTTGTGGCTGGCTTTCCCGGCCAGGTAGACCATCCCGTTTCCGGCGCCTCCACCGGTAAATCCCACATCGGTCATCAACGCCTCACCCGGGCCGTTCACAACGCAACCAATGATGCTCAGGCTCATCGGCGTCTTGATGTGCTCCAGCCGTTTTTCGAGCGTCTCGACCGTGCGGATCACGTCAAACCCCTGCCGGGCGCAACTGGGGCAGGAAATGATATTCACCCCTCGATGCCTTAGCCCGAGGGATTTCAGCATCTCGTAGCCAACCTTGACCTCTTCGACCGGATCGGCGCTCAACGATACGCGCAACGTGTCACCGATCCCCATCCAAAGCAGGTTGCCCATCCCGATCGCCGATTTGATCGTGCCGGACATTAACCCGCCCGCCTCGGTGATCCCCAAGTGTATCGGCGCATCGGTGGCTTCGGCAAGTTGCTGATACGCCGCGGCGGCCATGAACACGTCGCTGGCTTTCACGCTGATCTTGAATTCGTGAAAGTCATTGTCCTGCAGGATGCGCATATGCTCGAGGCCCGATTCCACCATCGCATCGGGGCACGGCTCGCCATACTTGTCCAACAGGTGCTTTTCGAGCGATCCGGCATTGACCCCGATCCGCATCGAACATCCATGATCGCGCGCCGCCTTGATCACCTCGCGCACCCGATCTTCCGAACCGATATTGCCCGGGTTAATCCGCAGACAGGCCGCGCCCGCCTCCGCCGCCTCGATCCCGCGTTTGTAATGGAAATGAATGTCGGCCACGATCGGCACCGGGCTTTCGCGCACGATCTCCTTGAGGGCTTTCGCACTGTCTTCGTCAGGGACCGAAACGCGGACGATATCCGCCCCGACCTCCGCCGCCGCCTGCACCTGCGCCACCGTGGCCGCGACATCGCGGGTATCGGTATTGGTCATGGTCTGCACGGAAATCGGCGCGCCGCCGCCCACAGGGACGTCGCCCACCATGATCTGGCGGCTCTCCCGGCGGTAAATATTGCGCCACGGACGAATATGGTTGAGCGACATCGGATATGTCCCGTCATTTTGACCTGCTTACATCCTAGATACTGCGCCGATGGCCCGCCCGCAATGCACGGGGGCAAGATTGTCGCGCCACGTTAAGGCGTCAGCAGGTGCAAAAACTCTGAAATTCGGCGAGATCGGACGCAGCAGGTGTGCCGTGCCGTCAGATCATTCCTGCGTGGCGGATGCCGGCTGCAGCTCGGCCACGTAGCGGGAAAGGTCCTTGTCGCGGCTCATATCCGCCACGTCGAACGCGTCCATGAGCATCTTGGCATCCAGTGACAGACCCGAGATGACCGATCCACCCTCGCCCGCCGGGCCGTAATGCTGCCCATTGACCGCGAAATAGATCGCCCCGGATTCGCCTGCGCGCAACGTCGCGGGTTCTTCCGTTGTCGGCACCGCATAGCTTTCACCCGCATTCATGATGCCTTCGTAGATGACACTGCCATCCGCCGCCCGCACCCGGACCCAGGCGGGACGTACCGCCACCATCTGCACACCGGGTGCCGGATCAGCCACAACCTTGGGGCTGTTGACCGGCAAATCCTCGGTCACGACCGGCGCCACGTCAAAGGGCGAGCCATATCGGCCGGCGGTCACATAGGTCGTATCGGTTTCGGGCAATTGCGGGCGCATCGTGCCCACTTCGGACGGATCGAGCGTCGAGATCGGCGCATCCCGCGCCACCATCACCGGCACATCCAGCGCCTCGGGACGGTAAAGCCGGTCAAGACGATCATCCAGCGGTGGCTGGAAGACGCCGTCGGCCTCTGCAACCTCGGTACTCTCGGCCTGGGTCGTAAGCCCGTTGAGCGGATCGAGGTCCGACAGAACATCAGGCGTGTTTTCAACCGGCGCAAACTGAACCCGTTGCACTTCGTTGAGAACACTCCAGCCGCCATAGCCAATCCCGCCGATCAGCGCGACCAGCACAAGGGCCGAGCCGATCGCGCCCGGCTCGATCTGCGAGAACATGCCCTCGGACGCCGGAATGAACGGCGTGCCGGGCGAGACAAACGGATCGCTCCGCCCCACCGAACGCTTTACCGGTTCATTCGATTTGCGGATCGAGGACGCTTCGGCGGACATGCCGTGGGCGGTCGAAAAACCGCTTTCCTTGCAGAAATCGCGGAACGCCTCATCGGGGTCCATGTTGAGATAGCGGGCATAGGAGCGCACGTAGCCGGGGATGAACCCGGGCGTGTCAAATGCATCTGGATCGGAGTTTTCGATCGCGGCCACGTAATTGGCCTTGATCCTGAGTTCACGTTCGACATCGAGGAGGGATTTGCCCATCGTTGCGCGCTCACCGCGCATCGTGTCGCCCAGGCGCAATTCGAACGCATCGAAGCCGCGAACTTCGACCTCTTCCGTTTCCTCATTACGCGACGAACGACGCCGTATCATGAACGCTGCCTCTTACCAGTCCTGACTGCCCCCGGGCCCGAATTTGCCGATTCGAACTTCGCCCCTGTTCTTCAGGCTAAGCTAACACATCGCAAGCAGTTTTGCACGAGACCCTGACTAACCCGTTAATTCGGCACGATTTAGCGCACAATGCGACCAAAGTTCGTCCATTGCACGAACAAGCCGGTCCATTTCGTCCGGGCCGTGGACTGGTGACGGCGTAAAGCGCAGGCGTTCAGTACCGCGCGGGACCGTCGGAAAGTTGATCGGCTGGGCGTAGATGCCATAGCCTTCAAGCAGCATATCGCTCAGGATCTTGGTGTGTTTCGGGTCGCCCACGATCACAGGCACGATATGGCTGCCGTGGTCGATCAGCGGCAGGCCCAGCCCCTTCAGACGCGTCTTGAGGATCTTCGCCTGGGTCTGGTGTTGTTCACGCAGCGCATGGTCGCGCTTCAGGTGCGCAACACTGGCTGCCGCCCCCGCGGCAACCGCAGGCGGCAGCGAGGTCGTGAAGATGAAGCCCGGCGCGTAAGACCGCACCGCGTCACACATTTTCGCCGACGCGGCAATGTAGCCGCCCATCACGCCAAACGCCTTTGCCAGCGTCCCGTTGATGATGTCGAGACGGTGCATCAGGCGGTCACGCTCCGCCACACCGGCGCCGCGCGGACCATACATGCCAACCGCATGAACCTCGTCGATATAGGTCAGCGCGCCGAATTCATCGGCCAGATCGCAAATCGCCTCGATGGGACCGAAATCGCCATCCATCGAATAGACCGATTCGAACGCGATCAGTTTGGGCGTTTCGGGATCATCCGCGGCCATCAACTCGCGCAGGTGCGCGACGTCATTGTGGCGGAAAATACGCTTGGCCCCACCATTGCGGCGGACGCCCTCGATCATCGAGGCGTGGTTCAACTCATCGGAATAGATGATGAGGCCGGGAAAAAGTTTAGGCAATGTGCTCAGCGTCGCGTCATTGGCGATGTAGGCACTGGTGAAGAGCAGTGCCGATTCCTTACCATGGAGGTCCGCCAATTCGGCCTCAAGACGCTTGTGGTAGACGGTCGTGCCGCTGATGTTGCGCGTCCCGCCGGAGCCCGCGCCGGTGGCGTCGATTGCCTCGTGCATGGCGTCCATCACAACCGGATGCTGCCCCATGCCCAGATAGTCGTTGCCGCACCAGACGGTGATCGCCTGTTCGGTGCCGTCGGGGCGGCGCCACATGGCGTGGGGAAACTTGCCCTGTTCGCGCTCGATGTCGATGAAAGTCCGGTACCGGCCTTCTTCGTGCAAACGGTCGATCGCTTCATCCAGCTTGGCGGAATAGTCCACGCGCTTCCCCTCTATGTCGTGTCGGCAGCCGGACCCCGAAAAGGTCCGAAACATCCGATATTCTAACCAGTTGCGGTCAGCTTCGCTAGTTATACAAACCTTACCCGCCCGACAATAGTTACAAAATGTCGCTGCCCGTTCCTTGACTTGTATCAAGCCGCTGGACAGTGCCGCGCGGCCTGCTAGGTTCGCAGCCGATCTTTCACCTACTTCGGGGCCGCCTCCATGTCTCTTGACGCCGTTCTAAGCCGCATTGACGACCAACTGCCTGAGGCGCTGGAGCGTCTGATGGGATTGCTGCGCATCCAGTCTATCTCGACCGATCCGGCCTTTGCCGAGCCCTGCCAGGAGGCGGCAGACTGGCTGGTGGCCGATCTGCAAAGCATTGGTGCCAAGGCCGAAAAGCGCATGACGCCCGGCCATCCAATGGTGGTGGGCCATATCGACGGGCCCGGCCCACATCTTCTGTTCTATGGTCACTACGACGTGCAGCCGGTGGACCCGCTGAACCTCTGGAACAGTGATCCGTTCGATCCGAAACTGGAAGAGACCGACAAGGGACAGGTCATTCGCGGGCGGGGATCGTCCGACGACAAGGGGCAGCTCATGACCTTTGTTGAAGCCTGCCGGGCGTATAAAGAGGTGAACGGCGCGCTACCCTGTCGCATCACGTTTTTCTTCGAGGGCGAAGAGGAAAGCGGCTCGCCCTCGCTCATCCCGTTCATGAAGGAAAATGCAGAGGAACTGAGCGCCGATATCGCGCTCATCTGCGACACCTCAATGGTCGCCCCCGGTGTCCCGTCGATCGCCTCGCAACTGCGCGGGATGCTCAAGGACGAATTCACCATTCATGGGCCGCGGATCGACCTGCATTCAGGCCATTACGGCGGCCCTGGCCTCAACCCCCTGCGGGAAATGTCGCGCATCATCGCGTCTTTCCATGACGACCAGGGCCGCGTGGCGGTCGATGGGTTCTATGACGGTGTGCATGAGGTGCCCGACGAGTTGCTGCGCCAATGGGAAGGCTGCGGCTTCAACGAGGCCGATTACCTGAACTCCGTGGGCTATACCCAACCGCATGGCGAAAAGGGCTATTCCACGCTGGTGCAGCAATGGGCGCGCCCAACACTGGAGATCAACGGGATCTGGGGCGGCTACCAGGGCGCGGGCAGCAAGACCGTGATTCCCGCCGAGGCCCATTGCAAGATCACCTGTCGCCTTGTGGGCGACATGGATCCCGATGACCTGCGCGACAAGATCCGCGCCCATGTCGATGCGCAGCTATCGCCCGACGCCAAGGTGACCTGGGACAATGACCTCGAAGGCTCCCCCGCGGCGGTGATGAATATCGCGCGGCCGGAATTCGAAAAGGCGCGTCAGGCGCTCAGCGACGAATGGAACCGCGAGGCGGTGTTCTGCGGCATGGGCGGGTCGATCCCGATTGCCGGGTTCTTCAAGGAGATCCTTGGCCTCGATGCGATGCTGATCGGGTTTGCCAACGAGGATGACGCGATCCACTCGCCGAATGAAAAATACAACGTCGAGAGCTTCCACAAGGGGATGCGAAGCTGGGCGCGGGTGCTGGATAACCTGAGCCGCTGACCCACGGGGGCCGGTGGCGTTATTGCTGCGCCACCTGAAGCTGCGCCACCATCTCATCGGTGAATTCGGTCGGACCGGCCCCAAGCGCGAGGCCCGCGACCATGCCGATGACGAAGGGCAGCCGCGCGGGCTCGCTCAACACGCGAAACGCGGCCCGCTGCATTTTGAACGCAAAAAACAGCATCACCGCGGCAATCCCGAGAGCCACCGCCCCCATGAGCGGGTTGGTATAAGGCGTCAACACATCGAAGCCGTTCAGCCAGCCATGAATGTCGCGCATCTCTCCCATCACCCAGAAGGTCGCGAACATCAGCGCAAATCCCACGACAAAGCGCAGCGGAAGCAGGCCGCCCGCGCCTTTGGCCGGTCGTGCGGCCTTGGCAGGTTTCTTGGCCTTCTTGGGGGTGGCTTCTTGCACTATCTCGTCCGCAACACCCACCAACAGCCGATCATGCGCGGACTTCCCCTGCGCTTTTTCGATCCGCTGCAAGCGTTCCGTGAAACTTGATTGCGTCATGCCGCCCTCCGTTATTCCCGCTCTGATTGCGGGATGAATCAGGCCAGAATTGGGCTGCGTCGCGGAGAAACTGCGGAACTCCGATAGAATGCAGTCACTTAATCGGGTTACACATGGCCAGCACAAATCTAGCATGGGGCGCGAAATGGCACGCGAGACCAGCAAATTGACGATCCCCGGGTTCACCGATCACACCTTGTCTGCGGGCGATGTCGATATCGCCTATTCCCTTGGTGGCGACGGGCCGCCCGTGCTGCTGTTGCACGGCTATCCGCAGACCCGTGCCCTTTGGCGGCATATCGCGCCTGTCCTGGCGCAGACCCATACGGTCATCTGCCCCGACCTGCGCGGCTATGGCGAAAGTACCAAGCCTCGGGACGTCGCCGCCTATCGTTTTCGCAACATGGCCGCAGATCAGGTGGCGCTACTGCACCATCTGGGGTTCGCCTCGGCCTCGATAATCGGCCATGACCGGGGCGCACGGGTGGCGCATCGCCTGGCGCTCGATGCGCCTGACATGGTGTCGCGGGTGGCGTTGATGGACATCATCCCGACCCATACCCTCTTGGCGGAGCTACGCAAGGACGTGGCCACCGCCTATTATCACTTTTTTTCTGGCCCAGCCCGAACCCGGCCCCGAAGAGATGATCCTGAGCGATCCGGACCGGTATTATCACTCCTGCCTTCTGGGCTGGGGTGGTGCGACGCTCGACGATTTCGACCGGGAGCAACTGATGGCCTATCGCACCGCCTGGCGCGACCCGGAGACGACGCGCGCCATGTGCAATGATTACCGCGCCGCGATCCGGCATGATTTCGACGATGACGCGGAAGATCTTGGCGCACGCATCACCTGCCCCGCCCTCATCCTTTATGGCGCGCAGGGCGCGATGGCCCGCGCCTATGACGTCGCGGCGACATGGGAGATGAAATGCACGCAGATGACGGCGCAGGCAATCCCTGGGGGGCATTTCTTTCCCGACACCAATCCCGGGGACACGGTGACGGCCCTGCAAAATTTCTTGAGGTAACGGCCCCTATGCCACCCGTTTGAGCGCCAGGACCGCGTTCAGCCCGCCAAAGGCAAAGGCGTTGGAAAGCGCAACATTGACCTTCGCCTCGCGCGCCTCATTGGGGACCACGTCGAGCGCGCATTCCGGGTCGGGCTCTTCATAGCCGATCGTCGGCGCAATCACGCCATCCCGCAGCGCCATGATGCAGGCCAGAAGCTCCACCGCGCCGGTACCACCGATGCAATGCCCGTGCATGGACTTGGTGGAGGAGATCATGAGGTTGTCCGCATGGGGGCCAAAGACATCCGCCACGGCGGCGCATTCGGTCTTGTCATTGGCCGCGGTCCCGGTGCCGTGGGCGTTGATATAACCCACCTCTTCAAGCGTGATCCGCGCATCGGCCAGCGCGCCGCGCATCGCCCGCGCCGCGCCCTGTTTCGACGGCATCACGATATCCGACGCATCGGAGGTCATGGCAAACCCGGCCACCTCGGCCAGGATCTCGGCGCCGCGCTTGCGGGCGTGTTCATATTCCTCGAAGACGAACACACCGGCACCTTCGCCCTGCACCATGCCATTACGGTTAGCTGAAAACGGGCGGCAACCGTCCTTGGACATGACCCGCAGCCCTTCCCACGCCTTGACCCCGCCGAAGCAGAGCATGGATTCCGATCCGCCGGTGATCATCACCGGAGCCGATCCGCCATGGACCATCTGGAATGCCTGCGCCATCGCGTGGTTCGAAGACGCGCAGGCAGTCGAAACCGTGAAGCTCGGCCCCTTGAGGTTATACTCCATCGAGATGTGCCCGGCGGCCGCGTTATTCATGAGCTTCGGCACGACAAAGGGATGCACCCGGTTCTTGCCGTCCTCGTAGACCGAGCGGTAATTTTCGTCGAGCGTGGTCATGCCGCCACCGGAATTGCCCATCACGACGCCGGACTTCGCGGCAAGCGCGCCGGAAAACTCCAACCCCGACTGCGCTATCGCCTCTTGCGCGGCGATCAGGGTGAATTGCGTGAACCGGTCATAAAGCGCCAACTGCTGGCGGTTGAACCGGGTTTCGGCGTCATATCCGGTGACCTGTCCGCCGATGCGGATCGACAGCCGTTCGACATCGCGGAATGACAACTCGCCAATGCCACAGCGCCCTTCGCGCATGGCCTCCAGGGTATCCGGCACCGTGTGCCCAAGGGCATTGATCGTCCCGGCACCGGTGATGACAACCCGTTTCACGACTGCTCTTTCATCAGCGTTTCAATCCCGCTGATGATCGACGCCACGGTTGAAATGTCGAAATCGCTTTTCTGGGGCTCGTTAGCGTTGAACGGCACCGAAATGTCGAATTCCTCTTCGATGGCAAAGATGCTCTCGACCAGACCCAGGCTGTCAATCCCCAGGTCCTCCAGCGTGCTGTCCTCGGTCACATCGGAGGGTTCCAGCACCGCCTGTTCGGCAATAATCCCGATGACACGATCCTTGATGCTCATTCCTGTCGCCTTCCAGCTATGGTTGCGCCCGATTTAGTCGCTTGCATCCGGTTTTGAAACCGCTTTCTTCAGGTCCGCGACATCGTTGAACAGCCGCTTGAGGCGGCGCAGCCCTTTGAAGATCTCCATCGTGGTCTCCATCTTCATCGCCGGATAGCCCAGCATCACACGGCCCGCGGGGATGTTGGACAATACAATCGTGCCGCCGCCGGTGATGACATTGTCGCCGATGAAAATATTATCGCTCACGCCGGTCTGGCCGCCCAGAACCACGTTATTGCCGATCCGGGTCGACCCGGCGATGCCGACGCAGCCGCAGAGCAGGCTGTCATTGCCGATCTCGACGTTGTGGCCAACCATCACGAGGTTGTCGATCTTAGTGCCATTGCCGATGCGCGTGTCGCGGATCGTGCCGCGGTCGATCGTGCAGTTGGAGCCCAATTCGACATCATCCCCGATGCTGACCGCGCCGAGGGAATGAATACGGGTCCAGGCCTGCGACCTTGTATCGCCCTGGTCGCCCAGGGTCTGCCGCGCCTGCTCGACCGAGGATTTCTCAGGCGTGACATAGGAAAATCCGTCGCCGCCCACAACGGCGCCCGGCTGCGCAATGAACCGTTCGCCGATCTTGACCCGCGCGCCGATCCGCACCCCTTCGCGCAGGAACCCCATCGTGCCGATCTGCGCATCGGTCCCGACAAACGCCTGCGGCCCGATCACGGTGCCGGCGCCGATCCTGGCACCGGCGCAGACGACGGCCATCGGCCCGACGCTCACGCCCGCCCCCAATTCGGCGCGGTCATCGACAGACGCGGTCGGGTGAATGCCGTCGGCCCAGCCCTGTCCCGGGTCCATCATCGTCGTGAGACCTGACATCGTGTAGCGTGGCCGGGGCGAGATGATCGCCGCCTCCAACCCCAGGGATTGCCAATCCGCCCCGTCCCAGACCATCGCGGCCTTTGCTGCGCCGCTTGGCAGGCTGTCGGCATATTCGGGTTTCATGGCCAGCGCCAGATCACGCGCGGTAGCGTCGGCGGGCTCGGCCAGACCGTCGATTTCCATATCAACGGCGCCAAAGGCTTCCGCCCCAAGCGCCGTTGCAATCTGTTCTACTGTATAGGCCATGGCACTCTCCTCATTCGGAGAGTGGTTTAGCCCTGAACTCCGTCCAGCGAAACCCCTGCCTTGGACAGGGCTTTCCAAATTTTTCCGTCCCGGCCATAGACGTCGCGGCGGAACTGCGTCCGGCCCTTGGCGTGGGTGAAAGCAGTGCGGTAGGTGATGTGCACCGGCACAGGCTTTTCAAGCTGCACAACGGTCTCGCGCCCGGTATCCAGCTTGGCGTGGAAAAACGTCTTGGGGTCACGTTCCTGCTTCGACAGCATCTCGTAGGCGAATTCGAACGGCTGGTGCAGGCGGATGCAGCCATGGCTGAAATCCCGCTTCTCGCGCGCGAACAGAGCCTTTTCGGGCGTGTCATGCAGATAAATGTTGTACTTGTTGGGGAACATGAACTTGACCAGCCCAAGCGCATTACGACGCGACGGCGGCTGCTTGATGTCAAACGGGAAGTTGCGCTCGTTGAAGACCGAGAAGTCGATATTGGCGCGGCTCACCTTGCGGCCACTGGCATTATAGAGCTGCAGATGCCCCGCGGCATTGGGGTTCCGCTTCATCATCGGCAGGTATTCCTTGACCGCGATCGAGCGCGGCACGTTCCAGGTCGGGTTGATGACCAGGAACTCCATCACGTCGGAAAACTCGGGGCTGCGCCGGTCATGCACGTTCTTGCCCACCACGGCGCGGGTCTGGAACGAGACCCTGTCATTATCGACGATACGGGCGCTGAAATCGGTCAGGTTGACCAGAACGTGGCGGGCGCCGCGTTCCTTGTTCATCCAACGCTCCCGCTCCATCGCGACGATCACCGATTGAAGGCGCTCGGCCACCGACCGGTTGATCTCGACCATCGTGCCCTTGCCCACGACACCATCGGGGTTGAGCCCGTGGTCCTGCTGGAAGAGCTGCACGGCCTTCTGTAGCGGTGCGTCATATGTCTGGCTCGACGAACGACGCATATAGCCCATTGAAATCAGACGGTTGCGCAAGGCAACAACGGCACCGCCATTGGCCCCGGGCTTGAGCGATTTGGCGGGCACCTTCTGCCCCCAACCGCCCTGCCGCAGCAGTTTTTCGAGCCGCATCTTTTCCTTCATCAGGCGGGCATATTCATTGGTCGCGGGCGGCAGCGCCCGGAAGAAACTGCGCGGATTGTTGTTGGCAAAGCTCGCCAGATAGCTTGTCCGGCTGCGCAGCGGCACCACCCGTTTGATATCCCCATCCACCTGTGCGGGGGTCAGGACACCGGTCTGCATGTCGCGCGCAAGCTGTACGAATGTGCGACTCAACTCCACCTCGATCAACCCGCGTTCGCGCGGGGAGCGGGCCGCCTTCATCCGCGCCTTGAGACCCCTGGCATCATAGCGCGCCACCGGCAGGCCATGCCGATCCGCGCTGGAAATCGCCTTGAACAACTCCTGCCGACGCCGACGATCCTTGCCGCTGTTGCCGGTCCAGATGCCGCGGTATCCATTCGCCTGATAGAAATTGGCCAGGTCGCGATCTTTCGCGGCGGCCTCGGCAACGGCCTGTTTGAAAGCGGTCACCTGGGCATCGGCCTTGGCTGGCGCCAACAGGCACGCCGCCACAAACGCCATCGCGAAATACAGGCTACGGAAGACAGTCACTTGCATCGTCGAAATCATAAAAATCCCCTTGGAAACGGTCGCGGACGGAATAATCGTGGTGCTCTATCCCGCAGATTGTCAAAACAAGTCCAATCAAATCTTTATCACGGGGTTAATCGCGGATCGAATTGCGGCGAAAACGCATCGGAATTTACATCTTTTCAACATATTCAGGCGGTTTTGCGCAAAAATTCGCCGATCCTGTTTAATCCGCACCGTGCGGTCAAATCCCCCCTTGGTTGGTGATTCCATTTATGTCATAAAACTCCCGCATCTGGGGATGAGATGGCAGGCCTGCCGATAAAGGCGGGTAAACAGGTAAGCGACGGGACAGGCGCTAACTATATGACGGATAATAGCACAACGGGCTTGACCCGACGTGGGGTGCTTCGCGCATTTGCAGCGACAACTTTGATTGCAGCCCCGAGTTTTTCGAACGCGGCGGGATTGCTGCGTGGCGCAGGCGACATTCGCCGGCTTCGCATGACCTCTCCCCGAACCGGCGAACGGATCGACACCATCTACTGGATTGAAGGTGAGTACATCAAGGACGCGGTGAACGAGATTTCGCTCTTCATGCGCGACTGGCGCACGAACGATTCCCGGCCGATTGACCTGCGCACGATTGATATTCTCGCCGCCAGTCACAACCTGCTGGATGTGTCCGAGCCCTACACACTGCTTTCCGGGTACCGGACCCCGAAAACCAACAAGATGCTGCGCAGCCGGTCGCGCGGCGTTGCCAAGAATTCCCGCCACATGAAGGGTCAGGCCGCGGATCTGCGACTGTCATCTCGCTCGGTCGGGCAAATGTATCGCGCAGCGGTGGCTTGTCAGGGGGGCGGCGTCGGTCGCTACTCGCGCAGCAACTTCGTCCACATGGATTGCGGCCCGGTCCGCAGCTGGGGCGGCTGAGCAGCTTCGACTTTCTCGATGTAAAAGAAACCGGCTGACATGGCCGGTTTTTTTGTTTTTTGCGCCGCAAGAACGAGCGGAGAGTTATCCGAACTTGGCGTTCCGGGCAGCCTGCAGGCGGGCGAAGTCATCACCCGCGTGATAGGATGACCGGGTCAGCGGCGTGGCTGACACCATCAGGAACCCCTTGCCATAGGCCGCCTTTTCATAGGCTGCGAATTCATCGGGCGTCACGAAACGGTCCACACGGTGGTGTTTCGGCGTCGGCTGCAGGTACTGGCCGATGGTCAGGAAGTCGATATTGGCCGCCCGCATGTCGTCCATCACCTGGTGCACGGACTGGCGATCTTCGCCGAGGCCGACCATGATGCCGGATTTCGTGAACATCGTCGGATCCATCTCCTTGACCCGCTGCAGCAGGCGCAGGGAATGGAAGTAGCGCGCGCCGGGGCGCACCTCGGGGTAAAGCCCGGGCACGGTTTCGAGGTTGTGATTGAACACATCCGGTTTCGCCTCGACCACGATTTCCAGGACCTTCTGATCGCAATTCAGGAAATCCGGCGTCAGGATTTCGATCGTCGTCGCCGGACTGCGGTGACGAATGGCACGGATGGTCTGCGCGAAATGCTCGGCACCGCCATCCTTGATGTCATCGCGGTCCACGCTGGTGACAACCACATGGTTCAGGCCCAGCTTCTGTACCGCATCGGCCACCCTGCCCGGCTCGAACACATCCAGCGCCTCGGGCGGTTTACCGGTCGCAATGTTGCAGAAGGTGCAGGCGCGGGTGCAGACCTCGCCCATGATCATCATCGTCGCGTGGCCCTGGCTCCAACATTCGCCGACATTGGGGCAACCCGCCTCTTCGCAGACGGTGACCAGCTTGTGTTCACGCATAATACTTGCGGTCTTGCGATAGCCGTCCCCCGAGGGCGCCTTGACCCTGATCCAGTCCGGCTTGCGCGGTTGCGCATTGTCGGGCCGGTGGGCCTTCTCTGGATGTCGCTGCTCAGGGATCTTGAGGTCACGCACGAATTTTTCCCCGCAAAAGGTTTGGTAACACCTCTTATCTATACTGGGTGGCGGTGGAAAGTACCAGTTCTGCAGAGCTGCCATGCAGGCGACGCAGTTTCGTAACCAGTGTCCACCGTTAACTAGTGCGCTGTTGTTAGTGCGGCTCGTGCCCCAAGGGACGCGGGCCGTTTTTACCTTTGTTTTCGTGGGCGGAAGCCGTTCCGCTGGCGCCCGCCCCCTTTCCTGACAGCACCACGCCGCCTATCGTGCACCTGCAGCATCATGATGAAGGGCTGGAGCAATGGATTGGCAGGCACATCGCCGCGAGGCGCATGCCCTGGGCCGCACCCAGGAATACCTCAAACAGATCGTCTATGGCGGCAATGACGGGATCGTCACGACCTTTGCCATCGTCGCGGGATTTGCCGGCGCCGCGGCCGATGGCGTGGCGCAGATCGGGGGGCTGGCGGTGCTGGTCTTCGGGCTTGCCAATCTCTTTGCCGATGCGGTCAGCATGGGGTTGGGTGAGTTTCTCTCGCTGAGATCACAACATGACCTTTACCGCGCGCGGCGTGAAAGCGAGTTGCAGGAGATCAGGCGCAACCCGCAACAGGAACAAATGGAGCTGTTCGAGATCCTGCGGCAGCGCGGGCTGCCCGCCGGTGAAGCCGACACCACCGCCGCCATACTGGCGCGCCACCCCGAGATGATGGCCGACCTGATGATGACCTATGAGTTCGGGATGCAGGACCCGGACGAGGAAAGCCCGGCATTGAACGGTCTTTTCACTTTTGGCGCCTTCGTGATCTTTGGCGCCGTCCCCCTTGTCCCCTATTTCATATATGAGCCTACCGGTCAGACATTCACGATGTCGCTTGCCACGACCTTTTCCGCCCTCGTGGCCCTTGGCCTCCTGCGATGGAATGCAACCGGCGAAAAGCTCCTGCGGTCGGTGGGCGAGACTGTCCTGGTGGGGACAGTCTGCGCGCTTGTCGCGTATCTTGTGGGGTGGATTGTCGGCGGTTAACCGATCATGCCCCCGGCATCGCCGAGGTCGTCGAAATGGCGCTTCAACCGCTGCAGCGCGATGCGCAGAACGATCTTGCCGGACCGCGCGGACCAGCCCATGCGCTTTTCGGCACGCTCCAGCCCTTCGAGATAACAGCAGCAGCGCAGCGCCACATCCCCAAGGCCAGGCCCCAGGTCGCGAAGCGCATTGGTGACCCGCACTCGGGCAGCCTCGGCCCCGCGGGCAGATCCGTCAAGCGGCGCAATGGCGCGTTCCGTATTGGTGAGGAACTTGTCCCAGTTGGCCTCGTTCCGGCGGCTCATCTGGGCCAGTTCGAAGTCTTCGCGCAACCGTTCACCGGCGCGCACCAGATCGCTGGACAGGAAGGGTTCCCCGTCCCGGTCCTTGCGGCGCGCCAGGGCGGACAAGGGCGTTTCAGCCATGTTGTAGCGCACACGTTTGGAGGGGTTGGCCCGGGGTTTCGCCTCGTCGCGCAGATCCGTATTGGCGGCCCCGAACGGCCCATCGAAAGATGCCTGCGCCTCGGCGAAACCGACGGCCTTGTTTTCAGCTTCGGCCAGCATCATGTTCAACGCGGTCCGGCCTGAGCGGGTGATGTGATAGCGCGCGATACGGCCCGGCGCATCGCAGGCAATCCACTCCTTGAGCGCCATCGCCTCCGCGATCTCGCGATCCACGATACCGGTGCGTACCGATTGCCCGTCACCGGTCTCACGCACCACCACCGCCTTGTCCATCTCGGCCGCGACGGCCAGCACGGCACCGGTTTCACACAGGTTTCGAAGAATGCGCTTGCTTTCTTCCTTCAGCCGCCCCTCCGACAGAGCTTCGTTCTCGGGTTCAGTCTTTGGCAGTGCACTCATCTTGCTCTCCATAAAGGAAGAACCGGTGTTTTCCACTCTGTAGAACTGTCGGCCCAATCGGCGCAGCGCCTGGTCCACCAGCAGATCATCGCGGCGCGCTTCGAAGCTGCGGATCTGGCGCAAAACGGTCGAGGCATGACAGCCTGCATCGCGCGCCAGGGCCCGGATGGGTGTACCGATCTCGGTATGCATGAGGTAGTGCGAAACAGTGTCCGGAACCCAGGACGGCAGCTGCTCACCGCTGTCCTCCATTCCCCCATACTGCCCCAATGACCTTCCTCGTGCCAATCCGTCACCCAACTCTTGGACCGTTTATCCACAGATTTTCCACAACCTAAGCGAGTAATTATTACCGGTTCGTTAATTGTTGCGAACTTTACAACCATTGTTTCTAGGGTGTGAACAATTGCCCTGCGTTGCGAACGGCGGATTGGCGTCCGGCGCAACACCCGTATTGGTTGTGCCAACAATAGGTCGACTCAAATTGGGGAGAGGCACCATGAAAGACCTTCTGACAAAACTCGACAACCTTAAGCGGCCACGCCTTTTGATCCGCGCAGCCCGCATCGGCATGGGGGATTACCGCCGTGACGTGCACCTGCGACGGCATCTGGGGCATGGCCCGCTGCCGCGCAGCAGTGCGGCGCTGGAACAGCTTGTCGAGATTGAGTCAGGCATGAATGAGCAGCGCCGCGAACGTAATGCGGGCTACTCATCCATACGTCATGTCGATCTTCTGATCGCGATGATGGCCGAGGCGCGCATCGTGCGCGCCACGCAGGCCGATATCGTTCCCCTGCGCAAATGCGTCAGGTGAAAGAATCTGGCATAGAGGCTTTCTTTTCAGCCACATAGGCGGACAGCGCCTGAGAAATCGCCGGGTCGAGCGCAGGCTGCTGATAGTTGTTCAGCAGATACGCAACCCGGTCGGTTGCCAGCTTGTAGGTATCGCGCTCGCCCTCTTCGGCCCAGGTCTCGAACGGCTTGTAATCAAACAGGTTCGATTTCCAGAACGCCGTCTTGAAGTTGTTCTGGGTGTGGGCGCAGCCAAGGTAATGCCCGCCGGGTCCGACCTCGCGGATGGCGTCCATGGCCTGGCCGTTTTCGTCAACCGGAATGCCCTGCGCCATGTGGTGCAGCACGCCGAGCTGATCCGCGTCCATCACGAATTTCTCGAAGTCCGCAACCAGCCCGCCTTCGAGCCAGCCGCAGGAATGCAGCATGAAGTTCACACCTGCCATCAGACCCATGTTGAGACTGTTCGCCGTTTCATAGGCCGCCTGCGCGTCGGGCAGCTTGGAGCCACAGAAAGATCCCGAAGACCGGAACGGCAGGTTCAGGCGTCGCGCCAACTGCCCAGCGCCATAGGTCACCAGCGACGCCTCGGGTGTCCCGAAGGTCGGCGCACCGGAGCCCATGTCGATCGAGCTGACGAAGGCGCCGAAGATCGCCGGCGCACCGGGACGCACAAGCTGGTTATAGGCGACGCCAGCCATCACTTCGGCTAACACCTGGGTCAATGTCCCGGCGACCGATACCGGCGCCATGGCACCACCCACGATGAAGGGTGAGATGATGCAGGCCTGGTTGTTCTGGGCATAGACCTCAAGCGCGCCCATCATCACATCGTCGAAAGTCATCGGCGAGTTGATGTTGGTAAGCGAAGTCATGACCGTGTTCTGCTGCACGAACTCTTCGCCAAAGAGGATACCGCACATATCGACACTGTCCTGCGCGCGGCTTGGATCGGTCACCGACCCCATGAACGGCTTGTCGCTGAGGGTCATGTGCGACAGGAGCATGTCCAGGTGGCGCTTGTTCACAGGGATATCGGTTGGCTCACAGACCGTCCCGCCGGAATGGTGCAGCCACTTCGACATATAGGCCAGCTTCACGAACTTGTTGAAATCATCCATCGTCGCATAGCGGCGGCCGCCCTGGGCATCGCGCACGAAGGGCGGGCCGTAGACCGGGGCCAGCACCAGGTTCTTGCCGCCGATGACAACCGATTTTTCCGGGTTGCGCGCGTGTTGGGTGAATTCCGATGGTGCGGTCGAGCAGAGCTTGCGCGCCAGGCCCCGCGGCAGGCGCACCCGCTCGCCATCCACATCCGCCCCCGCTTCGCGCCAGCGTTCCAGCGCCGCGGGATTGTCGACGAAGTTCACGCCAACCTCTTCAAGGATCGTGTCGGCATTATGCTCGATGATTTCGAGCGCCTCGTCGTTCAGGACTTCGAAATTCGGAATGTTCCGTTGAATATATTTTGCAGTCTCGATGCTGACTGCGGTCCGTTCCGCCCGTCGGGCGGCCCCACCGCCACCGCGTCCACGTCTGCGGGCTGATGCCTCGGCCATATTCGTTACCTTTGTCTTGCTGAGCGCCCACAGCAGGCGCCGATTGACCATTTTTACCGCGCCCCTGCGGCGGGCCACGGGAGGTTTCCGCCCTCTGAGGCGGGAAAACGACATTGTGGGTCGCAGGACATGTTTTTGAACGAGCCATCGCCAAGTCTTGCGGAATCCCGGCCCTTGGCCTACGAGGCAGACATGAGCCAGACATCCCATGACCGCCTTCTGATCATCGACTTCGGCAGCCAGGTAACGCAGCTTATTGCCCGCCGCCTGCGCGAATTGAACGTCTATTGCGAAATCCACCCCTACCAGAACGTCACCGATGATTTCCTGACCCGCTTTGCACCCAAGGCCATCATCTTTTCCGGCGGCCCCGATTCGGTTGTGCGCGACGGCAGCCCCCGTCCCCCCAAGGCCGCCTATACGATGGGCGTACCAATACTGGGGATCTGCTATGGCCAACAGGTGATGATGCAGGATCTTGGCGGCACCGTCGAAGGTGGCAAGATCTCGGGTGGTGGCGGCACCGCGGAATTTGGCCGCGCCTTTGTCACCCCCGCGGGTGAGGCGCTGCCGCTGCTTGACGGCTGGTTTACTGAAGGGCGCGAACAGGTCTGGATGAGCCACGGCGATCACGTCAGCAAGCTCGCCCCCGGGTTCGAGGTTTTCGGTACATCACCCAACGCGCCCTATGCGATCACCGCGGACCCGGCCCGGCAATTTTACGCGGTACAGTTCCACCCCGAGGTGCACCACACCCCGAACGGCAAGACGCTCTATGAGAATTTCGTGCGCGCCGCGGGCTTTACCGGCGACTGGACGATGGGCGCCTATCGCGAGGAGGCGATCCGCAAGATCCGCGAACAGGTCGGCGACAAGCAGGTCATCTGCGGCCTTTCCGGTGGCGTCGACAGTTCGGTTGCGGCGGTGCTCATTCACGAGGCTATCGGCGATCAGCTGACCTGCGTTTTCGTCGATCACGGGCTTCTGCGGCAGAACGAGGCGGACGAGGTCGTGACCATGTTCCGCGACAATTACAACATCCCGCTCATTCACGCCGACGAATCCGAGCTTTTCCTAGGCGAACTCGACGGCCAGTCCGACCCCGAGACCAAGCGCAAGATCATCGGCAAGCTCTTCATCGACGTGTTCCAGAAACACGCGAATTCGATCGAGGGGGCCGAATTCCTTGCGCAGGGCACGCTTTACCCAGACGTGATCGAATCCGTCAGCTTCTCGGGCGGCCCGTCGGTCACCATCAAATCGCACCATAATGTGGGCGGATTGCCGGAAAAAATGGGCCTGAAGCTGGTCGAACCGCTGCGCGAACTTTTCAAGGACGAGGTGCGGGCGCTTGGCCGCGAACTCGGGTTGCCGGACAGTTTCATCGGCCGCCACCCCTTCCCCGGCCCCGGCCTTGCCATCCGCTGCCCCGGTGAGATCACCCGCGACAAGCTCGAGATTCTGCGCAAGGCCGATGCGGTCTATATCGACCAGATCCGCAAACACGGGCTTTACGATGAGATCTGGCAGGCGTTTGTCGCGATCCTGCCGGTGCGGACCGTGGGCGTGATGGGCGACGGGCGCACCTATGATTTCGCCTGCGCCCTGCGCGCCGTGACGTCGGTTGATGGCATGACGGCGGATTACTACCCGTTCAGCCACGAGTTCCTGGGCGAGACCGCCACGCGGATCATCAACGAGGTCACCGGCATCAACCGCGTGACCTATGACATCACGTCGAAACCCCCCGGCACGATCGAGTGGGAGTAGAGCTCAACTTGCAGGCCATCGATAGCAGTACTTCGTCGCACGAATTCTGTGCCGGCAAGGTTTAAACAGTAATTTCAAGAAATTCCTCGCCGGCCAGCTTATGCCGTTTCTTGCCCAATCCGGTCGATCGCAGGTATCAAACTGGACAAAAGCCAATCACACCGTCAGAAAGATAACAAAAAGTTGTTCTACCACGATATGGAAGAATGAGGGGTGTCTGCGTTCTGGTAAAAGGTGGGGTGGCGTAGTGAAGAATTTTATTGCCAAGCGGCTGAAGAAATTTCCCGCTCGATTTGGTCTCCGGCCGGTCGAAGAGAATGACCGGGTTAATTCCTACACCATTATGGGAAGAGCTTTGTCCTACGCGCGCCTGGACAGCGAAATGCAGAAATTCCTGACCCACAGCAAAAGCCAACATGGTCAGGACTGGCTTGTGGAAAAACTGACCGGCCAGAAACCGAATGAAGGCTACTTCGTTGAGTTTGGCGCCGTTAACGGCATTCAGAACAGCAACACCTACTACATGGAAAAGATCCTGGGCTGGAAGGGTATCGTCGGTGAACCGGCGCGGAAATGGCATGAAGCGCTGCGCAAGAACCGGGGCTGCTCCATAGAAACACGATGCGTCTACAAGAACACGGGCGATCAGCTGGAATTTGTCGAGACCGGAAGCTGGATGGGCGGGAACACCCTGAGCGCGCACAAGAATGACGATGGTGCTTATCGCGAAATAAGCGACAGATATATCGTGGATACGATTTCGCTCAATGATCTGCTGAAAACTCACAACGCCCCCAAGTATATCGACTTCATGTCGGTAGACACCGAGGGGAGCGAGTTTGAAATTCTGAACGCTTTCGATTTCAGCCAGGCCAGCTTTGGAGTGATCCTGGTGGAGCACAATCGGGTTGAGACCAAAAGACAAGCCATTCGGTCATTGCTCGAGGAAAACGGCTACAAGCATATGCAAATCCCCGAAGAGATTTCGGTGGTCGATGACTGGTATGCATCCGCCAACATATACAAGGCATTCGAGGCCCTGGTCGCAAAGCAATCTGCCTAGATCCCTGCGAACTATATTGGCTTTGGCGCAGAAATAGTAGACAAACATCTTGAAACAGGGCGGAGCAGACGTGACTTCGGCCCATCCTAAGCGAAATCATCCAGAGAACTGGCGGGTGAACCGATTTGAACAAACCTGCGCTGTGGTCCCGTGACTTTGACCACCCAAAGCGATAGCGGCCAAACACTGCGGGCCGCCCTTTGGATGATCGGCGCGATTGTGTCGTTCACGATGATGGCAGTGGCCGGTCGTGCGGTCAGTTTCGAACTCGATACGTTCGAGATCATGATGTACCGCAGTTTCGTCGGCACCCTCATCGTCATCGCCTGTCTCACGGCGACCGGCACCTGGGATCGGGTCCGGTTTACGCACACCCGGCTGCACCTGGTGCGCAACGGGTTTCACTTCATGGGGCAGAACCTCTGGTTCTACGCGCTGACGGCGATCCCGTTGGCGCAGGTGTTTGCGCTTGAGTTTACCTCGCCGCTTTGGGTGCTGGTCCTGTCGCCGCTGATCCTGGGCGAGCGATTGACGCGCATTCGGGCGATCTCGGCCATTGTCGGCTTCATCGGTATCCTGATCGTCGCCCGGCCCAGCCCCGAGACGATCAACGCGGGCACCATCGCGGCGGCAACGGCGGCGATCGGTTTCGCCGGGGCAATCATGTTCACCAAGAGACTGACCCGTGTGACGACACTGGCCAGCATCCTTTTCTACCTCACCGTGACGCAGAGCCTCTTTGGCATCATCTTCGCCGGGGCCGACGGCGACATCGCCCTGCCCTCCGCCCCGGCGCTGCCCTGGCTCATCGTGATTGGCATCGGCGGGCTGGTGGCGCATTTCTGCATGACGACCGCGCTGTCGATCGCACCGGCAACGGTTGTGACACCGGTGGATTTCACCCGCCTGCCGGTCATCGCCATCATCGGGGCGCTTTTCTACAACGAACCGATCGACGCTTTGGTCATTCTGGGCGCCGTGATCATCTTCGGGGCTAATTACCTGAATATATGGTCAGAAACGCGAAAATAGCCCGGCATCAACAAATTTTCGCGTATAAAGTGTGTCACGTAAAACACCTATCACATTCGATCACAATGTGACGCGGCGTTAGTATTTGACGATCACGTAACTGCCTATAAGCATCGACCCCAATGTTTTTCGGAGGAGAGGGAACATGAGGAAACATGCATTGGCAGCCACCGCGCTGACCATCGCCACGACAGGCGTCGCCCACGCCGGTGGCATCGGACGCGACGGAGACCGTTCGCAGATTCTGTTTGAAGAGGGCAGGAACTATGTCGAGTTCACGGCGTCCGCGGTCGACCTGAATGTCAGCGGCTCGCTGCTCGGCGGCGCACTGGGCTCCGGCAACATCCAGAAGAGCTTTCTGAGCTTCTCGGGGGCCTACAAGTTCCAGCCGAACGATCAATGGGCCTTTGCCATCGTTGCCAATGAACCGGTTGGTGCCGACGTGGCGTATACCGCCGGTACCCCCTACCCGTTCTCCGGCTCTAGCGCCACGGTCGAATCGATCGCTGTGACCGGCTATGTGAAGTACAACTTCAGCGAACGTGTCAGCGCCTATGGTGGTCTGCGCGTACAGGGCCTCACCGGTGACCTGGCGATCCGCACCGCCGGCCTGCCGCTGCCGCCGGTCTACAACCTGAACGTCGATCAGGATTTCCGCTTCGGTTATGTCGTCGGTGCCGCCTACCAGATCCCGGATATCGCGATGAAGGTCGCGCTGACCTACGAATCCGAGATCGAGCACAGCTTCATCGACAACACCGGCACCAATTTCGACGTGACCATCCCGCAGGCCGTGACCCTGCACGCCCAAAGCGGCATCTCGCAGAACACGCTTCTCTTCGGGTCGATCCGTTGGCAGGAGTGGACCGAGTTCCAGATCCGCCCGCTCGACTTCCTGGGTGGCGCGGTCGCCATCGCCAGCGAGCCGTCGGACATCTGGACCTATGAGCTGGGTGTTGGTCAGCGGTTCAACGAGAACTGGTCGGGCGCCCTTACCGTGGGCTACGAAGAAGACCAGGGCGACATCGTCGGCAACCTGTCGGGTAAAGACGGCTTCACCAGCTTCGGCGTGGCCATGAAATACAAGAAAGAAGGCTGGGAAGTGACCACCGGCATCAAGTATTTCGACATCGGCAGCACACGCACCAGCATTGGCGCCAACTTCTCGGGCAACGACGCGGTTGCCGCGGGCGTCAAGGTCGGCTTCCGCTTCTGATCGCCTGCCATGCGACATCTAAACCCGCCCGTTCGCCCGGGCGGGTTTTTTCGTGGCCGGTATCGTTAGGGTTTGACCCGCCCCGCCCCGCTTTGTACCAAAGCGCAAAAGGGACAGGCGATGATCTATACTTCCGCAAAAGACTGGCTTGGGGCCTCCCATAAGCGCGTGCTGTTCTACGGCATGTCCGGCCTGGGCAAGACCCACTTGTCCAACATGCTGCGGGATCACGGCGATTGGTTCCACTACTCCATCGACTACCGCATCGGCACCAGGTACATGGGCGAACTCATCGCCGACAACGCCAAGGCACATGCGATGAAGGTGCCGTTCCTGCGCGAACTGTTCCTGACGGATTCGATCTATATCGGCTCCAACATCACCTTCAACAACCTGGCCCCCGTTTCGACCTACCTGGGCAAACCGGGCGACCCGGCCAAGGGCGGCATGCCGATTGACGAATACCGCCGCCGGCAGGAACAGTTCCGCCGGGCCGAAATCGCCGCGCTCAATGACACCGGCTATTTCATAGAGCGCGCGCAAACACTTTATGGTTACCCGAACTTTATCTGTGACACCGGCGGGTCGATCTGCGAATGGGTCGATGGCAATGATCCCGACGATCCGTTGCTACGCGAATTGGCGTCACAATGCCTTCTAGTGCGGATCGAAGGCAGCGAAACCCATACGCAGGAGCTGATCCGCCGTTTTGATCGCGCCCCGAAACCGATGGCCTATCAGTCGCAGTTTCTGGATGCCGCCTGGGGCGAATATCTGAGCGAAAACAATATTTCACCGGATGATATTGATCCTAACGCCTTCATCCGCTGGACCTATGCCCGCGCCCTGGCGCACCGCAAGCCGCGCTATGAGGCGATGGCCCCCTGGGGCATCACCGTTTCCGCCGACCAGGTCGCCGCGGTGACCTCGTCCGAGGATTTCGACGCGATGATCGCGGCCGCGCTCGACGCGGCCTGACGCCTCGACGCCACGGCTGGCAATCGCGGCAAAAACTCCCTATCTCTTCGGCTCATTCACCTAAGGACAGAACCAATGCCCATCAAGATCCCCGCCAACCTTCCCGCCTATGACGTGCTGACGCGCGAAGGCGTGATGGTCATGGACGAGGATCAGGCCGCACGGCAGGATATCCGCCCCCTGCGCATCGGGCTTCTGAACCTGATGCCCAAGAAGATCCAGACCGAGAACCAGTTCGCCCGCCTCATTGGTGCCACGCCTTTGCAGATCGAACTGAGCCTCATCCGGATGAGCGAACACCGCACCCGCAACACGGCGGCGGAACATATGGCGAGTTTCTATCGCCCGTTTTCCGAGGTGTTCGAAAGCGGCGAGAAGTTCGACGGCCTGCTCATCACCGGCGCGCCCATTGAGCATCTTGAGTTCGACAAGGTGACCTATTGGCAGGAATTGCGCCAGGTTTTCGATTGGACCCAGACCAACGTGCATTCCACCTTCGGCGTCTGCTGGGGCGGGATGGGGATGATCAACCATTTCCACGGGGTCAAGAAACACATCCTGCCGGCCAAGGCTTTTGGGTGTTTCCGGCACCGCAACATGGCGCCCGCCTCGCCCTATTTGCGCGGGTTTTCCGATGATTGCGTGATCCCGGTCAGCCGTTGGACCGAGATGCTGCAATCCGAGATCGACGCGGCCACCGGCCTCAACACGCTTTTGCACAGTGACGAGGTCGGCCCCTGCCTGGTCGAAGATCCCGCGCATCGCGCGCTCTATATCTTCAACCACTTGGAATATGACAGCGACACCCTAAAACAAGAGTATGACCGTGATGTATCCGCCGGTGCGCCGATCAACGTGCCGTGTAACTATTACCCCGGGGACGACCCTAGCCAACCGCCACAGAACCGCTGGCGCAGCCACGCGCATCTGCTCTATGGCAACTGGATCTCCGAGATCTACGAAACCACGCCGTTCGATATCTCCAAGATCGGTCTTGAGAGCACCGACCTGCGGGCCTGATCCATGAGCTTCGCGATCAAAGCCTCTCTGCTTCTGCTCGTTGCGCTCGTCGCGGGCTGCTCCGTGCTGGCGGAAAAACGCGAGAGCACGGCGCGCGAGGCCTATCCGCCTCTGGGCCAGGTCCTCGACGTCGACGGGACCCGCGTCCATGCCTGGGTCTCCGGCTCGGGGCCTGACCTGGTCCTGATCCACGGTGCCGGGGGCAACCTGCGGGAATTCACCTTCGATCTCGCCGGGCAGTTGACCGACCGCTACCGCGTGATCGCGTTTGACCGGCCCGGCCATGGCTGGACCGACCGGCTGCCGGGCTACGGCGGGCTGGGCAGCACCAAAGGCGAAAGCCCGATGGAACAGGCCGCCCTTCTGCAAAAGGCCGCCGCGAAACTGGGTGTTGAGCGGCCAATCGTGGTGGGCCATTCCTATGGCGGCGCGGTGGCGCTGGCCTGGGGCCTGAGCCAGCCGGAGGACACCGCTGCCCTGGTCACCCTCGGCGGTGTCTCCAATCCCTGGCCCGGTGAGCTTGACCGGCTCTACAAGGTCACCGGCTCCGCGGTCGGCGGCGCGACGGTTGTGCCGCTCATCACCGCCCTTGCGCCGGAAAAACGCATCGACACCGCCATTGCCTCCATTTTCGATCCGCAGGACCCGCCGGAGGGCTATATCGACTATATCGGTGCCGAACTGACCCTGCGCCGCGAAGCCCTGCGCGCGAACGGTCAGCAGGTCAAAAGCCTGCGGCCTCATATCGTCGAGATGGAGCGGCAATATGCGACCGTCCTGACCATGCCGCTTGAAATCGTTCATGGGACCGCTGACGAAACCGTCCCGATCGACGTCCATGCGGAGAAGATCGTGACCCAGGCCCCGCGTGCCAACCTGACGCGGCTTCCGGGGATCGGTCACATGCCGCACCATGCCGCCCGTGCCGAAACCCTCGCGGCAATCGACCGCGCCGCTGCCCGCGCGGGCCTCTAGCCTCAGATTGCACCCGCCGCTCAGAGCGGCCATAGTACGGGAAAAACAGGAGAGGCCCATGCAGTTGCCCTTTGACGGTGCCATCAGCGCCTATTTCGAGAACGATGCACCCGAAACGGTCCGCAATGCCATTCGCCGGGCGGAAAAAGGCGACATCATCGACGCCTCCTACCCGCATTCCGAACGCATGCCACGCAAGGCCTATGAGCAGGACATCGCGAAGCTCCAGATCGAGCTGGTCAAGATGCAGGCCTGGGCCAAGGAGAGCGGCGCGCGTATCGCCATGGTCTTCGAAGGCCGCGATGCCGCGGGCAAGGGCGGCACGATCAAACGGTTCCGCGAAAACCTCAACCCACGTGGTGCCAGGGTGGTGGCGCTGTCGAAACCGACCGAGGCCGAGGCCACGCAATGGTATTTCCAACGCTATATCGACCACCTGCCCTCGGGCGGGGAAATCGTGTTTTACGACCGAAGCTGGTACAATCGTGGCGTGGTCGAGAAGGTGTTCGGATTTTGCACTGACGAACAGCGCGCGCATTTCTTCACGCAGGCCCCGGATTTCGAGAAAATGCTTGTTGATGAAGGCATTACCCTCGTCAAATTCTGGCTGAACGTGGGTCGGGCGGAGCAGTTGCGGCGGTTCCTCAAACGCGAAAACGATCCTCTGAAGCAGTGGAAGTTAAGCTGGATCGATGTTGAGGGCTTGAAGAAATGGGATGACTATTCCACAGCCATTCGCGAAACGCTGGATCGGACCCATACGGATGTCGCGCCCTGGACGGTGATCCGATCCGATGACAAGCGCCGCGCGCGGCTGGCCGCCATCCGGCACCTGCTGCAATCGGTCGATTACGCCCATAAGGACGCCGCGGCCATCGGCAGCATTGATGCAAGCGTCTGCGGCGGCCCCGAGATCTGGGATGCCTAAACGCGGCTATCATCACGGCAATCTGCGCCAGGCGCTGGTCGAAGCAGCCCTGCAGTTGATCGAGGCCAAGGGACCGACCGGCTTCACCCTCTCGGAGGCGGCGAAACAGGCGGGCGTGACCCCGGCGGCAGTCTATCGTCATTTCGAGGGCCGCGAGGACCTGATTGCGGAGGCCGCGCGTCAGGGCTACGAGGTTTTTGCCGACCTGATGCAGCACGCCTATGACAAGGGGCAACCTTCGGCCCTGGCGAGTTTCGAGGCGACGGGGCGCGCTTATCTCGCCTTCGCGCGCCGCTATCCCGGCCATTACATCGCGATGTTCGAAAGCGGGATATCGGTCAATCGCACGCCTGAACTGGCCGCGATTTCCGGTCGGGCGCGCAAGGTGCTCGAGCGCGCCGCCGAGGAGTTGAGCGAACATATCCCCCCGGAAAAACGCCCGCCCCCGGCGATGTTTTCGGCCCATGTCTGGGCGCTCAGCCACGGTGTTGTCGAACTTTTCGCCCGGAATTCACCGGGCACCCAAAGCCCCTTCCCGCCCGAGGATCTGCTGGAAACCGGGATCGGCGTCTATCTCCGTGGATTGGGGCTGATCCCGCCGGACGAGTAGGGCCTAGCGCGCGCCGTAATGGGCAGAAATCAAGGGGCCAACGCTGACCGCGCCCCGCGTGGAGAGGTGGTCGCTATCGCGATAGAGCACGGTGTCATCAAGGAACCACGCATACCGCTCGCCCTCGGCAAAGAAATCCGTAAGGGACAAGACCTCGACCTCATCCTGTTGCGCGACCCCGGCCAGGACAGAATCGGCATAGCTCATCAATGCGTCATGACGCGCGCGCTTGACGAAACTCGCCGCGAATTTCTCTCTTGCCTGCTCGGGCGACACACCTTGTAACATCGCTTGCAGCAACACGTTTTCCGGCAGCACCCATTGCTGTGGCACCTGTTCGATCAGGACAACACGGATCCCCGCCTGACGGAAAAAATTGACGGTGTTCTCAATCCCGGCTTCGAAACCGGCCCGGCGCTCCTCGTCGCTCTTGACCCGGCCACCGGCGGTTTGGGTCAGCGCAAAGCTACTCTCGTCGCCGCCGTAATCCCCGGTGGCGTAAAGGCTCCAGCGGGAGGCGATAAAGACCGTATCCACCTGGGCCACGACCGCCTGATTGGCCAGGTGCTGGACAATATTGGCGCAGATCAGCGCCTCGGCCCCGCCACTTGCCAGGTAGACGCCAAGCAATGGCGGACAGGCCGCCCGGACACCGCGCATCACGGTGACATCATGATCCTGCGAAACACGCTCAAAAGCTGGCAAGATGGACTGCGCGTGGCTGTCGCCCAGCAAAGCCACGGCTCCCACTGGCGCGTCGGGGCGGTAGATCGTGCACAACCTGCCCTCTTCCATCGCCTCCTGATCCTGACAGATATCCTCGCGGCGAATTTCATAAAGCTGCTTGCGCCATTCGGTCATGAGCCCCGGCGTGGTCTCTTCGACGCGGAACGGAAACCCCTTTGAAAGATCGCCCCAGGTGCCAAAGCCTGCAAAAATCGCGATGCCAAGGGCACTCGCCTGCAAGAGCCGTCGGCGCTCCGGCAACCAGGTGCGGCGGCGGAACGGTGTCTCGACATAGCGCCAGGTCAGCCAGGCGAGCGCCAGCGACGCAAGGGCCAGCCCGCTCATCAGGAGAAGCGATGGCTCCGACACGCTGCGGATCCGGGCAAAAACAAAGAGCGGCTGGTGCCACAGATAGGCGCTGTAGCTGATGAGGCCGATCGCGACCATCGGTTTGACGGACAAAAGCCGGGCCACGATCGTCCCCGGTGCGGCAAAGAGGATGATGAGCACCGTCCCAAGAACGGGCACCACCGTGTAGACCGAGGGGAACGGCAGGCTGCCGTCGAAGAACACGATGCTGTAGAGGATCAACGCAAGGCCTGCGATGGCGCCCAGTTCGTTGCGCATCTGGGCGCGGTTGAAGAGCAGTGCCGCGCAGATCGACCCGGCCAGGAGTTCCCAGAGCCGCGATGGCGAGAAAAAGAAATTCTCGGTCGGGTAATTGCGCCACCCCCATTCCGCGAGAGCAAGCGACAGGGCCGACAGGATCAGGAAGACAAGAATAAACTTGGTGCGGACGAATTGGCCCAACGCCCACAGGACCAGCGGAAACAGCAGGTAATACTGCTCTTCTACCGCAAGGCTCCAGGTATGCAGAAGCGGCCGGAACTCCGCTCCGACATCGAAATACGAGGATTTTTCGAGGAAGTGGATGTTCGAGATGAACATCGCCGCATAGCTGAGGCTGCGGGCGTAATCCTCGAACGGGTCCGGGGGGATCCACCGCCACGCAAAGGGGATCGTGCAAACCAGCATGAAAAAGAGTGCCGGCAGGATGCGCCGCGCGCGCCGCTCGTAAAACCCCAGCAGCGAATAGGTGCCGTTTTCGCGCTCGGAGATCAGGATGGTGGTGATGAGGTAGCCGGAGATGACGAAAAAGACGTCAACGCCCACATAGCCGCCGCTGAACAGCGAAAAGCCCGCGTGAAACAGAATGACCGGCAAGACCGCGACTGAACGTAACCCATCAATCTCTGGACGGTACTTCATCGAAATTCTCAACTCGGAAATCGGGTTGGATGACCCCCACGAACACCCTTGGCCCTAAGTGCAAAGAGGCGCCGGGATTGGTCCTCGGCGCCTCTTCACGATCACATTGGCAGTTGCCCGCCTTAACGTTTCGAGAACTGGAAGCTCCGGCGCGCCTTGCGCTTACCGTACTTCTTCCGTTCGACCACGCGGCTGTCGCGGGTCAGGAAGCCCGCGGCCTTAAGCGCACCGCGCAGCGACGGATCATAAAGCTGCAGGGCTTTCGAGATACCGTGCTTGACCGCACCGGCCTGACCCGAAAGGCCACCGCCCTTGACGGTCGCCATCACGTCGAACTGATCTTCGACACCGGCAACCGAGAACGGCTGACGCAGGATCATCTGCAGAACGGGACGCGCGAAGTAAGCATTCATTTCCTTGCCGTTCACTTCGACCTTACCGGAGCCCGGTTTGATCCAGACACGGGCGACCGCGTCCTTCCGCTTGCCAGTGGCATAGGACCGGCCCAGTTCGTCACGGACGGGTTCACGCGGTTCAGCGGTTTCGACTACGGCATTGGCGATCGAACCTTCGGCGACCGCTTCCAGACCTTCGAGAGAGTTGATTTCTTCAGCCATCAGATTGCCACCCGGGTGTTCTTGGAGTTCATGGATTTCACATCCAGCACTTCGGGGCTTTGTGCCTCGTGGGGATGCTCGGTTCCGGCATAGACGCGCAGGTTAGTCATCTGCTTGCGGCTCAGGCGGTTGCCCGGCAGCATGCGCTTGACCGCCTGGGTCACAACACGCTCGGGATGTGCGCCTTCGAGGATCTGGCCGGTGGTGCGCGACTTGATGCCGCCCGGATGGCCAGTGTGCCAGTAGTTCGGCTTTTCACGCTTGTTGCCGGTCAGCTGGACCTTGTCGGCATTGATGACGATAACGTTGTCGCCCATATCCATGTTCGGTGTGAACGACGCCTTGTGCTTGCCGCGCAGGCGCATGGCGATGATCGACGCAAGACGGCCCAGGACAACGCCCTCGGCGTCGATCAGGATCCACTTCTTGTCGATATCTGCCGGTGTTGCAGAGAATGTTTTCATAAGGGGAAACCCTATTGTTTGACGTTCGAGGGCCAAGCCTATGCCTGTCCCGGAATTGATGGGCGGGTTATATAGGGTGCAAAGATCGCGTCAAGCCAATCAACGTCAATAAAAACATTCCAAATCAACGAGTTAGAAAATAGGTATTATTTTACCCCAAATAATCAGACCGAAATATCGTCCTGCGGGTTGTCCAAAAGATCACGGATCGTATCAACCGCCTTTTCAAAGCAGCCGGTGGCGATCTGCGCGTTGATCGCCATGCGCACGGAATGCGGCGCGCGATTGTCGCGCAGCACGAAATCCTCGGACGACTTCAGCAACACGCCACGGGCCTGCGCGGCGCGGACAAAACGGCTTGCCCGCCAGCCGCCAGGCAGGGAAATCCACAAGAAAGGCACATCTTCGTGCCAGGTCACGTCATGACCGCCCAGGTGATTGACCGCAAGCCGCACCCTTTCGGCCAGGGTCGCGCGGGTCTGCTGCAGGATGTCCGGCAGGCGAGGATCGCTGAGGACCGCATTGGTGATATCGGTCAGCGGCCGCGCCAGGCCGAAACACGCAAAGCTGACCGTCCGCGAAAGTTCCTTGGAGCGGCGGCGCGGGCCAATGACCCACCCCACTCGCAGCGATGGCGTTAGGGATTTGGACAGCGACGACACGTACCAACCCAAATCCGGCAACAAGGCGCGGTAGCTTTCGGCGCTCGCGGGCGTCAGCTTGTAGCAATCGTCATCCACCACATGCAGGTTATAGCGGCGCGCGACCGAGGCGATCTCGCGGCGGCGGCGCGGGGTCGTGCGCCGCAGGGTTGGATTGTTCACCTCGGCCGAGGTCAGAAAGACCTGCGCTCGGTGCCGCCGGATCGCTTCCTGAAGCAGATCGGGGCGCGCGCCCTCATCATCACATTCGATGGCCACCACCCGCGCCCGGCAAAGCTCTGCCGCCCGGCGGAACCCCGGATAGGCATGCTGCTCTACCAGCACGACCGGGTCGGGCCCGTCCAGGACCGTCTGCAGAACCGCAAGCATCGCGTTCTGGGCGCCATGTGCCAATACAATGTCATCCGCTTCGAAATTCCCGATCGGCAACCCCGCCAGATGCGCACGCATTGTGTCACGTAGCGGACGGTCATCGGCGTCATTGGGATAGCGCATCAGGCTTCGGGTGTTGGCGCCTTCTGCGACCGTGCGCAACGCATCCCGCATCAATTCGGTCTGCCCCACATCCGGCAACCAGGGGCTGCGGAACGACACGGTTTCGGGCCATTCACTCGGCGCTTGGGGCGTGACCTGCGTATCGGCCACAAAGGTCCCTCGCCCGACCCCCGCCTCCAGCAAACCCTCGTCGATCAACAAGGAATACGCGCGCGCAACCGTTCCCGGGGTGACGGATGTCCGATAGGCAAGGTCGCGTACCGGCGGCAATTTACTCCCTTTTGCGAGCACCCCATCGGCGATCCCCTTGCGCAGGGCATTGGCCAGCGCGCGGTACTTGGATTTCCCGGCCCGGGAGAGGTCCAGCTGCCACATTGTACCCATTACAATCTTTTCCTCGACGTAACGCTTCGCAAATTGTATCACTTTTTTACGGATTAACTTGAATTGTGTCAATACAATTATGGAGATTATCATGGCACACGTACACGTCATCACCCTCGCTGACCGCCTGAAAACATCCGGCGGCTACCCCCTGCCCCTGCTGGCCCGGCTGGCCATGCAGTTCGCGGTGATCGTGACCACGTGGGACATGAAACACCGCACGCGAAAACAGCTTCTGCGCCTTGACGCGCATTTGCTGCGCGACATCGGCATCGAACGTGACGCGGCTTATACGGAGGCCCGTCGCCCATTCTGGCACTAACCATCCCTGATTGCCGGAATGTCCTGAGGGTCGGAGCTTGCCTCCGGCCCCTTTTTGTCCCCCGAAGAGGCGCGCCCCATGCTAGACACACCCATGACCGCGACCGAGACATGTTTCGATAGTGATCGGCTGATCCTGCGCTCCTGGCGGGCGACGGATCTGACGAACTTCACGCGGCTGCATGCCAACCCCCTGACGATGCGGGACTATCGCGGCCCGATCAGCGCCGAGGCCAGCCGGGAAAAGTTCAACGACTACCGCGCCCAATACCGGCGTCACGGGTTTATCCGGTGGCACGTCGCCGACAAGTCGGGGGCGTTTTTGGGCTATGTCGGGCTCTATCCCAATGGCGCCGACCATCCTTTGGGCGTCAACGCGGATATCGGCTGGCGCCTTCTGCCGGAGGCTTGGGGAAAAGGGTACGCGACCGAGGCCGCGCGCGCGACGCTGTTCCATGCGTTCGAAACCTACGGCCTGCCCGAAATCCTGGCCTATACCCAAGCAGAGAACCTGGCGTCACAGGCTGTCATCAACCGCCTGCCCCTGCACCGCGATCCCACGCGGGACTTTGTGATCGAGGACGAGATCGCCGGAACCTGGCGCGGCATGACCTGGGTCGCACGTCCCCCGGGTCACCCGGAGGGCGGGATCGAATAGGTCATGCTGGCCCGTGCAACCGGCTTTTCCAGCCCTTCGGAGAAGATCAACACCTCCCCAACCGCGAGAACGCGGCCCAGTTTCAACAACCGGCATTCGGCGATCAGATCCGCGCCCGCCGCCGGTTTGCGCATGAAATCAATCGAGCAATTCGTCGTTACCGCAAGACCCACGGGGCCGATCATCGCCAGTACCGCCAGATAGACGGACACATCCGCCAGCGCAAAAATCGACGGACCCGACACCGTGCCGCCCGGGCGCAGATGCCGCTCGCCCACGTTGAGGCGGGTACGGATGCGCATCTCTCCCAGGTCCTCGATGGTAAACTCACCAGTCACCTGCGGAAATTCGCGATCCAGAAACGCCATCAACCCTTCGGCATCCATCTGCAAAGCCATGCTTCCCTCCTTCTGCGTTCAGGGCTAAGAATGCCCCCAACAAATGCGGAGACACAAGATGCCAATTCTCGAACGCAGGGACCAAGGCGCGGTCGCACGGCTGACGCTGAACGCGCCGGAGAAACTGAACGCGCTGAGCGATGCGATGCTGGCAGCGTTGCAGGAAGAGTTCGACCGCCTGCGCGAGCAGTCGCACATCCGCGCGGTCATCATCGCCGGGGCCGGCAAGGCATTCTGCGCAGGCCACGATCTCAAGGAAATGACCCAAGGGAGGCAGACCGAGGACGGCGGCAAGGCCTACTTCGCCGATCTCTTCGCGCGGTGTGCGAAAGTGATGCTCTCGATCCGCGCCCTGCCCCAACCGGTCATCGCGCAGCCCCATGGCATCGCCACCGCCGCCGGGTGCCAGCTTGTCGCCACCTGCGACATGGCGGTTGCCGCCGAAGGCACGCGATTTGGGGTCAACGGCGTCAATATCGGGCTTTTCTGTTCCACCCCGATGGTCGCGCTCAGCCGCAACATCCCGCGCAAACAGGCGTTCGAGATGTTGACCACCGGCGAGTTCATCGACACCGACCGCGCCCTGTCGCTTGGCCTCATCAACCGCGCGGTGCCATCGGAGGACCTGGAACAGGCCACCGATGAGCTGGCGCAAACCGTCGCCTCGAAACTGGGCGTTGCGGTCAAGATCGGCAAATCAGCCTTCTACAACCAGATCGAAATGCCACTGGACGCGGCCTATGACTACACCGGGCAAGTCATGGTTGAAAACATGCTGCACCGCGATACCGCAGAGGGCATCAGCGCGTTCATCGAAAAGCGCCCGCCGGAGTGGCAGCAGGACTAGGCTCACGATCATCCCGCAATGGAATCAACCGCTTGGCGGATCGTTTCCCCAAAGATTACAGAAAGTTTCCAACCTTTTACTTTTCAGCTCTGCCACTTTTTTGCCATGATTGGGCCAGAGCTGGCGTGTTTGCCTTTCACTATTTTTCTTTTCTCTACGGTCAAAGTCCCGTCGCAACTGCGCCAGCTCTACGAAATCCTTAAAATTCAATGAAGTATTGACGGATTTCACTGTTTCCAATCCCGCGCCTCTGAATTTCCACATTTGCCATTTTCTTGCCGCAATTCTAGGGCTAGAACGCTGTTGTGGGGCGCAGTCGCACCGCGCAATTTATACGAGCGGGGGTCACCGGCACCTTATGGTTCCTCCAGGTCAGCCTCTCACTGACCGCCATTTTATCCCGCCTGGTGACCCGCTCGACCCTCTCCCTCAAATTGACCCTCGCGCGCCCTTTCCAATCCCGCGCCAATATCCTACATCGCAGCCCATGACAGAGGTGTTGCACATCATCGGCGGCGGCATGGCCGGGTCCGAGGCCGCGTGGCAGGCGGCCAATATGGGCGTGCGCGTGGTCATCCACGAAATGCGCCCCAAGGTCGCAACCTTTGCGCACCGTACCGGCGACCTGGCCGAGATGGTCTGCTCCAATTCCTTCCGCTCCGACGATGACGAACAAAACGCCGTGGGCCTCCTGCACTGGGAAATGCGGGCCGCAGGTGGGCTCATCATGCGCACTGCGGATCAACATCGCCTCCCCGCTGGTGGCGCACTTGCCGTCGATCGCGATCCTTTCGCCGCCACCGTCACCGCCGCGTTGAAATCGCACCCGCTGGTCTCGGTCGAAGAGGGCGAAATCACCGCCCTGCCCGACGATGGACACTGGATCATCGCGACCGGCCCGCTGACCTCCGAAGGGCTGGGGCAGGCCATCGCAGAAGAGACCGGCGCGGAGGCGCTGGCGTTTTTCGACGCCATCGCGCCCATCGTCTATCACGAAAGCATCGACATGACCCGCGCCTGGATGCAGTCGCGCTATGACAAGGGCGAGACCGAAGAGGAGCGTACCGCCTACCTCAACTGCCCGATGAACCGCGACCAATACGAGGCCTTCATCGACGCGCTTCTGGCGGCGGACAAAACCGAATTCCACGAAGGTGAGACCGCCGGGTATTTCGACGGCTGCCTGCCCATCGAGGTCATGGCCGAACGCGGCCGGGACACGTTGCGGTTTGGCCCGATGAAGCCCGTGGGCCTGACCAATCCGCATGCGCCCGATGACAAACCCTATGCGGTGGTGCAGCTGCGCCGGGATAACGCGCTTGGCACGCTCTACAATATCGTGGGCTTCCAAACCAAGATGAAGTACGGCGCACAAACATCTGTTTTCAAGATGATTCCTGGGCTTGAAAATGCGCAGTTTGCCCGCCTCGGCGGCATTCATCGCAATACGTTCCTGAACTCGCCGACGCTTCTTGACCATCAGATGCGGCTTAAATCCCGGCCACATGTCCGCTTCGCCGGACAGATCACCGGCGTTGAGGGGTATGTGGAATCCGCCGCGATGGGGCTCCTTGCGGGACGTCTCGCCGCCGCCGAAATCCTGGGCCATGCCCTGCCTGACCTGCCACAGGATACCGCCATGGGCGCGCTCATCCATCACATCACCGGCGGGGCCGAGGCCAAGACCTTTCAGCCGATGAACGTCAATTTCGGTCTTTTCCGCCCGGTGGACGGCCTCAAAGGCGGAAGGCGGGGCCGCAAGGACCGCTACAAGGCCTACACGGACCGTGCCAAGGCCGCCTGGACAGCATGGTTAGCCGAAACCGCACTGGACGAAACGGAGACGGTGTGATTTTCTTGCGTTATGCAAGATACGTTTCTCGACAAGGCCTATGCCCTCGAAACCGCCGAAGATACCCAGAAGCTCTATAACGACTGGGCCGCCAGTTACGATGCCGAGATTTCGGAAAACGGTTATGCCACCCCGGGCCGCGTGGCCGAGGCGCTAGATAAGCACCTGAACGAAAAGGATGTCCCGATCCTCGATTTCGGCTGTGGCACCGGGCTGTCCGGGCTGGCGCTGAAGCTGAGTGATTTCGCGGTGATCGACGGCATGGACCCGAACCCGCAGATGCTGGACCAGGCCCACGCCAAGGATGCCTATCGCCGCCTCACATTGCTGGACCTCGAAGACGAGACACCGATCGAACAGGGCAGCTATGCCGCGATCGCTGCAATTGGCGTCATCGGCACCGGCGCTGCCCCGGCCAGCACGCTCGACCTGCTGATGAACGCGCTCAACCCGGGCGGCATGCTGGCCTTCAGCCTCAACGACCATGCGCTCGCGGATCATCAATACCCCGCCCGCCTGAACCAATGGCTCGATTGCGGCGCGGCACGGCTTCTGTTCCAACGCTACGGTCCGCACCTCCCGAAACAGGGCATCAAGTGCAACGTCTACGTTATTGAAAAAGCGTGACATTCACTACACGCTTCGCGCCATCCCCCACCGGACCGCTGCATCTCGGCCATGCCTATTCTGCCCTGCTGGCGCATGATATGGCACAGGCCGAGGCGGGCCTCTTCCACTTGCGCATTGACGATCTGGACACAACGCGGTCGCGCATGGAATGGGAAGAACAGCTCAAATCGGACCTCACCTGGCTGGGCATTTCATGGCCCGAACCCTGCCGACGCGAATCTGATCATATGGCGAGCTATGACGCCGCGCTGGACCGCCTGTGGGAAATGGGCCTGCTCTACCCCTGTACCTGCTCTCGCCGCGACATTCGCGAGGCCCTGTCCGCACCGCAGGAAGGTGAATCCATCGAAGGCCCGGATGGGCTTGTCTATCCCGGCACTTGCCGGAGCGAAATGGCATATGAACGCAGCTTCCCGGAAAATCATGCGCGTCCCAAGGGTGTGACCATGCGCCTCGACATGTCGATGGCCTGCCAGATGCTGAGCGACGGACCACTCGCGTTCTTTCGGCATCGGATTGATACCCCGGAGGGCGGCTGGCACAGATATGGCTCCTTTACCGAGACGGGTGAAGGCCCCAGTGGTGAAACCGGTCTAATTGAAATTGCACCGGAGCATCTGTGCCAGGCCGTTGGGGATGTAGTCCTCTCGCGCAAAGATTCTGGTGCCGCCTATCACTTGGCGGTCGTGGTCGATGACGCGGCCCAGGGGATCACCCATGTCATCCGCGGCCAGGACCTGTTCGAGGCCACCAAGATCCACGTCACCCTGCAACATCTGCTCGACCTGCCCACGCCGACCTACCATCATCATGGCCTCATTCGCGACGACCAAGGCAAGCGCCTCGCCAAACGCGACGATGCCCGCGCCATCGCCAAATACCGCCAGGACGGCGCCACACCGCAGGATATTCGCGCCATGGTCGACCTGGGCTAATTCTTCTTGGCAAAAATACTCAAATTGCGCTCAGCCCGCCTGCGGCGCCATCGTCACGACTTCCTTCCCGTCGCGTATCGCCGTGTAGAAGCAGCTTCGCCGGTTCGTGTGGCACGCAGCCCCCGTCTGCCGGATCGACAAAAGCAGGCAATCGCGGTCGCAATCCACCCGCAATTCAACGAGTTCCTGCACATGCCCCGACGTCTCGCCCTTGATCCAGAATTGTTGCCGCGACCGGCTCCAATAGGTCACGCGCCCGGTCTCCAGTGTCCGTGCCACCGCCTCGGCGTTCATCCACGCCATCATCAACACGTCGCCATTCTCGGCGTCCTGCGCAATCGCGGGGATCAATCCCGCCTCGTTATAGCTCAATGTCGCCGGATCGAACTCCATCACCAGACACCCTTTTCAACTCTCTTCGCTGCCTCTATTTATGGGGTCGATCCGGAAAGGAAAAGCCATGAGCACGGAAACTGACCTCATCAAGCTCTACTCCGCGCGCATTCTCGCGCTGGCCGCCGATATTCCGCGCCATGGCCGGCTGGATGCGCCCAATGCGTCGGTGAAACGCCGTGCGCCGCTTTGCGGGTCCACGGTGACCGTTGACATCAATGTCATCGACGGTCGGATCAGCGATTACGCGGCCGAGGTCAAGGCCTGCGCCCTGGGACAGGCCGCCGCCAGCGTCGTGGGCGCGGGCATTATCGGCTGCAGCGCCGAGCAAGTGATCACGGCCCGCGATCAGCTCAAGGCAATGCTGAAAAACGACGGACCGGTCCCCGATGCGCCATTTGACGGGCTTGAGGTGCTTCAACCGGCAAAAGACTACAAGAACCGCCACGCCTCGATCCTGCTGACGCTTGAAGCCTCGGTGGAAGCTCTCGAGGAAATCGGCGCCAAGTCCTCCTGCGCCTGAGATCACGGATGTCCCCACGTACTGTATGGCAGTTCAATTTCACCGGCTGGCTTCTCTTCACGGTCTCCGCAGTATTCTTCCTCTGGGGCACCTGGAAAGCCGGCGACGTGATCGGCATCCTCGCCAGCCTCGCGTTTCTCATCGCCTGTATCGTCTTCATCATCCCCGTCTGGATTCACCGCCCCGGCAAGGGTGATTGAACGCCCAGGGAAACAGCATCTGCAGATTGGGCGGCTGCCTTGAGCCCTAAGATGGACGTTTCGAGTGTCTGCACGCGCGGGATCCAGGCGCGTAGCGCCGCCGCGCGATCGCCAGGCCGCCCACAAGGGCTGGCGATTGGGAGAGATTGCGCACCGATCAGAGGTCTTCCAGACCTGGCAAAGATAAAGTGTGCCTAAGAACGGTTGATCGCCATCCCGCGGTCTGGCCATCGCACGCCTCGTTCTTGGATGTCAGGCTCGTCCGCAAAGCGGGCATCCCGCAAAAAACTCAAGGTATCGTGCAAAAAAAAGAGCGCCACGGGGCGCTCTTTTCTAGATGGTTTCAGGCGGCGCTGTCCTGCGGGATGCGCAGAACCTGACCGGGATAGATCTTGTCGGGATGCGACAGCATCGGCCGGTTAGCCTCGAAAATCTCGTTGTAGCGGTTCGCATTGCCAAGCGTCTTCTTGGCAATCGCCGACAGCGTGTCACCGCTTTCGACCGTATGGAACACGGTACCCTCGCCGTCGCCATCATCTTCGACAGCCGCCACACCGGCCACGTTGCCAACAGCCAGCATGACCTTCTCACGGATCTCCTGGCTCACTCCCATACCGGCGACTTTGACCTTGTCGCCCTCGACCGAAATATCGAGACCCTCAGTATCGAGGCCCAGATCGGCCACCTCTTTCTCCAACGCCTCTGCCGTCGGCTCTTCATCGCCGCCAAACAGTTTCTTGCCCGAGTCCTTCATGAAACTCCACAAACCCATTATTCCACCCTCATTAAGTTTCGATGGCCTGACGATGCGCAAAGCCCGCCCGCAAGGCTAGTGGGAAAAATACCGGTTCGGCATCAAATCCGGGCTGCCTCCTATGCGGAGGACTTGCGCGTACTCAACAGCAGGTTCGTCTCGGAATGGGCAATGCCATCAAGCCGCCGGATCTGGGCCAGTGTGCTGTCCAGCGCCTCCAGCGTTTCGGTGCCGATCTCGATAATGACATCCCACCGTCCGTTGGTGGTGTGAATGGCCCGCACCGCACTCATCCCCGACAATTGCCGCAGGATGCGCTGCGTCCCGCGCCCCTCGATACCAAGCATCATCAGCCCGCGCACGGGATCACGCGCCACGTCGCCCTTCAAGACGACGGTAAAGCCCACGATCTCGCCAGCATTGCGCAGCCGTTCGATCCGGCCCCGCACGGTCGTACGCGACACGCCAAGCGATGATGCCAGATCCGAAAGCGACGCCCGGGCGTCATGGCGTAGGGCAGAAATCAGGCGGCGGTCGGTTTCGTCCATTTTGGAGGTTTCCATTTCCGTTTTGCTAAAAGGCCGCCCAATAAGTGCAAAATGAGGGGTTAAATTCAACCCATTTCGGCAGAATCATATGGGAAATCGAGAAAACGAGGCGAATATGACCCAAAAAACATGTATTCTGATTGGCGCACCGGTTGATAGCGGCAAGGCGCGTCAGGGCTGCCTGATGGGGCCGGATGCGTATCGCGTGGCGGGAATTGCCGAGGCATTGTCGGACCTGGGCCACAGCGTGGTTGACATGGGCAACCTCAGCCCTGCGCAGGTCGATGCCCCGAAGGACGCGCCGGACCACCTGGTGAAACCGGCCGAGACCATTGGTTGGACCATGACCTTGCGCGATGCGGCACAGGATGCGATGAAAAACGGTCTGCCAATTTTCCTGGGCGGCGATCACAGCCTGTCACTGGGGTCGGTCACCGGCGTGGCAAACCACGCGGCGCATGTGGGCCGTCCGCAATTCGTGCTCTGGCTCGATGCGCATAGCGATTATCACACCCCCTACTCGACCGCGTCGGGCAACCTGCACGGCACACCGGTGGGGTATCTGGCGGGTCTCGACGGGTTCGATGGCTTTCCCAAGGTCAAGAACCCCGTGCCGCAGGAGCAGATCTGCCTGCTCGGCCTGCGGTCCGTGGACGGCCCGGAGCGTGAGAAGCTGCAAGCCACCGACATTCACTGCCACGACATGCGCGCGATCGACGAAACTGGCATCGCTCGGCCGTTGACCGCCTTCCTCGACCTCGTGGCCAAGGCGGGTGGTGATCTGCATGTCTCGCTTGACGTGGATTTCCTCGACCCGTCCTTCGCCCCTGCCGTCGGCACCACCGTCCCGGGGGGCGCGACCATGCGCGAGGCGCATCTGGCGATGGAGATCATCTGCGACAGCGGTTTGATGACCTCGCTCGACCTGGTGGAACTGAACCCGTTCCTGGACGAGCGCGGACGCACCGCGCAGGTCATGGTCGATCTGGCCGCCTCGGCGCTTGGCCGCCGCGTCTTTGACCGTCCGACCCGGGCCTTTTCATGAGTGTGCAGGCCCCTTCCAGCGTGGTGATGATCCGGCCCAACCGGTTTCACCCCAACCCCGAGACCGCGGGCGACAACCGGTTCCAGTCGATCCCCGACCTCTCGGCAGAGGAAGTGGCCGCCCGCGCCCAGGCGGAGTTTGACGGCGCAGTTGCCAAGCTGCGAGAGGCGGGCGTCACCGTTCACGTCTTCCAGGATGAAAACGACGACACACCGGATTCGATCTTTCCGAACAACTGGTTCTCGACCCATTCCGGCGGCCATGTGGCGATCTATCCGATGTTCGCCGAGAACCGGCGGCGCGAGCGGCGCATGGACGTGATCGAGATGCTCAAGACCGAGTACCGCGTGGCCGAGGTGACGGATTACTCCGGGCTGGAGCCTGATGGCCTGTCGCTTGAAGGCACCGGCGCGATGGTGCTCGACCATATCGGGCGGCTGGCCTTTGTGGCGCGGTCGCACCGGGCCGATCCGATCCTGCTGGAGCGGTTTTGCACGCGGTTTGGCTACGAGCCCATCGTCTTCGATGCGGTCGATGAAAGCGGCACGCCCGTCTATCACACCAATGTGGTGATGGCGATTGGCACCGAGGTGGCGATGGTCGGCCTTGATATGGTGCCCGGTGACGAACGACGTGCAACCATTGTCGAGCGCCTTGAGGAAACCCGGCGTGTCGTGATCCCGCTCAGCCACCGTCAGATTGCCGAATTTGCCGGCAACGCGATCGAGCTTGAAACGCCCGGCGGGCTGGTCCTCGCCCTCTCGGCCCGCGCCCTGGCCGCGCTTGATGCCGATCAGATTGCCATTCTGGAAAAATCCGTGCGGCTGGTCCCTCTCGACCTGCCCACCATCGAAAGCGCCGGCGGCTCCGCCCGCTGCATGATCGCGGGTCTGCACCTGGCCCGCCGCCCCAATTGAAGGATTGCTGATATGACCAACCTTTCCCCCTCCGACAAGGCCCTGGTGCCGTTTGTCTCCGTCGACAACATGATGAAGCTGGTGCATCACATCGGGCTTGAGCCGATGCTGAAGGGCCTCGCCGACTATATCGAGGCCGATTTCAAGCGTTGGGAGCTTTTCGACAAGACCCCGCGCGTGGCCAGCCATTCCGCCGAGGGTGTGATCGAACTGATGCCCACCTCCGACGGTGAGGTCTATGGGTTCAAATACGTGAACGGCCATCCGAAGAACATGAAAGAAGGCCTGCAAACCGTTACGGCATTTGGCCTTTTGGCCGATGTGGGCAACGGATACCCGGTGCTGTTGAGCGAGATGACCGTGCTCACCGCTCTGCGCACCGCGGCGACTTCGGCCATGGTCGCGAAGCACCTTGCCCCCAAGGGCGCGACCACCATGGCGATGATCGGCAACGGCGCGCAATCCGAATTCCAGTCGCTGGCGATGAAGGCCATTTGCGGCGTTGATACCGTGCGGCTATACGATATCGACCCGGCGGCCACCGAAAAGGCCGCGCGCAACCTCGAAGGTTGGGGCATGAAGGTTGTTGCCTGCAAAAGTGCCGAGGAGAGCATGGAGGGTGCGGGGATCATCACAACCTGCACCGCCGACAAGCAATATGCCACGATCCTGACCGACAACATGATCGGTGCGGGTGTACATATCAACGCGATCGGGGGCGATTGCCCCGGCAAGACGGAGCTGCACAAGGATATCCTGACCCGCTCGGACGTCTTCGTGGAATACCCGCCGCAGACCCGGATCGAGGGAGAGATTCAACAGATGCCCGAAGATTTCGCGGTGACCGAGATGTGGGAGGTGATCAACGGGACCGCCGAGGGCCGCACGAACGAGCGGCAGATCACGCTTTTCGACTCGGTTGGCTTTGCGATCGAGGATTTCAGCGCCCTGCGCTTCGTGCGCGATCGCATCCAGGGGACGGAGCTTTTCATGGATCTCGACCTGCTGGCCGATCCGGACGATCCGCGCGACCTCTTTGGCATGGTGCAGCGCGCGGCAGTCTGATTTTTCTCCCCGGGTCCGGTGGTTTGGGGAACCGTGGACCCGGGGAGAGAGTGACGACCAGGCTCAGCCGTCACTGGGGGACGGTACAAGGCCCTTCTCGAGCCCCATAATCATCTCGTCATCGTCCAGCACACCGTCATTGTTGGTATCGACCTCGGCAAAGACCTCCGCGGTGATATCGGGATAGACTGCCTGCACCTCGTCGACGGTCATCACACCGTCGCCATTGGCATCGACCTCAACGGCGCGCTCACCCATGGCGATGGCCGAGTTGGCAAGCGCGCCAAGCCCGATCAGGATTGCGATAAATTTGGTCATGTGATGTCTCCTTGGACAATGATTTCGGCAAGGACGCGGACTGCGCCCCTTTCGACATGCAAGACGGGGAAACCGGCATTTGCGTCCGGTCAAAACGGCGCCCGGCGCCGCCCGCGCAAAGCCCCGCCTATCGCTTAGGTTGCAAGCGGCAGAAGCCTGCCCAAAAAGGGGCCGATTGCCGGATCGGCGGAATCTGCCCATTTGAAACCCGCGTGTCATCGGCGCAAACAGGCGGCAGGATTGATCATGACCGGGATACCCAATGCCCTGCCCGACCGACCCGCCCACCGCCCTGTGCGACCTGATGCCCGCGATGACCCGCCTGGCGCGGCACCTGACCGGCAATCGGGACCAGGCGCAGGATCTGTGTCAGGAGGTTCTTTTGAAGCTCTGGGCACGGCTTCAGGCAGGCCACGAGGTTGAGGACCTGCGTGCCTATGCGATGGCCGCCCTGAGAAACCAATACCGGCAGCAGTTGCGCGAAATCGTCCCGGCAACCGAGTTGAACGAGGTGGACGAACCGGTGGCGCCCATCGTCTTTGCCACGCTTGCGGTGCATGACCTGGAAGAAGCGATTGCTGACCTGCCCACGCCCCAGGCCCGCCTGATCCGCCTTGTGGCCGAGGGCGAAACCAGTCCGATCAGGCTCGCGGAGATCGTGGACTGTCCGGTGGGGACTGTCATGTCGCGCCTCGCCCGCGCGCGGGCCAAACTGCGGGCCAAGGTTGGGTTAGGCGAAAATTCACCAACTGCCGACCTCTTGTGACGCAGGCTTGCGTGAATGCGCCGCTCTGCTTAGAGATGTAGGTAAGGTATTGTAAGGGCAGTGAGTTGGAAGCTTTAAGAAACTGGCAGGATCGACGCGAACACCCTTGGAAAGACGTCTATTATGACGCTTTGCGCCTATGGCGGGGGGAGCGCGGGCATACCCTGCTCTATGATTACATGGATCTGCCCGAAGGCGGCACCGTGTTCGATTTCGGCGGCGATGATGGCAAGTGGGCCGAGATTGTCCTCAACCAGCAGCCCGATTGCACCATCCACCTCTTCGAGCCGCACCCGCGAAAAGCGGCCAGCCTGCGCGGGACCTACCGCGAAGATGACCGGGTGAAGGTCTATGACTACGCGCTCGGCTCGGCCGAGGGGAAGCTGCCCCTGCCCGAAGCCTCGGTCAGCGGGGTCGAGGCCACCGTCGATGTCGTTTCGGTCAAGCGGTATTTCGACACGTTCGACTTCCCGCAGATCGACCTGATGAAGCTCAATATCGGTGGGGCGGAATATGATCTCCTCCCGGCGCTGATGCGGGGTGGCGTTTTGCAGCGGACCAAACGGGTGCAGATCCAATTCCACCTCAAGGGCGAAAGCCAGATCGCCGATCGCGACGATATCCGCGCCGGCATGGCCGCCAGCCACGATTGCGCCTGGAGCTATCCGTTTATCTGGGAAGAATGGCACCTGCGGGCGTAACGTAGGACTTTTGGAATTCCAAGGCAGCATCGAGTCCAATACTGCCAGTATTCCACCACGCAGTGAATGTCTGTTATTCTGGATTCAGCCCAAAGAACTGCCGACGGTTGTTTGACGCGCTTCCTTCATTTTGTGCTACATTGACGTGTAAACTCGCTAAACTTAGTTTTGCAAGAATGCGGATCGGTATCTAAAGCAATCTTCGCGAGTCAGACTTCAGAAAAAACTTCATTTTCCGAGTGAAGGTGACAATTTGGTTTTTGGATTTTGAAATGAATAACGATAAGAACTCAAGCCTTATAGATAGAGTATTTATCACACTCCTTTCGATAACTGCTTTCGCGCTTGTGTTGTTCCTTTTCAGCGGTTTCTCCGCAAGCAGAAACCTCAATAAGCAGTATCCAATTGTAGGGGAAGCCATGGAACTCGAAGTGCCCGGAAAGTGGTTCGAGAAGTGTTATACTCATCTGTTTGGTTTGGCACACATTTCGTCACATGGTGTATTCGATTACAACACTACTGAGAGTGTTCCGTTCAAGGAAATCTATAGCACGAACAGCGGCTATTTGATGGACTATATCACTCAGGTCAACGCGCTTCCCGGACAGTATGATGGCATCGTCTCAGATGTGATTTCCAGCAATGACGGACCATTTCCCGAATATACTCTTGAAAAACTCGAAGATGGAGCTGTTGAGATGCGCCTTGCGAGAAAAACGCAACTCTCTCAAAGCGCTGACGGCTACGGATTTTGTACGTTCAGATCTGTCGATAATGATTTAATCCAGCAAGTAGGCTTTAATCTCTCTGACCCAGTGGATTACTTGCGGAAACCAATTAACGGTGAGGTTCGCTTTGAGGTGGTCAACGATGCCTTATTGTCGTTGCCCGATGATGGTATGAATCGTTAATCACTGGCCAGCAAAAATGACCTATTTGGAGAACATTCGTTCGAGATTTTGGTGAACAACGTTTTACCAGGCGGATAGTAGTTTCTTTAAAGCAGCCGTGGGTGGTGACCTGAGCCCCAAGTTTCCTCCACCTTGCGGAGAGTCCTTGGTTTGGGTTTGATCGCCTTACGCGGCCAGTTTGT
>NZ_JASHJC010000015.1 GCF_030733385.1 Roseovarius sp. MMSF_3359 | reverse complement strand
CAAACTGGCCGCGTAAGGCGATCAAACCCAAACCAAGGACTCTCCGCAAGGTGGAGGAAACTTGGGGCTCAGGTCAATTGGCATCGAGAGGCGCCGCAACAGCGCATGGTTCCAGCCCTGCGACAAGTTCCAGCCTGCAAGGACACCTAGGATTGCCGGCAAAAACAGCACTTCGGCCAACAGGAGGATCTGCTCGCTTAAGGTCCAATCTACCAAGGATGCTAAACTCGTAAGGGAAGGGCCAGCGAGAATAAAGAAAAGTTGATTAATGAGGCTAAGGACAATGGCTTCAAAGATGATTTCTGTTGGCTTTGGGCGCTCGCCGACGACGAAGCGAGAACGCACAGAAATGAGTATGAAACCGGCCAAAAGATATCTGGCGAAGAATTCGAAGGTTTCTGGCGTGAACAGATTAGGCATCAGCTTGGCCCGTCTTCGCGGGCGAAGAGGCGGCGGAATATCGGGCGCGCCTCGTCAGCAGTCATGCCCGGGACCAGCGCCGGGTTGTAAAGAACGCGCAGCAATTCCTCGTCATGGGTCGTCAGGAACGCGAACTCGTCATCGTCGTTGAAGATCGACGGTCGTGCGGTTGGGCTGTCATTGGCAAGGCCCAGCCCCTGCGCCAGCTCTTCATGGACGCAGGATTGGCGCATCAATTGCGGATGCTCGGCCCGGATAAAGGCCACCGCGCGGGTGTATTCGTAGTCTTTTTCCGACCCGGCGGTAATGACGAAGCAGAGGATCGACCGCGGCAGATTGCTGAAGAAATCAAGCGAGGCCTGGCTGATCCCGGGAATGATCTGCGCCGCCCGCCTGCGCGCGTCATCATGGTCATCCTCGCCCATGATCAAGACGTGGAAATTGGGGTTGCGCGCATTGGCAGAGATCGGGTGCCCGGTTATTCGCGCGAGCCGCGCGGTGTAACCCGTGACAATCGCCCGATCCGCCACGCGCTGCTCCTTCGGGACCGAGGCGCCAAATTCGACCCCGATCCGCACCGGCACCTTCCACTTGCGCAATCGCCCGGACCGGCCATCGGATTTCTTCAGCCCCTGGTCACGGGCATATTCGTCGTAAAAGGCGATACGCTCGAAATTGCGGGAGAGGTCGGTGTCGGTATAGGGCGTGTCTACCCCGCCACCGCCGGTGCGCAGCAGGCCCTGCGCCAACAGATCGGCCTGCATCCGGCTATAGAACCGCGCCATTGCAAGGCTCTTGGCAGACGGCCCCGCGGGGACCGCAGCCGCGGCGAGGCCCGAGGGGCGCACCCGTGGCTTGGCGGCAGGTTCAATTGGCGCAAGGTCACACGCGGCCAGGGCCAGAAGCCCCAGCCCTGAGGCCGCCCGTGTTACGATCCCGCGCCACCGCACCGGGTGGTCAGGCCTGCGGAACGGCGGTGCCGGCGGTATCGCCAACCCCGTCGCGGCGGGATTTCGCGGCCGCCAGCGTATCACGCAGCTCGGCCTCCATCTTCTTGAGCTCCTCTTCGGCGGCGGCCCGGCGGGCCTTGCCTTCATCGGCAATCTGGAGGCTTTCCTCGATCGTGCCGATGAGGTCGGCATTGGCCTGCTTGACCGCTTCGATGTCAAAGACGCCGCGCTCCATCTCTTCGCGGATGATCTTGTTCGACTCGCGCAGGTTCTTGGCGTTCGCGGTCAGAAGCTCGTTGGTCAGGTCATTGGCGTCCCGCACTGCCGCTGCGGCATCTGCCGAGCGTTGGATCGTAACCGCCTGCGCCAGTTGCGTCTCCCAGAGCGGCACGGTGTTGACCAGGGTCGAGTTGATCTTGGTCACCAGCGACTTGTCGTTTTCCTGCACCAACCGGATCGACGGCAGCGATTGCATCGTCACCTGCCGGGTCAGTTTCAGGTCATGTACCCGGCGTTCCAGATCGTCGCGCGCCGCGCGCAGGTCGCGCAATTCCTGCGCCTTCATCACCTGATCGCCCTCGGCGGCCTTTTCGACCTCGGCCTCGGCGGCGGGAATGTCCTTGGCATCGAGAACGCTCAGCTTCTCTTCCCCGGCGGCAATGTAGAGCGCCAGTTCGTCATAGAAGTTCAGAGTCTTGTCATAGAGGATATCGAGCGATTTGATGTCCTTCAGCAGCGTGTGTTCATGGCCCAGCAGGTCTTCGGTGATCTTGTCGATCTGGCCCTGAACCTGTTCGAACCGCGCGGTGAAATTGGCGAAAGGCGCGGCGCGTCCCAGAAGGCGTTCCCACCAGCTGCGCTTACGGCGCACATCAAGTTCCGAGACCGAAAAGCCCCGGATCGTGGTGACGATGCCGCGCAGGCTGTCCCCCGCGGGTCCGACATCCTTGTTGCGCACGCCCTGCAGCATGGATTGCGAGATTTCCTGCAATTCCGCCTGCGCGTGCGAGCCGAAGGAGACGATGGATTGGGTGTCGCCCATGTCAATCTCGGCCATGCGTTTTTCGATCTCGGCACTCGTGGGTTTGTCGGCTTCCTTGAGCGGCACGATGGCGTTTGCGTCGGTCGGTTCCGGCAGGATCACGGCGCTTACCTGCTCAACCTCGGCCAGCGTCGCTTCGGCCTTCTGGCGCGTATTGTCGGTCATAACTTCCCCTCTACTTGCTAATTCTGTTGGTCTGGCCGGATACCTTCGCGCTGCAGCCGGTCGCGCAGCACGTCGATTTCGATGTCCAGGTCGGTGTTGTCATCGGCCAGCAGTTTTTGCGTCTTGGCCACGAAATTCTCTTCCAGATCGGTCAGCAGCATCATGTAGCTCGACCGCGCGCCGGCATCGCGTGACCGGGCGTAAATGTCGGCGAACTTGGCGGTCGCGTCGCGGGCGCCCACCAGGTAGATGCCCATGTATTTGCGCGCCGCGGTGAGGTCGCGCGGGTCGTTTTCAACGGTGCGGAGCATGTCGCGAACGGAGGCTTGGAACCGCTCGACGCGGGCTTCGGCCTGCCGGTCACCGGCGCGTTTGATCGCGTCGGACATGGCCGCAAGGTGGGTTTCGGCCTTTTCCACGGCGCGGGCGACACGGTCGGTCTGGAACTGATCGACGCCCTCAAGACCTTTGTCCTTCATCGGGTCGAGCCCGAACGCAAAGCCATGGAGAACCGTGCCGATGACGCCATAGATCACGGGTGCCAGAATCTCGCCGCTGGCGGCAAAGGACGCGCAAGCGAGGCCCAGTCCTGTGAGGAGCGATCCGGCCATCTTGCGCGGAAATGCCGGTCTGCGCGCCACTTTGCGGGCCTCAAATGCCTCCTGGGCCAGGATACCCTCGCGCGTCATCCAGGCGGCGAGCAGCAAGAGACCAAGGGCTGCCAGGTTCAGCGCAAGGCCCACGGGACCCGAGCCAAAGGCCGACCAGATCAGCGGCAGCGGCGCCAGAAAGAGCAGGTTGACACGTCCGCCCGCCCGGGTGCGCCGCGCGCCCTGATAGCTGCCACGCGACGGCGTGCCGGGTGGGCCGCCATCGGGGCTGTATTTGCCGCCATAGCGTTGCGCCATCAGACGCCCCCCCAGATCGAAACCCCGAGGATCAATAGCACGAGCAGAAAGAAGGCGAGTTTTTGCAGGCCTGTTTCGGTCATCAAAATCCTCAGAAATCCCCGGGTGTCCTTTACTTGTGCCAAATCTAGGGGATGCGTGTTGCGCTTACTAGGGGGAAGATTCCCGTGCGCGGCTCATCACCAATGCGGCCCGGAGCGTTGTCGGTGGTCGCGTGGGTTGACCAGCATAGAGCCACGATTTCGCATTGATATTCCGCTTGGAGCATGGAACGGACATCTCCATCCATAGTCCAAAGCCGCGGGATTGCCAGACCGCGGGATGGCGATCAACCGTTGTGAGGCGCGCTTTATCGTTGCCAAGTCCGAAGAACCTCAATTCGTGGCGTAACCTCACCAAATCGCCAGCCCTTGCGGGCGGTCTGGCGATCGCGCGGCGGCCTGCGGCCTTGATTCCGCACGGGAGGTGAAAGTCGGACGGCAGCTTCGTCCACACTCCCGCTGTCCGCCGAGACTGGATCGCTCTGCCTCCCGGACGGCTCGTCGGGCGCCATCCGGGAGGGGTCAGGCGGGTGCCGCTCAGTGTCGTGACGCGGTCCGGCGTTCGGCGTTGAGTTTGCGGGTATAGCCCGACTGGATGACCTCGACGGCGACCAGCACGATGACCGAGAAGTAGAAGGTCGTTTTGGACATCGGCACCACTTCGTAGCCGAAGAACTTGAGCGCCAGGCTGTCGTCATGCATCGCATGGGCCGCTGCCTGTCCGGCTTCGCCGAGAAGCACGACGCCGACGATCAGCAGGATGAAGAGGCCCAGCACCTCGTACATGCGGTTTTTCTCGAGAAAGCGCGTGACGCCATCGGCCAGCAGCAGCATCGCAATCCCCGACAGGATGATTGCGGTTGCGAGGATCGGGAACACATCGGTGATCGCCAGCGCCGACAGGACCGAGTCGAACGAAAAGATCAGGTTCATCATCACGATCAGGATGATGACCTGCGTCGCCGATTTACCTGATTTCTGTTCCACATCCGTGTCCAGGTGTTCGATCGTCAGCATGTGGCTGATTTCCTTGACCGCGGTGTACATGATGAAGATACCGCCGATGATGAAGACGCAGGTGGCGAAATTGACGCCGCCTTCGATCACACCGGGATTGTCGAAGACAAAGAACGGCTCGGCCATCGCATCAATCAACTGGATCATCGTGAAAAGCAGCACCACCCTGAGCGCCACGGCGATGATGATGCCCCAACGGCGCACGGCCTGTTGCTGGGCCACGGGCGCGCGTTGGCTTTCGATGGAGATGTAAAGCAGGTTGTCGAAACCAAGGACGGCCTGCAGGAAGCAAAGCATCAGCAGGTTGCCCAGGTTTTCGATTGTCAGAAGGTCGGCCATTGATTCTGTCCCTCGCACGGTTTGAACTTTTTCGGGTGCTATAACGCGGTCATGCGTGAAAACAAAACGAAACGGTGCCTGCTTGGTTCCAACCGGGCCGCGGGCTCAGCCCCTGGGGCGGTATTCGGAACGCATGGTGTAATCCTTGGCGGGGCCCTTGACGCGCCAGACCACCCGGAAACGCGGCCAATCGTCGAAATGATAGGTGGCGGCGTAATGATCCGGGTCGCACCAATGGGTGGTCTCGCCGCCCGTCGCGGGTACCTGGTGAAAAAACCGCCCGTCATCGAAATAGACTCTTAGGTCGGGCGCCCAGAAGTAGCGCCGCTCGGACGCCATGGGGGGGTGTCCCTCGATCGTCAGCACGCCGCTTTCGACATATTGCAGGCCGTCGCCATCGCGCGACCATTCCGCGGTCCCGGCGAATGAGGCTGGTGCCGCGGTCGCATGGGCGATCTGCCGGACGAGCTCATATTGCCCTTCGAAATCCGCCAGTTTTCGTGCCGGCCCGTCAGGCATGGGCGCCCAGAGGTGGGATAAACTGTCCTATGTGCCTGCTCCTGCCTTGCCGCGCTGGCGCGGTCGGTCTAAACCGCGCGCAAACCCTATAAGCATTGCGCAAGGACCGCCATATGATTCCCCGCTATTCCCGCCCTGACATGGTCGCCATCTGGAGCCCCGAGACCAAGTTCCGCATCTGGTACGAGATCGAGGCCCATGCGTGCGATGCCATGGCCGATCTGGGTGTGATCCCGCGGGAAAATGCCGAAGCCGTGTGGAAAGCCAAGGATGTCGAGTTCGACGTGGCGCGGATCGACGAGATCGAGGCGGTGACCAAGCATGACGTGATCGCCTTCCTGACCCACTTGGCCGAACATGTGGGCTCCGAAGAGGCGCGTTTCGTGCATCAGGGTATGACCAGTTCCGATGTGCTCGACACCTGTTTCAACGTGCAGCTGACCCGCGCGGCGGATATCCTGATTGCCGATCTCGAAGGGTTGCTGGCCGCCTTGAAACGCCGTGCGATGGAGCACAAGGACACCCTCCGGGTTGGCCGGTCCCATGGCATTCACGCGGAGCCCACCACGATGGGCCTGACCTTTGCCCGCTTCTATGCCGAGATGGACCGCAACCTGAGCCGCATGCGCGATGCCCGCGCCGAGATCGCCACCGGGGCGATTTCCGGTGCCGTGGGGACCTTCGCCAATATCGATCCGGGCGTTGAGGAACATGTCTGCGACAAGCTGGGCCTGGTGCCGGAACCGATCAGCACGCAGGTCATTCCCCGCGATCGCCACGCAGCGTTTTTTGCGACCCTCGGCGTCATCGCCAGCAGCATCGAGAACATCGCGATCGAGATCCGCCATATGCAGCGCACCGAAGTGCTGGAAGGGGCCGAGTTCTTCTCGATGGGCCAAAAAGGCTCGTCGGCGATGCCGCACAAGAAGAACCCGGTGCTGACCGAAAACCTCACCGGTCTGGCGCGGATGGTGCGCTCGGCGGTGGTCCCGGCGATGGAGAACGTGGCGCTTTGGCACGAACGCGATATCTCGCATTCCTCGGTCGAGCGTATGATCGGGCCGGATGCGACGATCACGCTGGATTTTGCGCTGGCGCGGCTGACCGGGGTTGTCGACAAGATGCTGATCTTCCCGGACAACATGCTGGATAACATGAATAAATTCCCGGGGCTTGTGATGTCTCAGCGGGTCCTACTGGCGCTGACGCAGGCGGGGGTGAGCCGCGAGGACGCTTACGCCATGGTGCAGCGCAATGCGCTGAAGGTCTGGGAAGAACGGACCGACTTCAAGGCCGAACTGCTGGCCGACGCGGATGTGGTCGCCGCGCTGGGTGCCGATGTGATCGAAGAGAAATTCGACATGGGCTACCACACCAAGCATGTCGACACGATTTTCGCGCGGGTTTTCGGTGACGGATAACGATTAATTTACACGCACAGATCTTTTTGCGAATAATTTCCGTTCTAGAGTGTTCTCAAAGCATGTCACATCGACATGATAACCAGTTAGGAGACACCATGTTTCGCAAAGTTGTTGTTTTAGCTCTTTTCACACCTGCGCTGGCCTTTGCCGCCGGCGGAGGAGGTTCTTCTGCCCCCAAACCGTCGGAGACCACCCAATCCTGCACCAGTGGCAAGGTTTGGGACAAGAAAACGAAATCCTGCGTTCAGGCCAGCAATGACCTGCTGGACGATGAGACGCTCTATGGCGCGGTACGGGAATTTGCCTATGCCGGCCAATATGGCCATGCGCAGATGGCGCTGGCGGCGATGTCGGATCAGACCGATGACCGCGTCCTGACCTATTGGGGATTTACCCATCGCAAGATGGGCGATGTCGCCAAGGGCATGACGTTCTACCGCGAGGCCATCGCCAAAAACCCCGCCAACATCCTGGCGCGATCCTACATGGGGCAGGCGCTGGTTGAGCAGGGTGATCTTGTTGGTGCGCGCCAGCAATACAAGGCGATTGTTGATGCGGGCGGGCAGGGAAGCTGGGCTGAAGCATCGCTCCATGAGGCGATCGCGACGGGCACGACCTACTCCTATTGAGGCGGTCCCGGCAATTGTGATCGGTGTTTGCGATCTTTTGTGGTATGATCCCTATCGACCCAACAGGAGACCAAACATGAAACTGAAAATCGCAATTGCCGCCGTTGTCATAAGTTTCGGATCCACCGCCATCGCCGGAACCGGCTGTGGCAAGGGACACAGCAAACAAGTCATGTCCTGCGCGGAAGGGTCTGTCTGGGACACCCAAAGCCAAAGCTGCGTGCCGCAAACCACCAGCTAGGTTGTAAAAAACCAAAGATTTGTGCTTCAAGCAGCCGGTTGCCGGGACCGGCTGTTTTCTGTTTGTTCTTAGATAAATTTTCACCCTTCGCGGCCTATTCTTGGCTCAGTTTCAGGAACGAGGGACCAGATGACCGATATGACACCGCTTGCCCGACTGTCGCCGCCGCAAGGGGGCGGGGCGACCGCTGCCCGGCTGACACGACGGCAAAAGGCCGCGATCGTGGTGCGTTTCCTGTTGAACGAAGGGGCGGAGGTGCCGCTGACCGACCTGCCGGAACCGCTCCAGGCGACGTTGACCACGCAGATGGGCGCGATGCGTTATGTCGACCGCTCGACGCTAGCGGATGTTGTCGCCGAGTTTGCCGGCGAGCTTGAGGCGATGGGGCTGACCTTTCCGCGTGGTGTCGCCGGGGCATTGACGGCGCTAGACGGCAAGATCAGCCCGCAGACCGCCGCGCGGCTCCGCAAGGAGGCCGGTGTGCGGCAATTCGGCGACCCCTGGCAGCAGATATGCAATGCGGGCACCGCAAACCTGATCCCGATCATCGAGAAGGAAAGTATCGAGGTGGCCGCCGTGGTCCTCTCCAAGCTGGAAGTGGCGCAGGCGGCGGAGTTGCTTGGCAAACTCCCGGGGGACAAGGCGCGGCGCATCACCTATGCGGTCTCGCAAACCGGGGCGGTGACCCCGGATGCGGTGGACCGGATCGGGCTGGCACTGGCCGCGCAATTGCATGACGTGCCGGAAACGGCATTTGACAGCGGACCTGTCGAACGTGTGGGTGAGATCCTGAACTACTCGCCGGCGGCAACCCGTGACGATGTGCTGGTCGGGCTCGATGAAACCGATCAGGATTTTGCGGCCCTCGTGCGCAAGGCGATCTTTACCTTCGCCAACATTCCGCAGCGGCTGAGCCCCACGGATGTCCCGAAAATCACCCGCGAGGTGGAGCAGGCGACATTGGTGATGGCGCTTGCCTCGGCAAGTGAGAGCGAAGGCGATATGGCCGCGGCGGGTGAATTCCTGCTTGAAAACATGTCCAAGCGGATGGGCGATGCAATCCGCGAGGAAATGGAAGAGCTGGGCAAGGTCAAGCCCAAGGACGGCGAAGATGCCATGACCGCCGTCGTCAACGCCATCCGAACCCTAGAGGCCAGCGGCGAGGTGACCCTGATCCTGCCGGAAAGCGATACCGACGACGAAGAGTGAGGGTGCGGCTCGGGCTTGGTGTTATCCCTGCGGGGGTATCGAGCCTTGAACTCTATTGTTATTTCTCACGTTCAATTGGCCTTGATCGGCTGCAAAACAAGGCCGTGTCGCTTGGTTCAAAGGGAGGGCGCGGACAGCGGGGTTAATTTGCCGTTCTGAAAGTTATTACTTTCAATGTGATAGAGTGTCGGTTGAGTTGCTGAGTTGTACATGGATGGCCTTCTCCGTGTTCAATAGATCGGCCAGATCGCGGTTGCGACGTTGATCTTTTGTACAAGTATCGGCCGCGAACCTTTCTGCCAGCAAGAGGTCACTTTTCCGGGAAGCGCGGCTTAAACCGGTCAAACCAGTGGACACCCTTCAGGTGCCGCAATAGGTTTGTGTCATGAGTGACATTGATGGACGCCGTTGGCATGATATGGGCGGTCAGACCGCTGGTCAGATTCCCATGGAAGGGCATGATTTCGCCCTCTGGGAGAAACGTGTGGATGCCCTCATGGTGCTCTGCGGTGGCAAGGGGCTATTTACCGTGGACGGCTTGCGCCGCGCTTTGGAAGACATGGGCGAAGATGCTTTCGAGAAACACACCTATTACGAACGCTGGATCGCCTCGGTAAACCAGAACCTGATCGAGGCGGGCGCCTACACGCTCGAAGAGCTGGCGGGCAAGATGGACGAGGTGGCCGCGCGCGGCGCCAGCTATGGCGAGGCGCAAGGCGATGGGTGAGCGGGTGCGCATCCGGGCCTCAATGCCGCCGGGCCATATCCGTGCGCCAGCCTATCTGCGCGGCAAGACCGGCGTGATCGAACGCAGCCTGGGTGCTTTTGGCAATCCCGAGCAATTGGCCTACGGCCATGCGGCCGACAAAAAGCAGCTTTACCGCGTGCGCTTTACCATGGCGGAGCTTTGGGGGGAGGGCGCAGAAGCGCCCAATGACACGGTGGACGCCGAGATCTATGACCATTGGCTGGAGAAAGTATAGAGGCTCATGCCGCATGACCATCACGATCACCTGAGCCCGTCGGGCCATCCGTACCGCGCTGATAATGACGGGCCGCTGACCTATTGGCAGCGGATGGAGATTGCCGTGCGCGAGTTGCTGATCGAGAAAGGCGTGGTGACGCCTGCGGAGATCAATGCGCAGATTGATGCAATGGATGCGCGCAGCCCGGCAAATGGCGCCGCGGTCGTGGCCCGCGCCTGGACGGATGCGGATTTCAAGGCGCGTCTTCTGGCTGATGCCAGTGCCGCCAGCCGAGAGATGGGCTTCGATATCGGACCGCTCAACCTGATCGCCGTGGAGAATACCGCGACGGTGCATAACCTGATCGTCTGCACCCTTTGTTCATGCTACCCGCGCAACCTGCTGGGCCTGCCGCCGGATTGGTACAAGACCCGCGAATACCGCAGCCGTGCGGTTCGGGAGCCGCGCGCCGTTCTGCGCGAATTCGGGGTCGATCTGCCGAACGATGTGCAGGTCAGGGTCCATGACAGCACGGCGGATATGCGCTACATCGTGCTGCCCGCGCGGCCCGAGGGGACCGACGTTTTGGATGAGGCGGCCTTGGCGGAGCTGGTCACGCGCGATTCAATGATTGGGACGGGGCTGCCGCGTAACCCCCAGTAATCACACCCATTTTGCCAGGGGCGGAAGGCTCATCAACACGGCATTGGCATCATGGCCGGTGGCGAGGCCGAATTTCGTACCCCGGTCATAGACGAGATTATATTCCGCATAGAGACCGCGATGGACCAGTTGCGCGTCCTTGTCGGCATCGCTCCATTCCTGCGACCGGCGCTTTTCGACCAGTGGCACGAAAGCGGGCAGGAAGGCGCGGCCGATATCCTGCGTCAGGGCGAAATCGGCCTGCCAGTCACCGCTATTGTGGTCATCCATGAATATCCCGCCCACACCCCGCCCGCGGTTTCGGTGCGGGATGTAGAAATATTCGTCGGCCCATGCTTTGAGGCGCGGATAATGCTCGGACCCATGCGGATCGAGATGCGCCTTTTGCGCGGCATGGAAATGATCGGTGTCCTCGGCATATTCGATACACGGGTTGAGGTCCGAGCCGCCGCCGAACCACCAGGCATGAGGCGTCCAGAACATGCGCGTGTTCATATGCACGGCGGGGGCGTGCGGGTTCTGCATATGCGCAACGAGCGAGATGCCCGACGCCCAGAAACGCGGATCGTCGGCAATGCCCGGCACCCCGCGGGCCGCCATGGATTTCTGCGCCGCATCACCCAGGGTGCCGTAGACCTCGGAAACATTTACGCCGACTTTCTCAAAGACACGTCCACCCCGCATCACACTCATCAACCCGCCTCCCGCATCACCGCCGTCATCGGCGCTGCGCTTGGTGGTGGTGACGTCGAACATGCCGGGGGCGCGATCGGACAAGGGGCCGCTAATGTGACTTTGTTCCAGACCTTCGAACGCCTCGACGATCTGATCGCGCAGGGTGCGAAACCATGCGGCAGCCTGTTGTTTCTCCGTGGCGAAATCTTCGGTCATGTCTGGGGTCCAATCAATGGGCGGGGGCGGCCACGGGATCAAGCAGGGTGCGGCCGCCATCGACGGTCATGATCTGCCCGGTCATGAAACCCGATGCGTCGCAGGCCAGGTATTGCGCGGCCTCGGCCAATTCCGCAGGGGAGGCGATGCGGCCAAGCGGCGTGCGATCCTCGATGTCGTCGCGAAAGTCCTTTTGCTCGCGCAGCGTGTCCTTGAGCGATGCGCTCATCACCGACCCGAAGGCCAGTGCGTTCACGCGAATGCGGTGCGGCGCCATGGCAACGGCAAGGCTGCGGGTCATCTGGTCGAGCGCGGCAGAAGACACCGAATAGGCCAGCAGATCCGGATGGGTACGGCGCGCGGCAATCGACGACAGGTTGATGATCGTACCGGCAGAGCCCTCTTCCTGATCTTCGGCCTGTTTGATCATCCGGCGAGCGACGAGCTGCGACAGGCGCAGGGCGGTAATCAGGTTCTGATTAAGCAGCATTACCACCGCATCATCGTCGGGATTGAGCGGGTCGGAGGTCACGATCTGGCGCGAGGCATTCACCAGGATATCGACCTGATCAAAGGCGTCGATGGTCGCGGAAAGAAGGTTGGCCTGGGTCAGTTTTTCGCGCAAGTCACCGGCGAAGTACCTGATATTGCTGCCATCTTCGTTTTTCTCGATCTCTTTTTTGAGCTGCTTTTCATCCATGTCCGCGAACATGACGTTGGCGCCCTGATTGGCGAAGTGGCGGCCAATCGCGAGGCCGATGCCATTTGCGCCACCGGTGACAATCGCGGTTTTGCCGGAGATCGAAAATGACATGGGCGAGACCTTTCGGGAATGATTCTGCCAAGGGCAGGCTATGCCAATTCAACGCGCCTTGCGAGATGGCCGCTGGGCGTGAAGGATTTTGAACCGATTATCGCCCGCGGCCTCGGTTACGGTCGCAAAGAGCCGGGACACGTTGGGCTCATAGGGGAGGTGCCGATTCGCGACCAGCCAGAGCTGCCCCGAGGGTTTCAGCATGGCGGCCGCGGCGGCGATAAATGCCTGTCCCAGACCAGGGTCGGCGCTCCGATCGGTGTGAAAGGGCGGATTGGTCACAACACAGTCCAGCAATTCGTCGGGCCGCCAGCGGGTGGCATCATCCCAGTGCAGGCGCAGGCGTGGATCGCTGACGTTTTGCCGGGCGCATTCAAGCGCCGCATGGTCGGCCTCGACCAGATCAAGATGTGCGACCGCTTCACGCTCCAGGATGCGGGTGCTCAGATACCCCCAACCGCCTCCCAGATCGGCAACATGGGCGCCGAGTTTGGCAGGCAGGGTATCGGCCAACAAACGCGAACCGGGATCAATCGCATCGGCGGAAAAAACACCGGGCTGTGTCACAAAACCGCCGTCGATCTGTTGCGGCGCGCCAATCGCCCAGTCGTCAAACTCGCCCGGCGGCGTCAGGGAGAAGAGTTTGCCATGCGCCTTGGACAAGGGCGGCGACACCTCGGTGCGTTTGCGGCAGTCCTTCAGGATTGATTCGACGCCATCGGTCTTGGCCCCATCCACGATGACCGGGCCGTCGGTGACATCCATCGTGCGCGCAATCAGGCCCCGCGCCAAGCGTTTTGCCCGTGGCAGAAAGACGACCGAGGCGGAGTAGCGGCCCTCGGGCAGGGTGGCGCAGGTCAGGCCGCGCGCGGAAAAGTAATCGACATCGGGTTTGAAGCCGGTCAGGACATGCAGCCGGTCGAGGGGCAGGCCGCTCAGGTCATGCACCCCGCCACGGGGTCCAAACACGGCGATACGTCCGGTGTCCGGCAGCGTGATCTCACCGGTTTCCAGAGCCAGCGATAGGCGCGCGGCGGACAAGCTATTCTTTTTCCATCGTGCATTGCAGCGGGTGTTGGTGCTGCCGCGCGAAATCCATGACCTGGGCCACCTTGGTCTCGGCAATCTCGTGGCTGAAGACGCCCACAACCGCGAGGCCCTTCTGGTGCACGGTCAACATGATATCGAAGGCCTGCGCATGGGACATGCCAAAAAACCGCTCAAGCACCGCCACGACAAATTCCATCGGGGTGTAATCGTCGTTCAAAAGCAAAACCTTATAAAGCGGTGGCCGCTTGGTCTTGGGGCGCGTTTCGACAACGACGGCACTATCCTGGTCGTCGTCGTTCTTGTTGGCCATCGTGATGAGATGTTGAATCATGTCTTTCAAAGGCGCTTTGAAACAGGTCTCGCGTGAGCGTCTATATAACCTCACCGGGGCGGGTGAAAAGGGGGCGCGGGCGCGTAACCGGGCGGTTTGAGGGAAAAGAGTTGATATTTTCCTAAATCTGCGGGGTCAGGTCCGGCGGCGGCGGACGGCTTTGGGGCGGCCTTTCCCGGGTTTTTTTGGGTTTTCCTGTTCGAGACCCAATTGGTCGCGCAGGATGCGGGGGCGGATTTCCTGCACCTCGCCGGGTTTCAACTGCCCCAGCTGAAACGGACCATAAGAGACGCGGATGAGCCGGTTCACGCTCAGGCCCACGGCTTCCATCGCGCGGCGGATCTCGCGGTTCTTGCCTTCGCGGATTGACACCGTGGCCCAGGCGTTGGCGCCTTGCTGGCGGTCCAGTGTCACGGTCATCGGCTGAAACCGCTCACCGTCGATCTCAAGCCCCTTGCGCAGAGGCTCGAACGTGTCATCGGCGGGCCGGCCCTTCACGCGCACCCGGTACTTGCGCAGCCAGCCGGTGGACGGCAGTTCCAGCTTGCGCTTGATCCCCCCGTCATTGGTCAGAAGCAGCAGACCTTCAGAATTGAGGTCAAGCCGCCCCACGCTCATCACCCGCGGCAGATCTTCGGGCAACTCATCGAAAATCGTCGTGCGCCCCTGCTCATCGCGGGTCGTGGTCACCAGGCCGGTCGGCTTGTGATAAAGCCAGAGGCGCGGCGGATCGGGATCGCCAAGCGCACGGCCATCGACGGTGATCCTGTCCTTTGCGGTCACGTTCAGCGCCGCGCGGTCGATGGTCTTGCCGTTCACGGTCACGCGGCCCGCTTCGATCATCCGCTCGGCCTCACGGCGGCTGGCGATGCCGGCGCGGGCGATGACCTTGGCGATGCGGTCGCCTTCTGGGGTTTTGGTGCTCATCGCCCCGGATTAGAGCAAAACCCGCGCTTGCGAAAGCCGAATGGAGCGGGCAAAGACGGGAACATGACGTTCAAAAGCCATATGGCCGCGGCCCTGGCGGAGGCGCAGGCCGCCGCAGAGCGAGACGAAGTGCCCGTGGGGGCGGTCCTTGTCGACCCGCAAGGGCAGGTTGTGGCGCGCGCGGGCAATCGCACGAGAGAGCTGAGCGATCCAACCGCCCATGCGGAGATTTTGGTGATCCGTGCGGCCTGCGCGGCGGCGCAAAGCGAACGGTTGCCGGGCTATGACCTCTATGTGACGCTGGAGCCCTGCGCGATGTGCGCCACGGCGATCTCGGCTGCGCGCATTGCACGGGTGTTTTACGGTGCGGCGGACCCCAAATCCGGCGGCGTGGCCCATGGTGCGCGGGTCTTTTCCCACGACCAATGCCACCATGTGCCGGAGATCTACGACAATATCTCCGCCCAGGCCTCGGAGGCGTTGCTGAAGAGCTTCTTCAAAAGGCGCCGCCCGACCTGAAGACGGGGTTTGGAATAAGATCATGCTGAAATGATGCGCACCACTCACGGAACACATTGAAGCCACGCATTTCGGGCCGGACGGCGGTTAACAACCTAGCATTGCAGCAAATTTTCAGCTATCCCCCTCTTTAGGGGGATGGAATGCAGTTACTTGAACTTGCCCGGGTCATCGAAGAAAAATGCAGTATTGAAGAGATTTGGGCAGCGTTGATTGAAGGGCTCCTGCCGCACCGGTTCGAGCATCTGATCTATGTCACCGTGGATGTGGATTTCAACGCGCCGAAACTCCTCACGACGATGCCGGAGCTCTTTATCGACAGTCCGCCGGGCGAAGACCCGTTCCTGCACTGGTGTTGTGACAGTTATGAGCCGACCCTGACCGGCGCCGAGTTTCTGCCGGATCACGATTACCTGCCCGCGGCGGCGAAGGATTTCATATTGCGCGCCAGCGAGCATGGCTTTCGCTCCGGCATTGCTTTCCCGGTTCGCCTGACCGGATCGGAGCGTTTCGGCGGCTTCAACCTCGGCTCGCGGCTGAGCCAGGTGGATTTCCGCAAGATGGTGGTGGAGAAGATCGACAGCCTGCGGTTGCTCTGCCTCGTTGCGCATCGCAGGATCGAGGAACTCAGCCGCCCGCCGCCAGAGGCCGTGCCCGGGTTCCGGGAATTGATGGTCGCCCCTGCCGGGCAGGCGGGCCTTTTGGACGACCTGACCCCGCGCGAACGCGAAGTGCTATTCCTGATTGCGCAGGGCTTTTCACGCAAGGAATGCGCGCGGATGTGCACGATCTCGGTCAATACCGTGTCGGAATACGCCAAGAAGGCCTATGGCAAGCTCGGCCTGCGCAATCGCGCGGAAGCGGCGGCGCTTCTGGCGACGCGGCCCGATCTGAAGCCCTGAAGCTCAGATTTCGATTGCCTGCATCACCTCTGGTTCGATCACATTCACATTGGGCAGGGCGGCGACGAGCGCCTCGGCCGATTGTTCAAGGATCGGGAAGGTCTTGTAATGGCACGGGATCAGCGTCTTGAAATCGAAAAACTCCTTGGCCGCATAGGCGGCGCGACGCATGTCCATGGTGAAATGACCACCCGCACAAAGGATGCCGATATCGGGCGCGTGCAGGTCGTTGAACACTTTCATATCGGCCATCACGTCGGTGTCGCCGGAGACATAGATCGTGTGCCCTTCGGCGGCGATCATGTAGCCACATTCGGTCCCCGGCACCTCTGGGCCGGACGGACCTGCGACGCTTGATGAATGGGTGGCATGCACCATCGTCACCTTGACACCAATCAGATCGACCGTGCCGCCCTTGTTGAAGCCCACGGTTTCGATCTTCTGGCTCTCTTCCCAATGGGACATCAGGTCATATTGGCCGACCACGGGCACACCCTGTTCCTTGGCCACGTTCAGCACATCCGCCACATGGTCGAAATGCGCATGGGTGAGCAGGATATGCGTGACGCCCTTTGTCGCCGCGGAATGGTTCTCTTCGGGCAGCATCGGGTTGCCGTTCAGCCATGGATCCACCAGCAGGACCTGCCCGCCGATCTCGATCCTGAAAGACGCATGCCCCAGCCAGATGATTTTCATGATGCCCTCCTCCCGGTCAATTCTGATGGCAGCCTAGCACGTCTGCCGCCCGCGAAAAGAGGCGGATGCAAAAAGGCCCGCAAGCATCTGCCGCGGGCCGCTCGCCAATTTGGATGTGCAGATCAGCTTCGTGGCTTGCGCCGGGTCATTGCCATCCCGCCGAGCCCGGCCAGCAAGAGCCAAGCGGAAGCGGGCAGGGGGATAACTGCGGCGACATCGCCGGTCACTTCGACCGCGTAGCCGGTGCCACCTCCGTGATCCTCACGCAGGACCTGCAGGAAGCTGATGCCGGAGCCGAGATTGCCGATGCTGACGGTAAACTCACCGGCCGTTGCCCCGCCGGGGCGCAGGTGACCGCCAAGGAAGGTGCCGTTGAGCCAGACAAAGATGCCGTTATCAACCCCGAAACTTGCCATCACATTGTTGAAGCCATTCGCGCCGCCGTCGATCTGGTAGATGATCGCGGTCTCGCTGTTGACCGCCCAGGTCGCTGGGATGCCAACGGGACCAGCCGACCATGAACCACCCGGTACCGCCGGGTTGGTCAGCCAATTGCCGAGCGATCCCGATGCCGCGGACAAATCGGGTTCGTTTGCCGCCGGGATGTCGAGGACCGGATCGCCGCCAGACGAATTCTCGGTGGGGAACATGAAGTTGCCGCCAAACGGGTTGGTGCCATCGAGGGACTGACCGATGCCGCTGTTGTAAAGTCCGGTTGTCGTGCCATTGATCAGCGTTGCCGCTTGTGCCGCACCGGATGTTGCCAACGCAAACGCCAGTGCGCAGAAAGTCTTTTTCAAATTCATCAGAGTGCCTCGCTAAACAATTGGTTGAGCAATGTGATATCAAAGTCGCCCTAGGGTTTATCACGGATTGATTTCAGTTTCAAATTCACAGGGTTCAGGGCGGGGTGCATCGCGTTGCAAGCCACGCTTGCAGGTCGGCGCGGCTGAGGCTAAACCCGGCTAAATCCTGCGACGGAGACATTCATGACGATCGACACAGATACCGCCGCCAAGGTGGCAAAGCTGGCCCGCATCCGCGTCGAAGAAGACGCGCTGCCGGCGCTGGCCCAGGAATTCAACAATATCCTCGGGTTCATTGAGCAGCTCAACGAGGTCGATGTCGAAGGTGTCGAGCCGATGGTCAGTGTCACACCGATGCGCCTCAAGCGGCGCGTGGATGTGGTCAATGATGGGGATCAGCAGGGCAAGGTCCTGTCAAACGCGCCCGATGCGCGTGAAGGGTTCTTTGCGGTGCCGAAGGTGGTCGAATAATGTCTGAACTGAACAAACTGACGATTGCTGAAGCGCGCGGCAAGCTGCGCGGTGGCGAGATCACCAGCGCCGAGCTGACCACCGCTTGTCTCGAGCAGATCGACGGCGCGGGCGCTTTGGGTGCCTTTGTCCATCACACGCCTGACCTCGCGATGGAGCAGGCCAAGGCCGCGGATGCGCGGATCAAATCCGGGGATGCGCCGTCGATGTGCGGTATCCCCTTGGGCATCAAGGATCTTTTTTGTACCAAGGGCGTGCCGAGCCAGGCCGCCAGCGCGATCCTGAACGGGTTCAAGCCGGAATACGAATCCACCGTGTCGCAGAACCTTTTTGATGCCGGCTCGGTCATGCTGGGCAAGCTCAACATGGACGAGTTTGCCATGGGTTCGTCGAACGAGACCAGCACCTATGGCAATGCCGTGAACCCTTGGCGTCGCGGCAACGAAGACGCCGCGCTGACGCCCGGCGGGTCTTCGGGCGGCTCTGCCAGCGCCGTGGCGGCTGACCTTTGCCTGGGGGCGACGGGTACGGATACCGGCGGGTCGATCCGTCAACCCGCGGCCTTTGTCGGCATCACCGGCATCAAGCCCACCTATGGCCGTTGCTCACGCTGGGGCATCGTGGCCTTTGCCTCGTCGCTGGATCAGGCCGGTCCGATGACGAAATCCGTCCGCGATGCGGCGATCATGCTTGAGGCGATGTGCGGGCATGACCCGAAGGATTCGACCTCTGCCGAGCTGCCGGTGCCGGATTTCGAGGCGATGCTGACCGGCGACATCAAGGGCAAGGTCATCGGCATCCCGCGCGAATACCGCATGGAGGGCATGCCCGAAGAGATCGAGAAGCTCTGGGCCGATGGCACCGACATGCTGCGGGACGCGGGCGCCGAGATCCGCGATATCTCGTTGCCGCATACCAAATACGCGCTGCCCGCCTATTACGTGATCGCGCCAGCCGAGGCGTCTTCGAACCTCGCGCGCTATGACGGGGTGCGCTATGGCCACCGCGCCAAGCTGGCCCAGGGCGACGGCGTCACCGAGATGTACGAGAAAACCCGCGCCGAAGGCTTCGGTCCCGAGGTGCAGCGCCGCGTGATGATCGGCACCTACGTGCTCTCTGCGGGCTTTTACGACGCCTATTACAACCGCGCCCGCAAGGTTCGTGCGCTCATCAAGAAAGACTTCGAGGATGTCTTTGCCGAGGGGGTCGATGCGATCCTGACCCCGGCCACGCCGTCCTCGGCCTTTGGCCTGGGCGAAATGGCGGATGCTGATCCGGTGCAGATGTACCTCAACGACGTCTTTACAGTCACGGTCAACCTGGCGGGCCTGCCGGGGATCAGCGTGCCGGCCGGTCTCGACAAGCGCGGGCTGCCCCTGGGGCTGCAACTGATCGGCCGTCCATGGGAAGAGGGCGATCTGCTGAATTGTGCTTATGCCCTTGAGGGGGCCGCCGGTTTTGTAGCCAAACCTGAAAAATGGTGGTAAAAAATCCGCCAAAACAAGAGAGCGGCAGGATAAGCAGATGCGTTTTTTGATGATTACCGTCGCAGGTGTGGCATTGGCCGCCTGTAGCCCCCCGGTTCCAGATAGCGGGCAGGGTGTGGGCTTTGGCAACTACGAAGAGTATCAGCGACAGCAGCGCGCCCGGGATGCGCAATTGCAGGGCAGCGCGCTGCCGCCTGCCACCGCCGTCTCGGAGGAGACGCTTGGACCGGGTCAGGTTGTGGCCTCGGATGACGGGTCGGATCTGGCAGCGCAGACGCAAGCGGCCCTTGGTGGTGGCACGACCGGCGGCACCGCGCAGGTGAATACCGCAACGCCGCAACCCGAGGCCGTTGCCAGCACAGGCATCTCGCAGGAGAACAATTTTGACGCGGTGGGCGCGCAGCGGTCGATCGAAAGCGACGCCGCGAAAATCGCGCAGAACCGGGCGCAGTACAAGGTGATCGAGGCCGAGGCCCTGCCGAAACGCACCGGCGGCGAAGGCCCAAACATCGTTGACTATGCGCTGGCCACCAAACACCCCCTGGGGACGCAGGTCTATCGCCGGATCGGCGTCAACCTCGAAGGCAAGGCCGCGCGCAACTGCGCCAAATACGCCTCACCCGACAAGGCACAAAGCGCGTTTCTGGCCAAGGGTGGACCGCAGCGTGACCGGTTGGGCCTTGATCCCGATGGCGACGGGTTCGCCTGTAGCTGGGATCCCGGCCCGTTCCGCAAGGCTGTCGGCGGCTGATCGGGGGCAGGATTTGCCCGACATCGAACAATATCCCTCACCCAATTGCGGCGCGCGGCGCGATGGTGCCCGCCCGGACATGATTGTCCTGCACTACACGGCCATGGCAACCGCAGAGGCCGCGCGTGATCGTCTTTGCGATCCTGAAGCGGAGGTCTCCTCGCATTACCTGATCGCGGAGAATGGCCATATCTGGCAACTCGTCCCCGAAGAACAGCGCGCGTGGCACGCGGGCGCGGGCCAATGGGGGGATGTGAGCGATGTGAATTCCCGCTCGATCGGGATCGAATTGGCAAACCGTGGTGATCATCCGTTCTCTGAGCCGCAGATGGCGGCGTTGGAGCGTCTGATGGCTCAGATCATGATGCGCTGGTCCATTGTGCCGGAGCGGGTGATCGGCCATTCCGACATGGCAATCGGTCGAAAATCCGACCCCGGCCCGCGGTTCGATTGGCAGCGCCTGGCGCTGCAGGGCCTGGCCGTCTGGCCTGAGAGTGGCGCTTGCGCGGGGGATTTCGCAACCGATGCCCGCGCCTTTGGGTATCCTTCTGTTGGCGCAGTGGACGAGCTACTGGCAGCCGTGCGGCTGCGGTTCCGGCCCTGGGCTAAAGGTCCGTTGGACGAGCAGGACAGAGCGTTGATGCATGATCTGGCCAGCCGCTATCCCGTTGACCGAAAGGCCTTTACCGCCTAAACCGGCGCGGCGCGGAGGGCCGGATGGCCGCCTCGGGCAAACCACTTGTGGTTCACCCTGGGAGGAAAGTCCGGACTCCACAAGGCAACGGTGCCGGGTAACGCCCGGCCGGGGCAACCCGAGGGAAAGCGCCACAGAAATCAGACCGCCCCCGTCAGGGGGGTAAGGGTGAAACGGTGGGGTAAGAGCCCACCGCGCGGCTGGCAACAGGCGCGGCACGGCAAGCCCCACCGGGAGCAATGCCAAATAGGGACCGCATGCGGGCATGGTCGGGCAACCGATACCGCCGCAGGCCGCCTTGGCCCGGCGGTCCGGGTTGGCAGCTAGAGGTGCTTTGGCAACAGGGCATCAAGATGAATGGCCATCCAGAGGGGGCAACCCCTTGGACAGAATCCGGCTTACAGGCCCTCCGCGCTTTTTCCGTTCAAGGTTCCCTCATTGGATCGCGGAAGGGCTTTGGGCGGTGGCTTGGAATTCCCCGTGCGGAATCATGGCCGAAGGCCGCTGCGCGATCGCCAGACCGCCCTTACGGGCTGACGATTTGGATATCTTGCGCACCGCTCTGGGGTCATTCGGACTTGGCAGGAACAAAGCGCGCTCCACGACCGGTGGGCGCCATCCCGCGGTCTGGCCATCGCGCCGCTCGGAGTTTAGGGGCGGCCCGGCGATGCGCGGCGGCTCCGCCTTGTTTCCACGCTGTGGTGAAATTCGGAATGCTCGCTCCGGATTGAAATTTCCCAAATTCACCTCTTCCTGGCGAAACCCTCACCCAGCAGGGCCAGCGCCATAGTCCAGATCCGGATTTGGTACGGCAAGATAATTCTCCGCCGGGATATCGACCAGCCCGCGCAAGCCAAGAACAGCACGGTCAGCGTCGTCGAGCGCGGCGATGGCCGCCGTCACCGCCTCGAATGTCGCCTGCCTGTCCGCGCTTTTGTTGGCGATATAGGGCAGGCCGGGGGTGGGATCGGTCCATTCGAGAACCCGTAGATTGCCTGCGAAATGCTCGTATTTCTGCATCAACCGCCAACTTACTGCATCAAGCGCGGCGATATCTGCAGTCCCCTCGGCCACGGCCCGGGCCGACATCAGGTGACCGTGGCTCTGCCAAAGGTTCGAAAACCAGAAGCCGCGTGGTTTCAGGTGGTTATAGGGCGCAGCAAACCCCGATTGCGAGAAGGTCTGGTTATACGCAAAGACCGCGCCCGCGAAATCCTCGACCCGTGTGCGCGCATCATCGGCACGGATGACGAAGGCGCTGCGGTAGAAACCGGGCGGGCAGTCATCCAACCCGAAATCCGGCGTGCCGATCAGCCTGACCCTGTCGTGCAGCCAGAGGCGGAAGGGCATGCCGCAGGTCTGGCTGAGCACAAGGTTGGGCGCGGTCCAGACGCTGAACTCTTCGGCCTCCTGCGCCAAGGTTTCCGGGCTGTCGATACCGCGACGCGCCAACTCCTGGCGGATCATCTGCCAATAGCGGCCTTGCGCTTCGGCAAGTTCGGGGCGGGCATACATCATCAGGCTGGCAATCATCAAAAGCACCTCATCTCTGCCTCTGCTGCGCAACTTGCCGCGAACCGCCCACCAATTGCAAACGGCCACATCTCGGGGACAGCATTTCGCAGGTCAAACACCGAAAGCTGGTTGACTCGGGGGCCGCGGTGGGTAAAAGGCGGGTTCAAGATTTTCACGGGCCGTTTTGTCGTGCCCGACGCAGGAGCACTATCATGGCGAAGCCGACCACAATCAAGATCCGCCTGAACTCGACCGCAGGCACTGGCCACTTCTACGTGACCAAGAAAAACGCGCGCACCATGACCGAAAAAATGGTCGTCCGTAAGTACGACCCGGTTGTGCGCAAGCATGTCGAATACAAGGAAGGCAAGATCAAGTAAGATCGCCCACCTATTGCTTTTACGAAAAGCCGCGCCTCCGAGCGCGGTTTTTTGATTCCGGCCCCCGGACATAAGGTCGGGCGCCGCCAAGACTGCGCCGCGGGGTCTTCGACCGGGGCGTTGCCGCTTTGCTATCTCGGGTTGCAAAATTGTTTTGTAATTCTCGGGTTCTTTGTTACGCTTGCGCCGTTCTAATATTCTTTTTGCTGCATTTTTTTAGCGGCGCGTAAATTTTTTGTATGTCTTGGCGTGGGGTGTTTGATGTCGACGTTCGACGAAGCACGTATTGGAAAAAAAGGTGTTCGTACTGATTGGATTGACTTGCGTGACCAGCATTATATGCCCAATCTCTCAGTTCTGCGGTCGTCTATTTCGATGGACGCGATGTTGCTTTGCGACGACGAAAGCCTTGAGCGTACCAATCCCCGCAAGCCACAGCGTATCCCCATTTTCGGCGTCCGCGATCAGGGCGAAAGCGGCCGGTGCGTGGGGTATGCCCTCGCCAATCTGATCGACATTCAAAGCAATCTGCAGAAACTTCGGCAGTTTCACGCCGAGGTCATCGATGATGTCGACAGCAATGACGAGATGACCGAGGAGGAGAAGGCCAAGGAGGAGGCGCAGCGCCTTGAGCGCAGGGCGAAACGGAACCGCCAAGACATCGTGAGCGCCGATATGCTCTACCGGATGGCATTCTTTCATGACCGCTATCCCGACCTCGAAGATGAGACCACACCGACCTGCGAAGGCATCCGCACCCTTAGATCGGCCATCAAGGGGTTTTATCACCACGGTGTGTGTCTTGATTGGCCCGAAGATTCGCCACCGGAGGAGCCCGGACGCTGGCAGAGCGAGTGCTATTCGCTCGAAACACCGGACAAGGGGCTGAAATTTCCGCGGGTGGAGCAGGCGAAGATGGCCCGCAATATCGGCCTCGGAGCCTACTTCCGCCTGTCCTCGGTGCTCAACCACTTTCATGCCGCCCTGAACGATGCCGAGGCGGTCCTGGCCAGTGCCAACATCCACAGCGGCTGGTTGCAGGCGACGCCTGAGAACGGTGGGGTCATCCCCTGGCCGTGGGAGGGGGGCAAGGTCGGCACCCACGCTTTTGTCATCGTGGGATATGACCGTGACGGTTTTCACGTGCTCAATAGCTGGGGGCCGGAGTGGGGCGGTTACAAGGGGCAGGCCGGTATTGCGCTTTGGTCCTACAAGGACTGGGCGCAGAATGTCGTCGATAGCTGGGTATTGCGGCTTGGCGTGCATGCGCCCGATGCTTTTGGCGCCTCGATCGGCGAAAAGGGCACGAAGGGCATCACCAGCCGCGTGCAGGTCGGCTCGACCCCGTGTTCCGAGCTTGTGGGCCACTACATGCATCTCGATGACGGATTTCACGTTGTCACCGGATCGTATCCGGCGTTCAAGAATGGCTGGGAAAAGACCCACAAATACCTGATGGGTAACACCGACCCGACCGCCGCGGTCGGCAAGGATGAAAAGACTTATCGCGGCATCCTGGTCTGGATCCCCGGAAGCCTTGAGGGGATCAAGCCCGCCTTTGCCTCGGCGGTGCAGCGTAAGAACCAGATCAAGGCGGTTGGCCTCTACCCCTACACGATTTTCTGGTGCAACAACTTCGTCGAGAAGTCGATGGAGGTGATGAAGGTCATCTTCGACAGTTGCGAGGCGCAGGCCGGATCGGATGCGGCGCATCTCGACGAGTTGATCGAGAGCCGGGTGAGGGGGGTTGGCCGGGCCTTCTGGCGCGACATCGAACTCGGCGCTCGCCGTGCGCTCCGCGGCACCGGCGAATTGCCGTTCGAGCCCGATGAAGAAGACAAGCTGTCCCGCATCAAGAAGGGATTTGTCGGGACGTTCCTGAAGGATCTGATGGATCTGAAGGACGAGACGGGATGTGAAATCCACGTAGTCGCCGAAGGCGCGGGCGCGTTGATCGTGCATGAAATGCTCGCCCTTGTGCATGACGATGCCGAGAACCTGAAAAACGCGCGCGACTGTACCTGCGACGGCAAAAAGGGCGCTCCATACGATTCCCTTTTCGACGGCCGCGAGGCAAAGGATTATTTCGATACGCTGCACCTGATCCATCCCGCGATTGGCATGCCGCGCGCCAAAAAACGCCTGCAACCGTTCGTCAACGACCTGAACGGGCAGACCTTCGAATTCACCGCGGACGCGCCGGGGGACGATGACACGACCGATCCCCCCGCCGTGCAGCCGATGATCGCGTCCGACAATTTTCGGCGCGCGCGGATATACCTGCCGACCAGGGCCCTGGAAGAGCGCATCAGCTTTGGTGTCTATGGCAAGTCGATCCTGCACCTGGTGTCGCGCTCTTTTGAAGACCGCTATGCGCCGCCGTCGGGCGACAAGGATGACGACATCCCGATCTTCCGCCCCGTCAGGACATTCCTCGGCATGGCCAGCGTTGTCGATCACGAGCATTTCAATGCGGGCGATGCCGTCTACCTCCTCGACAGCGTGGCCTCGCAAAAACACGACCTCGACCGCGTCCCGCAGGATCTTCTGACCAGCGACAGTACGATCATCGACGCGATCTATGACAGCATCCGTACCTACCAAAAAAAAAATAGTTGAATCTGAAAGGGAAATTGCAATGCCCAAAATTACCGTTGAACAATTGATGTCCAAAATGGCCGATCTCGGGGCCGATGAAAGCGAACTGTCGGAATACTTTATCGAGGATGAAGAAAACTCCGGCGCCTTTGCGCCCCAGTTCAAGCTCAATCCGGCAACGGTTCAGATCCCGCGCGGAGCGGATGCGGCGCATCGCACGGCGATGGCGATGAACACCGCCAACTGGTTTGCCCGGATGCACCGCGAAGGCCGGTACCGCAAGAAGCTCGACCTGGGCTATGACGGGCCAATCATCGTGTCCGAAGGTGACAGCTGGTTCCAGTATCCTGTGCGCTTGAAGGATACGATCGACCACCTGATGGATACCTATGCGGTCTACTCACTTGGCGCTGCGGGGGACCTGCTCAAGCGGATGGCCGACAAGCAGGAATATGTCTCGGCCCTGCGCAACACGGGCGCGGATATCCTGCTCCTCTCCGGGGGGGGCAATGACCTTGTGGCCGGTGGTGCGCTTGCGTCCCACCTCGAAGAGTTCGACGCGGACCTGGCACCAGCGGATTATCTGCTGCCCTCGTTCCAGCGCCTTCTTGACGACGCGCTCAAGCATTACGGCCGTATGTTCCGGCAGGTGCATGACATCTTCCCGCATGTCAGTGTCCTGTGCCACGGTTATGACTACCCGGTACCGAACAAGGACAAGTGGCTCGGCAAACCGATGGAATCGCGCGGCATCCGCGACCGCGGTTTGCAGAAAGAGATTGCCAAATGCATGATGGATCAGTTCAACCGCCGTCTGCGGCGGCTGGCAAAGTCCAACCCGCATGTCACCTATATCGACTGCCGTGGGGTGGTGGGCGATCACCGTTGGTATGACGGGCTGCACCCGACCAATGAAGGTTACGGCGATGTCGCCAAGAAGTTCGCCCGTGAGATCCGCAAGATCGCCAACGCGCGCAGTGGCCCCCCGGTGGTGATCAGCGGCCCGTTCGGCTCGGCGGGGGAATTGACCCGCTCGATGCAGGCACCCGCCGTCATTGCCGGTGGTGAGGCCAAGGGCATGTCCCTCCATGTCGGGGTGAACCTGGTCGATCCGGATCAGTATGGCGGTTGGGACGGTGAATTGAAGGCCTGCGAGGCCGATGCCCACGCGATGCAGGCCATTGCCGAGGCCGAGGGGTTCAAGCCGGAAACCCTGCTGACCACGGATGCCACGCGCAAAAACGTCGTGGCCGAAATCGAGCGCGCCGCGGCCGAGCTTCAGGCCGGGGACATGTTCCTTTTCACCGTGTCGGGCCATGGCGGGCGTCTGCCGGATTTCAACCAGGACGAAGACCATGATGATGACAGCCAGCGGATGGATGAAACGCTTTGTCTTTATGACCTGCAGATCGCGGATGACGAGATCTACATGCTCTGGACCAAGTTCCGCCCCGGTGTCCGGGTTCTGATGGTGCCCGACACATGTCATTCCGGGTCCATGGCCAAGTTCGGCCCGACAACGCCATCGACGCTCTGGGGGCGTGAGGTCGATATGGGGCCGACAGTGCGGGCGATGCCCCTGCATGTCGAAGATGCGGCCTGGCGGGCGAACGAAGAGATCTATCGCCAGACCTCGAAATCCTACGCCGCGATCAAGGAAAGCGTCATGACCTCGCCGCTATCGACCCCGATCCGGGCGTCGGTTCTGAACCTAGGCGCGTGCATGGACGAGCAATTTGCGATGGATGGCCCCCAGAATGGCGCGTTCACCGGCGCCTTGCTGCAGGTCTGGGACAATGGCCGGTTCAACGGCGATTACCGCGAATTCCGCAGCCGGATTGACACCACCATCGGCAGCGGGAGCCAGACGCCGCAGCTCTTTGACAAGCTCATCAGCGATCCCGATTTCGTCTCGCACCGGCCCTTTACCCTGCAAGCCGCGGGTCAGGGCGCATCGCGACCCCGCCCAGTTGTGGGCGCCAGCGGCATTTCGCTCCACAAGGACGCGGAGGTACCGGCCGATGACGGGGGCGAGGGGGATGAGCGCGACATGCTGCCCGATGCCGAGGTGCAGGCGATCTTTGCCGCCAAGTCACGCGGCGCCGGGGTCCGCAGCACGTCTGCGGCGCTGAACTGGTCGGATTACGCGGATTTCGACGCCTTTATCACATCACTGGGGCTCAAGAACTTCTCGACCGACGAGTTCCTGATCCTGGGTGGCGGGCACAACACGCCCGGTGGCCAGTGCCAGGGCAAGAACACCTATCCGCCGCGGCATCTTTGGACCAACATGGCGCAGACGGCCCATGTGGTGGACGAATTGCGCGACCGCATTGGCAAACCGATTGCGATCACCAACGCGTATCGCTCACCTGCCTATAACGTCTGCATCGGCGGCGCGTCGGCCAGTCAGCACACGCAGTTCCGCGCCCTTGATTTCACCGTTTCGGGAATGCCCGCCAAGGAGGTGGCGCAGGCCCTCCGGTGGTTGCGCGACAAGGAAGGGTTCTTCAAGGGGGGCATCGGGCGCTACAACAGTTTCACCCATGTGGATACCCGTGGCCACAATGCGACCTGGCCACCCGCGTTCAAGAATTCCTCGGGGCCGTCTTCGTCGCCGTTGCGCCCCCGCGCGCCGCGGAACATGACCGAACGCATGGCCGCGCTGAATTCGATCGAACTGGCGGCGCCGCGCAAGACCCGTGGCGCCAAAACCGGCGGCTCGGCCTTTGCCGAGGCGATCAGCCGCTCGGGCGATACGTTCAACCCGCATTCCGACATCGCCACGCATCAGCAATCGTTGCAGGCAGCGGTCAGCGCCTCCAGCGTGATTTCCTTTGTCGAAAACCTGACCCCGGGGCAGAAGGAAGACGTGCTTCTCTCGACGCTCTTCGCGCAACGGGCCGCCGATGCCAAGGCCGACCCGGTCAAGGAGCGCGAGGCCTGGTACGCGGTCTATATGGACATTCTGAGCCTTCTGGGCTGGGCGCGGGAATCGCAGCCCTTCGAGTCAAGCCACAAGATGCAAGGCAGCGGCAGTTTCGATCAGGTGATCCTGGCGACACTGGCCCAGGTGGCCACCGGCAATCAGTTCAAGATCGTCGAAAGCGCGATCGAGGCGTTGCGCGGGCTGGCAGATGGCGATGGCAAGATCAAGCTGTTTGACTTCGAGACGTCCTCCACCACCGGCGGAAACTTCCAGATCGGCAGCGCCGAGGCGTCAGGTGGGGTCATCAGCATGGCCCTGGGTGCGTTCAATTTCACCTACAAGGATCGCAAGCAGAACATTCTCTTCGTGTCCTGGGGTAAAAACGAGCTCGATTACTGGCTCTCTGCCCAGAAAATGGCACTCAGCCCCCAAATCTATCAGGACGTGCGGGAGCTGGTGAAAACCAAACTGGCCGATACACGTAAAACCCTGATTGCCGATATTGATATCGGTTAGGCGGCAAAGAACCAGCCTCGAAACCGGGTGAAGCATCTGGTTTCGGGGCATTTTTGGAGCGAGAAGCGCCTGCCGGGGCGGAGTTGCGAAAAACTAGAGACATTTTTAACGGCCTCGTTTTTGCAAAGGAAATCTCAAAACTATGGCCGTAACAAGCCAGGACACAACAGTTCTGGAGTGTAGTTATGCGCGTTCTTTCCCTTGCCGCAGCGGCGGTGATAGCCCTTTCAACCATTGCCCGGTCGGATACGACAACCCTGACCCTGGCCACCGGCGATTACGTCCCCTTCACCGGGGAGAACCTGCCCGATGGTGGTGTGGTCAACGGTATTGTGCAGGAGGTTGCGGCGCGCTCGGGTATTGATGTGGAGTTCGAGTACATGCCGTGGAAACGCGCGTTGGAAGCGACCCGGCAGGGGGCATATGACGGGACGTCCTACTGGTATTACAGCGAAGAACGCGAGGCCGATTTCATTCACGTGGGCCCGCTGGTGGAAGAACGGCAGGTGTTTTTTGCCATCGCCGGCCCCGAGGTTCCCACCTGGTCCGAGCTTGAGGATCTTTCCGGTCTGCGGATTGGGGTTGTCCCCGGCTTTACCTACACGCCCGAGCTTTGGGAGCTGGGCGAAAGCGGTGTGCTGACTCTGTCGGAAGCCACATCGAACGAGGCCAACATGCGAAAGTTGCTCGCCGGTCGCATTGATGTCTTCCCGCATAGCGAGATGGCCGGCTGGCACCTGATCCGTGAGACATTCACCGAAGAAGAGCAGGCCCGTTTCGTGGTTCTGGACAACACGTTGAGCAGTTCCGATGGCTACCTGCTCATCTCGCGCAACATGCCAAATGGTGAAGAGGTCGCAAAAGCCTTGCAGGCTGCGGTCGATTCCCTGATGGCCGCGAATGCCAACTGAACACCGCTGAACCGAGTTGGCAAAGGTCATGGACATATCCGGTCGCGCCACGAGGCCGCTCAGCAAAGTGTTGTTGAAGATAACGCTTCTGCTGACGCTCGTGCTTGGCATGCTGGCGGCACTGACTCAGCTTGCCATTGACCTACAACAGGAAAAGGATGCGGTCGAGGCGTCCGCGGATGCTTTCCTGGACAGTACCGTGCCCTCGGCGGAATCGGCGGTCTACAACTTTCATGATGCCGCCGCCGAACAGGCCGCGACCGGCCTTTTCACGCAGCGCGCCATCCGCAAGGTCCAGATTTTCAACGGCGATCAGTTGATGATCGAGCGCGAGCGTGTGCTTGAGGCGACGTTGCCGACATTTGCGCCGATGTCTTCGGCCGACGAGACCGAGTTGACCCGGGAATTGCTCAACCCCGAAGTGGATACCCCCGAGGTGATCGGGCGGATCACGGTGGTCGTCGACCGTTCCATCGTCCCACCGGCAATCGTGAAACGGATGGTGTCCTATTTTCTCCTGGCGACAATCAAGAACCTGCTCTTTGGTGTGGCCCTTGTCGCCTTGGTTTACGCGGCCCTGGCGCGCCACATCATCCAGATTGCCGAAGTCACGGCGCGTTGGCGCCCTGGCTCGGGTGTCATTACGACCCCGGCACCGCCCAGATTTCTGCAGGGGACGGAAATCGAACTGTTGGGATCGCAGATTGCCGCCATGTCGGGCAACGCTGAATCCGCAATCAACACGCTTGAGCATTCCAGCCGTGAAGTCAGGAAGAGCAATACCGAGCTCAACCACCGATCAACGCTCCTTTCCGAGGCTGTAAAAGCACGAACCGAAGAGCTGAACGCCGCCAATCGCGCCCTCAAGCGGCAGGCGGATTACGATGCCTTGACCGGGCTTTACAATCGCGGCGCATTCGACCGCCGATCTGAACGGTTTGTCCTGGATGCTTCGGCGACCGGGGCGTCGGTCGCGATCATCATGATTGACGTGGATCAGTTCAAACCGTTCAACGATCACTACGGCCACCAGGCAGGGGATGACTGCCTGAAACGTGTTGCCAAGGCCTTGGGCAGCCTGTCGGATGGCGAAGATATCCTAGTTGCGAGATATGGTGGTGAGGAATTCGTCTGCATGATCCGCAATGGCGGCCGCGAAGCGGGCGAAAAGCTGGCGATGGCGGCCCATCGGGCGATTGCCTCCCTGGCGATACAGCATGAACGGTCCAGCGTCAGTGACATCGTCACCGCGAGCATCGGTCTTGCATGGGAAAAATGCGTGCCATCTACCTCGCTCGAAGCTCTGCTCGGGGCGGCGGATGAGGCACTTTACGAAGCCAAGCACAAGGGCCGAAACCGAACCGTCCTGTCGAGTGAGGATATTCAGGACCGGGTAAAGAAACGCCGTGAGGCGGTGACTGACCTGTTGGAGGCCATCGAAGAACGTCGGTTCGAGCCGTTCTTTCAATCGCAGGTCAACGCCAGAACGGGCCGGATTGTGGGGATGGAAGCATTGGCCCGCTGGCGCAAGCCAAGCGGTGAAATCCTGGGGCCGCGGGACTTCATGCCCATCGCCGAGGAAAACGACCTGATCAGGATGATTGACGGGATCATCTATGACAAATGTGCGCAGTTCCTGCGCGATGCAGAGGCAGGGGGTATCGAGGTGCCGGGGCTTTCGATCAACCTGTCCGAAGACCATTTGAAAGACGAGGGTTTGATCGGGCGTCTGCGGGCGCTGCGCGACGGCATAGATGTGCCTGTTGCGGTCGAACTTCTTGAGACCACGACGTTGGATAAACCTTCACGGGAGATGGCCTGGACCATCGACGCCATCCGCGAGTTGGGCCTCGATATCGAAATTGACGATTTCGGCACAGGTAAAACCTCGATTGTCAGCTTGATGACCCTGCGACCATCCCGCCTGAAAGTCGCGCGTGAGTTGGTCATGCCGGCGCCCGAGCAGGACAGGAACGAAAAGCTATTGGCCTGTGTCCTTGAGATTGGCAACACACTCGGGATCAGTGTCGTTGCCGAAGGCGTTGAAACCGTTGAGCAGCAGAAACTGCTTCTCGAAATGGGGTGCAACATCCACCAGGGTTTCCTCTATGCGCGTCCTGTGCCGGCGTCCGAACAGTTGAAGCTGCTGGCCGCGCCTCCGCCGGGGAAAATGGCATCCTGAAGAGGTGCATGGCACCGCAGGTTGTCGAGAAAACTCAAACGCCTTTCAGGACCAAGGTTAACTCTAGCAAGGCTGTGCTGGCATCAAGTTGTTTGGGTAAAGCAGGGCTGCGCCACCTGCGGTAAACGAGGAAACCGCGGGAAGTGCATCTACGCTCTGGCTGAGGTCAGTCAGCGGCTCTGTTGATCCTGTTGGCCGACCAACATTACGTGTCTTTGGGCATGCCGAATAATCTTTTTTCGGCGTTGCTGGGGCATGCGAAGATGGTCTTTGGACGCGCTAAGATCCATTCCATCGGCGTGAGTCGGAGAGACTGCAAACGAGCTTAGAATTGCCCTCGAAGCACTAATTGGACAAAAAGCCCGCCAGGCTTTGTGCTTGGCGGGCTTCGGCAACGGTTATGTCTGTTCTCAACTTACTCGCGGTTTCCGAGAAGTTGCAGCAGGAACATGAACATGTTGATGAAGTCGAGATAGAGGCTCAACGCGCCCATGATCGCGGCTTTACCCAGCCATTCGGTGTCACCGCTATGCGCCATCTGCACATATGTGCTTTTGATCTTCTGCGTGTCATAGGCGGTCAGACCAGCGAAAATCAGAACGCCGAGGATCGAGATGGCGAAAGCCAGACCCGGCATCGGCCAGAACAGGTTGACGATGGACGCAACGATCAGACCGATCACGCCCATGATGAGGAAGCTGCCCCAACCCGAAATGTCTTTCTTGGTGGTGTAGCCCCACAGGGACAGGCCGGCGAAGGCGATCGAAGTGATCAGGAACACCTGAATGATCGAGAACCCGGTGAAGACCAGGAAGATCGAGCTGATCGAGATGCCCATGACCATCGCGAAGACGTAGAATACGATCTGCGCTGTTGCTGCTGACATGCGGTTGATGCCGGCGCTGAACCCGAAAACGAAAAGAAGCGGCGCGAACATCACCAGCCATTTCAGCGGCGAGGTGTAAAGCGCAACACCCAGACCGGTCAGAAACTTGTCGGCACCGATCTGATAAGCGTTCGGCACATCTGTAACCGCCAGACCCGACAGGGCCCAGGCGGCGGCAAACGTAATGAGCATGCCCACGGACATCGTGCCGTAGACCTTGTTCATGTGGGCGCGCAGACCTTCATCAATCGCGGCGGTACGCGTACCTGCGACGCCCCGGATTGTGTCAAATTCAGCCATCTAAACCTCCGATTATAAAGCTGGCAGGCCCCGAATTGAGGCCGTTGCCATCAATATCGGTCAGCAAACCCTCCTTTTCAAGGGTTTACTGGCGTGGAAACGGAGTATTTCGGCGGTCATTTTCCGTTATTTTGTTGGAAAATCCCAAAACGGACGCCGGGCTTCCGCGTCGGCCTCTTCCCGGGTGATGCCAAGATCGTCAAGCGCCTCGGTGTCGAGCCGCGCCAACGCGCGCCGCTGACGATAGAGGGCCAGAATATCCAGAAGTGAATGACGCCGCGCGCGAACCGGTCCGCAGTTTTGACGGGTGTGGGACAAATACGCCATGACATTTCCTTTCGATTTGCTGATGGATCTGCGTCTTTGCATTTCCAATGTTGATCTTTTGCCAGATTGTGTGTCATATTGAAAATGAATGTTTATGACGGATATCATCAAGGAGCGTGATGAATGCGCAATCTCGACATAACGACGCTGAGGTCCTTCGTGGCGGTATCGGATCATGGCGGCGTGACCCGCGCCGCTGCGGCGCTCAACCTTACGCAATCGGCGGTGTCGATGCAGCTCAAACGCCTTGAAGAGATGTTGGGGCTGGACCTGCTGGACCGCAGCAACCGCAAGATTTCGTTGACGCCTTCAGGGGAACAATTGCTGACCTATGCGCGGCGGCTGGTTGAACTGAATGACGAGATTGTAGGCCGCCTGACCGATCAGGTCTGGGAGGGGGAGGTTACCTTCGGTGTGCCGCACGACATCATCTACCCGGTGATCCCCCGCGTACTGAAGCAATTCAACGCGGCCTTCCCGAGGGTCCGGGTGCATCTCAACTCATCCTACTCCACCGCGCTGATCGAGGCCTATGGTCAAGGAGAGGTTGATTTGATCCTGACCACGGAAACCCTTGTGGGTCCGGGTGGCGAGACCCTGACCGAAGTGCCGCTCCGGTGGTACGGAGCGCCCAATGGGGTTGCCGGAAAGCAGCGCCCCTTGAAGCTGGCCAATTGCCGCAATTGCCTGTTCCGGGCCGGGGCCATCGAAAAGCTCGAAGAGGCCAAAATTCATTGGGAGAGCGCCATCGATTCGAATTCGGACGGGGCGATCGAAGCCACGGTCAGCGCCGATCTCGCTGTGACGACGATCCTGGAAGGGAGCGCGCCGCGGCACCTGGAACTGGTGCCAAGCTCGGCAAACCTGCCGGATCTCGGGACGCAGAAGATCAACATGTACGGGGGTCGTACGCCGCGAAACGAGTTGGTGGAGCAGCTCGTAAAGATGGTGCGGAACGGATTCTGCGTCGGAGATGCACCCGCGCTCAGCCAGGTGTGACGACGACCTTGCCGGTCGATTTCCGGCTGCGGAGCAATTCCAGCGCCTCGTCGGCGCGGTCCAGGGGCAGTACATTGCTGACATGCGGCTTGAGGCGTCCTTCCGCGTACCACTGGAGCAATGTCGTCATGCTCTGGGTCACGACCTCGGGGCGGAACTTCAGGTAACCGCCCCAGTAGAGCCCCAGGACGCTGATGTTCTTGACCAGCAGGTGATTGGCCGGAATTTGCGGAACATCGCCGCTGGCAAAGCCGATGGGCAGGATACGGGCATCCGGGTTGCTGGCGCGAAAGGCGGCCTTGAACTGATCGCCGCCGACCGGATCGTATGTCACGTCGACACCGCCAAGGGATTTGCACACCTCGCGGATGTCCTCGGTCTTGGCGTCGATCAGGTGATCGGCGCCCGCCTCCTTGGCCACCGCGAGCTTGTCAGCTCCGCGGGCGCAGGCGATCACGCGCGCGCCCATCAGTTTGCCGATTTCAACCGCGGTCAACCCAACACCACCGGCCGCCCCAAGCACCAGAAGCGTCTCACCGGGTTGCAGGCGGGCCTTGTAGTCGAGCGCCACGTGGCTGGTCCCGTAAGCGATCTGAAACGCCGCGGCATCGGTAAACGACATCTGCTCGGGCAGCTCAACGGCCCGGTCTGCCGGGAAGCACCCGTATTCCGCGAGGCCCCCCTGACCACCGAAGACGGCGATCCGTGTTCCAACCGCCGGGGCCTCGGTTTCGGGGCCGATGGCGTCAACCGTGCCGGCCACCTCCATGCCCAGGGTGAACGGTGCTTCAGGTGTGTCCTGATAGGTACCTTGCGACATCAGAAGATCCGCGAAGTTCAGCCCGCAAGCGCCTATTTTCACACGGATTTCACCCGCCATAGGTTCCGGTATCGGCAATTCCGCCACGCCGGGTGGAGCGTCAAACGAGGTGATCTGATAGGCGCGCATCTGGATGCCTTTTCGGACGGGTATCATGCAGAGAGAATTTTCGCGCGGACTTTTCCGGAACAGGCCGGGATTGTCAAACCCGTCGGCGGTTCCCACAAGGCTAACCTAAAGTATAGGTACAAGCGTAGATTGTTTCTCTTTTGGATAGGTCACGTTTTCGTATAGCAAAATTTCTTGTATTTTAATGCCACAATGTTACGTTTGCGGCGCGCTGCAGGGATGCGCGGCGTACTGAATGGTAAATATTGAACCTACCGTGCCCGGCATTTCGGGTCTCGGATGTTTGGTGTAGTTAAAGGAAGGAATAACCCATGCCGCACCCCGTCGACGTACATGTCGGAAAACGTGTTCGCCATCGTCGCTGGCTTGTTGGAATGACACAACAACAACTTGCCGAAAGCGTTGGAATCAAATTCCAGCAGATTCAGAAATATGAGACCGGCGCCAACCGCGTCAGCGCCTCCCGTCTTTGGGACATCGCCGATGCACTTGATGTCGAGGTCAGCTTTTTCTTCGAAGGGCTGGACAACGAAACGGCTGAACGAGATCAGGGAAGTGCGGTACCCTCCGACCTTCTGGGGGACAAGGAAGCTCTGGATCTGGTTCGCTCGTACTACGCGATTCCCGAAAATCAGCGTCGCCGGCTTTTTGATCTGGCACGGGTTCTCAGCGACGTCGCTTGAGGCCACATGAAAATCTGGCTACTCATGCTGCGACAGGTAGCATGAGGGCCAGTTGATTTATGGACAAAGACAACATTGTGGCCACCGCGCATGCGGTGGCAGACGCAGCCCGGCAAGCGGTGCTGCCCTTTTTCCGGTCCGAGGGGCTCTCGGCTGACAACAAGGCAGGCCAGGGGTTTGACCCGGTTACCGAAGGTGATCGCGCCACCGAACGCGCCATGCGTGATGTGCTGGCCAAACTCCGCCCTGAGGATGGTATCCTGGGCGAAGAATACGCAACACAGCATGGGACAAGCGGGCTGACCTGGGTGTTGGATCCCATCGACGGCACCCGCGGGTTCATGTCCGGCACGCCTACCTGGGGTGTTCTGATTGCGGTTTCCGATGAAAACGGCCCGATATACGGCATTGTCGATCAACCCTATATCGGCGAGCGGTTCGAAGGCGGGTTGGATCTTGCCCGCGTGGTGGGGCCACAGGGCGAGCGGCACCTGCGAACGCGCGGTGACTGCGCCCTGGCCGATGCAGTGCTCTACACGACATTCCCCGAGGTCGGCACCCCTGATGAGGGCGCCGCGTTCAAGGAAGTGGCCTCGAACGTCAAGCTGACGCGATACGGGATGGATTGTTATGCCTATGCGCTGATCGCAGCGGGGCAGGTTGACCTGGTGATCGAGGCCGGATTGCAGATCTACGACATTCAGGCACCCTTGGCCGTGGTCGAGGCCGCCGGGGGGATTGTCACCGACTGGCAAGGCGGCCCGGCGCACCAGGGTGGTCGCATTCTGGCCGCCGGTGGCCGGCAGCAACATGAGGCCGCTCTGGAAATTCTGTCACGCTTCGCTTGATCGTCTTGGGCTGCTGAGATTACTCTGGCTTTGGTCGCGCGGTTCTTACCCCTTTCCGCCGTGCGGTCCGCATCTGCGTCCGAGGGGGTTGGCGCAGCTGTGAAAGGGCTTTTCCATGCAAGAGATTGTCGTAAAGGATGCAAGCCACCTCCTGACGATGGATGACGACCGGCGGGAGTTGCAAAACGTCGATATCCGGATCAATCAAGGCGTCATCACGGAAATCGGGCCGGACCTGCAGTCCACCGGTCAGGTGATCGGCGCGCAAGGCTGCGTGGTCACGCCGGGATTGGTGAACACCCACCATCACCTTTACCAGACCCTCACCCGCGCCGTGCCGGGCGGGCAGGACGCGCTGCTTTTCGGCTGGTTGCAGACCCTCTATCCGATCTGGGCGCGCTTTGGCCCCGAGGAAATGCGGGTTTCGGCCTCGGTCGGCCTGGCGGAACTGGCCCTGTCGGGCTGCTCGCTCAGTTCGGACCATCTCTATCTTTTCCCCAATGGCGCCCGGCTGGACGATACGATCGAAGCGGCGCAGGAGATCGGGCTGCGGTTTCACCCCACCCGTGGCGCGATGAGCATTGGCGAAAGCGACGGTGGGCTGCCCCCCGATGTGCTGGTCGAGCACGAGCGGGCGATCCTTGAAGATTGCATCCGCGTGATCGACCGGTTTCATGACCCGAAAGAGGGCGCTATGTGCCGCGTCGGTGTCGCGCCGTGCTCGCCCTTTTCGGTGAGCCGCGACCTGATGCGCGATGCGGCGCTGCTGGCACGGGACAAGGGGGTCATGCTGCACACTCATCTCGCGGAAAACGACGAAGACATCGCTTATTCGGAGGCAAATTTCGGCTGCCGGCCGGGGCAGTATGCCGAGGAGCTTGGCTGGACAGGCGGGGATGTGTGGCATGCGCATTGCGTGAAGCTCGATGTGCAGGAGATTGATTTGTTTTCGAGAACCCGTACCGGCGTAGCGCATTGTCCCTGTTCGAACTGTCGTCTTGGATCGGGTATCGCACCGGTGCGACAGATGCGCGATGCGGGGGTGCCGGTCGGGTTGGGCGTCGATGGATCGGCCAGTAACGATACCGGCAATATCGTGTTGGAGGCGCGCCAGGCGATGCTTCTGCAACGGGTCGCGCAAGGGGCCGACGCGATGAGTGCGCGTGAGGCGCTGGAGATCGCGACCCGCGGTGGCGCCGATGTGTTGAACCGCTCCGATTGCGGACGGTTGGCGCCGGGCAAACGAGCGGACATTGCCATTTGGGATGTGTCGGGCGTGGAAAGCGCGGGAAGCTGGGATCCGGCCGCGCTGCTTCTGGCGGGGCCTTGCAAGGTGCGCGACCTCCTGGTGGAGGGGCGACAAGTGGTCAAGGATGGCCATGTTGTCACGATCGACCTGCCCTCGAGGATCGCGGAACAGAACCGGTTGGCGCGGCGTCTTGCCGAAGGGTGAGCGTTGCGTCGGAGTCTTCAGACAATTTTAAATGTTGGCGTCTTGTTAACGAAGGGCTGCAATGATGCTCCGCGCGCTGAACGGAGTGGGACATGCATGGATTGATCAACCGGTCGATCGAACGGTTCGTACATGACACCTATGGGGATAACACCTGGCAGGACACCATGCGGCGTCTTGATACGGGTATTGCCGAATTCGAACCGATGCTGACCTATGAAGACGAGCTGACGGTCAGGTTGATGAAAGCCCTGGCACATGTTCTGGACCGCCCGGAGGCCGATATTCTTGAAGACATCGGCACGTATCTCGTGTCGCACCCGAGTTTCGAGTCTCTCCGCCGTCTTTTGCGCTTCGGTGGCGTGACATTTGTCGATTTTCTGCATTCCCTTGATGACCTGCCCGAACGGGCGCGCCTTGCGGTTTCCGATCTGCACCTGCCTGGTATGGAGCTGCGGGAGATCACGTCGGAGTACTTTTGCCTGACCGTGCATTCCGAGCAGATCGGGATGCCCGGCTTCGGCTATGCGGTCATGGGGCTTTTGCGTGCGATGGCGGATGATTATGGCGCGCTGGTCATGCTGGAGGTGCAGGAAAATCAGGGCTGGCACGAGACGATCCAGATCAAGCTGCTGGAGGCCGCCTTCGCCTCCGGGCGTGATTTTGACCTGGGGGCGCGGGTGGGATGACCGGGATGGCAGATAGCACGGATATCGGACGGGTGATGGACGGTTTGTGCCCGATGCACGCAATTCTGGATGCGACCGGGCATATCGTCCACGCGGGCGCCAGCACCCACAAGCTGGACCCTTCGGGCGTTGTCACCGGCAAGCGTTTCCTTGAGATTTTCGAGATGAAGAGGCCGCGAAGTGCCACGTCGATGCAGGACATGATGGCCATGGCAGGGGTCAAGCTGCACCTGCAATTGCGCGCGGCACCGCGTACCGGGCTGAAGGGTATCCTGATTCCCCTCGGTCAGGCGTCTTCCTTTGGTCCGCCGGGCGGTGCGATCGTGAACCTGTCATTCGGGATCTCGATCCTTGAGGCGGTCAACGATTTCTCTTTGACCAGTGCAGATTTTGCCGCGACCGACCTCGCCGTCGAAATGCTCTACCTGGTCGAGGCGAAATCCGCGGCGATGGAAGCCTCGCGCATGTTGAACCTGCGCCTGCAAGGCGCAAAGGTCGCCGCCGAAGAGCAGGCGTTTACCGACACGCTGACCGGCCTGCGGAACCGGCGCGCGATGGATCATGTGCTCAATCGCATGATCGACACGCGGCAGAATTTTGCGCTGATGAATCTCGACCTGGATTACTTCAAGGATGTGAACGACACCCTGGGCCATGCGGCGGGCGATCACGTTTTGCAAAGCGTGGCCCATATGATGGTCAGCGAGACGCGCAGTGATGACGTTATTGTTCGCACCGGCGGAGATGAATTCGTCCTGATCTTTTCCCGCCTGAAATCGCGCGCGAGGGTTGCGGCCATCGCCAACCGTCTGATTGCCCGGTTGGAGGAACCGATCCTCTTTGGCGACAAGGAGTGCCGGATTTCCGCCAGTATCGGCGCGACGCTCAGCGGTGATTATACCAACCCGACATTCGAACAGATGCTGGATGATGCGGATGTGGCGCTTTACGCGGCCAAGAGACGGGGCAGGGGGCAACATGTGCTCTATGAACCTGCGCTGCGAGAGCCGGACGAGAGCGAAGTCGTCTACATGCCGGAGCGTCGAAGAGGGTAAGCGGCCCGCCGCGAGGGCCGCCCGCCTGTCGGGATTGTGAACGTCCCAACCGCATGCACCTTCTCGACAAGCGGCCGGTGACGGGCTAGCTCTGGAAAAAAGTTCCGGAGTTGACCTGCATCCATGACCAGAATTGCAAGATTGCTGACTGTCCTGTCACTGGTATTCCTGGGCAGTATTGCAATGGCCCGACCGGACGGTCCCGCGCCGGGGACGCCACAGGAAATCAACGCACTTGCAGCGGCAATCCGGTCCCTGGGCCCCGAGGTTGACCCGAAAGAGGCGATGCGCGCGGCCAAGGTGACATATGACTACACCTACCAGTTGTCGCAGGAGTACCAGATTACCGACGGCCCCCTGATCCACAATACCAAGGTCAATATGGGGACGCGCCCGCGGGGGCTTTGCTGGCATTGGGCGCAGGATATCGAAACGCGGCTCAAGGCCGAGAATTTCAAGACGTTGGACATGCACCGCGCGGTCGCGAACTCGTTCAACATCCGGCTTGAGCACAGCACCGCCATCATCAGCCGCAAAGGCGACGGGTTTCAGCAGGGCATCGTGCTCGACCCCTGGCGCAAAGGCGGTGTGTTGTTCTGGTCGCGGACCCTTGAGGATCGTCGTTACACCTGGATGCCGCGGGCCGAAGTGATGGCCAGGAAGCGATCGGAAAGCCGCCGCCGCATCTCGCGCGCCGGCAACAAACGCTCAGGGCAGCTTCAGGACGGTCACAAGTAACCGCCCCTCTTTACTTCCCCTTCCAGACCGGATCGCGCTTTTCCGCGAAGGCGCGCGCGCCTTCCATCTGATCTTCCGAGGCATAGAGCACGTCAACGGTCCCGAATTGACGCTGCGTGATGCGGTTCATCGCGTCCTGGAAGGTCATCGCCTCTGCCTCGCGCACGATCTCCTTGATGGCGGCGTATACCAGTGGCGGCCCCGAAGCGAGGTGATCGGCAAGGGCGCGGGCCTCTGCCATGAGGCTGTTGCCGGGATGTATCTGGTTGATCATGCCCCAACGCGCGGCCTCCTCAGCGTCGATCCACCGCCCGGTCAGCAGCATTTCCATCGCGATATGATAGGGGATGCGTTTCGGCAGTTTGACCGATGCCGCGTCGGCGACGGTGCCGGAGCGGATCTCGGGCAGGGCAAAGCTCGCATGATCCGCAGCCAGGATAATATCTGCCGACAGCGCCAGTTCCAGCCCGCCACCGCAGCAGATGCCATTGACCGCCGCGATAATCGGCTTGTTCATCGCGCGCATCTCCTGGATGCCGCCGAAACCACCGACGCCATAATCGCCATCGACCGCATCCCCATCAGCCGCCGCCTTCAGATCCCAACCGGGACAAAAGAACTTCTCGCCGCCGCCGGTGATGATCGCCACGCGCAACTCGGGATCGTCGCGGAACTCCTGAAAGACGTCCCCCATGATGCGGCTGGTCTTGAGGTCGATGGCATTCGCCTTGGGACGGTCCAGCGTCACCTCAAGCACGGCACCGCGGCGTTCGGTTTTGATGGGGCTGTCTGTCACGTTTCGTCTCCGATCCTGATGAGCGCATCTGCGGCGACCGCGCGGGTCGGCGTGCAGATAAGCGGGTTAATCTCGACCTCGTCCAAACGGGTCGCGTTGGCGGTCACATAGGCTTGCACGGCCAGCACCGCGTTGACAATCGCCTGCATGTCCGCGGCAGGTTGCCCGCGATATCCGTGCAAAACCGGCGCCAGCCGGAGCGATCCGAGGGCCGCGGTGATCTCGTCCGGGGTGGCGGGCAACAGGAGCGACGCGCTGTCCTGCAGGATCTCGGTCAGGGTTCCGCCTGCAGCGAGTGTCAGGACAAACCCATGGGCCGGGTCGCGGACCACACCGATCAACAACTCGGCAATGCCGCCGGTGATCATCTCTTCGAGCAGGAAACGCTCGGCTGGCATGTCACCCGCCGCGGCGAGTACCGCTTCGGTGGTTTCAAGGCCCAGGGCCACGCCGCCCGCTTCGGTCTTGTGCGCCAGCCCTTCGGCTTTCAACACGACCGGCATGGTCAGCTCTTCGCTCGCCTGGCGCAGCGCGTCAAGCGATGGCACCTGAGTGGCGCGCGGAATTGTCACCCCGTGCTCGGCCAGTGCTGCTTTTGCCTCCGCTTCGGCGACAAGGGTCGGATTGGCAATGTCCGCGGAGATCAGGAGCGGTTCCGGCAGGGCGTCACGCTGGCCCGTAAACGCGGCCGCCGCGATGGCGGTGAGCGCATCGTCAAGACCATGCAACGGGATCAACCCGGCGGCTGCGATCCGTGCGGCGGTTTCTTCCGGCATCGCCTCTGGCAGGGTGGAGATGATGGCAAGTGGCGTCTTAGCGCGTTCGCTTGCGGCGGCCGCGGCCGTGATGGTGCAATCCCACGCGCCCGGATCGCAGCGGTCGGGGCGGGGGTAGTCGACGATAAGGCAGCCGAGTGCCACGTCCCCGTCAAGCGCAGCGGCAAAGGTCGCTGTCATCTGGTCAACGTCGTTCCAGATAAAGGTGTGGTAATCCAGCGGGTTGGCCAGTGCGACCATCGGACCCAGGGCCGCACGCAACCCGGCGTGCTGCGCCTCTGAAAGCGGTGGAAACTCGATGCCGCAGGCAAGCGCGCTGTCGGCCATCAGGCTTGCCTCCCCCCCGGAGCAGGACATCGACACGATCCGCGCCGAGGGCAGGGGACCGGCAAAATGCAAGAGTTTTAGCGTCTCCAGCAAGGCGGGCAGGCTTTCCACCTGGGCGATCCCCAATCGGGCCAGCAGGGCGCGCCCGCCTGCGTCACTGCCCGCGAGTGAGGCAGTGTGGGAAACGGCGGCGGCGCGGGCATGTTCCGATTTCCCGGCCTTGAGAGCGACCAGCGGTTTGTTCAACCGCCGCGCCTCTGCGGCCAAGGCCTCGAACGCGCGGAGATCTCCGACCCCTTCGATGTGCAGGCCAAGGGCGCTCACCCGCGGGTCGGCCAGCAACCCGCGGCCGATTTCGGCCAACCCGATCTGCGCCTGATTGCCGGCGGTGACGACATAGGCCAGCGGCAGCCCGCGCGCCTGCATGGTCAGGTTGATCGCCATGTTCGAGCTTTGGGTCAGGATCGCCACGCCACTGTCGCAGCGGACACCGCCGTGTTGATCCGGCCAAAGCAACGCGCCATCGAGATAGTTGATGAAACCATAGCAATTGGGGCCGATGATCGGCATCTCGCCCGCGGCTTCCAAAAGCGTGGCCTGCAAGCTGTCGCCATCGCCGGTCTCGGCCTGGGCCTCGCGAAACCCGCTGGCAAAACAAATCGCGCCGCCTGCGCCCATGGCCCGCAGATGGCGCACCGTGTCGATCGTCAGGTGCCGGTTGACCCCGATGAACGTGGCATCCGGCACGCCGGGCAGGTCGTCAAGCGACGGCACCGTCGCCACGCCCGCGATCTCGGACCGTTTGGGATGTACGGGCCAGACCGGGCCGTCAAACCCCATCTTTCGGCATTGTTCCACGACCGACTGGCACCAGGCACCGCCGCCGACAATGGCAATGGATTTGGGTCGCAGTAGCCGCGAGAGGTCCGGGGTCTGATCCGCCCGCATCATGTCGTTGTCCTTGCCTGCAAAGCGGTTCATGGCCGGCCCTCGATCTGCGATTTTAGAAACGACGCGATCTCTGAAAGCGAGGCGATCGCTTCGGGGACGTGGTCGTAATATTCGAAAACGTGCCACATCCCGTCCCAGACCCGCAGGTCAGCATCGGCGCCAGCTTCGCGCATGGCCCGGGCCAGTTGGGCGCACGGGCCGAGAAACCGGTCCTGCGTCCCGGTGGTGATGAGGCAGGCGGGCCAGTCCGGTCCGAAACTGCCGTAAAGAGGCGACAGGCGTGGATCAAACGGGTCGGCGCCGGGCGCATAGATGTCCGGCATGGCTTCGACCAGCGGCGCGTGCAGGGTCGGATCGTCCGGTGTGTCATAGGGGTCAAATTCCGGCGACATGTCCGCCGCGGGTGAGAGCAGCGCCAGCGCCGCCACATCCACGCCTTCGGCGATGAGGTCACGCGCGACCGACAGGGCAAGATTGCCCCCCGCGGATTCCCCGGCGATCGCGTCGGGGCGCACGGCCCGCGCGACGGTGATGGCATCTTCCAACCCGGCAGGGAAGGGGGCGTCGGGGGCCAGCGCATAGGCGGACGAGACAACTTGCAGGCCCGACCCCGCTGCCAAACCCGCGCTGATCATCAGATCTTCCAGCGGACTGCCCAGGATGAAGCCACCCCCGAAGAGGTAGAGCATTTTCGATTTGCCGTCCCAGCCCTCAGGCGTGATCAGCAGCGAGCGGACCCCGGCGATCTCCTGCCAATCCAGTGTCACGCCATGTTTTGCCGCACGCCCGGGCGCTTTTGCCTCTGCGTCGCGCAACGCCTCTTGGCGCATCGCGGGCAATTCGGCGGCGTTAAAGTCCCAGCTATTGCGATTGGCAGGGTCCTTCACGAAGGCACGCGCCTCCGGGCTTGGCGAAAACCGGGTGGGCACGGATCACGCCCCGAGCGGCCGCAGCATCTCGCGGCTGATAATGTGGCGTTGAATTTCCGATGTGCCTTCCCAGATCCGCTCGACCCGCGCATCGCGCCAGATCCGTTCCAAGGGCAGTTCGTCCATCAACCCCATGCCGCCATGGATCTGGATCGCCTCGTCGGCCACCATGGCCAGCATCTCGGTGGCCTTGAGCTTGGCCATGGACATGTCCGTCTCCGTCACGGTGCCCTGATCGAATTTCCAACCGCCATGCCATGTCAAAAGTTCTGCGGCCTTCAACTCCGTCGCCATATCGGCCAGCTTGAAAGAAATCCCCTGGTACTTGCCGATGAGTTGCCCGAACTGTTTGCGCTCTGCGGCGTATTCCACCGCGTGCTGCAATGCCCGTTCCGCCCGGCCCAAACAGGTCGCGGCAACTTGCAAGCGCGTTGCGCCCAGCCAGTCATTGGCCACCTGAAATCCCTTGTGCACTTCGCCCAGCACGGCGGATTTCGGCAGGCGGCAATCGTCGAATTCCAGCACGGCGTTGGTATAGCCGCGGTGGCTGACATTGCGGTAACCTTCGCGCACGGTAAAGCCCGGCGTGTCCTTGTCGACGAAGAACGCTGTGATGAGTTTCTTGGGGCCGCGGGGCGTGTCCTCCTCCCCGGTCGCCATGAAGACGATGGAGAAATCGGCGATGTCGGCGTGGGAGATGAAATGCTTGGTGCCGTTGAGGATGAAATCATCACCATCCTCCCGCGCCGTCGCCCGCATGCCCCGCAAGTCCGAACCCGCCCCCGGCTCTGTCATCGCTAGGCAATCCCATTTTTCACCGCGAATACAAGGGTATAGGTACTTCTCTTTCTGCTCGTCGGTGCCCGCCAGCAGGATGTTCGACGGCCGCGCAACGCAGGTCCAGTGCAGCGCGTAATTGGCGCGGCCCAGCTCTTTTTCATACATCAGCCAGGTCAGCGTATCGAGGCCCGCGCCGCCCACCTCTTCGGGCATGTTGGCGGCATAAAGCCCGGCCTCGATGGCCTTGGCCTGCACCTCACGGATGATTTCCATCGGCAGATGGCCGGTCCGTTCGACCTCCAACTCGTGCGGATAGAGCTCGGCCTCGACAAAGCTGCGCACCGTCGAGACGATCATTTCCTGTTCTTCGGTCAGTCCGAATTGCATCTCAGGTCTCCTTATGCAGGGCGGCCAGCGCCTCGACTTTTGCGCGGACATGATCCGCCGGTTCGCAGGTGCGCCGGGTCTCCAGGCTCACATGCAGCATGAACTGGTCACAGGTGGCCAGAAGTTCGCCATCGCTGGCGCGTTTCATTTCATGGAAACAGCGCAGTTTCTTGCCCTCGCCAACCGTGATGCGCGTGTGCACTTCGATCTCTTCGCCCGCATGGGTTTCCATCAGGTATTTGACGGTGGTCTCAACGGTAAAATAGCTCAGGCCGCTGGCGATGTAGTCGTCATCGGCGCCCACATGGGCCATGATCTCTTCGGCCGCGTCCGAGAAAAGCTGTCCGTAACGCCCCTCGTTCATGTGGCCGTTCACATCGGTCCAGTCCACCGGCACGGTGCGGCGCATCGCAATGATGGGATTGGTATCGGCCAGGGCAGGGCGCAGGGTTTTCTGATGGTCCTTGATAAGGCGCCCCGTTGCATTCCCCTGCTGTTTTAGCGCCCGCATCATAGCGATCAGGTTGTTGTCGCGCTTGCGCTCCAGCTCGCGGATGCTCAGGTGCCCGGATTGTTCGTCCGATTGCCCGGCGATCAGGTCGACCAGTTCATCGGTAAATTCCGGGACGTCCATCAGCTTGGTCCATGGCCATTTGAGCGCCGGGCCGAATTGCGCCATGAAGTGTTTCATGCCCGCTTCGCCGCCCGCCACGCGGTAGGTTTCGAAAAGCCCCATCTGCGCCCAGCGGATGCCAAACCCGTAGCGGATCGCGTTGTCGATTTCCTCGGTCGTGGCAATGCCATCCTTGACCAACCACAGTGCCTCGCGCCAGACAGCTTCAAGAAAACGGTCGGCGATATGTGCGTCGATCTCCTTGCGGACAACAAGGGGATAGAGGCCGAGATCCGTCAGGATATCTTGCGCCTTTTCAACAGTTTCTGATGCGGTCTTGTCAGAAGGAACAACCTCGATCAGGGGCAGGAGATAGACCGGGTTGAACGGGTGTGTGACGACGATTTGTTCGGGTCGTGCTGAATTTTCCTGCAATTCCGAGGGTTTGAACCCCGATGTTGAAGAACCGATCACGGTATTAGGTGCACAATGGATTTGAAGCTCTTGATAAACCTTATGTTTTAGCTCCAGACGTTCCGGCACGCTTTCCTGGATCCAATCTGCGCCAGCAACGGCCTCTTCGATCGTCTCATGGAAACTCAGCGTTCCTTCGTCGGGTAACGCATAGTCATAGAGCATCGGCAGCGCGTGGCGGGCATTGCCCATCACTTCGCTTATCTTGCGCTCGGCCTCGGGGTCCGGGTCATAGACCCGCACATTCCACCCATTGAGCAGGAACCGCGCGGCCCATCCGCCGCCGATCACGCCCCCGCCCACGATACACGCTGTTTTCGCCATCAGTTGATGCTCTCCGTATGTCCGTCCACGGCCAGGATCTGACCGGTGATTTTGCTTGCGGCGGGGGATGCGAGGAACTGCACCATGTCCGCCAGATCGTCCGCGCTTACCCAGCTTTTGAGGGAGGTGCAGGCCACATAATTCGCGCGCAGCTCTTCGATGGGCGTGCCGGTTGCCGCGCTTTCATTGGCCAGCACCCGCTCCATCCGGTCGCCTTCGACCGCGCCGGGGCAGATGCAGTTGACCCGCACGCCCGCCGGGCCAAGCTCCATGGCCAGCGTCTTGGTCAGGCCCACGATGCCCCATTTCGCCGCCGCATAGGGCGAGCGCAGCGGATAGCCGAAAAGCCCCGCCGTGGAGGAGGTGAGCACGATCAGGCCAGACCCTTGCGCCCGCATCACACGTGCCGCCCATCGGCAGGTGAGAAACGCGCCGAAAAGGTTCACGCCAACGCAATCGCGCCATGCGGCATAATCCAGATCTTCGATCCGCCCGGCCGGGCCGCCCGTGCCGGCATTGGCGCAAACAACGTCAACACCGCCCCATTCGGCCTCCACCGCTTGCAGAAATGCGTCCATCTGCGCCTCATCGGTCACGTCGGCCCGGGCGGCGATGAAATCGGGGAATTCCGCCTTGACCTTGTCCAATGCGTCCGCGTCCGCATCGCAGATCGCGACGCGGTCTCCGGCTTCGGCAAAGCGCCGTGCCAAGCCCAGGCCAATGCCCGATGCGCCCGCGGTAATCAGGACGCGGCGACCGCTCATCCCCGTGGTGCCCGCTTGGTCAGGCGCAGTTTCTTGCGTACTTCTTCCGGGCCGATCACCTTTGCGCCAAGCCGTTCGATGATTTCGCGGGCGCGTTCGACCAACTGCCAGTTCTCGGCCTGGACGCCACGATCGAGCATCAGGTTGTCTTCCAGCCCGACGCGCACATTGCCACCGGCCAGCACCGAGGCGGCGACATAAGCCATCTGATCGCGGCCCAGCGAGAAGGCCGACCAGTTCCACTCCGCAGGCACGTTGTTGACCATGGCCATGAAGGTGTTGAGGTCATTCGGCGCGCCCCACGGCACCCCCATGCAAAGCTGCACCAGCGCATCGGTTTCCAGCACACCATCGGCCACGAGTTGCTTGGCGTACCAGAGATGACCGGTGTCAAACGCCTCGATCTCGGGCTTCACACCCAGATCGGTCATCATCTTGCCCATGGCGGTCAACATGCCGGGCGTGTTGGTCATCACGTAATCGGCCTCGGCAAAGTTCATCGTGCCGCAGTCGAGCGTGCAGATCTCGGGCAGGCATTCAGCGATATGTTCCATCCGCTCTGTGGCGCCCACCATGTCGGTGCCGTCGGCCACGGGCAGGGGGCTTTCGACGCCTCCAAAAACCATGTCGCCGCCCATGCCCGCGGTGAGGTTCAGCACCACGTCGACATCCGCGTCACGCACCCGGTCGGTCAGTTCGCGGTAGAGTTTCGGGTCGCGCGATGGCACGCCGGTTTCCGGGTCGCGCACATGGCAATGCACCACTGCCGCCCCGGCCTTGGCCGCCGCGATGGCGCTTTCGGCGATCTGTTGCGGTGAGCGCGGCACATGGGGGCTGCGATCCTGGGTCGAGCCCGAGCCGGTCACGGCGCAGGTGATGAAAACCTCTCGGTTCATGGCAAGCGGCATCTGAGTCTCCCTGAATGGACGTTTGAAAAATCCTACTGCCGTGATAGGGAAAGACAGTTTGCAGTAAATGACAAAAATCATGCCTGAATGGACAAAAGCATCTGCCGCGCCAGTGCGGATCGCCTTTCTGATCTACGATCAGTTTTCGAACCTGTGTCTGGCCAATTGCCTTGAGCCGTTGCGTGCGGCCAATACGCAGACATCGACCCATGCGTTTGACTGGCGGATATTCACACCAGATGGCGGGCCGGTCTTGTCGTCAAGCGGCATGCAGGTGGTGCCGCATGCGCCGCTTGGTGAGCTTGCGGTATGCGATTATCTCTTTGTCACTGCCAGCTATGACCACCTTCGGCATGATACGCCGCCCAATCGCCGCGCTCTGCAGTGGGCATCGCAGCGGGCCGGGGTGACCGTGGGTCTTGACGCGGGGCCGTGGCTGATGGCGTCCGCCGGGTTGCTCGACAGGCGGCGCTGTACCGTTCACTGGGATCTCTTGGACGGATTTACCGAGCAATTTCTTGAGGTTGAAGCAGAACAGGCCCGCGTGATCCGGGATGGCCCGATGATGACCTGTGCCGGGGCCATGTCGGCGCTTGATCTGACGTTGGGCCTGATCAGCGATCATCTTGGGATCGCGGCGCGGCTGGATGTCGAGGCGCTCTTTATCCACAAGGACCCGCCCGTCGGGGCCGATCGGGATCAGAACGCGGTGCGCGACCCAATGGTCAGCCGGGCCTTGAGCCTGATGCGGGGCAATCTCGAACGTCCCTTGCCACTGGAGGTGCTGGCGCGGCGCCTTTCGTGTCAGCCGAGAACGCTTGACCGGCGGTTTCGGGCGCGGTTGGGGGCGCCGCCGGGAACGGTTTATCGGCATCTGCGGCTGGCCTCGGCCCGTAAATTGCTGGAGGGGACGCATCTGGGCGTGGCCGAGATCGCCGTGCGCTGCGGATACGATTCTCCCGCGGCGCTGACCCGGGCGATACGGCGCGAATACGGCGTGACGCCTTCGGGCCTGCGCCGGGCCGGATAAGGTCTCCACACCGAAATCTGTCAGTCTTTTCAAAAATTTCCTTAGAAACCTTCAGCAATTGCAAGGTACGAATCTTGTTGGATCGTTTTCCGGTCTGGTCTTTGATGGCGGGTGACGCAGCCAACCGAACGGTCCCTGACATGAGTAACGCGACCTATTACGCCCCCAAGGGCGGCCTGCCGCCGCAGACCCAACTCCTGACGGATCGGGCAGTTTTCACCGATGCCTATGCGGTCATCCCGAAAGGCACGTTCAGCGATATCGTGACGAGCTTTCTGCCGTTTTGGGAGGGAGCGCGGTTCTGGGTGCTGTCACGGCCCCTGTCGGGTTTTGCAGAGACCTTTTCGCAATATATCGCCGAGGTGCAGCCCGGCGGGGGCAGTGACCGGCCCGAAACCGAGGCTGGTGTCGAAGCGGTGATCTTCGTGGTCGAGGGGGCGGTGACCCTGACCCTTGGCGGTGAGGCGCATCGCCTGAAAACCGGCGGCTATGCCTACCTTCCGCCGGATGCCGACTGGCAGGTACGAAACACCGGCGACGCGGTCGCACGGTTTCACTGGATTCGCAAAGCCTATCAACGGGTTGAGGGGCTCGATGCCCCCGACGCGCTTTTTACCAATGAGCAGGATATCGCGCCGACGCCCATGCCGGATACAAATGGTGTCTGGGCCACGACACGGTTTGTCGATCCGACCGACCTGCGCCATGACATGCATGTGACCATCGTGACGTTCCAGCCCGGTGGCGTGATCCCCTTTGCTGAGACCCATGTGATGGAACACGGGCTCTACGTGCTGGAGGGCAAGGCGGTCTATCGGCTCAACCAGGATTGGGTCGAGGTCGAGGCGGGCGATTACATGTGGCTGCGCGCCTTCTGCCCGCAGGCCTGTTACGCGGGCGGCCCGGGGCCGTTCCGCTATCTGCTCTACAAGGATGTGAACCGGCACATGGCGCTGAACCGGTAATCTGTCACAGAGCGGCCTGCGAGTATCACCGCATGGTTTTGCGCGGGTATTATTGCCCCTTAAATGCAGATTTGAAGCATCTCAATCTACGTTGAATGGCGCGCATTGACCCGCGCGGACATCCAATTTGTGCCGGGATTAGTGTTGTCAAAAGCTGCTCAAATTTATAGAACATATAGTGAACATTTATTGGAATCACTTGTGCAGTGCAAGACGGCTCTCACCTCTGGATATCGCCAAAAGCGGTGGTTTGCGGGTTCGCAAAGCCAATTCTGCACGTTGTCGGAAGCCTTCCCGGCCACGCCAACGGACGCGGGCGCGGTGGGCTTTGTGCTGTCGAGCCTGCCCCGGCAGCGCGCGCCGGTCCTGTGGGTGCAGGACTGGCTTTCGCAGAAGGAGGCCGGGAGGCCCTATCTGCCGGGGATGACGACGCGGCAGGTGATCCAGGTCGACCTGAGCCGGCCCGTGGATGTGCTCCTGGCGATGGAGGAGGGGTTGCGCTGCACCGCTCTGGCCGCTGTGGTCGGGGAGATTTGGGGCGATCCGCCGGTTCTGGATTTCACGGCGACCAAGCGGTTGGCCTTGCGGGCGGAACATCACCAGGTGCCCTGTTGGCTGATCCGGCGCGCGGCCTCTCCCGATCTGAGCGCTGCGCGCAATCGCTGGCGCGTGACCTCCCTGCCATCGTTGCCCCATCCCGAAGATGCCAGGGCACCGGGCGCGCCGCGCTGGCAGGCCGAACTTTTCCGGGCGCGTCATCGGCCGCCCGGCACATGGATTGCCACCTATGACCGGGCGGCGGATCGTGTCGATCTATCTGCCGCAATTCGCGATGGAGCGGTGGCAGAAAGTGATGGCGCGCAATGGCGACGCGCCGCCCGATGATGTGGCCGTTATCCTCACGACCGAAGGCCCCCATGGCCCGGTGATCCATGCCGCCAACCGTGCTGCACGGCTGGCCGGGGCCATGATCGGGGCGCGGGTGGTGGATGCCAGGGCGGTCTGCGCTGATCTGCGGGTTGAATACGCCGACCTGGCTGGGGATGCGGCGGCGTTGAGGCGCCTGATGCTCTGGGCGCGGCGCTGGTGCCCGTGGAGCGTGGTGGACGGTGCCGATGGCCTTATCCTTGAAACCACCGGCGCGGATCACCTGTTCGGCGGGGAAGCGGCGATGCTGACCGATATGGAGACATGCCTGTCCGGGCTGGGGCTTGGCGCGCAACTGGCGGTGGCCCCCACATGGGGGGCGGCCTGGGCGCTGGCACGTCACGGACCGGTCCGCGCGATCTGTGCGGAAGAGGGTATCGCCCCGGCGCTGGCGCCTTTGCCGGTTGACGGGTTGCGGTTGAAAGGAGACACGCTTTTGCTGCTGCGCCGTCTGGGCCTCAAGACCATCGGCGCGATTGCGCAGGTGCCGCGCCTGTCCCTGACCCGGCGGTTTGCGCGCGCCGATCTGGCGGCCAACCCGCTCATGCGGCTGGATCAGGCGATGGGGCATCTGGCCGAGCCGGTGGCAAGCCGGGATGCGGCGCCGCGGATCATCGCGCGGACGCGCTTGCCCGAACCGATCCAGGATCCGACCGCCTATGTCCCCGACCTTTGCCGCGACCTGTGTCATCAGCTTGCCCGGCAGGGGCTTGGCTGCCGCCGTCTTCACCTGACCGTCTATCGCACCGATGGCGAGATCAGCCGGATCGAGGCGGCCACCGCGGCGCCGACGCGCGATGCGGATCACCTGCACCGCCTTTTCGAGGGCAAGCTGGAGCGGATCAATCCCGGTTTCGGGTTTGACCTGATCACGCTTGAGGCCGGTGTTGTGGAGGCGCTTGAGCTGACCCAGACACGGCTTGACGGCAAGGCCGAAGAGGACCTGCATCTGCCTCGCCTGATTGACCGGCTGAGCGCGCGTTTCGGGGCGCAGGCGGTCCAGAGCCCGGCCTTGCGCGCAAGCCATGTCCCGGAACGGGCCGAGATCCGTATCCCGGCGCTACACATGCACGGGGCCGGGGCGGAGGCCACCCCGCGGGAGCGGCCCGTCCGGCTGCTGCATCCCCCGGAGGAGGTGCGCGTGCTCTATGCCGTGCCCGAAGGCCCCCCGGTGCAGTTCATCTGGCGCAGGCAGACCCACCGCGTGGCGCGTTACGCAGGGCCTGAACGGATCGCACCGGAATGGTGGCGTGACCGCCCCGGTACGCGGCTGCGGGACTATTTCAAGGTCGAGGATCAAAGTGGCAAACGCCTGTGGATCTACCGCGAAGGACTGCATGATGACGGGCGCGGCGGGGATCCACGCTGGTTCGTGCACGGGATGTTCGCATGATGGTCCGGGGCAAGGCAGAAGCGGTCACGGTCGGGCGGGTGCGGCAAGGGGGAGGCGCCCATGCCTGACATGGACAATCAACGCCCAAGGCGCACCCTGGAGGAAGGTGGATTTACCCCGAACGCTCGCGCGGATTTTGTCGAACTGGGCATCACCACCTGTTTTTCGTTCCTGCACGGCGCCTCGGATGCGGTGGATCTTTCCGCCACCGCCTGGGCGCAGGGTTATGATGCCATCGGCGTGGCGGACCTGAACACCATGGCCGGGGTCGTGCGCCTGCATGCCGAGGCGCTGAAAGCGCAGATGCGGCCCGTCATCGGCTGCCGGTTGCAATTGGTCAGCGGCGAGGAATTCCTGGCCTATCCACGGGACCGCGCCGCCTATGGCCGGCTTTGCCAATTACTCTCCAAGGGCAAGATGCGGGACACCGCCGGCAACTGGCAGGAAAAGGGCATGTGCCATATCACGCTGGACGATCTGGCGGCACATGGCGAAGGCGTACACCTGATCGCGATCCCGGGGGCGGAAGTGGCCGCCTTTGCCGCGGGGCTGCGCCGGTTGCTGCGCGCCTTGCCGGGGCTGCGCCATATCGCGGCAAGCTATCTTTATCACGGCGACGACCGGGCGCGGATCAATGCGCTGGACCGGTTGGCAAAATCGCATGGCTTGTCGATCCTGGCCACCAATGATGTCCACTACCACGCGCCCGACCGGCGGCCCTTGCAGGATGTGATGACCTGTATCCGGCACAAGACCACCATCGCCAAGGCCGGTTTCCTGCTGGCGGCGAATGGCGAACGGCACCTGAAATCGCCGGAAGAGATGATGCGCCTTTTTGCCGAGTGGCCCCATGCGATCCGCGCCGCGCGGGAGGTGGCGGATGCCTGTCGCTTTGATCTGCGTGAGCTGTCTTATGAATACCCGCAGGAGACCATCCCCGAAGGCCGCACACCGCAGGACTACCTGAGTGAGCTGACCTGGAAAGGTGCGGCCGAGCATTACCCCGACGGGGTGCCGGACAAGGTCCGTACCGCACTCAGGAAGGAGCTTTCACTGATCGGCAAGCTCGAGATCGCGCAGTATTTCCTGACCATCTACGACATCATCCGCTTCGCCCGTCATCAGACCAGCCCGCCGATATTGTGCCAGGGGCGCGGCTCGGCAGCCAATTCCGCCGTCTGTTACGTGCTGGGCATTACCGCTGTCGATCCGGGCAAGAACGACCTTCTGTTTGAACGCTTCATTTCCGAGGAGCGCAAGGAACCGCCCGATATCGACGTGGATTTCGAACATGAACGCCGCGAAGAGGTGATTCAGCATATCTATGACAAATACGGCCGCGACCGGGCGGGGCTTTGCGCGACGGTGGTCCATTACCGCCCCCGCATGGCGGTCCGCGAAGTGGGCAAGGTGATGGGCCTGTCCGAAGATATCACCGCGGCGCTGGCCAAGACAATCTGGGGCAGTTGGGGCCGCGAGGTGGGAGAGCGGGAGGCAAGGGAGGCCGGGATTGACCTGCGAGACCCGCTGATGGCGCGCACGATCAAGCTGGCCGATCAGATGATCGGCATGCCACGCCACCTGAGCCAGCATGTGGGCGGGTTCATCCTGACCGAAACGCCGCTGACGCGGACGGTTCCCATCGGCAATGCCGCGATGGCAGATCGCAGTTTCATCGAATGGGACAAGGACGATATTGACGAGCTGCGCATCCTCAAGGTGGATGTGCTGGCCCTGGGCATGCTCACCTGCATCCGCAAGGCCTTTGACCTGATCGCGGCGCATCACGGCAAGCGGTTCGACCTGGCCAGCGTACCAAAAGAGGACCCGGCGGTTTACGACATGCTCTGCACCGGCGACAGCCTTGGCACGTTCCAGGTCGAAAGCCGCGCGCAGATGAACATGCTGCCCCGCCTGAAACCGCGCGAATTCTATGACCTGGTCATACAGGTCGCCATTGTGCGGCCCGGCCCCATTCAGGGCGACATGGTGCATCCCTACCTGCGCCGCCGCAGCGGGGCGGAGCCGGTCGAATACCCCTCACCCGGGGCTGACCATGACCCGGACGAGCTCAGGAATATCCTGCAACGCACCAACGGCGTGCCGATCTTTCAGGAACAGGCGATGAAAATTGCCATGGTCGCGGCGGAATTCTCGCCCCAGGAGGCCAATGAGCTGCGCAAGGCCATGGCCACGTTCCGGTCCCGTGGCACCATCGGCGCATTGGAAGACAAGATGGTCAGCCGGATGATTGGCCGGGGGTACGACCCGGAATTTGCCGCGCGTTGTTTCAATCAGATCAAGGGGTTCGGCGATTATGGCTTCCCGGAAAGCCATGCGGCCAGTTTCGCGCTGCTGGTCTATATCTCAAGCTGGATCAAATGCCATTACCCGGATGTATTCTGTGCCGCCTTGCTCAACGCGCAGCCCATGGGGTTTTACGCGCCCGCGCAGATCGTCCGTGACGCCCGCGAACACGGGGTCGAGATCCGCGCGCCCGATATCAATTACAGCGAGTGGGACAACACGCTGGAGCCCACGGGGCGTGGGGATTTCGCCGTTCGCCTGGGGTTTCGGCAGGTGGATGGCATGCCGGAGGCCGTGGCCGCACGGCTTTTGCAACAGCGCGAGGCGCCTTTCAGCGATGTGCAGGACCTCAAGATGCGGGCACGGGTGGATGCCGGCACGATGCACAAGCTGGCGGCGGCGGATGCGTTCCGCTCGATCGGCCTCGACCGGCGGCAGGCGCTCTGGGACACGCGCGCGTTACGCGATGCCCCGGACCTGCCGCTTTTTGCCGGGGCGCGTGAGGAGGGTGCTGAAACCCCCTTCATCCTGCCGCAGATGCCCGTGTGCGAACATGTGGTGGCCGATTATCAGACCCTGCGTTTATCGCTCAAGGCGCATCCGCTGTCTTTCCTGCGCGCCAGCATGGCCCGGCAAGGGTATCGTTCCGCCCGTGACCTGAACGGGATGCGCAATGGGCAGGCGATTTCCATTGCCGGGCTCGTGCTGGTCCGGCAGCGCCCGGGCAGTGCCAAGGGCGTCTGTTTCATCACGCTCGAAGATGAAACCGGTGTTGCCAACCTGGTGATCTGGTCCAAGGTGATGACCGCCTATCGCAAACCGATCATGCAGGCGCGCCTGCTGGATGTGCGGGGCATCGTGCAGCGGGATGCGGATGTCATCCATGTGGTCGTCAACCACCTGACTGACCGCAGCGATGCGCTGAACCGGCTTTCGGGGGACGAGATGCAGGTGCCGCTTGCCCATGCCGATGAGGTGCGCAAGCCAATCCCCCACAGCACCCACCGGCATCCGCGCGATGTACGGATCATCCCGAAGTCGCGGGATTTTCACTGAACGGCGTCGGGAAAACCGCGAGACCTCAGATCTTGTTGAAACGCTTCAGGCCCCCGGCGCCTTTGGCCTAACGGCGATCAGTCGCTGTCGCCCTGCGGGGCGCCAAGACCGCGTGATACCTCGCGCGCGGCGGCGGCGACCAGGGCGGCGATCTCTTCGATCCGCTCCTGCGGCATCCGGCTGGTTGGCCCCGAGACCGAGATCCCGGCAATCGCCTCGCCATAGGTGTTGAGGATGGGTGCTGCCACGCAGCGCATCCCGGTGGCCTTCTCCTCGTCGTCGAAGGCCCAGCCCCGATCGCGGGCTTGCCGCAGATCGTCCCGGAGCCGTTCGGGATCGGTCACCGTCTTGTCGGTAAAGCCTTCCAGGTCGCGGCCCGAGACCACCCGGTCGAACCGGTCATCGCTGTAGCGGCTCAGCAGCGCCTTGCCGATCCCCGAGGCATGCATGGGCGAAATCGTTCCCGGCGGAAAGAAGGCGCGGATCGTCTCGTTGGTCTCGACCTGGCCGATGAACATGACATTGCCATTCATCTCGATGCCGAGGTTCGAGGTCTCTCCGGTCTGTTCCATCAGTCGGCGCATGGCGGGGCGGCTGCGCTCGACGACACCACTGCGGTGCAGGAAGGCCGACCCGATGCGATAGGCGGCCGCCCCGATATGCCAGGTCTGGCTCTGTCCATCCATCTCGACCATGTCGCGCGCCTCGAGCGTCGAGAGAACCCGGTGCATCGTGGCCGGTGACTGCGCCAGCTCATTGGCAATCTCGGTGAGGGTCAGCCCGGCATGGGCCGCCAGAAGATCCAGCACGTCAATGGCCCGGTCCAGCGACTGGATCGTCGATTGTTCGGGCTTTGCATAGAACGCCTTGGGGCGGCCCTTCTTTCTCGGTTGTTGCGCCATTTGATGTCCTCCCGTCGCTTCTCTTCTATTTGTGAAAATATATTTTGACTAGTGAAAAAACATAAACACATGAATAATAATAATAAAATGAATAATTCCAAAAAATGAAAAACCTTTTCAAAAAAATTTCCTTCTTGCTCTCCTGCCCGTAAGGTTCTGGAAACGCGCCAAAAGGAGGGCATCGAAATGAGCTTCCAAAACCCTGTTTTCATCCCCGGCCCGACCAACATGCCCGAGGAACTTCGTCTGGCGACCTATATGCCGACGGTCGATCACCGCTCGCCGATTTTCGGTGAGATCCTGCACCCCGCGCTGTCGGGCGTGAAGAAGATCCTGAAAAGCAAAACGGCTGAGATTTTCGTCTTTCCGTCCACCGGCACCGGCGGGTGGGAGACGGCGCTGACCAATACGCTGAGCGCAGGCGAAACGGTGCTCGCCGCCCGCAACGGGATGTTTTCGCACCGCTGGATCGACATGTGCCAGCGTCACGGCCTGAACGTGGAGGTGGTCGAGACACCCTGGGGGCAGGGTATTCCGGCGGATCGCTATGAAGAGATCCTGACGGCGGACAAGGAGCACAAGATCAAGGTTGTTCTGGCCACCCATAACGAGACCGCAACCGGCGTCAAATCCGACATTGCCGCGATCCGTCGCGCGATGGATGCGGCGGGCCACCCCGCGCTTCTCTTTGTCGATGGGGTGTCGTCGATCGCCTCGATGGATTTCCGCATGGACGAATGGGGTGTTGATATTGCCGTCACCGGCAGTCAGAAGGGGTTCATGCTGCCCGCGGGCCTTGCCATCGTGGCCTTTTCGCCCCGCGCAATGGCCGCGGTTGAGACGGCAGGCTTGCCGCGCACGTTTTTCGACATTCGCGACATGGCCAAGGGATACGCCGCCAATGCCTATCCCTACACGCCCGCGGTCGGCCTGCTGAACGGGCTGAAACTGGCAACCGAAATGCTGCTGGACGAGGGGCTGGATAATGTCTTCGCCCGTCACGTCCGCATCGCTGAAGGGGTACGTGCCGCAACCCGCGCCTGGGGGCTTGAACTCTGCGCCGAACGCCCGGAATGGTATTCCGACACGGTCAGTGCCATCCGCACGCCGGAGGGCTTCAACGCCACCGATATCGTGACCCTCGCGGATCAGAAGTACGGCACCGCCTTCGGTGTGGGCCTCGGTGATGTCGCGGGCAAGGTGTTCCGCATCGGCCATCTGGGGCAGTTGACCGATGTACTGGCGCTTTCGGGGATCGCGACGGCCGAGATGGTTATGGTGGATCTCGGGCTCGGGATCGAACTGGGCTCAGGCGTTGCAGCGGCGCAGGATCATTATCGGCAGACGACCACCCAAGCGATGCAGGCGGCGGCGTGATGAAGGACATGCCGATGGATATCCCGACCTATGACGACATGCTGGCCGCGCATGAGCGGATCAAGCCGCATATCCGGCACACACCGGTGCGGACCTCGGATTACCTCAACGATCTGACCGGCGCAGAGCTGTTCTTCAAATGCGAGAACTTTCAGGAACCCGGCGCCTTCAAGGTGCGCGGGGCGACCAACGCGGTGTTCGGGCTGGACGATGCACAGGCGCGCAACGGCGTGGCAACGCATTCGTCGGGCAATCACGCCTCCTGCCTCAGCTACGCGGCGATGTTGCGTGGCATCCCGTGCAACGTGGTGATGCCCCGCACCGCCCCTCAGGCCAAGAAAGACACCGTGCGCCGTTATGGGGGGACGATCACCGAATGCGAGCCGTCAACCACCAGCCGCGAGGAGACATTCGCGCAGGTGCAGGCGGAAACCGGTGGCAATTTCGTACACCCCTATAACGATCCGCGCGTGATCGCGGGTCAGGGGACCTGTGCGAAAGAACTGATGGAGCAAGCGGACGGGTTGGATTACGTCATCGCGCCCATTGGCGGCGGCGGCATGATTTCGGGCACCTGCCTCACCCTTTCCCACGCCGCGCCGGAGACCAAAATCATCGCGGCGGAGCCGGAGCAGGCCGATGATGCGTATCGCAGTTTCAGGGCGGGCCACATCATCGCCGATGACGCGCCGAAGACCATCGCCGACGGGCTTCTGGTGCCGTTGAAGGACCTGACCTGGCATTTCGTGTCGCGCCACGTGCACGACATCTTGACCGCGTCCGATCCCGAGATCATCGCGGCGATGAAACTCACCTGGAAACACCTGCGCGTGGTGATGGAGCCGTCATCGGCGGTGCCGCTGGCGACCATTCTCAAGAACAAGGGCATGTTCGCGGGCAAGCGCGTGGGCGTGGTGATAACCGGCGGCAATGTCGATCTCGACCGGCTGCCATGGATGAACAGTTGAGCCGCAGGAGGACAAACAGATGAACGCACAAACCGATATCTCCAAACTCGAGGTGGGCTTTGATGTCCCCGCGCTGCCGGGCATGGACGCCGCGGATATTCAGACGCCGGCGCTGGTCCTTGATCTTGACGCGCTGGAGCGGAATATCCGGAAGATGGGCGATTGGGCCAAGGCGCATGGGATGCGCCACAGGGTGCATGGCAAGATGCATAAATCGGTCGATGTGGCCCTGTTGCAGGAACGGCTTGGCGGAAGCTGCGGCGTCTGCTGTCAGAAAGTGTCCGAGGCCGAGGTGTTTGCCCGGGGCGGCATCAAGGATGTGCTGGTCTCGAACCAGGTGACCGACCCGCTCAAGATCGACCGTCTGGCGCGGTTGCCGAAGCTGGGCGCGCGGACGCTTGTCTGCGTTGATGATCCGGCCAATGTGGCCCACCTGTCGGCGGCCGCGCAAAAGCACGGGACCGAGATTGAATGCCTGGTCGAAATCGACTGCGGCGCGGGACGTTGCGGCGTGACGACCACGGAGGCGGTCGTTGAGATCGCGGGGCTGATCGACGCGGCAGAAGGCCTCAAATTCGCAGGCATCCAGGCCTACCAGGGCGCGATGCAACATCTCGACAGCTATGAGGACCGCAAGGCCAAGCTCGACATCGCCATCGCCCAGGTGCGCGCGGCTGTGGATGCGCTCAAGGCGCGGAGGCTTGAGTGTGATATCGTCGGTGGCGGTGGCACTGGTTCTTATTATTTCGAAGGAAATTCAGGTGTTTACAACGAGCTTCAATGTGGCTCTTACGCTTTCATGGATGCCGATTACGGCCGTATTCTCGATGAGAAGGGCAACCGGATCGACGAGGGGGAATGGGAAAACGCGCTCTTTATCCTGACCACGGTGATGAGCCATTCGAAAGCCGACAAGGCCATCGTCGATGCCGGGCTCAAGGCGCAATCGGTTGATAGCGGGTTGCCCACGATCCATGGCCGCGACGACGTCGAATACCTGAAATGCTCGGATGAACATGGGGTGGTCGCGGACCCCGCGGGCGTGCTCAAGGTCAATGACAAGCTACACCTCGTCCCCGGCCACTGCGACCCGACCTGCAACGTGCATGACTGGTATGTGGGCGTGCGCGACGGCAAGGTCGAAACCCTCTGGCCGATCTCGGCCCGTGGCAAGGCCTATTGATTTCTTCCTGAGACTGGCGGGGTGCGCCCCGCCGCTTTTTTCCCGATAGAGGTGAACATGTATATCGTCCCCGAAAGCGCCATTGCCGATCTGGTCACACGCAAGGACAGTTTCGATGCGGTCGAGCAGGTTTTTGCGTCCATGTCGAAACGCTCGGCTTATAACTTCCCGGTGATCCGCGAGGCCATTGGCCATGCCGAGGCGCTTTACGGGTTCAAATCCGGGTTTGACCGCGATGCGCTGAATTTGGGTTTGAAATCAGGCGGCTACTGGCCCGGGAATGAGGCCAAGAGCCTGACCAATCACCAGTCCACCGTGTTTCTTTTTGATGCCGATACCGGCAAATGCCGGGCGGTTGTGGGCGGCAACCTGCTGACCGCGCTCAGGACTGCGGCGGCGTCTTCGGTGTCGATCGCGCATTTGGCGCCGCAAACGTCGCGGGTGATCGGCATGATCGGCGCGGGCCATCAATCGGCCTTCCAATTGCGCGCGGCGCTTGAGCAGCGCAACTTCGAAAAGGTGATCGGCTGGAACTACCACCCCGAAATGTTGAGCCGTCTGGAAGAGGTGGCAACAGAGGCCGGATTGCCGTTTGAGCGGGTCGAATTGGACCGGCTGGGCGCAGAAGCCGATGTCATTATCTCGATCACGTCGAGCTTTGATCCGATCTTAATGGATGCGCATGTCACAGGTGGCACGCATATCGCCTGCATGGGCACCGACACCAAGGGCAAGCAGGAGGTCGAGGCGGCGCTGGTTGCGCGCGCGACGGTCTTCACCGACGAGGTCGCGCAGTCCATCAGCATCGGCGAATGCCAGCACGCCATTGCCGCCGGATTGATATCCGAAGGCCAGATCAATGAGATCGGCGCGGTGATCAACGGCACCCATCCGGGGCGCGGGTCGGACGATGAAATCACGCTTTTTGACGGCACCGGCGTGGGCTTGCAGGACCTGGCCGTGGCCGATGCGGTTGTGAAACGCGCGGTCGAGCAGGGGATCGCCATCGAGGTCGATTTCTAGGCGGTATCCAGCAATTTGCGGCTTTCCGTGGCCATGAAATCGACGAAATGGCGGATCTTGGGGTCTTGCAGTTTGCGGTGCGGATAGAGGCAGCCGAACATCGACGGCACCGGTGGCGACCCCGGCAGAACTTCGACCAACCGACCCGCGCGGAGGTGGTGGGCCACGTCGAACCGGGGCTTGTTCACGATGCCATGCCCCCCAAGCGCCCATTCGGTCAGCACATCCGAGTCGTCGGCGTCAAACCTGCCCGCGACATTCAGTTTTCGCGTACCGTCCGCGGTTTTCAGCACCCAGAAATACTCGGGCGAGCGCGGGTAGCGTAGCAGCAGGCAGTTCTGCGACGGGCTCAAGAGGTCATCGGGTGACCCAGGCACTCCGGCCCGTGAGAGATATTCCGGCGCGGCGCAGAGAACCCGGTCACATTCCACGAATTTCCTGAGCTTGAGGTTCGAATCCTTCGGCGTGCCCACGAAAAACGCCACGTCCAACCGCTCGTTCAGAAGGTCCACCGCCCGGTCCGACAGGCGCATCTGCACCTGCGTGTCGGGGAAAGCCTCGACGAAGCGCGGCACCAGGGGCGCGATGATGCGCCGTCCAACGCTGAGCGGGGCCGTGACGCGGATCACCCCCCGGGGCCGGTCGGAATAATTGGCAACCGCCGCCTCCGCATCATCAAGCGTCTCAAGCACTTTCTTGGCTTCGTCATAGAAAACCCGGCCGACTTCGGTGGGCGTGATGGATCGCGTGGTACGGTTGAAAAGCCGCACCCCAAGGCGTTTTTCCAACTCCTTGATGCGTTTGCTGGCCACCGCGGGGGTCAACCGAAGGTCCCGCCCGCCGGAGGTGATACTGCCCAGCTCCAGAACGCGCGTAAACACGCGGAGGCTTTCGACATAGGCCATGTTTCTCCCCCTTGAACTCCTGTTCTCGACCTCGCTTGTATTCAAGCACAAATCACGCCTTATTTTCAACATTTCGTAGAAAGTATTTACCGACACCAAGCGTATTCATTGATAGTTAATTGCGGTATTCTGTCTCCTGTATCGCACACGCAGGAGGGGCCGGGATGGAACCGCGCCGGGAGATCCGATTAGTCCTCAATGACCGGGAGGTTGCCGTGCCGGATGTTGGCGCATCGCAGACCTTGCTGGATTTTCTCCGGCTGGAGCAGCGCCTGACCGGGACAAAGGAGGGCTGCGCCGAGGGTGATTGCGGCGCCTGCACGGTTCTGGTGGGGCGGCTGCATGACGGGGCGCTGCGCTATGAAATCGTGAATGCCTGCATCCGGTTCCTGGCCTCGCTGGATGGCTGTCATGTCGTCACCATCGAGCATCTTTCGGGTCCTGACGGTCGTTTGCATCCGGTGCAGCGGGCGATGGTCGAGCATCACGGCAGCCAATGCGGCTTCTGCACACCGGGCTTTGTCATGGCGCTCTACGCGCTCTGGATGGCACAGCCCGAGCCGACGGTCGCGCAGGTCGAAACGGCGCTTCAGGGCAATCTCTGCCGGTGCACAGGGTATGAGCCGATCATTGCCGCCGCTCTGGCGGTAGGCCGCCACGGGACACCATCGGCGGATTACCTGTCGCGAGAGCGGGAAACTAATACCAAGCATTTGAAATCGTTGCGGGATGGCCGACGGGTCATCACCGGCCCCGCGGATGACCAGGCGATCCTGCCCGCGGATGTCGATGATTTTGCGCAGGCGCTCCTGGACCATCCCGACGCCACGATCGTGGCCGGGGCCACCGATGTGGGGCTTTGGGTCACCAAGTTCCTGCGCCCCATCGGACCTGCGATCTTTATCGGTCATCTGGACGGGCTGAAATCCATCGACGTGACCGAAACGGATATCACCATCGGCGCTGGTGTGACCTATTCCGAGTTCGCTCCGTTGATTGCCGCGCATTTTCCGCATCTGACCGAATACTGGGACCGCATCGCCGGATGGCAGGTGCGCAACATGGGGACCATCGGCGGCAATATCGCCAACGGCTCGCCCATCGGGGACACGCCGCCCGTCCTGATCGCGATGGAGGCTGAGGTGACGCTGCGCCGTGGGGATGCCCGCCGCACATTGCCCCTGGAAGACTTCTTCGTGGATTATGGAAAGCAAGACCGTGCCGACGGTGAATTCGTCGAAACCATCCGCATTCCGCTCCCCAGGACGGGACAATGCGATGCGGCCTACAAGATCTCGAAACGCCGGGACGAGGATATCTCTTCGGTAGCGGTGGGGATTAGTGTTGTGACCGAGCAGGAGCAGATCACCCGCGCGATCATCGCCTTCGGTGGTATGGCTGCAACCCCGAAACGCGCGGCGCAGGCCGAGGCGGCGTTGGTGGGGCATCCCTGGGGTGAGGCCGCATTTGAAGCGGCGGCCGGGGCGCTTGCCAGTGATTTCTCACCGTTAAGCGACTGGCGCGCGTCATCGGATTACCGCATGCGGACGGCGCAGAACCTGTTGCGCCGGTTTTACCTTGAGCAGGCTGCGGGCGAAGATGCCCCGGTCCGGTTGAGCGCGTGAGGGAGGGAGCGATGAAAGATCAGGCCACGATCCACGGCGCGGTTCACACCGACCTGCAACATGAAAGCGCGTTCAAACACGTGACCGGGCGGGCGACCTATACCGACGATATCGCCGAGCCGGTTGGTACGTTGCACGCCTATCTGGGCGTTGCGACCGAGACCCATGCGCGCATTCGCAAAATCGACCTCGATCCCGTGCGCAACGCGCCGGGTGTCATCGACGTGCTCACTGCCGAGGATATTCCCGGCCACAATGATATCAGCCCGACCGGTCGCAATGACGAGCCGGTTTTCCCGACCGACAAGGTGGAGTTCAACGGCCAGCCGCTCTTTGCGGTGATTGCCGAAACCCGCGACGCGGCGCGGCGCGCGGCGGAACGGGCCAAGGTCGATTACGACCCGCTGCCCCATGCGCTTGATCCCGTGGCGGCACAGGAGGCCGGGTATCCGCATATTACTGATCCGCTGACCCTGTCGCGTGGCGATGCCTCTGCGGCACTGGAAAAGGCCAAGCACCGGATCGGCGGGCGGATGGTCGTGGGCGGGCAGGATCACATGTATCTAGAGGGCCATATCGCCTTTGCGGTGCCCGGCGAGGATGATGATGTGATCGTGCATTGCTCGACCCAGCACCCAAGCGAGGCGCAGCATATGGTGGCCCATGTGCTGGGCGTGCCGTCCAACGCGGTCACCGTGAATGTGCGGCGCATGGGCGGCGGGTTTGGCGGCAAGGAAAGCCAGATGAACCTTTTCTGCGCGGTGGCTGCGATTGCCGCCAAGAAATGGAACCGCGCCGTCAAGATCCGCCCGGACCGGGATCAGGATATGACCGCCACCGGCAAGCGCCATGACTTCGTAATCGACTATGATGTGGGCTTTGACGATGAGGGCCGGATCGAGGCCGTTGATGGTCAGTTCGCCGCGCGCTGCGGCTATTCCTCGGACCTCTCGGGGCCGGTGACTGACCGGGCGCTCTTTCACGCCGACAACGCCTATTTCTACCCGCATGTGCGGCTGGAAAGCCATCCGATGAAGACCAACACCGTGTCCAACACTGCCTTTCGCGGCTTTGGTGGGCCACAGGGCGTGATTGCCGCCGAACGGATGGTGGAAGAGATCGCCTATGCGCTGGGCAAGGACACTTTGGATATACGGAAGGCCAATTTCTATGGAGAGGGGCGCGATGTGACGCCCTATCACCAGACGGTCGAGGACAACATCATGCCCCGGATTGTCGAGGAGCTTGAGGCGAGCGCCGACTATCAATCGCGCCGCGAAGCGGTGCTCGCGCATAATGCCAAGGGCGGCATCATCCGCCGCGGCATCGCCCTGACGCCCGTCAAGTTCGGCATCTCTTTCACCGCCACCTGGTACAATCAGGCGGGCGCGCTGGTGCATGTCTATAACGATGGCTCGATCCACCTGAACCACGGCGGGACCGAGATGGGGCAAGGCCTCAACACCAAGGTCGCGCAGGTCGTGGCCGAGACATTCCAGGTCGATGTGGACCGGATCAAGATCACCAGGACAACCACCGAAAAGGTGCCAAACACCTCGGCCACGGCGGCCTCCTCGGGCTCGGACCTGAACGGGATGGCGGCGCTTGATGCGGCGGAGCAGATCAAGGCGCGGCTGGTGGATTTCGCCACGGAACGCTGGCAGGCAGAACCCGAGGAGGTCCAGTTTCGCCCCAACCGCGTACAGATCCGGGACGAGGTCATCAGTTTCGACGCCTTCATCAAAGAGGCCTACATGGCGCGCGTCCACCTGTCGGCGGCGGGGTTCTACAAGACGCCCAAGATCCATTGGGATCGCGCCACCGGCAAGGGCCGTCCGTTCTATTACTACGCCTATGGCGCCGCCTGTTCCGAGGTCGAGATCGACACGCTGACCGGCGAGTACCGGGTGCTGCGCACTGATATCCTGCATGACGTGGGCCGTTCACTGAACCCGGTTCTGGACAAGGGTCAGGTCGAAGGGGCGTTCATTCAGGGCATGGGGTGGCTTACCACCGAAGAGCTTTGGTGGGACGATGCCGGACGCCTCCGGACACACGCTCCTTCGACTTACAAGATCCCGCTGGCCTCGGACCGGCCCCGCGAATTCAACGTCAATCTGGCCGACTGGTCGGAAAACCGCGAGATGACGATCAAACGCTCCAAGGCCGTGGGGGAGCCGCCGTTCATGCTCGGTATTTCGGTGTTCGAGGCACTGTCGATGGCCGTCGCCAGCGTTGCCGATTACCGCGAATGTCCGCGACTGGATGCACCGGCCACGCCCGAACGGGTCTTGATGGCGGTGGAGCGGTTGAAAGCGGGGAGGGCGGCATGACCCTTGTGGCATTCGTCGACCGTCATTCGGAGGTGGCATCGGTCAGGCTGACCAAGGCGCGCGGCTCATCCCCCCGTGAGGCCGGGACCGAGATGTTCGTGGCGCCTGGCGAAACCTATGGGACGATCGGCGGCGGACAGTTGGAATACATGATGATCGACGAGGCGCGGATGATGCTGGCGAAGGGGATCGCCCATGCCGTCAAGGATGTGCCGCTTGGCCCGGAGATCGGCCAATGCTGCGGCGGACGGGTCGAGGTCGAGATTGCCCTTATGAGCGCGGCGGACCGGCAGGGTGCTCTGGCCCGGGCCGAGGCCGAAACCCGCGCCTTGCCCCATGTCTATGTCATGGGTGCAGGTCATGTCGGACGTGCACTGGCCGGGCTTCTGGCTCAGATGCCGGTGCGCACACTGCTCGTGGATACGCGGGCCGAGGAGATGGCGCTCTGCAAGGCACCCGTCGACAAACGCCATACGGCCCTGCCCGAGGCCGAGATCACATCTGCGCCCGCGGGCAGCGCATTTGTCGTGCTGACCCACGATCACGCGCTTGATTTCCTGCTGACCGCCGCGGCCTTGGCGCGCGGTGATGCGGCCTATGTCGGGATGATCGGGTCGGCGACCAAACGCGCGAGGTTCGAAAGCTGGTGCCGCGATCATGGCGGCGGGCAGGAAACCGATGCGTTGACCTGTCCGATCGGGGCCGGTGGCAGCGCCGACAAGCGGCCCGAGATTATCGCGGCCTTTGTCGCGGCCGAAATCATGGCCGCACTGACGCAGACACGGAGGAATACCGCCCCCGAGGCGGCGGAAACCTTGCACACAGCAAGGTAGGGAGCCGGCCGGACCCGACCGGTGAAGAGGAGATCACCGGGCCCGGCCACATACAAAAGAGGAGGCCTGCCATGCAGCAGGGAGGAAGTTATTCCTACAGAATTTTTGCGCGCAATGACTTCAGCGCATTCTGGGCATTGTTTACCGACAACCTGATCAATCTGATCGTCCTGTCGGGCATTTGCCAGTTCGTTTTCCAGATGCCCGCCGAGATCGTTTTCGGCCGGATCGTGCCAGGTGCGGCAGTGGCCATCCTGGCCGGTGTCGTCGTCTATACATTGCTTGCCAAGCGCGTGGCCGAACGGGAAGGGCGCGATGTCACGGCCCTGCCTTACGGGATCTCGACACCGGTGATGTTCGTTTACCTTTTCGGCGTTATCGGCCCGATCTACTGGTCGACGCAGGACGCGATGCTGGCCTGGCAGGTGGGCATTGGTGCGGGGTTCATGGGCGGCATTGTCGCGGGCCTCGGCGCCATTATCGGCCCGTTCCTCAAGCGGGTCACGCCCCGGGCGGGCATGCTTGGCACGCTTTGCGGGATTGCGCTTGTCTTCATTGGCACCGTCCCACTGGCCACGATTTTCGAAAACCCCTTCGTGGGGTTCGCGTCGATGATCATCATCCTCTGGGGTCTCGTGGGTCGGTTCCGGCTGCCCTACAACATCCCGGCGGGCCTTCTGGCGCTTGGGGTGGGCACCATTGTTGCCCTGCTGATCGGGCAGGCTTCGGTCAGCTTCGAGGGTGTCGGCTTCTATCCGCCCTTGCCCTATGTCGGTGACCTGATCGCGGGGATACAGCACCTGTTTGCCAACCCTGAACTCTTCCTCGTGCTGGTGCCGGTGCAGATCTACAACTTCATCGAAACGATGAACAATGTCGAAAGCGCCGAGGCCGCGGGCGATCACTACCCGGTCGCCTTGTGTCAGGTAACCGATGGCGCAGGTACGATGATCGGCGCGATCTTTGGCTCGCCCTTCCCGACCACCGCCTATATCGGCCACCCGGCCTACAAGCGCATGGGGGCGCATGCGGGTTATGTCGTGGGGGTCGGCATCGTGATCCCGCTTGCGGCCTTCTTCGGGCTTCTGGCCTTCCTCAACAACTTGATCCCGGTGGCAGCGGCGGCACCAGTGCTGGTCTTCGTGGCGCTGAGCCTCATCACTAACACGGCCCATTCGGTCAAGACCGACCATATGGCGGCGGTGACCATCGCCATGATGCCGCATGTCTCGGCCTTCCTGATGGTCAAATGGGGCTCTCTGATGGGCGCCCTCGGTGCCGCGGGTGTCGAAGGAATTCCTGCCCTGGGTGATCCGGCACTGACCGCCGCGATGCTCCAACAAGGTGCGCATTACAGCGGGCATCTGGCCCTGTCGCAGGGTGCGATCCTGACCGGGCTGATCTGGGGCGCGATCGTGGCCAGCATCATCGACGGGGATTTCCGCAACGCCGGTGGGTTTGCCCTTGCGGCATCCGTGATGGCTATGTTTGGGATCATTCACGGGGCGAGCCTGCATTGGCCGGAGCTCGGCGCAATCAGCGGTGGATACCTCATCGCGGCAGCCTTCCTGTTCATCTACCCGATCTTCCACAAGGATGAACTGGAGAACAAGAACCTGCCGATGGAAGAACCCACCCCGGTGCGGGAGGCATGAAGACCAAGAAGAGGGGCGGCCCGCAAGCCGCCCTTTTTTGATGGTATGGATGATGACGTGATGACCGGCGCCTTACTGCAAGGCGCCGGTTCTTTTGTTTAGCCATCGTGGGGTTTGGGTAGCGACCCCTTGCCGTGCCCGGCCATGCCGCCGGAAACCTCTTCGGTGGCTTCTGCCGAAAGCTCTTCGGGCAGAATAAGGTTGAGGGTGATCGCGAGGAAAGCGGCAGGCAACAGCCCCGAGGTCATCAGGATACGCGAGGTCTCGGGCAGGTACTGCACCGCGTCCGGCTCGAATTGCAGGCCCAGACCGATGCTGAGCGAGATGGCGAAGATCACCATGTTGCGGCGGTTCCAATCCACATCGGACAACATGGAAATGCCGGCGGCCACGACCATTCCGAACATGACGATCACGCCACCGCCCAGAACCTCGATGGGGACGGTGCGGATGACGCCACCAACTTTCGGGATCAAACCGCAGACGATCAGGAAGATCGCCCCGCAGGTTACGACATGGCGGCTCATCACGCCTGTCATGGCAATCAAGCCGACGTTCTGGCTAAAGGACGTGTTGGGAAACGCGCCGAAACATCCGGCCAGCGCGGAGCCCAGACCGTCGGCATAGGTCGCGCCCTGGATTTCCGTGTCAGTCGCCTCGCGGCCCGCGCCCCCCTTAGTGATGCCCGAGACGTCCCCCACCGTTTCAACGGCAGAGACGAAAGACATCAGGCAGAACCCGATGATCGCGGCGGCCGAGAATTCGAACCCGTATTTGAAGGGTTGGGGCAGGGCGAAGGCGGCGGCGTTACCCCAGGAGGCGCCAATCGCATCAAAGCTGAGCATGCCAACCAGAAGCGCATAGACATAGCCGGCAATCAGGCCCAGCAGGACCGCCGAGACCGACAACATGCCCTTTGCATAGAATTTCAGCCCAAGCGTGACCAGGATCACCACCAGTGCCGCCGACCAGTTCAGCAAGGAGCCGTATTCCGCCGCTCCGGAGAGCTTTGCCGGCACGCCACCTGCGGCGTATTGGATGCCGACCTTGATGAGGTAAACCCCGATCATCGTCACCACGAGGCCCGTGACCAGCGGTGGCAGGGCGAACCGGATCCGGCCAATGACAAGGCCGAGGGCGGCGTGAAATACCCCGCCGATGATCACCCCGGCGAAAAGTGCCGAGAGCGCGTCGACACCTTTGCCCGCCACCAGCGGAACCATGATCGGGATGAAGGCGAAAGAAGTGCCCTGCACGATGGGCAGCGACGCCCCGACAGGACCCATCGTAACCGTCTGCAGCAGGGTCGCGACACCGGCAAAGAGCATCGACATCTGGATCAGGTAGAGCAGTTCAGGGAAATCCGGCGAATTCGATCCAAAGCCGAACCCGGCCGCCCCGGCCACGATGATCGCCGGTGTGACGTTCGAGACGAACATCGCCAGGACATGTTGGATGCCAAGCGGTATGGCCCGGCCCAGCCCCGGAAAGTAATCTGGATCGCGCAATTGCGCCGGGGTTCCGATTGAGTGTTCAGCCATAGGTTCCTCCTCCACCATAGTTGAAAATCGGCGGCGCGCCTGCAGGGATGGCCTACATGGTGATCGCCTCGACGATGTAAGGTTCGTCAAACCAGTGTTCTTGCAGGTTCGGCCCGTCGCCGATCCGGTCCACCACGACAAACTGCCCCGGGCTCCCGATCGGGGCCAGCACACCGTGCCACACGCCGCGGTGCAGATTGATGGATTGCCCCGGCGCGGTCACGAAGGCTTGGGGGTTGACCGGCATGCCGCCTTCATCATCGGCCACGATGACGAGGAACCTGACCTGCGAGATGGGCATGAACGCCTGGCTCCCCGCCGGATGGCGTTCGACCATATCGACCACATGGGGCAGGTGCCGGGCCTTGGCGTCGAACAGGCTGATCCCGGCGCGGCCATCGGTAAAATCCAGTTGGGCAAGGTCGTGATACCGCCCGCACATGCCTTGGTTGATCATCTTGGTGGGGGTGCCGCGCGCCTCGATCACATCGCCATAGGGTGCGAATGCTTCGGCAGCCAGGGGTGCCGCGGTCAATGACCGGCTCATGGCAGCATGTCCTGCAGGCGCAACTGCGCGATGCGCTCAACCTGCTTGCAGGCCTCTTCGAACTCGTCCTCTGTGTCGTTGCCAATCCGCCGCTCGAATGCGGCGCGGATCGAGGCTTTGTCGTGGTCGCGCACGGCGATGATAAAGGGGAACCCGTGTTTGGCGACATAGTCGCTGTTCAGCTTCTGGAAGGTCTCACGCTCCGCATCGGTCAGGAGGTCAAGACCGGCCCCGGCCTGTTCCGACGTGCTTTCCGCCGTCAGTTTCCCCGCCGCGGCAAGCTTGCCAGCGAGGTCCGGATGGGCGGTCAGGACGCCCAGGCGTTCATCGTGGCTGGCGGAGCGGAACATCCGGCAGAGCGCGTTATGCACACCGGCGGCGCAATCATGGGCGGGGCCAAGTTCGAGGTCGAAAGCCCGTTCGGCAATCCATGGCGAGTGCTCGAAGATACCGCCGAAGGTGGCGACGAAATCGTCCCTCTCCATACCGCTCGGCCGGGCAGAGCGGGCCGGGGGATGGGTCGCGGCCCAATGGTCGGCGATATCAATGCGGCGCGGGCACCAGACACCGTCAAAGCCTTGAATATAATCGATAAATCGAATGAGCCCAGCGATCTTTCCGGGCCGCCCGATGAGGCGGCAATGCAGCCCGACTGACATCATCTTGGCATGCCCTGCTTCGCCCTCGGCATAGAGCGTATCGAAAGCATCCTTCAGGTATTGAAAGAAATGCTCGCCGGTGACCCAGCCAGGGCTGCCCGCAAACCGCATGTCATTGGCTTCGAGCGTGTAGGGGATGGTCAACTGATCCCGCTCGCCCACCTTGATCCAACTGGGCAGATCGTCGTCATAGGTGTCGGAGACGTAGTCGAAACCGCCTTCCTCGGCCACCAGCCGCACGGTATTTTCGCTGCACCGACCGGTATACCACCCGCGCGGGCGCGCGCCCACGACCTCAGTATGAAGCCGCACGGCCTCGGCAATGGCGGCGCGTTCTTCGGCCTCCGCCATGTCCTTGTGTTCGATCCATTTCAACCCGTGGCTGGCGATCTCCCAACCCGCGTCCTTCATCGCCTGCACCTGTTCCGGGCTGCGCGCGAGCGCCGTGGCTACGCCGTAGATCGTCAACGGAATGCCCGCCCCGGTAAACAGGCGATGCAGCCGCCAGAACCCGGCACGCGCGCCGTATTCATAAAGGGATTCCATGTTCCAGTGCCGCCGACCGGGCCTGGGTGCCGCGCCGGGGATGTCCGACAGAAACGCCTCGGACGCCGCATCGCCGTGGAGCAGGGAGTTTTCACCCCCCTCTTCGTAGTTCAGCACGAATTGCACGGCGATCCTGGCCCCGCCCGGCCATTGAGGGTCGGGGGCGTTCTGCCCATATCCGCGCATGTCACGGGGGTAGCGGTTCATCGGGGCCTCCGGCGTATCGGTTCCATTTGGTTCTAGAACAAAACAATGCGATTGGCTTTCTAAAATTACTTGAAAGAGTTATTGGAAAGAAACCGATGTTCCTTGCGGGCCGGACGCGGCAGAAACGGTCCCACCTGGACGCTTCAACAAGAGGGCATGACATGGCTGGATATCTGACGACGCATGTTCTGGACACCGCGCGGGGTTGCCCGGCGGAGGGGCTGGTGATCGAACTCTACCGGATCACGGGCGATGGCCGCGAACATCTGCGGACCCTGCAGACGAACGATGATGGCCGGACCGATGAGCAGATCCTGCCCGAGGCCGAGTTTCAGACCGGCATCTATGAGCTGGTCTTTCACGCGGGCGATTACCTCGACGCGACCGGCGTGGCGGAAGAGACCCCGCGATTTCTCGACGTTGTCCCGCTGCGGTTCGGCATGTCGGAAGCCGCCCACTACCACGTTCCCCTGCTGCTCTCACCCTTCGGCTACAGCACTTATCGCGGCAGTTAGACTGACGACTCCGATAGTCCCAAATCGATGAGAGGCCGCGCGATCGCCAGACCGCGGGATGGCGACGAATCGCTGGTGGGGTGCACTTTATGGTAGCCCAGTCATCCCAGCTGGGACTGGTTGACATGCCTGCAAAATCGCCAGCCCTTGCGGGCGGTCTGGCGATCGCGCGGCGGCGCTGCGCGCCTTGATTCCGCGCGTGGAATCTGATGCCACATCCGCAAAGGTTTCCATGGGGCTTTTATGGGTCGGTCACCCCGCCGCCGGGAGGGAGGCCTTGATGTGCTCTACCATGAAGTCGATCAGCAGCCGCGTTTTGGGGTCCTGACGGCGGCGATGGGCATAGAGGCAGGCCATCTGGATCGGCACCGGCGGTTCCTCTTCCAGCACGCGGACCAACCGGCCTGCATTCAGGTGTTCGGCCACCTCGAAGAGCGGTTTCAGGACGATCCCGTGCCCCTCCAGCGCCCATTGGGTGAGGACATCGCCGTGATCGGACTCGAACGGCCCCGACACGGCCACGCGTCGGACACCGTCGGGTGACTGCAACGGCCATTGAAACTCCGGCGCGCCCGCATAGCGCAGGTTCAGGCAATCATGCAGGTCGGTTTTCAGGTCATTGCTGGAGTTGGGCGTGCCCTTGCGGGCGATGTAGTCCGGCGCCGCACAAAGCACACGTTCGCAATCGGCGATCTTGCGGATGCGAAGCGACGAATCCTCGGGCACGCCCAGGAAAAACGCCGCATCGAGACCTTCGCCGGCGAGGTCCAGCTTGCGATCGGACAGGCGCAGGCGGATGTTGATGAGCGGATAGAGCGCCTTGAATTCCGGCACCGCCGGCGCGATCAGGCGCTGCCCCATGCCAAGCGGTGCCGCCACATGCAGCGACCCGCGCGGCGTCTGGGTGACCGATGTGATCTCGGCCTCGGCTTCGTCCACCGCTTCGAGGATCTTGCAGGCACCGCGATAGAACATGACACCCTGTTCGGTGGGGTTCAGCATCCGCGTGGTGCGCTGGAACAGGCGGACATTCAGGTGCTCTTCCAACGCGGCGATCCGAGCCGATGCGACCGCTGCAGAGATCCGTTGGTCCCGTGCGGCCGCTGACATATTGCCAAGTTCATACACCCGTACGAATGTCTTTACGTTGTCGAGATAGGCCATGGCCGATTATTATTAGTTTTGACTTGAAGGAGCTAGGCTTTTTTCCCGAATTCAGAATAATGGGCAAAGATGCGATACCCCTCGGGAATGGCTTTTGACGGAGAGCGGACATGCACGATTTTGCGATCATGTGGGATTGGATGGGATTTGCGGTCCGGTGGCTGCATGTGATCACCGCGATCGCCTGGATCGGGTCGTCCTTCTATTTCGTGGCGCTTGATCTGGGTTTGCGCAAGGTGCCGCATCTGCCTGCGGGGGCCTATGGCGAAGAATGGCAGGTCCATGGCGGCGGGTTCTACCACATCCAGAAATACCTGGTGGCGCCGGAAAACATGCCCGACCACCTGATCTGGTTCAAATGGGAGAGCTACGCGACCTGGCTCAGCGGCGCGGCGCTTTTGATGATCGTCTATTGGGTGGGGGGAGAACTTTACCTGATCGACAAGGGCAAGGCTGATCTGGCGCTCTGGCAGGGCATCGTGATCTCGGCGGCGTCCCTGTCGATCGGCTGGCTGATCTATGACGTCCTCTGCAAATCGGGCCTCGGAGAAAAGCCGACACTGCTGATGGTGCTGCTCTTCGTACTGTTGGTGGCGATGGGCTGGAGCTATAACCAGATCTTCACCGGGCGCGCGACAATGCTGCATCTGGGTGCGTTCACCGCCACGATCATGACCGCGAACGTTTTCTTCATCATCATGCCGAACCAGCGCATCGTGGTGAAGGATTTACAGGAAGGCCGTACACCGGACCCGAAATACGGGCGGATCGCCAAGTTACGCTCGACCCATAACAACTATCTCACCCTGCCGGTGATCTTCCTGATGCTCTCGAACCACTACCCGCTGGCCTTTGCCACGGAATACAACTGGATCATCGCTGCGCTGATTTTCCTGATGGGGGTCACCATCCGGCATTTCTTCAACACGATGCATGCGGGCGGGGGCATGAAATGGTGGACCTGGCTTGTGACCACTCTGCTTTTCATCGCGGTGATGTGGCTCAGTACGGCGCCCTTGAAACACGAAAGTTACGAGGCGTCCGAGGCACGCGCCCTGACCCCCGCCGAGGAACGGTTTGCCAAGGCCGATGGGTTCGAAGAAGTGGCCGGGATCATCCCAGGTCGCTGCGCCATGTGTCACGCGCGCGAGCCGTTTTACGATGGTATCCACCGGGCGCCCAAGATGGTGTTTTTGGAGACAGAGGCGGATGTCGCACGTTTCGCCCCGATGATTTACCTGCACTCAGGGGTGAGCGACGCTATGCCGCCCGCCAACGTCTCTTTCATGGAAGAGGACGAGCGCCGGGCGGTCATCAAATGGTATCTCAACGCGACGCGGGGCTGAGCGCCGAACCCGGTTCTGCGTCAGATGCGGAAGAAGGGCTGCAACATGCGTGGCACCCACGCGTTGAACCGCAAAGACGCATCCGTCGCCGCAAGGCAGATGCACGGCTCGCCCTCTTCGGCCATCGGCGTGTGTTCCAGATCCGCATCGGCTACCTCGACATCCCCGGCACCATAACGCCCGGTTTCGTCGCTGAACGCTCCCTGCAGGACCATCGTCAACTCAAGCCCGTTATGGCCGTGGTCCGGCACGGCCTGTCCCGGCGGGATATACAAAAGCCGGACACTGCCTTCGGCGCTTTCGTCGAGGATGGATTGCCGCGCGCCCATGCCGAGTGATTTCCACTTGGGCGGCAACCCGTTCAACGCCTGCATGACGGGCGCGGGGAAGATGCCCGAGCGATCATAGATCGGCTGTGTCTCCATCGCATCGTCAAGCCGCGCCATCAGACGCGATTTGGCATCGTCGGAAACGATGATCTGGTCGCTATCTTCCAGGACCATACCGCCGACGCTTTCATGCGCCTCCAGCCGCGCGCGGCATTCGTCGCACATCGACACATGCGCCGCGACAACCAGGGCAAAGGGCTGCGGGAGCGATCCCGATGCGTAGCTCAACAACAAGTGGTCGGGTATATGATGGACAATATCCGTCATGATTGCCTTGTACCTTTTAGCTCGTGACGCAGCCGCTCTAACCCAAGACGGATGCGCGATTTGATTGTTCCCAAGGGGAGCCCGGTTTCAGCCTGAATTTCGCTGTGGCTGAGCTCGCCCAGATATGCTTTTTCGACCATCTCGCGCTGATCGTCGCTGAGCGTTGCCAGCGCGTCACGCAGTTTGGAGGCTTCCTGCTCCAGGGCGATGATCTGGACGGAATCAACATCCGTCGTCGTCTCCTGTTTCAATTCCTCGGGGACGGGCCGGCGCGTCTTGCGCAGGACGTCCACCTGGCGGTTTCGGGCAATCTGGTAAACCCAGCTTGAAACCTGCGCCCGATGCGGATCGAACGAAGACGCCTTGCGCCAAACGGACAGCATGACATCCTGCACGATGTCCTCGGCCTCGGCCGAGGTCACCCCGGAGCGCATGATGAACCCCTTGAGGCGGGGCGCGAAAAAGTCAAACAATTGTGCGAAAGCCTGCCTGTCGCGCTCATCGCGCACGGCCAGCATCCAAACTGTCTGATCAGACAACGTCTGAGAAGGTATTTCGCTCAAGTTTCGCCCAACTACATCTTTGGATGATGCCACAAGAGCATGATAACCGGCGGGTGTCCGGGGTTCCACGATATTCTGTTGCATCACGTTCGACATGTGGGGGTTACGCAGCCTGTCGGGCAGTGGATCATTATTTTTGATCCAGCTTCAGAGGCAGGGCGTAAACGACTGTAAATACGTGAGGAACAGTATGTCGTTTGATGCCCTGCGGACCGATGGCCAGAAGATTGCAATAGTTGGTGGGGGGATTTCCGGTCTGGCCGCTGCCTACCTGTTATCGCCGCACCATAAAGTAACCCTTTTCGAGGCCGAGCCGCGCCTGGGCGGGCATGCCCGAACCGTGATTGCCGGTCGAAACGGGGATCAACCCGTCGATACGGGCTTCATCGTTTTCAACCATGTGACCTATCCCAACCTGACCCGGATGTTCCATGACCTCGACGTGCCAGTGGAGCATTCGAACATGAGTTTCGGCGTCAGCGTTGACGGGGGCCGCGTGGAATACGCGCTGACCAGCCTCAAGGCGCTTCTGGCGCAACCGCTCAATCTCGCAAACCCTGCCTTCCTGCGGATGGTGCGCGACATTCTGCGCTTTAACGCCAATGCCGAGGCGCTGGCGCAGGATGACAGCACGACGATTGGCGAGCTTGTACGTGAACTGGACCTCGGCAATTGGTTCCAGCGGTTTTACCTCATGCCGTTCTGCGGTGCGATCTGGTCCACGCCGCCCGAGCAAATTCAGAACTTTCCGGCCAAGTCGTTGCTGCGTTTCTTCCGCAACCACGCGCTTCTGGGTGTCTGGGGGCAGCACCAGTGGTGGACCGTCAAGGGCGGCAGCGTGGAGTATGTCTCACGTCTGACCAGGCACCTTGCGGAGCAGGGATGCGATCTGCGCCCCGGAACACCCGTCCGATCCGTTGACCGCGTCGACACCGGCATCCGGATCCAGACGGAAAAACACGCAACAGAGCATTTCGACCATGTGATCATGGCCTGCCATTCCGATCAGGCGCTGCGCCTTTTGTCCGACCCCACGCGGCACGAGGATGCGATCCTGTCGGACATGACCTATCAGGACAACGAGATGGTGCTGCACCACGATCCGGCGCAGATGCCCCGCCGCCGCGCTTGCTGGGCCAGTTGGGTGTGCCGCGCATCGGGTGATCCGCTGACCTCGCCGGTGAGTGTGAGCTATTGGATGAACAAGCTGCAGAACATCCCCGAGGATGACCCGCTTTTCGTCACGCTCAACCCGCTGGAGCCCATTCGCGACGAATTTGTGTATGACGCCAAGACCTTCCGCCACCCGGTATTTGACACCGCGGCGCTGCGTGCGCAGGAGAGGCTGAAGCTGATCCAGGGGCAGAACCGCACCTGGTTCGCGGGTGCCTACCTGCGCAACGGGTTCCACGAAGACGGCTTTGCCAGCGCGCTGCGCATCGCCAAACATCTCAACCGCCAATTCGTATGACGTCCTGGCCGGAACATATCGCCGGATCGACCACCCACGCCCGGCGTGGGGGCATCGGCAATGCGTTCACCTACGGGGTCGATTACGTGCTCATCGACCCCGAGGAAGATGCCGGCCCCATGCTTTTTTCGCGCAACAGGTTCAACCTAACGGCGGTGCATGACAGGAACCATGGCGGCCCGACCGGCGCGGGCCGTGGCCTCGATTGGGCGCGGCAGGTCTTTGATCGCGCCGGTTTGCCCGCGCGGTGCCGTGTGATGTTGCTGACGCAGCCCTCCTTCGCGGGTTATATCTTCAACCCGGTCAGTTTCTGGATGGCTTTCGATGGCGCCGACCTGCGGGCGGTGATTGCCGAGGTCAACAACCCCTGGGGCGACCGTCACAGTTATCTCTGTCACCTGCCGGAGTTCGCGCCGATCGCCCGTGGCGACAGCATGAGCGCCAAGAAACTCATGCATGTCTCGCCATTTCAGGATGTGGCCGGTGACTATCAGTTCAATTTCGATATCACGCCCGAAAAAATCGCCATCCGTATCGGTTTCAAAAACGGCAGCGACGGGGTGATCGCCACCCTCACCGGCAAACGTAAACCGCTGTCGAACCGCTCCATCCTCGGCGCGTTGATCCGTCGCCCGACCGGGGCGCTGCGGACCATCACGCTTATTCATTGGCAGGCGCTGCGCCTGAAACTAAAGGGCGCCGATTACCGTTCCCGCCCAACACCCCCGGAACACGAGGTAAGTTAATGTTCTCACTCACCAAACGCCTGAAACACGATTTTCTGGAGAGCTGCGCCGGTATCCGCCAAGGCCGCGTAACAATCCGAACGCCCGAAGGTGAGGTGCATGAATTCGGCACGGGCGAACCCCATGCCGAGATGGAAATTCATGACTGGTCGGTGGTTTCAACCGTTGCCGCGCGCGGCGATATCGGGCTGGGCGAAACCTATGTGGCGGGTCTCTGGGACACGCCCTGCATCGAGACATTCACGACCGTGGCGATCCGCAACATGGATCACCTGCAATCCTACGCCTTCCCGAATTTCTGGAGCAACCTGAAGTTTCGCATGATCGACCGGATCATGCGGGCCAATTCGCTGCGGGGCTCATCGCGCAACATCCGGGCGCATTACGATGTTGGCAACGAGTTCTATCAGCTCTGGCTCGATCCGGGCATGACGTATTCCTCGGCGCTCTATGCCGAGGGTGACGATGATCTGGGTCGTGCGCAGGATCGGAAATATGACCGTATTCTCAACCGGTTGGACAAGGGGGAGCGCATTCTTGAGATCGGTTGCGGTTGGGGCGGGTTTGCTGAGCGCGCCGCCGATCAGGGCCGTCATGTCACCGGTCTGACCATCTCACCCAGCCAGAAGGGCTATGCCGATGCACGGCTCGACGGGCGCGCGGACATTCAATTGCAGGACTACCGCCGGGCGACCGGGACCTACGACAGCATCGTGTCGATCGAAATGATAGAAGCCGTTGGCGAACGCTATTGGCCCACCTATTTCGCGACGCTGAAATCGCGGCTGGCCGAGGGCGGGCGCGCGGTGGTGCAGGCCATCACCGTGCCGGATGCAAACTTCGACATCTACCGCAACTGCTCGGATTTCATCCGACAATATACCTTCCCCGGTGGCATGCTTTTGTCCGATGCCATCATCACCTGGCATGCCCGCGAAGCCGGGTTGAAAGTGCGCGACAATTTCGCGTTTGGACAGGATTATGCCCGGACCTGTCGGGCCTGGGCCGGACGTCTTGACGAGCGGCAGAGCCGGATCAATGCCCTGGGGTTCGACGACGGTTTCCTGCGCACCTGGCGCTACTACCTCGGCATCTGCGCGGCGGCCTTCGCCACCGGACAATCGAACGTCGTCCAGGTGGAGCTTGCCCATGCGTAAACTGGCCCTCATCGCTGTTTTGCTTCTGGCCGCGACACCGCTGCGCGCGCTGGACGGGGCGGCGGTGGTTGACAAGGTCTTTGGCGGCGCGCAACTGCGCGGTGAGGCGACGTTCAGGTGGCTTGGCTTGCCGCTTTACACCGCACGGCTCTTTACGCCCGGCGGCGGGGCGCTGTCCTGGGCCAATCCGGTCGGGCTGGAATTGGTCTATGCGCGCAACATCTCACGTCAGAGCCTCGTGGATGCGACCGTGTCAGAGCTTGAACGCCTCGAAGGGTCGCGTGCCGATCATGGCGTGATCGGGCAAAAGCTCGTGCCATGTTTCCGCGATGTCGCCGAGGGGGATCAATTTGTTGCGACGACCACCTCCGCCGACGAGGTGCAGCTCTTTTTCAACGGTGCCAGAACCTGCCGGGTCAGCCACGAGAACCTGGGCGAGCGGTTCCTGAATATCTGGCTTTCGGACAACAGCCGCTCTCCGGCACTTTCGCGCCAACTCAGGGGCGGATGATGCGGTACCTGAATGTCAGTCTCTTTGCGATGCTTCTCGCCGCGGCCGGGTTGCCGCTCTATATCCACCTGCCGCGTTTTGCGACGACCGAACTGGGCCTGAGCCTGTCGACTGTGGGCGTGATCCTGATCGGCATCCGCCTGCTGGATTTCCTGCAAGACCCCCTGATTGGCCGAGCAATTGACCGCTGGAGAGAGGCCGGACCGGCATTTGCCTGGGCTTCGGCATTGGGGATGGCGGGGGGCTTTGTCATGCTCTTTTCCATTCCACCACTGGTGTCGACCGAAATCTGGCTTGTCCTCTCCCTCGTCCTGGTCTTTTCCGCCTACAGCCTGGGCAGCATCCTGTTTTACGGCCAAAGCGCCGCCATCGCCGGAAGCGGAGCATCGCGCGACATGTACCGTCTTGCGACCTTCCGGGAGGCGGGGATGATAACCGGCATCATCCTGGCCGCGATTGCGCCGGTGGCCCTGGGCAGCCTCACCGGGGGATCGGGATACGTGGCCTTTGGGTATGTCCTGGCCCTGGGGGCGGTGTTCGTCGCGTTCCAGACCCGCGGTCTCTGGCGGCAGGCCGCCCGCCCCGAGGCGCCCCTGACTTTCGACGCTCTCAAGAGTTCCGGCGGGATGCAACTTTTGCTCCTGGCCTTCGTCAACAGCCTGCCGGTGGCCATCACCTCGACGCTCTTCCTGTTCTTTGTCGAGGATGCGCTGATGCTCCCTGACCTGTCGGGGCCATTTCTGATCCTGTTCTTTCTAGCGGCTGGCCTGTCGGTGCCGTTCTGGTCGCGGCTGGTGACAGCCCATGGCGCGCGGCAGGTCCTGGCGCCTGCGATGATCCTGGCGATCATCGCTTTCATCGGCGCATCGCTTCTGCCGGCGGGTGCGGCCTGGGGGTTCGCGGCGATCTGCCTTGCGTCGGGAGCCGCCCTTGGCGCGGATATGGTCATTCTGCCGGCGCTCTTTGCCACGCGGCTCGCGCAGGCGGGCCTGCAGGCGGGGCAGGCATTCGGCGTCTGGTCCTTTGCTGCGAAATCATCGCTGGCACTGGCCGCCCTGCTGCTTCTGCCAGCCCTTGAACTGAGCGGATTTACCCCGGGCGGCGACAATTCCGCCCAGGCGCTGACTACGCTGACATTCGCCTATGCGATCCTGCCCTGCCTGCTCAAACTCCTGGCGATTGGCATGGTGCTGAAACTGCCACGGGAGGAGGTGACACCATGACGGCCCTGTGTCTCATTCTGCTTGCGCTGCTGGTTCTCTTTGTCTGGCGGCCCGGATTTGCCTTTCGACACCAGAAACCGGCGTTTTATGCCGACACCGCCCCCCAGTTCGACATTCGAAAGCACCTGTCGGGTGACATGATTTCGGAAGGGATCATCTATGGCCCCCGCGGGCAGGTGGTGTCACGCTTCACCGCCGATTTCCGTGGCGCGTGGGACGGTGAGAGCGGCACATTGGCCGAAGATTTCACCTATGCCACCGGCGCCACCCAGCAACGCAAATGGTTTTTGACCATGGGTGAGGGTGGCCATTTCACCGCCACGGCGAGCGATATCATCGGCGAAGGGCAGGGGGTCCAGATCGGAGCGACCGTACGTTTGACCTATCGCATCAAGCTGAGCGATGCGGGCGGCGGGCATGTCCTTGATGTGGTCGATTGGATGTACCTGATGGAGAACGGCAGTATTCTCAACCGCTCCGAGATGCGCAAATTCGGCGTGAAAGTGGCCGAACTCATCGCCTCGATCCGCCCGAAGGGAGCGTGAGATGTTCGAAGGCAAGACATACTGGATCGTCGGCGCCAGCGAAGGGTTGGGCCGGGCCCTGGCGGAGCAGTTGGATGGGTTGAACGCGCGCCTGGTCTTGTCCGCGCGTACCGAAAGCCGCCTTACGGATCTCGCGGCGGGGTTGCGCGATGCCAAGGTTGTGCCGATGGATGTCACCGACCGCACGGACGTGGCGCGCGCAGTGGCCGAGGCGGGACCGGTCGATGGCATGATCTATTCGGTCGGCGCCTATGAACCACTTGCCGCGCAAGAGTGGGAACCCGAGACGATCGAGCGTATTTGCGAGACAAATTACATGGGCGCGATGCGGGTCCTGGGTCATCTGGCCCCGGAATTCGCCCGCCGCGATTATGGGCACCTGGTTCTGATTGGCTCGCTCGCCGGGTTCACGGGGTTGCCGGGGGCCACGGGCTATGGGTCCAGCAAGGCGGCATTGATGCATGCGGGCGAAAATCTCTACGCGGACCTGCGCAAGACCAATGTGAAGGTGCAACTGGTCAATCCGGGCTTCATCAAGACCCGGCTGACCGAGAAGAACGACTTCAATATGCCCTTCATCGTGACCCCGGACAAAGCCGCCAGCCTGACAATTGCGGCCATGCGCAAAGATCGGTTCCAAACATCGTTTCCGACGATGTTTTCCTGGTTTTTCAGAGCGGGACGCTTTCTGCCGAAAAGATGGTTCCTGTCGCTCATGTCGTGATTTGGGCAATGTCCGACACAGTAAGATAACTTCTGTCTGCCTTACCCCTGCGCCTGTTCGATCAGCCATCCCCGCAACCGGTCAACAAGCCTTGGGTTGCGCTGGTTGCGTGGTGCAACGATGTAGAAACCGGTGCCGTCTTCCAAGGTCTGCGCGAAAGGCTGGCAGAGACGGTTTTCCCGCAGGTCGTCTTCGATAAAAATCCGGTTAGTGAGGACCACACCTTGTCCCGCAATGGCTGCATCTATGGCCATGGATGTCAGGCTGAACCGCATTGCTTTCCCGGACGGTTGTTGCCGGCCTCCAGTGGTCTCCTCAAGAAAAAGCGGCCATTGCCCATGGGTGTCTTCGAGGAGAACATGGCGGTGCAGATCGCGGGGATGCCTGATCGCATTTTTGCCCGACGCCAGATCGGGATGACAAGCCACGATCAACTCGGATGAAAACAGGAGGTCGGCCGCAAGGCCAGGACCGAAAGGTGCGCGACCTTGCCGAATTGCGATGTCGATGCCGTCGTTCTGGAAGTTGGCCAGCGTATTCGAAGCGTCAAGCCGGATGCGGATGTCGGGGTGAGCTTCGGCGAAATCGCCCAATCGAGGGACGATCCAGCGGGTGGCGAATGTGGGCGTTGTGCTTATCGTCGCAACCGCGTCGCCGGGCGTTAGGGTGTCGGTGGCCTCGGACATCATATCAAAAGCCCGGCGGATTGGCGGTAGGTAACTTCGCCCCTCATTGGTCAGGGATAGGCCACGCGCCAGGCGATGAAAGAGCTTTACGCCTAGCAATGCTTCGAGGGCGCGAACATGCTGGGCTACTGCACCTTGGGTGACTGAAAGCTCCTCGGCGGCCAATCGGAAGTTCAGGTGTCGTCCCGCCGCTTCAAAGGCTCGCAATGCGTTTAGTGGGGGGAGCTGGCGCAAATTTTCACCGCCTTTATACAGTAGAATTTCTACATGATTGAAGCAGCATTCCTGATTAGTCAACTTCGTGTCCTTGGGGCAGTCTGGATACAGATGTCATTCGACCTGCAAGGAGATACACCATGGCACAGGAAAAAGTTGCAATCGTGACTGCTGGCGGCAGCGGCATGGGTGCAGATGCGGCGCGTCGTCTGGCCGCCGATGGGTACAAGGTTGCGATCCTGTCCTCTTCGGGCAAGGGCGAGGCGCTTGCAAAGGATCTGGGTGGTATCGGGGTCACCGGATCGAACCAGTCCAACGATGATCTCAAGCGGCTCGTAGACGCCGCGATGGACGAATGGGGCAGGGTGGATGTGCTGGTCAACAGTGCGGGTCATGGCCCGCGCGCGCCGGTACTCGAGCTGACCGATGAAGACTGGCACAAAGGCTTGGATATCTATTTTCTGAACGCGGTGCGGCCAACCCGGCTGGTGGCGCCGATCATGGTCTCGCAGAAATCGGGTAGTATCATCAACATTTCGACCTTTGCCGCCTTCGAACCCGATCCGGTCTTTCCCACATCAGGTGTCATGCGCGCCGGGCTTGCGGCCTACGCCAAGCTCGTCGCGGATGCCTATGCCGCCGATAACGTGCGGATCAACAACGTGCTGCCGGGTTTTATCGACAGCCTTCCGGAAAAAGAGGAGTTCCGGGCACGGGTTCCTCTCGGCCGGTATGGGAACTCCTACGAAGAGGTCGCATCGGTCGTTGCTTTCCTTGCCTCACCGGGTGCAGCCTATATCACCGGCCAGAACATCCGCGTGGACGGCGGCATCACCCGCTCGATCTGACGCATCGGTCCGCAAACAAAATCCCCGGGGTTTTGCTGGGGCACACCGCGCGGTGCGCCGTTCAATGACGCCACGTGTCGATCACATCTTTCCACTGGGCAATGGCGTCCGGCTGGATCAGGCTTTGATGGTTCTCTGCCGACACCCAACGCAAGCGCAGGTTTTCGCCGGCGACTTCTTTCCAGGCGTCCAGCGCCTCGGTCTCAAAGCTGTCGCAATAGATCAGGTCAACAGGCAGGTCGAGCGGCTCAAGCCGTTCGGCGGCCACGACCACATGCCCATAGGCATTACGTTGCCCCGACCGGGGACGTACCCGGGCCTTGACAATGCTGTCCCGCGCCAGGCGCAGCATGTTGCGCGTGACGCCAAGGTGGCGGGCGGCGATATTGCGCAACGTGACCTTGGCTGCCGCCGCGACATAGGACCGCCTGCGCCCGCCTGCTTTCGGCGTCACAGGTTCAATCAGCGCGATCCCGGTGACCTCCTCGCCGTCGGCATGTAGCCTGCGGGCGATTTCATAGGCGAGCAGCCCGTGAAACGAAAAACCGATGAGTTGATAAGGCCCGGTCGGCTGGATCCGGCGCAGGCCCTCGATATATTCGGCCACGTAATCATCCAGCCGCTTGCGCAGCGAGATACGCGGATCACCGGCGATGCCGGGGCTGATGAAGAGCCGGTGCCGCGGCCACAGACCGGCGAGATGCCCGATGCCGAAACCGATGGCGATGAGGTTTGGCCCGCTCACCCCCTCAACATGGAAAAACGTGCGCGCCGGGCTTTGTCCACCGCGGCTTTCGATGAAATCCGACAGCTCCCGGATCGACGGGTTCAGCCAGATTTCCTCAAAGCCGATATCGGTGTTGAAATGATCCGACAGGAAACCCGCGAGGGTCACGGCCTCGAGCGATGTGCCGCCCGCATCAAAAAAGCTCTCGTTGATCGACAATTGCCGCCGGCCCAAAGCCTGCTCGAAACAGTTGAGGACGGCGATTTCTGTGGCCGATCCCTTGACCTGCTGGGGTTCGGCATTCCGGGTGGCCTGCGCCTCGACATGATCCGTGGCGTGTCGCAGGAGTTTTTGCACATCGAGCTTGCCGTTGGCGGTCAGCGGGAAGTCATCATGCGCCAGCAGCGCGCGGGGCACAGCGAGCGTCGGCAGCTTGGTAGTGATCTCCGCGCGGGTGGCCTCCGCATCAAAGGAGAGGCCGCTTGAGGGCACGCAATGGCCGACCAGAACCGGATCGCGTCCGGTGCCGGGGGCGACCACGCTTACCCAGGCCTCGCTGATACTTTCGAGGCCGCGCAAGGTGTCTGCAATTTCGGGCAGGCTCACGCGGACCCCGTGAATGTTGACTTCGCTGAGATCGGAGCGCCCCAGGATTTCTACCTGATTGTCTTCCAGGCGGCGCGCAAGATCGCCGGTCCGATACCAGTTCTCCCCGTCGCGCGTCACGAACTTCTCGGCCGTCAATTCGGGCCGGCGATAATACCCCCGCGCAACGGCACAGCCCCCGACCCATATTTCGCCGGTCTCGCCGACCGCAACCTCGGTGCCGTCCGGGTCCACGACACGCAGCAACACAAAGGGCTGGCGGCTGCAGATCGTGGTGTCGACCGGCTTTGTGTCTTGATCAAAAACCGTCTTGGCGGCGGCTGGCGCCTCAGTTGCGCCGTAAAACCCAAGGACATTGGCCGAAAGCTGCCGATGAACCGACCGCTGCAGGTCGGCGGGCATTGCCTCTCCGCTACAGATCAACGTGCGTATCTTGGCCAGGGCTTCGCCTGCGCCGCCTGACCGCAAGACCACGTTCAGGAGGCTCGGCGTGATGCGGAACGTCGTCACGCCTTCGCGCTGCACCAAAGCCTTGAAGGCGCGGGGATCAGTGCGGATTTCGGGTTTGGCGATCACGCTCGGCACGCCGCATAGAAGCGGCAGAAACAGCTCATCCACCATGGTAATGAAGCTCGACGGCGTCCAGGCGAGGTCGAGGTCATCTTCCTTGGTGGTCACGCTTGGCACGATATGCTGCATGCGGCGCACATAGTTTTCGTGGGTGATCATCACGCCTTTCGGGCCGCCGCTGGTCCCGGAGGTATAGACGATGAAGGCGAGGTCCGGATCGCAGTCAACTTGGTCGCCCGCGCCAGCGGGGCGGTCGATGTTGATCCCGTGGCTGTCGTCGGGCGACATGGACCGCGTCAGGACGAAAGCCGGGCGGATATCGGCGAGGATCGCATCGCGGCGCTCGGTCCCGACAGCGGGGTCAATTGGCACGATACAGGCACCGGCGGCCATGAGGCCGCAGAGCGCAATGGCCAGCTCCAGCGAGTGTTCGATTTCGACCGCAACCGGCGCCCCTGGTTGCAAGCCTGCATCCCGCAACTGCTCCGCAAGCGCCAAGGCCGCGTCGCGCAACTGCCCGCGGGTCAGTTCACTTCCGTCGAACCGGTAAGCACAGCGATCGGGATCGTTTTCCAGCGCGTCGAGAACCATGGCGCCGAAATCGAATTTCCGCGGCCTTGCCTCGACAACTTCCGCATCAGGCAGGTTCATAGCCACGTTTTCCTGCACGTCATACATCTGTGCGCTCCACCAGCCACACGGGTGTTCAGCCGTTGGACCCGACCGCCGTCAATGGCGGTGCCGGACGTTCTTCGGCGCGAAGCCGGGCAGGGGTGGCAAAGGCGTATTTGGAATGGCTGAGGCCAATCTCGACGAACGTTTTCGCCAGTTTCACGGTCAGCGGCACCGGGTCGATAACCGGGATGTCGAGCCCTTCGGCCGCCAGGTCCTGCTCCAACTGCCGGGCGGCGCCGAACATCTGCGTACAGCCGATGATGAGCGTATCCGCGCCGTCCTCTTCGATGGCGGCCTTGGCTGCGACAAGAAGGCGTTCGCGTCTGAGGTCGGATTGCGCGCGCAGGTTTGCCACCCGGATATCGATGGACCGGGTCGACGCATACTTGTCTGCAACGCCATATTCCCGCGCCCGCCGCAGGAACGACGCATGGGTCGCCCGCGAGATCGACAGGACGCTATAGCGGTGGCCAAGGGTCGACGCGATGCTCATCGCCATCTGGCAGGGGCCAAGGACGGGGATCTTGACGCATTCGCGTCCGGGTACAAGCCCGGGATCGCCCATGCAGTCGATCACGACGGCATCGACACCCTCGGCCTCGGCAGCGCGGATCTTGGCGATCGTATCGGGGACGGCAAGCGCCGCGTCATACCCGCTTTCGACCGAGGCCGGACCTTCGTCAAGCTCGGTGAAATCAAGCGTGTCGTCGGGGTCGAGAATGCCCTCGAAATCGGAGGCCTGCACCAGACCGGTGGAGATGATCGGGGTGATGACCCGGACGTGCACACTCATGGCCGCCACCGATGAAGCTGAAGCGTACCGACACTGTGGAAGCCCAGATGTTCCAGGCAGCGGCGCGATTCTTCGGAGTAGGCGTGCACGAAACACTGCGTGCGTCCCTGCCGGGCCGCGTCATGCAGGCGCCGGTTCACCACGCCGGTGTAGATGCCGCGCCCGCGGTTGCCTTCCAACGTGCAAGACACGCGCAGCAGCACCGTGGGACCATCGCCGATATAGGACAGGTAACCGACCGCAACCGGCGCATCGCCGCCATCGACAGTGGCCGCATAGATGTCGGTCCGTTGCAGGTCCGATGGCATCGCGTAGGCATCATGGAAAATGCCCGCCACATCGGCGGGGATATCGAACCCTGTCGCCATGACGCCCCAGATACGTGCATCGGTGAGGTCTTCGACCTTGCGAATGTCCACACCATCGGGGTCTTGCGGGGGGTGGCCCGGCTCGATCCGCTTGACCATTGCGGCGACCTGCAGAGGCGGCGGGATGAACCCGCGTTCTTCGAGCAGCGAAACGAGGCCAGCCTCGGCGCAGCGCGGGCCGGTCATCCAGTCAAACCCGCGGCCTTCGCTGCGGAACCGCTCCACCACCTCATCAAGGGCCGCCGCGGCGGCATCGCGATCCGTGGTGGTCCAGCGCATGAGGCTGAGTGCCGGGTGCGGGTTGGGCGATGTCCAGCCGTCGGCCCCGTCCAGGAGGATCGGATCAATCGCACCGGGTTTGGCCACCAACGTGAAATGGCTGGCCAGAACCTCCTCGGCCGAGATCTCGGACACGTTGTCGGTCCGTTCCGCTACAAGTGTCATTTCTTGGTTTTGCTCCGGTCATGGGTGTCCAGGTAGAGCATCGAACGCCCCGCCTGCGTGAGTGCCGTCAGTTCAGGGAGTTCATCGGCGAAAAGCCCCATCTCGATCTGCCAGAAGAACTTCGGTTGCGGCCCCGGATAGATGTCGATGGTCGGGCCGTTGCTGTAATAGGCGTTGATCAACACCGGCACCTCGCACAGGAAAAACTCGGCAAAGCGTTCGAAATCGCGCTCGGTCTCGATCGGTTTGACCGAGCTTACGTGGTCATAAAGGATATCGCGGATCTGCCCGCCGCCATGGAACGCGCGGGTCAGTTCCTCGCGGTAGATCGCGGGCGTGGCGCTTTCGAGATCGCTCCATTTCACGATGTCCACGCGGCTTGTCCGTTTGCCGTTGATCGCCTTCTGCACCATGCGGGTGATGTCGGTCGACAGGCGTTCGATCTTGGCGGCTTCTTCCTCGGGAAGGTCATCGCGCTTGAGTTCTGCCATGCTGTTGTAGCGATAGGGATCATCCACCGCGCAGACATGGCCATTCAACTCGAGCCTGTCACACATGTCGATGAAACGGTCGATATACGGGCGGTTGAACCCCCGGTTCTTGATGCTGATGAAGATCCAGGCATCACGCCCCTTGAGGTCGAAATCGCCGGTTCGGTTTGTCAGGACGCCGCCAATACCGGGCAGGATGCATTCCTGCGCGGGGAGCATTTCACTGACGCTGATGCCAGCGAGGGAGGCCACATTCGTGACGGGTTCGGCGAGGGAATTTACCATTCTTGCACTGTACATTTTACGTCCACCTGTCTTTCCACGTGAAGATTGGAGCGGGGCTGCTCCGGGCATTTGTTAAGATAATCGTTACGTCGTTCGTTGTTGTCGCTAAGTCGTCAGTAGCTAACCTCTGGCCTGGTAAATTCGTTTGGCCTTGTGTTCGTTTCTAAATGGCTTGGTCGCTCTGATCGCTAAAAGAGTAGAGCAATAACAAAGCACAAGTTAATGGAGCAACGGTCCCTCTGTCAACATTGAGCGGCTTTCCGCACAAGTCGGCAGGTTGAGGAAACAATCCGCTCGTTTTGCGATGTTTTGATGACGATCAGGGGGCAAAAGAGGCCTGAAAACGGCCCCGTGGTCCCGAAAAGTTGATCGTCAGCTTAGGGGCGGAAATCAACTGGGCGTGAATGATCGGCGTGTCCGGGCATCGCCCTCTGCCGGAAAGCACGGCAATCGGCATAAAAAAGGGCGGCCCGAAGGCCGCCCTTGAGGTCAGGGAGAAACGGGCATCTATGCCAGATGTGGCACAACCATCGTCGGAATGCTTGAGCGCCGCAGCACACGTTTCACCACGGTCCCGATGAACGTGTGCCCTGTGCCCTGTTCATGGGTGCCCATGACGATCAGACCGCAGTCGAGCTCTTTTGCGCGTTTGAGGATGGTTTCGGCCGCATGCCCATCGACCAGTTCGACGGAAGTCACGAGTTCATAGGCCGCCTTGTCGTCCCCGGAAAGGGTCTTCACGAACGCCTGTTGATTGGCCTTCAGAAGCTCCTTGACCGAGGCATGGCGATCCTTGATCGCCTTCTCGCGGGAGGCGTCATCCTGCATGAACATGCGCAGGGTGACGATCGCGTCCTGCGACAGGGGTTCGGTCACATGCAGGACATGCACCTTGGCCCCCGTCTGCTTGGCCAGCCCGAGGGCATGGCGCAGCGCGTTGTCGGCATTGGCCGACAGGTCGGTCGCGAACAGGATGTCTTTGAGTACAGGTAACATATTTCAGATCCTTTCTGTTCGCGTCCTAGTAGCCGAAGAACCGTGGAAGCCACAGGGATATCTCCGGCACGAAGGCGATGATGAAGATCGCAATCGTGTTGATGAAGGCGAACGGCAGGGCCGCCAGCGATATCGACTCGATCGAGATGTTCGAGATACCTGAAGCGATAAAGAGGTTCTCGCCCAATGGCGGCGTCTGGAACCCGATACCGAGACAACAGACCATGACGACACCGAAGTGGATCGGGTCGATCCCCACGGAATAGGCTACGGGCAGCATCACCGGCACCAGGATCAGGATGGTGGCCAGCGTCTCCATGAACATGCCCACGAAGAGCAGGAAGAAGATGACCAGCGTCCAGATCACATAGATGTTGTCGGTGACCGACAGCATCCCGTCCGCGATGATCGCCGGGATCTGGTTTTCGACCAGAAGCCTGCCGAACACCGTCGCCGTGAACATGATGAGAAGCACCCGACCGGTGAGCCATGTGGTGGTCTCAAGCGAGGTAAAGAGCTTTTCCCATGTCAGTTCGCGGTAGATGAACGCGCCCACGACCAGCGTGTAGAAGATCGCGACGATGGCGGCCTCGGTCGGCGTGAAGAAGCCCGAATAGATGCCACCCAGGATCACGACCGGTGCCATCAGCGCCCAGAAACCGCGATACATCTCGCACCAGATATGGCGGGCGGACCAGCCCTCGGCGCTGCCCTTGTAGCCGTTTTTCTTGGCCAGGATGTAGTTCATGATGAGCAGGCTGCCCGCGATCAGGAAGGCCGGCATGAAGCCCGCGATAAACAGTTTCGGGATCGACACGGTCTGGAAGACGCCATGCTGTTCCACGGCCTCCGGGGGGGGCGGCATGCCAAGGGCGGCGATGCCGAAGATGATGAGCGGGATCGAGGGCGGAATGACGATGCCCAGCCCGCCCGAGGAGGCTGTGATGGCCGAGGAGAAGTTACGGCTATAGCCGCGGTCGATCATCGCCGGGATCATCAGCATGCCGACGGCAGCCGTCGTGGCCGGGCCGGAGCCCGAGATCGCGCCAAAGAACAGACAGGCAAAGACCGTCGCCGCCGACATCCCGCCGGTAAACGGACCGGCAAAACTTTCGGCGACGTTGATAAGCCTTCGGGAAAGCCCCGAGGCCTCCATCAAGGCCCCCGCAAGGATGAAGGCGGGCAGGGCCATCAGCGGGAAGGAGCCCACGGAGGTGAAGGCGATCTGCACGAATTTGATCGGGTTTTCGTCCAGATAGATGAACGAGATCAGCGTCGAGACGCCCAGGGCCACCGTGATCGGCGCCCCGATGAACAGCAGCAGAAGGAAGCCGCCGAACAGGATGAGAATGATTTCGGATTCCATTACTTGTCCCCCTGCTCGTCTTTGGTGGCCGTTTCAATTTCGGCTCTGATTTCTTCCTGGTGGATGGCTTCTGCCGCCTCGGTCTCGGCCCGGACTTCATCCAGGTCGATCGCGTCCGGGTCGCGCATGTCTTCGTCGAGGATGATCTTCCTGTAGTTCACCTGAAGCACGCGAATGGTCATCAGCGTGAAGGCAATCGGCAGGACGATATAGACCCAGCTCAGGTGGAAGCCCATTGTCTGCGAAGACTGGAACCGGTTCATCTTGTTGAAGATGAAGTCGATCGCCAGGTAGACGAAGTAGACGTTGAAGAACACCCAGAAGAGATCGGCAAACGCCTCGATGAACTTGATCGCCCGGGGCGGCAGGAACTTGAACTGGAACGTCACCCGGTTATGCGCACCCATCTTGGCGGCATAGCTCGCCCCGAAGAACACGAACCAGACGAACATGTAGACAGACGCCTCTTCGACCCAGGAAAACGAGAAGTTGAAGAGTGTCCGCACGACCACCTGCAGGAAAAGCAGGCACACAAATACCGCAAGTAACGTGCGGCATATGTAGCTTTCTATGTTGTTGAGTATTCCCCAGAATTTTGTCATTTGCCCCTCTCTGTCTTATGCAGAAGCCTATTTTTGCAAAAGGCGCCCCGGGGGGCGCCTTTCGTTATTTTTGATTATTCCGAGACTGGGTCGCGACCGATGGCCGCCAGCACTTCGTTCAGCTTTTCAACGCCGCCAATGCTGTCATAGAATTTCGGCCAGACGGCTGCGGTTGCCAGGTCGATGAACTCCTGTTCGTTGTTCTCGGGGTCCATGATCTCCATGCCTTTGTCGAGCAGGATCTGCTTGATCTCGGCTTCCTTGTCGCGCAGGAACTGGGCCGATGCCTGGGTTGCGGCCTTACCGGCTTCAAGCACGATGTTCTGATCCTCTTCCGACAGCTCCTGGAACACCTGCTCCGAGATGATCAGCGGCTCAATCGAGAAGATGTAACGGATGTTGGTGACGTATTTCTGCACCTCGTAGAACTTCATCGCGTTGATCGTGGTGTAGGGGTTGTCCTGACCGTCCACAACCTTGGTTTGCAGACCGGCAAAGGTCTCGGACCAGGCCATCGGTGTCGGGCTGATGCCCCAGGCCTTGTAGGTGTCGATCATGATCTCGTTCTTGGGAACGCGGATCACGAGACCTTCAAGATCGGCAACCGACGTGACGGGCTTCTTGGAGTTGGTCAGACGGCGGAAACCGGTATAGGTCCAGGCGATGATGCGAACGCCCGCGTCGTTGATGGTGTTCTCGGTCAGCTCCTGACCGATGGGGCCCTGGGTCAGCGTTTCCGCGTCTTCAAGGCTCAGGATCACGTAAGGCAGGGTGAAAACGCCAACCGTCGGCGAGAATGGTGTGATGTTGTTGATCGCCAGCAGCGACATGTCCAGCGTGCCGATGGCCGCGTCGTTGACGGTATCCTGCTCCGAGCCCAACTGGCCGTTCAAAAAGAGCGTCGCGGTGTGCTTGCCGCCCGACAACTCTTCAAGGGCTTTGACGAAGCCCAGACCGGTCGCTTCCTGGCTCGATCCACCACTGTCGCCGACCGCGATCTTGAAATTTTTCGCCATTGCCGGAGCGGCAAATGACAGCGCTGCGAGTGACGCAGCTGCCGCAAGGGTTGTGAACGACTTCAAATATGTCATGAGGTTTTCTCCCGTTGTCAGACATGTCGGTCAAGCATAGGGCAAAGTTTTCTATGTCATAGCCCCATGTGCCAATGGGCGGGTTATAGATTGCAAAATACGTGCAGGTAATACAAAGTTATCGACGTAAGGTTTGACAAATTGGAAACATTTGATGGCGAAGAAAACCGCGATAAACCGCGTGTCCGACGTTGATATAAGGCTGCTGGATATCTTCAAGACGGTGGTGGCCTGTGGTGGATTTACGGCCGCTGAATTCGAATTGAACATCGGTCGCTCGACGATCAGCAAGCATATCTCCGACCTTGAAACGCGAATCGGACTGAAGCTCTGTCACCGCGGTCCCGCCGGGTTTTCGCTGACATCGGATGGCGAACATGTCCTCAATGCAGCGGACGAGCTTTTCTTTTCACTGGATCAGTTCCAGGAGAAGCTGGACGAGGCGCATTCCGACCTGACCGGGAAGCTCAGGATCGCCTGCCTGGACCATTCATCGACCAACCCCGAGGCCCGTGTTTTCGAAGCCGTTCGCCTTTTTCATGATACCGCACCGGGTGTCACGCTGGATATTTCGATGGAGCCGCCCAACGTCATCGAAGAGGGGGTTATCAACGGCAAATTCAACCTCGGGATCGTGCCGCTGCACCGCAAGTCGCCGATGTTGTCCTACAGCGATCTCTACAAGGAGGACATGCGGCTTTATTGCGGTCGAGAGCATGAGCTTTTCGAAAACGCAGCCGACCCCCATGATCTGCGTGAGCTTCGGCAGTTCAACTACGTCGGGTTGAGTTTCAATTCCCCGAACATGGCGGTCCACCAGAAGCTGCGCCTGCGCAAAAGTGCCTTCGTGCAAAACGAAGAGGCACTGACCCTGCTCATTCTTTCAGGCCGCTACCTGGGGTTCCTGCCGACACATACGGCATGGCCCTTCGTCGAAAAGGGATTGATCCGGGAGTTGACGAATGACGTCGCCAATTACGCGCCCACCATGTCGGCGATCGTGCGTAAAAGCGCCTCTTCCGGCCGGCGCCTGAAGACCTTTCTGGACTGTCTCGTCTCGGCCCATGCGCAAAACTTCGGCGCGGAACCGATGCCGGCATAGGCATGCCAGCGCCGGAGTTGGTCGCCGGTGAAGCCATCCGGCCATTCGTTTTCGGAGATCAGGACCGCAGCATTCGGGCAAAGCGGCGGATGTCGTCAAGCAGCATCTCGGGTTCTTCCATCGCCGCGAAATGGCCGCCCCGCGGCATCTCCGTCCACTGCTGGACGTTGTAGATCCGCTCCGCGTAACTCCGCGGCGGCCAGTTCAGCATTTCTGCCGGAAAGACCGCGCAACCGGTCGGCACTTCGACGCGGCGGCCCTCGGGCGACAGGATGCGCCCGCCTTCCTCGCGGCGGCCATAGTAGATCCACGAGGCGGTGTTGAAGGTCCGCGTGGTAATGTAGATCATGATGTTGGTCAGAAGATCATCCTTGGAATGCGCCTCTTCGATGCCGCCCACCGGGACATCCGACCAATCATGGAACTTCTCGATCAGCCAGGCGGCGATGCCGACGGGGCTGTCCATCATCGCATAGCTCAAGGTCTGGGGGCGGGTTGCCTGCTGCGTGCGATAGCCGTTCTGCATGATCTGATCGCGGTCGAATTGGGCCGCCCAGGCCACCTCATCGGGTGTCTGCGGGCCGTCCGGGTGGCGCATGGTCAGCACATTGATGTGGATGGCCGCGCAGTGAGGGGCGTGATCGAAACCCAGCCATGAGCAGATCGCGCCGCCCCAATCCCCGCCCTGCGCCAGGTAGCCGTTAAAGCCCAGGGCGTCGGTCATCAGGGAGTTAATGACCGACGCCATTTTTCGCGGCCCATAGGGGCGCGGCGGCCGCCCGGAAAATCCGAAACCGGGCAGGGAGGGGGCGATGACCGTGAAGGCGTCATTTGCGTCGCCGCCAAAGCGTTCGGGATGGGCCAGGGGTTCGATGAGGTCAAAAAACTCGGCAACCGACCCGGGCCAACCGTGGCTGATCATCAGCGGCATCGGGTTTGGGCCGCTGCCTTCTTCATGGATGAAGTGCATGTCAATGCCCTGCACAGGCGCCTTGAAATGCGAGAACGCATTTATCCGGGCTTCCTGCGCGCGCCAGTCAAAGCCATCGACCCAGTAGGCGCAAAGTTCTTTCATATAGGCCATGTTGGTCCCGTAGTCCCAACCACCATCATCGGGCATCTCGTGCCAGGGATAGTCGGCGACCCGGCTCAGGATCCGGTCCAGCTCGTCATCGGTGATGTGGACACTGAACGGCGTCACATTCGGGTTGGTGTCGATACGGTCCTTCAAATGGCCGGTTCCCTGAGTTTGATGCTGGACGTCGCGGTGCGGGTTGTCTCGGCGTTCAGATAACTGCAATTAAGACGGGATCACGAGAGACAGGCGTGGCATTTCGAAAGGACAGATGGAAATTGAACTGGCCTATGGATGCCTGAATCAGCCCCAATGCGGACGTTCGAGTTTGAACCAGGCGCGGAATCAAGGGCGAAGCCCGCCGCGCATCGACGACGCGCCTCCACGCGGCGGCGATTGGGTTAGGTCTTTGCAATACTTTGATGGTTTTCGGTGCGGCAGGGATAAAGAGCCGGCTACAAACGTCGGATCGCCACCGCGCGCGTCGTCAATGCTCGGCATATTTTCAATTTAAGAGTGACGGCTATGTCCACTATAGGTTCAAATTTGTTCGCAGAACGGTCTAAGTTCGCTTCGAGCTCAAAGCGGACATTGCTCCAGCTCGGAATCGAGGTGCGCAGCACCGCCGGGCAGCGCCCGACCGCCCCATGGGCGGGCGCTTCGTCGCCGTTTCAATCCGAACGATTGTGGGAGGTATACGTCACCATAAAGTGCGATGAACCACCTGGGTGCGCCCACCCGCAGTCGGGCGATGCCCTCTGTTTCATTGATGGCCGAAAGACTGCTTTGTCCGCTTAGCCGCCATTTAGTGCGAAATTGACCAACTATTTGCGTCAGATGACCGCTTTGAGCCCAAAGCGGACGTTCGAATTCAAACCCCGCACGGAATCAAGGCCGGAGGCCGCCGCGCGATCGCCAGACCGTCCGCACGGGCTGGCGATTTGGAGGGGTTGCGCACCGAATTGGGGTCTTTCGGACTTGGCAAAGATAAAGTGCATCTGAAAACGGTTGATCGCCACCCCGCGGTCTGGCCATCGCGCGGCTCGTTATTGGATGTCCGGTTCGTCCGCGAAGTTGCAACCTACAGCAATGAACGAACTTCTTCGGCGATCACCTTGACCCCTTTTTCAAGTTTGGAGACGGGGACATAGGCGAAGCCGAGCCGGAAACTGCGTTTGTCATTATAGTTCAGGTAATAATCCTGCCCCCGATCAATCAGCACCCCCTTGGGCCTCAACTTCTCCTTCAGGTCCGATGCATCGAAACCCTCCGGACCGGTCAGCCAGAATGACGTGCCCCCCACCGACCGGGTGCGTTGCAGCATTCCCAGATGTTTCGACAGCGCCTCGTCCATGGCATGCCAGCGTTTCTGATACCGCCGCTCGATGTTGCGCAGATGCGCGTCGTAATGTCCGAGTTGAAAGAAAAGTGCGACGATTTCCTGTACGATGGTCGGCGGGTGGCGCATCATCACACCCCTGGCGATGCGCGCCTCGCGGATGATGTCGCGATGCGCGACGATGAAGCCCAGGCGAATACCTGGCGATACGGTCTTTGACAGGCTGCCGACATAGATCACACGACCGGTCCGATCCATCGACATCATCGACGGCGACGATTTGGCGACGTAGTTCATCTCGGCCTCGTAATCGTCCTCGATGATCAGGAAATCGTTTTTCACAGCGGTCTCGAGCAACTCCTCCCGGCGTTGCGGGCTCATGGTCACCATGGTCGGAAATTGATGGCTGGGCGTTGTGAAAACCAGCTGGCACGCGGTCGGGATCGCCGAGGGGATGATGCCATTGTCGTCAATCGGTACACCGACCAGCTCGGACCCGGCCATGCGAAAGGCGTTGCGGGCGCCGAAAAAACCGGGGTCTTCAAGCGCGATGGGCCTTCGGGACGGGGCAAAGATCGTACCAAGGATAAAGAGCGCGTTTTGCGACCCCAACGTTATCAGGATTTCGTCGTCTTCGGCATAAATGCCGCGGGTGTTCAGCAGCCGTTGGCGCAGTTGCTGCACGAGGTGCGGGCTATCGCTCTCGACGGAGTCGCTAGCCCAGGCGGGCATTTTCTTGCGTCCGAGCGCCTGCCGGGTGCATTCGCGCCAACCGTCGACGGGAAAGAGGTCAGGGTCGATCTGATTATAGATGAAGGGATAGGGATAGGCGTTCCAGTCCAGCGGATTGACCACGGGCATCAGGTCATTTTGCGGAAAACTGACGGGGCAGGGGATCGCGTCTCGGGCTGCCAGATCTTTGTCCTTCGGCGGTTTCTGCACCTGCGCCATCTGCGGGTTGACGAAATAGCCGGACCGGTCGCGTGAGACCAGAAAATCAAGATCTATCAGCCGGTTATAGGCCGCAAAGACCGTGTTGCGCGACACGCCGAACTGTTCTGCCAAGTCCCGGCACGATGGCAGCGGCCGGTCATAGGCGAGCGATTGGGACATGATCGCGGCGCTCACCACTTCACAGATCTGATCGCGCAAGCTGAGGTTGGAGCTTTCGGGCAGTGCCAGGAATCGCGGCGTGGTCGAACTCAACAGAAGCCTCCTCGGGGCACGGCTCATCTCCTTGCCAGCCTACCGCGTTCCGGTACGGGGTGTCAGATGCAACCCTATCTGTCCCCTTCTTTCGAGTCATCTGTCACTTTCATCGGCACAGGGCGCGGTGAAAGATGATGCCAAGCAAAACATAATAAACGGGAGATGAGATCAATGAGGATGAAATCCATATGCACGGCTCTTTGTATCGCATCGGCGACGGCGCTTTTCGCGCACCCCGCCGCGGCCGAAAAGGTGCTCAAACTCGGGACGGTAGGCTTTCTGGGCATGCCGATCGGCGATGCCATTGACCAGGCCCTGATCCCGACCCTTGAGGAAGTGTCGGGCGGTCAACTCACGATCGAGCCGCATTACCGCAAGTCGCTCTGCAGCGAGCAATCTTGTGGCGAGCAGGCCAATCAGGGCCTGATCGCGCTCTGGACCAGTTCGACCGCAAATTTCGGCAATTTCGGCACGTCCCTCGCCATTTTCGACCTGCCTTACATCTTCAAGAGTATCGAGGATGCGGACCGCATCTCGTCGGAATGGCTGGCCAAGAAACAGTGTGACATTGCCGCGGAAGAGGCCGGACATGTCTGCCTGACCGTCTATTCCAGCGGCGGTTTCCGTCAACTGGGCAACGCCCATGGCCCCGTGCATGTGCCGTCGGACATGGAGGGCATCAAATGGCGCGTGACCAAGAGCCCGATTGAATACACGCTGGTCAAGAACTGGGGCGCGGTCCCAGTGCCCTATGACTGGTCGCAGCTTTACCAGGGGCTGCAAACAGGTGTCGTGTCGGGCCAGTACGTGGCCACGCCCTGGCAGCATGTCGCCAAGCTGCACGAGGTGGCGAAGTACTTCACCGAAATCGGCGGATCGTGGTCCGGCAATCAGCTTTCGATGGACAAGCGCCAATATGACGCCCTGACCGATCAGGAGAAGGAATGGCTGCACACCGCCGCGCAGGCATTCGGCCAAAAGGTTCAGGAACTTGACCGCGCCTGGGTCGAGGCCGGCGAAACCGCGATCAAGGCCGAGATCGAGGAATGGTATGTGCCGACCGAGGAAGAGCTGGTGCAGTGGCGCGCAGGGGCAATTGATGCCTGGTTGAACGCCAAAGGCACCTATGATCCCGACACCGCCCGCCGCGTGCTTGAGGAACAGGGCATGACCGGTTTCATCGCGCAGCTTGAGGAAGCTGGCGCGCTCTGAAGCCTGGCGATATTCTTGAATTTAACAGAGGTGGCGCGGGGTCCTGCTGCGCCACCTGCCATATCGGAAACGAAGCGGCCCGCCTGAAAGACGAATAGGACGAACCCCTTATGGAAAGCGTTTTGCTTCTGGTCATTCTGGTGGTGCTGATCATGCTGGGCGCACCGGTCGGGTTCACCATGATCCTGATCCCGGTGGCCTATATCCTGATAACCGATGCCGCGCCGATGATCCTGATCCCGAGCCAGATGTTCAGCGCGATCGACTCGGTTCCCCTGACGGCGATCCCCTTCTTCATGCTCACCGGCGAATTGATGACCAGTGCCACCATCACCGACCGCCTCGTCGAGTTGAGCCAGCGCCTGATCGGGCGGATGCGGGGTTCCATGGCGCAGGCCAATGTCCTGGTCAGCATGTTCTTCGCGGGCATGAACGGCTCGGTCGTGGCCGATACGGCAACGGTTGGCTCGCTTCTGGTTCCGGCGATGAAACGGTCAGGATACCCCGCGGCCTTCGCGGCGGCGATCACTGCCGTAAGCTCGACTATCGGCGGCATCATACCACCCTCGATCATGATGATCGTGCTGGCTAATGCCGGGGGCATTTCGGTCGGGGCGCTCTTCGCCGGTGGCATCGTGCCGGGGATCATGATCGGCGTGCTGCTCATGATCATCAACTATATCATCGCGCGGCGGAACAATTTCGAACGCAGCGAGGAACCGTTCAGCCTCAAGGCCATCGCCATTGTCGGCTATAAATCCTCCTTCGCGCTCCTCATTCCCATCGTGCTGGTCGGTTCCGTGGTCTTTGGCATCGCGGGCGTTGTCGAGGCGGGCGCGCTCACTGCCACCATCGCGCTTTTCGTGGGGCTTTTCATCTACCGCACGATCACCTGGACCAACTGCAAAAGCGCCTTTGTGCGGGCCTTCCGCAACTCGGCCATGGTGTTCATCATCATCGCGGCGTCGGGGCCGTTTAGCTGGCTTTTGACCTCGCTCGGGGCGATCAGCCAACTCGAGACCTGGTTGCTCAGCTATACCTACAGCCCGCTTGTTTTCGCCCTCGTGCTTGTCCTTTTCATCTGCCTGCTCGGCATGGTGATGGACTCCGCTGCAAACATCATCGTTGTCGGGCCGGTCCTCGTGGACGTGATGGTCAAGGCCGGATACCCGGATGTGCAGGCAGCCCTTGTCGTGGTCGTGGGCTTCCTGATCGGGTCGGTCACCCCGCCGGTGGGCGTCGCCTTCTTTACCGCCGGGGCGATTGCCGAGGTGCGGCTTGAAAAGGTCGCCCTTGCCATGCTGCCCTATCTGCTGGCCCTCTTTGCCCTGCTTTTCGTTCTGATCGTGGTGCCGGACATCACCATGTTCCTGCCGCGCGCCTTCGGGTTTTCGAACTGATGCGCGGCGCTGTCATCTTCATCGACCGCATGGTCAAGCGCACCCTGACTGCGTTCTGCGCCGTGCTGCTCCTGCTGATGGTGGCCTTCACGGTCTATTCGGTTGTGATGCGTTACGTCTTTGAGAATCCGCCGGTTTGGGGCGACCTCCTGACCGTGCTGAGCAATATCTGGCTGGTCTTCTTCGCCCTTGCCCTGACGGTGCGCGACCGCGATCACATCGCGCTTGACCTGATCTATTCCTGGCTGCCACTGAAGGCTGCTTTTGCGATCCAGCAATTCTGGTCGCTGGTCATTTTCGGCCTCGGCATCGTGATGATTGTCTATGGCCTGGAGGCAGTGGCCACCATGGGCGGCAAATACTGGGAGATGTGGTACTTCGCGTGGGAGGATGGCGGTCTTGTCTTCAAGCCGAACTACATGCCCAAGAAATACGCTATCGCGATCGTGCCGATCTCGGGCTTCCTCGTCAGCGTTGCCGCTCTCGCCTCGATCATCGAAGACACCTTCCGCTTGCGATCCGGAAACTATCAACAAGCCAAGGATATTGACGCGCATTCCGACTAGGCAAAGCGTTGTATTTGTTGGCGATCCCGGAAGGACTCGAACCCTCAGCCTGCTGATTAGAAGTCTTACAGTGTTACTTCTTTGTACTGCAGCGTACCTCTATTTTCTTCTTATATAATATATAATTTAATTGTTTGATGCTTCTTTTGCTTCGATAAATTTCGTGTAAGCTCTCCAAAATTTGCTTACTTATTGCTTACCTAGTCGATAGATGCATAATTTGATCATGCCCAAAACGCAGCTCACGAAAACCAGAATAGATCGAACTCAGCCCGGAAACCGAGATGTGATCTATTGGGATCGGGGTTTGCCGAGATTTGGGTTGCGGGTTAAATCAACCGGAGTGAAAAGCTTCGTCGTGCAGTACCGCAATCGACAGACTGGACGATCTAAGCGCAAGACGATTGGTCAATATGGACCAACCATGTCGCTCAACGATGCTCGGGAAATTGCGCGCGGAATGCTTGCTGATGTTGTGCGAGGCGGTGACCCGGTTGCGGATGCTCAGTTCCTTCGCCAGTCTCCGTCTGTAGCGGACCTAGCGGAGCAGTACTTGGCAGAACATGCCGTTCCTAAGAAGCGTCCTGCGAGCGTTCGAAACGATCGCTCAATGTTGGATCGTTATGTCATTCCGCATTTGGGGCACCTCCGTGTTTTCGAGGTTACCTACAAAGATGTTCAGCGATTGCACAACAGAATGGCTCAAACTCCATACCAGGCTAACCGAACGCTGGCTTTACTGTCCAAAACATTTGAGCTCTCGATTCGATGGGGTATGCGCAAAGACAACCCGGCCCGGGGAGTGGAGAAATTTGCAGAAGAAAAGCGTCAACGTTGGCTGTCCGATGACGAACTGAACAGGCTGATGAAGGCCTTGTCAGATCACCCAAACCAGATTGCTGCAAATGCGATTCGATTGCAGTTGCTGACAGGGGCGCGGATCGGAGAAGTTCTATCTTCCACTTGGGAAGATTTTGCTCTCGATCGTGGAGTCTGGATAAAACCGTCGCATCACACAAAGCAGAAGCGCACCGAACATCTGCCATTGTCACGTGCTTCAATTGAGTTGCTCACAAGGATGCACGCAGAGTCGTTCTCGTACAGCAGATTTCTATTTCCTGGACGTTCTCCAGATCAGCCCTACAGAGACCTGAAGGCGTTTTGGCGCTCGGTTACAAAAACAGCAGAGCTTGCGGACTACCGTATTCATGACAACCGCCACACTCATGCGTCTCATTTGGTCTCAAGCGGATTGAGTCTTCCCATTGTCGGTCGACTGCTCGGACATACAAACCCATCAACCACGCAACGATATGCCCATCTGGCAGATGATCCACTGCGCGAAGCGGCGGAAGTAATGGCTCGGAAGATGTCGAAGGAGTAACAGGTTTCGGCTGGAATGCTTTCTTTGCTTTACTGGATTAAATAAATCCGCGATGTCCTAGGTGATTTTCGAACAGGAGGGAACATGCCGCCTATGTCTTTCTCCAAAGCCATCCTGGCCTTTGCAATCAGGTTTTCGGCTTCGGGGAATCTGTGAGTTTCGGCGAATTCTTCGAGGTCGTTCATCAGAACAAGTGCATCTTTGTAGTTCGTCATTCTTTTGCATCCCTAAGGCGTGTTCATGAGTGATTCCCACCGCACAACACAACCTTGGGGATTATGATTAACAGGAGATAAATTTCCGCTTCGCGATAGAGAACATCCAAAACCGCTCTTAGTGAAGATGGAGGAAGCCCAGACCGATGTTTGCTCGCTTTTCACCCACTGATTGGGTTCTTGAATTCAATAATTCCAGCAAGCTTTCCACTATTTCATCAAGAGCACTGGCAGTATTGTCAAAACCTCTTTCGCGGGCCTCTTTGGCGGCATTCATGGTTCGTACGAGCAGCTCATTCGTGTCCATGTTTTACTCCTGCTTTTGCAATTTCTTTAACTTTAATGAGTCAACATTATTAATAGAATGCTAATGAACCGTTGACCTAGAACCACGATAGATAAACTCGGCGTTATCCCGCTCAAATTTTGTTAAGCCGGCCGGAACTTCCTTGAAATCGCTAACGAGGGTTAACTTTGTTTCCTACAAACGACTATCGCAAACCTTCCACTCTTGAAAAGCTAGCCGAGGTTAGCGGTTTTGAGTGCTGTAATAATGTCCGTCGCTATGCTGCTTCGAAGTTTTGCGCTGTTAATAGCTAGCTTGTTTTGACAACTGATCTTGTCGACCTCCGACTCAAGGCGGTCATCTGATGTAAGGAACCGCGCTTAAGAGCGCTAGGCGCACTTGCGTACCGAGCCTAGGTAATCACACGTATTTACGCCAACAGGTTCTCGACGAAGAATTTGCACGTGAGTACTCAGAGAGCAGCAGATATCATTGCAAAAGGCCTGACAGGTGACGAAGTGTACCTTCTTACGTTCTTAGGACGTGAGAACGTGATCGCTCCTGAAGAGTTCACCGACGCTTTCCGCTCTTTGTTGTCGCTTCGACTAATTGAAGGGATGAAAGGCGGTCCAAAAGTAATAGTCACCCTATTGGGCCGCGAGGTCCTGGCACAGATAGATCCGCTCGATAGGCGTTCCTGATACGCTTTCAATTCACGATCTGAGCCTCAATTTAGCTTTGCAGCAGTTGAAGAGCTTCGCACTTGTCTTTTCGTGCTGTTGAACACTCTGAATTCGATTTCGGCTTTTAAACGCGCCTCGCCTAACAAGCACTTTAATGAATCTAACTCATTGTTTGCAGCATACGTCTCCAGGTCTTCCAGTACATCAATCATCCATTTGTGATCGGTCATCAGAATTGCTCCCCACGAAATCTCCCGTACCAACTAGCTGATCTTGAGCACAATCTATAGGGGAATTGCAGTGACCCCGCGTCATATATTTTGCCATGGTTACATTAAGGATGCGAGACCTCTCGAGTAGCCGGGGAGGTATTACGGCTTTACTAAGTGGCAACTATTCAAACGATGGTTTTCGATTAGGTCCAAATCTAAGAATGCCCGAATTTTACATTTGAACCAGCGCAGCAGCAATTCGGCTTTCAGACCTGTAGAGCTTGAATGCTGGAACGAAGTTTCACTTGATTGTCCCGAAACTCTGCAAGAATTTGAGTAGGCAGTTCTAGAGCTAGTCCGTCGCCGGTGGTTTTGGGTAAGATGGCGGCGTGAGTTAAGAGAGGGTCTGGCTTATCTGGTTCATGTCATCTGCGGCGGATTTTCGGTGAAGCAGGCGTCCCGTTTAGATGGTTTTTCGTTTGATCCTCTCTCGTTTTTACGTGATGGTCTGGCTTGAAACCTCAACAGATGAAAAGGTCGTTTGCGCTAAGGCTGACGTTCCGGTGCGAGCGGTCAAATTAGCAGTGAGCTAGCGTTAGGAGCAGAAAGCTGCATGCTGAGGTAAGGGCGTCCCAATCAGTTTTATTCACCCCCTGTGCCTGCGCCCAATGGTTCCGGTCAGGAACCATGGCCCAGTGAGCTGCTTTCTAAGTGCATTTGGTGCGATGAGAAAACTTGACCTGCATGTGGGCGAAAACGAGGCAAAAATCAAACTTGGAAGTAGAGTTCTCGGAACCGCAGAAGACGTGCAAACTAGCACTTTCTTTTACTTAGACGACGGGGAAGCCTTCTTGCCACACCGTCGCGGGAAGTTTTGTGGTTTGATCGTATCTCTTCGTCGATCATTGCCGATATCCTTTTGACCCAAATATCAAGTGCTTCTGCGATGTTCTCCAATCCTTTGTCACGAGCAGTCCCTGCTGCATGCATTGTTCTAATAAGAAGTTCATATTTTTCCATGACGCCTCGCCAGACTTGCCTAAAGGGCTAGCAATAGGTCACTTAAGGTTAATAGTTCACTAAGAGGACTGAAACATCCTGGTTTTTCCAGAGGCTGACAATTCCGTTTCATGGGACTTTAGCCAGCAACTCAAAAGTCCGACAAGGCAGCCAACGGCTTGCTTGGTTTAGGCGGGATAACGCCTAGTTAATCCGGTTTGGGGGTCGTGTTAAGAAATCATTAGCACTTCATTAAGAATGTAATTCCGTCGCTCATTAGAGAATTAGGAAAATTAGGAGTGAATTTTGGATACTCTACAACTGCTGGTAAGAACTGTCTGACGTCAGCGCTTATGGGTCCAAATAGGGCGATTTGCTAAGAGAGGGTTTGTTGCTCATCGTAGCCACTCAGGAGTGGACGATGAGAAAGACAACGAAGAGCCCTGGCGAGAAGATCGTCAAGGACATCAAGCGCGCCACGCGCAAACGCGCGCAACGAATACTCTGACAGGCTCACCCTTTTCAATGTTGTTAAAGTGCGCGTTCAGGTTTTGTTAACAATTGTCCCTAAAGCTGTGTCTGTGGTGGACGTCACAGACCAAAACTCCAAGGGATGCTAGAGTATGACGAGTTACAAAGACGCGCTTGTGTTGTTGAATGACCTCGAAGAATTCGCAGACAATTACGAACTTGCGGAGGCAGAAAACCTCATAGCAAAAGCGAGATTGGCTTTGGCGAAAGACTTGGGCAATGAGTTTCCTTCTGTAAGGAAGTCGCAAAGGGTATCCCAAATCTACCTGGATCAGTAAGATGTCCTGATAGAGATGTTTGGAGTTCGGTCAATGCATCTACGGCTTCTACAATCCGTGCCGACGGCGCTCAGCACTGGGCTGGAAAAGCCCGGTCGCCTTTGAACGGAAAGTGGCTTAAACGAGCACTTGGGGCGGCACAAAAGCGTGACAGGTCCAGTTCCTTTTCCAGAGGCAAGAACAATACAAAACAGAGTGGCCCCATCTGAGGGGGCCAATGTGATTGTTAGTGCATGATCGGCCTGTGTTCCGTCGGGATGATGGTTTCCGGTGCCAGAGGGCGATAACCGAAAACGCTTTGCAAGGCCAATCAAGCCAGATCAGCCAGAGCCTCTTTCAATCCAATGAGTTCTCGGCCCAAAATCTATGACGACGGAAAACGAATGCCTCTCAATGTATGCACAAAGCGCAACATAGATTATACTGTGACTGACATCGATACGTGCTACAGACCGAACCGAATTGCCGTAAGCCATCCGAAAACGGAAAAACCTCGCAAAGTATTCTTCTTGCTGATTAAATCGCTCGTCGGGTATAGTTTGGTAGCACATCCAGAAAGAATTTGTGTCTGCCTGCCAAAACTGAGATTTTCATGCCAATTTCCTTCAAGATATGCCTCGAACGAGATTTGCTTTACGCTAAATGGCTCGGCCAGATTACTGTACCGGAGTACCTTGAGGTCTTTCATGCATACATTGGGTGTGGTCACTACCGCCCTGGTCGGCCTGAATTGATCGACACATCTGGTATGTTAGATTTCGATCTGGATTTTCACGAAATGAGGTTTCTGCTAAGAAGTGTTAATTCTCAATCCCCTCAGGCTAATGTGAATACTAGAACAGTGGTTTATTGTCCAAATGATTTCATATTCGGCTTAGGGCATATGTATCAGCAACTTGCAGAGCTCGATGATGGGATTAGCGTTGAGCTATACGAGAAGGAAAAGGATGCGCTGGACGCTTTAGAGTTGCCGTATAAGACAATTGATGAATTTCAGAGTAAGGAGAATTTCGTGTAAAGTGGTTTTTTTGACATTGTCTAGCCCCCAGTTTCAATACCACTAATTTGGGGTTTCTCTAATAAGGTTTCAGGAACCGGCGGGAGCATGTTGAGGGCACGATGAGGCCGGATTTGATTGTCAAAGTAAGTACCGAGGGTGCGAAGGCCCAGGGTTTTCGCAACAGAGTTAGAAAGTGTTGTTGGCGATAACGTATCCGATTTCGTTTTTTATGACATTTTGAGATGGTGTCGCCACAAAAGCGTCGGATCAGATTGTTTAGCGCTGGAAAAGTGAATGAAGAGTGCATTCGTCGAGAGTCAGTTGGCGCATTCGCGAGGAATGCCGGAACGAGCATTTGCGCCCGATCTGCGCCATGCTCTTCGTATGATTGGGGCATGGCGCGCTATTTGCAACCCCAGCCGACCCCATGTCAGCCGCGCTGGCCTGGCACCAATCAAATTGCCAATTAGTCGAAGGGAGTTCAAAGGCTTTGACCTGCCCCCTAAACTTCCCCCGTTCTGATGTAGAGTTTGCTCAACCTGATGAAGGAGCAAACAGATGCGAAAGAGCCGTTTCACGGAAGCGCAGATCATCGGATTGATCAATGAACAGGAAGCCGGGATGCCAACGGCGTAGGTTTGCCGCAGGTACGGACTCAGCCAAGTCATAGCTTAACAGCGCGAACTCTTGAACGCCGCCTTGACTTTGAGCGATTAACTACATGCAGAAAGAATCCCCGACGGATTCTATTCCGGAACCTTCTACATCAAGAAGCGAGGTCAAGGCGATCGCTACTTGTTAAAGTCTGGCAACGGCAGGAGGTTGTGTATCTGGTAAAGCGACGTTATGCGTCACGAGACCGTTGTTCTCGAAACTAAAGGCCAGTTCGGGCTCACTCACTTTTGCGCTTTGTAGCATTTTCTGATACTCGGGCTCGTTAAATTCCCATAACCCGACTCCGATTTTTCCATTTTTTGTTTGACGCCTCCCCAATACAGTGGGCGAGCTTCCAAGTGCGCGATAAACCCGCTCCATCTTGTCGTCAAAAACACCAACAAAATGATCGATACAGCATTCCTTCATCAGAAAAGCTCCAGACGCTAGCAACCGTGCTGCTGTTCGTCGATCCGCGGTTGGTGAAATACAAAATCTTGTGCATTCCCAGATGTGAGGACTACTGATTTTGACTCCATTTGTCAGTTCAAGAAAGTGCTCGTTCACCATGGTTCTTCCCGTTGTCGGAAGCAACCTCAAAGACCCTTCGTGTTTTCCTTCGTAGTTTTCTATTATTACATAGAGTGGATCCAGAGAGTCATATTCATCGTGTTCTTCGCCGTTTCGATCAACAGTTACGTCCCAGCGAAGACGCACTGAGAACTGTGTTGCTCTGTCAATATGCATGGCTCTCTTCAAATTGGGGTACCATGAAAGCTGCTCGCCACTAAGAAACCTAATCAAGGTTGTATCTCCTGCTGTTTGTACAGCTACACATTCAGGCAAAAACGTGAAAAATTTGTTCTAGTTCTGTATTATTTTTACTTTTATCCAACGAGCTCTATTGGAGGTAGTTGTGCTTCTCTGAGTTTAGGCTGCTTTCCGTCGTCTGCTTGGTTTACCACACATATTGCGTTGCTCTCCGCTCAAACTGTTTAGGAAAGATGCTTCAGCACCCGATTGACTGCCGTAACCCAAAATACACCCGGAAAACTCACAAGGTTTGGTCTGGGTTTGTTTGATCTCGCCCTGTTTGAGTCCCTTAGAACTGCGCCACTATTTGCCTGACCCATACATAAGCGCTTGTCCGATAGCAGTCCTTTGAAGCTCAGTCCAAGTCTTGGCCCCCAAAATGCAAAACGCCGCCCCAATCGGGGCGGCGCTTGGTTCTCTTTCAAGATCTACCTGGAAGATCAGACCATGTCGAACACGTCGACCGAAACCGTGGCACGGGTGAAGTGGCCGTTGCCATCCGTTGTCCAGTAATCGAACGTGTCGGTACCCTCGTAGCCGTCAAATGGCGTGTAGATGAAGGTCCCGTCGTCCTGGAACACAAGATCACCTTTATACGGATTGGTGAACCCGTCGATCGACAGAACATCGCCATCGGGGTCGGCGTCATTGGCCAGCACGTCGATCATGATGCTCGATTCGTTGTTGACTGACACATGATCGTCCTCGGCATCGGGTGCGAGACTGTCCAGGTCAATCAGCCCGTTCGAACTCACGCCTAGACGTTGCAACCGGTCATCCGAAATGTCGAGGGTGATGACATGCGCGATCTTGAGCAATTCACCGGTTGCGCGATCAGCGATCAGGTCTTCGAGCAGCATGATGTTCCGACCATCTTCGGTTTCATAATACCCGTCTGCCAGAAGGATCGTCAGGATGTTCTTGGTGAAGCTGATATCCTGAACATCGGATTCGAACTGCCGATCCCGGCTGCCAATCGAGTCCGTCTTGGTGCCATCGAAAGTTACACCTTCGTTGAGGCTGATCGTGGTGTCGCCGGTCATCTGGAACTGCAGCCGGCCCTCAACCAGATCGTCAGACGACAGGATCGTATGCCAGTTCTTGTTGAAACCTTCGATTTCGGTGTCATTGCCGCTGGCATCGACGTCGATCAGAACGTGATCGATATCGTCACCGGTCCATGCGTTCTTGACGCGCTGATCCAGATCAAGGCCCGTTTCGAAGTTCGTCACCCTGAGGCCGTTGAGCACGAGGTCAAACACGTGCGGACCAAATTCGAACCCGGTTCCCGCCTTGGAAATCAACTGATCGCTGTCTGTGCCGATCAGGTCGAAATTCTTCAGCGTGTAGTGGGATGTATAGGTCAACTGCACACCTTCGGTCGTTTCCCAGTTCACGAAGCCGTCCATCACGGTGCGCACATCGTGATTCTGCTGGATCTGACGCTTGACAACGATGAGCCCGACTTGCGTACCGAAGGCCTCATTGTCGCTGAAACCTTGGATCGGCACCTGGTCGTTGCTTCGTGCGGTCTCGGAGCCATAGAAGGCGCCGGGCTGATCCGTGTGATCGGCAACCGGATTCTTCGTCGCCGTTCGGGTCATCCAGACAAACCCATGGGTCGTGTTCGCAGCGATATTCTCGCTGGCTTCGACCATTCGGCCACTGAAGAAGAACCCATCGCCGGTGCGGCCGACATCGTCGCGGTTGACGTCTTCGCCCGACTTCGTTTGGGCGTGACCATATCCGATACCTTCGGTCTTGATCGCCACGTTCCGCCACCAGATACCGGTTTCATCGCCATCTTCGGCAACAAAGGCTGCACCAAAGACGTCGAAGGCCACGTTGTCGACAAAGTTCGCATG
>NZ_JASHJC010000014.1 GCF_030733385.1 Roseovarius sp. MMSF_3359 | reverse complement strand
GGGCGCCCGAATGAGGCGATCAACAGAGCACGCCTCAAGAAAAATCCGCCCACATGGGGCTGGACCGCCCCCGCGTCCACCTCTCGCCCCCGATTGCCTGAATGCGTTGCCCAAAAACCGCACCGCCCCGCAGGATTCCGCCACCGCCCCGGCCATTTTCAGCCCAAAATGCCCCACAAAAAAATGTGAACGGAACTTGTAGCCCCGTCCCCTTGTTTCCTCTGCAAGGGTGCAACAAATACCCTTTTGTCACGAGCGACAGTTTCCGGGCAATCCCGCCCGGACCGCTAGCGAAACGCCCCAAATCAAGGGGTGCAAAAAGAAGGAACTTTGACATGTTCAAGAAAGTAACACTTGCCACCGCCGCTCTGGCCCTGGCCACTGCGCCGGCTTTTGCCGGCTCCCCCGAACCCGCTCCCGTGGAACCCGTGCTCGCAGCGCCCGCGCCCGTCGCCTCCTCCCCCGACTGGACCGGGTTCTACGCCGGTGGCCAAATCGGTTATGCCAATGTCGACACCAATGTCGCCGGCGTTGACGGTGACGGCCTCATCGGCGGTATCGTTGGCGGTTACGACTGGGATCTGGGCAACTGGGTCGTCGGTGTTGGCGCAGACTGGGATTTCGCGGATATCAGCCTTGGCGCTGCCGCTGATCTCGAGCAGGTCTGGCGCCTGAAGACCCGTGGCGGTTACAAGATCGGCAACGGCCTTGCCTATGCGACCGTCGGCTATGCCAACGCGGACACCGATAACCTGGGCGACGATGACGGCTACTTCATCGGTGCCGGTTACGAGCACCTGGTAACCCAGAACTTCAGCCTCGGTGGCGAAGTGCTTTACCACGAGTTCGACAACTTCAACTCCACACCGACCGATGTTGAAGCGACAACCGTTCAACTGCGCGGTACCTTCCGCTTCTAAGTCAGCTTGATAAGCATCAAAGGCGCCTCCGGAAATTTCTCCGGGGGCGTCTTTTTGTATAAACACCTGATAATTCCCTCAAATCGCGGCCATAAACGGCCAAACCCACGCGGTTTGAAATCCCAAACCGGTACACTGGCCCGCAAACGATACCGTTGATTACGAAAACCCAATCCACGGTTGTATGCTATACTCGTGATTCTCCGCGCCCCTCAGGCCCCTCGCGGGTCGTGTAAAAAGGACATCGCGAATGAAAACGGCCCTGGCATCCCTCCTGATCGGCGCTTTTGCGTCCGGGACAGCCGTGGCCCAGTCCCCGGACTGGTCCGGTGCCTATGCCGGCGCCCAGCTCGGATTTGCGTCCGCAGACAGCACCCTGCCGGGGGTCAGCGGCGATGGCCTCATCGGCGGGATCACCGGGGGGTATGACTGGGATCTGGGCAATTGGGTTATTGGCCTCGGCGCGGATTATGACGTGGCCGATATCGACCTTGGCGCCGCGGCCGATCTCGAAGAGGTTTGGCGCATCAAGTTTCGCGGCGGCTACAAGATCGGCCAGGGCCTGGCCTACGGGACCGCGGGCTACGCTAATGCCGACACCGACACGCTGGGGGACGAAGATGGCTATTTCGTCGGCGCAGGATACGAGCGCCGACTCGCCCCGAACTTCAGCCTCGGCGGCGAGGTGATCTACCACGAGTTCGACAACTTCAACGCCACGACCACGGATGTGGACGCAACAACCATGCAGGTCCGCGGCACGTTCCGCTTCTGACCCCGCCGGGTCAGCTCTTCTGGAAACTGCCGCCGTAACGTGCCGTTTTCTTATCCGCCGGGAACGCGCCTTCCTCGATGAAACGCGCATGGCACCGCGCCAATGCCACCCGGTCAAGCGCCACACCAAGCCCCGACCCTTCCGGCAGCCAAAGACCACCAGACTTAGGCTGCATCGGGCCACCCTCGATAACATCGTCGGCATACCAGCGCAGCAAGGTCTGGCTCGCATCGGTGACATGGCGCGCCGCAGCCGAAACATGCAGATAAGCCGCCGTGGCGACCCCGCTTTCGCCCGAATGAAACCGGAAGCCTACGTTAAACGCCTCGCAGGCCCGGATGAAGGCCATCGCGTTCGCGATCCCGCCCAACTCGTTCAAGTTGGTGACGATGGCATCGGGCGCACCCAATTCAACCGCCCGTCTCAGGTCGATCCTGTGGCTCGAAAAACTGAGCCCGGAACACTCCCTAAGCTGCGCCATTTCCTCATAACTTTCAACCGGTTCCTCGATCCAGCTAACGTCGTATTCCTGCAAGCGCCGGATGGCCTTCCGCGCCGTCGGAACGGTCCAGGCCCCGTTCGCATCCAACCGCAATTCGCGCTGCCCAATGGCCGCCCGCACCTCGCGTACCATGGCGATCTCAGTGTCCGGATCGACGGTCGCCAGCTTGCCTTCGAAGATACGCGCGTCATGCTCCTCGATCATCTGACCACAAAACCGCGCAATATCTGCGGGCGTGGCCTCGCCAGGATGGTCTGGCCCCGGCAGGCGAAACGCGAAATACTCCGTCAAAGGCACGAAATCACGGACCTTGCCCCCCAACAGATGCCAAAGCGGCAAATCCTCGGTCTTGCCCCGCGCATCCCACATCGCCATCTCGATACCGCCAAAGGCGCGCCGCTTGGCCAGCAGGTTGTCCCAGGGCGTATAGGCCATCCCCGGCACGACACGCCGCTCCGCCTCGGCGGTCAACCGGATGTCCAGCCCCCGAAGCTGCTCTCCGAGCGTCAACACATCGGCACTGCGGTCCCCATCGGCACATTCGCCCAGGCCAACGACACCGTCCTCGGTCTCCACCTCGACGATGGTCTTCGTCAGAGAGGCAATCGCGCCGTAGCTGAACCGGTACGGCGCTACAAAGGGGATGTTCACAGGCGTCGCCCGGATTGTCTTGATCTTCATGAAAAGGACGTTGGCAAATTTGCCCCGACAAGGCAAACCCCATGCGCGCCAGCGCATCGCCACGCGAAGGCGGACAGGGAGGGTTGGCGGGCGCCCGAGCGGGGCGATTTGATCCGCCTCAAGACGCGCCCCTCGCAATTTTCACCGACCTTCCCCATATCCCCTGCATGAACCGACGTGAATTTACCCGCTCCCTCGCGGCCATTGGCCTGACCCCGGCACTGCCGAGCCTGCCGTCACAGGCCATGGCGGCCCCTGCCCCCGCCTTCACGCCCTACATGTACGGCCTCGGTGCGCATATGGCGCGCTCCACCGGCTTGTGCTCGGTCGAAATGTTGTCGCAAAAATTGGCTCTGCCGCCGGCCGCAGCGGGGGCAATGCAAGCCAAACTGATCCGCAGCGGCGTGATTACGGCGCCCAATGCGGCGGGCCTCGCGATGGCAACCGACCCCTACATGGCCACCATCCGCTTCAAGACCGCAACGACGGCTCTGGGCAAGGCCACACGCCGTTACGCTCCCTCGATCACCGACACAGGACACGCCAGCCCGACCGAAGACGCGCAACCTAGTCCAGATGCAGTTTCTGCTCCAACGCCCGCATCGCCGCCCGATCGGACGCATCAAGCGCCGCGGCAGAAGACGTAAACAGCGTCGCCTGCGACTTCAGGATCAACCCGTCTTCGAGTATTTTCAAATGGTTGGCCCGCAGCGTGTCACCGGTCGAGGTGATATCGGCAATCGCTTCGGCGGTCTCGTTCTTGACCGTCCCCTCGGTTGCCCCTTGGCTATCGACAAGCTGGTAATCCGCCACGCCATTTTCCCGAAGAAAATCGCGCACCTGCCGGTGATACTTGGTCGCAATCCGCATCCGGAACCCGTGCACCTGCCGGAACGCCGCCGCCGCCGCGTCAAGGTCATCGAGCGTATTCACATCGACCCAGGCCGACGGCACCGCCAGGATCAGGTCGGCATGGCCAAAGCCCAGTTCCGCCAATTCCCGCACGTCGCCATTCCACGGGCCCAGTTTCTCGCGAACGAGGTCGGTACCCGTCACACCCAGGTGAATGCGCCCCGCCGCCAGCTCCCGCGGAATTTCCCCTGCCGAAAGCAACACCAGATCCACATTGTCGATCCCCTCGACAAAACCTGCATATTCCCGGTCCGACCCGGCGCGGCCCAGGGTCACGCCGCGCGCACCGAACCATGCAAAGGTCTTTTCCATCAACCGCCCCTTGGACGGCACACCCAGCTTGATGCTCATGACAGCCCCCCAAGCGCGGCCACCAGGCCGGGACGGATCACACCGCCCACCGCCGGTATCTCGCGCCCCTGGCCCAGATGCCGAGTCAGCGCGTCATAGCGCCCGCCGGTCGCGACCGGTGGCAGATCCGGGCGCGTTGGCGCATAGAAGCCAAACACGAACCCGTCGTAATACTCCATCTGCGTCCGGCCATAGGACGCCTCGAAATCAAGCGCCTCCACATCGACCCCACGTGCGTCAAGCTCGGCCATCCGCGCGGCCAACCGGTCCACCGCGTCACTGATTGCCGGCATATCGACCGCGATATCGCGCAGACGCTCCAAAGCGAAATTGCTGGTTTCGCGCACATCAAGGATCGCCTCGATCAGCGCCACCTCGCCTTTTGCGACCGGCGGCGTTGCCGCATCCTCGCGCAAGGCGTCGATCCGCGCCGCAATCTCAGCCCGGCTGCGCAAGCCGATCAGGTGCGGCAGATCGCCCAGCGGATCCTCATGAGCCAACAGCGCCGCCCGGCTCTCCGGCACGGGCGCGCGGCCCGAAAACCGGTCCATCAGCGCCCGGAAACGCCGTGGCCGCCAGATATGACGCCGAAGCGCCTGCTTGCGCCTGTCGGTCGTCCGCAACCCGTCCACCGCGGCCATCAGGATGCCGATATCCCCCGTCGCCGCCCGCAATCCCAAGGGCGCAAGCAGCTCTGCGAAAAGGGCAAACACTTCCGCATCCGAGGCCGCGGGCCGGTCACGCTCGAAAATCTCGTAGCCCACCTGCAGGTATTCGCTGGCCCGGTCGGGATCGTCTTCCTGACGGCGAAAAACCTCTCCCGCATAGGTGTAACGCGCAGGCTCCGCGCCGTGGTGCATATGCATCTGCACCACCGGCACCGTGAAATCGGGCCTGAGCATCTGCTCTCCCCGGAGCATGTCCGAGGTCACATAGGCACGGCCGCGGATATCCTCGCCATAGAGATCCAGAAGCACCTCCGCAGGCTGCAGGATCGCCGCCTCGATGGGCTGCGCACCCGCCGCTTCGAACGTGCCCCGAAGGCGCGCCGCCTCGGCCCGGATCGCCGCCCTGCCTGGCATCAGCCCTGCCCGTCCAGGATTTCCTGCACCTTGGCGACCAGTTGATCGCGCGGTACTTCAAACTGGCTCGGGCGGGATTTCCACTCTTCAAGCGTCGCGTTCTCGGCAATCTGCGCCCCCAGGATCAGGTCCTTGATCTGCACGATCCCCTTGGCCTTTTCATCGCCACCCTCGATCACGGCAACCGGAGAATGGCGCCGATCCGCATATTTGAGCTGATTGCCGAAATTCTTCGGATTGCCAAGGTAGACCTCGGCGCGGATGCCCGCGGACCGCAACTCGCCCACCATCGCCTGATAATCCGCCATCCGGTCGCGATCCATGACAGTGACCACAACAGGCCCCGTTGCGCCGCCACCAATGCGGCCCTTCTCGCGCAGCGCGGCCAGAAGCCGATCCACCCCGATGGACACACCTGTGGCCGGCACCGCCTGCCCGGTGAAACGCTTGACCAGATCATCATAACGCCCGCCCCCGGCGACCGAACCGAACTGCCGCTTACGGCCCTTTTCATCGAAAATCTCGAAGGTCAGCTCGGCTTCGAACACCGGCCCGGTATAGTAGCCAAGCCCCCGCACCACTGAGGGATCGATCACGATCCGGTCAGGGCCATAGCCCTGTGCCTCCAGCAGCTCTGCGATGGTTTTGAGTTCCTGCACACCTTCACGGCCTTCCTGCGACCCTTCCACCAGATAATCAAAGCCGGCGAAATTATCGGACCATCTTTCTCCCTGCACGAAATGCATGATGCGCGCGGCCTGTTCAGCGCTCAGATTGGCACCTGTCGTAAAGTCGCCGCTTTCATCGGTCCGCCCAACCGACAGCAAATCTCGGACGCCTTCCTCACCCAATCGGTCATATTTGTCGATAGCTCGTAGGACAATGCCGCGCTCGACTTGCTTCTCATTGCCAGAAAGCCCGGCAGCCTCAAGCACGCCATTGAGCACCTTGCGGTTATTCACCCGCACAATGTAGTCGCCGCGCGGGATGCCAACCTCTTCCAGCGTGTCGGCCAGCATCGCGCAGATCTCGGCGTCGGCGGCCATCGAGGCCGTGCCCACAGTATCCGCATCGCATTGATAAAACTGCCGGAACCGCCCCGGGCCGGGTTTCTCGTTGCGCCAGACCGGCCCCATCGCATACCGGCGATAGGGCGTGGGCAGGTCGTTGCGGTGCTGCGCATAGACCCGGGCAAGCGGCGCGGTCAGGTCATAGCGCAGAGCCAGCCAGTCACCGGGCTTGTCGCCCTCGGCGTCTTCCTGCCAGGCAAATACACCTTCATTCGGGCGGTCCACATCGGGCAGGAACTTGCCCAGGGCCTCAACCGTCTCAACACCCGAACTTTCCAGCGCATCGAACCCATAGCGATGATACACCCCGGCAATCGCATCCAGCATCCGGGCGCGTTCCGTTACCTCGGCACCGAAGTAGTCGCGAAACCCCTTGGGCGGTTCGGCCTTGGGGCGGGGTTGTTTCTTTTGCTTGGCCATGGGGCGCATTCCTTGCGGCGGGTGGTTGCGGCGCGGTCTAGCGGATGGGCCGCACGGGGGCAAGCGGCCCCGTGGTTGCCAGCCCGAGATATTGCCGGTAAAAACAGGCCATGAGAAGATTGGAAGAACAGATTTCCCACCTCACCAGAACCGTTGATGACCTGTCGGACGTAATCGCCCGGCAGGAAACGGAAATTGCCATGCTGACCCGCCGTGTGCAGATGCTGATCGAACGCGAGGCTGAACGCGAAGCTAATGTCGGCGGGCAGGTCGTTCTGGGCGGTGATGAACGCCCGCCGCACTGGTAATATGCCCTAGCTCTTGGTGTCCTGTGCCAGCAGCCTGCCATCGTGCAAGAGCAGGTTCGACCAGCGTTCATTGTCCCCGAAACTCTCGTAGATACTGAGGAAAACCGTGTTGCTTTCAAGCCGGTCAATCTTGCGGCCGCAGGGTTTCTTGCGCGGCACGCCGCAAACCTGGGATTTCAGTTTTTCATAGGACTTGTCGGTCTTGCTATAGGGCTGCACCTCCGCCGGGAGGCCATAACGCAGTTGTTCATGCATACCCACCGACCCGAACAGCGCCAGGGACGCCGTGAATTGCCGCGCGCAGCCATCGGCAAACCCGGTGAGATAGAATGTGTGCGGCGCGGTGTTGCCCGGATCACTGTCATAGAGCCGGTGTCGAGGCCGTCTTTCCGGGAACTGCGCGACCTTCTTTCCCATCTTTGCGCGGGGAAGATCACAGATCCGCGCCACTTCCCCATAGGGCAGCGTGGTTCCGGCAGAAACGTCCGAGGTGGGCGCTTTCTCTGAGGTTGAGAAGAGGCTCATAAGCCCCTGCTTTCCTTCTTCATTCTCAGACACATCCGACCTAGCACCATAGACCTCGGGCGGCAGGTTACTGTCGTCGATTTTCGTCTCTTCACCGCTGCCCAAGAGCCGCGCAAAGAAGCCCGCCTGCTCACCGCGGGCATCTGCGGGATCTGTCGAAACGCTCAGGACGGTCGGGTCTTCGGGAATATCCGCTTCAGTCAGACGGGGAAAGGTCGCAAGCGGGTCGCCACAAGCGCCCAGCGTCATCACCACCGACAAGATCAGCAGATGCCTCATTCTTCCCCCCGATGCCAACCCACGGCCTGCACATACACCCAAAACCGTTCCATAGCGCAGGATCGGGGCGAAGGTCTACTCTTCGAAGGGATAGGCCCACAAAACGGCCCCATTCTGCCGGTGGCGGCGGCCTAGATTTCCTCGACGGTCACAACCCCGCCAAGGCTTTTGATGGCGCCCTTAATCTGCGGATTGACCGGGAAATCCTGCCCCGCGTCAACCTCCACTTCACCCGGTAACTCATTGTTCAAAAGGCAAAATACGACTGGCCCTCGCCCGGCATTCTTGGCTACATCCGCGGCATTGCCCAAAACGCTTGCCACCGACGGGATCACGTCGGGTGTATCGACAAAAATCCGAAGGCCGACCGCACCGGCATCGGCAACCAGCCCGTCAATCGGCTGCACCGAGCGCGCTAGAAGTTTGAGCTGATCGCTCTCCATAGTGGCCTCGACCGTGACCACAACCTGGGACCCGGTATTCAGGAAATCCCGGGATTTTTCGAGCGTTTCCGAGAACATCGTGACCTCGTAGCCGCCCGTGGTATCCGAGAGCTGCACGAAGGCGAAACGGTTGCCGCGGGCCGATTTGCGCTCCTGCCGGCCGGCCACGACACCGGCCATCTTGAGGATCGCGGCGCCACGCTCGGCACGGAGTTTGACCTCATCAAGCGTCAGCACGTCCTTGCGCTTCAGGATCGTCATATAGTCATCCAGCGGGTGGCCCGACAGGTAAAAGCCAACCGCCTTGAATTCTTCGGTCAACCGCTCCGCAGGCAACCAATCCTCCACCGGCGGCAGGCGCGGCTCGGGCAGGTCATCGCCCGCCTCGCCAAAAAGCGACACCTGATTGGAATTCTTCTGTTCGAAAATCGCAGCGGAGTAATTCATCAATCGCTCGACGCTGTCAAACACCCGGCGTCGGTTGCGATCAAGCTCGTCAAACCCGCCGGCCCGCGCCAGCATCTCCAAAGGGCGCTTGCCAATCCGCTTGAGGTCCACCCGTCGGGCAAAATCGTAGAGCGTGGCGAATTCCTTGTCCCCGCGCCCCTCGGTGATGAGTTTCATCGCCTCGACACCCACGTTCTTGAGTGCGCCCAGCGCATAATGCAGCGCCCCGTCGCGCACGGCAAACCGCGCCTCCGACCGGTTCACGCAGGGCGGCACATAAGGCAGATCGAGGCCCTTTTTGACCTCTTCGAAATAGACGGCCAGCTTGTCGGTCAGGTGAATATCGCAGTTCATGACGCCTGCCATGAATTCCACCGGATGGTTGGTCTTGAGCCAGGCAGTCTGATAGCTCACCACCGCATAGGCGGCGGCGTGGGACTTGTTGAAACCGTAATTGGCGAACTTGTCCAACAGGTTCCAGACCTCAAGCGCGGTCTTGTCGTCAACGTCGTTTTCCTTGGCGCCCTTAATGAATTTGGGGCGCTCGGCATCCATCGCTTCCTGGATTTTCTTGCCCATGGCGCGGCGCAACAGGTCCGCGCCGCCAAGGCTATAGCCCGCCATCTCCTGCGCGATCTGCATCACCTGTTCCTGGTAGACAATGATGCCCTGTGTCTCGTCAAGGATGTGGTCAATCGACGGGTGCAACGTCTCCCGGTCGGAAAGGTCATTCTTGACCTCACAGAATTTCGGGATGTTCTCCATTGGACCGGGCCGGTAGAGCGCCACGAGGGCAATAATATCCTCGATGCAGTCCGGCTTCATGCGTTTGAGCGCATCCATCATGCCCGAACTTTCCACCTGGAACACCGCGACCGTCTGCGCCCGCGAATAGAGCTCATAGGTCTTCGCGTCATCCAGCGGGATCGCGTTGATCTGGTTCTCCGCCCCCGGCGCGGGATCATAGATCGTGCTGCCATCTGCAGCGATATGCAGGTCGCGCCCCTCGCCATGGATCTGTTCAATGGCATTCTGGATCACGGTCAGGGTCTTCAGGCCCAGGAAGTCGAACTTGACCAATCCCGCCTGCTCCACCCATTTCATGTTGAACTGCGTGGCGGGCATGTCCGAGCGCGGATCCTGATAAAGCGGCACCAGCGCATCAAGGGGCCTGTCGCCAATCACCACCCCCGCAGCGTGGGTCGAGGCATTCCTGAGCAGCCCCTCGACTTGCATCCCGTAATTCAAAAGCCGGTCGACAACTTCTTCGGATCTCGCCTCTTCGCGCAGGCGATCCTCCTGCGCCAGCGCCTGCTCAATGCTGACCGGTTTGACCCCTTCGACCGGGATCATCTTGGAAAGGCGATCCACCTGCCCGTAGGGCATCTGCAACACGCGGCCAATGTCCCGCACCGCGGCCTTGGAGAGAAGCGCACCGAAGGTGATGATCTGCCCCACCCGGTCGCGGCCGTATTTCTCCTGCACGTACTGGATGACCTCCTCGCGGCGATCCATGCAGAAGTCGATATCGAAGTCGGGCATGCTGACCCGTTCGGGGTTCAGGAACCGCTCAAAAAGCAGCGAGTACCGCAATGGATCAAGGTCGGTAATGGTCAGCGCATAGGCCACGAGCGACCCCGCGCCCGAGCCCCGGCCCGGTCCAACCGGAATGTCGTGATCCTTGGCCCATTTGATGAAGTCGGCCACGATCAGGAAATAGCCCGGAAATCCCATCCCCTCGATGATCCCAAGCTCGAAATCGAGGCGTTTTTCATATTCCTCGACAGAGGTGGCATGGGGGATGACCGCCAGACGGTCTTTCAAGCCCTGCTCAGCCTGACGGCGCAGTTCTTCGACCTCGTCATCGGCGAATTTCGGCAGGATCGGATCACGGCGATAGGTACCAAAGGCACAGCGCCGGGCGATTTCGATCGTGTTTTCAATCGCTTCCGGCAGGTCGGCGAACAGTGTCGCCATTTCCTGCGGGGATTTGAAGTAATGTTGGTTGGTCAGGCGACGACGCGGCTGGGACTGATCGACATAGGCGCCCTCGGCCACGCAGATCATCGCATCATGCGCCTCGTACATCTTCGAGGTCGGGAAATAGACGTCGTTCGTGGCAACCAGCGGGATTTGCATGGCATAAGCCATCTCGATGAACCCGCGCTCGGTCAGCCGCTCGGCCTCGGGCGCGCCGTTCTCGCCGGGATGACGCTGCAACTCCACATAGAGACGGTCGTCAAAAGCCCCGTGCAGCCCGCGCATCAGCGCCTCTGCCGCCGGAAACTGCCCCGCCTGCAAGAGCCGCCCCACCGGTCCATCCGGCCCGCCGCTGAGGCAGATAACGCCCTCCGCATGGGCCTGCAAATCCGCCATCGTGACATGGGGCAACTGCCCGTCCCCGCGCAGATAGAGCGCGGAATTGAGCTTCATCAGGTTCTCATAGCCGCGCTCGTTCTGGGCCAAGAGGACAAGCGGCGCCGGAGGTGCCGTCTTCTCGCCCGGGGTGGCCACGTCCTCGCCGAAATCCACCTGGCAGCCCATGATCGGCTGAATGCCCGCCCCGCTGGCGGTCACCGAGAACTCCAGCGCGGAAAACATGTTGTTGGTGTCGGTCACCGCAACCGCAGGCATGCCCGCATCAAGGCACAGACCCGGCAGTTTCTTGAGCCGGATCGCCCCTTCCAGAAGCGAGTATTCAGTATGAAGGCGGAGATGGATGAATCGGGCTTGGCTGCTCATATGCGGCATCCTAAGTCAGCGCCGATCTTGCCGCCACAACTTCTGTGCGCTTCCCGGCTTTCTTTTCGCCGCGGATTATCAACCGGGGCCTAAAGGACTTGCATCCTTTTCCATGCAATGGCCCCGACGACAGAGCAACCGATTGAAAAATATATGAAATTTCTGATTTCGGGCTGGCAACCCTGATCAATTCCACATGCAATCGCGACGATGACAGGACGCTTGCCAAGCAAGGCCGCACCCGCGTAGCCTTGTCATCGGGAAAGCCCGCGTTCCTCTACGCCGCATCGGGGATCGCAGAAAAAAGGGCGGAGGTAAGGTGGCGGAATTTGCACGATGGGAATTTCCTTTCTACTGATCGGGGAAACGGTAGAACCGCGCGACATGCGCCAGATCGCGCCCGGTGATATCGGGTCTGCGGCAGAAGGACGGAAATGACCACACCGCTGCTGAAAATCGACGGCTTGACCAAGGCCTATCCCGGCGTGATTGCCAATGACACCGTGTCTTTCGAAATCGGCAGCGGAGAGGTCCATGCGCTTCTTGGCGAAAACGGCGCCGGCAAATCGACGCTGGTCAAGATGATCTATGGGCTGGTGAAACCCGATAGCGGGACGATGACATTCAATGGCGCGAGCTTCGCACCGCCCGAGCCGCGCGCGGCAAGGGCCGCCGGTGTCGCGATGGTGTTTCAGCATTTCTCGCTTTTCGATGCGCTCAACGTGGCGGAAAACATCGCATTGGGCATGGAAAACCCGCCGAAGCAACGCGACCTGGCCACGCGCATCCGCGATGTGTCGGAAACCTATGGCCTGCCGCTTGACCCCTACCGTGTCGTCGGTGACCTGTCCGCCGGGGAGCGGCAGCGGGTCGAGATCATCCGATGCCTGTTGCAGGATCCGAAACTTCTGATCATGGACGAGCCCACCAGCGTTCTGACCCCGCAGGAGGTCGAAATCCTTTTCGGCACGCTGCGCAAGCTCACCTCCGAGGGGGTGGCGATCCTCTACATCTCGCACAAGCTCGAAGAAATCCGCGCGCTCTGCGATCATGCAACGATCCTGCGGCTTGGCAAGAATGTCGGCACCTGCATTCCGCGCGACACCTCGGCGCGGGAGATGGCCGAGATGATGGTGGGCAGCGCGTTCGAGGCCCCTGCCCGCGCGGGCCGCGATCTGGGCGATGTGGCGCTGGATGTCACGGGGTTGTCGCTCGCCTCGCCCGGTGCGTTTGGCACCGCCCTGAAGAACATCCACTTCACTGTTCAGGCCGGAGAGATCCTCGGGATCGGCGGGGTGGCCGGGAATGGACAGGATGAGTTGCTGGCGGCCCTCTCCGGCGAGTTGCTCAGCGATGCCGAGGCCGTGAAGCTCAAGGGGCAGCCGGTCGGGCGTCTCGGGCCCACCGCCCGGCGCGACAGGGGACTTCTAAGCGCGCCCGAGGAACGCTTGGGCCATGCGGCGGCGCCGGATATGAGCCTGATTGAGAACGCCCTGCTGACCGGGGCGGGTCGCGAGGGGCTGATGAACCGGGGGTTTCTGAAATGGGCCGAGGCGCGCCGCTTTGCGGACCGGATCATCGAGGCATTCGATGTACGCACACCGGGGCCGGAGAACGCAGCGCGCTCGCTGTCAGGCGGCAACCTGCAAAAATTCGTCATCGGGCGGGAAGTGTTGCAACGGCCCGAGGTTCTGATTGTCAATCAGCCCACCTGGGGCGTCGATGCCGCCGCTGCCGCCGCGATCCGGCAGGCGCTTCTGGATCTCGCCGCTGGGGGCACGGCGGTGATTTGCATCAGCCAAGATCTTGATGAGTTGATGGAAATCTCGGACCGGTTCTGCGCTCTGAATGAAGGGCGGCTGTCGGATATCCGGCCCGCGCAGGGGCTCAGCGTGGACGAGATCGGCCTGATGATGGGCGGCGCGCATGGCATGGAGGTGGCGCATGTCTGAGCCGTCGGTATTTGAGTATTTTTGGCAATATGAAAGGGGCAGCGCGTGCTGAGGCTGGAAAAACGCCCGCAGCCATCAGCCTTCTGGTCGTGGCTGACCCCGCTGATCGCCGTCGTGGTGACGATGATCGCGGGCGGGTTACTGTTCGGCCTTCTGGGTAAGTCACCGGTGGAGGCGATCCGGACGATTTTCTGGGAGCCGCTCTTTGGCGAGTTCGCGTTCTACTACCGCCCGCAATTACTGGTCAAAGGCGCGCCGTTGGTGTTGATTGCCATTGGGCTGTCGCTCGGGTTTCGGGCAGGCATCTGGAACATCGGGGCGGAGGGTCAGTATATCATCGGCGCGATTTGCGGCGCAGCGGTGGGCTTGGCGTTCTATCCGATGGAAAGCTGGATCATTTTCCCGTTGATGGTACTTGCCGGGGCGCTTGGCGGTTGGGCCTGGGCGATGGTGCCGGCGCTGTTGAAAGTACGGTTCGGCACCAATGAAATCCTCGTGTCGCTGATGCTGGTTTACGTCGCCGAGCAGCTTTTGGCCGCAATGGCGCTTGGACCTTTGAAGAACCCCGAAGGGTTCGGGTTCCCGGGCAGTCGCAATCTGCAGCAATACCCGTCGGCCCATAATGCGGAGATCATCACCGGGTCGGGCATGCATTGGGGGGTGGTCGCGGCGCTGATCGCGGTGATTTTTGCCTATATCCTGCTCAATCGCCATATCCTGGGTTATCACATCCGCCTGACCGGTCAGGCGCCCCGCGCGGCGCGATTTGCCGGGGTCCGCCCGCGTCTCCTGATCCTCTTTTGCCTCGGGACATCCGGCGCTTTGGCCGGGCTTGCCGGGCTCTTCGAAGTGGCCGGTCCCACCGGGCAGATCAGCATTGACTTCAACGTGGGCTACGGCTTCACCGCGATCATCGTGGCCTTCCTCGGCCGTTTGCATCCGGTGGGTATCCTGCTGGCAGGCTTGCTGATGGCGCTCACCTATATCGGCGGCGAGATCGCGCAATCCAACCTCGGCCTGCCCGCCGCCGCGATCCAGCTTTTCCAAGGCATGCTGCTTTTCTTCCTCCTGGCGGTGGATGTGCTGACGAACTATCGCATCCGGTTCCAGTCGGCGGAGGTGGCGTGATGTTATCTTATTTTACGCGCGCACTACCAATTGCAGGCGGATCGAAGATCAGTCACCGCATCCTCAGCACCAGATACTTCAAACTTTGCCGTCACGGGACTCTGGTTGAAAGGAGTGAATCGTACCAGCAGGCGTTCCGCACCGAAAAGCTGTTTTATCAAAGGAATGGACTTGTTTCCACTCCAGAGACCCAAGGCTTTGTTGTCCGTGCTTGCGTCGAAACTTCGCGACGATGCCGGTTGGTCGTCTATGCGATATTCAACTTTCCCATATCCTTGAAATCCGGAAGCCAAATGACAGTCTGTATTGATAATCAAGCTGGTCGTGTTTTCCAGGCACCGCAACATGAGAACAGCTCTGCTGGGAGTACCAAAGCGATTGCAACCAATGGGCTCGTCAGACGACACCGTGACAAAAACATCGGTTGTGTCTTTGAACTCAGAGGTTTCTCGTTGGATATTCCATTTCCCTCTAAGCGTTGGCAAACTATCAGCCTTCGGCGTCCGGCCACTTTTCTGATCATAGCAAGCAAGTCGATCGAGGTCGTTATTAATTTGCACGCAATCTTGTGCGAATGCCGGGCTTGTGCCGGAAGTACTCACCAAGACACAGATGACAGCCAAAACAGGCTTCGAAACTATAGTCACCAAGAAACCTCAAAGTTGAATTTTTTAAGGGATAAACATTTCTGGGCAGAGTTTGTCCAGAGTGGGTCGCCACTTCATCGCAACTGGAATCTGTGATGGATCTGTCGTCAATCAACCCGACCCTCCTATTGGCCTCGCTGATGGTCGCTGCGACACCAATCCTGATTGCCGCGCTTGGTGAACTTATTGTCGAGCGGGCGGGTGTTTTGAACCTCGGGGTCGAGGGGATGATGATCACCGGGGCGATTTGCGGGTTTGCGGTCGCGGTTGAGACCGGATCGCCGATGCTGGGGTTTGTCGCAGCGGCCGTGGGCGGCGCACTCCTTTCTTGCCTCTTCGCGATCCTCACACAGTTTGCGCTCGCCAATCAGGTGGCGAGCGGTTTGGCACTCACGCTTTTCGGCCTGGGGCTGAGTTCGTTGATGGGGCAAGGTTATGTGGGAATCAAGCCGCCGCCCACGGCCAAGCTCGACATCCCGCTCCTTGGCGACATTCCCGTGCTAGGGCCGATCCTCTTTTCCCATGATATCATGGTCTATGTGGGCCTCGCACTCGTGCTCGCGATCTGGGCCTTCCTGAAATACGCGCGTGGCGGGCTGGTTCTGCGCGCTGTGGGCGAAAATCACGATGCGGCCCATGCGCTTGGCTACAAGGTGGTGCGCGTGCGGGTCATGGCGATCCTTTTCGGCGGCGCCTGCGCGGGCCTCGGCGGCGCATATATCAGCCTCATCCGCGTGCCCCAATGGACCGAAGGCATGACCGCCGGCGCGGGCTGGATCGCGCTGGCGCTGGTCGTCTTTGCAAGTTGGAAGGCGGGCCGGGTCCTGCTCGGTGCCTATCTTTTTGGCGGTGTCACGGTTTTGCAGCTCAATCTGCAGGCGGCAGGGGTTGATATTCCGGTCGAGTATCTTTCAATGTCGCCCTATCTCATCACCATTCTGGTGCTGGTCATCATGTCGGCGGACCGCTCACGCGCGCCGGCCTCGCTTGGCCGCATCTTTCACGCCTCGGGCTGAGGCCCGCAACAAAGTAAAACAGGGAGACTTGCATGAAACTGACAAACCTTTTGACCAGCGTCGCGCTGGCCATGGGCCTGGCGACGGGCACCTTGGCACAGGACAAGACCAAAGTGGGCTTCATTTACGTAGGGCCGATCGGTGACGGCGGCTGGACCTATGAACATGACAAGGGCCGTCTTGCGGTCGAAGAGCATTTCGGCGATGCGGTTGAGACCGTCTATCAGGAAAGCGTGCCGGAAGGTGCCGATGCCGAACGCGCGATCACGCAGATGGCGCTGCAGGGCGCGGACCTGATCTTCACGACCTCCTTTGGCTATATGGAGCCGACGCTGAGCGTGGCGGGCAAATTTCCGGATGTGAAATTCGAACACGCCACCGGCTACAAGACCGCGCCCAACATGTCGGTCTATTCCGCGCGTTTCTACGAAGGCCGCGCGGTGCAAGGTCATATCGCGGGCAAGATGACCAAGTCGAACATCATCGGCTACATCGCCTCCTTCCCGATCCCCGAAGTGATCCGGGGCATCAACTCAGCCTATATCCACGCCAAGAAGGTCAACCCGGATGTCGAGTTCAAGATCATCTGGGCCTACACCTGGTTCGATCCGGCGAAAGAGGCCGATGCCGCCACGGCGCTTATCGAACAGGGCGCTGACGTGATCTTGCAGCACACCGACTCCACCGCCCCGCAGGCCGCGGCCGAAAAGGCGGGCAATGTGATCACCTTCGGCCAGGCCTCGGACATGGGCGAATACGCCCCCCTGCCCCGCGTGAGTTCGATCATCGACAACTGGGCGCCCTACTACATCGCGCGGACGCAGGCAGTGATTGATGGTAGCTGGGAGACCGTGAACACCTGGGACGGCATCAGCACCGGCATGGTCGAGATCGGCGAGATCAGCGATGCGGTCCCGGCGGATGTGAAGGAAGAGGCGCTGGCTATGGTCAAGGCCATCGGCGCGGGTGAATACCACCCCTTCACCGGCCCCCTGAAGAAGCAGGACGGCAGTGACTGGCTTGCCGAGGGCGAGGTCGCTGATGACGGCACGCTCGCCGGTATGAACTTCTATGTCGAGGGACTTGAAGGCGACATTCCGCAGTAAGACGGATCAGCTTTGCAATCGAAAGCCCCCGCCGTGACGCGGGGGCTTTTTCATTTCCGGTCGCATATGGTGGCGTGACGATCAGTGACCACCGCCACCAAGGCCCACGCCCGAAATCAACGTCCCCCAGACCTTGAGCCGGAGCCCCACCGCCTTGACCACACCGGTCGCCGCGATGATGTGGCCGAAGACGCCGCTGAGGTTGTTGGTATAGGTCTGCACGATGCAGCCCGAGCCGTCGATCATGATGTCTTCATGCTCGGGGTGTTCCAGTTCGAAATAGACCAGCAATGACCCCCGCGCTGCCGCCTTTTCGAGATCGTGCAGCTTGCCGCCCGGCACCACCTGCCCCGCCGCGATGGCCGGTTGGATCAGGGCCACCTTGGCGGGCAGGACCGTGTTGCGGAACGACAGGTTCACGTTGCTGTCACAGGCGATCTCTGCGGGCATGCCGTCATAAAGCGTAGCGCGCGCCACCTGCGAGAACCCCGCCGTCAGGCGCAGCGGGAAATCCGCAGGCCGGTCGGGGATGATGACCATCGCCGGGCTCAGGATAAGCTGCGACGCCGGACTGCCGACATTGAGCGAAAGCTGCGTTACCGTGCCGTCGGTGAAGGACCGGACCTCTGTCCGCTGCAACGCGACCTGCGCGCTTTCGACCGCGGCATCGGCCACGGCCCGCTGCGCCGGAATGGTCTCTTCCAGATCGGATTTCGCGAGGTCCACCTGCGCCTGCGCGGCGGCCAGGGCGGCCTCCGCAGAGGTGACCGAGGCTTCGAGCTTGCGGACGTTTTCCTGCGCGCCGACATTCTTCTCGAAAAGGGTGACCGCGTTATCCAGATCGACCTGCAATGTTCCGAGTGAGGCTTCGGCCTCGACCACGGTGGATTGCGCCACCAGAAGTGCGTCTTGCGCCTTGGTTTCCGCCGCCTGCAACTCCAGGAGTTTCGCCTCGGCCTGGGCCAATGCGGCCTTCTGGCTGCTGTTTTCGATCCGGAAAAGCAGGTCGCCTGCCGCCACGCGCTGCCCGTTGATGACGCTCACCTCGGTGACCGGGCCGCTGGTTTGTGCGACGACAGACACCGTGCGGAACGGCAGGAGGCCTGAATAGGATTTCGGGTGGAAATAGAAGATCATCAGGAAGAGGAAAAACGCCATGCCAAGCCACAGGAAGACGGCGGATTTCATGTTCCAGACGGTCAGCGCCTCGCCCCGGCGTCGCAACTGAAAATAGCGGATGATGACCGGGAAGGACGTCAGGAGAAGCTCAAACATTCTTCGGCTCCTCGGGTACGGTCTGCTCAACGGTCAATGGCGGCTCTTCTCCGGTGGGCGACGGTCCCGCGCTGGCCTCCCGCTCCAGATGGAAACGCGACCAGTCCGCCATGAGCGCAATCAAAATGGCACTCAGCGGCAGGAGGATATTGAAATGCCCAAGCGGGAAGATTTCGTACAAAAGCGCAATGGTCAGCATCGTCGGGATGGTTTTGGCCAGGGGAGTTCCCTTGGACTGATGCTCGGCCCAGCGATCGAAGGCGGCATAAAGCACCACGACGCCATAAATCGCGAGCAGCAGAAACGCGAGTGACAGCCACGCGAAACTATCGGACTCCCCGGGGCTTACAAACCATGACGGCACCGCATGCCCGTGCCCGCTCTCGCTCGCCATTCCCTGTTCCCCCTTTGGATTAGCTCAGTCTTGCAAGATGTATCTTGGGTTGATTGCCATGTCCAACCTGACCGTCACCACGCCGATGATTTCAGGCCGTCCCGGGGTGAGGCGGTGGCAACAAAAAACCCCGGGATCTGGTCCCGGGGGTTATTGATCGAGGAAAGCGGTCTTGGGACGTCAGGCACAATCAGGGCGATACGCCCGTGCCTGCGCCGTGGGGTGCGGCAGCCCGGGATAAGCGCAGCGTTTGGGCGAGATATGCGGAAAGATTTCCATCAGTTCCTCGCGCGCGGCCACGTCCATCTCGGCAATTGCCTTGGGGGACGGGCGGAAACTTTCGACCGGCAAGCCTTCGGCGCAGAAGACCTCCTGATTGTCGAAAATGAGGTTGTAGTAGGTCACGCTATCGGTCGGCGTTTCGACAAAGGCATCATCGCTGACCATGGCCAGCGCGCCCACCCGCATCAGGCAGGACTGCTCGTCGGCGACGCCGGAAATCCGGTAGCCTGGGATCAGGGCACGATGACCACAGGAAATTCGCAGGTCGCGTGCTGGCATCATCGGTCCAACGGCGCGCGGCTTGAGCCGGACCGGGGCCAGTTCGGGCCGGTCACGCATTTCGGCCACCGTCACGGTCCGGGTCCAAATCATCCGTACCGGTTGCAGACCGTTATCGCGGGTCACCACCATGTCACCGGGATGCAGGATATCCACGTGGCGCGCGCCAAGCGGTGTCCGCACGTTCGCGTCGCCGCATAACCCGGTCAGATAACGCCGATCCGTCTTCAAACTTGCCGATAGCGATGTGGCAAAACCCATGGTCCACTCCTCAACTTCCCGTCCACACCTAACACTTCAAGGTTAATACGCCGGAAATTGGGTCCGAGTGTGGACAGAATGTGACACTTGGTGCGAAACCCGGGGCTTGGGGAAAAAACTAAGGACAATTCAAGCCACTTAGGGTGCGGACACCTCCGATACCCGGCGCGCCGAACCAGCCAAAATGACAAAAGATATGAAAAATTTGGATCAAAATCCGCAATTTGACGGCGGGCTCCGCCACATCTGCTTAACAAGGTGAGGCTTTTCCTTTGGCGTTGTCCGTGGCAGGCTGAAGACAGCATCCCGGTTGCGAACGCGCGTCATGACAACGAACACATCTCTGCCCAGGAATGTCTCGGTCGCCGAACGGCGCGCCGATGGCCGCCTGCATGCTCCTGCCGCCGAACGCAACGCGCAGGCCATCACCGATCTTCTCCGTTCCGTGGCCCCGCAATCCGGGCGCGCACTCGAAATCGCGAGCGGCACCGGGCAGCATGTCGCGGGCTTTGCCGATGCCCTGCCCGGCCTGACCTGGCAGCCGACCGAAATAGATGCCGAACGGCGCAAAAGCATCGACAGTTGGACCGGTGGCCGCCCGAACGTCCGCCCCGCGAAGCATCTGGATGCGACAACGCCCGGTTGGTCGGAGAGCCATCCGGGACAAGACCTGATCCTGGTGGTCAATCTGCTGCACCTGATCACGACAGCGCAAACCCGAACGGTCATCACCGAAGTCTCGGACGCAATCACCCCCGGTGGGCGGTTCCTGATCTACGGCCCCTTCCTGCGCGATGGCCGCGCCACGTCGGAAGGGGATGCGCGTTTCGATGCAAGCCTGCGCGCGGCCGATCCCGCCATCGGCTACAAGGACGTGGATGATGTTCGGCAATGGCTGGCCGATGCCGGGATGACCCTGACCGACAGCGTTGACATGCCCGCCAACAATCTGACCCTTGTCAGCAAAAAACCATAGAGGTCCGCAGATGCCCCGAGCCGTCTATCTCCTCCTTTGCAGTCTGATCGCCTGCAGCCTGACCTTTCCGGCCCTGGCCCAGACGCCCGCCGAAGCCGGAACGCCCGCTGCGGTCCGTTTTGGCGACAACAAACCGGTCAAATGGCAGGGGCGTGCGCCGAACCGTTACCCGGTGCACGGCATCGACGTGGCCCGTTTCCAGGACGAAATCGACTGGCGCAAGGCGCGGCGCGCCGGGGTCAGCTTCGTCTTCATGAAGGCGACGGAGGGCGGCGATCTGCTTGATCCGCGTTTCAAGGATAACTGGCGCGGGGCCAAACGGGCGGGCATCCCGCGCGGCGCCTATCACTTCTACTATTTCTGCACCCCGCCCGAGGTGCAGGCACGCTGGTTCATCCGCAACGTGCCGCGCACCAAGGGGACGCTGCCGCCGGTGCTGGATATGGAATGGAACCCGTTTTCGCCCACCTGCGCCAAGGTCCGCCCGCCGGGCAAGGAAGTCCGGCGCCAGATGAAGGTCTTCATGGATACCGTCGAACGCCGCTATGGGCAGCGCCCGATCATCTATACCACCCCGCAATTCTACAAGGATGCCGGGCTGCACCGGTTAAGGGGCGAAGAATTCTGGCTGCGCAGCACCGCCAAGACACCGGACAAGGCATTTCCCGGGCAAGGCTGGAGCTTCTGGCAATATAGCGGCACCGGCGTGATCGACGGGATCGCGAAAGAAGTCGACCTGAATGTCTTTGGCGGGAATGCCGACGAATGGGTGCGTTGGCTCAAGGCGCGGCGTCGTTAGGGCGGATGGCACAATGGCTGTCCTGACCAAGCGAGGTAACGCCTCTACGGTGATACCCGCGCGCGCCCGATCCGCGCCCAGAGCCTGCCATCGGTGATCGCGAGGCCAATCGCGATGAGCCCAAAGCCAATCCATGCCTCCCGCCCCAGCGTTTCGCCCAGGATGCCTGCACCCAGCGCAATGGCGAAAGGCGGAATGAGCAGCGTGACCAGCATCAGGTTGGCCGCCCCGGCGCGCACGAGGATCTGAAAGTACAAGAGATAGGCCAGCGCCGTCGAAAACACCGCCACCGCCAACAGCGACCCCCAGACCGGGATCGACAGATCAAACCGCGGCATGCCGTCATGCAGAAGCGCCACCGGGATCATCAGGACGGTACTGCCCATCAACATGCCCAAGGCGTTCATCTGCGGCGGGATCCCGGCCAGGGCGACCTTGCCCCAGACACTGGCAAACGCATAGGAGAGCGCCGCGCCCAGAATGGCCAGTTGCGCCAGGCTTCGCGGATCGAGACCCGAAAGCGCATCCACCCCCATGATCGCCGCAACCCCGGCCAAGCCGAAGAGCGCGCCCAGTATTTTTCTTGCGTTCAACGGCTCATCCTTGAGCAGGAGCCCCGCCACCACCGCCCCGAACACGGCCGTGGTGCCGTTCAGGATCGAGGCAAGGCCGCTTTCGATCTGCGTCTGCCCCCAGAAAATGAGCGAAAACGGGATCGCGTTGTTGAGCGCGCCCATCACCAGGTAAGCGCCCCAGATGCGCGGACTGCGGGGCCATTTGATCCCCTGCCACCAGATCACCGCCATCAGTACCGGCACCGCCCAGAAGACGCGGTGCAGCGTGATGGTCAGCGGCGGCACCTCGGCCAAGGCAACCTCGGCAAAGAAGAAAGAGCCGCCCCAGACCGCCGCCAACATGACGAGCAGGAAAGCGGCAACGGGAGTGATCTGGGGCGGTGCAGTTTTGGCCATGCACCATCCTTTGACACGACTTGCCCATCAGTACGATCCGTTTCTTGCTATTTCTCGCACCGGCCACACAGACGGGATACCGACTTCAGTCGTACTTCCGCCAGATCGCCCGCTGATTGTAAGCTGCAACAGACGCGCGAGCTGCGCCGAGCCAGGCCGAGAGGTCTCCCGGCGCCTTCCGCTCCATTGGTATCACGTGATCTTGTTTTGTTAGGCGCATGCCGGGACGTCGGTTTCCGGTCGCATCAGCGCAATAGAGAAAAACATTTGGGAGGAAATCATGAAACACTTGTCTTGCATGGGCGCAGTACTGGGCCTGATCGCGACCCCGGCCCTGTCCCAGTCGAATCTGGAAAAATTGGGGGCATTCAAGGTCACCGGCACCAAGGATCATGTGTTTGTCGAACAGAATGTACCCGAGGCAGACAGCATCCGCACGGTGCTGGACGGGATCAAACTGCCCGAAGGCTTCAAGATCGAGCTTTACGCGCTGGTGCCCGACGCGCGGCATATGACGATGGCGCCACAGGGGACGGTCCTTTTCGTGGGCACCAAGAAATCCAAGGTCTGGGCAGTGATGGATCGCAACCGCGACCGCGTGGCCGATGAGGTCAAGGATTTCGCGCCCAGCCTGGAATTCGACGTGCCCAACGGCGTGGCCTTCACCAAGGACGGGTTTCTTTACATCGCGGAACGCAACCGCGTGCTGATGTTCCCCGCCGCAGAGTTCTTTCACGAAAGCCCAGATGTCGTGGCGGTTCCCGTCGTGCCCGAGGGGCAACTGATCCCGGTCGAGGAAGAAAGCTACAACCACACCGCGCGGGTCATCAAGGTCGGCCCGGACAACAAGCTCTATATCTCTTTGGGTCAGCCCTTCAACGTCGTCCCTGAGGAAAAGATCGAGCTTTACAACGAAACCGGGATAGGTGGGATCATCCGGATGGATCGCGATGGCTCAAACCGCGAGGTCTATACTTACGGGGTGCGCAACTCCGTCGGGCATGACTTTCACCCCGCAACCGGTGAGTTATGGTGGACCGACAACCAGGTCGACGGCATGGGCGATGACATCCCCCCGGGTGAGCTGAACCGTCAGACCGATGCCGGTCAACATTTCGGCCATCCCTGGTTCGGGGGCGGCACGGTGCGCACGAATGAGTACGAAGGTCAGGAAGTGCCCGTTGAGGTGGTGCATCCCGTGGTCGAAACCATTGCCCACGCGGCGGATCTGGGCATGACATTCTACACCGGCAAGATGTTCCCGGAGAAATACAAGAACGCGATCTTCTCGGCGCAACATGGGTCCTGGAACCGGACCGAACCGGTGGGCGCGCGGGTCATGGTGACCTTCATCGACGACGAAGGCAATGCCACGATGGAGCCGTTCGCCGAAGGCTGGATCGACGAAAATGGCGAGTATGATGGACGTCCGGTCGACGTGGCGCAGATGAAGGATGGCTCTCTCCTGGTCTCGGACGATTTCGCCAATGCGATCTATCGGATCAGCTATTCCGAGTAAGTGGCACGGGCTGGCCGGGCGCGCGTCCGGCCAGCCCCCGAAAGGAGATCGCAAATGATGACACGCTGCCTCGTCCTAACGGCGATGACCCTGGCCCTGCCCGGCTCTTCCCTTGCCGCGGATGCCGACAATGGGCGTGTCCTGGCGCGGCAGTGTTCGGTCTGTCACGGCAAGACCGGCATGTCGACGGATCCCGAAGTGCCGAACCTCGCCGGTCAATCTGCGCTTTACCTGGAAAAGAGCATGAAGGACTACCGCGACGGGCGGCGCGAGGACAGGCGGATGAGCCTGATTGCCGAACCGCTCGGCGATGAAGAGATCTGCGATCTCGCGGCCTGGTACGCCTCTATCGAGGTGACCGTCATTATGCCCGAGTAGGGCTCAGAACGGGATATCCTCGGTGCCGGTCACAAACCGGGCGACGACATGCTTGGTCCCCGCCTTCTCAAACGCGATTTCGAGCTTGTCCCCCTCGATCCCGATGATCGTGCCATAGCCGAATTTCTGATGGAAAACGCGCTCGCCCATGGTGTGGCTGCTGATCGCCTCGGCGTCGATCACCTGGTGACGGCTCTCGGCAGGTTGTGAGACCGGGCGTTGCCCCGCCCGCGATTGCAGGCGCTTCCAGCCGGGCGAGTTATAGACATTCGCCTCCGCCGCGCGGGTCTCGATGCTGCTTTCCATACCCGTCGCACCATAGCCACCGCCGTAGAGGCCGGGCGGGGTGAGGATATCGACATGCTCTTCGGGTAACTCGTCGATGAAACGAGAGGGCATCGAGGATTGCCATTGTCCGAAAACCCGCCGGTTGCCCGCAAAACTGATGGTGCAGATCTCCTCGGCCCGGGTGATGCCCACATAGGCGAGCCGCCGCTCCTCCTCGACCCCTTTGAGGCCGCTTTCGTCCATCGAGCGTTGCGACGGGAAAAGCCCATCCTCCCACCCCGGCAGGAACACGGTCGGGAATTCCAGCCCCTTGGCAGCGTGCAGCGTCATGATAGAGACCTTGTCTCCGTCGCTATCCTGCTCATTGTCCATGATAAGGCTCACATGTTCAAGGAAGCCTTGCAGGTTCTCGAATTGCTCCAAGGCCTTGATGAGTTCCTTGAGATTCTCCAGCCGCCCCGGCGCCTCGGGCGTCTTGTCGTTCTGCCACATTTCGGTGTAGCCGCTCTCATCGAGGATGATCTCGGCCAGTTCCATATGGGTGATCTGCTTATCACCGGTCATCCGGCCCCAACGCGCCACCCCATCAAGCAGCTTGCCAAGCTCCGTGGCTCCCTTCCCGGTCAGCCCCTTCTCCTCCAACAGGATGCGCGCGCCGTCGATGAGCGGGACGCCATTGGCCCGCGCCGCCATCTGGATCTTCTGCTGCGCCTTGTCGCCAAGGCCGCGTTTCGGGGTGTTCACGATCCGCTCGAAGGCCAAATCGTCCGAGGGCGAGGTGACCAGCCGGAAATAGGCCATCGCATCGCGGATCTCCATCCGCTCGTAAAACCGCGGCCCGCCGATCACGCGATACGGCAACCCGATGGTCAGGAACCGATCCTCGAAAGCGCGCATCTGGTGGCTGGCGCGAACGAGAACTGCTATTTCATTGTAGCTAAATCGATAGAAGGCTGGTTCCAAAGGCTTATCGGCATCCGAATAGCCCTTTAGCCGCCATACCAAGTTCAGTGTTTTGAAGTCATGATAGGGAAAGTTCTGTTTTTTCAGTTGGCTTCCCAACTGATCCAGCGTTGTTACTCCGTTAAGGCTACCTCGTTTTGCGAGACGTTCGAACTCTTGAACAATATCGCGAGACCTTGGATTGGATCTGCGCTTAGCTAAGGACGAAGAACCGTCATACAGAGTCTCGATCTCCTCACCGATCCACCGCGCTTCTTCATCGCCATCCCAGTGCCCTATTAAGCGGACTTTTTCACCCTCCACTTCCTCGGTCCAAAGTTCCTTGCCCAAACGCCCCTTGTTGCCCGCGATCACACCGCTGGCAGCCGCCAGGATATGCGGCGTCGAGCGGTAATTCTGCTCCAGCCGTACCACATGCGCGCCGGGAAAATCCTTTTCAAACCGCAGGATATTGCCCACCTCGGCCCCGCGCCAGCCATAGATCGACTGATCGTCATCACCCACGCAGCAGATATTCTTATGCGCCCCGGCCAGAAGCCGCAGCCAGAGATACTGCGCGACGTTCGTATCCTGGTACTCGTCCACGAGGATGTAACGGAACCAGCGTTGGTATTGCTGCAAGACGTCGTCATGGGTCTGGAAGATCGTGACCATGTGCAACAGCAGATCGCCGAAATCGACCGCGTTCAGTTCCCGCAGGCGGGTCTGGTAGAGCTTGTAGAGCGCGGGCGCCTTGCCGTCATAGGCCCCGGCCTCGGATGCGGGTACATTATCCGGCGTCCAGGCGCGGTTTTTCCAGTTGTCGATCACACTTGCCAACGCCCGCGCGGGCCAGCGTTTATCGTCGATATTTGCCGCCGCCACGAGTTGCTTCAGAAGGCGCAGTTGATCGTCGGTGTCGAGAATGGTGAAATTCGATTTGAGGTCCACCAGTTCCGCGTGACGCCTCAGAAGCTTGACGCAGATCGAGTGGAAAGTCCCCAGCCAGGGCATCCCCTCAACCGCCTCGCCCAGCATCCGGCCCACGCGCTCTTTCATTTCGCGCGCGGCCTTGTTGGTAAAGGTCACAGCGAGGATTTCATTGGGTCGCGCGGTGCCCGTGTTTAGCAGATGCACGATGCGGCTGGTCAGGGCCTTGGTCTTGCCCGTCCCGGCCCCGGCCAGCATCAGGACCGGGCCTTCCAATGTCTCAACCGCCTTGCGCTGCTCGGGGTTCAGCCCCTCGAGGTAGGGCATCGGGCGTGCTGCCATGGCACGGGCGGCCAGGGATGCACTCTCAAATGCGTCGGAATCGTCAAAACTGCTCATGGCTCGCAGATTAACGCGACCTTACCAAAAGGGAAAGAGACGTTCGCAGAATGTTCCGCCGCTCGCAAGGCGCTGAAATTCCATTCAATTCGATCCATCTTTCGGTGTTCCGCCATGATTTCTTAAGATTTCGCATACCCAAACGCGGCAATCTTCGGCGCAGGCACAAGGGGTAAGTTGAAGATGACTAATTTAGGAGAAACACGTCGATCGCCGCTCAGGGCTGCAGCGATGATTGCAATGCTGGTTGCATCCCTCGCCATCCCGTTTCTTGCGGTGCGTCACCTGCCAGAGCCGATCGTGGACTGGCTGCTGGAGATTGACAGCCGGTCGCAGGCGGAACTCTGGGCCGAGCGCACTGTCAATCTTCTTGAAGGCGGTGCCATCGGTTTCGGCAATCGCCCCCTGTCACCGGAAGAGATCGCCAACCTGGCGCATATCCCGGATGTGAGCGATTACTACCGGGTCAAACTGCTGAACAGCCAGGGGGAGGTTTTCTGGTCAACGCGACCGGGGGATATCGGCACCATCGACATGCCTGCACATGTGGGGACCCTGCTGTCGCGCGGTGACGTGCACCTGACGGATATGCAATTGCGCCCGGATGATCTCGCCGAACTGGCTCAGCATGCGCATCACGACAGCAGCGCCCATGACGATGCGTTCTACGAGATTTTTGTGCCGGTCATGCGCAACGGCGTCTTCCTCGGGACTGTCAAATTCTACGCGGATGTCATGATCCTGCGGGAGATGTTCGAAGAGAGCATCGGCGAGTGGATTTTTGTCGCGGCCTGTGTCGTCCTGGCGGTGATGATCACGATAACGGGCCTCATGGCCTATCTGTCCCGCAAACAGATGTCGGCCTTTGAACGACGCGCGCGCGAAGAGCGCGAGATGATGGACCGGCAGGTCAAGCTGGCGCGGGAGGTGCGGCTGCTGGGGGAGTTGAACGAATGGCTGCAATCCAGCCGCTCGCTGAACGAGCTTTTCGACATGGTGGCGCGGTTCATGAAACATATCCTGCCCGAAAGCGAAGGGTCTCTTTACGTCTACTCGAACTCGCGCGACGTGCTGGATGGGGCGGTGTCGTGGAATGGCGGCAATCACCGGGACCACATCCACCCCGAGGCGTGCTGGGGGTTGCGCCGCGGGCGGGTGTATCATTTTGGGCAGAGCGAGGTCGATTTCGCCTGCGAGCATTCCGAGCCCAATGATGGGCGCCCCTATTTCTGCCTGCCGGTCCTGGCCCTCGGCGAGACGATCGGGCTGCTGCATCTGAGGAAACATGCCGATGTGAGCTTGCAGGAATTCGAGGAAAGCCGCCGTCTGGCGCAGATGTGTGGCGAGCAGATTTCGATGGCACTGGCCAATGTCCGCATGCGCGACGAGTTGGAGGATCGCTCCATTCGTGACCCGCTGACCGGTCTTTTCAACCGCCGCCACATGCTCGACAGCATGCGCAGGCTGATCGTCCGCGCCGATACGACCGGTGCGCGCCTGCATGCGGTCTACGTGGACATCGACCACTTCAAGAAGTTCAATGACAATCACGGGCACGATGCCGGTGACATGGTGCTTCGCGCTGTCGGGGACCTTCTCGTGAAATCCTGCGATGGTGATGAGATTGCCTGCCGTATGGGCGGCGAGGAATTCATGCTGCTGCTGCCCGATCTGGCAACTGATGCCCTGAAGGCCCGGATCGAAACCCTGCGCCAGGAAGTCGCCGGCATAACCGTTCGCTATGGCGAAAAGGCCCTGCCGAAAATCACGATTTCCGCCGGCATCGCCAGCTATCCCGATCATGGCGCCATTACCGCAGGACCTGCTGCTCGCCGCCGACAAGGCGCTCTACAAGGCCAAGGATGACGGGCGCAACCGGGTTGTCATGGCCTCTCTCGACGCCCCGGCGGATCGCCCGAATGCGAATTCCACCGCGTCCGGCGGCAAGCCGCCTCACAACATCGCGGCACAATAGGCGACAGCCCCGGATTATCTGTCTGGACAAGCGCAACCTATCCTTTGAAAAGAGGATATGGACCTGATGGCACAATATCCCGGCCTTGCAGACCTGCGGCGCCGGGCAAAAAAGCGGCTCCCGCTATTTGTCTGGGAATTCCTGGACAGTGGCACCGGCGCCGAGAAGACGCGCAATCGCAATCGCACCGCTCTTGATGCCCGCCTGCTGATGCCGTCGATCCTGCACGGCGAGTTCGCACCCGACTTGTCGGTCGACCTATTCGGGCAAACACTCCCCCTGCCCTTCGGCATCGCCCCTGTGGGCATGTCAGGCCTGATCTGGCCCGATGCAGAGCGTCACCTGGCCCGCGCGGCCGCGAGCGCCGACATCCCCTACACGCTTTCGACCGTGGCCAGTCAGACACCGGAGGATGTGGCGCCAGCAATGGGTCAACATGGCTGGTTCCAGATGTATCCGCCCCGCGATCCCGATATCCGCACGGACATGCTCAATCGTGCCCGCGCCGCCGGGTTCAAGGTGCTGGTCCTGACGGTTGACGTCCCGGTCGCCTCCCGCCGCGAACGGCAGGTGCGCTCGGGCCTTACGACACCGCCCAAACTGACCCCGCGCCTGCTGGCGCAGGTTGCCTGCCGCCCGGCCTGGGCCCTGGGAATGGCGCAACAGGGGATGCCACGGATGCGGATGATCGACAGCTATGCGGGCGATCTCAAGGGGCTGCCTTCGACCAGCCACGCGGGCTACATGCTGCGCACCTCGCCGGACTGGGACTACCTGCGTTGGCTGCGCGATGCCTGGGACGGCCCGATGGTGGTCAAGGGTGTGATGCGCGCCGAAGACGCCAAGACCCTTGAGGATGAAGGGATGGATGCGATCTGGATCTCGAACCATGCCGGCCGGCAATTCGACGCGGCCCCTGCCACGATTGACGTCGTCGAAGACATCCGCGCGGCCACGAAACTTCCCGTGATTGTCGATGGCGGGATCGAAGGCGGCCTTGATATGCTGCGCGCGATCGCCCTTGGCGCGGATTTCGTCATGATGGGGCGGGCCTGGCATTATGCGCTGGCGGCCCTTGGCGCGCAGGGCCCCGGCCACCTGACCGCGATCCTGAAGGCCGACCTGGAATCGAACATGGGACAACTGGGCGCGCGACGGCTTGCAGACGTCCGCAGCCGCCTGTGCCAACCCGGGTAGTCGGCCCCACCCGGTCGACAGTAGGTACACCTATCAACCACCTGAAATACATCACTTTTCAGATATGACTCTTTTCCAGTTTCGCTGCCCAATCGGGTAAAATCTGTCGCGAAAGGGTTACCCGTTGACGCAGAGGCATTGCACAAACCTTACACAAATCTTACAAGGCGGCAGGGATGGCGCTGCAACGCAGCAAAACAAGTCTGACGATGCCCCATCCCGAACCGACAACTTGGGACAACAGGGGATGAGCCAGTGGCCGAATTCAAGAAAATCCTGATTGCCAACCGGGGCGAGATCGCCATTCGCATCATGCGCGCCGCCAACGAGATGGGCAAACGCACCGTCGCCGTTTTCGCCGAAGAGGACAAGCTGGGCCTGCACCGCTTCAAGGCGGACGAAGCCTATCGCATCGGCGAGGGTCTCGGACCGGTCGCAGCATATCTTTCCATCGACGAGATCATTCGCGTGGCCAAGGAAAGCGGCGCCGACGCGATCCACCCGGGCTATGGCCTTCTGTCGGAAAACCCGGATTTCGTGGATGCCTGTGTCGCCAACGGCATCACCTTCATCGGTCCGAAGGCGGAAACCATGCGCGCTTTGGGTGACAAGGCCAGCGCCCGGAAGGTCGCGGTCGAAGCCGGTGTGCCGGTCATCCCGGCGACCGAGGTTCTGGGCGATGACATGGATGAAATCCGCCGCCAGGCGGACGAGATCGGTTACCCCTTCATGCTCAAGGCAAGCTGGGGCGGCGGCGGTCGCGGCATGCGCCCGATCCTGAAGCCCGAAGAGCTGGAAGAAAAGGTGCTGGAAGGCCGTCGCGAAGCCGAAGCAGCCTTTGGCAATGGCGAGGGCTACCTCGAAAAGATGATCCAGCGCGCCCGCCATGTCGAGGTGCAGATCCTGGGCGACAAGCATGGCAACATGTATCACCTCTATGAGCGTGACTGTTCGGTCCAGCGCCGCAACCAGAAGGTCGTTGAACGTGCGCCTGCCCCCTATCTGACCGAAGATCAGCGCGCCGAGATTTGCGATCTGGGCTACAAGATCTGCAAACATGTCAATTATGAATGCGCCGGCACGGTCGAATTCCTGATGGATATGGACAGCGGCCAGTTCTACTTCATCGAGGTGAACCCGCGCGTGCAGGTTGAGCACACCGTGACTGAAGAAGTCACCGATATCGACATCGTGCAGGCGCAGATCCGCATCGCCGAGGGCAAGACGCTGGCCGAGGCGACCGGCAAACCCAGCCAGGACGATATCCGCCTCAACGGTCACGCCCTTCAGACCCGGATCACGACCGAAGATCCGCAGAACAATTTCATCCCCGATTATGGCCGCATCACCGCCTTCCGCGAAGCGACCGGCATGGGCATCCGCCTTGACGGCGGCACCGCCTATTCCGGCGGCGTAATCACCCGCTATTACGACAGCCTGCTGGTCAAGATCACCGCCCATGCGCAGACGCCCGCGGCGGCGATTTCCCGGATGGACCGCGCCCTGCGTGAATTCCGTATCCGGGGCGTCAGCACCAACATCGCCTTCGTCGAAAACCTGCTGAAACACCCGACGTTTCTTAGCAACAAGTACACCACCAAGTTCATCGACGAGACGCCGGAACTCTTTAATTTCGGCAAGCGGCGCGACCGCGGCACCAAGGTTCTGACCTATATTGCCGACATCACCGTGAACGGGCATCCCGAGACGTCGAACAAGCCCAAACCGCCTGCGGATATCAAGCTCCCGCGCCCGCCGCGCACACCGCTTGAACAACCCCCGGCCGGGTCCAAGACGCTGTTGGACGAAAAAGGTGCCAAGGCGGTGGCGGACTGGATGCTGGACCAGAAACGTCTGCTTCTGACCGACACGACCATGCGCGACGGGCATCAGTCGCTCCTGGCGACGCGGATGCGGTCGATTGACATGATCGCCGTGGCGCCTGCTTACGCGCACAAACTGCCGCAGCTTTTCTCGATGGAATGTTGGGGCGGGGCGACCTTTGACGTGGCGTATCGCTTCCTGCAGGAATGTCCGTGGCAGCGGCTGCGTCAGCTGCGGGCCGCGATGCCCAACCTGCTGACCCAAATGCTGCTGCGCGCGTCAAACGGCGTGGGCTACACGAATTACCCCGACAACGTTGTGCAGGAATTCGTGCGCCAGGCGGCCGAGACAGGCGTGGACGTGTTCCGCGTCTTCGACTCGCTCAACTGGGTCGAAAACATGCGCGTGGCGATGGATGCCGTGGTCGAAAGCGGCAAGATCTGCGAAGGCACGATCTGCTACACCGGGGATATCCTCGACCCGGACCGCGCCAAGTATGACCTGAAATACTATGTCTCCATGGCCAAAGAACTGGAAGCCGCCGGCGCGCATGTGCTGGGCCTCAAGGACATGGCCGGGCTCCTGAAACCCGCCTCGGCCAAGGTTCTGGTCAAGGCGCTCAAGGATGAGCTGACCATTCCGGTGCATTACCACACCCACGACACGGCGGGCATCGCCAGCGGCTCGATCCTGGCCGCAGCCGAGGCGGGTGTGGACGCGGCGGACTGCGCGATGGATGCGCTTTCTGGAAACACGTCGCAGGCAACGCTCGGCGCTGTGGTTTCGGCCCTGCAGAACACCGACCGCGACACCGGCATCGACATGGCCGCCGTGCGCGAGATTTCCGACTATTGGGAAGAGGTCCGCGCGCATTACCGTGCGTTCGAGACGGGCATGCAGGCCCCCTCCTCCGAGGTTTACCTGCACGAAATGCCCGGCGGCCAGTTCACCAACCTCAAGGCGCAGGCCTCGAGCCTTGGCCTGGAAGAGCGGTGGCCCGAAGTGGCCCGAACCTATGCGGACGTCAACCAGATGTTCGGCGATATCGTCAAGGTGACGCCGTCGTCGAAGGTTGTCGGTGACATGGCGCTGATGATGGTCGCACAAGGCCTCACGCGCGATGACGTCGAAGATCCCGACACCGATGTGGCCTTCCCCGACAGCGTTGTCGATATGATGCGCGGCAATCTGGGCCAACCGCCAGGTGGGTTCCCCGAGGTGATCCTCTCGAAGGTTCTCAAGGGCGAAGCGCCGAATACGGAACGCCCCGGCAAGCATCTTGAGCCTGTCGATCTTGAGGCAACCCGGCAATCTCTCAGCAAGGAGCTGGAAGGTAAGGCCGTGGATGACGAGGACCTCAACGGCTACCTGATGTATCCCAAGGTTTTCCTGGATTACATGGGCCGCCACCGCACCTATGGCCCCGTTCGCACCTTGCCCACACGTACCTTCTTTTACGGCATGGAACCGGGTGAAGAGATCAGCGTCGAAATCGACCCGGGCAAGATCCTCGAAATCCGCCTTCAGGCCGTGGGCGAGACCCAGGATGACGGCGAAGTACGCGTGTTCTTTGAACTCAACGGTCAGCCCCGGGTGATCCGTGTCCCCAACCGCCTGGTCAAATCGCAAACCGCGCAGCGGCCCAAGGCCGAGCCGGGCAATGCCAATCACGTGGGCGCGCCCATGCCCGGTGTGGTGGCCAGCGTTGCGGTCGCCGCCGGACAGGAGGTCAAGGCCGACGATCTGCTCCTGACCATCGAGGCGATGAAGATGGAAACAGGCATCTATGCCGAACGTGACGCGGTGGTCAAAGCCGTCCATGTTCAGGCCAGCGGACAGATCGACGCCAAGGACCTGCTGATCGAGTTGGAGTGAAACCGGGCGCCCGGCCCTGTCGCGGGGTCGGGCGTTCATGTTTTTACTGGCGCCTGCAAACGAATCTTCTAAGGCTTGCATCTGACCCTTTTGCCCGCAGGAGATCGAGATGCAGAAGCTGTTGGTTTTCACCGATATTCACATCGTACCTGACGGGGCCGACATCATCGGCCTCGATCCCATGGCACGGTTTCACCAAGGGTTGGACCATGCCCTGGCAACCCATCCGGATGCCACCCGGATCATCATCACCGGTGACCTGGCCCACCACGGCGCGAACGAGGAATACATCCGCCTAAAATCCGCACTGGCCGAATGCCCCTTGCCGGTATCTCTCCTGATCGGCAACCACGACAACCGCGCGCGGTTTCGCGAGACCTTTGCCGACGTGCCTATTGATGATGGCGGTTTCATTCAGTCTTTTCAGGATGTTGACGACTATCGCCTTGTCTTTCTCGACACCGTCGACGAGACCGCCGAGATCGCCCATAGCGGATTTCTCTGCGCCGCAAGGATGGACTGGCTCGACCGTGTGCTGACCGAGGCCGGGGGTCGCAGGGTCATTGTATTCATGCACCACCCGCCCATTACCAGCGGCTTTGACGCGATGGACCGGATCGGGCTGCGCAACCGGGCCGAGGTCGCCGCACGCCTGAAGGCCCACCCCAATGTCTGCCAACTGGTGGCGGGCCACGTACACCGGACGATCTCGGGATCGGCCTGTGGCATCCCGACCGCCGTCTTCAAAAGCCCCTGTCACCAGATGCCGATGGTCCTGGTCCATGAGGACGAACACCTCTCGGTCGATGAGCCGGGCGCCTATGGCTTGCTTTTGCTGACCGATGAGGGCGTCATCGTGCATACCGAGGACTTCAACCTGCCTCCGCATGACGTCATCAGCTATGCAACCCCGAAGGAGACCGCCGCATGAGCCTTGCCATAACCCCGCTTTACGGTGGCCTGATTGGCCTTCTCCTGGTGGTGCTGAGCGTGCGTGTTATCCTTCGCCGTCGCGCCGCCCGTGTTTCCGTCGGCGACGGAGAGGACAAGGATTTGCGCAAGCGCATACGGGTCCAGGCCAATTGCGCCGAATACGCACCGATCGGTCTGCTCCTGCTGGCCATGGCCGAATTGCAGGGCGCGCCGGGATGGGTTGTCCACCTTTTGGGGCTGATGCTGCTCGCCGGGCGTATTTTCCACGTCTACGGCTTCGGATCAACCCCGCAGATCATCCCGATGCGCCAATTGGGCATGGGCCTCACCTTTGGCATGCTGATCCTGGCATCATTGGCGAGTATCGGCCACGCCCTGACATAAAGAACGAGGCATATCATGTTGGAACTCCTGAATGATCCGGCTGTTTGGGCGTCCTTCCTGACCCTGACGATCCTGGAAATCGTGCTTGGTGTGGACAACGTGATATTCATCTCCATCGCGGCCTCGAAACTGCCCGAACATCAGCGCGCAAGGGCCCGGTTACTCGGCCTGATGGGGGCGCTTGTCCTGCGGATCGGGCTCCTGTTCTCCATCGCGTGGATCGTGGGCCTGTCAGCGCCAATCGCGACCATCATGGGATGGCAGCTTTCGTGGCGGGACCTGATCCTGATCGGCGGCGGCCTCTTCCTGATCTACAAGGCCGCCACCGAGATTTTCGAGGAGGTCGAGGGTGACGACCTCCACACCACCGAAGAGCGCGTCGTCGACGCCGTCTTCATGAGCGTGATTTTCCAGATCATGCTGCTTGATCTGGTATTTTCCGTCGATTCCGTGATCACCGCCGTTGGCATTGCCGATCACCTCGAAGTCATGATCGCCGCGGTCTGCGTTGCCATCGTGGTGATGATGGTCGCGGCCAACCCGATTGCCGATTTCGTCGAAAACCACCCCAGCACCAAGATGCTGGCCCTCGCCTTTCTGGTCATGGTCGGTATGGCGCTGGTAGCGGACGGATTTCACTACCACGTGGAACGCGGTTTCATCTATGCGGCGATGGTTTTTGCTGGTGCGGTTGAAGGGCTCAACCTGCTGCGACAGCGGCGCCGCCGGGCGGCACGATCCTAGACGACAGGGTTTTGCAGGTGAAATTTCCGCGCGCCGTGCTATCTTTTGGCTCAGCCACGACATCCGCCCGCGCGGATCGTCGCCGCCAGGAGGAGAATACGACATGTGTCGCATGTTTGCCGGACAAGACCCGGAACGCTACGAACTTGAAACACGCCGGATGCGATTGAACGGCCAGAGCACCAGCATAAGACTGGAAAAGTCATTTTGGCATATTCTGGATGAAATCGCCGGAAACGAAGACCTGACATCCCCTGCATTCGTTTCCAAACTTCACTCGGAAGTGCTTGAATTACATGGGGAACCCAAGAACTTCACGTCCCTTCTGCGCTGTGCCTGCCTGGTCTATCTCGAAAGCGGCTCTCCGGTGCGTGATGCGCCGATCGCGGCGGAATAAGTCAGCAACCTCAACGTAGTATCCGTTTACTACCCGGACTTTGCGCCACCGCGTTAGCCTTCCTGAAACATCAACCGTTCGGGAGGGCAGTATGGCAAAGGCCATTCACAGCATGATTCGTGTCTTGGACGAGGCGCGATCGCTGGCGTTCTACAAAAATGCGTTCGGGCTCGAGGTAGCCGACCGGCTCGATTTCGAGAATTTCACGCTGGTCTATCTCAGCAACGCCGAAAGCAGTTTCGAGCTCGAGCTGACGATCAACAAGGGCGAAACCGAACCTTATGACCTTGGCAACGGCTACGGCCATTTCGCCGTACTGGTCGAGGATCTCGAGGCCGAGCATGCCCGTTTCGAGGCCGAGGGGCTGAACCCGCGAAAGCTGGTGGAGTTTGCCCCCGACGGAAAACTCGTGGGGAAATTTTTCTTCGTGGCCGATCCGGATGGCTACGAAATCGAAGTGCTGCAACGGGGCGGCCGCTTCAAATGATAAAATTCAAGGGAGGAAACAAAATGGAAGAGACCAAGATGCGGGGGCTGACCCGGCGGGAATTGCTGTCGCGCAGCGCCGCCGCCGGGGCAAGTTTCGTGGTGGGCGCGGGCTTTGTGGCCGGATCGGATGCGGCCTGGGCGACCGAGATGAACGCCCTCAAGCCCGAGACATTTGCGACCCTGGTGCAGATGGCGCGCGATATCTATCCGCATGATCATGTGGGCGATGAATACTACGTCGCGGCCGTCAAGGGGTATGACAAACCCGAAGCCGTCGATCAGACCGAGGCAGGTATCCGCATGCTCGACGATGCGGCACGCAGCAAGGGCTTCGGCAGCTACCTCGACGTCGGTTGGGAACGCGACCGCGTGGACATCCTGCGCAGCCTGGAAAACAGCGCGTTTTTCCAACAGGTCCGCGGCGGGCTTGTGACCGGGCTTTATAACCAGAAAGCCGTCTGGCCGCTCTTTGGGTATGAGGGCGAGTCCTATTCCCAGGGCGGTTACATCGACCGCGGCTTTGACGACATCAACTGGCTTTGAGCCATAGCCAACGAAGGAGAACATGACTATGGCTGCACCTTTTGAAATGAGCGACGACAGCGTCATTGTCGTCATCGGAACCGGCGCCGGTGGCGGCGTCCTTGCCAACGAATTGGCGCAACGCGGCGTCAGTGTCGTGGCGCTTGAGGCGGGCGGACGTTACCTGCCCGAAGACTATGTAAACGACGAGTGGGAAAGTTTCGGGCAACTGGCCTGGCTTGACCCGCGCACCACCTCGGGCGACTGGCGTGTTGCCAAGGACTTTTCCGGCCTGCCCGCCTGGATCGTCAAGGCCGTTGGTGGCACGACAACGCACTGGGCCGGTGCGAGCTTGCGCTTCCAGGAGCATGAGTGGAAGGCCAAGACCACCTATGGCAACGTGCAGGGCGCCAGCCTTCTCGACTGGCCTATTGACGCCGCCGAGATGGACCCGTGGTACACGCTTGCCGAAAACAAGCTGGGCGTGACCCGCACGGGCGATCGCGCGGGCCTGCCGGGCAACAACAACTTCAAGGTCTTCGAGGCCGGTGCCAAAAAGCTCGGCTATGAGCAGGTCCATACCGGCCGCATGGCCATCAACAGTGCCGATTATGATGGCCGCCCCGCCTGTCAGCAGACCGGCTTCTGTTTCCAGGGCTGCAAATGGGGCGCCAAGTGGTCCGCCGCCTACACGGATATTCCGAATGGCGAGGCGACGGGCAATCTTGAAGTGCGCGAACGCGCCCATGTGCTCCGGATCGAACATGGCGAGGACGGCAAGGTCAACGGCGTGGTTTATGCCGATGCCGACGGGAACGAACACAAGCAGATGGCGCGCGCAGTCTGCGTCGCGGGCAATTCGTTCGAAAGCCCCCGCCTGCTGCTCAATTCTGCCACGTCCATGTATCCCGATGGGCTTGCCAACAGCTCGGGCCAGGTCGGGCGCAACTACATGCGGCACATGACCGGGTCGGTCTACGCGGTCTTTGAAGAACCCGTGCGGATGTGGCGTGGCACCACGATGGCCGGGATCATCACCGATGAATCGCGTCACGATCCGTCGCGTGGCTTCGTCGGCGGCTACGAGCTTGAGACGCTCGCGCTTGGCATCCCCTTCATGGCGGCCTTCCTCGACCCAGGCGGATGGGGGCGTGAGTTCACCACTGCCTTGGACAGCTACGAGAACATGGCGGGCATGTGGATCGTGGGCGAAGACATGCCGCAGGAAACCAACCGCGTCACATTGAACCATGACGTCAAGGACCAGTACGGCATGCCGGTGCCGAATGTGCATTTCGATGATCACCCCAACGACATCGCCATGCGCAATCACGCCTACAAGCAAGGTGCGGCGGTTTATGAGGCGGTGGGGGCCACGCGAACCTTCCCGACCCCGCCCTACCCGTCCACGCACAACCTCGGGACCAACCGGATGTCGGACAACCCGCGCGACGGGGTGTGCAACGCCAATGGCCGCACCCATGATATCGAGAACCTGTTCATCTCGGACGGCTCTCAGTTCACCACCGGTGCCGCCGAGAACCCCACGCTCACCATCGTGGCGCTGGCCATCCGGCAGGCGGATCACATCGCCGGAGAGCTTTCCGCCGGCAATCTCTGATCCGTCAGCGGATAGAAAACAAGCGGCGCCCGGGTTTTCGGGCGCCGTTTTTCGTGGATAGCTTCAGCCCTACGCGGCGCCGGACGGCAGGTAGGGAATGCCGCCCGTCGCGTCGGTATCGTCGACCACGAAAAGGCTGCTGACGGTGCCGCCCTGCCGGGCCTTGGCAAAGGGCGCGTAATCGGGGTCATCGGCAAAAGCCTGCGCCGCCTCGACCGAGGGAAATTCGATCAACGCGATCACGTCCACATCCGGCATGTCACCTTCCAACGACGTCTTGTTGGCACTGCGGCTCAGGTACTTGCCGCCATGTTTCGCGGCGATGTCATGCACCTTCGCAGCGTAATCCGGGATCCATCCGTCATCGGTCACCTTCACCTGCGCAATCAGATATGCAGCCATTCCTTCTCTCCCTGTTTCTTGTGGGCACCGGATATGGCGCCGCTATGGGACCAAACCTAGCGCCAATACGCGATTGGCAGAAGACAGGAATCCGCGCTCAGCCTGCGACATTGGTATGGAAGGCAGGCCACGATCCCACCGTCGGCCGCGAATTCTTGCCGACCCCGGATGATCGCACCAACCGCTGCACAAAAAAATCCACCGCAGATGCGATTTCCCCTTGCAGGGAGCGGCGATGGATTATATCTGACGCCTCACCCAAGGAAGCGGGTGTAGCTCAGGGGTAGAGCGTTACCTTGCCAAGGTAAATGTCGTGAGTTCGAATCTCATCACCCGCTCCAAAATCATCCATCTGCCCCATCGAAATTCTGCGTGAAGCGCCTTTGGCTTATCTTTGCCTGTCCCTCAATCCGCAAAAGCGGAAATTGTGGAACGTTTCATCCCGATAGAAAAAGATTTCCGGTCATCATCTTGACCGGCTCGGTGCCCCCGCCGTCGAAGCATTCGGGCATCTCTTTGTCGGGCCTATTCTGGCCAAGATTTCGCCCGCGTGAATACCATTGCCTTGGGGGTGGTGGATGACTAGTAATCGGGTGTGACCGAAACGGAAAATCCAACATAAGCGATCTTCAAGATGGACATAAAAAAGAAGGCCACAGGCTTCTGGCTACGCAACTGTGACGACACATCCACCGACACGCCGGAACCAGCGGAGCCCCGCAATAAAGCAGATGCCGCACCCGCCTCCGAATACGCTTTTTCGAAACACCGGTCTTGGATCGCCTGGACAGAACGCGCCCGCATTCGCTTTTCCGACCGGATCGAGCCCTGGCAGAACAGCGATCTGGTGATCCGCAAGGCGCTTGCTTCGGCCACCCGCGAGTTTCCCGACGATCCGCAGCCGGTGCTTGATCTTGGCGCACTTTTGGAAACCAAGGGCGAAACCGAGGAGGCCCTGGGCTTCTACCGCGATTTCACAGCCCGCCATCACTCCGCCGATGTGATGGTGGCACAGCTTGCGGCGCAGGTTCGGATTGGCGACCTTGCTGGCGCCAGGGGCGTCTATGAGGACCTGCCCGAAGACCTGGCTCAGGCGATCATGACGGACGAGAACGCGCGCGTCTTCCTGAACGCATTGGTCTGCAGTGGCGCCCTGGAGGCGCGGGATTTCGACGTGACCGACGTGTTTTTCGCCCGTCCCTTCGTCCAGAACGTCCGCTCGATCGCCGATGTGTCCGCCGCATTCACCGACCAGTTCGGGTTCGATTATCTCAGAACGCTCAAGCGGTATACCGACAGCGCCGGTGCGCACCTGATCTATGTCAGCCTCGACAACCTCTTCGATGTGCAGAACAAGACCGAGACGGAACGGCAGATCCTGGCCGAAGCGATTTGGGAACGTTGGCAGGAGCGGCCGACATGGCTGAAATCCATGCCGCCTCATATCCATGAGGTCTATGGGCAGGAGCCCGGGTTTTCCCAGGAATATATCGACAACATTTTCGTCGGCCCGCAACATATCCTGCATGCAACCAAGGTGGCCCTGCCCAACTACGAAACCCGCTATGTGAATATTCGGGACAATCAGCGCGTCACAACCGATACACCCGACAAGGCGCGTAACCGCGTTCTCTTCCTCGGCGGCTCTGACGTCTACGGGTTCGGATGCGACGATGCCAGCACGGTCCCCAGCCATCTGCAACGCCGCCTTCTTGACGTTGATCCCGAAAGCTACCGCGTCGAAAATCACGGCATGCGGGGTAATCCGCTGGCGCTTTGCCTGAACAATCTGCTTCAATCGCAGGTGAACCCCGGCGACATTGCGATTGTCTTCGGCTACCCGCCGCTCCCCGCCAAGGCCGCCGAAGAGATCGGTATCCTGACCCATCACGTGTCGTTTTCGCGTCCGCATGACCATGGCGAGCTCTTCTTCGACCAATCCCATGTCGGGCCCAAGGGCAATGCGATCATTGCCGATCAGGTGGCCGCTCTTGTCGCCGATCTGCCGCAAGCACCGACAGCGACCGGGGATTTCGAAGATGGCGAGATCCATGCCAGCCTGAAACTGCTCAAGTACCTGATCTACCGCAATGCGTCGGATCAGGCCGAGGCGGGCGAGCTCAAGGATTATGTCGACTACCTCAAGGAAATCCGCGTTGATGCGGAAGGCCGGATCGGCAGTGTCGCGGTCAATTGCAACCCGATGACGCTCGGCCATCTGCACCTTCTGGAACATGCCGCGCGCAGCGTCGATTTCCTCTATGTCTTCGTAATCGAAGAGGATCAAAGCTTCTTTTCGTTCAAGGACCGGCTTGACCTTGTGACCCGGGGCCTTGCGCATCTGCCCAATGTCAAGGTGATCCGCGGCGGGAAATTCATCTGCACGCAGCTGACCTTCCCGGAGTATTTCTCCAAGGAAGACGTAAGCCAGGTCACGGCCGACGCCTCGATGGAGGCGTGGTTCTTCTGCGAATACGTCGCGAAAGCCCTTGATATCTCGATCATTTTCCTGGGCAATGAGCCGACCTGCAACGTCACGCGGCAATACAACGCCAAGATGGCCGAGATCCTGCCGGAATATGGCGTGGTCTGTGAAATCATCCCCCGGATCGAGCGCGACGGCGCGGCGATCAGCGCATCGGCGGTACGCCGATACCTCAAGCAGGGTGATTTCGACGCCATCTCGCAGATCGTCCCGCCAGTGACACTCGACTACCTGCGCACCAACCACGCGCCCGCCAATACGTAGCGAGCGCCGGGTGTTTTCCGCCCGCCTGTCAGAAATGGCAGGTGGGCGGCACAAGAGGACGTTTTGGCAACTGTTTCGCCGCAGCACCTCCCCTGCCCCTTGGCGCGCGCGAAAAGGCTGATTATACAGCCGCTTGACCACCCCAGCGGAGATGCGACATGCGCAGCGCCAAGATCACGCGAAAAACCGCGGAAACCGATATCAGCGTCGAGATCAACCTTGATGGCACCGGTGCCTATGACAATGAAACCGGCATCGGGTTTTTCGATCATATGCTGGACCAACTGGCGCGCCATTCGTTGATCGACATGAAGGTCCGCTGCAAGGGCGACCTGCATATCGACGATCACCACAGCGTCGAGGATGTCGGCATTGCCTTGGGTCAGGCCCTGGCGCAGGCCTTGGGCGACAAGAAGGGCATTCGCCGCTATGGCGCCTGCCTTCTGCCGATGGATGATGCGCTGGTGCGGGCGGCACTTGACCTATCGGCGCGACCTTACCTCGTCTGGAACCTCGAGCTGCCCACACCCAAGATCGGCACGTTCGATTGCGAGCTGGTGCGCGAATTCTTCCAGGCGCTGAGCACCCATGGCGGCATCACGCTGCATGTGGACTGCCTGCACGGCATCAACAGCCACCACATCGCCGAGGCCGCATTCAAATCCGTCGCCCGCGCGTTGCGCGAGGCGGTCGAAACAGACCCGCGCAAGGCCGATGCCATCCCCTCGACCAAAGGGGCGCTTTGAGGACCCATGAAAACGGTCATCATCGACTATGAAAGCGGCAACCTGCATTCCGCCGAAAAGGCGTTTCGCAGGATGGCGGATGAGGTGAATGCGGGCGAGGTGACCGTCACCTCGGACCCCGATATCGTGCGCGGCGCAGACCGGATCGTCTTGCCCGGTGACGGGGCATTTCCCGCCTGCCGCAAGGAGCTTTTCGACCATCGCGGCCTCTTTGAAGCCACGGCCGAGGCGGTGCGCGATGGTGGCAAGCCTTTCCTCGGCATTTGCATCGGGATGCAGATGCTCGCAACCCGCGGCATGGAATATACCGAGACACCCGGGTTTGACTGGATCGCCGGCACGGTCGAGGCGATCACCCCCGATGACCCCACGCTGAAAGTGCCGCATATGGGGTGGAATGACCTGGTGATCGACAACCCGCACCCGATCTTCGACGGGATCGAGACCGGGCAACACGCCTATTTCGTGCATTCCTACCATTTCCGCGTGGACAATCCGGCTGAACGTCTGGCCCATGTGGGTTATGGTGGCGACATCACCGCCGTCGTCGGGCGCGACAATATCGTCGGAACCCAGTTCCACCCCGAAAAAAGCCAGGCGACCGGCCTGAAGATGATCGCGAATTTCCTGCGCTGGACCCCCTGATGACCCGATCAATGCCGCCCTTGCAGACCATCCTGGATGAGATCGCAAAGGCGGCCGCGGCGAGCGACGACAAGGGGCGCGTGGCCGATTACATCCCCGAGCTTTCCGCCATCGACCCCGATCAGTTCGCCATCGCCGTGGCTCGGCCCGGTCAGCCGACCCTGACGGCGGGCGATGCGCAGACGCCGTTTTCGATCCAGTCGGTTTCCAAGGTGCTGACGCTGGCAATCGCGCTTGGCAAGGTGGGTGACCGCCTGTGGCGACGGGTGGGGCGCGAGCCCTCGGGGCAGGCGTTTGATTCCGTGTTCCTGCTGGAGCAGGAAAAGGGCCGTCCGCGCAATCCCTTCATCAACGCGGGCGCCATCGTGACCACCGATGAAATCCTCGACGGCAGCACCCCGCGCGAGACGTTGGGCACGATCGTGCGTTTCGTTCGGGCGGCGGCGAATGACGACGACATCCACATCAACGAAGACGTCGCCCAATCCGAGATTGCCACCGGCCACCGAAATTTCGCGATGGCGCATTACCTGATGTCCCATGGCAACCTCAAGAATGCGCCCGAGCTGACCCTCGGCACCTATTTCCATCAATGCGCCATCGAGATGACCTGCGAACAGCTTGCCAATGCCGGTGCCTTCCTCGTGGGCGGCCCTGAGGCCCCGCGCATCGTGTCCGATGACCGGATCCGGCGGATCAACGCGCTGATGATGACCTGCGGACATTACGACGGATCGGGGGATTATGCGTTCCGCGTTGGCTTGCCCGGGAAAAGCGGCGTCGGGGGCGGCATCCTGACGATTGTGCCGGGTATTGCCTCGGTCGCGGTCTGGTCGCCGGGATTGAACCGCTACGGCAATTCGAAACTCGGGACCGAGGCGATGCAGATGCTCGCCGAAAGGACTGGCTGGTCGGTGTTCTGAGCAGGGCCACCCGCATGCGGGCAGCCCCGTGCCCCGATTACTTGACGCGGGTCCAGTTCTGGCTGCGGCAAATGACGGCCACGCAACCCGACACCTTCAAGGTATTCCCGCTGAGCGACATTTTCGACTTGTAGGTCTTGTTGCGATCCGGCGCCCAGATCTTGCCGCCACTGTAGGAGCCGTCGCCCTTGGCCTGCATGTCCCACAGCATCCGCTTGCCCAGATGCTCGTAGCCTTCCGAGACCACGCCGCCCTGCTTGTAGGCCTTGCGGATCACGCCGCAAATCGCGTCGCCGCATTTCGAGACGGCAACATGCAGATAGCCACCGGTATCACCCGGCTGTGTTTTCCAGATACCTTCGACCGGATCGGCCAGGCTCGTGCCCGCACTGACGACAAGTGCGGCAATGCTCAATGCCAGTTTCTTCATGGTTTCGTCCTCCCTGAAACTCTGCGCGACATTGGCCAAGGGCGGCTTTTCGATCAAGTCTGACGTTGGGTCGCGTTGCAATTCCCGCAGGCCCCGTGCAAAAGGCGGGCAGGTTTTCGCTGAAAGGGCCGCGCCATGATCCTCTACCCCGCCATCGACCTCAAGGACGGCCAGGCTGTGCGCCTTTACAAGGGTGAAATGGATCAGGCCACCGTGTTCAATGACGACCCCGCCGCGCAGGCGATGGAGTTCGTCGAGGCGGGATGCGAATGGTTGCACCTGGTGGATCTGAACGGCGCATTCGCCGGGGAGCCGGTCAACGCCGCCCCGGTCGAGGCGATTTTGGAACGCACGAAGATCCCCGCGCAACTGGGCGGCGGCATCCGCGACATGGCGACGATCGAACGCTGGCTTTCCAAAGGTCTGGCGCGGGTAATCCTCGGCACCGTGGCCGTGGAAAACCCCGGGCTGGTGCGCGATGCCGCGCGGGAATTCCCCGGCAAGGTCGCCGTGGGCATCGACGCGCGAAACGGCCGCGTCGCGACCAAGGGCTGGGCCGAAGAGACCGACGTGATGGTCACCGATCTGGCGCGGAGTTTCGAGGACGCGGGCGTGGCAGCGATCATCTACACCGACATCAACCGTGATGGCGCCATGCAGGGCCCGAATGTCGACGCCACGGCGGCGCTGGCCAACGCAGTCAGCATTCCGGTGATCGCCTCGGGCGGCGTGTCATCACTCGGCGACCTTATCGCCCTGCGCGACTGCGGCGCGCCGCTCGACGGTGCGATTTCGGGCCGCGCGCTCTATGATGGGGCGATTGACCTTCCCACCGCGCTATCGGCCTTGAAAGGCTGATGTTTTTCCCCGCCGTCAAGACCGCCCCGATGCCGCGCGAAAGCCAGCTCTGGCAGTTTTTCCGGGAGGGTGACTTTATTGACGGCTACCGTGTCGTGGCCCCCTACACCCCCCGGCGCGCCGCGGAAATCGCGATGAAATTCCCGGCCTGGGTCTATGGTTTGCTCGCCATCCGACAGATCGTGATGTTGCCCTTCGGCCTCAAGGGCAAATCGAAATCCGCGGATCGGATGGCGATCTTTCCGGTCACCGAATGCTCAACCGATGAAATGATCCTTGGCTTTGATGACAAGCACCTCGATTTTCGCATCGGCATCATGGCGCGGGACGGGCATATCCACTGCGCCACCTGGGTGCATCGCCACAACTGGCTGGGTCGCGCCTATCTGCGCGCCGTGATGCCCTTCCATATCCTGATCACCAAGCAGATGCTGGCCCGTGTCGCGCGGCATGCGGAAACGGGTCAGCCCTGAACCTGGCGATTTAGCTGCCTGCGGCTTTCCCCGTCAGCTTGGCCAGCGCGCCAGTCATTTTCTTGAGGTATTCGGCGTCTGCCGGCACATTCAGATCCTCCAGCATCTCCGCCGGGTCCTCGTAGGCCAGCCAGGTCTGACCATCCGCGTCCTGGTAAACCAGAACCTTGAGCGGCAGGTAGAGCCCCGCAAGCGGATCGTCCTGCATCGCAGGCGTCCCGAGTTTCGGGTTGCCGAAGATCAACAACTGCTCGGGTGCAAGCTCAAGGTCGACCTTGGCCGCCCCGCCCGCGTGATCGACACGGGCAAAGACCGTCGCCCCTGCCCCGGTCACCGCGGCCTCAAGCGCGTCCATGGTGCTGGCCACGTCACCGCTTGCCTTGACCTTGACGATATCCTGGCCCGCCCAGGCCGGCAGCGCCATCACGGACAAAACGGTGGCGGCAATGAATTTTCTCATGACAATCTCCTCAAGAATTCGACAGGGCTCGGCCTATCCTCTGGCATATGGCGCAATTTGCCCATAAACGGTTGCGTGAGTTTTGTGACGGAAAGCAAGAACATGCTCAAGACCCGTATCATCCCCTGCCTCGACGTGGCCGATGGCCGCGTGGTCAAGGGTGTGAATTTCGTCGATCTGGTGGATGCGGGCGACCCGGTGGATGCCGCGCGGGCCTATGATGCGGCGGGCGCCGATGAGCTCTGTTTCCTCGACATCCACGCCACCCATGAAAACCGCGGCACCATGTTCGACGTCGTCCGGCGCACCGCCGAGCAGTGTTACATCCCGCTGACCGTGGGTGGCGGGGTCCGCACCGCCGAAGACGTGCGCGCCCTGCTGCTTGCCGGGGCCGACAAGGTCAGCTTCAATTCCGCCGCCGTCGCCAACCCGGACGTGGTGCGCGAGGCCGCCGATCAGTTCGGCAGCCAGTGCATCGTCGTGGCCATCGACGCCAAGACCGTCAGCCCCGGAAAATGGGAGATATTTACCCATGGCGGCCGCAAACCCACGGGTATCGACGCAGTCGAATTCGCGCAACTGGTCGAGGCCAAGGGCGCGGGCGAAATCCTTCTGACGTCCATGGACCGCGATGGCACCCGTGCGGGCTTCAACCTGCCCCTGACCCGTGCCATCAGCGATGCGGTCGGCATTCCGGTAATCGCCTCAGGTGGCGTCGGCACCCTCGACCACCTCGTCGAGGGCGTGACCAAGGGGGGCGCCAGCGCGGTTCTGGCTGCGTCAATCTTTCACTTCGGCGACTACTCGATTGCCGAGGCCAAAGCGCATATGTCGAAAGCAGGAATAGCGATGAGGCTCGACGCATGACCCTTGACGACCTGGCCGAGGTAATCGCCCAACGCGCGTCTGCGGACAGCGCGGAAAGCTGGACCGCGAAGCTGCTGGCCAAAGGCCCCGAAAAATGTGCCGAGAAATTCGGCGAGGAAGCCGTCGAAGCGGTCATCGAAGCGGTGCGCGGGGACAAAACCGCCCTGACCAACGAGGCGGCGGATGTGCTCTATCACCTGCTGGTCATGCTGCAATCGCGTGATGTCGCATTGTCGGACGTGATGGCAGAACTGGCCCGCCGTCAGGGGACAAGCGGGCTGGCCGAGAAAGCCGCAAGAAAGAAAGACTGACCCATGATCCGCCACATCGTTTTCTTCAGTGCCACGAATCCCGATGATGTCGATGCGATCCGCGAGGGTTTGATGATGCTCAAGGATATTCCCGAGGCCAAACATTTCGAGGTCGGGCGCAACCTGCGCAGCGACACCATTACCGGCCCGCAGATCGACGTCGTGGTCTATGCCGAATTCGCGGACGAAGCAGCCCTGGCGGCCTATAAATCAAACCCGATCTACGCCGCCTGCATCGCCAAGGTGCGCCCCATGCGCGAGATGCGGATCGCGGCAGATTTCGAAGCCTCGTCAGAGACTTGATCGCCGTCCTTAAAGTTTCGATGAAATCACGCCGGTATTGAATCCGCCCATCCTGAGCTCACCAAAGAGACGCTGATACTCGATCTTGGGGCAACGGTTCATCACCACGTCCATGCCCCGCGCCTTCGCCGTCCGGGCGGCCTCTTCGTTGATGACACCGATCTGCATCCAGACGGTCCTGAGCGTCGGGAAAGCCTCCAGCGCCGCATCGACGATCGGCGGTACGTGATCGGACCGGCGAAAGATATCAACCATACCGACGGGTTCATCTATCTCCGCCAGGCTACCGCGCACGGTCTGACCGAAAAGCGTCTTGCCCGCATGGCCCGGGTTGACGGGAATCACCCGGAAGCCCTTAAGCGACAAGTAGCGCGCCACGTAGAAGCTCGGCCGCACCTCGTTGGTCGAGACGCCCACAACGGCGATCGTCTGCGTGCGTTGCAGAATACCGCGCAGGTACGAATCGGCGTATTCCTGTTTCATTTCAAAACCTTGACCTAATCCTCGAAAGCACCCTACCGCGTTGTCAGGCAAGAAAAAAGCGCCCAGGAAAACCTGGGCGCCAGTCGCGGAACGAGGGACAGTGAAGTGAAGCGTTGAAGTTCCAGATCAACGCCTCTGGGATATAGATAGGTCCTCTGTTAAGAATAAAAAGAGAATGTAATATAGGTGTGAACAGACCGTTAATTTCGGTGATTTAGTCGAAGATATCTTCGACCACATCCCAAAGCTCTTCGAAGAGCTTGCGCGTCAACGGCTTCCGCTTGCGTTTCTTCTCTTTCCGATAGGGCTTTCGGCGGTCTTCATAGGCCGGTCGCGACCGGGTCTTGGCCTTGGCGCGCGGCAACGACACTGCCGGAGCCGGCCTTGCCACGGGTTCCGCCTTGGCCTGCGGCATCATCTTCATGTCATGCAAGGGCGCCCCGCAGGCAGAGCAGGACAATTCATGCCGCGCCCGGTCCAGCACAAGCACCGCCCGCGTCCCGCAATAGCAGCACGTCGCGATCTTACGGGTCTGCGGCATGATCTCGAATTCCTTTCTATCCCGGCCTTCAGAGGGATATTGGCGCGATGGACGCCAACTGCAAGGGCGCGATTGCGCGGGATTTCAACCTTAAATCATGGTATGATGCCACCATTTCTACCCAAGGATTATTTCCATGAACGATATACCAAAAGACACACACCTTCTCGACGACCTGCCCTTCATCATCAGCCTGCGCCGCGTCAACAAGGGCGTTGGCTATGTGGCGCTTTTCCTGCCGGTCTGGCTGATCCTTGTCACGATTTTCACCGAAACCTGTTTCAACGCCTCGATCAGCCATTACTATTTCAGCCGGATCGGCGGTGACCTGCTGGTCGGGTCGCTGAGTTTCATCGCCCTCCTGCTGGCGTTTTTCTACAGTTTTCCGACCGACGAGGTGGACGGATACCGCAAACACACGAAACTCGACATCTGGCTGGCCAAGATCGCCGGGGTCAGTGCCTTTTTGATCGCCTTTTCGCCCACCACCGGTTCGGGGTGCCTCTATGACGGAACCGAGGTCGCGCGTGTTTTCATCACCGGCGCCACCGGCTCGGAGGTGTTTAACAATGACATTCGCGACGTCACCGGCACGATCACCTATGATTTCTGGGCCAGCTTCGGACGCTTCGGCAGCCCGGACGCCGTTCCCCTGCTCCTGCGCAGCCTGCATTTTGGCGCCGCGGCGGTCATGTTCCTGATCCTCGCCTATTTCTCCTACTTCGTCTTCACCCGCAGCAATTCCAGCGCGTCGCAGATGCCCGGCAGCCGCAAGGAGCGCCGCAATATCTGGTACCGCTATCTCGGCATTGCCATTCTACTTGCTGTCCTGGCAATCGGGGTGAAATCCGCAGCCCTCGAATGGCTTTTGTCACCTGAACGCGCCGAAGCGGTGGAAACCTGGTGGAACAGTCTGCGGCTGACCTTCGTCTTCGAGACGATCGCATTGTGCAGCTTCGGGCTGAGCTGGATGATAAAAGGCCGGTTCATCAAGGCCTTCGAAGATCAGGCCGCCCTAGCGGCCGCGGCTCAGGCCCGGGCGGCGTAAAGTGCCACGGCAGCGGCGTTCGACACGTTGAGCGACCCGAAACCACCCGCGAAGTCGATCCGCACCAGCTGGTCGCAGGTCTCTCGCGTTTTTTGCCTGAGCCCCGGCCCTTCGGCGCCCAGCACAAGGGCCACGGGCCGGTCGCGACGGCCTTCGACCGCCTGCTCAATCGTCGCCTCCGCCTCGCCATCGAGGCCCAGCACCAGGTATCCCATCCCCTGCAATTCGGTAATCGCATCCGAGAGGTTGCGGATGCGCAGGTAAGGTTGGCGTTCAAGCGCACCGCTGGCGGTCTTGGCCAGCGCCCCGGTCTCGGGGGCGGAATGATGCCGTGGCGCAATCACCGCAGAGGCCCCGAACACCTCCGCCGAGCGCAGGATGGCGCCCACATTATGCGGATCCGTCACCCGGTCGAGCAACACAACGCGCGGTGGTCGCTCGCCATCCCCCAGGCAACGCTCGGCAAGTGGCCCCCAATCGAGCGGCTTGACCTCAAGCGCAGCCCCCTGATGCACCGATTGTGGGTCCAGCGGCGCGGTGAAACGGCGCGGGTCGGCCATCTCGGGCGTCATGCCGGAGGCGGCAATGGCATCGGCGAGCTTGTCGCTGGCATTCTTGGTGACGATCAGGCGCAGCTTTTCACGCACCGGATTTTCAAGCGCGTCCCGCACCGCATGCAGCCCAAAGAGCCAGACCGTTTCCGCCGCGGCGGCCCGCTTCGCCTGCTCTTTCTCGATCGCCCAACGCGGTTTTTTCATGGCCGGTTTCGCCCCTCGTTCTGAGCGGCGGACAATGCGCGCAGTCCACAGGTTGTGCAAGCTATTTTCCTGTTGACGGTGCCGGATCACCCGAGTAATCAGCCCGTCATGTCGGTTGGCGCAGCCTCCGATAGTGGGCGACAGGCCGCAAGGTGTGGCAGGGGACTGTAACTCCCTCGCGGAGACGCACGCTTGGTTCGATTCCAAGGTCGCCCACCACTCACCCCCACCGAAAAACCAAAGACGCTATGCGCGCTCAAACCAGTGTTTCGATTTCGCCGAATGGCTAAGCAATTTGGCTTCGGACAACTCTCATTTGATCTCCGGCCGCGGTCGGTTTCGGTCAATTTCCGCGAATATCTTGGCACAACCAGGAACCATTCGCCGTTGTTCGAACCTCTGGCCACCGCCCGGCGATCATGTCGCCTTGAGTTACCATAGCACATGCTATAAATGTTCAGGAACCGTAAGTCTCGGGCGCTCAGAGGGATCAACAGATGCAAAAGCCAGCTTCGCGCTCCCAATCCAAACGTGGCGCTCTGGATGCCGAGAGCCACGCGGAGGCGTTCCAAAAGACACGCGATGCGCGGCGCAGCGAACTGGTGGAGGATTACGTCGAGCTTGTTGCCGAGTTGATAGACACCGAGGGCGAAGCGCGCCAGGTGGAAATCGCCCGCAGGCTTGGCGTGGCGCAACCTACCGTCGCCAAGATGCTCAAGCGCCTCGCCGAAGAAGGCTTAACTCTTCAAAAGCCCTACCGCGGTGTCTTCCTGACAGAATCGGGACGGCAACTTGCCAGCGAATGTCGCCGGCGACATGAAATCGTCGAGAGCTTCCTGCGTGCGCTTGGCGTAGATGCGGAGATTGCGCGTCACGATGCCGAAGGGATCGAGCATTATGTGAGTGCCGAAACGCTTGAGGTGTTCGAGGAATATGTCGCCCGCCATCGAACGGTTACGGATTAGCGCGACACTTCTCCCAGCCAACGAGGCGCTCCCTGGCGTCCCTGATGTGGCAGAATTCCGGACATCACCTTTCCGATCTTGAAAAGCGCGCGACGCATCATGATCCATCCCCATTTTCCACTTGACAGTTTGTTACGCCAAAGTATAGCAATTGCTATAACTAATAGTAGAGACATGGCAAATTAGGAAAGGCTTTCCAATGAAGAGCTTGCTCATGACTGCCGCGGCGACCAGCCTGCTTTCTGCAAGTCTTGTCCCGGCAACAGCGCAAGAGAACCCGGTCAATGCCGCCGTGACCATCGCCATGATCGGCGACGTCGTGGAAAATGTCGGCGGAGACTGTGTCAGCGTGACCACAATCATGGGTTCCGGCATCGACCCGCATCTCTACAAGGCGAGCGCGTCCGACGTGAAGACTTTCCACGAGGCTGACGCGATTTTCTACTCGGGCTATTCGCTTGAAGGGCAACTTGGCGATGTGCTCGCGCGGTTCGGCGAGCAAAAGCAGACGATCGCCGTCTCGCCCGCATCGGTCGATCCAAGTGACCTGATTGCCGTGCAGGACGTCTATGGCATTGACCCACACCTCTGGATGGACGCGAGCCTCTGGGCCAAAATCGCACCGACTATTGCGGATGCAATCGGCGAACTGCGGCCCGACTGCGCCGAAGAGCTTCAGGCGAATGCCGAGGATTATCAGGCCCAACTCGCGGCCTTGCACGCATGGGCCGTCGCGTCGATCGCATCCATTCCCGAAGATCAGCGCGCTCTCGTGACCGCGCATGACGCCTTCGGCTACTACGGACGGGCTTATGGGATCAGGGTTGAGGCCATCCAGGGCATCAGCACCGAATCGGAGGCAAGCGTCGCGGATATCCGCGCGACCGCCGAGACCGTGGCCAAGGCTGGGGTGCCTGCCCTCTTTATCGAAACCACGATCAACCCGCGTACGATCCAGGCGGTGATCGACGCTGCGCAGAGTTTGGGTCACGAGGTCGAAATTGGCGGTGAGCTCTATTCCGACGCCATGGGCGAAGAAGGAACACCGGCCAGCACGTATATCGGGATGATCTTCGAGAACACGGTCAAGATAACCCAGGCATTGGGCGGCGACGTGGCTCCTGTACCGGACGCGCTTTCTGACTGGGCCGAGGAATGGAATGTCGCGGCAACGCTTTTGGAGTGATCGCGGCTCGAAGCTGGATCCGCACGGCCAGGCCACATTGCGAGGATCGCCCAATGCCATATGTAAGGACACCGCTTTGACCGATCAGTTGCACGAACCGCAGCTTGCCCTGCACGTCGAGGACCTGACCGTAAGCTACGACAGCAAACCTGCGCTCTGGGACATCGACGTGGACGTGCCACCAGGCGTGATGGCCGCCATCGTGGGGCCGAACGGATCCGGCAAGACAACCTTCATCAAATCGGTACTGGGCCTCGTGACGCCCACGGCGGGACATGTCAGGATCTTCGGCCAGCCTTATGGCGCGCAGCGGCGCAAGGTCGGCTACGTGCCGCAGCGATCATCCGTCGATTGGGACTTTCCGACCACGGCGCTCGACGTCGTGACGATGGGTCTCTATGGCCGCTTGGGTTGGCTCAAGCGGCCCGGCCGGGCAGAGCGCGAAAAAGCGATGGCATCGCTTGAGCAGGTCAAGATGCAGGACTTTGCGGACCGCCAGATCAGTCAGCTTTCGGGCGGCCAGCAGCAGCGCGTCTTTCTGGCCCGCGCTCTTGTCCAGCAGGCGGACATCTATTTCCTCGACGAACCGATGGCGGGGGTCGATGCGACGACCGAACGCGCCATTGTCGGCATCCTTCATAAGCTGCGCGAACAAGGAAAGACCGTTATCGTCGTACATCACGACCTGCAGACGGTGAAATCCTATTTCGACTGGATGGTGATCCTGAACGTCCGCGCGATTGCCCAGGGCCCGGTCGATGAGGTTTACACCGCCGACAACCTGCGCCGCGCCTATGGCGGTCAGATCGCGCTTATCGAGCGTGAAACCTTCGGTGACGCAGAGGCCGGGCAGCAGAGCGGCCAGATGTGACATGCTTGAGCTGCTGAACGACTATACAATCCAGACCGTGACGATGGGCGCCGCCCTGCTTGGCATCTCAAGCGGTGTGCTCGGCTGCTTCGCGGTCCTGCGCAAGCAAAGCCTGCTGGGCGACACGCTCTCCCACGCGGCCCTGCCCGGTATCTGCATCGGATTTCTGATCGCCGGGGCGCGCGACCTGGGCAGCATCCTTGCCGGGGCGCTGGTCACCGGTGCGGCCGCGGCCCTTGTCGTTCTGGCGCTGACCCGCATGAGCCGGCTCAAGACCGACGCCGCCCTGGGTATCGCACTCGGGGTGTCCTTTGCCCTGGGCGTTGTGCTGCTCACGTATATTCAAGGGACGGGCAACGCCTCGCAAGGGGGGCTCGACTCCTTCCTTTTCGGCCAGGCAGCGGCGATCTTGCGGAGCGATCTATGGATCATGGGCAGCATCGCGCTGGCCTCCCTGCTGCTCGTCGCAGCACTGTGGAAGGAGTTCAAGCTGGTCTCCTTCGACCCGGGCTATGCCGCCTCGCTCGGGATGCCGGTCGTTGTCATGGAGGTGGCGATGACCACAATGGTCGCTCTTGCCGTCGTGGTCGGATTGCAGATGGTAGGCGTCGTTCTGATGACGGCGATGATCATCGCCCCGCCAGTTGCCGCCCGTCAATGGACCCGGCGGCTTGGCACAATGGTGGTTCTCTCGGCAATCTTCGGCACGGTCGCGGGCGTCACCGGCGCCATCCTCAGCGCCACCGCGCGGGGTCTTTCGACCGGCCCGCTGATCGTGCTTGCGATATCAGCGATTGTGCTTGTCTCTCTGCTCGTCTCGCCGGAACGCGGGATCATTTGGGAGATGGTACGGCGCTGGCGCGACCGCCGCGCGCTCCGTGCCCGGCAGGTACTGACGACGCTCCATGCGATGGCCGAGCAGCACGGCAACCGGCACTATCCCGCCGAACTCGGCTCGCTCGACACCTTCCACGGGACTGACACGCGCCGGGCGCTCGCCCGCCTCGAAGACCGGGGCCTCATCAGGCCCGTCGCCCACGAACCCGAGATCACGCCGCACTGGGAGTTGACGCAATCCGGATACGCCGAAGCGGAACGCCTGGCGGCAGAAATCGTAGGAGATCGGTGATGCTCGAGGCATTCTTCGGCAACATCCCCCTGATGATCATCCTCACCGGCGCACTGGTCGGCTGCGCCTCCACGCTGGTCGGCACTTTCCTCGTGCTGCGCGGCAATTCCATGCTCTCGGACGCGATCAGCCATTCGATCATTTTTGGCATCGTGATCGTCTGGCTGCTCACCCGCGAAACGGCCGGACCGGTGCAGATCCTGGGCGCCGCGTTGACAGGCGTTTTGACGGTCTACCTGACCGAGCTTCTCTTCAGCACCAAGCGCGTCAACTACGACGCCGCGATTGGGCTGGTGTTCCCGGTGCTCTTCTCAATCGGCGTGTTGCTGTTGAATGTCTATGCCCGTGACGTCCACATAGATCAGCACACCGTGCTTCTGGGTGAGATCGGTTTCGTCTGGCTCGATACCATGACCATCGGCGGCTATGACGTGCCCAATGCGCTTGCCTTCATGAGCCTCGTTACCATCGTCAATCTCCTGTTCGTGACGCTGTTCTACAAGGAACTCAAGATAACGACATTCGACCCGGGCCTTGCCGCGGCACTCGGCTTCGTTCCGGGCGTCATGTTCTACGCATTGCTGTTTTTGGTCAGCGCAACCGGGGTGGCCGCGTTCGACGCGGTCGGGGCGGTGCTGTTCATCGCCTTCGTGATCGTCCCCCCATCGGCCGCCTACCTGCTGACCGACCGGCTCTGGCTGATGCTGGTCTACGGGTCGGTGATCTCGATCGCATCGAGCATATCGGGGTATTACATCGCCATCGCATTTGACGTCTCGATTGGCGGCATGATGGCGGTCATGACGGGGATCTTCTTCACAATCGCTTTCCTCTTCGGGCCACGTTACGGGGTCATCGCGCGGGCCTACAGGCGCCAGGGTGAGCGGCAGGAAAACGAACTTCGCACCGTCGCGGTCCATCTCTACTCCCACGAGGATACCGAGGATCAAGCCGAAGAGAACGTGGCACTTGCCCTGCAAACGCACCTGGGATGGAGCCACGAGGCAGCGCACCGCGTCATCGCGAACGGTATCTCTGACGATCTTTTTATCAGGCGGGGCAACCTGCTAACACTCACGCCCAAAGGACGCGCCACGGCGCGGTCGATCCTCGAACCCTGGCGTAACGAGGCACCGGCCACCCCATGAAAATGCCCGGGCCAGGAAGCGGATATCCTGCGGACCGGAACGCCATGGCCCTTGCAGCGACGACTCTGGGTTCTGGGCATTGGCGAAATTCACCGCAAGCCGATGCGCCAAAGCGTACCAAAGGTCCGGGCGGCGTTAGTATTGCGTTTTGATCGCCCCCTCAGCTACTCCCGGGATCAACCAATGGCTCTGCACCGACAAAGCATGGTCCCCGCCAACGAAAATACGCTATGGTCTGACCCAAATCGAAGGACAGAGGCCACTACGTGAGTTTTGTAATTGTATCCCTGGTGTTGACGTCCGCCGTGATGCATCCGCTCTGGAACGTGCTCCTCAAGAAATACCCTGACCCGCAGCTTGGATATCTGTTCCTAACCGCGACGATGGGTTTGTGCGCGCTCTGCCATGGCCTGGTTGTCGGGGCTGATTTCAGCGCGGCGCTGGCGGTATGGCCCCTTATCGGCGCATCTTTGTGCGGCCAAATCCTCTATGGAACCTGCCTGACCGCAACGCTGTCACGCGGAGATCTGTCCGCCTACTATCCGATCATCCGAAGCTCACCGGTGTTTGTCGTTCTGGTGAGCTTCGTACTCTTCGGACAAACGTATCCATGGACCGTATTGCTGGGCATTTTCATGGCCGTGACCGGCGGGTTCATGCTTTTGTACCGGCGCGGGTCGCGTATCCTCGAGGACTGGCGCGCCCTGGCGCTGGCGCTCCTGGCGATGTGTGGCACCGGTATCTATTCGCTGGCCGATGCGGGAGCGATGAAAACGATCGAACCGCAGGTTCTGGTCGCCCTGGTCGAAGGGCCATTGGTGCTGTTTTACGGTGCGCTATGGCTGCGCCAAAGGTCAACGCGCACCGTAACGCCTCAACGCCCAGGCAATTTTTCATGGCTCCACATCATTCTTCCGGGCGCGCTAGCCTATTCGTCTTACTATCTGATCCTGATCGCCTATCAGCTCGGCGGTGATGTGGCCGCAGTGACATCCATGCGCCAAGCCTCCATTCCGATTTCGGTGTTGTTGGGTGGGCTGTTCCTGCGCGAAGGGGCGATGGCACGGCGTTTATTCGCCGCCGGGCTGTTGGCGCTGGGTATCGTCGTGATCGCTTTAAGTGACTGATAGAGGTGTTAAACTGTTGTCTTTTCAAGACAAATTGGCGATGGTGTTAAGATGAAGAAATATGATTTGGCCGTTATTGGCGCAGGTATCATGGGTCTTGCCCACGCCCTTCATGCGGCGCGCGCCGGGTTGAAGGTTGTTGTCTTTGAACGGACGTCCGGTGCCCGCGGCGCCTCGGTCCGAAACTTCGGCATGCTGGCTCTCGTGGCACAGGCGCCCGGGGCGCAATTTACCTCCGCAAGCCGGTCCCTCAAGTGTTGGCAGGACATCTCCCGCAACACCGGGTTGGCATTGCACCAAGCTGGTTGCGTCTTTCTGGCACGCGCGCCCGAAGAACTCCGTGTTCTCGAAGAATGCGCGCGTCTTGAGGGCGAGGAAAGCCGTTCCTTTGACCTTCTGGGGCAAGCCGATCTGCTTCGCAGGTTCGCGCATCTGAGGACCGACAACCTGCTGGGCGGCTTATGGAGCCCGGATGCGTGGAAGGTCGATCAGCGCCAGGCTCTGGCAAAAATCTCCGACTGGTTGGCGCGGGAACATGGCGTGGTATTCCACTTTTCGACAGAGGTGCATGGCGTCGACGGAGGGACCATTGAAAGCTCGGCTGGTGCAATCGGGACCAGGCATACGGTGCTCTGCGGCGGCGACGAGTTCGAAACGCTTTTCCCCGAGGTCTTCCATGGGTCCGGTGTCGGCCATTGCACCTTGCAGATGTTGAGGACGAAGCCGCAACCGGCGGGCTGGCGACTTGACCCCTTCCTGCTGGGCGGCCTGAGCATTCCGCGATACAATATCTTCGCATCCTGCCCCGGCCTGCCCGACCTCAAAGAATACCAGGCGCAGCACTATGCCACTCACCTCGAACACGGCATCCATCTGATCGCCTGTCAGGAAGGCGATGGCAGCATCACCATCGGTGACTCGCACAGGTATGGCCATGATCGGACGGACGAACGGTCGGAAGAGATCGACAACCTTCTGCTCGCCGAACTCTCCGAGATGATCACCCTGCCCGCACCGACAATCGACAAACGCTGGTTGGGCCACTATGCCTATCTCCCAAACGGCGCGCCTCTTGTCGTACCTGCGGCGCCGGATGTAACCGCGGTTACCGTGACAAACGGTCAGGGGATGACCCATGGCTTTGCCCTGGCCGAGGATGTCATCCGCGATCTGTTTGGCTGACCCCTTCGACGCGCCCTTGGCGACCTGGATCAGATCCCCCGGTTAAAGACCGCCCGAAGGGATCCCGCCGCGAAATCAAATGGCGCACGAGTGGCCGCTGTCATGCGGATAGACCCTACCGCGACCTCCATGCCTGCGTGCGTTTCAGCACCCCTCTCGACACTAGCAAGTGAATGACCCGGGCCGCTGCATTGGTGTAGAAGATCATCATTCCCATCGCCGCAGCCGGGGCGATGTCGCCCGCGTCATCCATGTTCAGAACCGCGATCGACGCAAGCGACGTCTTGGGAGAATAAAGGAACACCACCGCCGAGACCGTCGTCATCGCGTTGACGAAAAGATAGATCGAAATGTCCAGGATAGCGGGCAAACAGACGGGTACGGTCACCCGTCCGAAGAGTTTCAGCGTCGGCTGTTTCAACGACGCCGAGACGCTTTCGAATTCCCGGTCCATCTGCTTGAGTGCGGTGACCGCCGTCAGGTGCGACACCGTGTAGAAGTGCGTCACCGTACAGACCACCAGGATCGCCATCGTCCCGTAAATCACGTTGAGCGGATTGGCGGGGTTGTTGAAGAAGAAGATGTAAGCCAGCCCAAGCACCATGCCGGGGATTGCCATCGGCAACATCGCGAACATCTGGAACAGAGCCCTGCCCGTCCGGAACCCGTTGGATTTCTCGACCAGATAGGCCCCGAAGAAGACCACGCAGGTACCTGCCACAGCGGTGAAAAGCCCCAGCTTGATCGAGTTGAAGTAAGAGGCCCAGCCACCGCCATCCATGCGGTCGAAGTCGTAATTGGTCAGGCTGAAGCTCAGGTCATAGGGCCAGAACTTGATGAGCGCCGCGAACTGGCAAACGGCCAGGATACCGACGATGAAAAAGGCCACCAGCAGACAATAGATCAGGAAGATCCGGTCTGTTTTGGCGTTGGGGCTGGGTTGGTACGGGACCGAGCGGGCCGACAGCAAAGCGACCTGTTTCGATTGCACCAGCCGGTCGATGGCAAAGGCAAAGATCGCGGGAATCACCAGCACGACCGACACCACTGCGCCCATCTCGAAATTCTGCTGGCCGATCACCTGCTTATAGATATCGACCGCCAGCACGTTGAACTGCCCGCCGATCACCTTGGGCAAGCCGAAATCGGTAATGACCAGGTTGAAAACCACGAACGCCGCCGAGATCAGGCCATAGCGTGCGCCCGGAATTGTCACGGTCCAGAAAGTCCGCCATGGGGTCGACCGCAGGCTGGCCGCCGCCTCGTAAAGCCGCCCGTCCGATATGGCCAAGGCCGTTGAGATGATGATGAACGCGTGCGGGAAGGTGAAGAATACCGATCCGATCACGATACCGATGGGGCCATAGATACTGGCACCGAACAGCAGCTCCTTGATCATGCCCTGATTGCCGAAGAGGTACACGAGCGCGATCCCCGGCAGCAGGGATGGCACAAGGATCGGCGCCATCGCGACCAACCGGAAGAACCCCTTGAAGCGCATGCAACTGCGGTTGAGCGCATAGGCAAACCAGAAGGCCAGCGTGACGGTGACCACCGTGCTGATGACTGCAATCACCAGCGAGTTCTTAATCGAGTTAAACAGCGCGGGCGTCGAGAAATAGCTCACGAAGTTCCCGAGCCCCGTCGCCTTTTCCGGGCGCAACTGCACCCGGCGAAAGGTGTTGCTGTCCAACTCCAGCCAATCGGTGCCGGTCTTCAACTCGGAACCAACCAGAAAACGTCCCGTCTCGCTGGTGTTCCGGATCTGGTACATGACCGGGCTGCGGAAGCTGAAATCGGGAAAGAACTGCGTCAGCCCCATGCGGCTGTCGGACCCGGCGATCAGGTCAGTCTCGCTCAGGACCTGCATCTTGTCGTTCAGCGCCGCGGGGGTCAGGATCTCACCGCTGTAATCGCCTGCCTCATCGCTCACCTGCAGCTCATAGGCCGACAGGTTGAACGTGTAGGTCGAAAAACTCTTGGACAGCATCGCCCACAGCGGAAAGACCAGCGTGGCGATCAGGTAAAGCGCGATCACCACCATGCCCAACCGCATGATCACGTCATCGCGGCTCAGCTTGCCCTTGATGATCGGCCCCTCGGGCAGTTTGTCGGCGCTGATATCGCTCATGCCGCCTCTCCTGCCGGGGCGAAGGCCATCAACCGCCCTTCGGGCAGTTCGATTGTCATCGACTTGCCTTCCGCCAGATCAAGACGGCGCACCGCGTTGATCGAGAAATCGGCAATCAACTCGCTGTCGCCAAAAATCTCGTGCTGCAGGCGGCACCGCCAGAAAGACCCAAGGAATTCCATCTCGGCCACAGTTACCTCAAAGGCGTTTTCGGGGGTTTCGATCTCGTCCGGCGCCCCGGGCGACCGCGCGCCATCCCCGTGGGGGATCACGTCTTCAGGGCGGATCGCCGCCACGATTGCGGAACCGGCGCCAAACCCGTGCTGCTGACTTTTCAAGGTCGATCCGCCAATCACCACTTCGCCCTCGGCGCCGGCACTGGCAGGTATCTGGTTCATTTCCCCGATGAAATCGGCCACGAACAAGCTGGCAGGCTGTCGATAGACCTCCGTCGGTGTCCCCACCTGTTCGATCACACCGTGGTTCATGACCACGATCCGGTCCGCCATGGCCAGCGCCTCTTCCTGGTCGTGGGTCACCATCACGGTTGTCACACCCAGCTTGCGCTGCAACTCCTTGATCTCGTGGCGGAGATGGACGCGAACCTTGGCATCCAGCGCCGAAAGTGGCTCGTCCAGAAGCAACAGGCCGGGATTGGTGGCAATGGCACGGGCCAGCGCGATCCGTTGTTGCTGCCCCCCGGACAATTGCGCAGGGTACTTCGCTCCCTGGTCCGGCAGACCCACCAGGGCCAGCAACTCCGCCACGCGCACGGCAATTTCGGATTTGCTGCGCCCGGTGTTTTCCAGGCCAAAGGCGATGTTCTTTTCAATCGTCAGGTTCGGAAACAGCGCATAGGACTGGAAAACGATGCCGAAATCACGCTCCGATGGCGGCAGGTTCGATACATCCTTGCCGCCCTGCATGACCGTGCCCTTGGTCTGCAGGTCAAGGCCCGCGATGGCGCGCAGAAGCGTTGTTTTGCCACAGCCGGAGGGTCCGAGGAAACACACGAATTCTCTTTCGTCGATTTCCAGTGAGATATCCTTGAGCGCCAGGAAATCGCCAAAGGCTTTCCAAAGGTTGTCAATGCTCAGATATGTTTGCAGGGGGGCGGCTGCCTCAGTCACGGGGCGCATCCTTGTCATCAGGGTGTCAGTAGAATTCGAGCGCGGGGTGGCTGTCTCCCCGCAGAAAAAAGGAGGGCCCGCGGGCCCTCCCAAGTCCAGAGGAAATTCAGTTTTTCGGTTCCGATTTCCCGTCGTAGCGGCTCTGCCATTCCTTGAGGATCGCCGCGCGGTTGTTGGCCGCGAACTCGAAATCGTTGTCGATCATCGCATCCAGCAGGCCTTCGGGGAAATGCTCGACCGGTTTGGCGACGCCCGGCATGGCGACAACCGCATAGCCCGAGTTGTACATTTCGTTGGCTTCGCGGGTGACCGTGAAATCAACCAGCTTCTGGGCCGCTTCCAGATCATCCGTGCCCGCAACAATCGCGGTCGCTTCCATGTCCCAACCGACACCTTCGCTCGGCACGATGATCTCAAGCGGGGCGCCAGCCGCCTTGGACTTGGCACCGCGGAAGGCGAATGAAATGCCGATCGGAATTTCACCGGCCGCGGCGAGTTTGCAAGGCTTGGAGCCGGAATGGGTATAGCGCGCGATGTTCTCGTGCAGCGCGTCCATGAAGTTCCAGCCGTCTTCTTCCCCGAACATCTGCAGCCAGCTTGACACGTCAAGGAAACCCGTCCCCGACGAGTTGGGATTAGGCATGATCACATGGCCCTGATACTGCGCATCGGTCAGGTCTTTCCAAGATGTCGGCGGCGTCAGGCCGTTCTTCTCGGCCTCGACGGTGTTGTAGCAAACCGCGGCCACCCAGGCGTCCATCCCAACCCAGCTAGGCGGGTCGCCCGCATCGACAAATTTCGGATCGAGTTTATCGACGCCCTCTGGCGCATATGCCTCCAGCATGCCTTCTGATTTGAGCAGCAACAGCGATGTTGCGGCCAATCCCCAGATCACGTCCGCCTGCGGGTTGTCGCGCTCAGCCAGCAGCTTGGCGGTGATGATGCCGGTGGAATCGCGCACCCAGTTGATGGTGATGTCGGGATGCACTTCATTGAAGGCCTCGGCATAGCGCGCCAGATCTTCGGCCTCAACGGCGGTGTAAACCGTAAGCTCAGTCTCCGCCGCTGCGACGGTCGCGAAGACCGAAAATGCAGCAGATGCAATTAATTTGGTTGTGGTTTTCATGTTTCCTCCTCTGTCGGTCGATTTAGCCGAACGATTGTTGATTTTGCCCGCTTACGACCTGCCCGTCAGAGTGGCAGAAAGGCAGGAAGCGGAAAAATCGATAATACTTACATTATGATAAGAAAAAATTATATTGATAGGTTTCAGCAGGGATTGGGTGGTAAACGAGACACTAGAAGCAGGCACTGTAAGTTGGGCGGCGGCGTCAATCACAACTCCTGTGACGGACCTCCGAACCGGATGCCGCCGTATTGACGAAGTCTACGCGTTGTTGGTCTCGTGGTCATCAGGCAATCTACCACGTTGCCTGACGCACCAAAGGTCCAAGTTGCACGAACTGCGACACAGCACCCTGTTCGCGCGCCGAGTTCATTATTCGACCGTCTTTTCAGTTCTGCTTTCCCAATCGACTTCGCGGCGACGCCGCACCGAGTTCGGCTGCCTCAAGGCGACGCTCGATTTCAAGCTTCGCGCGTCTTAATGCGGCTTCTTCGATGGACGCTTTGTGACGGGCGCACATATCGATCAAATCATCCAGGACCAAATCAACGGTGATGCGCGCAGAATGGCGCTTCCTGTCAAAATCGCTCACGCTCGAAATACCTTGATGATGGAATGGAGGCGTGGTGGAGCACGGTGCACTCCACCACTGATTTACGATGCACTTTCGACTGCCTCACCCGCAGCTTCGAAGTGATCCCGCGACGTATCGAGGCCAATCTGAAGCAGGGCCAAGCCAGCAAAGACAAAGTTGACCCCGACGATGACGCCGATGACGATCAGCGAAGAGCCGTTGGCCAATCCTGCAAGAACCATGATCGCGAGCAGGATTGACATTGCGCCTGATGCAATCATCAAACCCCAGCGATTATTGGGCCGCATCCGAACACCCAAAACGATGCGCAAGACGCCCTCCACCAGGAAGATCACGCCCAGCATCACGGTCAAGGCCAGTACGCCGCCCAGCGGGTTTGCCATGAACGCCATACCAGCAATGACATGCAGGCCGCCAATCAACAGCGCCCAGAGAAACCCGTTCCAGGCCTTTTCCATGAACGCATGCACCATCGTCACCAGGCCCAATGTCAGGAACAGGCTACCGACGAAGGTTTCAATCGCGAGCGTCGAGGCGAGAGGAAAGGCGATGGCCACAAATCCGATCAAGAGTGTGGCGATCCCCAGCGCGATCAACCACTTGGGATTGGGCCGACCATGAGCTTTCGACCCCGGCCGGCTTTCATCTTTCATAGTTTCATCAGCTTGTTGCATCTGTGATCCCTCCCCTATTGCGCATAGCGGAAGGGTGGCATCGCCGTCAGAGCATCCTTGCTCGCGCCTGACAGGATGACGTCATCGGTCGGGCCGGGTTTGAACAGATCCGCCGGTACGGCGACCCATTTCGATCCAAGACCCAGAAAGCCACCGACTTCGACGATGGCGAGGCTGACCTCACCTTCGGCCCCGACAATCAGGTCATGAACTGTCCCGATCGACTGAGCCTTGTCATTGTGGACGGTCGCGCCAATCAACTTGTTCGCGCTGTAGCCGGTGCTGGCCACGGTCGCGATGTTGACCTCGACGCCCAACACGGTTTCACCGACAACCGGCGCCGTATCCTTGGCCTTGGGGGGCCGTCGCGCCAAGGGCGATGGCCACCGTGAGTGTAGCGATACGAAACATTGGACTTTCTCCCTTTCGGTTGCAGCTCAGGCGCTGACCGTGTTCTCCAGATGATCGCGATAGGCGGCGACCGCGGCATGCAGGGCATCCCAGTGCCGTTTCGCATGGTCATGAGCCTCACTCACGGCGTCTTCACCCTCTTGTTCAACCCGTTCAGCCAGGGCAGTCACCTTGTCACGCGCCTCGGTCAGGTCGGCTTTCAGCTTGGCGGCCTGATCCTTGGTCCAGGCATCGGCCTTGTCACCGGCATCCTTGGCCTTCTGTTCCAATGCCTTCAGGTCCGCATCGACGCGGTCATAGTCATCTTTTGCCTTTTGCAGGAAATCGGAAAACGTGCTCATTTCTAGATCCTTTCGTGATATGTTTGCGTTTGGGGCCAGTTTTCTGGGCCTTGCCCCGATAGTCGCAGAGACGTTGGGCGGGCATCAGTGAGTCACAGTGAAGAACACTGATAGATCTTTGATTTTGGAGGAAAGTTTGCCGGCAAAACTGACCAGCATCATGGATCGGCAAGTAATCGAGGAGCAGCTGAACCGCGTGCTCGGCAGCCCTCATTTCTCGGAAACCACCCGCATGAAACGGTTTCTGTCCCATGTGGTCAACGAGGCCCTGGCCGGGCGTTCGGATGCGTTGAAAGGGTATGCCCTAGGCGTTGATGTCTTCGACAAACCCGACGATTTCGACCCCACGCTGGATACGATCGTGCGGGTTCAGGCCAACAAGCTCAGGTCGCGCCTCGATCTCTATTACGGTCAGGAAGGGCGTGCCGATCCGGTACGCATCTTGATCCCCAAGGGCAGCTACGCACCGGTCTTTGAGCTTGCTTTCGATCCGGATGCCGCCGATGCCACCACGCCCGCCGACCCGCCGGACCCGCGCACGTCGCTGGCCGTCATGCCCTTCGACAACCTCAGCGGCGATCCGGGACAGGAATATCTTGCCGATGGCCTGACGGAGGAGATCATCGCCGCCCTGTCGCGTTTTCGAGAGATACGGGTGCTGTCCCGCCACGTGACCTACCGCTATCGTGGAGCGGGCCGTGATCCGCGCGAGGTTGGCGCAGACCTTAACGTCACATACCTGGTCGAAGGCAGCATCCGCCATTGGGATGAGAATTTGCGGGTGACGGCACAACTCATAAAGGCGGCGACGGGTGAGCAGATCTTGTCAGACGCCTATGATCGCGACCTGAGCGCGCTGAGCCTTTTTGAGGTGCAGGAGGATATCGCGGCACATGTGGCGGCCGAGATCGCCGAACCTCATGGGTTCATCCATCGGACGGGCCCCCGGCCCCGCGATGCCGAAACCCAGGCATTGGATGCCTATCAATGCCGATTGCTTGCGACGGAATACTGGCGGGAGCCATCTGCGGACCATCACAGGCATGTCCGTGATCTGCTGGAGCGCGCGACGAAGATCGACCCGAACTATGCCGGTGCCTGGGGTATGCTCGCCATCATCTATGGGGACGAGGTTCGGGGCGGCTATAACTACCGCAAGGACCCGCCACCTTTTGAACGCGCTTTGGCCGCTGCGGAACGATCTGTGGCGATCGACCCTCTGAATGCCACCGGCCTGCATGCCTTGTTCCTGACCCGCTTTCATCTCGGCGACTTTACGGGGTTCGAGGCGGCAGCAGACATGGCGATCAGAGCAAACCCAAACTACCCCGACATGCTGGCCGACCTGTCGATCTGTTGTGCAATGCGCGGCGACCTGACGGCGGCCCGTTCTCACATCGAACGTGCGGTTACCCTTTGTCCTGACCCGCCTGGTTGGTACCATGCCAGCACCTGCGTCATCGCGTTCATGGATGGTAATTTTGAAGAAGCCCTCCGCTCGGCCCAACAGATCGGCCAAGCCTATTGGAACGGTGCCGAGCTTTTCGAGTTGATGTGTCTTGGCCAACTGGGTCGCGGGGCAGAAGCGTCGGCTATTGCCGCGGCATTCAGGGACCGCGTGCCGGATATCGACAAGTACCTTTCGACAATATTTGCAATCTGGCAGGTCCCGGCCGGATTGGCAGGGCAGATCCGGGAGGGGCTGCACCGTTGTGGCGTGCGCAGCGAAAGCCGGGACACTGTAGCGATCCGATAACGGTGACTCACTGTTGTTCTTTTCCATAGGCCTGTAGCGATGGCCCAAACGGAAACTGGTGGGGTTCAGCCATGCTATCAACGGCACAGCGCATCGACATTCTCAAAATCGCGGTTGATCTGGCAAAGACGGCCCGAGCGGATCAGCCTGAACAAGAGAGCCAACTGAGTGTGCAGGCGCTTGAAATCTACCGTTCGCTGAAGGCGGAAATCGAAAAAGCAAACTTGCTCGAAGATGCGGACATGTCGGATGTGAAAACCGCGTTAAATCTGGCGTCGAGCATAGACGGTCTTATCGAGTAGTCTGAATTTTCTGCACGGCGGACATGGCCGTGCATCTGATCCCTGACGTGATCCGTCCCGGGGTACCAACCCGTGATTTGCGAGGATGCCGACAGGTTCGGCATGCTTTGCCACTTCTGACTGGCGCTTGGAAAATCCGCAGCGTAGCTTTCGCCACAGCGCCCAAGCGGGCGGCATCATCTTTTGCGGAGAACCACATGTCCTCGACGCCTGACATTTTGATCCTCAACGGCTCGCTTTGCACGTTCAACGGCACCACAACACCCGCGGACGCATTGGCAATCACCGGCAACCGGATTTCGGCCGTTGGACGCGCCACCGATCTGCGCGGGCTGGCCGGTCCCGCCACGCGGATCCTCGATGCGGCGGGCGGGACGGTGCTTCCGGGCTTTATCGACAGTCATGTGCATCTCTTCGGGGGCGCGGCCGAGCTCGACATGCTGGACCTGATGGGCCTGCGCGGGCTTGACCGGTTGACCGATGCCGTCCGGGCCTATGCGGCCGGACGTCCTGACGATTCGCTCATCATGGGTGTCGCGGCCCACTACGATATCCTCGCACCCGGTGAGGCCGCCACACGCCATGACCTCGACAAGGTGCTCCCGGACCGGCCCCTGGCGCTGATGACCTCGGACCACCACACGGTTTTTGCCAACACCGCCGCGCTTGAGCAGGCGGGCATCCTGCATGGTGGCAGCGTCCCCGAGGGCAGTGAGATTGTCATGGGGCCGGATGGTACGGCGACAGGGCAACTCAATGAGACCGGCGCCTTTGGCCCGGTGCTGAAGCTCTCGGTTCTTGGTGGCCGTGACCTGTTGGGCTACGTGACCGGCGCCGACCCCGAGCCACCCGCCAGCGCCGAAGAACGCGCCCATGACAAGGAGGTCATCCTGCGCGGCCTGAAACATTGCGCGACGCACGGCATCACCGGGCTGCACAACATGGATGGCAACTTCTATCAGCTCGAACTCCTGAGCGAGCTGGAGCAGGAAGGCCGTCTGCCGATGCGGGTGCAGGTGCCGATGCACCTGAAGAATTACGACCCTCTCGACCGGCTCAACGAAGCCGATGAGATGCGGCGGCGTTTCAACAGCGACAAGGTCTATTCCGGACGGGTCAAGATGTTCATGGACGGGGTCCTCGACAGCTATACCGCCTTCATGCTGGCCCCCTACCCCGGCAATCCCGATACCATCGGCGATGCGGTTTTTGATCCCGATCATTTCAACGCGGCCTGCATCCGCGCCGATGCGATGGGCCTGCAGATCAGTGTTCATGCCATCGGTGACGCCGCCGTGCGCCGGACGCTCGATGGCTATGAAGCGGCACAAAAGGCCAACGGCGTCCGCGACAGCCGCCACCGCATAGAACATATCGAGGTGATTGATCCCGCCGACCTGCCCCGCGTGGCCGCCCTTGGCGTTGTGGCGTCGTTGCAGCCGATGCATTCCCCCGCAGGCGGGCTTTTTGATCCCTACCCGCCCGGCGATATCCTGACCGCCGATCAGATTTCCCAGGCCTTCGCTTGGCGGGCCCTGCGCGACAGCGGCGCGCGCATCTGCTTTTCGACCGACTGGCCGGTGGTCCCGGTCGACGTGATGCCCTCGGTCGCGGCGGCGGTGCATGGCACCCCTCTGCCATCGCCCTGGCAGGACAATCGCCAGGGGCTGCGTGAAACGCTGGCCTCCTACACCTATGATAATGCCTGGGTCGAGTTCAGCGAGGATCGCAAGGGGATGCTCAAGGAAGGCTACCTGGCCGATATCGCCATCATGGACCGCGATCTGTTCGATACCCCAACCGAAGAACTCGCGCAGGCGCAAGCCGTCACCACGATCTGCGACGGAGAGATCACCTTCGGCGAAGGCTAAGCCGCTTTCCGACCGCTCAGGCCCCGGCGATCACGAAGTCGAACCTCTCTTCCATGGCCGCGATCACGTCCGTGTCGTGGAGGTCCGTCACGATGGTCGGGCGGGTTTTGAGCGGCGGCAGGGTCAACCCGTCACTCGCCGGCTGGGCGGCAAACTTGCTGCTGTCGATGGCAAAGATGGTCCGTGCGGCAATCCCCGCCATCGCGATGGCGATATCCATCTCGCATTGCTCGGCCACCTCGATGCCCCGCGCCGGATCAACCTGCCCCGCGGTCAGGATGGCGGCGTCCACCTGCATCCGCTCGATCACCTCGAAGGCGGTGCGGTCAAATGAGGCGCCGTCATAATCACGCAGTTGCGTGCCCGCCATGAACACCCGGTTGCCCCGGATCAGCGCCAGCGTGCTGGCGATGTAGGCCGAGTTGGTCACCACGGTCAGGTTTTGACGACGCTGCAACGCCTGCGCCACGAAGGCCGCGGTCGATCCGGTATCAATGGCCAGCGACGCCCCGTCCGGGATCATCTGCGCAATACACTCTGCGATCTTCGCCTTGGCGGCGCGGTTCTGCTCCATCCGCTCGGCAAAGGGCGCAGTCAACGGATTGCCCACGGCCCGGATCGCCCCGTGCAGCTTCTCGATCCGGCCCTGATCGACCAGGGGCTTGATGATCCGCCGGATGGTCTGATCCGTCACGTTCAGCATTGCCGCCAGATCATTGATCGACACGGTGCCGTGCAGCGCCACGATATTCGCGATTTCCTGATCGTATTTGCCCGTCATTCCATCAGGTTAGCAGATATTGCGACACAAATCGACAAAAAATGTTGTTTTATGTCCAAATCCAGGCAAAATGAATCGCAGGATCATCGCCGGGGGGATGTATGACCACACAATATGCAAAGCACCTGATCATCGGGGGCGGCATCATCGGATGTTCAACCGCCTATCATCTGGCCAAGAACGGCGAGACCGATGTGGTCCTTGTGGAGAAGGCTTCACTGACCGAAGGGGCCACCTGGCACGCGGCGGGCCTTGTCGGGCAGCTCCGATCCTCGCGCAACACCACGCGGATGCTCAAACGCTCCGTCGCGATGTATGACACGCTTGAGGCCGAGACCGGACAGGCGTTCGACTGGAAGAAAGTCGGCTCGCTCAGGCTGGCCGCGACCAAGGAGCGCCTGCTCGAAGCACAGCGTTTGACCACCATGGCGCGGAGTTTCGATCTGGAAATGTCGATGATAACGGCCGAAGAAGCCAAGGACATCTTCCCCTATATCGACGCGACCGGCCTTGAGGGCGCAGCGTTCATCCCGTCGGACGGTCATGTGGACCCCGCCAGCCTGTGTCAGACCATCGCCACCGCCGCGCGCAACCTTGGCGTCGATATCCGGCAGGGCGTCAAGGTTGAGGATTTCGAGGTGCGCGATGGCGAGATCACCCGCGTTCTCACCGATCATGGCGATTACCACGCCGATACGGTCATCCTGGCCGCGGGGATGTGGAGCCGCGAACTGGGCGCCAAGCTGGGCCTGCACGTACCAGCCTGCGCGGTCGAGCATCAGTATATCGTGACCGAACCCCTGCCCGAGCCTGACGTGGTCAAGGTGCTGCCCACCCTGCGCGACCCCGAAAGGCTGGTCTATTACAAGCCCGATGCGGGCGGGCGGCTTGTTGTGGGTGGCTACGAGGATGACACCTTGCCCTTCGGTGACCGCGGCATTCCAGGCGAATTCGTGCGGCAGCTTCTGCCAGACAACATGGACCGTTTCGCACCGCTTGCCGAACTGGCGGCGCAGGTGACGCCAGTGCTGAACGAGGTCGGCGTGCGGCAGGTCATCAATGGCCCGATCCCCTATTCCGCCGATGGTGATTTCGTCATGGGCTGGGCGCCGGGCTTCGACAACCTGATGATGGCGACCGGGTTCCTTTACGGGATCGCCGCAGGTGGTGGCGCGGGCGAGATGATCGCCGAATGGATCATCGAAGGGCGCCCATCGCTCGACCTCTGGCCGCTGGATGTGCGCCGGTTCGGGCCGCATCACGGCACCCGCGCCTTCATGTACCCCCGCGCGGTCGAGCATTACGCCCATCACTACAAGATGCGCTATCCCGGACAGGAGCATGAAACAGTCCGCGGCCTGCGCCGCTCCCCGCTCTACGAGATCCTAAAAGAACGTGGGGCAGTCTATGGGTCCAAGAACGGATGGGAACGGCCGCTCTGGTTCGCCCCCGAGGGTGTCGAGCCTGTGGATCAGCTCGATTTTCTCAACCCCGGATGGCATGCCTATGCCGCCGAAGAACATCGCGCCGTGCGTGAAGGCGTGGCCCTGATCGACCAATCGAGCTTCGCCAAGTTCGAATTGATCGGCCCCGCCGCGCTGGAGGTATTGCAACATCTCGCTGCCTGCGACATGGACAAGCCCGTGGGGTCCGTCCTCTATGCGCAGATGTGCAACGCCAAAGGCGGGATCGAGGCGGATCTGACCATCACGCGGTTGGCGGAAAACCACTTCTATATCGTCACCGGTGCGGGGTTCGGCACCCATGATGCCGACTGGATCCGCCGCCACCTGCCCGATGACGGCGGCACCCATCTGATCGAGGTGACCTCGGGCTTTGCGGTCATCAACCTCTGCGGGCCCCGCGCACGGAACGTATTGCAGGCTGCCGCCGAGCAGGACGTTTCGAACAACGCATTCCCCTTTGCGACGTCGCGCAACATCACCGTCGGCGCGGCCCCGGTACGCGCCATTCGCATTGGGTTCGTGGGGGAACTCGGCTGGGAATTGCATGTGCCGACGGAATTCGGGGCACATGTTTACGAAACGCTGCGGGCGGCCGGGCAGCCGCACGGCATCCGCGATGTGGGCTACCGCGCGATAGACACGCTGCGCCTGGAGAAGGGCTACCTCTACTGGTCGGGCGATATCTCGCCGGATTATACGCCGATCGAAGCGGGCCTGGGGTTCCGCGTTCACCTGAAGAGCGGCGGCAACTTCATCGGGCGCGAGGCACTGTCGGAGCAAAAGGCAAACGGGCCGGATCGGCGGATCTCTACCTTCGTGACCGACACCAAACTACCGCTTTATGGCGGGGAGACGATCATCCATGACGGGCAGACGGTCTCTCTCGCCACCTCGGCGGGCTTTGGTCACTCGGTGGGCCAGACGATCCTCTACGGGTATCTCGACAAGGCGCTTTGGGCGCGAACCGATTTCGAGGTCGAGGTCTTCGGCACCCGCCACCCGGTCCGGCGCATCGACGGTCCGGTCTATGACCCGGACAACACCCGGCTCAAATCCTGAAAGGAGGCACATCATCATGTCTGAACATACGCAACGGGTCATGGCGCAACTCAGGAACCTCCCCTCCCACGCCTCGCTGGACGAAGCGGCATGCGAGATCACCCGGCTTGGCGGATTAACCAACCTCGTTTTTCGGGTGGACAGCGCCGATGACAGCGTGATCGTGCGCATCCCTGGCGACGGCACCGAGGAGTATATCGACCGCGCGATCGAGCTTGCCAATGCCGAGGCGGCGCACCGCGCGGGGGTCTCTCCCGAAGTGCTCTGGGCCGATGCGGCAACCGGCGTGATGATCACCCGAACCGTGCCGGATATCACGACGATGACACCGGCCAATTTCAAATCCATCGACGGCGCCGCAGGCCGCGCAGGCGCCGCCCTGGCACAGCTCCATGGCTCCGGCGAAACCTTCCAGTTCCGGTTCGAACTCTTTGCGATGATCGACGAATACCTCAAGGTGCTGTCGACCCGCGACGTCTCCCTGCCGGAGGGCTACCATGATGTGGTCAAAGCGGCCGAACCGATCAAATCGGCCCTGATGGCCAACCCCGCGCCGCTCGCGCCTTGTCATTGCGATCCTCTGTCCGAGAACTTCCTTGATGACGGCAGGACGATGTGGATTGTCGATTGGGAGTATTCGGGCATGAACGATCCGCTTTGGGACGTGGGCGACCTGTCGGTCGAGGCGGAAATGGACGCGGGCCAGGAAGCGGAACTGCTTGCCGGGTATTTTGGCCGCGACCCGACCGCCGAGGAAATGGGGCGCGTCGTCATCTACAAGGCGATGTGCGATCTTCTCTGGACGCTCTGGGGGCTGATCCAGCATGCCGATGGCAACACGGCCGAGGATTTCTGGGCCTATGCGACCGGCCGGTTCGACCGGTGCCGCAAATTGATGAACAGAGCCGATTTCGATGCCCATGTTGCCGCGGTCGCTGCGCGGTGAGGATGACGTTTCATCGTCAAAGCAGCACCTTGACGTTTGGTTAGGCGACGCCGTACAAACATCGGTTCAGCCGCCCGCAGATCGTTCAAATTAGATGTATTTTCCACGGTTTTGCGGCCGCGAAAACCGGGAATTAAACAGCTCCTTAAACGGATCGGGAGTAGCTTGCAGCAGGTTTAATCAACGAGCAGGCTGCGCCATGAAAATTCCCGTATTCTCCGCCCTTTCGGCAGTTCTCCTTTCCACCAAAATCCTGTGGGCCGATCCGATCACGCCCGTTGATCTTGCGCCCATCAGCCACACTGATGCCACCCTTGTGGTGGTTGGTGCGGATGGGAGCGAAACCGCCTATTCGCCGTCGCAACTCGAAGAGTTTCCGACCTACAGCCTGACAACGGCAACCCCGTGGCGCGACGCTCCCGCGCGGTTTGAAGGCGTGTTGCTGGCTGATGTGCTGGCCGCCCACGGCATTCGTGAGGCTGACGCGATCTCGGTCAGGGCGGAAAATGACTACAGCACCGTCATCCCGCGGGTCATCTGGGATAGCCTCGATGTTCTGGTGGCGACCCGCGTCAACGGCAAGCCGCATACCCGCCGCGCCCGTGGCCCGATCCAGTTCATTATCGACATGGATGCCTATACCGCGTCGGGTGACACGACGGAATCCAACCTCGTCTGGATGGCAGCACGTATTTCGGCGGAGCAGTAACTCGACCTATGATCGGCACGGGAAAAATAACCGGCCGGCTTGACCGGATCCTGGACAGGTTTGCCTCGCGCCTGGGCATAATCTCGGTCGTCGGCCTGTTGTTTGTCATCTGTGCCGCGGTCGGGTTTTACGTGCAAACCGTCGTGAGCCAGCTGGAGTTCAATCACTCCAAGTTTCGCGATCAGAACGCACGCAACGGATATGTCGCACTGAGCGACATCCACAGGCTCCTGATGGTCACGCAAAAGGCCGTCAATACCGGCGAGATGACGCCAGAGCTGAAGAGCGATTTTGCCAATGCGACCGATGTGCTGTTCGTGCGACTGGATAGCTTGCGGGCGTCCATCGCACAGCACGAGGAAATCAGGTCGGCACCGGCAACGATCAATTCACTGGATCAGATCATCGAGATTGCCGATGCCGCAATCGCCGAGGACAGCCCCGACATTGATCTTCTCATGGACACGCTGCTGGCCGCGGCCGTCGATGCCCGCAGTCATCTGGTTCAGTTCCTCGACGACATGCGGCGGCAGGCGGACAAGGTACTGGACAAACAATCCCGGGCCGTGCGCAAACAGCAGGTTGTTGTGCTCGCCAACCTGACCTGCCTGACCCTGATCGGCTCGGTGGCATTGCTGCTGCTGCGGCGAGAGGTTCTGGGCCGCCGTGCCCGCGAAAGTGCTGAAGCGCGGGTGGAGTTCCTGGCGTTTTTCGATCCACTTACGAGGCTCCCAAACCGGTCGCAGTTTCAGGACAGGCTCGAGAGGATGCTCAAGGACGATCGGCCCTTGGCGCTTCTGTTCATTGACCTGGACGAATTCAAGATGATTAACGATACCTACGGACATGCCGCGGGCGATGCGGTGCTCAAGCATGTCGGGGGCGTACTCTCGAAGCTCGCCAACGAAAACAAGGGGTTCGCAGCTCGTCTGGGCGGGGATGAATACGCCATCGTTGTTCCCAGCGACCATGTGGTCCGGCTGACCAGCCTGTGCCAGCGGATACTGTCCGACGTCGCGGCACCTTTTTCCTTTGAAAGCGAAAGTTTCGAGATCGGGCTGAGCATCGGTCTGGCCACGTCGACACAGGTTTCGCAAAACGAAACGGTGACGCTGGACCTCCTGTCGAGGGTAACCGATTTTGCGCTTTACGCATCCAAATCCGCAGGCCGCGGGTGTTATACATTCTATAATCATGAGCTTGAGGGGCGCTACCAGGAACGCCGCGACATGCTTGAAGAATTGCCTGGCGCCATCCAACACGGTGACCTCGAGGTACATCTGCAACCCAAGGTCACCTTGGTTGACAAAAAGGTCTTCGGATTCGAGGCATTGGTCCGCTGGCGGCGCGGCGGGCAGCTTGTACCGCCCAATCAGTTCATCCTGATCGCCGAGGAAAGCGGCATGGTCGTCGATATCGACCATTTCGTCCTGCGGAATGCCACCAAGATGGTTGCCGATTGGAACACGGATCACGGAACAGATTTTTCGGTCAGCGTTAACCTGTCGGCGCTGCATTTTACATCTGTTCGTATCGTCGAATGGGTGCAGGATGCGCTTTGGTCCTCTTTGTTGAACCCCAGTCGATTGACGCTGGAGATTACGGAGACCATGGAAATGCGCGACTGGAAGCAAGCCCGCTCGGTCATCAGCGGTTTGCGTAAACTTGGCTGCAAAATCGCCATCGACGACTTCGGGACGGGATACTCCTCCTTGGCCTATCTGCGAACCACAAGCGCCGATGAATTGAAGATCGACCGCTCTCTCGTCGAAGAACTCGAAAGCTCCGAAAAAGCCCGCCTGTTGTTGACGTCGGTCATGGATATCGCCCGGAACCTCGAATTCGAGGTCACCGTGGAAGGGATCGAGACCGACCGGCAAGGTTCAATCGTCACGAAAATGGGCGCCCAGAATGGGCAAGGCTACTTTTTTGGCCGTCCGGAAGCGCCAGAAGCGGCATTCAGCGCGGCAATGAACAACAACCGTCCCTCCCGCCAGATGTCCCCGAATTGAGCAGACGATCTCTGAAGCGTTGAGGCACATCCGCGCGCATGCAACCCGAAGAAGGCGTTGCCGCCAGACAATCAACGTTCCGCAACTCGCCAACTATAATCGCGAGACGCTCAGGAGGTCGGTTGGCCCAACCTGCTAGGGGCGCGGTTGTCGAGCCTTCAGGCTCCTATTCCGAGAGTTTCCGAGCAACTGCGCGCAGGAAATCCAGTCCTTGGACCAACTCCCGCTCTTCGATGAACTCATCTGCTCCGTGCGCGCGCTTGATCGTCCCCGGCCCAAACACAACGGTCGAGAGACCCGCATCACTGAAGTACCCGGCATCGGTGCCGAAGGAGACGACATTTCGGCTGTTCTGACCGGTGATCTCGCTGACGAAAGCCGCGGCAGGTCCGGCATTCCGGTCATCCAGCGACGGCACAGCGACTTCGGTGATGATATTGATCGCCGCGTTTTCGTGCACCGCCTTCATTGCTGGCAAAAGCTGCTCCGCCGCATAGGTTTCGATCTCGGCAATGATGACACGGCTGTCTTCCCCCGGCATCCCGCGGAACTCCCAATCGAAATTGCACCACCCCGCCGTCGCGTTTCGTGCTGCTCCGCCTTCAATGGTCCCGATGTTGAAGGTGGCATAAGGTGGCTCGAACGGCGATCCGGGGTATGGCGCCGCGGCCAGCCTGGCGCCGATTTCCTCGATCTTGGCAATGAGCTTGCCGGCCACGGAAATGGCGCTCACGCCTCTGGTGGGGTCGCAGGAATGAACCTCGAACCCGGTAATCTCGGTGCGCATCTCGTCACCGCCCTTGTGACCGGTGACGATATTCATATCCGTGGGTTCGCCCACGATGACGATCGACGGACGATAGGACAGCGTCCCCATCTGCTCCAACAGCACCGGCATGCCGATACCACCGATTTCTTCGTCATAGGTGAAGGCGATATGCACGGGCCGCGTCAAACGGGCCGCCTGAAACACCGGCACGGACGCCATCACACAGGCCAGGAAACCCTTCATGTCGACGGATCCGCGCCCGTAAAACCGATCCCCCTTGCGGGTCAGCTGAAATGGATCCGAAGACCAGTTCTGCCCCTCCACAGGTACGACATCCGTGTGCCCGTTCAGCACGACACCGCCATCGACAGGCGGACCGATGGTCGCAAAGACATTCGCACGCTCACCATCGGCATCGCGGCTGATGGTGACCTCAACGCCCTGCGTTCGCAACCAATCGGAAATGTATCCGACAATCTCGTGGTTTGGCCGGCCCGAAACACTCTCACAGCCCACGAGGCGTTCGAGTATCTCCACCGCAGAAGTCAAAGTATCAGCCACCCGATCGCCCCCCTGTTCCCGCAACTCAACGAAGCCTATCGTGACGTGCTTTGATTCTTCTAGCCATATCTCGCGGGAACGCATCGGCCATCCTTGGAACATCAAGGGCGACGGGCCAAGCCGTTCAATTCAAATGCGAGTTCACGACATTCGGCGCCCGCGACCTGTCCCACACCCAACCCTGCGCTGTATCACGATGCCCATTTTCACGGCATGGGGCATCGCGGCAGGCCAACGCGGCAGCGCGTTATAATTTTTTCTTTTGAAACGATAGAAATTATACGATTGTAGCGACGTCGTTTTCTGCCCTACTGTCAGGTGTCAGAGGTCGGAATCGCAATTCCAGGCTGAAACTTGGGGGAAACCAAAAAACAAAAAAATCCGGGGGGATGGCTGTCATCATAATGTCAACAAAAAGCGCCAGTCCCTCCTTGTCTGACTAAATGTCCAATGGAGGAAACATGAAAAGACTATTGTTATCAGGCGTTGCCGCTGTTGCCTTGCCCGCAGCAGCCTATGCAAACTGCCCGGCGGTTACGGTCGCCGATATGCAGGGCGTGGCCGCGGGCGCATACCCGCAGCAATACGACCTGTCCGAGTTCCAGGCGGCCGCGGGCTGCACCATGGAATTCTCGGCCAACCCGGATATCGCCGCGCTGAACGGCCAGATCAAAGGCAATGGCGAATTGCCAGCTTTGGCCGATCGCCTGCCCGAAGATCCACTTGTTGTCGTGCCTTACGACTCGATCGGCACCTATGGCGGCACGCTCGACGTCCTGTCGAACGCGACCGAAGCCGGCACGTCGGATTTCCTCTCGGTGCGTCACGTCAACCTGGTGCGTTACTCGGATGACTTGCAAACCATCGTGCCAAACATCGCGAAATCGTGGTCGTGGAACGATGATTTCACGCAGCTTACTTTCACACTGCGCAAGGGTCACAAATGGTCCGACGGTGCACCGTTCACGAGCGCCGATGTGAAATTCTGGCACGACAACCTGATGCTGGACACGAACATCTTTGAAAAGCCCAAGGATTACGTGACCGTCGGCGGCGAAACCATGACCGTGGACGCCCCTGATGCCGAAACCGTGGTGTTCAACCTGCCTGCACCCAAGCCGGGCCTGCTGGCACACTTCGCGACGCACTTTGGTCAGGGCTTCCAGCCGATGCACTTCCTGGGTCAGTTCCACCCGGATATTAATGCCGACGCGGATAGCTATGCGCAGAGCCTTGGATTTGAAAACGGCTATGACGCGATCAAAGCCTACTACGGTAACTCGGACTGGACGGACACGCCCACCCCGATGCTGAGCCGTCCGGAGATTGCGGATAACCTGCCCAAGAGCACCTATCCGACGCTCGAAAGCCATATCTACATCACCGACACGACCGAGGGTCGCCACCTTGTGGCCAACCCCTATTTCCATCAGGTTGATCCGACCGGTCAGCAACTGCCCTATATCAGTGAGCAGGACGAGGTCTATATCAACGACAACGAGGTTCGGATCCTCAAACTGGTCAACAACGAAGTCGATTACAAATCGCAATCGTTGCAGCTGGCGTCTGCACCTATCCTTTTGGAAAATCAGGAAAAAGGTGGGTACAACATCTACCTGCGCCCGGAAATCACCATGGGGGCCTTTGGCTTCAACGTGACCCATGAGGACCCGGAAAAGCGCAAGGTTTTCGGCGATCTGCGCTTCCGCGAGGCGATGTCGATTGCGATCAACCGCGACGAGTTGAACGAGGTTGGTTTCTTTGGCCAAGGCACGCCGAAACAGTATGTGGGTTTTTCACCGCTGCCTGAATTTGCGGATGCGTCCTGGGAAAACTACAAGACCGAGTTCGATCCGGATGCCGCTAACGCGCTTCTCGACGAACTGGGCATGGCCGATACCGATGGCGATGGCATTCGCGAGTTGCCCAATGGCGAAAAGCTGGTCCTGAACATGAACTTCTCGACACAAGGGATCGCCGGTCAGACCGTCGAACTGGTCGCGCAGTTCTGGAAGGATGTGGGCATCGACTCGGTGGTCAAGGAAGTGACCCCGGATGAGTATCGCTCGGCGCAATCGTCGAACAAGCTCGACGTGTCCATGTGGCGCAAGGGTCAGCCGCTCGCCATCGTTCTGGGCAACAACGAGCTCTGGGTGCCGCCGTTCGAGAACTACTTTGGCAACCGCACCGGCATGCTCTGGGCGGAATGGGTCGACAGCGATGGATCCGCCGGTGTTGAGCCGCCGGAATACGTCAAAGAGCTGATGGCCGACGTGAACACCCTGCAATCGGCCGATCAGGCCAGCGCAGAGTTCGCCGAAACCGGGGCGCGCATGGTGAAGAACATGGTTGAAAACCTGCTCTTCATCGGCACGGTCAACGCGCCGGCGCCGATCTATCAAAGCCAAAAGTTGCAGAACTTCACCGAGTTCAAGACACACTCCTACGAGTACTACCGGACCTACCCGTACCGGGCCTCGCAGTGGTGGTTGACCGAGTAATCGGCATCGCAACATAACGTGCTGCGGGCGGTTTCGGCTGCCCGCAGACCAAGTACGCAATTGCCGCGCGCCGCCTGATCCGGCGCTCCAAGGCAAAACTACGGAACGGGAACATGCTGCAATTCGGCCGCTTCGTTATAGTCCGGGCGATGATGGCGATGACGACGCTGATTATCGTGTCGCTGGTTGTCTTCACTCTCATGGAATTAGTGCCGGGCGATTGCGCCGAACGGTACCTGGCTTTCAAGAACACCCAAGGGTCGGGGATCTCCGTAGAGGACATCGAAATCGAACGCCAACGGCTCGGCCTTGACCGGCCGTTCCTGGTCCGCTGGTCCAGTTGGATCGTCAACGCCTTTCAGGGCGAATATGGCGATAGCTGCATCCTGAGGGTCAACATCGCGCAGCTTCTGGGCGACAAGTTCATGCTATCCTTGGCCATCTGTCTCGCCGCTCTGGCGCTGGCCTATGCCATCGCGATTCCGGTTGGCATCATTTCGGCCGCGTCGAACAACCCCTTCCTCAACAACGGCCTGCGCCTCTTCAGCTATCTGGGTCTGGCCATGCCAAACTTCCTGCTGGCGCTGATGATCATGCTGGTCTCGACCATATGGTTCGGCGAGACGCTGACCGGATTGTTCAGCAAGGAATACCGCGATGCCCCCTGGGACTGGGACAAGTTCGTCGATCTTTTGAAACACGCCTGGCTGCCGATTTTCATCCTCGGATGGTCGGCCACGGCCTTTGCCCTGCAGACCGTGCGCGCGCTGATGTCCGATGAGATCGGCAAACTCTACGTCACCGCCGCCTCGGCACGGGGTGTTTTTGGCCGCAAGCTCCTGTGGCGCTACCCTGCCCGCCATGCGCTTGGACCCATCGTCAATTCGCTGGGCTTCGACCTGAACCGGATCTTCAACGAATTGCCCATCGTGGCGCTGATCCTGACGCTGACCGAAGCTGGCGCGCTGCTGATCGAGGCGCTGGCGCGCTCGAATGACCAACAACTTGCCGGTGCGATCATCTTCCTGCTGACCGCATCCATCGTCACGCTCAACTTCTTCACCGACATTCTGCTCGCCGTGATTGATCCGCGTGTCCGCAAAAGTATCCTGAGGTAACGGCCATGACTGATGTAACCCCGGACAACCTGCAGGACCAAAAGGCCAAAGAGGCCTATTTCACCGCCTCACAAGGGCAATTGATCTGGGCCCGGTTCAAGAAGCAGCGTGCCGCACTGGTGGCCGCGGTGATCCTTGTGGCAATGATGCTGTCGGGCATCTTCGCGCCCTTCCTGTCGCCCTATGATCCCACGATTGCGGGCCGCGACAAGGATTACACCAACGGCGCGCCACAACTCCCCAAATTCTGCGATAGCAATGGCTGCTCCGCCCGGCCCTTCATCCACGCGGTCAAACGCGAACGCTCGATGGCCACGAATTTCCGCTGGGTGACCACGGTGGACGAGGACACGCGCCTTTACATGAAGTTCTTTGTCGAAGGCGATGATTACCACCTCTTTGACCTGATCCACATGGACACGCATCTTTTCGGCGTCGAGGGCGGCAAGATCCACCTCTTTGGTACCGATGAGGACGGGCAGGATATCTTCTCGCGCACGCTCCATGCGATCTGGACCTCGATGAAGGTGGGCTCCATCGGTGTCTTCATAGCCTTCGTGCTGGCTTTGATAATCGGAGGGGTGTCCGGCTATTACGGCGGCTGGATCGACGGGGTCATACAAATGATAACCGACGCGGTCCGAACGGTGCCCGCCATCCCCCTCTTCATGGCGGTGGCGGCCTTCATGCCGCCGGAAATGACGGCGGAGGCGAGGTTTTTCTACATATCCCTCATATTGGGCTTCATCGGGTGGCCCACCCTGGCACGGCGTGTGCGAACGCATCTTCTGACTGAGCGGAACCAGGAATACGTGCTGGCGGCACAGCTTTGCGGCGCGAAGCCCGGCCACGTGATCCGGCGCCACCTCCTGCCCAGCTTCACCAGCTACATCATCGTCGATCTGGTGATCTCCTTCCCCTACATGGTCCTGTCGGAAACCGCGCTCAGCTTCATCGGTCTGGGCCTCAAGGACCCGGTAAGTTCTCTGGGCGTGATGCTGCAGAAAGCCACCAGCGCCGATGTACTCCTGAACTATCAATGGTATTTCATCCCGGTGATCTTCTTCATCGTGCTGGTCATGGCCTTCGTCTTCGTCGGTGATGGGTTGCGCGATGCGGCGGATCCCTATTCGGAGGGCAAGAAATGAGCCTTCTGAACGTCGAGAACCTGACCCTGCAATTCGACACGGACGAGGGCCGGATCACCGCCGTCGACAATGTCTCCTTCTCGCTGGAACCCGGCGAGGTGATGGGACTAGTGGGCGAAAGTGGCTCGGGCAAATCGGTCACGGCCAAATCGCTGATGAAGCTCAATGCCGGGAACGGACATTACACACCGGAATCGAAGATTACCCTGCACCTGGATGACGGCCCGGTTGACGTCATGTCGCTTAAGACCCCGCGCGAGATGCAGGTCGTGCGTGGCGGCGCCATTTCGATGATCTTCCAGGAGCCGATGGCGAGTTTTGCCCCGGCCTTGACGATCGGCAAGCAGATGGTCGAGCAGCTTCTGATCCATTCGGACATGACCAAGAAGCAGGCCAAGGAATTGTCGATCGAGATGCTGGATCGCGTCGGTATCTCCGACGCCGCGACCCGCTTCGGCCAATATGCGTTCGAGATGTCGGGCGGGATGCGCCAACGGGCGATGATCGCCATGGCGCTCAGCACCAAACCGAAACTGCTGATCGCCGATGAGCCGACAACCGCGCTTGACGTCACCATCCAGGCCCAGGTGATCGACCTGATGAAGGACCTCGTGGACGAGTTCCACATGGGCATCATCTTCATCACCCATGATCTGGGCGTAGTGGCGCAGACCGCGGACAAGGTGGCGGTGATGTATCTCGGCCGGATGATCGAACAGGGGCCCGTGCGCGACGTGATCCGCCGGCCGCAGCACCCCTATACCCAGGGCCTCCTGGACGCGTTGCCCAAGCTCGATGATCTCGAGGCACCGCTGACCCCGGTGGCGGGCGACATTCCCTCGCCGCTTGAACGCCCCTCGGGCTGTGTGTTTCACACCCGCTGCCCGAAGATCATCGGGGACGTGTGCAAACGCGATGTGCCGCAATGGGCAGACACCGGTGAAAACCACCGTACCGCCTGTCACCTCTGCGCCGAGAAGGGAGAAGCGGCATGAGCGATGATCTTCTGATCTCAACCCGCGATCTCTGCGTCGAATTCAAGATCGGCGGCGGGCTCTTTACCAAGCAGATCCTCAAGGCGGTGGATGGTATTTCCATCGACATCCCGCGCGGGTCGTTCTTTGGTGTCGTGGGCGAGAGCGGGTCGGGCAAGACGACCCTGGGCCGCGCGCTTTTGAAGGCAGTGCCGATTGCGCGGGGCGATGCGAATTACGACGATGGCGAGGTTCAGTATGACCTGACCACACTCGCCGGGCCGGAGCTCAAGGATTACCGCAAGCGCGCGCAGCTTATTTTTCAGGATCCCTACGCCGCGCTCTCGCCGCGCATGACCGTGCGCGACATCATCGCCGAGCCGCTCGAGGTCATGGGCCTGACCAAGACCCGCGAGGAAACCGATGCCCGGGTCCGGGAGATCGCTGAAAAATGCCGGTTGAACCTCGAACATTTGCGGCGCTTCCCGCATGCCTTCTCCGGCGGACAGCGGCAGCGGATTTCGATCGCCCGCGCGCTGGTCTCCGGGCCGCAGTTCATCGTGGCCGACGAAAGCGTGGCCGCCCTCGACGTGTCGATCCAGGCCGACGTTCTGAACCTCCTCAAGGAGTTGCAGCGCGACCTGCGGATCACCTTCATGTTCATCAGCCACGACCTCAGCGTCGTTGCCCATACTTGCGATCACGTGGCGGTCATGTATCTGGGCCGGATCGTCGAAAGCGCGCCCACGCGGCAACTCTTTGAAAACCCGCGCCACCCCTATACCAAGGCGCTTTTCTCGGCGATCCCCTCGCTCGATCCCGACGATCGCGGCAAGGCGCAGAAGCTCGAAGGCGAAATCCCCTCGCCCACCAACCAGCCGCCGGGATGCAAATTCCACACCCGCTGCCCCTTTGCCACCGATATCTGCAAACGCGAGGAACCCCCTCTCGACACCTGCGAGGAAGGCCACGCCGTCTCGTGCCATCACTGGCAGGAACTCGGCGAAGCCGTCCCCGCCTGACAGGCACTCCCTTGGGATAAGGAACATGGCAATGGCGCGACGTCGAAACGTGCTGTTCATCCTGATCGACCAGTTGCGGGCCGATCTTTTGCACGGACCGATCGCGGATCATGTCGATCTGCCCAACCTGCGCGCCTTCATGGACGAGGCGGTGGCGTTTCGCCGCCACTACTCGGTCTGCAATCCCTGCGGTCCCTCGCGCGCGTCGATCCTGACCGGGCAATATGCGATGAACCACCGCTCTGTCCGCAACGGCACGCCGCTGCGCCATGATGCGCCAAACCTGGCGCTTGAGGTGCGCAAACTGGGGTACGCGCCGCTGCTCTTCGGTTATTCCGACACCTCGCTGGACCCGCGCGTGCATGACGCCGATGACCCGCGCCTGCGGACCTATGAAGGGGTCATGCCGGGTTTTGACGAAGTGGTCGAAATGGGCTCAGAGGTCTCGCAGCCCTGGCGCGACGATCTGGCGGCAAAGGGCTACGACCTGCCGGACTACGCCCGGTTCTACGAACCCCAACCCGCCCCCGGGGCGCCACGACGCCTGGACGATCCGGTTTTCTACCGCGCCGAGGACAGCGATACCGCCTTTCTGACCAATGCGTTTCTGGAGGATCTGCGGGGCCGTGAAAACACGGGCTGGTTTGCCCATCTGACCTATATCCGCCCGCATCCACCCCTGGTCGCACCTGCGCCCTACAACCGGATGTATGACCCGCAGGCGCTTCCGCCGCCCGCCGCCGTCCCTGACGACGATCATCCCTTCCTCAGGACCTGCGCGCAGGTGCAGCGGGCGATCAAGACCGTCGACGGGTTCGACACCCTGGACGAGACCCCTGATAACATCCAGACGCTGCGCGCGATCTACCTTGGCCTCGCCACGGAGGTTGACCACCATATCGGCCGCGTAATCGCATTTCTCCGCGAGACCGGGCAATATGACGACACGCTGATCGTGATCGGCGCGGATCACGGCGAGATGCTCGGCGATTTCGGTGTCTGGGGCAAAACGAATGTCTATGACGCGGGCTATCATGTACCGCTTCTGATCCGTGATCCGCGGGGCGTGTCGGGGCGCACGGTCGACCTGCCAACCGAATCCGTTGATGTCATGCCGACGATCCTTGAATGGCTGGGCGGTGACGTGCCAAGCGCGGTGAATGGCCGGTCACTGATGCCCTTCCTTCAAGGCAATACCCCGGAGGATTGGCGCAAAAGCAGCTATTCCGAACTGGCCTTCGGGAACCCGGTAACCCCGACCTTCTGGCAATCGGAGCTTGGGCTGTCGGAGGCGGAGGCCAACATGGCCATCCTGCGCAAGGGGGATCTGACCCTGATCCATTTCAACGGCGGCCTCCCTCCCATCCTTTTCGATCACACCGCGGGGGGCGAGCAGGTCAACATCGCCGCAGACACCACCCGCGCGGCGGACCTGCTGTCGATGACGCAGGCGATGCTGGATCACCGGATGCGATTTGCCGACAGCACCTTGTCGAAAACCATGCTGACCAAGGCAGGCCCGGTGACCGGTACGTAACGCCCCCGCACAAACACCGTTTCCGCCCAACTGCCCCCTTCTTTGCCGCGCATAAACCCCTATACTGCGCCCGAGCAGACAGGCAGAAGCGAGCCGGCAATGGCCCGACGGGCAAAATCAAACCAACCCTACAATATCATGGTCGTGGGTCAGGGTGGCCGCCTGCAATACGAGGCAATCATCTTTGCCGCCTCGCTGCGCGCCCATTCGCCGGGGTTCGAAGGCCGCCTGCTGGTAGCCGAGCCGCAGCCGGGAACACAATGGCAAGGCGATCCCCGCATTCGCGGCGATGAGACGCGCGAGGTGCTCGACCGGCTGGGGGCGGAAATCATCCCCTTCGAGGCAACGCATTTCGGCGACGCCTACCCCTATGGCAACAAGATCGAGGCGCTTTTTGCCCTGCCCGAAGGCGAGCCGTTCGTGTTTTTCGACACTGATACGCTTGTCACCGGCGAGGTCGCGAGTGTCCCGTTTGATTTCGACCGCCCCACCGCGTCGCTCAGGCGCGAGGGGACCTGGCCCAAGCTCGAACTCTACGGTCCCGGCTATGGGGCGATCTGGAAATCGCTCTACGACATGTTCGATCTCGATTTCGAAAGCGCGCTCGACCCGGTTTTTCCGGACGAATACTGGCAACGCTACCCCTATTTCAACGCCGGGTTCTTCTTCTACAAATGCCCGCATGCCTTCGGCGAAAAATTCCTCGAATACGCGCTTGCGATCCGCGACACCCCGCCCCCTGAACTGATCGTGCAGGAGCTTGACCCGTGGCTCGATCAGGTCGCCCTGCCCCTGGTCATCCACGCGCTTGGTGGCGGAAAACACACCCTGCCGCCGGGCCTTCTCGATGGCGATGTGACCTGCCATTACCGGGTTTTGCCCCTGCTCTACGCCCGTGAGGCCGACCGCGTGGTCGAGGTGCTTGAAGAGGTCACAGCCCCCAATTGGATCAAGAAAGTGCTCAAGAAATACGACCCGATGAAACGGATGATCTACCAGGGGCGCGGCCACAAGGTGCGTGATCTTTTTGACCGCGACAACCTTCCCCGCCGCGAACAGGCCATTCGCAACACGATCAAGCGCAACGGGTTCTGGATGCGATGACATCCTCTGGGTTGACGACAATCGCGCGCACCTTTCGACAGATCGACGCGGCCCTGACCATTGCCGCGTTGGACGGCGCTGGTTTCCGGGTTTTCGCGCCGCATTTTCACATCCACGGCACAACCCCGCATTTTGCCATCGCCTATGGCGGCATCGCCATTCAGGTTCCAGACAGCGAGGCCCCGGAAGCGGTCGCGTTCCTGCACGCCCTGAACACCCCGGTGCCGGACAACGAAGCGCCATTGCCGGCGCCACCGGCGGGTTATCGTCGCGGATGGTCCTATTCGCTGCGCCAGATCCTGTTCTTTCTCATGGGGGGCTCAAGTCCACCGGCGGGTCTGTTTCTACGCGCCCTTTTGCGGACCGGGGATTATGCCCACAATGAGTTGTGACATGCCGGCGGATCACCTAAACATCTTTCCAAACATATTTGAGGAGACCCCGAATGTCCTATGGCTTTGACACGCTGCAAATCCACGCGGGCGCCCGCCCCGATCCGGCAACAGGCGCGCGGCAGACGCCGATTTACCAGACAACGGCCTATGTGTTTCGCGACGCAGAACACGCCGCGGCGCTCTTCAACCTGCAGGAAGTCGGCTACATCTATTCGCGGCTGACGAACCCGACCGTGGCCGTGCTTCAAGAACGTATCGCCACCCTCGAAGGTGGTGTCGGCGCGGTCTGCTGTTCCTCGGGTCACGCCGCGCAGATCATGGCGCTTTTCCCGCTGATGTCGCCGGGCTGCAACGTCGTTGTCTCCACCCGGCTTTACGGCGGATCGGTCACGCAGTTCAGCCAAACGATCAAGCGTTTCGGTTGGGAGGCCAAATTCGTCGATATCGACGATATGGATGCGATTGCGGCAGCAATTGACGACAACACCCGCGCTGTCTTCTGCGAGTCCATCGCCAATCCCGGCGGACATATCGCGGACATCGCGGCGGTGGCCAAGGTGGCCGACGATGCGGGCCTGCCGCTCATCGTCGACAACACCACCGCCTCGCCCTATCTCTGCCGCCCGATCGAACATGGCGCCACGCTGGTCGTGCATTCGATGACGAAATACCTGACGGGTAACGGCTCGGTCACCGGTGGCGTGGTGGTCGATTCCGGCAAGTTCGACTGGTCCGCCAGCGACAAGTTTCCCTCGCTCAGCCAGCCGGAGCCTGCCTATCACGGTCTCAAGTTCCACGAAACCTTCGGACCGCTGGCCTTTACCTTCCACGGGATTGCCATCGGTCTGCGAGATCTGGGCATGACGCTGAACCCACAGGCGGCGCATTACACGCTGATGGGGATCGAAACGCTGAGCCTCCGGATGCAACGCCATTGCGAAAACGCCCAGGCCGTGGCCGAATGGCTCGAAAAAGACGACCGGATCGAGGCGGTGACCTATGCGGGTCTCAAATCCTCGCCCTACAACAGCCGGGTCAAGAAGGTCTGCCCGAAAGGGGCCGGTGGCCTCTTCACCGTGGCGTTGAAGGCCGGGTATGATGGCTGCGTCAAGCTGGTCGACAACCTCGAACTCTTTAGCCACGTGGCCAACCTGGGCGACACCCGCTCGCTCATCATCCATTCGGCCAGCACCACGCACCGTCAGTTGACGCCTGAACAACAGGAAGCCGCGGGCGCCAGCCCGAATGTCGTGCGCATCTCCATCGGCATCGAGGATCTGGACGATATCATCGCCGATCTGGACCAGGCGCTTTCCAAGGCGTCCGCCTGAAGCGGTATTCAAGTCGATCTCAGCCGCCCGGACTTCCCGGGCGGCATGCGTCTGAAAGGGTAAAGAGCTTCCTGGAGCGTACTTTTGTCAAGAATAGTCGCCAGGAGAATGCGCTTTGAGCCCGGAGCGGACATCTCCAAACTGTGACCAAAGCCGCGTGATTGCCAGACCGCGGGATGGCGAACAACTGTCGTCAAACGCGCTTAATGGTTGCCAAGTCCGAAAAACCGCAATTCGGAGCGTAACCTCACCCAATCGCCAGCCCTTGCGGGCGGTCTGGCGATCGCGCGGCGGCCTGCGGCCTTGATTCCGCGCGGGACATGAAACTCGAAAGGCAGCTTCGTCCAAAATCCTGACGCAAGTTGAACCAACGCTCGACACGCCGAACGCTTCGCCTCGACCGCCCTACAAGGGCAACCACCGCTTGGCATGGCTTTTTCTTCCCCTCGGCGCATAACTGCTGTAAATTCCGCTCCAGTACGAGTTGATCTCCCGCAGGTCGTGCCTAGGTGTTAGAGCGTTGACCATGAAACCGAATTTTGCCTTGACCCTCTCCTTCGAAGGGATCGGCCTGTTACACCGGGCCTTTCCGGGGTGGCATCTTGTGGGCGAGATCGACCTGGACAACAGCGATCTGCTGGCAGATCTGAAAATGCTCCGCGAAAAGGCCGTTGCACTGGACCCTTCGGGCCTGCGCAGCAAGCTGGTGCTTCCCAATGACCAGATCCGGTATATCAGCTTCACAGCCGCCGACGCGGACCCCGATCAACTGCCCTCGCTCGTCAAACAGAACCTGGACGGGGCCACGCCTTATGACCTCGACGATCTTGTCTATGACTGGTCGCAGGACGGTGAAAGTGTGCATGTGGCAGCCGTTGCCCGTGAAACGCTGCGCGAGGCGGAAGCCTTCGCAAAGGAACATCGCTTCAATCCGATCTGCTTTGTCGCCATCCCCGAAAACGGCAGTTTCAAGGGAGAGCCATTCTTTGGCGCAACGGCGCTTGCCGCGGAAATTGCCGAGAACGGGCAAGAGGTCGAGCGTGACACCGCGCCCGTCCGGGTAATTGGCACCGCGCGGTTGCCCGACCCGACGGCAACCCATGCGGAGAAAACGGAAGACGAAGAGACGGAAGCCTCCGCTGCCCCGCCGCCCTCCCAACAGGCCGACGAAGAGGAGCTTGTGGAAACCGGGTTTGCCGAACCCCCGGCACCATTTGACGGGCCGGATGTGGCGGAGGTGACCGATGACCCGGATACCGAAACACCGCCTGAAGCAACACCAGAAACGGCTTTTTCCAGCATCCGTGCACATCGCGGTGATGCGCCGACAACGGCGCCGAAGTTGGAAGGTGTAGCGCGGCATTTCACGCCGGTACCGGTATCGGCGGAGGTCGTGGCCGACCACTTGCCCGGGGATCCGGACGAGGACGCGACGCCAGATCCCTCCACGGATGAGATCACGCCGTCGGAGCCGGAACTCACCCACATTCCACCTGCCCCACCGCAACCCATCCACGCAAGCGACCCGGCGGCGTTCACCACGCGTCGCACGGCGCCAATCGCCGCACCCATTGTGGCCCCGGTCGCCGCCTCACCCCCGCGCGCGCAGGAAGCGTTTTTCGAGGACGAAGAACAGCGCATGACCGTATTCGGCGCGCGCGATGCAGCGATGATCGGCGGCAAGCCCAGATATCTGGGCCTGATCCTGACGGCGGTGTTGCTGCTGTTTCTAGCGGGCGTGGCGGCCTGGGCGTCGATCTTCCTCGATGACGGGTTGGCGCGCTTCTTTCGCGATGACCCCGACGTGACCGTGGCCCAGGTGCCAGCAGCGCCCGAGCCCACCGGCGAAGAGGAAGCCATCGTTGCGGCCCTGACGTCGCCGTCGGACGACGTGAACGACGCGTTGCGCGAGGCGTTGAGCCAACCCAAACCTGCGGAACTGACCGAAGACGAGGCCCGCGCGCGCTATGCGGCGACGGGGATCTGGCTTGTGGCGCCGGAACCCTCGAAAGCCCCTGCTGCCGAGACTTTCGACGATTTCTACCAGACCTCTATCGACCGGGACATCACGATCGAAGATCCCGTCGCCGTGCCGGACGCGGCCACGCTGATGACCGATGAGCGCCCACTATCTCCCAACTCACCGACCAGTGCGGGGACGAAATTCACTCTTGATGAACGGGGTCTTGTCGTGGCGACGGCGCAAGGCGCGCTCACCCCCGATGGCATCCGTGTCTTTGCCGGTCAGCCGCCGATCCGCCCCGCGGCCATGCCGCGGCGTGAACGGGTCGAAGACGTGATCGACCCAGAGGCGATAGCGCAACCTGAACTCGCCGCCTTCCGCCCGAATTCGCGACCTGCCGACCTCGCGGAAAAGATCGAACGTGGCGCGCTCAGCGGCCGCACCCGGACCGAACTGGCGGCGCTACGTCCCAAACTCCGCCCCCAGAGCGCGCAGGAAGCCGCGGAGCTGGCCGCACAACAAGCGGCTCAGCAAGCAACGCAGGAGACTGCGGCCGCAACCGCAACGACACAGCCCTTTATTGATCTCGACGCGGTCAATAGTGCGGTCACGGAGGCCGTGCAGAGCGATACAGGTTTTGCCTCGGCCACGCCGCAGGCGGTCGCCTCTTCGCTCAAGCCCCTGACGCGCCCGCGCAATTTCGACCGGATCGTCCGGCAAAGTACCGAAAGCCAGCAGGCAGTTGCCGTGAGTGCCGCGCAGAAGGTCGCCCCGCGCATCCCGACGGCCACCAGCGTGGCCAAGCAGGCGACACAGCGCAACGTGCTGCGGCTGCGCAAGGTCAACCTAATCGGCGTCTACGGATCACCCAACAGCCGCCGCGCCCTCGTTCGCCTGTCGAACGGGCGCTACAAGAAGGTCAAAGTCGGCGATCGGCTTGACGGCGGCCGGGTCTCGGCCATTGGCGACACCGAGCTGCGCTACCAGAAAAGCGGCCGTAGCGTTGTGCTGAAAATGCCCAAAGGTTAGGGGCCGATCGCGCCCAACGAAAACCGAATAGCTGCTGCACCTTGTAAACCAGCCAGAACCAAATAGACTTTCACCGGACGCGACGGTGATTTTCTTCTGCCATCATATCGCAACGGGCCGACCGACGGCCTGATTGCCAATGAGGGACTATTTGATGGAAGGCTTTTTGTATCAGGCTTCGATTTATCTGGCAGCAGCGGTTATCGCGGTGCCAATCGCGGCCCGGCTGGGCCTCGGGTCGGTGCTGGGATACATCGCCGCGGGCATCCTGATCGGGCCGGTCTTTGGCTTCGTGGGGCACGAAACCGAAGAATTACAGCATTTCGCCGAATTCGGCGTGGTGATGATGCTGTTTCTCATCGGGTTGGAGCTGGAGCCAAAGGCGCTTTGGGACATGCGCCACAGGCTGCTTGGCCTGGGCGGGTTGCAGATTGGCGTGACAACGGTGCTGGTGCTCATGGGCGCGATGGCGCTTGGCCAGGTCTGGAGCGTTTCGCTGGCAATCGGGCTGATCTTTGCGCTCTCCTCGACCGCCATCGTGCTGCAGACCCTGTCGGAAAAGGGATTGATGCAGACCGGCGGTGGGAGATCTGCGTTCTCCGTCCTGCTGACACAGGATATCGCGGTCATCCCCATGCTTGCGCTTCTGCCGCTTCTCGCCCTGCCGAAACCCCCCGAAGAGGTCCTGGGCGGTGTCTTGGATCGGATCTCCGGCGGGGGCAGCAGCGGCACGGACGACCATCACGACGCCACAGGGCATGGCCATGAAGCGGCATTGTCACTGGTCGATGGCCTGCCCGGATGGGGCGTGACCCTTGTGACCATCGGGGCGGTTGCTGCTATCGTGCTGACCGGGGTTTACCTGACCCGTCCGGTCTTCCGGTTCATCCACGCGGCCCGCCTGCGCGAGATGTATACCGCGCTGGCGCTCCTGATCGTCGTTGGCATCGCCTTCCTGATGAACCTCGTGGGCCTGTCCCCGGCCCTGGGTGCTTTCCTCGCCGGCGTGGTCCTGGCCAGCAGCGAATTCCGCCATGAACTCGAAGGCGACATCGCGCCTTTCAAGGGCCTCCTCCTTGGCCTCTTCTTCATCACCGTCGGCGCCGGGATCAATTTCACCGTCCTCTTCAGCGAATTCATCATCGTTGTCGGGCTTGCCCTGGCCATCATCCTGCTCAAGGGCGGCGTGCTCTATGTGCTGGGCCGTATCTTCAAGCTTCATGGCCGCGACCTCTGGCTTTTTACCCTGTCTCTGGCGCAGGCGGGTGAATTCGGCTTTGTCCTGATCTCCTTCTCAAGCCAGACAGAGGTCATCCCCCGCGAGATGACCGAGCTGCTTCTGCTGGTCGTCGCGATCACGATGCTCATCACCCCGCTGCTCTTCATTCTCTACGATTGGCTGTCCCACCGGATGGAAGAGGGCGGCACCCTTCATGAACCTGACGAGATCGACCATGAAGGCCCCGTCATCATCGCCGGTATCGGCCGGTTCGGGCAGATCGTGAACCGGCTGGTCCGCTCCAGCGGATTTGAAACGGTGGTGCTTGACCACGACCTCAGCGCGATCCAGCGCATGCGCCGCTTTGGCGTCAAAGGTTTCTTTGGCGACCCGTCCCGGCCCGAATTGCTTCTGGCGGCGGGGTTGAAAGAGGCCAAGGTCCTGGTCGTGGCCCTTGACGATACCGAGGCCGCCATCCGCCTTGTCTCCTTCGCCCGCCGTGAACGCCCGGATCTGCATATCGTGGCGCGCGCCCGCGACCGGACCCATGTGTTCCGCCTCTATCAGGCCGGCGCCAACGACATCGTGCGCGAGCTTTTCGACAGCTCGCTGCGGGCCGGGCGCTATGTGCTGGAAAATGTCGGCCTTTCAGAGTTCGAGGCCTCGGAACTGGAAACCGCCTTCTACCAGCATGATCGACAATCGGTGCGTGAATTGGCGGCGTTGTGGAACCCGGACATCCCCACGACTGAAAACACCGCCTATATTGCCCGCGCGCTGGAGCTGGAGAAAGACCTGGAAACCATGCTTCTTTCGCAACTCGAAGAAGCCGCCGCCGGGCAAGCGGAAAAAACCGAGGACTGATTACCCGGTCGCCACCCCGGCCTCGGCAAAGGTCGCCATACCGAAGTGACAGGCAACTGCCCCCTTCAGCACCCCGATGGCCAGCGCCGCACCCGATCCTTCGCCCAACCGCATGTCCAGAGACAAAAGCGGCACCTTGCCGATACGGGCCAGCAGCGCCGCATGGGCCGCCTCGGCACTCTGATGTCCCGCAACCGTATGGTCCAGCGCATCGTCGCACACCGCGTGCAGGCAGCATGCCGCGGCGGTGCAGATGAACCCGTCGAGGATGACCGGGATACGCAACAGGCGCGCCCGCGTGACCGCCCCGGCCATCGCCGCAATCTCGCGCCCGCCAAGGCAACGCAACGCTTCAAGGCCATTTTCCCGCGCCGCCTCGTTGCGTGCGACACCTTCGGAAACGACCCGGGATTTGAGCGCAACGCCCTCGGCATCCACGCCGGTTCCCGCGCCAGTCCAATCCTCCGCCTTGCCACCGTAAAGCGCGAGGGCAATGGCCGCCGCGCTGGTCGTGTTGCCGATCCCCATCTCCCCGGTCACCAGCAAATCACTGTCAGGATCGACCGCGTCCCAACCCGCCCGTAGCGCAGCAAGGAACTCCTCTTCGTCCATCGCGGGCCCCTGGGTGAAATCCGCCGTGGGCTGGTCCAGCGAGAGCGCATACACATCCATCCGGGCATCGACGCTCCGCGCCAGTTGGTTGATGGCTGCGCCCCCATGCTCGAAATTCGCGACCATCTGCGCGGTTACCTCGGATGGAAAAGCCGAGACGCCCCGCGCCGTTACCCCGTGGTTTCCGGCGAAAATGACGATCTGTGGGCGGGTCAGTTGCGGGCGCGGATCGCGTCGCCAACCGGCATACCAGGCGGCCAACTCTTCCAACCGGCCCAATGACCCCGGCGGCTTGGTCAATTGCCCGTCGCGGGCGATCGCTTGCGCGCGGGCCTCGGCGTCGATCCCGGGAAGGTCCCCCAGGATATCGGCAAATTCGGCCACGGTCGAGAATGCTTGGGTCATCGGTCTGCTCATTGCATATTGGCTTGGGCCTGTGTATCGCAGCCCGGTCAACAGACACAGCGGAAAAGACGCAGGATATGGTCAAAAACGACACCCCACCCCCGACGCCTTCGGACGTAGTCGAGGCGCTGGCGCTGCTGACCCGCCTGCCTGTTCCCGCGGGCGACAGCGCGCGCGGGGCCGCGGCGGCCTGGGCCTATCCGCTGGTGGGCGTGGTGATTGGCGGCATCGCGGCGGTGGCCGGGGCAATCGCCTATTGGCTGGCGCTTCCCCCGCTGCTCTGTGCGCTCCTGTCCCTGGCCACGATGATCGTCCTTACCGGCGCAATGCACGAGGACGGGCTGGCCGATACCGCTGACGGGCTTTGGGGGGGATGGACGCGCGAGGCGCGGCTTGAGATCATGAAGGACAGCCATATCGGCACCTACGGCGTTCTGGCCCTGATCCTCTCGTTCGCTGCCCGTTGGGGCGCGCTGTGGCTTCTGTTCGAGGCGGGCGTTGGCCTCGCCTGTGCCGCCCTGATCGTGGGTGCTGCGGTGTCACGCGGCGCAATGCCCGCGCTGATGGCCTATCTGCCCCATGCTCGCGACACGGGCCTGTCGCAAAGTGTCGGCTCAGCCTCCCCCGCGACCGCCTGGATCGCGGGCGGGATTGCGGCGCTTGTTGCTCTTCTTTTTGCCGGGGCGTCGATGTTCGGTGTGGTGATATGGGCCGTCGTCCTGACCCTCGCCATTGCCATGGTCGCACGGCGCAAGGTCGGTGGGCAGACCGGTGACATCCTCGGCGCCTGTCAGCAAATCACTGAAATTGCCGTGCTTTGGAGCCTTCTGGCCTGAACCTGCGCGCCAACGCAGGCAAAGAAAAACCGCGCCGGGCAAGGGCGCGGTTCCTCCATTTCTCTTCGGGCAAAGCCTCAGGCGGCGCGCGATACCAGCACGTCATCCACCTGCTTGGTGGCCTCAACCTCATCGCCACCGCTCACGGCGGCCACTTCGCGGGTCAGACGCTCAAGTGCGGCTTCGTAAAGCTGCCGCTCGGAATAGCTCTGTTCGCGCTGATCATCGGTGCGGTGCAGGTCGCGCACCACTTCGGCGATCGCGATCAGATCGCCCGAGTTGATCTTTTGCTCGTATTCCTGCGCCCGGCGCGACCACATGGCGCGCTTGACCTTGGCCTTGCCTTTCAGCGTGGTCATCGCCTTGGAGACGACATCCGGGCTCGACAGGCTGCGCATGCCGATCTCGGTCGCCTTGTTGGTGGGCACGCGCAGGGTCATCTTGTCTTTCTCGAAGGAGATCACGAACAACTCCAGCGTGATACCAGCGATTTCCTGCTCTTCGATCGAAACGATCTGGCCAACCCCATGCGCGGGGTATACGACATAGTCATCGGGCCGAAACTCGAACTTCTTGGACTTGCTCATTCAGGTCTTCCTCGTGCGGGTGATGCCAGTCCGTCGCCTCAGGAAACACCGGGCCACGGGGGCCATTAACGGGTTTCATTTGACGCAAAGAAATCCATCCCCCAACGCAAGTGCGGGCAAATGGATATCTGGCAGGTCTCTACATTTGTGACAGAACCATAACACAAAAACCGGTCTTGCGAAAGACCGCCCCGCAGCGATACATGCTCATGTGTATCAAATTAAGCGTTTAACTGCGTGGATTTAGACGTTTTGACCAAATCGCTTCACCGAAAACAAACGAATCGGTTCAGACGGTTCAGCCGCCCTCGCCCGGCGCTTCGGAGAAGTATTTCTCCAGCTTGCCCTCTTCACCATCGCGCTCTTCCGCCTCGGGCAGCGGGTCTTTCTTGGTGATGATGACCGGCCACATTTCCGAATATTTCCGGTTGAACTCGACCCATTTTTCCATATCCGGCTCAGTATCCGGGCGGATCGCGTCCGCGGGGCATTCCGGCTCGCACACGCCGCAATCGATGCACTCGTCGGGATGGATGACCAGCATGTTTTCCCCCTCGTAGAAACAATCCACGGGGCACACCTCGACGCAGTCGGTGTATTTGCAGGCGATGCAGGCATCGTTGACGATATAGGTCATCTTGGTCTCATCATTTGATCGCGCAGCCCTCACCTAATCCACAGGCGGGGATCAATCAAGCCGAAGGCATCACTTCACGGCTTATTCAGATCGAGTTTGCGGCGATCTCTCTTGGTTGGCCGCCCTTTTCCCTCATAGCGCGGCGCGGATGGGCTGATTTCCTCGGAATCGGCGCTTTCGGCGGACGGTGTCATGTCATCATAAAGCGCCTGTGCCTCCGGGGCAGGCCCGCGGCGAGTGCCGAGGGCGAGGATACGCACAACGCGGATGACCCGCGCCTGGGGAAAGGTCAGCACATCTTCGGGGCCTACCTGATGGGCGGGTTTGCTCACGCGGGTGCCGTTCACGCGGACATGGCCCGCACTGACCTCCCGCGCGGCAAGGCTGCGCGTCTTGAAAAAACGCGCATGCCATAACCATTTGTCCAGGCGAAGTTTTTCGGGCTGATCCGTCACCACGGCACCCGCATTCAGGTCTTGTCCTTCAGCCTCATAAGTGCCGCCGCGAACGGGTTGTCAGGATCAATGCGATCCTTCTTCTGCGGCTTGGCCGAATAGGACTTGGCACCTTGGTCCTGCTTGCCCCGCGACTTGCCACGACCCTGCTTGCCCTGGCCGGGTTTGCCTTTGCCCCCGGGTTTGCGGTCCTGCTGCGGGCGATTGCCGCGGTTGCCGCGCGATTTCGGCGCCCAGGTGAAGGTGTAGAAAACCTCGATCTCCGGCGCGTTATCGGCCTCATCGGCGTCGGGGGCCACGCCCGGGGTAATTTCGCCCTCGGTCTCCGCTGGTATCTCGGCGGGAACTTCCGCCGCGTCAGAAGGCTCGGCCGCGACCGGGGCGGCACCTTGATCGGCAATCTCTTCGACGGGAGCTTCCACCGGCGCGGCGGCCTCGGGTGCGGCAGGTTCGGCCATGGCCGCATCAACCGCTTTCACCTTCTCGCGTTCACCCTTCTCGGCCCGGTATCCAAGACCCTGCATCAGATCGGCGAACTGCTCCAGCGTCATGCCGGTGATCGACAGCATGTCTGCCTTGGCCTCAAAACCATTGCGGCTGTCCTCGGTGCGTAGCATGTCGGCCAACCGCTCAAGCATGTCGATGCGGATCGCCCGTTCGCCAGCGGCGCGGTATCCCGACATGGTGTGATAACCGGTCGGAACAGCCCCGGCCTCACCGGCGGGAACGGTTACCAGACCCGGCGGCGGCGCTTCAGGAAACTCCGACAACTCCTTGGAAAGAGACCACAAAACAAGCCTCAACCGTGTCGGTGCGGGTTTCAGAAGAAGCGGCATGAAGATCGTGAACTGCCCAAAGCGGACACCGTGTTTGCGAAGCGCGCCCCGCGCGTCCTGATCCAGTGCCTTGACCTCATCGGCCACCTCGCCGCGCGAGATGATGCCAAAATTCTCGACCATCTGGAAACCAAAGCCGCGCGCCAACCCGCTCAGGGTTTCGTCACGCTGGATGTTCAGGAGCGGCTCAAAAAGCGTCGTGACTTTGCGGTCGATGAAATGCTGCAACCGGCGCTGCACCTTCTGCGCCACATCCGCACCCGCCTCGTCGTCGACAAAGGCCACCGCCTGCGGTTTCAGGGGATCGGCACCGGCCACCATCTTGCCGACGGCATCCTTGCCCCACATCAACCCACCCTGTTCGGTGAAGTCGATCTCGGTATCCGGCGCGTTATAGAACCGGTCCGCCTTGAGGTGGAAATGCGGGGTCAACGCCTGCAGGCTGGCCTGGGCCACGGTCTTGGCCTCCTGGCCCCCGGCACCCTTGTCCTGAATGAACCGGAATCCCTCCAGCCGACCGACAAATTCGCCTTCGACCGTTACGTCGCCACTATCGTTTACTTCGGCCACCATGGCCTCCTTCTGCTTGAGCCGGCGCAATAGCACGGATGTGCGCCGGTCCACAAATCTCTGCGTCAAACGCTCGTGCAGCGCGTCCGACAGGCGGTCTTCTACCGCGCGCGTTGCGCCCCGCCAATGGTTTTCGTCCTCGACCCACCCTTTTCGTTGCGCCACGTAAGTCCAGGTGCGGATAAAGGCCAACCGTGTCGACAATGTGTCAATGTCACCATCCGTCCGATCAATCCGCCGCACCTGCCGGGCCAGCCAATCCTCTGATATCCGGCCCTTTTCATGTAGATCACTATAGATAACGCTCAACAGGGCCGCATGTTCCGCATGGCTGATCCCGCGAAAATCGGGAATGCGGCAGACATCCCAAAGGAGCCGGACCGCTGGACCGTCGCCCGCGCGCGCGCGGATTTCCGCCTGTCCCGCCAAGGACTTGAGTGCACGGAGGTCATCGGCCTCCCGTCCCCGCGCCAGCAGATCGTTGTCGGGCCTTGCCTCAAGTGAAGCAATGAGCGCATCGACGGAGCCGAAGACCAGATCGGAATTCCGCCATTCCAGTTTACGAATGGGCGTGAACTGGTGATCCATGATCGCGCGGGCGACTTCCTCGGGCAGGTCCGGCGCCTCGCCGGTCACCCCAAACGTGCCGTGGCTCATTCCCCGGCCCGCGCGGCCCGCGATTTGTGCCAGCTCATTGGGGGCCAAATGCCGCATCCGCCGGCCATCGAACTTGGTCAGCGACGAAAACGCCACGTGGTTGATATCAAGGTTCAGCCCCATACCGATCGCATCGGTCGCCACGAGGTAATCCACATCGCCATTCTGATAGAGGTCAACCTGCGCGTTGCGCGTCCGCGGGCTGAGCGCGCCCATGACAACCGCGGCGCCGCCCTTCTGACGGCGCAAAAGCTCGGCGATGGCATAGACGTTATCGACCGAAAAACCGACGATGGCACTCCGCGCTGGCATCTTGCTGATCTTCTTCGGGCCGGAATAGCTCAGTTGTGACATCCGCTCGCGGGTCAGGAATTCGGCCTTTGGAACCAGCGCCGCGATCGTCTTGCGCATGGTCTGCGCGCCCAAAAACTGCGTCTCGCGCAGCCCCCGCATGTTGAGCAGCCGGTCGGTAAAGACATGACCCCGCTCGGGATCGGCACAAAGCTGTACTTCGTCCACCGCCACGAAATCCGCGCCCATGCCCTCGGGCATCGCCTCGACGGTGCAGACCCAGTATTTCGTGCGTTTTGGCACGATCCGCTCTTCACCAGTGACGAGCGCCACGACCGACGGCCCGCGAATGGCGACGATCTTGTCATAGACCTCCCGCGCCAGAAGACGCAGCGGCAGGCCGATCACGCCCGTCGGATAACCCAGCATCCGCTCGATCGCGTAATGGGTCTTGCCCGTATTCGTAGGCCCCAGCACCGCCAGGATCCGTGACTGCTCGGCCATCGGCCTGCTCCGTTCCTGTCAGAGGTCTTCGCCTTCCAGCGACTGCCCGAGGCGGTCCAGCACCTCGGAGGTATCTTCGAAATGCGGATGGATCTCCAAGACACGGCTATAGGCTTCATAGGCCATCTGCGGCCGGTCCAGTTCTTCGAGTATCACGCCAAGCCCATAGATCGCCTCGAAATTACGCGGTCGCAGGGCCAGCGCCCGTTCAAGGTCCGAAATCGCCTGACCAAACAGGTCCGCTTGCCGGTAAGCCACCGCCCGCAGGTGCCAGCCTTCGGCGAATTCCGGCGCATGATCAGTCAAAGCGGTCAGGTGTTCGATCGCCGCCTCGGTCTCTCCGGCCTCCAGCGCATCGCGACCACGCTTCAGAAGCAGATCCATCGCCGACGACCCCGAACGCGATAGTTCAAGCGTTATTTCCTTGCCGATTTTGACCGCTTCGGCCTCTTCGGCTTGCAGCAGTTGCGCATAGAGTCGGTCCAGACGTGCCTGATCCGCCGCAGCGCAAGGTATGGAAAACATGACTATCGCGCCAAATGCCGCAACGGTATTCTTGAGGAAGTGATTCAGTGCGCTCATAACAGCGTAGAGTTTAGCGTGCGCAGCCGGAATTCAAACCCCCGCGCTGTCAAAATCGGAGGAAACGCAAATGAGCGACGTAATCACATCCGCTGTGGCGGCCCTGAACGAAAAGATGGGCAGTGACGGTTTTTCGGGAACGGCGAAGTTCGTCATCGAAGACGAAGGTGCCATCATGGTCGATGGCGATGGTGCGCGCGCCGGCGACGATGAGGCGGACGTGACCCTGTCGGCGGATGCCGAGACATTCCAGTCTATCCTCGAAGGCGACCTTGATCCGACGGCGGCCTTCATGACCGGCAAGCTGAGCGTCGATGGCGACATGGGCATGGCGATGCAGCTCGGAAGCGTACTCAGCTAATGGAAAACGCACCCTTTTTCGCGGAAATCGCGGATGGTCCTGATGGCGGAGAGGCCTGGTGGCTGACGGCCGATGACGGGGTGCGTATCCGGGTGGCAGCCTGGGCAAAAGACGCGTCCAAGGGAACGGTTCTGCTGTTCCCTGGCCGCACTGAATATATCGAGAAATACGGCCGCACGGCGGCCCATCTGGCCAAGCGCGGCTATGCCACGCTGGTCATCGACTGGCGCGGCCAGGGGATCGCCGACCGGTTGGTCACTGACGCGATGGCCGGTCATGTCCTCGAGTTCAGCGATTATCAGCGCGATGTTGCCGCGATGGTTGCTGCCGCCGAAAAGCTGGACCTGCCCAAACCGTGGCATCTGCTGGCCCATTCCATGGGCGGCTGCATTGGCCTCAGGGCGGCGCTGAACGGGTTACCGGTCAATTCCTGTGCCTTTTCCGCCCCGATGTGGGGCATCCAGATGTCGCAGACGCTGCGGCCCGTCGCGTGGTCTCTGTCCTGGGGCGGGCGGCGGTTTGGCTGGGGTCACCTTGTGGCGCCGGGGACATCGCCGGAAAGCTATGTGCTGATCGAACCGTTTGAAAGCAACAAGCTCACCAACGACCCTGAAATGTATCAGTACATGATCGACCAGACACTGGCGCAGCCAACCCTGGCGCTTGGCGGCCCGAGCCTGCGTTGGCTTTACGAGGCGCTCAAGGAATGTCGGTACCTGTCCCGCCTGCCCTCACCGGACATGCCAAGCGTGACCTATCTTGGATCGGACGAGCAGATCGTCGACGTCCCGCGCATCGACGACCGTGTGAACCGCTGGCCCGGCGCCCGGCTTGAGATGGTCGACGGTGGCAAGCACGAATTACTGATGGACAGCCCGGATATCCGCGGGCGCGCCCTCGACACCTATTGCGACATGTTCGACGCGGCCACCGAGGCCCCTAGGGATCATACGTCACGTTCAGCTGTTGGCGGCCAAGGCCGGTAATTTCAAGCGTCATCACGTCACCGTCCTTCAGGTATCGCGGCGGCTTCATGCCCATGCCAACACCCGGCGGCGTTCCCGTGGCAATCACGTCACCCGGATGCAGGGACATCATCCCGCTCAAGTAAGAGATGATATGCGCCACCGAGAAGATCATCGAACTGGTATTGCCCGTCTGCATCCGCTCGCCATTCACATCCAGTGACATATCAAGCGCTTGCACATCCGGGATCTCATCCGGGGTGACGAGCCACGGCCCAATCGGCCCGAACGTGTCGCAGCTTTTGCCCTTGGTCCACTGCCCCTTGCGTTCGATCTGGAACTCGCGTTCCGAGACGTCATTGGCAATCGTGTAGCCTGCCACATGATCGAGCGCGTCGGCCTCGGAGACGTATTTCGCGTGTCTGCCGATCACGATGGCCAGCTCCACTTCCCAATCCGACCGGGTCGAACCGCGCGGCATCAGGACGGTGTCTGTTGGGCCGATAATGGCCGAGGTGGCCTTCATGAAGACAATTGGCTCGGGCGGCGGTTGCAGCCCCGCCTCTGCCGCGTGATCCGAGAAGTTGAGCCCGATACAGACAAACTTGCCGACACCACCCACCGGCGGCCCAAGGCGCGGCTCTCCCGGCACCAGTGGCAAGCTTGCCGGGTCGACCGCGGGCAGATTACCAAGCGCCTCGCCTGCCAGATCGTCGATATGATCCGACAGATCCCGCACCGCGCCATTCGCGTCCAACACCCCGGGCTTTTCCTGCCCCGCCTCGCCATATCGCACAAATCTCATGGTCTCGTCGCTCCCGCTGTCATTTTCCGGCAGCATAGCCGCCGCCGCCCAGCCCGCAAGACTGGCCATTCGCGCGATTCCGCCTAATCTCTCCTCATGGTTCTGCGTTTCAAGCCTGCGGGCATCTATTGCCCCGCCGGAGACTTCTACATCGACCCGTGGCGTCCGGTGGATCGGGCGCTCATCACCCATGGCCACTCAGATCATGCGCGCGCGGGCCACAAACGCTATCTCTCAACTGATATCGCGGCGCCCGTGATCCGCCACCGGTTGGGCGATATCACGCTGGAGACCATCCCCTATGCGCGGGAGATCAAGATCGGCGATGCGCGCGTGTCGTTCCACCCGGCGGGCCATGTCCCCGGCTCGGCGCAGATCCGGGTCGAGGTCGCGGGTGAGGTCTGGGTCGTCTCAGGCGATTACAAGGTCACGCCCGACGCGCTCTCGACCCCGTTCGAGCCGGTCAAATGCGACGCCTTCATCTCGGAATGCACCTTCGGCCTGCCGGTTTTCACCTGGCCCGCCGAGGAGGTGATCCGCGCGGAAATCAACACGTGGTGGGCCAGCAACGCCGCCGAAGGACGGGCGAGCCTGCTGGGCGCCTATTCCTTTGGCAAGGCGCAGCGGGTGTTGAGCCTGTTGGACGCCGGGATCGGCCCGATCCTCACCCATGGCGCGGTCGAGAACACCAATGCGGTCATGCGCGCGCAGGGTATCGCCTTGCCCGACACGATACAGGTGACGCCCGAGACCGACCCCAAGGCGCATCCGGGCGCATTGGTCCTCGCCCCGCCCTCGGCGCTTGGTTCCGCCTGGGCGCGACGCTTCGGGGCGCAATCCACCGGTTTTGCCTCGGGCTGGATGCGGCTGCGCGGGGTGCGGCGGCGGCGCGCGGCGGATCGCGGTTTTGTCCTCTCAGACCACGCGGACTGGGCCGGACTCAATAGTGCGATTGCCGATACTGGCGCGGAAAAGATATTCGTAACGCATGGTTACACGGATATCTTCGCGCGCTGGCTAAAGGACCAGGGGTATGATGCGGAGGTTGTCCCGACCGAGTTCACCGGCGAAACGCTCGACGATGGGGACGCAGAATGAAACGCTTTGTCGCCCTCTATTCAACCATCGACCAGACGACGAAAACGACCCGCAAGGTCGCGGCCCTGGCCGCGTATTTCGCCGCTGCGCCCGACGATGACAAGCTCTGGACGATCGCTCTTTTCTCCGGGCGCCGCCCGCGCCGGGCAATTACCACGACCAAGCTGCGCGAATGGGCGGCGGAGCGTGCAGGCATCCCGCTCTGGCTCTTTGAAGAAAGCTATCCGATCGTGGGCGATCTGGCGGAGACCATCGCGCTGGTCCTGCCACCGCCGAGCGCCACCCATGATGACAGCCTCACAGACTGGATCACCCGGCTGCGCGCGCTGGACCAGGCGGAAGAGGCCGACCGGAAAACCGCCATACTCGACGCCTGGGACCGGATGGAGGCGGCCGAGCGGCTGGTGTTCAACAAGCTGCTCACGGGCGGGTTCCGCGTTGGCGTCAGCCGCAAGCTGATGACCCGGGGGCTGGCGCAGGCCACCGGGCAGGACGAAGCCGAACTTGCGCATCGGTTGATGGGCGACTGGACGCCAGAAACCACCACCTACCGCGCGTTGATCGAAGCGCCTGATCCGTCTGCAGGCCTCTCGCGCCCCTATCCGTTCTGCCTCGCTCACGCGCTTGAAGGCGCGCCCGAGGATTTGGGGCAACCGTCGGAATGGGTGGCCGAATGGAAATGGGACGGCATCCGCGGTCAGATCATCCGCCGGGGCGGCGCGCATTTCGTCTGGTCGCGCGGTGAAGAGCTGATGACCGACCGTTTCCCCGAGTTCGCGCGGCTTTGCGACTATCTTCCCGATGGCGTGGTAGTCGATGGCGAAATCCTCGCTTGGGATCACGCCGGGGATGGCCCCCTGCCCTTCAACGACCTGCAAAAGCGCATTGGCCGCAAGACCGTGCCCAAAAAACTGCTCAAGGACGCGCCGGCGATGCTGGTCGCCTATGATCTGCTGGAAAACGACCATACCGACCTGCGCGCGCAGCCCTTTGCCGAGCGGCGCGCGGCGCTTGAGGCATTGCTCAGCCAGACACCAGATGACGCGCCGATCCGCCTGGCCCCGCTCCTGCCGAATGACGACTGGCGCGCCCTGGCTGACCTGCGCGGTGCGGCACGGGACAAACGCGCCGAGGGCTTGATGCTCAAACGCGCAAGCAGCCCCTATCATGTGGGCCGCAAGAAAGGCGATTGGTGGAAATGGAAGCTCGACCCGCTGACCATCGACGCGGTGATGATCTATGCCCAACAAGGCCACGGGCGGCGCGCCAACCTCTTTACCGATTTCACCTTTGCGGTCTGGAACGGCAACGAACTGGTGCCCTTCACCAAGGCCTATTCCGGCCTGACCGATGCGGAGTTCCGCAAGATCACCGCCTGGGTGCGCAAGAACACGCTGGAACGCTTCGGCCCGGTGCGGCGGGTCACGCCGGAACATGTTTTCGAAATCGCCTTTGAAGGCATCGCACCATCGACAAGGCACAAATCCGGCGTCGCCCTGCGCTTCCCCCGCATGGCCCGTTGGCGTCATGACAAATCCGCGGCGCAAGCCAATACCCTCGACGATCTTAACGACATTTTGGCGCAATACGGTTGAGGCCCGCGCCCGTCCCGCCTATGTCAGATCAAACGCAATCAGGAGATCCATATGTTGCACGACGTTCAGCCCACATTTGACGCCACAGACGCGACCGGCGGGAAAGATCTTGGCAACCTGCCGGAATGGGACCTGAGCGATCTCTATGCCGCCGAAGATGCGCCCGAGCTGACCCGTGATCTGGAATGGCTGGAAGAGGCCTGCGCAAGTTTTGCGGCGGATTACGAAGGCAAGCTCGAGACGCTGGATGCGGCGGGGCTTCTGGAATGTATCCACCGGGATGAGAAGATCAGCAATATCGCCGGTCGGATCATGTCCTTCGCCAGCCTGCGCTACTACCAGTTGACCACTGATGGCGACCGCACCAAGTTCCTGTCCGACTGCCAGGAAAAGATCACCAACTTCACCACGCCGCTGGTCTTCTTCACGCTGGAACTCAACCGGCTGGATGAGGACAGCCTCAAGGCGATGTACGCGGAAGACGCTGATCTGGCCCGCTATGCGCCGGTGATCCGCCGCATCCGCGCGATGAAGCCGCATCAACTCAGCGACGAGTTGGAGAAGTTCCTGCACGATCTGGGTGTCGTAGGCGATGCCTGGGAGCGTCTCTTCGACGAGACCATCGCCGGGCTGACCTTTGACGTGGACGGCGAAGAGCTGAACATCGAAGGCACGCTCAACCTGCTGACCGAGCAGGACCGCGCCAAACGCGAGGCGGCGAGCCGCGAGTTGGCCCGCGTCTTTGGCGAGAACATCCGCACCTTTGCCCGCGTCCACAACACGGCGGCCAAGGAAAAGGAAGTGATCGACCGCTGGCGCAAGATGCCCACGGCACAAACCGGACGGCATTTGTCGAACGACGTGGAGGCCGAGGTAGTCGAGGCGCTGCGCGATGCCGTGGTTGCCGCCTACCCCAAGCTCAGCCACCGCTATTACGAGCTCAAGCGCAAATGGCTCGGCCTTGACGTGATGCAGGTCTGGGACCGTAATGCGCCCCTGCCCATCGAAGACACCAGGGTCGTGGACTGGCCCGCCGCGGAAAAGACCGTGATGGACGCCTACTCCGCCTTTGACCCGCGCATGGGGGATCTGGCGCAGCCGTTCTTTGACAGGGGCTGGATCGACGCGGGCGTGAAACCCGGCAAGGCCCCCGGCGCGTTCGCGCACCCGACCGTGACAACGGTGCACCCATATGTGATGCTGAACTACCTCGGCAAACCGCGCGACGTGATGACACTCGCCCATGAGCTGGGCCACGGCGTGCATCAGGTGCTGGCCGCAGATCAGGGCGAACTTCTGGCCTCAACCCCGCTCACGCTCGCCGAAACCGCCAGCGTGTTCGGCGAGATGCTGACCTTCCGCACCATGCTTGACAACGCCAAGGACGATGCCGAGCGCAAGGTGCTGCTGGCGGGCAAGGTCGAGGACATGATCAACACCGTCATCCGCCAGATCGCGTTTTACGATTTCGAATGCAAATTGCACGCCGCCCGGCGCGAGGGCGAATTGACGCCGGACGATATCAACGCGCTCTGGATGAGCGTCCAGGCGGAATCCCTTGGCCCCGCATTCGAGTTCATGGACGGCTACGAAGCTTTCTGGGCCTATATCCCGCATTTCGTGCATTCGCCCTTCTACGTCTACGCCTATGCCTTCGGCGACGGGTTGGTGAACGCGCTTTATGCGGTTTACGAGGAGAACCCCGACGGGTTCCAGGACAAGTATTTCGACATGCTGCGCGCGGGCGGATCAAAACACCACAAAGAGCTTCTGGCGCCCTTCGGCCTTGATGCGTCGGATCCGAAATTCTGGGACAAGGGCCTGTCGATGATTTCGGGCTTCATCGACCAGTTGGAGGCGATGGAGGATTGATCAGGGCTGCTTGTGCAGCACGATGAAATCACTCATCCAGTGACCCTCGCGTTCGGATTGTGAGATCAGGCCTTTTAGCAGGCTCACGGCACTGGGGGATGTGACCGGCACGATATGGTTCATCCCCTTGCCATCGGACACTTCCGAGAAATCGACGACCTTCACATCAAGCCCCTCCACGTTCTCGGGCGAGTTCACCACGCCAAGCCGGGGTTTGCGCCCGCTCAGCAAGGCGGAAATCCCGAGGGCGCGGTCCTGCTCGGAGGTGAAGATAATGAAGGGTTGCGGCAGTTTCCCGATCGCCTCTGCCTGACGGCGGAACAGGTCCGGGTCGATATCGGGCGACATCAGCACGACGCCGTTGATCCGGCTCAAAAGACGCCTGTCGCCCCGCAGTGCCGCCTGGCGCAAGACCTCCATGGTCAGGTGCGAGCCCACGGAATGCGCCATCAAGAAGACCTTTTCCCCCGGCGCGGCGGTCAAGGCCTGCAGCACCGTTTCAAGATCGTCCCTGGCGAAGAGAACGCTGTCGCGGTCATAGACATATCCGCGCGGATCGCCTGCCGAGGGCCAGGAGAACAAGACCGCCGGGTTGCGGTCATTGAAGTCGGTTCGGATCTGCGCCAGACGGTACATCGCCTCGGACAGGGTGTTGTTGTAGCCGTGGATGAAAACCAGCGTTTCCCGCCCCGGCGTCGACCGCTGAACCCGCCGCGCCATGTCGGACGCGCCGTCGAAAACCTGCGTGTCAGTCACGACGAAATCGGTCCGGGCATCCGGCGTCCCCCGCGCCCATTCGATCTGACCCACTTCATGGGTCGGCGGGACCGAAACATCGACCCGGAAGTAATTCAGCCGCGTCGGACGTGCCTCGCCGAAGACCGGCCCGGTCCGATCAAGCGCCCGGGTCGTGGCCACGTAAACCGGCTGAATGCTGCCCGACGGATCCGGGGCGGCGCGCATGGCGGTATCGCGGGAGGTGCAGGCCACCAGAACCAGCAGGCATGACGCGGCGGTCACCCACCTAACGGTTTGTTTGAGCGTTCTTTTTCCGCGTGCAGAACCCATGAAAAACCTCTCCCGGTTGCCCGGAAGAGGTTAAAGTGAATTCGACCTGCCGAAAAGGCCCTAGGCTTGGGTTAGCATGCCCTTTTCCTGCGCCAAGGTCCGCATGCGCTTCTGCAGCTTCTCAAAGGCGCGCACCTCGATCTGGCGGATCCGCTCGCGGCTCACGTCATATTCGGCGCTCAGGTCCTCAAGCGTGATCGTCTGATCGCTCAGGCGGCGTTGGGTCAGGATATCCTTCTCGCGATCGTTGAGCACATCCATCGCCTCGGCCAGCAACTCACGGCGCGCTTCAAGCTCATCGCGGGCCTCGTAATCCCCGGCCTGGTCGGCATCTTCGTCCTCAAGCCAGTCCTGCCATTGCATCGTCCCCTCACCTTCGGAGCCGATCTGCGCATTGAGCGACGCATCGCCACCGGACATCCGGCGGTTCATGCTGATGACCTCCTCCTCGGTCACGCCCAGATCGGTTGCGATCTGCTTGACGTTGTCGGGATGCATGTCACCGTCTTCGAGCGCACCGATCTTGGCCTTGGCCTTGCGGAGGTTGAAAAAAAGCTTCTTCTGCGCGCTGGTGGTACCCAGCTTCACAAGGCTCCAGGAGCGCAGGATGTATTCCTGAATGCTCGCGCGGATCCACCACATGGCATAGGTCGCCAGACGGAAACCGCGTTCCGGATCGAACCGTTTGACCGCCTGCATCAGGCCCACATTGGCCTCGGAGATCACCTCGGCCTGCGGCAAGCCATAGCCGCGATAACCCATGGCGATCTTGGCCGCCAGGCGCAGGTGGCTCGTGACCATCTTGTGCGCGGCCTCGGTGTCTTCTTTCTCGACCCAGGCTTTGGCCAACATGTATTCTTCTTCCGGCTCCAGGAGCGGGAATTTGCGGATTTCCTGCATATACCGGTTCAGACCACCTTCGGGCGTCGGTGCCGGCAGATTTTTGTAGTTACTCATGCCTCTGTCCCTCCCAATGTTTAGGGCGTTAACATTAATGTAGGGTCGCCATATGCGCCAATCAAGGCACGTGAACTGAATAGTTTAACAAAATATGAATGCACAGATCCAAAAATGCGAGAGGGACCTCTGCATTTTCACACAATAGTGCGAAAAGTTTCAGGTTTTCAGCGCGCTAATCAGATCGGCCATATCCCGCGGCATCGGCGCCTCAAACCGGATTTTCTCTTTTGTTACCGGATGTTCAAAGCCAAGCACGGCCGCATGAAGCGCCTGTCGCGGGAAATTTCGGGCGGCCTCGACAGCGCCTTCGCCGATGGATTTCACCGCAAGTTTCCGCCGACCACCATAGGTCGGATCGCCGATCAACCCATGACCCACATGGGCCATATGCACCCGGATTTGATGCGTTCGCCCTGTTTCAAGCCAACATTCGATGAGTGCCGCAACCCCGGGCGTGCCAAATTGTTCGACGATGCGCGCGCGGGTCACCGCATGACGCCCGCACTCGAACAACACCGCCTGCTTCTGCCTGTCAGTCTTGTGGCGGGCCAATTGCGTCGTGATACGCATGATATTGCCGGGCTCGAAACTCACCCCGCGAACACCGCGCAAACGCGGATCACTCGCGTCCGGCACCCCGTAGACAACCGCCCGGTAGTATCGCTCGACGCTATGGGCTTCAAACTGCGCCGCCAGTCCATGATGCGCCTGATCCGATTTAGCAACGACCAGCAAGCCACTGGTTTCCTTATCAATTCGATGCACGACCCCAGGACGTTTTTGCCCCCCGACGCCCGAAAGATCGTCGCGGCAATGGTGCAACAAGGCGTTCACCAGCGTCCCGTCCGGCGTTCCCGGCGCGGGGTGCACCACCATCCCCGCAGGTTTGTTAACCACGATCAGGTCATCATCCTCGAAAACCACGTCAAGCGGAATGTCTTCGGGTCCAATATGGCTCTCGGCAGCGTCCGGCACGATGATCTCGGCCACATCCCCTTCGGCCACCTTGGTCTTGGGGTCACGCACCAGCACGCCATTCAAAACCACCTGCCCGTCGGCGATCAACCGGCCCAACCGCGTCCGAGACAGGTTCGCCGCCTCTGGCACATCGCGCGAAAGCGCCTTATCAAGACGTCCAGGCGGATCGGCAGCGATCCGGAACCTCAGCGGTGTGGAGCCCATGACAAACAGTCCTGAAACGCAACCGGTCGATCCGGCGCTGGTAAAATATCTGCGCATTCTCGTCACGGTCCTGACCGTCACGATGATTCTGGGCTTCATAGTGATCGTGGTTCTCTTTGTCACCAAGTTCTCGGACGCGTTCAGCGCCGATTTGCCCGACACGATCACCCTGCCCGACGGGAGCACCGCCGCAGCCTTTACGCAGGGCAAGGGCTGGTACGCCGTCGTTACGGATGACGACAGGATCCTGATTTACAACCAGAAAACCGGCGCATTGCGCCAAACCATCGCCATTGAAAACCAGTCTGAGTGAGGGATGGTACCACCTCCCCGGCTCGAACGGGGGACCTCCTGATCCACAATCAGGCGCTCTAACCAACTGAGCTAAGGCGGCACTCAACGGCGATGTAACTTTTTGACCGGTGAAATGCAAGCCTGTTACACGGCAAAAAACCCGCGATTGCCGGAAAAAATCGCACCACCGGGCCGCTTGCCAAGCCCTGCCAAAACCAGTACCTGAGCCGTCAGCAAAGGAGGCCGCCATGGGCATCAACTCGGAAAGCGACATCGAAGCCAACCTGCAGATTGGCCCGACGGATCAGGGCATGGTCCGCCTTTACATTGAAGCGCAAGATATTGAAATACCGATGGATTTCTCGCCTGACGAGGCCGAGGAAATTGCCGCCGAAATCATCGCCGCCGCCAAGATCGCCGGTGGAAAGAAATCATAGAACCGGATCGCGTAGCCCCTGCAGCCGCAATCCCGCATGACGGGCAAAGCGGCGGGTCAGTGCCGTGCGCCGCGCCGCGGCCAGTTTGCTTTCGGGACCCATGCGGATGATCTCGGCGTCGTAAGCATCGGCGATGATCAAACCGGTGCCATCGGGCAGCAGATCGGTGGGAAAATCCGCATCGACCGCCCAGAAATACCTGTCGCACCACTCCAGATACCCCTCCCATTTCGCATCGGACGTGAAATCCGCCCGGCTGGATTTGCACTCAATCACCCAGATTTCACCCTTGGGGCCAAGCGCCATCACGTCCACGCGCTTACCGCGTTCGGGCATGAATTCTTCAATAGAAACAAAATCGTACTCCAAAAGAAGCCGACACACGCCACGGGCCAGCATCTGCCCTGGCATCAGGTTTTTCTCGCGCAGGTCGTCCATCCGACAATTATGAACAAAAGATGAACATTTGCAACCCCTTGCCGCCGCCCGGGGGACACATTAGGTAGGCATTGGCGGGTTCTGCGCTTCTTGTGAACGGTTGCATTCCGGTGGCCTTAAGCAATTCCGAGGGAGCTGGCTCTGTCCGGGCCGTGGTCCGGTTACCCGGCGCCCACCTGTATATACAGGTCCTCGGGAATGAGATAACCCCACGGTTCGTGCGGTCCCGCCACTTTCATTCCTCAAGACAACGAATGGCGCGCGCACGCCACCGTTCGGTCCACGACGACCACTCAGCTCCCGATTTTCAGGATTTGTTCAGGAAATCGCCAGACCGCCGCGCATCGACACGTACCGGAACGGGTGCAGGCTCGCGCCGCATCACCCGACCGCGGTGCCCCCCGCGCGGCTCGTCATCGTCGTCGTCCTTCATCCGCATCACCGCGATGGCGAATTGCACACCGGCAAAGACGATCCCGTTTGCGACCCACAGGATCAGAACCGCAAGCCACCCCTTGTCTGAATGCGTGACGAGATGCCAGAGATTGCCGATATTGAACCACAGCAGCATGGCGACGAAAACGGCAGCCAAGGCGAAGCCGATGGCAACATTGATGATGTAGAGACGGATCAACTTGGGCATGGGGCGACTCGCTCAAATTACCTGTGACGGAGTCTAGCACACTTGCAAGCCACCTCAAGCGGTTGTGCAGGAAGCCGCGCACGCTTCGCGGGACTAGCGCATCTCGACGCCCACAGTTCAGGGATCGAAACACTCTTCGAGGACAATAAGCGTTCGGCGTGAGCCGTTGAGTGGGGCAGCCCCCTGCGAAAACAAAACAGAAAACCGGGCTGAATTTGATCCAATTTTCACGTGCAACGTAAGATCGGGTATAAGGGTGTTGCCACCAGAAGCCCCGTATCGCGCCCAAGCCGGCGCGCAGAAGCAGGAGCACCATCCTGATGAGTTCCGTGGAAGAGATCGAAGACCTGATCGGAAAAGTCTCGCTCGGCGACCGTCAGGCTTTTGGCCGTCTCTACGATCTGACCAACGCGAAACTTTTTGGTGTGGCACTGCGTGTCTTGAAAGACCGGGCCAGCGCCGAGGATGTCCTGCAAGAGACATATATGAAGGTCTGGCGCCGTGCCGATCGATACGCAAGAGGCGGAACAAGTCCGATGACCTGGCTCATCACCATCGCGCGGAACACCGCGATCGACAAGCTGCGCGCCCGCCGCGATAGCGATGACATCGACGCGATGGCCGACATGTTGCCGGGGTCCGGCCCGACGCCTGAGCAGGTGGCCGTCGCCGCGGGCGAAGCCGGTCGGATTGCCGATTGCCTCGGCGAGCTGGAATCGCCCCGCGACAGGGCTGTGCGCGGCGCGTATCTTGAAGGGCTGAGCTATGCGGAACTGTCGGAAAAACTCGGCGTCCCGCTCAACACCGTCCGAACCTGGCTGCGGCGCAGTCTCATCAGCCTGAGGGAGTGCATGGAACGATGACCGACGCTTCCCCACCAGATCGCGATGACGACAACCTGCTTGCGGCGGAATATGTGCTGCGTTTGCTGCCGTCTTCGGAGATGCGCGCTTTCGAGGCCCGCCTTGAGGCGGAACCGGATCTGCGAAAGGAGGTTGCGGCCTGGACCGAGCGTCTGGCGGGCATGAATCCCGAGTTTGCCGAAGAGGCCGCGACGGGGGCGGTGAAGGACGCATTGATGACCCGGCTTTTCGGGGCGCCGCCACCGCGCCCGTCGTTCTGGCAGCGGCTTGGCCTCTGGCAGGGGCTTAGCGTCGCCTCACTGCTCCTTGCCGGGTTCTTTGCCTGGCAACTGATGCTGACCGGCTCACCGGATCCCGCGGAACGTGGGCCGCTCTATGTCTCGGAAATCGCGGCCGACGATCAGTCGCTCCGCATCCTGGCGGTCTACGACAGCAACGCGGGGGAATTGCAACTCAATCGGACCGATGGTCAGGCCGCCGCGGGACGCGCCCTCGAGCTTTGGGTCATCGCCGACGGCAACGCGCCCGTCTCGCTTGGCGTGCTGCCCGATGCCGAGGCCGCAAGCCTCCCGCTCCCCGAAGAGTTTCGTGCCGGTGTCGCCGACCTGACCCTTGCGATCTCGGACGAACCACCGGGCGGCTCGCCTACGGGGCAACCGACCGGCGCCGTACTGGCCGTGGGGACGGTGACCGAGCTTTAGTGTAGCTTGAAACCATAACGAAAACGCACGTTAAAACGCTTCGGGTTTGGCCTCACGCGCCATGTGGTCCAACACGGCGTTGACGAATTTCGGCTCCCGCCCCTCGGGAAAGAAACTCTTGGCGATATCGACGAATTCCACGATCACCACCTTGGGCGGTGTCGAGGATTGCGTGAGTTCCGCCCCCGCGGCACGAAAGAGTGCCCGGATGGTCGGGTCAATCCGGTTGATCGGCCATTTCGCCACCAGCGCCCGATCGGTCATTTGGTCGATCAGCGCCTGGTTATTGACCGCATCCTGCATGAGTTGCTCGAAAAGGCTCACATCCCCCTCGGCCATCTCACCCTCATCATAGGAGGCGCCAAAACGGTGATCCTCGAACTCGTGCATCACTGCATCCACGGTCTGCCCGGAATGCTCCATCTGAAACAGCGCCTGCACCGCGTAAAGCCGCGCGGCCGATTTCATCTGCCGTTTCTGATTACCGGAAAGGTTGCTCATGCTTTCGGATTGTCCTCAAGGCCACCGGCCAGCTTGTATTCTTCCGCATCGGGCAGGAACCCCACCCCCTTGCGCGCGGCGCCCCATTTACGGGTGAGCGCCACAAGATGCAAGGCTGCCGCTGCGGCGCCTGCGCCTTTGTTCATCCGCGCGGGATCGGCCCGCACCTCGGCCTGATCGCGGTTCTCGACCGTCAGGATGCCGTTGCCGACGCAAAGCCCCTGCAGGCCCAGAAGGGTAATGCCGCGCGAACTGTCGTTGCAGACGGTTTCGTAATGCGTCGTCTCGCCGCGAATGACGCAGCCCAGGGCGACATAGCCATCGAAATTCGACATCCGTTCGGCGATCCCGATCGCCGTCGGCACTTCGAGCGCGCCGGGTACTTCAACCAGGTCATAGGTGCCGCCGGTCGCCTCGATCTCGGCCTTGGCACCCGCGATCAGGTTATCGGCGATATCGCGGTAAAACGGCGCCACCACGATCAGCAGCTTCACCGGTTTGTCGAATTCTGCACGGGGCATGGTGTATTCGGTCGAGGCCATGGATCTATCCTTCGCTGAGGGCGCGGGTGCCGGTGATCGAAATGCCGTAAGCGTCAAGCCCAAGATACCGGGTATCGGGGCTGTCTGTCAGCAGGATAAGCTCATGCAATCCCATCGTCTGCATGATTTGCGCCCCAAGACCGGTCTGTTTGATCGTGCGCGGTGTGTCGTCGTCTTCCATCTCGCTGGCAAGTTTCGGGCGTGGCTGGCGGAAGAGGAACACGGCCCCCCTGCCCTCGGCGCCGATCATCTCCATCGCCCGGGGCAGTTTGCCGGTCGGACCGCTGGTGGTCTCCGACAGACCGATCCCCAGCACATCCTCGAGCGCATTGAGCGCATGGGTCCGCGCCAGAACCGGCTCGCCATCGCTCACATCGCCCTTGGTCAGCACCACATGTTCCGTGCCGCTGATCTGATCGGCGAAAATGCGCATGTCCCATTCGCCGCCATGGGAGGACATGACCGTTTCGCGCCGAACCTCGCGCACGAGGTTGTCGTGCTTGTGGCGATAGGCGATCAGATCGCTGATCGTGCCAATCTTGATGCCATGTTGTTTGGCGATATCAATCAACTGAGGAAGACGCGCCATCGTGCCGTCTTCGTTCATGATCTCGCATATCACGCCTGAAGGATGCAGACCGGCAAGGCGCGAGATATCAACCGCCGCCTCGGTATGGCCGGCGCGGATCAACACACCGCCATTGCGCGCGCGCAGCGGAAAAACGTGGCCGGGTGTGGCGATGGTGGCGGGGCCGTTCTGATCGTTGATCGCGGTGGCCACGGTAAGCGCCCGGTCGGCAGCAGAAATACCGGTGCTGACGCCTTCACGCGCCTCGATCGACACGGTAAACGCTGTTTCATGCCGCGAGGAGTTGTTCACCGCCATCATCGGCAGTTGCAACGCCTCGATCCGGTCGGCGCTCATCGGCAGGCAGATCAGGCCGCGCCCATGCGTCGCCATGAAGTTGATCGCGGCGGCATCGGCAAACTCGGCCGGGATAACGAAATCGCCCTCGTTCTCGCGATCTTCGTGATCGACGAGGATATACATGCGACCCGCACGCGCCTCGGCAATGATCTCTTCGATGGGCGCGATGGCCTGGCGCAAACCAGCCTCGACAGGACCCGGCTTTTCGAACGGAACAGTTTCAGACATCTGACCCCCGGAAATAGACCCCCGCCAGATACCGCAGGCACCGCGCGTTGACCAGTGCTGATCTTCTGGGATTGGCCTTTACCGCCCCCAATGAAAGACATCGAATCGCGCCGGTCTTCGTCAGCCAACACCCCCGAACCGAAATCAATCACCACGCAAACGACGTATCGTTTCCATTCCCTGAACAACCACGAAGGATTTAAGGCAAAATTCTGGCAAATTAGGCAGTTTTTGTCGCGATCCGGTTGACTGACCCCGCCTCAGCAGGCACTTCGATCACCTGTTTTGTTTTACGAGTGAGGGTACGATGTTTCTACGCACCACATTTATTGCTGCTGCAGCCGCCATCGGCTTTGCCAGCGCCGCGGCACAGGCCGCCACGGTCTATACCGCAACCAGTCATTATGAGAACGGCAAGCCTGAGCATTCGCTTTGGTTCGGCTCCAAGCCTCAGGGCGCGTCCGGCAGCAAGGCGAACCATTTCGTCTTCGAAAACACCGTTCGGGGCGAAGACGCTTTCGGGCTCTTCACGGTCGACGGCAACAAGGCCACGCTGACCGGGACCGTGCGCAATGCGGCCCTGCAGGGGTTCGACCTGGTTCTCGACCTGATCGAAGTTGCCGATCCCGGCAAATATAAGAAGGTCGGTGGATCAAATCCCGACACGTCGCAGTGGAAATTCTATGATTTCACACGTGCGCAACTGATCTCCAAAACCGCGGGCATCGCCGATTTCTATCTTGAGATGCGCGGCGCGGGTCTGAAAGTGCAGGTTGGTGTGGGCGCCAATGACAAGGATGCCAACCTTCTGGGTCTCTCGACATGGTTCACGGCGCGTGAGGCCGGCTGCAAGGGCGACAATTGCCAATCCTACCACGGTGACATCAACATCGTTCTGGAACCCGGTGGCAATCCGGGCGTCGTACCGCTCCCCGCGAGTGTCCTGCTGCTGCCTGCTGCCCTGGGCATGCTGGGCGCCGCAGGTGGCGTGGCCCGCCGTCGCCGCCAATCCTGATCGTTTCGGAAAATCCTTGGATCGCCTGCGTGATCGCGGGCGATCTTGAGGGCCAAGCGACCATCCTGCCCAACGGGACGACAAACGACCTCCTACCGACGAACGCCTGATCAGTCATACGTTGACCAGGCAGGGCGCTGTTTCCGTCTATTGAACAAACAAGCCGATTTGTCTCAAATGTTGTCAAAACAGCGCCATTCGCCGCAAATTTTGCAGCGTTAAAGGATATTTAACCAAATTCTTCATTGACTCCGCGCCCCTGCCCCCGCCAAGGTCGCACAGGGGAAAAATACACTCATAACGTGTGGGGTCCTAACATGTTTATTCGCACTGCTTTGCTCGTGGCCGCGACCGCCCTTGGCATCACGGGTCTGACGGCCGAACCCGCATCCGCTGCGACCTACTCGGCGACCAGCTTCTATGGCAAGACCGGGAACAAGGCCAATTCCGCGATTTTCAACAAGCGGCTCCGGGGTTTCCGGAACCGCCTGAGAGGTGCGAAGGGTCGTTACCACAACAATTTCTACTTCGAGAATTCCGCCGCCGGTGCCGGAACCTTCAAAATGGACGGGAACAAGGCGTCACTGACCGGTATTCTGCGCAACGCGGCGGGTCAGGGCTACGAGGTGACGATCAACTACCAGCGGACCAAGAACCCGGGCGTCCGCCACAACCGTTCACGCGCTTCGACCAGCGATTGGTCGTATTTCAAGATGACGTCCGGCACGATGACTTCGCTAAACGGTGAGCTTGCAAGTTTTGACCTGTCGCTGATGGGTCGCAAATGGGACGGAAGAAAACGACGCAAGGTTGCGACGCAGTTCGGCGTTGGCGCAAACAACTGGAACCGCGACCTGCTGGGTCTCTTTACCCGGTTCCGCGCTGTCGAACAGAATTGCGACAGGTCGGTCAAACGCTGCCGCCGTTACAACGGTTCGTTCAAACTGGTACTGACCGAAAACGATCCGCCGGCGCCGGCCCTCATTGATGATGGGAACACGGCGGTTGTGCCGCTGCCTGCCTCGGCGCTTCTGTTGCCGGCGGCCATTGGCATGCTCGGCCTGTCCGGCGGCATCGCGCGCCTCCGTCGCCAAGCCTGAAACACCCCCGCAACGGGATCAAGGCAGCACCCTTTCGGGTGCTGTTTTTGCATTCGGTGGACAAAGGCGCTTTGATTTCCTGACCATCGGCATCACCAAGATTGTCCCCCCACCCCTTTGCGTCACCGATCTGACGAGTACCGCCAAATTTGGGTTTCGGCGCATGGCTGGTTTGCGCTACTGATCGGAGGGCGCTTGCGCCTTTTCACAACCGTTCAGGACCCCCGAAGATGAAGACACCCGAGATCCTTGACCGCCTGATCGCCTTCGATACGGTCAGCCGCAATCCGAACATGGACCTGATGGACTACATCAAGGGTCTTCTGGCCGAGGTCGGGGTGACCGCCACGCTGATCCCCAATGATGCTAGCACCAAGGCCAACCTGCTCGCGACAATCGGGCCGGGCGATCACGGCGGTGTCATGCTCTCGGGCCATACGGATGTGGTGCCAGTGGAGGGGCAGGATTGGACCAAACCGCCGTTCGAGCTGACCGTGACCGACGGGCGATATTACGGGCGCGGCACCACGGATATGAAGGGCTTTGTCGCCTGTGCGCTGGCCGCGGGCCTCAAGGCCGCGAAACGCGAGTTGAAGTCGCCGCTTCATCTGGCGTTTTCCTATGATGAGGAGATCGGCTGCCAGGGGGTGCGGTCGATGATCGACCTCCTTCGGGAAGCGCCCGTGCGCCCCGCCATGTGCATTGTGGGCGAACCCACCAGCCTTTCCGTTGCGACCGGCCACAAGGGCAAAGTGGCGCTGAAAGCCCGCTGCACCGGACGCGAGGGACACTCCGCGCTGGCCCCACTTGCAATGAATGCGCTGCATCTTGGGTGTGACCTGGTCGGTGTCCTGCGCGATGTTCAGGCCGAGCTGCGCGAACACGGTGCGCAGGACGGTGACTACGACGTCCCCTACACCACCGTCCACGCGGCCAAGATGGCCGGGGGTGTTGCACTCAACATCGTGCCGAACCTCTGTGAAGTGGATTTCGAAATCCGTAACGTGGCGCAGGACGACCCGCAGGCCATCCTGTCCGACATTCGTGCCCGCGCCGATGCCATCGTCGCCGCCGCGCGCGCTCACGCCCCCGAAGCCGCCTTCGCGTTCGAGGTCAATTTCTCCTACCCCGGCCTGGACACCAGCCGCACCGCCGATGTGGTGCAGTTCGTGCAATCGCTCACCGGCGTGAATGCCACCAACAAGGTGGCCTTTGGCACAGAAGGCGGACTTTTTTCACAGGATCTCGACATTCCCACGGTCGTCTGCGGCCCGGGGTCGATGATGCAGGGTCACAAACCCGATGAATATGTCGAGATCAACCAGATCGAACGCTGCGACGCGATGCTGGACGTACTGCTGGACCGGCTGGAAGCGGGATTGTAGCGCCCTCTCTCACATAGCCAATTTCATAATGCGGGACAGAGCCGCCGTCGGATATCTCAGCACAAACCGCGCGAACGCCAGACCGCGGGATGGCGACCAACCGGCAGTGGGAAGCACTTTATCCCAGCCAAGTCTGCAAATGCCCAATACGTCGCGCCAGCGTCAGCCAATCGCCAGCCCAGGGGGCGGTCTGGCGATCGCGCGGCGTCGCTTCGCTCCTTGACTCCGCGCGGATTGGGCGCTCCTTCTTCGTCTGCTTTGCGGACAAAGCTGCCGACCGCTCAGACTGGCGTTGCCGCAAACGAATTCAATTCGGCGGGTGATTTGATGTGGATGATTCTGATGCGATCTGAACGGTTGTAGATCGCTTCAAGGAGTTGTGGTCGCGCTTTCCTGTGCAACCACCATATCATCTTATAAAGAGGTATTGTGGCCCGCCACATCGGACAACCCTCAGGACCATCTGGGCGTCCGACAAACAAGGACTTGAACTGTCTTTTGGCTGCCCACCAAAAGTGAATATGGATCGGATGATCGACGAATATCACTGTATCGCAGGCGTTTAGGCGATCTTGAACCGAGTTCATTGAGCCGTAACCGTCGATCAACCATCGGTCGTTTGCCAGCAACTCGTCGTGCTGCTTTTGGAATTCGGTCTCAGGCGTCTGAACCCAATCGGGCTTCCATTGAATTTTATCGATTGCATAGTACGGAAGATCATACGCGGCGCATATCGCGCTACACATCGTCGATTTTCCGCCCCCGGCGTTTCCTATCACCATCACTCTAGTCATTGCCTTAGATTAGCATGATGCGGGGTCAGAGCGAAGGTAGATAAGGACTTAAAGCCGATATTGGTCAGGGATCGCCCGCCACGCCATAGCTGGGCGCGACCGACGGGTCGATCGCGCGGTTCAGGTAATCATTCATCTGCGGCTCGTAGGCCTCCCAGAGACTGCGCAATTTGCGGATCGGGTTGTCGTCCTCCCAGTCCACCCGCAGATCGACGAGATAAAACGGCATCTTGTCCGCCACGATCAGTGCGGCGGAATGTACCGGGCCTTCCTCGCCCCCGGCAGCCAGACCGCCTTCAAGCCCCCGGAGCAGCCTTTCGGCCAGATGCGCGGTGGGGTCCGCCATGAAACCATCACTTATCCCCTTGGCGACCGCGGTCGAGGACAAGAGGTTCCCGGCGGCGACGCAATCTACATCCTCGCTGATCGCATTGGTGCCGAGGATATGCGCCCCGGTGAAATGCGCGGTGGTGCCGTTTGCATCAACCGCGGTCAGTTGACGATAGTCGATGTTCTCACGGTCCTTCGTGACCTTTGCGATCGCCTCCGCCGCGCTCTGGCCGCCTTCCATCGCGTCCAGCACCAGCGTCGCCAGATGCGGATCGGTGATGTTCTGTGTGGCAACTGCGCCCACGCCCGGACGCGCATGGGGACAACGCGAGCCCACGGAGATCGACGAGGTGGTAATCGCCACGCCGAACTGCCCGGTCCGGGCGCAACGCCCGGCGATGGAAAAGGTCATGATGTGCCTCCTGCCCCGTCGCCCAAGCGGCGCGACAGGTATTTCTGAAAGTCATGGATTTCGCGTTCGAGCCAGCTCAGCGGGCCAGGTGCGGCCTGGGCCGAGCGTGATCCGGCATAGATGCCCTCGACAACCTGCCGGTCCTCGGTGTTCACATGCTCGAAAAACGTGATGAGCTCCTCGATCCACGCGGTGCGCTCATCGGCAAAACCAAGCATGGCGTCAACCTCCGGCGCGATGGCCACGCCGAAACGCACATCGACCTGCCCGACACCGCGCGGGCGCAAGCTGAGATACCAGAGGTGATCGGGTGCCAGCACATACATATGGGTCGGAAACACGGTCGGCAGGACCGATGTATTGCGCCAATCGCCCTCAAGCCGGGTGTTGTCGGGATGGGCCTGCCCATAGGTGGCGTTCCCGGTCTTCATGAAAGTCTGGTAGGTGAAGGCGTCATAGACCTCTTCGGGAAAGATGGTCTTTTCCACCGGAAACCACGCGCCGACCGTGGCTTTGTGCGCCACCGGCAGGTGATAGCCTTCCATGAAATTCTCGGTCAGCAGCTTCCAGTTGGTGGTCCAGACATGCTCTTCCTGCACAACGGGCACGTAGTTTTCCATCGCGTAGCGCGACACAACCTCGTGCAGCGGCGCCAAGGCCTCGGCCACCGGCGTCGCGTCAGGGTTCAGCGTGACATAGATCCAGCCATTCCAGATTTCCGTTCGGATTTCCGGCAGGCAGACGGATTTCTTGTCAAACCCTTCGGTCCGTTCCATATGACCCGCGCCGATCAGACGCCCGTCCAGCGCATAGGTCCAGGCGTGATAGGGGCAGACGATGCGGCTGGTGCAGCCGGTCCCTTCGAGAAGCTGCATCATCCGGTGCCGGCAGACATTCGAGAAACTCTTGATCTCACCGGCTTTGTCGCGAATGCAAAAGATCGGATCGCCTGCAATGGTGAAAGTCAGGTAATCGCCTGGATTGGGAATTTCCGCGGCCAGACCGGGACAGACCCAATCGCGCCGGAAAATCGCATCCTCTTCCAGCGCGGCAATATCCTCATCCCAGTAAAGCCGGGGATCGGCGCTGACCGCACGTTCCAGCGGTCCATCCGCCGTCGTGGCCAGTTGGCGGAGAAGCTCGGGCGCACTCATGGCCGCTTAGTCCGGGATCACGGCGGTGACTTCGATCTCGACCACCCATTCCGGGCGGGCCAGCGCCGGCACGACCAGCCCGGTCGAGCACGGGTGCACGCCCTTCAGCCATTTGCCCATCTCCTGATAGACCGCCTCGCGATAACGGATATCGGTCAGGTAGACGACGATCCGGCAGACGGCCTCCATCGTGGTGCCGGCCTCTTCCAGCAGCATCTGGATGTTTTCCATTGTCTTGGCGGTTTGCTTGGCCGCATCGCCGGTGTGCAGGCTTTCGCGGGTATCAAGATCCTGGCTCACCTGCCCGCGCAGGAACACCATCGTGCCGCGGGCCACGACGCCTTGGGAAAGGTCATTATCGAGGTTCTGCTCCGGGTAGGTTTCCTTGGTGTTGAACGGGCGAATGCGCTTGTGCATCATGGGCGTGGTCCTAGTTAGCCGGGTTGATCCGGTCGTTGAGATAACAGGCAAAATCGTAGTTGGGCCGCTCCAGGTGGCTCAGATGCCCCGGCGCGGCCACGTCCGAGCAAAGACCGCGATAGACCTTTTCGGTGCAGCCGCGATCCTCGACATTCACATCATCCAGGAGCGTCTTGACCGCTTCGAAATGGCTCTGCGCTTCGGGGTCGTTGACGAACTCGGGCGACATGCCGCCGCCGAAACGGATATCGACCTGCCCTACCCCATGCGGGTGCAGACTGAGATACCAAAAATACCCGGGCGTGAGCGTGATGAGCAGGCTGGGATAGATCGCCAGCAGGAAGGTCATGCGCCGCCGGTCACCCTTGAGGCGCGTATTGGTCGGGTGCGCATTGGCGAGCTTGAAATGCTCTTCCTTGTAGATCCAGTGATAGTTGAACGCGGGCTCGCCGGGCGGGCAGACCATTTCTTCGAGCTTGGAAAGCCCCCCGATGGTGCCCGCATGGCAAACCGGCAGGTGGTAGCTTTCCATGAAATTTTCGGCGAGGACTTTCCAGTTCGTGTCCCAGCGATGCGTTTCGAAAAAGGTCTGCGAATAATGCTCCATCCCGAAATCGCCGATCAACGCCTCGACACCGGAAAGCTGCTCTGCGACGGGCGGGGCATCGGGGTTCAGAGTGACCATGACCCAGCCAAGCCATTCTTCGCAACGCACCTGCGGCAGCGCATAGCTATCCTTGCAGAAGCTCTCGTTCAGCGTCATCGCGGGCGCCCCGCGCAAACGGCCATCGAGATTATAGGTCCAGGCATGATACGGGCAGACGATGGCGCGCGTGTTGCCCGACCCTTCAAGCAAGGTAGACATGCGATGCAGGCAGACATTGGACTGGGCGCGCAATTGTCCGCCGCGGTCACGAATGACCATGATTGGCTGCCCGGCCAGATCCAGCGTCGTGTAATCTCCCGGGTTCGCGAGCGCATCGGCACGGGTGACGCAGAACCAATCCTGCTTGAACACCTGCGCCAACTCGGCCTCTAGGAAGGTCTCGCTGGTATAGACCGATTTCGGCATGGCGCGGGCGCGCTCGAACGGTTGGCTTACATTCTCGGCCAGCTCTGCCATCGGTGAGAGTGACGTATCGTGCCGGGTCATGTCTTTCTTTGCTCCCCGTCCCGGGCCTGACCCGGGACCTCCACGTTGACCAAAAGGCCCCGGGTCAAGCCCGGGGCGCGGATGTTTGCTTCAATGCCGGGTTCCCTTGCCCCAGACATTGTCCGACAACCCCGCGGCTTTATGCGCGAATTCCAGCGGTCCCTGCCAGTCGAAATTGCGATAGACGGCGGCAAGTTGCGCGAAGGGCGGCGACTGTGCAAAGAGCTGGAAAGTCAGGCGATGCCCGGCATAGTCCGAATTCAGCAAATCGCGCGCCAGACCCAGCAGTTTACGGCGATCATCGGCCACCCATTCGTCATTGATCGAGTAGAACTTGTCGAGCCACGGCTTCGTTTCGGGTGCCGCAAAGGTCGCCGCATCGGGTGTGACGCAGATCTGCCCGCCGCAAAGCTCGCGGGCCATGTGCATCATCCGCGGCAGGTTGGTCAGCGCATGTACCCGGCCCGACATCAGCATCGACTGGTTCGGCATCAGAAGGCCGTTGGGGCTTTTCTCGGCCATGGCGATGGAAGCGGTCAGGAAGGCGTCGATGCCTTCGCGCCAGACGGCCAGTTCGCTCAGTTTCTCCTGCACGGCCTGCTGCTTGTCGAGCCCGGTTTGTTTCACGTTCCAGAGCGCCGCGCCGATGATGAGGTCCGCATAGCTGAGCGTGCGTTGCACAAAGGGGAAGGCCGAATAGCGGTGTAGCGTCGTACGGATGAAGCTCGCCGCGCGGGTGTGTTGATAGAACAGCACATCCTCCCACGGGATCAGCACATCATCGAGGATCATCAGCGTGTCGATCTCATCCACCCGGTTCGACAGCGGATAATCCGCCTCGGGCGCGCGTCCCGCAAACCCGGTGCGGCAGATATGTTTCACCCCCGGCGCGTTCATCTTGACGATGCAGCCGAGCGCATAATCGCTGAGCTTGTCATTGCCCCAATTGGCAATGGTCGGCTTGAGGAAGGCCTGGTTGGAATAGGCGGCGGCGGTCTCGTATTTGGCACCGCGGATGATGATCCCCTCGTCGGTCTCGCGCACCACATGCACCAGCATATCGGGGTCCTGATCCTGCGGCGCTTTGGACCGGTCGCCTTTCGGGTCCGTATTGGCCGAGACGTGGAACGGGTCGTCCTTGATGCACTGGTGAATGTGGCGTTCGATATTCGTCGCAAAACGCGGGTCGATCTCGTTCAGGATATCCTTGCCGTCCCAGAGCGACCACATCTCGCCAATGGTCTCGTCGCCCACCCGCGTGACCACGCCACCGACATCGTTCATCACCAGATCAACCGCATCGCGCTTGTCCTGCCAATCCTGCTGCTCATAAGGCAGGCGCAGACCGATGGCGAAACGTTCGCCCTGCTCCTCGTAGGTCATCGCCTCCTGCGTCTTGGCGTCGTGCTGCATGTCATAGATGCGCGCACGCACGTCGATCACGGGCTTGAACTGCGGATGGTTGCAGGGGTCATCCACACGTTCGCCGTTGATCCAGATCTGGCGGCCGTCGTTGAGGGATGCGCGGTATTCGTCTCCGGTACGGATCATGTTCGGGTTCCTGTCAGGTTATAGGGGGCGCAGCGCCTGGTAGGCGCGCTTGGAAAAGGCCAAGGGGGCGGCATCGCGGCTGAGCGCCTCGACCACCCGCCCGATGAAAATGCGGTGCGTGCCCGCGTCGTAAGATGTCTCGACCCGGCAGTCGAAATTGGCAATGGCACCAGAGAGAGCGGGCGCACCGGTTGTGGCACTCTCCCAAGTGCAACCGGTAAAATCATATGGCGCCAAGGCACCGGGCCGCCCGGCAAAGCAGTTTGCGATATCCGCCTGATCGTCGCCCAACAGATTGACACAAAACGCATCATTGGCCTCGATCGCCTGGATCGCGGGGCTGCGGCGGTTGATACAGACCAGGACCAGCGGCGGCTCCGCCGAAACGGACGAAAACGCGCTGACCGTCACGCCGAACCGGCCTGCGGGGCCATCGGTGGTGACGACCGACACCTGGGTGGCCGCACCGGCCATCGCCGCGATAAATCGCTCGGGGTTTTCATGGTGGGGTGTGGGCATTCGAAAGGCCGCTGTCATTGTCCTGTCCTCCGTTGATCCCACCATATATCGGCGCGACAATTTATCAAAATTCATTGTTTCAAGGTTATCTATAGATTTATACTAATAATCATGCACCGATTCACCCTTCGCCAACTTGAATACCTCGTGGCTTGCATTGAATGCCGGTCCGTCGCCGGTGCCGCCGAACGCCTGAACGTGTCGCAGCCGACGATCTCGGTCGCGATCACCAAGCTCGAGGAACAGCTTGGCGTGCAACTGCTACTGCGCCACGCGTCGCGCGGGGTGACGGCCACGGGGGCTGCGGAAAAAGTACTGCATTCCGCGCGCAGCCTTCTGGCCCATGCCAGCGATCTTGAACGGCAAGCGATCGAGACCGGCAGCAGCGTGGTCGGGGAACTGCGATTGGGCAGTTTCAGCACGTTGGCACCGACAGTCCTGCCCAACCTGATCCACGAGCTGAGCACCGAACATCCGGGCCTCAAGCTGCATCTGCGCGAGGGGCCGCAGGACCAGATCATCGCCGCGCTGGAGGACGGATTGCTGGACCTGGCATTGCTCTACAACATCGACTTGCCGGACGATCTGCACACCGTCCTGCTGGCGCAGCGCAAACCCTATGTGGCCCTGGCGGCGGATCACCCGCTGGCCCGGCAGGAATCGGTGGCGCTGGCCGACCTCGAAGCCGAGCCGCTGATCCTGCTCGAAGTGGCGCCAAGCCACGATTACTTTCTGGGGCTCTTTCGCGATGTCGGGCTGGAGCCGGTGATTGCCCATTCCTCCCCCTCGATCGAGCTGGTGCGCGGTATGGTGGGATGCGGCCTTGGCTATTCGCTGCTCGTGACACGCCCCGATGGCGACCGGACCTATGATGGCCGGACCCTGGCCATCCGCCCTCTCAGCGACGAGGTCCCATCAAGCGAGGTCGTCCTGGCCCGCCTGGCCACGCTGCGTCCAACACAGTTGATGAAGAGCTTCGAGGCCGTCGCGGCACGGGTCATGCAACGCGGCTGAGCGTGGCGGACCGGCGCGATCCCCGGCGATGGCACCGCCACCCGGAATGCGGAACGACACCGCCGAAGACGAGAACGCCCTAGACTTTCGTTGCCGACGGGTTCGGCGTGACCGCCTTGCGTTTGAGCACCATCTCGCGCCAACTGATGAAGCTCACCGCGCCCACGATCAGCGTCCCACCCAGCACGACAAAGACATCCACCCTTTCGTTGAAGAAAAGCGCCCCCACCAGCACCGCCCAGACCAGTTGCAGAAAGCTGACCGGTTGCGTGACCGCCAACGGCGCAGCGGCAAAGGCCAGCGTCATCGTGTAATGCCCGCCAGTGGCGAGACAGGCCACGCCAAAGAGGATCAGCGTCTCTGTCAGGGTCGGCGTGACCCAGTTCATCGCAGCCAAGGGCGCGAGGCCAATGGTCACGATGATCGACAGCATCGCCACCACGATTGCCGGGCTGACCCGGTTTGTCATCAGCTTGGCCAGAAGGTAGGACGCCCCGAAACAGATCGCCACGAAGAGCATCGCCAGATGCCCGCTGCCGATCTCACGGAACCCCGGGCGCAGGATGATGAGCGTGCCGATCAGCGCGGCCAGGATTGCCAAGACCCGTCGCAGGGCCAACCGCTCGCCCAGGAAGAGCGCCGCGCCGATGGTCACATAGATCGGCGAGAGGTAGTTCATCGCCGTCACATCCGCGATCGGGATCCGCGCCATCGCATAGAACCACAGCGCCACCGCCCCGGTATGCGCCACGCCGCGCGCCGTGAACATCAGCCAGAGCTTGCGGTCATACCGTTGCCGGAGAAGCGTCCCCAGGATCGGAATGAAAAAGACCAGCCCCAGCACATAGCGCAGGAACGCGGCTTCGGGGGCCGGGATGCGGGTGCCGAGCGTCTTGACCAGAACCGTGACGCCCACAAATTGCGCACCGGTCACCACCATCCAGAAGACGCCCCAGCCAGGGCGCGAGGGGCGTATGCCGGTCATGTCAAAGCGGCCAGATCATCGGGATAAGAAAGCTCGCCAACATCCCCACACTGAGGTTCAGGGGGATGCCCACGCGCATGAAATCGGTGAAGCGATAGCCGCCGGGCCCGTAGACAAGCGTATTCGTCTGGTAGCCGATGGGCGTGGCAAAACTGGCGCTGGCCGCGACCATAACGGCAACGACCAGAGGCCGCGCGTCGATCCCCATGGCGTCGGCCAAACCGATGGCAATGGGCGTGACCACCACGGCCACGGCGTTGTTGGAGACGAGTTCCGTCAAGATCGAGGTCAGCAGGTAAATCGCCCAGACGATCAGGAAACCCGGCAACATAGCAAGCCCCGGGGCAATCGCCTCGACGATCAGCTTGACCGCGCCCGACGCCTCAAGCGCCGCGCCCACCGCCAGCATCGAGAAGATCAGCGCCAGGAGGCGGCCATCAATGAAGGAAAACGCCTCATCCGCATCGATGCAGCGGGTCAGGAAAATGACCGCGACGGCCAGCACGGCCAGGAAAAAGATCGGCGCCACGCCAAGGGCTGCCAGAGTGACAAGGCCTACGAGTGCCGCAATGGCAATGGGCGCGTGACCCCGGCGGTAGGCGCGCGCCGAGGGGTGCGAGACATCGACCATGTCCATTTCGCGCGAGAGGCGCTGAATATCCTCGGGCGAGCCTTCGAGCAGGAGCGTATCCCCCACCCGCACGATCAGATCGTCAAGCTGCCGCCCGATATTCTGGTTCCGGCGATGCACCGCCAGCGGGTAGACACCGAACCGCCGCCGCAGTCGCAGCGCGCCGAGCGAGCGACCGACCATCTTGCAGCCCGGCGTGATCAGCACCTCGACCGTGGTGGTCTCGACCGCCGAGACCTGATCCACGCGCTTGAGGCTCTTGTCACGCTGCAGGCTCAGAAGCTCGGTCATCTGCGTGCGGAGAACCACCCGGTCGCCCACCTGCAACTCGACCCCCTTGAGGTTGCGCCGCAGCGACAGATCGCCCCGGATCACGTCGATCAAACGGACGCCGTCGCGTTTGAAAAGCTGCACACCCGTGACCTCGCGCCCGATGAGGTTCGAGTCCGGCGGGATCACCGCTTCGGTGAAGAACTTCATCTTGGAGCGGTCCGAGAGCATATCTGCCATGCTGTCCCGCGCAGGCAACAGGAATGGCCCGATGAAGCGCAGGTAGATCGCCCCCCAGGCCACAAGTGCCAGACCAAGCGGCGTCACTTCGAAAATCGAAAACGCCGCCATCCCCTGCGCGCGCGCCACACCATCGACCAAGAGGTTGGTGGAGGTGCCGATCAATGTGAGCGTCCCGCCCAGGATCGCCGCATAACTGAGCGGGATGAGGAGTTTGGACGCGGGAACACCAAGCGAGCGGGCCAGTTGCACGAAGACCGGGATCATGACCACGACCACCGGCGTGTTCGACACGAATGCCGACGAGATCACCACGAAGATCATCAACATCAGGATCGCGATCTTGGGGTTCACGCGCGCCTGCCGGTCGGCGATCGAGGTAAACGCATCCAGCGCCCCCGTCCGCACGAGCGCCCCCATGACAATGAACATGGCCGCAATGGTCCAGGGCGCCGGGTTCGACAGCACCGCCAGCGCGGCATCATAGGGCAGAAGCCCCATGGCCAGGAGAAGTGCGGCACCGGTGATGGCCACGACCTCGGTCGGATAGGATTCGCGTACGAAAAGGAGGAACATGAGCGCCACGACCGACAGCGCCAGAAGGCCCTGTTGGGTCTGCGATATGTCGAGGTACTGGATCAACCGGGCGGGTCCTTTTGCGAGCTGTCCCCACCTTCCTCCAAGGTCGCGCCGGGGGCAAGCAGGATGCTGCGCCGGGGTTGTACGAGAAACATCCCCATCAGCATCAGCGCCAATGCGGCCCAAACAAAGCCGGAATAGCGCTCGCCAAGAAGCAGGATCGACCAGATCACGCCAAACCCGGTCACGAGATAGCTGGTCTGCGCCGAAAAGACAGACCCGGCCCGTCCGACCATCCAGACATAGCCCGCATAGGTCAGCGCATGCAGGATCGCCGCGCCAACAAGCGCCAGTTCAGGCACCCCGAAAGTCTCCAGCGGATTGATCCACTGCCCGCTGAGGATGGCCAGAGGCAGGGTGAAAACCATGCCGAAGATCGACGCCCCCAGGATGACCTGCACCGAGTCGAGCCCTTGGGTGCCCCACCGGGCCACTAGGTTCCCCTCGGTCGCGTAAAGCAGCGGGGCCAGCAGCGCCACGGGGATAAAGAACGCCATGGCGCGTTCGGGCAGGCTCGCCTCCGGCCCCATCAGCAGGAGGATGCCGGAAAGCCCCACCATAAGCCCTGCCACGCGGCGCCATGCAAAATCTTCGTTTCCCAACGCCAGCGCGATCGGCAAGGAGAACATCGGCACGCTCGAGATGATGATCGACATCACCCCGCCTGGAAGGCGCGCCGCCGAAAGGTAGAAGAAGATATCGGGCAGCACCGCACCGGTCAGCGCCACCATGATCAAGAGCCGCCAATAGGGCCGCCCCATGCGCAGGGGTTTGCCCCGCACCGCGCAGATCGCGCCCAGAACCGCCACGACGACGAAAAGCTGCCAGAAGATCAGCCCAAGCGGCTGATGACCGGTGCTGACCGCGATCTTCGAGAGCGGCACCGACAGGCCCCATCCGGCCCCCATCAGCAGGAGCAACAGGTAGAGGGAGGGGGTGGCCGTCACGGTCCTGCCTGCTCCAACCGGCCGCCCTGCCGGATCATGCGCAGGGCCATTGCCTTGCCGGTCTTGTCATCGGTCTCGATCAGGAGGCCAGACAATGTCGCCTCCTCCAGCGCAGGGGTGAAACGCCCCTTGGGCATGCCGGTCACAAACCGGCGCATCGGTTCAGATTTTTCCATGCCGATCACGCTGTTGTAATCGCCGCACATCCCCGCATCGGACTGAAACGCGGTGCCGCCTGGCAGGATTTGCGCATCACCGGTGGGCACATGGGTGTGGGTGCCAACCACCACGCTGGCGCGCCCGTCGCAGAAATGGCCCATGCCCATCTTCTCGCTTGTGGCCTCGCAATGGATATCGACGAGCGCCGCCTGCACCGCCCCGCCCAATGGGTGCGCGCGCAACACCTGATCCATGGCGGAAAACGGGTCGTCAAAGGCGCGTTTCATGAAGACCTGCCCCAGAGCCTGCGCCACGAGGACCTTGCGCCCCCGCCGGTCCTGGAAAACCCGATGGCCCCGGCCCGGCGCGCCCTTGGCATAGTTCAGCGGCCGCAGGATACGCGGCTCGTTTTCGATGAATTGCAGCATGTCTTTCTGGTCAAAGGCATGATCGCCAAGGGTCAGGCAATCGGCCCCGGCGTCAAGAAGCACCTTGGCATGCGCCCCGCTCAGCCCCATCCCGCCGGTCGCGTTTTCGCCATTGACCACAACGAAATCGAGCCGCCACTCGTCCCGCAGACGCGGCAGCATGTCGACCACGGCCTTGCGACCGCTGCGGCCCATAACATCGCCTAAAAACAATATCTTCATACGTCCCTGTTAGGCGCTGGCGCGATGAAGGGCAAGCGGCGCGGCGTGCCCGCGGTGACGAGCCCGTTGAAACCCGCATTGGGAATATCTGGGGTAACGTGGCGGCATACCTGCCAGCTCTCTGCGATGTCAACAAAATGCACGTGACGAAAAGCACCGGAAATCCTCTGGCTTATCGCGGGCAGAGGCCGAACTTGCTGACTGCCACCTCATGATCGGCGCTGCTGCAACAGCGCCCGGATCTCATCCGTGTCCTGGAGGGGAGCAAGTCAATGCCTTCTGCTACGCCTTGCCCCCCCTGAGGCCTCTCACGCGGCGCAGCTAGCCGCCCCCATCGGAAATGACAGAGCAGCGCCCCCTGGCGGAAGGGGG
>NZ_JASHJC010000013.1 GCF_030733385.1 Roseovarius sp. MMSF_3359 | reverse complement strand
AAACTGGCCGCGTAAGGCGATCAAACCCAAACCAAGGACTCTCCGCAAGGTGGAGGAAACTTGGGGCTCAGGTCAGCCGCAATTCTGTTCGCTAAAATCGGGGCAGGTAACTCCATCTGCAGGTTCTGAGCACAAAAGAGCAGACAATCGGTTCGGATCAATGTCTGCTCAAAGCCGGTGGCCGTCAATCTACTGTTTCACGATTTTTGTCCATGCCGCGAATATCCGCAAAGCGGGCGGCAAACGCAGCATCTGAAGAGGGTGCTGGGACTCCGGTATGGGCCGCCATCTGTGTTCAGCCAGCCCTTCTATCAAACCTTGAGATTGCGCTATGTTTGAATTTGAGATCATTCATTTTTGTCGCCGAAACCAGATTGTGGTGTTTGTGTTCAGCCCCAACCACTCAAAGTGAAGGGGCCGGTAGAACCGACCCCAAGGTTGCTTACAGTCTCCGAGGTTTATGTGCGGCGCCTGAAACCGAAGAGCATCGCAAGCCCAGTCACAAGCGCCCAACCGGCGGCAGGAAGAGGAACGACACCTGTTGGCGGATCTACCACCGGTGGTGCGGAGGAAATCGCGCCAATGGCATCGATATCTGGACCGCCGAATGGATTTCCGGAAGTGGCGCCACCTGGTGCGTCGGTTACGCGCACAAAAGAGAACATATCGCCTGCGTTCACACCTGCGACGCCGTCTATATCAAGACCAACGACCGCGTCACCGCTGACGATACCAAGATCGATCCAGGTGCTGGCGTCCTTAGATATCTCAACCTGGAAGGACTCGATCACACCGCCGCCAGAGGAGCCGATCTCGAAGACAAAAAGGTCTGCGGCACTGTCATTGGAGGTTGTCAAGGAATTGTCAGTGAATTGCACCGTGACAAATCCAAACAGTGCATCACTCAAATTGTTCGGCGTTCCTCCGGGATTTCCCAAGGCAAAGAGTTTGTCGGTACTGCCGGCAGTAAAGTCAGGAGCCCCTAAAACGTTGGTGGGATCGGCATAGTCGCCACTAACGGCATCGCCCACGGCAAAGTCGACAACCTTATCCGCAAAGGACACGTCACCCTCCGGAAACGTGATCCCGCTGTAGATTGTTGCGGCGTGCGTCGGACCGGCAATCCCGAGTGCGAGTAGAGTCGCAACGCACATATTGTACAATTTCCGATGTTTGACGGTGCCGGAAGCTGCGTTACGACGGAGCCTGAACTTGGCCCAATTTGATAAACTAGCTAGCACTTTTGAATTCCCCCTAGTTGTACTTCCCGAGTGCCAATTTCTCGGCACACGGTCACATTGTTGGAAAAGGGGAGCGGCAATGTTGACCCTATTCAAGTGTTTTCTTTGCGTATTTTCGTTTTGAAAAGGGACGGAATTCGACACGAGCGTCGCAGAGGATGGGGCAGCGATTGCGTTGCATTCCGCTAAAGCGCTTTCTTAATGAATCCAGGTGCACCAATCCGCCCTGTGCCAACGTGATAGCAGGTCTGGTCAAAATTTTTCGTTTTGAAAATCAGGTGTCGCGCGACCATGGCGCACGTATCACAGGTCCTTGCGTCGAATCGTCGATGTAGGACTTTATGAGTCGGTCGATAGCTTGGCGTGTCAGACGGCCGTGATCGCGCGAGTACCCAAGGCTCGCGACAAAACTCCAATGCGCGTGCATCATCGAGACGAAGAGAAAAGATAACTCCTCACAGGCATGATCCTCGAGTTCGGGATGCGCGATCGCCAACTCGTGCACGACGACCTGGCCTAGTGTCTTGTACTGATCGCAGAGGCGTTCTCGTAAATCTGCCGAGCCCACCGCATATGCCAACAACGAGTCATAGGCCTCAAGGTTGTCGGGCATTGGATGTGCATCTGCCAGATCAAAAAAGAAATCCAGAAAGAACTTCAGCCGCTCAACCTGTCGCATTTCCAATATCCCTGCGACCAGGATGTTACGATATTCGTTTCCAAGGAACGTACAGAGTTCGAGGATCAACGCGTCGAGGTCGGTAAAGTAGTAACGGACAAGTTGCCGAGACAATCCGGCCTGTTTGGCCACAGCATCAAACGAGAGCGCCTGAAGTCCCCGTTGCTTTATCAGGGCTGTCGCGGCACGCAGGATTTCGACCTTCTTTTCCTGGGTCTGAGTGCTTTTGGCCATGATGACTTCATCCTTCCAGTGATCCGGTCGCCACAATAGGTTCGGAACGCCCAGAAACAAGGATACGCGAAGTCTCTACTTTAGTCCGGGATAATTCAACCCTAGTGGATGGACCACTTTCGCGAAGCTAGTTCACTTGAGCCCGCCCAACTTGAACTGGCCCACTGCCGTGTTTAGAAAATGAGAACCTAGAGTGGCATGTCTTGGCCTCTCCAGGCTGGCTTCCAGCCTTGAACAATCCTGACCAGCTGGGTGGACCTCCGTTCGTTCTCATGAAAGGCAATGGCGAGTTGTTCAAGAAAGTGAGCATAGAATAGCTCTATCTGAGCCGGAGTCCCTCCAGCGATATTTGAGTTCGATCTAACCCGGATTTTACATTCGCAGCGAACGGTAGCAATGCGAGCTAACTGCGGCATCGCGATCGGAGGTCGAATGTCAGTTAATGATCGGCTTTAATCAGGATGAGAAATTCTCCTTTTTGGCGATGAAGGTGGGCCTCCAGAAGGTTTCGCGGACTTGGAGCGCAGGTCTTCGATGTCGATGTGATAAGCCTGATCGACGTGACAGAGACTGTTGGGAGCCTGCGACAAAATCGTCATTGCTGGCGGAGAACCTTGCAGTCGAAGTAGTATCATCTGTTTTCAACTCGATGAGATTGCCAGGAGGAGCCAAGAATAATCGTCTTTGAGGCTCTGAGAGCGATCATCGCTTCGCCGAAATCGGAGAATGTGAAGCTCTCTTTGGCCGGCCCTGTCGCCGCCGGTATGCGCCAGAAACTGGCAGATGCGTCACCGCCCCGACGCGGTCGTCACTTTTCGGCCGAGAATAATTAGCAGGAAAGTAGGCACGATCTAAATGTCCCAAGCGATCCCGATCAGTAAATGCACTAGGTTCGAGTTACGCTGTCTTTCGCTCAGCCTTCCGGTGTCGTTCGGGCCGATCGCGCTTTTGAGCACCAAAGTTCGCCAACCTTAAACTGGGTTAGCACCATCGGCACCACATAGCTGCCCCTATTGTGGGACCGTGTACGGACTTCAAACCCAAAGGAGCTTGTTATGAAGTTTGCACCTATTGTAGCCGCCGCCATCCTGGTCGCCGCTCCAGCATTCGCGGAAACCAAGACATCAATGCAGATGACGGGCACTGTTAGCGAAGAGAACATGGATAACCTTGTTCGTTCGCGCGACATCACCGGCGGCACGATCTACACGATGAACGCCGCCTATGATGAAACCAATTGGAACGAGACCCGTGCCTATGACGCTGTCGGCGACGATTGGGAATCGATTGGCGAGATCGAGGATGTTGTTCTGTCGCGTGATGGCCAGATGACAGGGATTATCGCGGAAGTTGGCGGTTTTCTCGACATCGGTGACGCACATGTTCTGATCCGTCTTGATGATGTGCGGCTCGTTGCCGTCGATGACCAGACCTATGCCTACGTGACCCGCAAGAGCGAGGAGGAGCTCGAAAGCATGGAGCAGGTCGACGAAGGTTGGTGGGACTGAAAATCGGATAGCTAGTGGGAGAGTGACGAGTTGAGCGGCGCGGCTCTGAGGTTGCGCCGCTTGCTCTTCTGGCCGCCAACGTCCGCTATTCGTCGACGTGATGGAAACTCAGTGCCGGATCGAAGCGGCGCGGCGATTGACCTCTATCTCGCTCGGCGCTCTGATAGCGACCATCACCGCGTACTGTCGCTCCCGACCACATCCCGCGCCAAATCCTTGCGCAACAGTGACGTATTGCGATTGTTGGCCTTGAAAAACAGGTCAAACAAATCGCCCAAGACAGGCACCGCCCCAACGACAAAATCCAACCCGGTATTCAGGGCCATACGGGCAATTGTCCGTTTACGTGCGCCAAGCCTTTGACCTCTGTAGATCAGATAGGCGGACGGGGCCAAAGATGCGACGTCACCGATGCCGGGAATGAGACCCAGGATGGCGTCCCAGCCAAACCTTATCCGCGTACCGGGAACACGAAAGCGGCTGTCCAGCAGGGTTGATAGACGGTCGAGTTCGTCGAGTTCACTCCGTCCCAAGGCCGTTACTTTCGGGCGACGATGTAAACCGCATGTACCAGACCGGGAATGTAGCCCAGCAATGTCAGCAGAACGTTTATCCAGAAATGTTTGCCAAGGCCGACCTGCAGGAAGACTCCGAGTGGCGGAATGATGACGGAAAGGATGATGCGGATGAGGTCCATTGCGGTATTCCTCTCGTATTCTTCGGGGCTTTCACCTGCGTAGCGGAGCTTCGCGAGATAGGCGAGGTCAAGTGAACTAAACTATGTTAGGTTTCCTCATGTCTGACGCTTATGAAAGCTGCCTGGTTAGCCGTTTGTCCCGTTTCGTCATCCTGACGGACCACGAACGCGACTTCATTGCCGAAATGGAAAAGGAAGAGGTTCCCCATCGAAAAGGCAGACCAGTGATCAGCGTAGGGGACAAGACCGAAGGCATCACGATTCTCAAGACTGGGTGGGCAGTGGTCAAATCCGACAGCTCGGACGGGCGCAGCCAAATCCTGAGGATTTATCTGCCCGGCGAAGTGATGGGTCTGGCTGAAATCGGGTCCTCTCATGCGAACCACCGCGTCGCCATGCAGACCGATGGCATTATTTGCCCGTTTCCGCGCAAGGGCCTGGCGCCGCTGTTTTCGGAATATCCTCGTCTCGGTGCACTGCTGACGGCTGTTGGCAGCCTCGATCAGATCGCGTTGCGGCACCACGCGAGCAGCCTTGCGTCGATGGACGCGACACTAAAACTCAAGTTCTGGCTGCTGCAACTTCGCTCTCGCCTGGCTGTTGCGAATGTCGGTTTGGGCAACCGGTTTCAGGTACCATTCAGCCAGGTTGAGATCGGACAGGCCGTCGGGCTGACCTCGATCTACATCAACAAATTGCTGCGCCGTTTCGTCGACAATGGCGAAGTCGAAATCGAGCGGCCCTATTTCCGTCTGCTTGAGCGCAAGAAGTGGGAGGTGGAATGCGAATTCGTCAACCCGTTTGTCGACATGGACACATCCTGGTTCCCACCGGCCGCTGCTTCGAAGTCGTCCGGCCCCGCAAGCGAAGCTGAGCCGGAGTAACTTCAGGCCACAGCTTCTTTGTTGATGCCGCCGGTCGCGAGCGCGGTCATTGTGCGGTCGCCTTCATATGAGGCGTCGAGGCACTCCTTCAACGCTTTGACGTCGCTATCCAGTTCAAGCCGGTCAGCGAAGGCAGAGAGACATCCGTAGCCCGCAATCGCATAGTGAACGAGCCGCTGGTATTGTGTGATGATCATCGCGTCCCGGGTGGCGTTCTCGCCGAAGGTTTCATCAACCGCATGCGCCCGAGCCTCTTTGACCAGCCCCTCCATGCCTTTGCAATGCTCACCGTTCGAGGTTTCGTCATGGCCCTCGGCGATCGTGTTGATGACGTCGATCCCCTTTTGGATGCCATCTGCTCCGGCATTGAGCGCGTCAATCAGATCTTCATCTGTCGCAGCGCCTGCCAAGTCCTTGGTGACCTCCAGCGCCTGCGTGTTCGCGCTGTGTAGGTCTTTCAGTTGTTCGATATAGAGGTCTTCCAGAGTGTTGATACCCATGTCCAGTCCTTTCGAGATGAGCTTTAACGCTAACTCGGATCGGCCAACTTCATAGTCAACAATGGCGCGGGGGACTGCCCTTAATGCGCAAATCCTAAACCAGATTAATATCTGCACGCCGCATTATGCGCTCCGATTTCTTAACCTTAATCAGGCGGGCCAATTGCGCCCCTCGGAGGAGCTATCAATGCACAATGTCTTTTATCTCATCGGACTGATCGTCGTCGTTCTGGCTGTCATCAGTCTCGTGCTCTGACCCCTGATTGGAGGAAATCATGTCGACACAGAACAAGCCGGGAGAACCCGGAAAGCAATCCACCGCCATAGCGGCCAAGGAAAAATCTGCCGAATTGGCCGGCGAGGCAAAGGCCGCCGCACAGAGCGTTGCGCACGACGCCGCCTCTGCTGCATCCCGGCAGGCGGAGACGGCGAAAGGAGCCGCGGCCGATGAACTGTCCGGCGTCGCGTCGGCGCTGCGCACAGCCGCTGAGGAAATGCGAAGCGGTTCACCGCAGGAGCGTACCCTCGGGCAGATCGCGGAGGGCTTGGCCGATGCGTCAGAGGCGATACGGAACAAGGACCTCGGTGAGATGGTGCACGATGTAAGCGCCTTTGCCCGCAAGAATCCGTTGGTGTTTCTTGGCGGTGCGGCTCTTGTCGGGTTCGCCGCAACCCGGTTTGCCAAGGCGTCCGGGAGCGCGACTGCCGAACCTCCGATGTCGGCCACAAGTACGGCTACACCCGCAACCCGCGCGCCGCTGCACGCGACTCGCGCATCTTCGGAAGGAGAAATCTCATGAGCGACAAACACACGCAGAAAACCGCAGGAGAATTGCTGTCGGATGCGATGAGCAATGTGAGCGGGTTGGTGCGGAGCGAAGTCGATCTGGCCCGCGCTGAGATCAGCGAGAACATGAACAGGGCCGGCATGGCGGTCGGGTTGATCGCCGGTGCTGCGATCATTGCGCTGGTCGCGCTCAACGTGCTCGCCGCGGCGCTTGTCGCAGCTCTCACCGAAGCGGGTCTGGATGCTGGCTGGTCCGCACTGATCGTCGGGGCCGTTCTGGCTGTTACCGCCTTTGGCTTGATGAGCAAGGGCCTGGACGACCTGAAACTCTCAAACCTCGCACCCACGCGAACCGTGAAGAATGTCCAGCGCGATGCCGCAGCCGTAAAGGAAGCCTACGATGACAAGTGATACCCGCAGCCCGAAGGAAATCGAACGCGAGATCGAGGAGCAGCGTTCTGACCTTACCTCCAACATCGAACATCTGCAGGACAAGTTCTCGATCGACACGCTTGTTCGACAGATCGGCGACCAGTTCCGCGAGCATGGCGGTGACATGGGGCGCTCGATCTCGAACCAGGTCAAGGCAAATCCGATACCCCTGGCACTGACCGGCATTGGATTGGCCTGGCTGATGATGGGTGGATCGGACAAGCCCCGATCACGGTATGACGTTCGGGATGATCGCGACGAAGGGCGCCACAGCGCGGCGGAGCGCGACTTCCGCCGAACTCAAGAGGCCCATGGCCGACCGTACACACCGCCACGATATCCGGCCGGCACGACGACAGCGCCCTCCTGGGCGCGGGAGGATGAGGGCAATCCGTCGATAGGCGACCGTCTTGCCAGCGGTGCCGAAACGGTCAAACAGAAGACCACAGACGGGGCGCAAGCGGTCAAGGATGGCGCGACAAGCGCCGTTTCGTCGGTCGGAGACGCGGCGGCGTCGGCAAAATCGTCGGTGGCGCGGACAGCGCAATCTGCAAAGGACGGTCTTTCCGCGGCTGGAAGCCGCATTGCGGAAGGTACAGAAAACCTCACCGAGGAGGGTCGCCGGCGTGTGATCGCGGCCCGCGAGAAGGCTGTCGAGACGCGCCGCTCGGCGGCGCGGTCGCTGAGCGATGGTACAGATGCGATGGCCGATTTCTATGACCGTCAACCCTTGGTGATGGGCGCCCTCGCCGTCGCGGTCGGTGCGGCCGTCGGTGGTGCCTTGCCGCGCACCAGGACCGAAGACGATCTCATGGGCTCGCAGAGTGATAGCCTGTTTGACGAAGCCGAGCGGATCTTCGAGGAAGAAAAGTCCAAAGCTCTGTCCGTCGCCAAGTCGGTCAAGGACGAAGTCAAGGACATCGCCGCCGAGACCAGGGCCGATCTTGACAGTGGCGCACCGGGCGACAAATCTGCGGTGGAAGCCGTTGGCGACAAGGCCAAAGATGTTGCTGAACGGATCGCCGACAAAGCAAAGTCGGAAGCCGATGACAAGAATTTGGGTAAGCCCAAAAGCTGACCTGATGCCAACGGATCTGGGGCCAGTATGGCCCCTTCCAACCGCCATATTGCCGAAACCAAGGTCTACGTCATGTCACGCGGTCGCTCTGCCGAAACTCCAAAGGAAATCCCGGCGCCGGGCTGGAAGGATATTGCGTTTCGCATCAAGGACGAAATTGCGGCGGATCGGGTTGGCTTGATTGCGGCCGGTGTCGCGTTCTACGGCCTTCTCGCGCTTTTCCCGGCAATCACGGCGCTGATCGCCATCAGCGGTTTGATGGTTGAACCAAGCCAGGTCGTTGATCAACTGGAGAGTCTTTCGGGCCTCGTGCCGCAAGAGGTAATCACAATTGTGACCCGACAGGCTTCGGAAGTTGCGGGATCACGTGAAGGTGGCCTGGGCCTTGCCGCCGTGGTTGGCCTGCTGATTGCGCTTTACTCGGCATCGAAGGGCATGGCGAGCCTGATTGAAGGCGTCAACGTTGCCTTTGATGAGAAAGAAAAGCGCGGGTTCATCAAGCTCAAGTTGGTGACCTTTGCGCTGACCATTTTTGTGATATTGGGTGTCATCATCGCGCTTTGCGCGATGCTCGGGCTACCTGCGGTTCTCGCATTCCTGAGCCTGGGGCCGGTCATCGAAGGTTTGATGACTTTTGGCCTCTGGGCCGCATTGTTATGTCTGACGGTTTTCGGTCTTGCGGTCCTTTACCGCTACGCACCTTCGCGCGTTGAGCCGGAATGGTCATGGGCCTCGCCCGGCGCGGTGGTGGCCTGCCTCGTGTGGATCATCGCCTCCGCCGGGTTTGCTTTCTACGTCAGCAACTTCGGTTCTTACAATGAAAGCTTCGGCACCCTTGCAGGCGTGATTGTCTTGCTGATGTGGTTCTGGATCTCGGCCTTCATCATCCTCTTTGGCGCGGAACTGAACGCCGAGATCGAAGCTCAGACGCGAAAAGACACCACGACGGGCCCTGACATGCCGATGGGGTCCCGGGGCGCCGTAAAGGCCGATACATTAGGCAAAGCGGCGGTTGACGAAAAGACAGAGACCTAACCGCTGCACGCGCTTCCTCGGACTTGTCCATCGTCGTCCTTTTGCCCTGCCGACAGAAGCAGCGTGGCGATGCGCCAAGCCGCTGCGAAACATGTTCGACCTTGGAAACTCGGATTATCTTTGTGGAGGACTTAGCGATCGGTGTCGGTTGTCTGGCGAACATCACGCAGAAGGGCTTGGTCAACCGAATTGCCGTGGAGGACCGAGACGTCACCGGTTGTCTCGAGAATAACCGCCCTGACCGATGAAAGGTCCAACGCATTCGCTTCGCGGAGTTTTGCCATAAGATCGCTTTCGGTCACGCGTGTTTCGCGGAGCGCGGCATGCAGGACTTTGCCGTCCTTCATCAGCAATACCGGCGAATTCTGAAGTGCCGCATCCAGTTGATCGGACCTTTGACGAAGCCAGGCGGCCCCAAATTGCATCAGGAATAGTGCGGCCATGGCGGTCATGATCTGGACCAGATCAACCCATTTGCTCGTCTGCGCCGCCCCGGCCAACAGGGATCCCATTGCGACGGTCATGACAAAGTCGAAATTTGTCATCTTGGAAAACGAACGCAGTCCGACGATCCGAACAAGAAGAATGATCCACCCCAGGCCTAGCGCGCTGAGCAGGAGACCTTTGGCGACGGCATCGGCAACGATATGATCCAGAAACATGGAACCAGCCTCAGGGTTGAGACGGTGTCTGCCGCTCGCCCCGTGCAAGGGAGATCAGCATCCAGGAAAAGGAAAGCACCCAGATCATCGTGATGACCCCTAATCCACGTTCGTAAGCGCCATCGTACCCGGTCGGCATAAAGAAAAAGACCGGCGCCCCGATAATCCAAAGCGCAGCGCAGCAATAGCTCATGATGCCATATCGCCGTGCAATCTTGCCGAGCCCCCGCGCCAGAGACAAGAAGAGCACGGCAAACAACAGGCCGATCACGTAGACGACGTAGATGTGAATGACGACACCCTCGTTGTCATTGTCGCCATATTCATTGCGTGCCCCAATCACGACCACACACATCGCCAGCAACGCGAGACACGCGATGCCGACATTCCAGCGTGTGCCGTCAAGGTGAAGGTGCGCGGCGGCCACAGCGCAGGCGACGAGCGCACTGGCATAGCCGTAGAGCGCGACATCCTGAATGATCTCGTATTTCCCGGCGGCAAGGTCGCTCACTGTATCGGCGACCCAGTCATGATTTGGTACGACCATACTGCCAATGACATTTCCCATTAGCATCGCTGCATTGCCGACGATCGCAACCGTTGCGGCACCAAAGAGAAGCTCCGAATTCGGCGCGGATGAGGTTATCTGCAAGGTGATATCTTCTCGGTAAAGCCTGGCGTCGGATACGCTCACGCATGATGAAACGCTGACGGTCAGGTCGATTGCAAGGTCCTTGGTTGCAGTCTTAACACCAACCGCGCAGGCCGTGAGAAAGTTCCCACTAATCTGTGACAGGATCGCGGTAACTTGCCGCCAATTGGCGGGCCTGCACGATCGAACCGATGACGGATCGCTTATCCGGAAAGTGGCTCGAAGCCAAAGGCGACACCAACACGACGGAAAAAGCATTCGCCATAAGGCAGCCGGTTCAGGTCAGCCGCATGTCTGTCGAAGGAAGGCGGTCGCTTTCGCAAGATCTGCCCGGAAGTTCCCTTCCCCGTCTCTTCGCGCAGCAGCATCCGGCACCCGCAGAAGATAAGACGGATGGACTGTCACAAGGACAGGAGTGCCGTCGGCAGCAACCTCGAACTGGCCGCGGCGCGCCATCACGTTCTTTGCCTCGCCCGTGACCGCGCCGGCCGCGGTCCCACCCATTGCAAGAATGAGTTTTGGCCGGACAAGCTCACGTTCCAGGTCGAGCCACCATTTGCAGCTTTGTACCTCGCTTGCATTCGGGTGCTGATGGATGCGGCGTTTGCCGCGCGGACGGAATTTGAAATGCTTCACGGCGTTGGTGACAAATGCGTTGTTGCGATCCAGCCCCGCTTCCCGCGCAATGCGGTCGAGGAGCTGGCCGGCAGGGCCAACGAAAGGCCGGCCCTCCAGGTCCTCGCGGTCGCCAGGTTGTTCGCCGACAATCATCACATCGGCATTGGAAGGGCCTTCCCCGGGGACGGCTTGCGTCGCGGCGCAATGTAATGGGCAGCGTTGGCAATCCCTCAAAGCCAGAGAAAGTTGAGGAATGGTGGCTGGGGTGCCGGTCACGGGTGCGTTCCGTTTTGGCAGGCATGAAAGGATACGATCTGCGCGCAACGGCGGCTTGGTCGGGGCCGTTTCCTGCATCTCCACCACCCGCTGCTGTGCGCTGGCGATAAGTTCGGGGATCGCAGCGGCTTCTGGTAGGTTCTTCCAGTATTTCTTTGGCATTTCCGCCGCCATCGCTTTCACCTTCAGGCGGGCGGGGTTGAAGATATTCTTGTAATAGGTCGTCCAAAGCTCCTCGGTCCTATCCTCCGGAAGGCCGGGTTTCGCTTGCCCGGGTTCGAAGGAGATCTCGCCATTCTCGAAGCGGGCGCTGAGCGTGGGAGTAGCGATAAGCCAATCCATGTCGCCAAAACGTCGGGCGAAAAACGCGGCGTTGGGTTCGAGGATGTGGTGCGACGGCTCGAACCATGCGGAAAAGCGGCGGCGATCTCTGACCCCGTGGTCAACTTCGCGGAAGCGCAGGAAAGCGCGCATCTTGTGCATGTCGCGGCGCACGGATTTCTCCATGGACCAAAGCCGCGCCAATGCCGCATCCCCTCTGTCGGCCATTAACCCCGGTGTCTGGCGGAGGCGCCAGAGGAGCGTGTAGAGCTGTGCGAAGCGTTCGGGGTCGGCATGCCAGACGACCGTCTTTGCGAGCGTCAGAAACGATTTGGGGACAGCGAACGCGCCGCCCGATCCGCTTTCGTATTCCTCTTCCGCAAAGAGTGTTGGCGCGGCTGTTCCGAAGGACCAAAAGACCTCTTCGGGAGGGATCGCAGCAAGAAGCAGGCCACGTGCCTTTGTGCGCCAAGTCTCCCATGTACCGATCTCGGGCAAGATGACCTGAACCATCAGAACAACACCAGTTGCTCCGGCGGCTTTGCGAAGCGCGCGCGTAGGTCAACACAATCCGTCACCGCGCCCGGTGTCCAACCGCGTGCTGTGATAAAGGGTTTGGCATGCGCCATGCGTGCGCCCATCCGGTGCAGATCGTCATAGCCGACGGTTCGATGACGCCGGGTTGCAAGAAGACGCCGGACGGTCTTCGTGCCGAAACCCGGAACCCTGAGGAGCATTTCGCGGTCGGCACGATTGACGTCGACCGGGAACAGATGACGGTTGCCGAGCGCCCAGGCGAGTTTGGGGTCCACCTCCAGGTCCAGATTTCCGGTTGGTGAGACCGAGGTAATCTCGTCCAAGTCAAATCCATAGAAGCGCAGCAGCCAGTCGGCCTGATAAAGCCGATGCTCTCGCTCAAGCGGTGGACGGATAAGGGGCAAGGACCTGGACGCATCCGGAATGGGCGAAAACGCGGAGTAATACACCCGCTTGAGCCCGTAACTGCCATAGAGACCGGCGGCCTGTCCCAGGATCGTGCGATCCGTCGATCCGTCAGCACCAACGATCATCTGCGTGGATTGTCCCGCTGGCGCGAACTTGGCGCCGCGCTTCCCGCGCCAGCTTTTCTCTTTCCGTTCTTCACGCCCGAGGCGGATCCTGGCCATCGCCTTGCGGATCGTCGCTGGATCCTTTTCCGGTGCGTAGGCCTTCACACTCGCGTCCGTGGGCAATTCCACATTGATCGAAATGCGATCGGCAAGAAGCGCCGCTTGGTCGATCAACTCTTGCGAGGCGTCGGGGATCGTCTTGAGGTGAATATAGCCCTTGAACGCCAGATCATGGCGCAGGCGGCGCGCAATCTCGACCATGTCACTCATCGTCTCGTCCGGCGAGCGGATGATCCCGGACGAAAGAAACAACCCCTCGATATAATTGCGCCGGTAGAATTCCGTTGTGAGGGTGACAACCTCATCAACCGTAAATCGGGCGCGCCTGACATTCGAAGAGACCCGGTTCACGCAATAGGCGCAATCATAGATGCAAAAGTTAGTCATAAGGATCTTCAAGAGGCTGATGCAACGGCCGTCTGGCGCGTAGGCGTGACATATGCCAGAGCCTTCTGTCGAGCCGATGCTTTTGCCATCACGTGAATGACGTTTGGTTGTGCCACTGGACGCACAGGAAGCATCATACTTGGCGGCGTCGGAAAGGATGGCCAGTTTTTGTTTGAGATCGATTCGTGTCATATGTTCATGATATGTTCTTTCTCACGCGCACGCTATCATCTACGACACTGAGGGCGAAAAAATGCATCGGCCGAGGGACTGAACCGCGACGACGTGGCTTTTTCTCTCAGTCAATGAGGGCCAAAGCACGGCATTTGCGACGTCAAACCACAATTCCTTTACGGGCGGCGACGTGCTCCCGACCTTCGCACCGCCCCAGGTAGACCTTAATCCGCTGTCTCGGTCAGTGCGCGTGCCACTGCTTTTTCGATTTCATCGAGAGGGTGGTTGGTGAGAACTTTCGGCACGTCCAAGATGACCTTTGACTGCACCTCCGAATGCAGCTCGTTGCGCAGCTCGCTTAAGACCACCCGGCTTGCCGCGATGGCCAGTTTCTCGAACGCTCCGCGGCAGGAAAGTTTATAAAGTCGGTCCGCGATTTCTTTGGCAAAGCGCTCTTTCTCGAGCTCGTGCCAATCGGTGTCATCAACGGCAGAGCGGTGAACGCTCGGTCCGTCGTTGAAGCGACCAGGCCGGTTGGCAGCCCAGTCCTGCGCCTTTGGATTGTCCTGCTCTTCCTTCCGCACAACGTCGAGGTTCATGTCGATTTCATCGCCGATATTGCGCAGAAACAGGGCTTTCTCACCGTCGGCGATGATCACCCAAGCTCCCTCTGGCAGTCCTGACTTATGGTCTTTCATTTCGTCTCCTCTCCCCGAGGGGCGTATTCGGTTTTAGATGGCGGAATGAAACATCGCTCATTTCTCAAAGCCGATGTTCTCTCCCACACGGTATCGGTGTGGCTTCCTGCTTCCGCTCCATCTCGAGACCCGTAGGAGGATGGCTTGCGCATCGCTCCTCTCGCGTGATGAAATCACACTTGGCTCCGAATAGTTGCACAGGCTTCTTAGCCGTCTTTTTCCGCAGCTTCCCGCAGAGCGTCGGCGATTTGCGTGTCCCCTTCGCCCTCAGCGATCGCGGATGCCACTTCATCAGACAGTTCCCCGTCGTTCTCTGCATGGTTCGGGTCGCCAGCTTCACCCGGACGGTTCTTCAGATCGTGGTGCTGTTTCGATCCCTTGAGGTCTGCGAGATGCTCATCATACTGAATTTTAGACATTTTTTGATCTTCCTTCTGGATCTGGGCAAGGGGTCTCGGGCGGCGTGCGTTTTGGATGCGGCCGTCAGCCTTTCCTTGACGTTTTGCACCTGACAAACCCGTGCCTGTTCAATGGCGGCGTCTTTAGGAACAACACGTCCGGCCCGGTTTGGTTCCCCGTAGAATTCAATCTGAACACTCCTGGTGATCTCCGGACGGTTTCGTCAGAGACGACAGTCGGCAGGGAGGGAACCAAACATATCGAATGCTCAGCCCGGGCATCCGTGGCGTCCAAGCACGCCTGTTACCGGTTCTTTGATGTGCTGGCCGCTTCAAGCCGCAAGATATGCCAGCAACCTTTGTTCGCTCGCGTAGAGACCCGAGAGCTTATCTGCCTTCAACTCCGGAGGAGAGTCATTTGCAAGGCCGATCACCTTCGGGTGGATGTAACTGTTACGCGCCACCGTGACGGTGTTATGCAACCTCTTCGCGGCGGCCTCGGCCATGTCTTTGATCGATGCCTCTCCGGTTTCTGCGACTTCGAACGCGGCAACGGTACCGGACCACGTTCGGAAGGTTTTGGCAGTGAGAAAATCATCATCGGCAGCATCGCAGAGATACGTATTCAGGCTTTGCGACGATAGCGTGCGTGCCTGCTCATCGTCGTCGACCCATGATAAAAGGGTTGCCCCTGGAAGGTCGTTGATTTTGCCAAGAAGGCGCTGGAGACTGCGGTCGTTGATCTGGCGCCGGACCCGTGTGCCACCTTTCGCCCGAAATGAAAGATGAAGCGTTCTGTCTTTCAGCCTTAGGTGACGGTTGCGAAGTGTGAGCGCACCATAGCTTCCGTTTTCTTGTACGTAGGTTTCGTGACCCACCCGAAGCGACAGTTTGTCGATCAGCGTGACAGCAGACGCCAGGGCAAAGTCGACGCTGCCTGGTGGCTTCTGCAGATCCCGCTTTGCGCGTCGGCGAATGCGGGGCAGAACGCGTCCGAAATCAACAAGCTGGCCGAATTTCGTCTCCGATCTGGTGGCCTCCCAGTCGGGGTGGTACTTGTACTGCTTTCTCTTCCTTGCGTCCCGACCTGTTGCGAGGATGTGGCCGTAATCAAAGGGACACATCCAGACATCGTCGTAGGCAGGCGGAACCGCAAGAGCTTCCAGCCTGGTGCGTTCGGGGCCTCTCGCGATCGTGGTGCCGTCTGGCGCAATGTACGAAAATCCCGTCCCACAACGTCGACGGGTGATCCCGGGGTCGCTGTCCGTCACATAAACGAGGTTATGCGCCATGACCGATTGTCATGCTGCCTTCGACGGGACAGTGCCGACAAAGGCCCATGCCGCGTCGGCTTCTGATGTATCAAACGCCTTTGCCTCCACCGGCAGGAGTTTGTCGGCGATACTGATCATCGTTTCCGCGCGTTCCTGAGCGCCAATCACCGCGTATCTGTTGACATGCGACAGCGATCTCAGGCGTGAGCGGACGACATCATAGTCCAATATCGCGTCCCAATCGCTCCCCGAAAAATCGGTCAGGTCCATCAGCATGTTGACCTTCTCGTGCCGATCAAACGCGTGGTTCATGTATTCCGCCAGCTCCTCGGCTGTATCGTCGTCCAGATGCCCTGAAAACCTGAAAGCATAGACGTCTGGAGCCTCCGTAGCGATTTCGGTGACTGTCCCGGAGTGAAAATTCGGCATTGCAGTTTTCCTTTCGCTTTGTCGGGTTCGCGGTGGGCGCGTCGCACGAGAGCGCATCTCATTCTGTGCATGCTGGACGCAGTGACCTTTCAACTTCGTGGCACAACGATGCTTGCTCCCCTGATCGGCTAGGCAACAGGCAGAGCCGCCGGCCCAAAAGCCGGCAGCACTCTCTTCGCCGAACATATCAAGCTCAGCATTCGAACGGATGGATGCTGCTTGGAGCGATGTGTTGGACGGTGGGGAAGTGGTCGTCACCAACCGTCGAACACTTTCACCTTGCGGTCAGAACCATCAGTTCTGTTTATCTTCCACACGCTCAAGAACTGTGTCTGCGTAAGTGTCCACCATCACGCTGTAGAACTTGTCCTTGCTGGGCGGCACATACATCGTCCATCCTTCCTCGATGGGTGTGTCGGCCGTCTGCGCGCTCAGGCGTACGGGGAAGCTGTTCAGGCGCTCATCGCCCGTCGTTTTCACAGTCGACCCGTCGGAGTTCAGACTTTCGTAGATGACTACGGTGCCTTCCATCCGGTTGAACTCGCCCGAGTCAGCCAGAAGGGTGTCGCCGTCGACGGAAATCTTGTTGATCTCAACGCGGATTCGGGGCGCTTCGGAGACAGGGTCAACCGCTGCGCGCTCTGTCAAAGCGGCGGCAAGATCCTTTTCCAGATCGGGCCAATAGCTCAGCGCGTTGCTGCCGTCAATTGCGGACAAATCGACCACAACTTCGACATTTGACAGCTCTGTATCCGCAGCGAGTGCTGGGGTCGATACCAAAGCCGTTGCGCACAGCAGTGCAGTTGTTTTCAGCAGTTTCATAACGTGCTCCTCTTTCCAACTCATGGTGCAGCCCTGATGACGACTCTTCGCGTCAGTCCTTGCTGCGGTTGATGCAGGCACAACCGATCACGCCGAAAAAAGTTCCTGATCCGGATTGCGATTGGAATGCGTGAGAGCGGGCAATGACGCTTACGCCTTGCCATGAAGGACCAAAAACCTTGGGAGACTTGGTCGTGCATCGTTGTCTTGGGGGGCGTGGAGAACAAAGGTCTGGATCATCACCGGCCCTGAACTCGGATTTCGGACGGGAAATCACGTCCCAGCTCTTCCAGGGTATTGCTTAGGTCGGGCCTCGCCCCGCAGGCGCAACCGCCATGGCCGAACAAAGCCTGCTGTTTGCAAAACCCCGCCATGCCGCAAAGTTTGCATCCCGCGCGGGGAACCGCACGCATCTCCAGGCATTGGGTTTAATGAAACCGAGAAACGACAACGCTTCGATCCCAATGACAATTTCGGTTGCGCCTGGGATCGACCCGATAGGCAGAGAAAGGGAGCAAATGAGTACCTATGTCAAAGACCGGATTGCCAACCCATCGCAATACTACGAGGCACCGAAACAGATCTTGGACGATGAGAAGCTGTCACTCGACGACAAAGAGAAAGTTCTGCGGTCTCTCGCCGACGAGATCGAGCAGAAGATTGATGCGGCCGCCGAAGGTATGGAAACGGGTGACGACCCGGCCACAACCGATGATCTACGTAACGCATTGATCGAGTTGGATAAGCTCAGGGATCAACAGCGCGGTGCATGATACTTGCCATGTCTGCAGAGGTTTTGGCGAACTTGTAAAACAGATCCAACATCGACACCGTGGGGGAGACGCGCGCCATCGCTTTACCGGATTGTCGTGCCACGGCTGGAACCAATTCAAGCGCCGGCAGTTTTATTCCCGGATAACAGAGGGGAGACCACCATGAGATTCCTGAACATGACCTTTGCGATGTCGATGCTGTGTGCCGCGGGACCAGCCTTGGCAACATCAGATGGGTCTCAGACCTGCGCCACGCGGATGCCAGAGGTAACCAAGGCCTGGGAAGCGGCGAAATCCGAGTTGGGCGAAGCTGAAGAAGTTTCCGTTCAGACGACCGACGGTTCTGTAGATGTCAGTGCGAGCGATGCCCAGCCGACAGAGAATTGGTTTGGGAAACCGCCAAGCCCCGAGGCCGTGGATGAATATCTGGTGGCCGCCAAGGAAGCCATGGATGCCGGCGATGAGGAGGCCTGCCAGGAGCAGCTGACAAATGTTGAAGAGGCGATGAGCACGGTCTCGAAATCGTCTGAAGCCTGGGAGAATGGCACCGATTGATCGTGCCGACTCTCCTTTCTGTGCGGCTAAGGTGAACGGTCGGGGAAAGACCCTTCGGCGACTACCTCGAACCAGGCCTTTGCGGTGATACCGAAATCTGGGCCATCAGAACGCTTGCCGGTCGGGAGACTTGACCCAGGGGGTCTCCGTTGAAAACCTGATGTGCAGAAGTCGCTACCCGCCGCGGAACTTTTATTGATGAGATCGGTTAGCCCATTACAGGTTCAAAAGACCGGGTTCCCCTGTGCTCGGTGTACACGCACCACTCACACGCTTTTCGGTATGTGTGTTCCCGCCTGATACCGATGGCATTTTGCTCCCCATCGATTACTCGGTGGGGAGCGTTCTTCTCAGAACCTCTCCGTCAGCCCTCTGCGGCGGGCGATCGCAATCCCGGTCTCTCAAGCCGGCCAATCTGCCATTTTCAGACAGAAAATGGTCTTTCTGGGGCCTGTCAGACGTCGGCAGGATCGCCATCTGAGCGCTTATCAGCGGCCAGGGTGGACTTGGTTGAGTTCTCCTCCCGCAAGCGCCGCTGCGTGCGGATCTTGCTGATGAGGGCGAAGACCCCGACCGCGGTGATGGTAAATATTGCCAGGGCGATAACCAGTGAGTCGGCTTGCATGTCAATCTCCAAGATGTGTCAGCTTGGAAGATAAACGTGCAGTGGCATGTCTTTGTTCCGGGGTTTATCGAGACACAGTAGGCATCACGAGGTGCACTTGCGTGGCATGGCTTTCGGCAGGGAACGTTCAGGTGTCGTCGCTGAGCCGTGACACCTCACGCCGAATAACGGCGCCGTCTTCCTCGCGGACGGATTGTTCCAGCGTTTCGAGCAAGCTGACCGCGTGCCGCCTCGTCAGATCGTCTGGTTTGACGTATTCCCGGCACAGCGGGAATGTCTCGGCAAACAGTGCGTCAAAGTCCAGTTTCGGGATTTTGACGCGGTCACGTTGGTGGGGCGACAGACCGCCTTTGTAGGCCGATGCAACGGTCAAAGCCGCATGCATGCGATTGAGGCAATCCATCGCCGTATAGGGATCGTTCACGCCGGGTGACAATGCCCTTGCCGCCATCTCGACCAGTTGATTGGCAAGGAAAGCCGGGTTCTGGTTTTCTGTCCGTTCTGATCCGATGGCGAAACAATCCGCCAAGTCGCTGAGCGCGTCGTCATCAAGGGGGGCATCGGCCCACAAGCGAAATACATCAGTTACTTCGGTTACGAAATCTCCGACCGCAGGCAGCATCTGAATGTGCCACGCGTTTTCTTCCGCCAGTTCCTCCAGACGGCTGACATAACAGGTCTGGATATATCCGGATGAGCCGGCAGCAATGGTGTGGTCCGGCGGCCGTTCCGGTAACAGTTCGGGTTCAAACGCATCCTCCTGGGCGTCGATCAATTGCCGGACTTGATCTTCGAGTTTCGCACCGAGGTTGGCCGAGATCCTGCTAACATTGATGGTTTCAGGGACGTGGTGGACGAAGTAGATCATTGTGAACACGCAGACCAGCGTCAGCAACAGCGCCACGATCAGCGAATACTGCGGTACGAATTGTTCGGCGCCGCCATCGACACCGTCCTGCACGGATCGCAGAACGAAAATTGCATAGACGAACGTGGAGATGAGAATACCCAGACTCCATTGGTTGCCCCGATCCCGCATGAAATTGCCGATGAGCCGGGGGCCGAAATTGCCCGAGGCGAAGGACACGGCAACGATCGTCATCGAAAACATCACCCCCGTGACCCCGATGATGGATTGTGCGATGACGGCGAGTGTCGACCGCGCGCCTTCCGACTGCGTGTCCAGCAATGTGTCGGGCAATTCCAACGGGAAGTATCCGACATTGTGGTCCAGCCAATCGGTAACCCCGGCAAGGAGCAGCCCGCAGATCACCAAAAGCGAGGGCAAGAACCAATAGCTTGCCCGAATATCCAGCCAGATCTTGAGAAGCTGCGCCCGTTTACCCATTTAGTCGTCCGCAGTTGCCTGTTCTTTGGTCCCGTGGTCGGTGGCGATCGCCAGCGGCTCCTTAAACGTAAGTGTACGGTACGGAAAGGGAATTTCGATCCCCGCTTCATCAAGCGCCGCCTTGACCTTGGCCACGACCTGGTCGCGGGAGCGACGGATGTCGATTGGCCGGGAACCTGTCCACCAGGTCACTTCGAAATCAATGGACGACGCGCCGAAGGATTGCGCGAAAACCTCGACATCCTTGACGTCGTTTCGCACGCTGTCCACCGCTTCTACCGCGTTCAGGATGACCGATCGCGCCTCGTCGACATCTTCGCCATAGGCCACGCCGCACATCACGGTCGTCCGGCGCAAATCCCGGTCGGTGCGCACAACAACTGCGTTCTGAAACAGCATGTGGTTTGGAACGACCACCAACTGGCCATCCGTTTGTCGGATATGGCTGTCGCGGATGGTGATTTCTTCGACCTGCCCTTCCACGTCGTCACATTCGATATGGTCGCTGATTTGGAAGGGTTCCCGAAGAAGGATCAGAATGCCCGCCAGGAAATTCTCGAACGTGTCCTTGAAGGCAAACCCGATGGCAACAGATCCTAGCCCAAGTGTCGTCAGCGCCTTGCCTGGCGTAATTGACGGGAAAACAACGGTCAGCGCCGTCAGCAGGCCGACGAACCACAGCCCGACCCCTGCCATCATTGCGAGCACATTGATGAGGTTTCGCCGGAGTCTGAACCTGCCGCCGAGGCGCCGCACCAGCATTTTGGCGAGCGCGACGATGGCCCAGGTGGCGAGGATGATGATGATGGCCACCACCAACCTCGGCGTTGCCTCGATCAACCCCGTTGCATAGGCGTTCAGTTGATCGGTCAGTGTCGTTGTGACGACTTCAATGTCCATTGCGTCCCTGCATATTGTCACCGTCGGAACGCATGATCCGCCAAATTGGTTCCACGCACACCTTAATCTCGGCGCCACAACGGGGCAGCTTGACCCGGCGATATCCGATTATCTGGAACAAAATGGCCCCATTAACCGCTTAGGTAGTGAGAGGCGAATAACTGCGCGTCGTTGGAATCGCGATCCGGTGGGGGCGATATGCCAGACAGCACGTCGCACAGTTGCCCTCGCAAACCTTTGGACTCTGAAGGGTGCAATGAATGACCGACACCAAGGATGACTACGCGGAGGATCGTACATTGCTGGCGGTCGAACGGACATTTGCATCCTGGATGCGCCTCGGCGCGTCCTGCATCGGGATTGCGCTCGGCTTGAGTGTTGTCCTCGACAATGCACCAAACCCAGCGATCCCACGCAGCGTCGCAGGTTTCTTTCTCGTGATCGCCTTGTTCACATTTTTGATCTCCGCACGCCGCGGGCGACACTCGCTCAAAGGTATTTCGGATCGCCCAAGGACGCGCGCCGCACGCACCAAAATGACGCTCACCGCCGGCGTTCTGTCTACGGTTGCGCTGCTGGTCGGGGGCTTTTTGTGGATCCGATAAATTCCACTAGGCATCGCGTATCTTCCCAGCCAAGGATGAAGGAGCGGGCGCGACCATTTAAGGGCATTCAGCTGCGAACTCGCACCTAGTCGTATTGAACTCGAACCAAACGGACACCAAACGCAATTGCAGATAAATCTCCCCGGCTTTGTTTACATGTAGAGCAAACCGGATCGTCGCCGTATCCGCCAGGTTGTCGTCAACCTGCACCACGATCAGGATATCCGGATCACTATCTTCGACGACGGATATGAACCGGTCATGTCGCTGGTTGGGGATCTCGATGTTTGCCCGCAAGTGCCGAGACGGTGCGATCCTCTCGCTCCATCATGTGGCGATAAGGGCACCTGAACTGCGACGGCTGTATCGATGTTAGCTTTGCAATTTTGGTCGCTTTTCACACCGCCAGTGTAAACAGAGCGTGTGCGCCATCCGCCTGATCGGGTCCAAGGTCACTCGTGTGATCGCTGCAAGCAGCATAGTTGCCACGAGAACCTTTAAGCGGATGAATTCCAGCCATCGAACCGCACCATGTGGCATTTAAATCACCGAAAACGCGCGGCATCATCGCTTCCGGCGGCAGTCTCATCCCGCGTGCGCTTTCGGTTTGGCGTTCGGACCGCCCAGGAAGATGCCGATCGTGTTCAGTGCCTCGAAGTTGTCGCAGACGACTTTGAAGACGAGGAGAAACGGAACGGCCATCAATGCTCCCGCGACACCCCATAGCCATGCCCAGACCACCACGGTCAGGAAAACAGCGACGATGTTTAGTTCCATACGTCTCCCCACCAGGTATGGCGTGATGAAATTTGCCTCGATTGCCGTCAGGGCCTGATAGGTGACGGGGATGGCAAGCGCGTAGGTCAAGCTGTCGAAATAGACGATTGCATGCACGCCGACCATTATGGTGCCCGCCAGCCCGCCAAGGATCGGCAGATAATTCAACAGGAACGCGGCAATTCCCCACACATAGGCGTGTTCGAGACCCAAGAGATAAAGCGCGACCGCGACCACAAGACCAAGCGACGCATTGATGATCGTGATGGTCAGCAGATAGGCGGAGACGCGTCGCTCGATGTCATAGACCGTGGCCAGAGCACGTTTCTTTTCGCTGATCGTCTCGAATACCTGCACCAGCTTCGCATAAAACATGTTCCCCGAAGCCAAGAGAAAGAATGCCAGGATCATCGCGACAATGAGCGTCGTCGCCGTGCTGGCCAAGACAGTGACCGCAGAATCCAGAAGGCCGGGCTGTTCGATCACGACCTTTTGCGGCCCTTCGGGATCGGTAGCAGTCATGTTTTCCACCTCGTCCGAAACGTCCTTGACCGCGTCGATTGTCTCGCTCACGTCGCTCAGCTTCACTTTCAGCTCGTAGGCGATCCGTGGTAGATCCCGCGACCAGGATGAGATGATGCCCCCTGCAAAGTACCCCGCCCCTACGGCTGCGGACGTTGCAACAAAGATCAGGAAGCTGGCCGCCACGACCGACGGCAGGCCGAGCTTCTGCAGCGACCGGCTGATGGGACTAAGCGTAAGCGATATCAGGAACCCCAGTACAATCGGCAGAAGCAAGTCCTTTGCGAAGTAACAGATCACGAAAAGCGAAATCGTGATCAGTGCCGTGACGCCGCGTTTCAACGCCTTAATGTCTTCTTCCATCTGCCACCCCTCGTTCACGCGCCAACCTTGGATAAACGGCTCCGGCAAACCCCGCCTTGCGCAAACCCGATTGTCCAGCTGAGACGTAGTTTGGAACACCGGGGCATCGCATTTGGTTCCAAGTTTCCTTGATGCCGTACCACCGAGATTGGGTCCGACAACTGTAGGTTCGATCCGGATTCCGAGTCACGTTTTCGACCTTCAAGCCAAATCAGAAGTCTCCTTTGCCGGATGGTTCGGCCGTCACGGCATCTTGTGCAAATGGTTTTTGGCCTTGAAAAAAATTCCGGATTTTTTGCGACTGGTGCGGAACCGGCTCGACGCAAAATCGTTGGATAACCATCAACGTTGATTCCACAGCAACCAACTGGAAGGAAACATCATGAAACGCTTTATGACGACCGCCGCAACCGCACTTGTGCTGAGCACCGCTGCTTATGCCGACAGCCATTCTGCGGCTTTCAACGATCTGACTTTTGACCCTGCGACAAATCTCAATGCATCTGAACTCATCGGCATGCGGGTCTACGCCACCGAGAACGAGATCAAGACCGATGACACCATCGCGACCGATGGCGAGAAAGAATGGGACGACATCGGCGAGATCAACGAGATCGTGCTGAACCGTGACGGCGACGTGCAGTCGATCATCGTCGGTGTCGGTGGATTTCTGGGTATCGGTGAAAAGGATGTAGCCGTGAACATGTCCGAGCTGAAGTTCGTGAGCGAGGATGGCACTGACGGCGACTTCTTCCTGGTTCTCAACTCGGCAAAGGCCGATGTGGAGAATGCACCAGCCTATGAATACTCCGGCCACGGTGAACAAAACGAAGCGGCCACAGACGAAAATGTCGAGATGTCTGAGACAGAGCAACCTGTCGCTGACACATTGGCGGAGGCCGAGCAAACCGTCGAGGACACAGCTGCAGAGGCTGGGCAAGCAGCCGAGAATACAGCAGCAGAAGCCGAACAGGCAGCAGCCGATACGATGTCGGAAATGGATGCAGAGCGTCCGATGCTGACGCCTCCGTCGATCGAACGTGAAGGGTACGAGACGACCAAGGCAGAAGAGCTGACCGCGGACGAACTGACCGGCGCGCGCGTTTATGGTCCGGGCGACGAAGACATCGGTGAAATCAGCGAATTGCTGGTCGCCGAAAGCGGAAAGCTCGACCGTGCGGTGATTGACGTCGGTGGTTTCCTCGGTATTGGCGAGCGGCCCGTTGCCGTGACATTCGAGGAACTGCAGATCATGCGTGAAAGCGACGGCGGAGAACTGCGCGTCTATATCGACAGCACGCAGGAAGCCTTGGAACAACAGCCTGAATACGAAGGCTAATTACCTCTCAAGACCGGGCCTCCCGCCCGGTCTTTTTTTGGGTTAGAATCATGGCGCCTGTTTTTCACCAAGCGAAGGCCGATACAGCCTCCACGACCGATGCCGCCAGCACCCTGACGGCGTCATCGCTTTCTTTGACGTCGCCGCACGTCAGTGCCCTTGCAGCATTTAGCGGCAGAAGACTTCCATACCGCGATTTGCAGATTTCGCTTCAAGGGGCGCTGACGTGAAAAACAACCCAGCCTGCGTGTGCGTGATGGAACCATCTCCGCCGTGCCGAGCGGCACGAGGTTTTTTGTTGTGGCTTGCCCTAGGTGTGCTGATGATCGCCACCGTCTGCGCATCGCCATCAGCCGCACAGACAACCGGGACTGGCACCGAGGTGGCGGCGCCGGAGCAGACCGTAGACGTGACGCCAAAGGCGAGCGACGAGGGCATCAGTCAGCGGATAGAGAATATTTTCGAAGCAACCGGTTGGTTCAGAGAGCCGCGCGTGGAGGTTCAGGAGGGTGTCGCCTTTCTAAATGGCACGGCAGAAAATTCGGATCACCGACAATGGGCGCGCGACCTTGCGGCCAAAACCGACGGGGTCGTTGCCGTTGTCAACAACATCGCCGTCGAGCAGCCGATCTCGTGGAGTTTCGAGCCCGCCCAGGCCGAATTGCAGCGGGTGGCAGAACAAATCATCGCTGCAATGCCCCTCGTGGCTCTTGCGATCTTCATCCTTCCCCTGGCATGGATCCTCGCACGGTTGATCGCGAAGGTCATGCGCTGGCTCCTGGTCAATCGCATCGACAGTCCGTTTCTGAAGGACGTGATCGCGTGGGCCGTTGCATTCCCGGTCTTTCTGCTCGGTGTCTATCTGGTGCTGCAGGTCGCAGGCCTCACGCAACTGGCGCTTTCGATTGTTGGTGGCGCAGGGGTTGTCGGGATCGTCATCGGCTTTGCCTTCCGGGATATTGCCGAGAACTTCCTGGCCAGCCTGCTTCTGAGCATTCGGCGCCCGTTCCGGCGGGGCGATTGGATACGGGTTGGTGACAAGGAAGGGATCGTGCAAAGCATGAACACGCGTAGCACCGTGCTGATCTCAATCGAAGGCAACCACATCCAGATCCCCAATGCGACGGTGTTCAAGGCGACAATCGAGAACTTTACAGCGGCCTCCAAGCGACGGGGCGATTTCCTGATCGGCATCGGCTATGATGCGTCGGTGGCGGAGACGCAGGATGTGCTCATGGGGCTTCTAAGCGAACATGAGGCGATTTTCGCGGACCCTGCGCCCCTGGTACTAGTTGACGAACTGGGGGCGTCCACAGTCAACATCCGGGTCTATTATTGGTTCGACGGCATGCAGTATTCGTTCCTGAAGCTCAAATCAGCATTGCTGCGGCAGAGCAAACGTGCCCTGACAGATGCAGGCATTTCGATGCCTGATGAGGCCCGCGAAGTCATCTTCCCCGAAGGTATACCGATCATGCCTCCATCCGGGTCGTCCCCCGACAAACCGGGTAAGGCCATCCAGCCCAGCATTTCCGAAAGCGGCGCGCAAGCAGAACCGAAATACTCTGCAAGCGAGGTCGATCTGGCAAACGAATCTGAGGATTTACAGCAGCAGATTTCACCGGAAGTGGAGGAAGGCGAAGAAGATCTGCTGGGCGAACCGGACAGGGCCTAAGCAGAACGGACGATTTCAACAGCATCCGGTGAACCGGTTTACGGGCTTGTCGGCGGGGCGTAGAGCGGCACCGTCGACAATGACATCTTCGCCGATCCGTCCTGGATATCGCGCGCGTGGGACACATACATCAATGTCTGGCTTTCCGATTCGAGGATCCTGGTGATCTTGATGGACTTCCAGATGATCGACCGGCGCTCAGAGAACACGGATTCTCCCTCTCGTGATCTGTCGATATCTCCGACGACGATCGGTCCGGTTTGTTCGCAGGAAATCGAGGAGTTGGAGGGGTCCTCGAACCAGCTTCCTTTCTGCAGACGGTCGATGAGACCGCGTTCGAAATAGGCGACGTAGCAGGTCACGCCTTCGACATCGGGGTCAGCGAAGGCTTCGATCACGATGTCGTTGCCCAGCCAGTCGACATCGACCTTGCCGACTGTCTCGGCGGTCACCGACGAGGTCATGGCAGCCATGGTGGCGGCTACGGTGAAAATTGATCGGAACATGTGTGACCTTTCATTGCTTCTCTTGACTGCGATCCGGAGCGAGAGCCTCTTCGATCCGCCCGGCAAAACCGGCAAAGGACCGACCATGGAGCACCAGAACACCGGTTTCCTCTAGCGCAGCGATGGCGCGGCGGTCGTCGTCATCCAGCCCCGGTCCGGGTGCGCGCAGCACAACGGCCTTAACGCGCCCGGGGTGACGCTCGATCACGTCACGATAGATCAGGGCGTCCTTTTGCCCGGTGTCACCCATCAGGACAACTGAACAGTCGGGCGTCGCTGCAAGGATCGTATCGATACTCTGCCCCTTGTGGTCGCCATGGCCATCGGTGATGAGTTTTGTCTCGCTCAGGCCCATGTCCCGCAGGAACATCGGCCCCTGTACCACGGATGCCCGTTCAAAGACGGATCGCAGAAAGGCGTAAAGGTTCCATGGCGACGAACTCACGTAGTAGACGGGGCGTTCACCCCTCGCAGCAAGCTCGTGCAGCAGAACGGCCGCATCGGGGTAAACCTGACGGGTCAGCGCGCTGCCGGTGAAAGTGGTCCACAGGTTTCGCAGAAGAGAATAGGCGCCCGTCTTCATGACAGTGTCGTCGATGTCCGAGATGACAATCGCCGATGTCCGCGGATTCGGCACCAAGACCGGACAGGTCGCCGTGCTGCCATTCGCTTCAAGGGTAAGCTCAACATCATGCCATCCTGCCACCGATGGTCGCTCGAGCTGAAGGGTAAAGTACCCCTCCTCATCCGTCATCGCCTCCTGAGCACCAGCGGTGACAGTCGCCCCGGCGACTTCCTGGGTTCGGAACATGGCCAGCATCTGCCGCAGGTTGGTGAACCGCCCCTGTCCGGGCCTCGGCGCTGCGGGCGCAAAACTGTCATGAACCCGTCCCCGAACAACCAGGTGTTCGGGGGTCGCGTAGCCAGCGTAAGGTTCTATGATCTTGGGTTGCCGGTTGGCGCCGCGGAGGCCCGAGAGGGCTTCCTCCAATCTGACGGCCATTCGCAAGAACTTTGGACTGGCTGTGGTCAAGTGCTGTTCCCCCGGCTAGCATACCTTAGGAGCTGAAAGTCGATTCAGCGTGTCGAGACCCCAACAAACGAGATCGGATTAAGTTCCTCAATGCCACGCGCCCGCGTGGTTCATGGTGCACGGCTTTCTCAGTGACGTCCACGAGCACTGCTGTCCTGATATTGACCCGCTAGGACTTGATCACCTGGAGCCGGAAAACGTGCGACCGCAGAGTGCATTTTGGCCAACAGAACCACTCAGAGACAAGGTTGGGAGCGAGGCTCAGGCTCACCGGCAAATAACAAACGAGGGGCGATTCTCTACGAAGCATTTCTGCTTGCCGCCGCTCCTCTGATCTTTCCGGCCTGAACTCCGAGTGTCAGGGCAGACAGTACCTGGATCCAGAATGACGCTTGGCCACCAGACACATAATGATAAGGAGTCATGCTTTTTTTGTTTAGCATGTTTCGTAGCGCTGCCGCGCGATGGCCAGACCTCCCGAGAGAGCTGACGACTTGAAGAGGTTGAGCGCCGATCAGAGGTTTTTCGGACTTGGCAAAGATAAAAGTGCACTTAACCAACGGTCGATCACCATCCCCCGGTCTGGCGATCGCACGGCTCGTGCGTGGATGTCCGCTTCGTCCGCAAAGCGGGAGGCTATCACAGCGATGGTTTCGTGATTGTAGCGAAGGTCCAGATTGAGCGACTGTGCTGCGGCAATGCAAAGTGTTGGCGGGTGTCCTCTTTTGGGGCAAACAACGGTAATCGGAGATGTTTGAGATTTTGTGCGTGGTATAAAATGTGGTATGGATCTTTAGACTTTTAAGAAAGTAAAATTATTACAATAATTTACAATATCAATAAGGCTGATCCTCGGTCCGCCATTTCGCCCTGCAATAGACGGCTTTTTGAGGTTTGTGACACTGCACCTCCGTGTCGGACGGTAATGCAGCACTAACCCGTTTGAGGCGGTTTTTGTAACCGCTCTTTTGTGGCGGGTCGTTGTCAACCAAACCGTAGCACCATTTGTTGCGTTCCAAATTATCTTTGGGGAATGACTAGGTGCTGTTGCGACTTGGATACCGCGGGGGGGGGAGTGAGATGGTCCCGGCATTCGTGTGCCGTGCAGTATCTACGAGAACAGACTGTCCGCTAAGCCGGCAATGTTGATGTTCCTACTGACTGCTTCGAAGTCCGTGAAACAGACAAGGTCAAAGGGTAATTTCTTCTCAGTTTGACCTCTGCCAGCGGATTCACAGTGTGTCCAAGGTCAGTATGATTGTTTCTCGCGCTCGGTTGAGCAAGGCGGTAGCGGCGGCCAAGCCAGCCGCTGCAATACCCACTCTAGGTGATATGCGACTCAAAATCTAAGTGACACCCTTTCTCCACAAGAACGAGACTTGGAGAGAAAACGTGGGTGCCACATCACGGTTGGAACCAGTTCATGTCGGGGGACGGCTTGGCAAAGAACCGTCACAAGCGGCTCTCATGCGGAATGTTTCCAAGACGTATTTCGATGCGGCCGGTACCCCTCACGTCGCCCTGGATGGCATCGAGCTGGAAATCCACGAGAACGAGTTTTTCACGCTGCTTGGCCCCTCGGGTTGTGGCAAGACGACGCTCCTGCGTCTGATCGGGGGCTTCGAGCAACCGACATCCGGAAGCATTGCAATTTTCAACGAGGAAATGGCAGGCCAACCGCCCGAACAGCGCCCGGTAAACACTGTTTTCCAGCACTACGCCTTGTTTCCGCACCTCAATGTGCGCCGCAATATCGGGTTCAGCCTTGAAATGCTGGGACGTGATCGGGCGGAGATTGCCGATGTGACCGATCGTATGCTTGGCCTAGTCGGGCTGGACGCGATGGCGGACAGGATGCCGGACCAGCTTTCCGGCGGCCAAAGGCAACGTGTCGCTCTGGCGCGCGCCCTTGCGCCACAGCCCAAGATTCTTCTGCTTGATGAACCCCTGTCGGCGCTCGACCTCAAGCTGCGGCAGAAAATGCGGCTGGAACTCAAGGCGCTGCAGCGGGAGACGGGCATCACCTTTGTCTTCGTCACCCATGACCAGGAAGAAGCCCTGGCCATGAGCGACCGTATCGCGGTGCTGGCCGATGGCCGCGTTCAGCAATTGGGAACGCCGGAGGAGATCTATGACGCGCCGGCCAATCGTTTCGTCGCGGATTTCATTGGCGGCTCGAACCTACTGGAGGCTCGGGTCAGCGCAAGAGGCCGCGTTCGTGTTTCGGACCTGGGGGAACTCGATGCCGAGACCGGACAGGTTGAAAGCGGAAAACCGGTGACGCTGTGCATCCGGCCGGAACAACTCGTGCTTAGCGCGTCAGGCGCAGACGGCATTGGTCCGTTTCAGGTGATCGACCGCACCTATCTGGGCAATGCCGTCGCCTTTCATCTGAAAGCCGAGGGGCAAATGGTCACCGCGCATATGCCGCGGGGTGGCGCGCGCGGGCAGTTGGATTTCCAGCCGGGCGATCAGGTCTATGCAGATTTCGAGGCGGGGGCCTTAAGGGTTTTGATCCAATGAAGGTGCATGGGCACACCAGACTGGCGGCGCTGCTTTTGTCACCCGCTCTGGCCATCATTGCCGTGTTCATGATCGTGCCGATCGGCATCACGACGCTCTATTCCTTTCTCGAACCTGCCCGATATGGCGGTGTGATCTGGGAATTCTCGACAGATGCCTATGTCCGCCTCTTGTTCGAGCGTGACATCTTTGACGACACGCTCAGTTTCTCGACCGACTACATTCGCATTTTCGTGCGCTCGCTCGTGCAGGCAGGCGTGGCGACACTGCTCTGCCTGCTCATTGGCATCCCGACGGCCTGGTTCATCGCCACACGCCCGGACCGGCAAAAGACACTCTGGTTGATGCTGGTCACGGTGCCGTACTGGGTCAACCTTCTGGTGCGCACCATCGCGATGCTGCTCATCTTGCGCGACGAAGGACCGATCAACGACAGTTTGCAGGCGATTGGCCTGACCTCTGGCCCGTTGCCGCTGTCGTATAACAACTTCGCCGTTGGCCTGGGGCTTGCCTACAGCTTTCTGCCCTTCATGATCCTGCCGCTCTATGCCGCGATCGAGCGGTTCGACTTCAGTCTGCTTGAGGCGGCCTATGACCTGCATGCCAACCGGTGGAAGGCCTTTGTTGGCGTGGTTCTGCCGATCCTGCGGCCGGGCGTTGTCGCGGGCAGCCTTCTGGTCTTCATCCCCGGCATCGGTGCCTTTCTGGCCCCGGACATCCTGGGCGGCGGCAAGACCATCATGATTGGCAACCTGATCGGTCAGCAATTCCAGGGGTCGCGCAACTGGCCCTTTGGGGCTGCTCTTTCAACCGTGCTGATGACGCTGACACTGATCGCGCTCATGTGGTCTGCCCGTCGTGCGGCCAAAGCCGGTACGGAGGTGGTGTAATGGCGCTTCTGGATCGACGCGACAAGGATATCCGCAACCTGCCCGGCTTTGGCACGATGGCGGTTGTTGCAGTGGTGTTTCTTTACGCTCCGATCGCGTTTTTGACCCTCTATTCCTTCAACTCGGGCCGCTCGATCAGCCAGCTCGACGGGTTTTCCCTGCGTTGGTACAAGGCCGTTTTTGCCAATGAAGGCATTCAGACTGCCGCTCTGAATTCGCTGACCGTGGCCGTCATCGCATCGAGCGTCGCAACCGTGCTGGCAACCGCGGCGGCCATGGCCACCGTGCGCCTGCGGTTTCGTGGCAAGGAAGTGGCCTATGGCATCATCAACTTCCCCCTGATGGTCCCCGAGATCGTCACGGCCATCGCCACGCTGATCTTCTTCGCGACGATCGGTTTCCGGCTGGGGCTGATGACGGTGATCGTGGCCCATATCGTCTTTTGCATCCCCTTCGCCTATCTGCCGATCCGGGCGCGTTTGGCGTCGATGGATGCCGGGCTGGAGCAGGCGGCGCGCGATCTCTTTGCCCGTCCGATGATGGCGTTTCGCCGGATCACATTGCCGATCCTTATGCCCGGGATCATCTCGGGGTGGCTGCTTGCTTTCATCATCTCGCTGGATGACTTCATCATCTCGGCCATGGTTGCCGGACCCGGTGCCACCACATTGCCGGTTCATATCTATTCCATGCTGCGCCTTGGCATCACGCCCGAGGTCAACGCGGTGTCGAGCCTGATGATCGCGGCCTCATCCATCCTTGTCCTGATTTCCGCGGTGCTCAGCCGCAAAACCAAAACCTGATCTACCAAGGGAGACTAACCATGATTCTGAAGAACCTGACCCGCATGGCCATTCTGGCTCTGGGAACATCGACGCTGGCCTCTGCCGCCGCCGCCGAGGGGGACCTTTATATCTATAGCTGGGGGGAATACACGCCGCCCGATCTGGTCGAGAAGTTCGAGGCGGAATTTGGCGTCGATGTGCATATCGACACCTATGACAGCATGGAAACCATGATCTCCAAGCTGCGTGCAGGGGCCGGCGGATATGACATCATCGTGCCGGGCGACGGCACAATGCAGATCCTGATCGCCGAAAACATGGTCGAGCAGATCGACGTGCACGCGATGCCGAACTTTGAACATGTCGATGAGCGGTGGCGTGAAGTCTATTGGGATCCTGAGCGGGAATTTTCCGCGCCCTGGGCCTGGGGGTCGACCGCCTTCGTTGTCGATACCGAGATCGTGACCGGCGACATCGACACGTTGGCGGTGTTGTTTGACCCGTCGGACGAGGTCAAAGGCAAGATCAACATGCTGCGCGACATCAATGATGTCATCAACATGGCGCTGCGGTATCTTGATCTGCCGCGCTGCAATGACAACCCCGCGGACATGAAGAAAGTGCTGGCCTTGCTGGAAACCCAGAAAGAATGGGTCAAGAGCTTCGATTCCGAGACCAAGGAACCGCTTGTCTCTGGCGAGGCAGTCGTATCGATGAGCTGGAACGGCTATGCCATGCGCGCCCGCGATGAAAAGCCATCGCTGCGCTATGTCTATCCCAAGGAAGGGTTCACCGGTTGGATGGACAACCTGGCAGTTCCCAAAGGCGCTCAGAACATCGAAAACGCCAAGGATTTCATTAACTTCGTGATGGCACCGGAAAATGCGGCGATGATCACCAATTACGCGCGCTATTCCAATGGCATCAAGGGGTCGGAGGCGTTTGTGGACGCGGATCTTTCCGGCGCGCCGGAAATGACCCCGCCTGCAGATGCCCCGGCACCTGAGTTCATCCCGACCTGCAGCCCGGAATCGACCGAACTTTATGATCGGGTCTGGACGAAACTGATGAACTGACCTGACCGCGCGGTGCCGTGTGTGCCGCGCACCTGCTTTGCAAATTGAATGACCGGCCACCTACCGGGGCCGAACGGAGATTGTCATGTCGAATGTCACCATCGCGGCCACCCAGATGGCCTGTTCCTGGGACCAGGATGAAAACATCCAGAAAGCCGAGGATATCGTCACCGCCGCCGCCGAGGATGGCGCGCAGATCATCCTGCTGCAGGAGTTGTTCCAGACACCCTATTTCTGTCTCGAGATCTCGGCGAGGCACCTGGCTCTGGCCAGCACATTGCAGGAAAGCCGTTTGGTGCAGCATTTTCGCGATCTGGCCAGACGGCTGAACGTGGTCCTGCCAATCTCCTATTTCGAGCGTGCGGGTCTCGCGCATTACAACTCGCTGGCGGTGATAGATGCTGACGGCGAGATACTGACCAACTACCGCAAGACCCACATCCCGCAGGCCGCGGGCTATGAGGAGAAGTTCTATTTCACGCCCGGTGATACCGGGTTCCAGGTGGTCGATACGCGCTATGCCCGGTTGGGATGCGGGGTGTGTTGGGATCAGTGGTTTCCCGAAACCGCACGGTCCCTTGCATTGATGGGCGCCGAGGTGCTGATGTTCCCGACCGCCATCGGATCCGAGCCGCATTATCCCGATCTGGACAGTGCCGCCCATTGGCAGCGCACGATGCAAGGTCATGCCGCGGCGAACATCATGCCGCTGGTCGCTTCAAATCGGATTGGATCGGAAAAGGATGGTGAGACCGAAATGACCTTCTATGGCTCATCCTTCATAGCGGATCATACCGGTGCCAAAGTCGCCGAGGCAAACCGCACGGATGAGACTTACCTGACCGCGACATTCGATCTCCAGGCGGTACGCGACTATCGCCTCTCTTGGGGTGTGTTTCGGGATCGCCGCCCCGACATGTACGCAGCCCTTGGCACGATTGATGGCGCGAACCGCGTTGTTGGCTGAGGAGACCGGCGGACGACGGAAAAGAGTGCCGGGTCGAAACGCGGCGTTTTCGTGCGTCTCAAATGTTGGTTGTGCTGGGTTGGTGGAGGCCGCCGCCCACTTCGCCCGTCAGATCGTGCTGAGCTGCCCCATGGCGAAAGATACGGAGAACTTTGCCCTTCGACCTGGGGTATCGCATCCGTCGTTGACAACCACGTTTGCACCGAGCCGGATCTGGCACATTCAGGTTGAAGATCGTCTAAGAAACAATCCGGCTGGTGGCTTTCCCCGGTTCAATCAGGATCACGCGATGTTCGTTATCAATGATCGCCCAGGTCCTGCCGTTGGGCGCCGCATCCGATGCACGCCAGGAGCTTCGTTCCAGACGAACAAATGTTTCCGTTCCCTGACGGAGCAGGCGCAATGACGGGATCAACGCGCCCGAGCTTTCGATCACCAGTGGGCCCATCGCGTAGGAGCGGATCGGAGCAGGGTTGGAAAGCGTCTGCAGAAACCGAAAATGGTCGGACTTCAAGGCTCTTTCATTATCCCATGTATACGCTCTGAGGTTCGTATGGATCGCCTTGCCTGCGGTGTTGCCGGAATACGAAAAAATTGTACCTCTGAGGGCTGTCGGTTCGGTGTAGATGTTCGTTTTTCCGCGCTCGTTTTCGCCCGGGGGAACAAGAAAATAGGTGGAGAAGCTGAGCGTTCTTGTCGGTGCGGTCCAATACTCGATCAATCCGAACCCGGCCGCACCCTCGCGGCGTTGAAAGTACCAACCGATCACGCTGTCGTTCCGGACAAAACCTAGAACCACAACATCCTCGTTGATCGTAACGCCCCAGCTTTCCCGAAATTCAGGAGCCTCTTCGTTGAACAAGGCAACCACCGACAGTGCCTGGATACGGCGACCGGATTTGACCATCCAGATGTGTTCATTGCTTTCGCTGTGCCACGCTTCCAATGGCAGGTTGCCGAGCTTTCTGTAAGTGTGGCGCAACGTGTCGAGCATGAGGATACGGCGGGCATGCGCCTCATGGCCGAGAACCAGAATAACGAAACGCCCGGTTCGGATGCGCACAAACCCTGCCAGGTCCGTGACCTGATCCGCCCATTCGATCTTGCCGGAAGGCGCCAGAATGCGCACCGTCCCGGATGGATCGCCGACCAAGACCCGCCCGCGCGGCAAACAGGCCAGATGGCACCACTTGGGCTGTGCCAATGATACAGGCGGCAACAGCAATGCGTTCCCCGGTGCGGTTTCGGTCGGTTGGGCACGCTTGATGCGACGCAGGTCCGCCGCCAAGGGGCCCAGACCGGCGGCCCGGGCAATGGCGCTGTAACCTTCGAGAGATTTCTTTGTCAGCGGGACCGCATCGGTGATGGTCTGCCGGATGATGTTGTCGCAGAGGCGGCTGATGTTTGGCTTTTGCAACACCTCGCTCCGCCAACCCTTTTTCCTGGTTCCGTCCAGAAGGTGATCCAAGAGCGAGGTCCGTTCATCGGGGTCGGTCGAGGGATTGAGCACCGTCGAAACCTTGCTTTCGAGCGCCGCGCCAACGGTCCCGGGATCGGCGATCGCGGCCCCGTCAGCCACCTCGGCCCGCCAGGGCAAGACCAGCAACGCGCGGTGGAAAATGGCCGGGTCTTCAAGTTCACCCTGCCCGATTGCCTGCGCCAGCCATCTTAGGCGGATCTCTTCGAGGCCCGGCACATCGTCGGACACCAGAAGCGCCTGCGCGATGTCCCCGGTCTGGACCAGACGTTCGGCCCAGATCTTGCGAATGAACTGTCCCGCCTGGATGTTCTTGTTCTCCGCAGCACGGACCAGGACGTCAAAGCAGCTGTACCGTTCGGCGAGCGCGATGGCGACATCACGCTTTCCTGCCAGGTACCACAGGCACACGATGTCACCGCCACTCTGGTTGCGGGCCATCGCGAGCTTGGCCGCGTCTTCGTATCGCTTGGCATGTTCCAGAACCCGGAGGGCGGCGGCGTAGTCCCCCAACAATTCGTCATAGATAAAGGCGGCGCGCCCGTGGTCACCCTTAGCTTCGTATTCGCGGGCGAGACCCAGGTACATTTGCCGCATTTCCTGAAAGGAGCTCATGCCGATCGGGATCGACGGCCCATCGACCTTTTGGCCGAAGTTGAGCCCCAGGTTTGAGCGGATTTCAGGCAGGCGTGACGCCATTGAAGGCGGCTTCTTGCGCTCGCTGGCCGCGGCGGAAAGGGCGCGCTTCAACGCCTCATCTATGTGCCCGGCCTTCAACAGCTTTTCCATCTCCTTCAAGCGGCCCTCCAAGCCACGCCGCAAGCTGTCACCCGCGGGCGTGTTCCACAAAAGCCAGCCGTGAAACTTGTCGAGAAGTCCTGGTGATTTGGGCCGTTGGGCAGGTGCCGTGGCCGATCGCGCGGCCCGGCCGTCCCGTGTCCCGCCCCGTTGCCCGGCGCGAAGAATTCGGGTCACCGATCCGCCGGGGCCACTGAAAATCCTGAGCAGAACATAAGCCAACGCCAGAAACAGCAACACCGCCCAAAGCCAACTGCCGTCTTGCGGATTTGGAGCGGTCAGGATCGTTTTCGCCAGGCCTAGAACCATGACCAGCCCGAAAAGGATGAGGCCAATAGTAAAGCAGGTTTTGAACAGAAATCTCACCGTGCGGCGCGCCCCGTCGGCGATCACTGCGCTCTTTCGAATACTCGTTTGGGAAATCCGGGCGCTTTCCATCTGCAATTCGGATGTGCGCTCGATCGTGGCTTTTATGCGTGGGTCGGGCTTGGCAGCGCTTGCCGGTTCCATCTTGGGCCGCTTCGCCAAGGGCGGGCTGTCACAGCGGGCGGTGCCGATGGCGTCCAGGTTCCAGAAGACAAGGGGATCAATCGAAACCCATTCCTTGGACGCGATGACGTGACGCTGTCCTGCCAGAAAGCAGTCGAGAGTATCAGCCACCGCTTGCGGGGCATCTGCGTAACTGGACAAGCTGCCGGCCGCGTTCCGGCGCAGCGGCAATGCTGATCCCAGTTGCGCCGGGTCGAGTTCGATCGGCGCTTCAAACAGCGCCATCAACCCGACAGGGGTCTCAAAAAGCGCCGTAATGCCTTTCAGAAATGGCAGGAGCGGCGTCGCCTGCGTTGGACCGGTGGCATCCGGCAGAAGAATGCCGTCATACTGGCCCACGGATAGCCAAACCCATTCGCGCGGCGGCAAGGGCTTCTTCCGGCGGTGCCGTATCGCGGTCAATCGCTGAGCCATACGGTCCTCGCTTCCGCGATCAGGTCCACGACGGAAATACTCTCGAACCCGGGCCCCTTGCCACCAAGCCGCAACCTCACAAGTTCCTGAGGTTGCCCATCGTCCAGCGCCACGCCATAGGCAAACCGCCCCATGCGCGAAGAGCGCAGATGCGACAGTCCGGTCTTGTGGCCTTTGTGGTTCTTGGGGTGCAATTGCGGCTTCGCCCCCTCGTGCCAGCGATACTGGATGATGGTGCCCGAGGAGGGATGATAGCCGAAACCTTTCTTGGGGCCGAGCGCCTGAAGTGGCACCAGGCCGTCAGGCCAGATCATCTCGATCTCTTCATGCCGGTCGCGGATGACATAACGTGTGCCGTCTTCAGTCATCAGCACGGCGATATCGCTGATTGCCAATCGAATGTCGCGCAAGTTCGAGGTCCAATTCACTGGATCCTCCAGCCTTATCGTCAGGTTCCGATAGGGATGACCGGCTGTTGACTGCAAGATCTCACCGCCCAGTCGGGGGTCGCCCATCGGAACCGCCCATAGCTGGCTACTGCCGTCGCGCGCAAGGAGCGTTGGCTGCTCCGCATCATGCCGCACCAGACCGGTTTTCAGGTTGATGGTTCTGCTTTGTCCCAGACGATCAATAACCGCTAACGCGCCATCTTCGCGATTGTCATACCCCAGGTCTTGCCACGGCAATGCGGTTGCACCGAATGCGAAATCGTCCAGCTTTGCATGAACCGGGACCTCCTGGACCTTGGGTTCGTGGTCGTTGCCGGTCAGGTTAACCACGGCGTATTTCAGTTGATGCGGTTGGTACTCGGCAGACTGCCACAGCAGATGGAAGGTGGACCCTTCGCAGAAAACCGCAGAAATCTGTGCGTCTTCCGGCAAGGGAAACCAATGGTCCGATGCCTTGTCGGCGGAAAAGTGGTTTGTCAGAAGCAGGCCGTTTCGCCACCGAACTGCAACCTTGCCATTGTCCAGCTCAAGCCAGTGCCGGGGCGCCCAATTGTCGACCAGATAATCCCTTGTCACGTTCGACTGCGAAAGATCCAGCGCGAAGGGTCTGCGCAAGGCGCCGATGCATAAACCGTCCTCGGGAAAGTGCATCTGGGCAAGGCGCCTGAGAGTGCCCTTTGTCCAGAGCCTGAGCGCACTGGCGACCTGATTGGTACTTTCGTGGTTCTTTGGCAAATCGGCGAGAAGCGCCGCGCGAAGATTGAGCAGGTTGACCTGATGCTCCAAGCGCGTTGGCCCAACGATCCAGTATTCGCGCGTTACCTTCTCGGTTGGCTGTAGACCGGTGACGATCTCTTCGAGCATGTCCTGGTCGAGTTCATGCTGCGAAACGGTGCTCAGATACGTTTCGATCTGCCTGCGCTCGAGGCCTTGATGCCAGGTGCCCGGATCGGCCGTATGACACCAGCAGAAGTCAACGCCCTGCCTGGCGGACTGCGCCGCAAGCCAGAAGACCGCCCCAAGCCCCAGAAGCCGGTTATGACCCAGCATCCATGCGCCACTATCAACAATCAGGCAGATGGCACGACCCTGGGTTTCGGTCTCGTGTATCCTGCGGCGGTACAGGGTTTCCTGCATCGCGACACGGCGCATGAATTCGACCGGATCCAGATCGTGGATTGCCCATTCAGACGCCAGTATATCACCGACCTCGCCGCGGTTTTCGATGCCTTCATAGCCACTGAATTGCCCCAACCCGGGCTCCGAGTGATGGGTCACAAGGTCGGAAAAGCCATCAAAATCCCTCAGCAGCCCCTCCAAAACCGTTCTCAGGGGCTTTTCCATCTGCCGAAAGAGATGGGCGGTCTGTTCAATGGCGTTTGCGGCTTTGCCGGTCTCTGCGATGGTCAATTTACCTGCCCCATCGTGGCATCCAGATCGACGCGGTGCACGGGCATTGCAGGTGACAGGTCCACCACCTTCAACTCATCACCCGACATCATCAGCAGGTCACCCTTGAACCCCTTGCGAGAGGTGATGTCGACCCGGAATTGCGCAAGCAGATGAGCGGGAATGTTCAGGCGCGATCCGGCGGGACCATAGAGGCCGTGGGAATACCGGTTCAGGTAAATGATATCGTCCCCCAACCATGGCAGATCAGGATCGGTTGCATGGGGATGATAGAGGATGAATTTCGCGTTTTGGCGGGCCAGCAGAAAACCGTCCAAAGCGGCGACACGCGGTGCGAGTTTGGTCAGAAACCCGATATCGGCGATCAACCCGCAGGGCCTGGCGGGTACCCTATCATCGACAAGTTTGACCGCCAGATCCATGACACGATCCTAGCGGATTGCTGCGACAAGGGCCGACCGTGCCAAAGCAAGCGTTTCGGGGCGCATTTCTTCTGCGAACCCGGCATCAATGCGGGCAATCATGCTCTCGGCACGGATACACCAGGGCTCGAAGGAAGGGTCGTCGCGCAACTGCGGTTTGTTGTCGAGATGCTCCTGCGCGGATTTGGCAAGATCAGCGGCATAAGCGGCAGGGCCATAGGCGGCTGTCTTGGCGGCCTGGTCCAGAACCGGGTTTTCGGCCAGTTGAAGCTCTTCCGCCAAAATCTCTTTGGCCTGCTCCTGCAAACTGCGGTCCTGCACCATGAAGACGACCGGCCACAAATCGGCCAGCGTTGCCTGTTGTCGGCCTGCCAGAACGGCAGCCGCGGCGATCAGCTTCTGACCTCGAACAATCCGGCGATCAGAAAAACTGATGCCTCTGACAGACAGTTTGCCGACTATCTGCGAAAAGGGATCAATGATCTGGTCAAGATCCACCTCGTGCACGCGCTGAACCAGGTCCCGCACTTCAGCTTCGGTCAAGACCTGGCCAGGGTCCGAGGGTGCCACGGCCTGGGTCAGCGACCAGCCTGACCGAAGAAGGCTGGCCACGTTGTCGAGGCCGACCGGATCAACAAAGGTGGTCATCAGAAACCGGTCGGCAAACGCCGCCAACATGGGATCATCCGGCATGGCATTGGAGGCCGCGAAACAAGTCCAGAGCGGCACGTCAATCTGTTGTGCGCCGCGACGGTAGACGCGCTCGTTCAACAGCCCGAGAAGCGTGTTCAGAATTGCGGTCGAGCCCAGAAAGATCTCGTCGAGAAACGCAACATTGGCCTCCGGCAGCATGCCTTCGGTCACCACCTCGACGCGCCCGTCTCGAAGGGCCTCGATGCTGAGCGCACCAAACAATTCCGCTGGCTCCGTAAACCGGCCCAGCAAATACTCAAAATGGCGGCCTGAAAACCGTTGGGCGACGGCACGTACCGCGGCCGATTTGCCCGTCCCCGGAGGACCGATCATCAGCACATGTTCTTTTGCCAGAACACCAAGTACCGCAAGCTCGAAAATGACCCGCCGGTCAACAAGATTTCTCGCGCCATCGTTTACGATATCGTTTACTTTTTCGAGAATTTTGTCGGCCATTGCTGAAGACTGCCACCGCTGAAAATTATGACCTGCGTTTAGTGAAGAACTAAGGGGCGCGCGTCAAGCGAAAGGGCGCGATGCCGAACTTGCATCGTGTCTGTTGGCGTTGACCCGAGAACCCTGCATTTCTTTCGTACTGTTGCGCTCTCCCCAAACGACCGTTTCGGGAAACGGCTCAGCCAGGTCGAGTAGACCCGAATTCCGCGTCAGTACCGCAAGCCAAGCCGCCGGGCACGACAGCTTTGTCTGTTTTGCAGGCGTCATCGGAAAGCCGCATCACGCTTGCAGATGGTGCTTTGTCTTGGTGGAGGGCCCGGCGACCCGGAGCTTGGAAACACTGTTCGGACGTCTAACACCCTGTGGTGTCCGCGCGAGCAGATTTGCCATGTCCTTGGCGCCCATCCAGATCAAATGGTCTTCTTCCGTTACCTGTTGGTCCTGCCCCAGCCAGCGACCGGGTTCGCAATGGCTGTAGCCATAGCGGAGATGTGCGCCCTTGGCGGCAAGCCTTTGGGGGACAAGCGCAAACACGAAGGCCGGGTTCCAGGCGCCGACCATGATCTCCAGCAGGACGCGTGACAACAGCGACGTCGCACCGTGGCTGCGCGGACCGCCGAGACCGCTGGCACGAAGCCAGAATTCGCCCTGGTAGCAGACTTTGCCCGTGATCGTCTGGAGTGCTTGGGGGCCTGAATAAAACGTGAGATCTGGGTCCGGGGTTGAATCAGGGGTGATGTACTTGTGGCGGTGGGTATTCAGGTGCTGGGCCAGTGAAACGCCCTCGAGATCGAGAAGGCGTACTGCCTGCGTGTGGACCAGCTCGCCGCTGGGGTCGAACCCGCAGATCCAGAACCCGTTGCCCTCGTCAATATACGAACTCGCGACATCGAACATCGGATAGATCGGCCCGCGATCTGGCAGTTGGCTTCTCAACGTGCGGTACTTGGCGAAATCATCGCCAATCTCCAGACGGATTCCCATCTGTTCCAGATCGCGAAGGACGCCCGAAATATTTGTAACTAGTTCAAAAAGTCTCTTTGGTGACGTCCTCATGGAGCTCGCCCTCTCTTCCCGGTTTGGCTGTTGACCTCGGTCAATCGGTCAACAGTAAGTTCGTTTTTCAGTTTGGCGCATCCCTCATGTGCCGTTCTCATAAGCATTGGGTCCGCAATTCATGTCGGCCCCCTCGACACTGTGGATGGTGCACGACGGTTGGTTTCGTAGAAGGTGAAATGCGGCGCAAAATAGGAAGGCGCTTTCTGCGGATGAGGTTGTCTTTGCCTCGTCAGTTTTGCAGCGCCCGTGCCTGCTGCTTTCAAGCGTGGCTGCGAAGCTAAGGCCCAAGGCAAAGGCTGCATATTCTGGCGTCGCTGCCATGTTCACTCCAAGAAACGAAAGAAACGTCTAAAGTTTTCCCTTTATATTTCGGAAAACTTTACCCGAATACGTTTAGATTTGTTCTTGGTTAACTGGACAATTGGTTGAATCTGTCCAAATCGCCCTGGAGCTACAGGTGGTCCATATGGTTTCGCAAGACGACCGTGCCAATGGTGTTGGGGGCTGGGTTGACCCGTCGCGCAAGGTCAGGGGCTTTCCGAAGAGGGCAGGTCGGTTGCCCGCTTGACGGTGTAGACGATGATCGGCTGGCTGAGCCCTCTGACATCGACACTCTGGCGCGCCATCTTGTCGCCGGGGGTCAGACCTGACGCTGCAATCGTTGTGTTTGAGACGATGATCTGTACTTCCATCGATTTTGTTAGCCCCTCCAGGCGGCTTGCCGTGTTCACCGTTTCCCCAAGTGCCGTGATACGCGCCGCGGCGTCGGTTCTGTGACCCGCCCCGATGCGGCCCAGAACCACGGGTCCGGTATTCAACCCGATCCCGATCTGAAGCGGCTCCGGAAGTTCCTCTTGCAGGCTTTGATTGAGTCCGTCGAGAACGCCGCCCATCGCCCGTGCAGCCTTGATCGCGCGAACCGCACTGTCTTGAATCGACGTCTCCATCCCGAAGATCGCCATGATCCCGTCGCCCATGAACTTGTCGACATACCCGCCGGAATCCTGAATGGCCTCGGCCATCCGACCGAGGAACTGGTTCAGGAGAAAAACCACATCGTAGGATAGCTTGCCCTCGGACATCTTCGTAAATCCGCGCAGATCGCAGAACAGGATCGTTGCGTCCCGTTCGACGCCCCAATGGTAGCGATCAATCGCGACCCCGCGCGTAGCGTCTATGTTGCCCGGCATCAGCGTCGAGATGGTCAGATTGGCGGTCGGGCGCAATTGACAGGCCAGCCGGACATTTGCCGGCGCTGCGACCCGCTTTAGCACCGTGGTTTCGATCTCGGTTGGCGGAGGCAACATCTCGTGGCCCTCGATCACCCGAACGCGGCAAGTGGAGCATCGTGCCCGCCCGCCGCAGACCGAGGCGTGTGGGACACGATTGATCCGGCTGATGTCCAGCACTGAAAGCCCTCGGGATGCCGGGATGATGGGGCCATTGGCGTAAGTGACGATAACGCGTCCGGAAAAACGCTGCCTCGTCAACAGCAGCAGCCATATCCCCAAGGCGCCCGCGAGGATGGCGTAGTAAACTGTGTTGGTCGCCTGAAGCGTCGACACGAACGTCGCATATTGCTCTGCCGAGAACGGGTTGGAATAGCTTGACTGCAACGCACTGACCCGGCCTGCGGCGACATAGCCTGCATAGGCCAATGCGGGTATGCCCACCGCCAACCCGTACCAGAGCCAGAGTGACCGGCGGTACCAAGCTCGGACGATCAGCCAGTGATGCATGCCGATACAGCCGTGAACCCAGACAAGCGTCATCAGCAAGGCCTGCGACAGCGCCTCATTCGGCCACATGGCCCACATGGCATAGGTATAGTCGGCCTCGATGCCAAACATCTCTTGAACGCCGCGGGTGCCGAGCACATGACGGATCAGGAATAGGGGGATAAGAAGCCCGAAGATCAATTGAATGAAATCCCGTCTTCCGAGTCGCCAGGTGCGCGTTCCGATGAATTTCGCGATGCCCAGCACGAAGTGAACTGTCGCGGCCGTAATCAGCAGCGCCGTTCCCGCCGCGCTTTGCGTCACCCACACCCTGATGTCCTGACCCGCCTGCATGGTATCAAGCGAGACCAAGCCCAGAGCGTGATTGATGAAGTGGGTGATGGCAAAGGTGAAAAGGATCAGCCCCGACGCGATGCGTAGCTGCGGCACATAAAAGGTCCGCCTTATCGCCGAGTCGGAGGTCGGCTGGTCAGGAGTGTCCAACTTTGGATCTCTCTTCGACGTCAATAGCACTGTTCAACCGGCATTGCCCGACGGGAACGCCCTTTTGCATGATAAACGCGGGGAAGCGTTCCTCAAAGTATTTATCCAAGGGTCGCAAACAACAGATGTCGCATCTGGAGCATCTTTGCCCTTGTTGGATCTAATTGGCATTTCGAAAGCGCAAATGGAGGGTAGGTCGGGCGTGTCCATGACGAAACCCCTGATCCGCCAAGCCCCCAGAGAATTTTAGCTCAGAGGCGGGGCCACGGTGCTACACTGCAGAGCGAATGCCGGCGTTGAGCCGGTATTGACTTGATCATCCCTTCACCGCGAAGGATTTCTCTGAGCTAATGGAAGAGGTCGAGCGGCTTTGGGGCCTCGGAAACTCGAGGCTACCCGCATTTGATTAATCTTTGTAAACTGGTTGTGTGCAGCGGGGAAATTATGCGCCCCAAGAGAGTTTTATTGCCGATGACGGTTCAAATTACGAAAGACCAGAGATGACGACCGGGAAAACCGCGAAGTACACGACCGGCAGTATCATGCGTCACGTTTCGGTCTCTTCATTTACGGCCAGCATCGGCCTGATGGCGATCTATGCGGTCGATCTGATTGACCTGATATTCATCTCGATGCTGGGCTACGAGGAAATGGCCGCTGCGGCGGGTTATGCCAGCGCCCTCATGTTCTTTACCAGCGCGATCAATATCGGCCTGTCGGTCGCGGCAGGCGTTTTGGTGTCGCGATCCATCGGCGAGGATGATGAGCTGGAGGCGCGCGAATACGCCACAAGTACGGCGATGCTCGTGATGCTGACCGGAATCGCCATTCCTTTGATTCTATTGATCAATGTCGAGTTCTTCGTGGGCCTTCTCGGGGCCACGGGACAGGTGGCGGAGCTGGCGGCAACCTATCTCTGGATTGTCGTGCCCTTCACTTGGGTATCGGGTCTGTCCATGGTGACTGTCGCGTCTTTGCGGTGCTACGGTGAGCATCGGCTGGCGATGTATCCATCTCTCTTCGGGGCGCTGACCAATGGGGTGCTTGACCCAATTTTCATCTTTGCCCTGGGAATGGGTTTGCCAGGGGCTGCCTGGGCCACGGTGGCGGCGCGGTTCGTGACGCTCGGGCTTGCCCTTTATCCGGCCTTGCGCAAGCACAATGCGTTCGTTCGCCCAAGCCTGCGCCTGCTTTGGCGCGACCTCCAGACGGTGACCCATTTCGCCAGCCGCGCCGTTTTGGCCAATGTTGCCACACCCATCGGCACGGCGATCGTGACCCGCGAAATGTCAAAATTCGGACCAGAGGCGGTGGCCGGGATGGCTGTGATCGGCCGGATGACGCCCGTTGCCTTTTCGGTCATTTGGGCGCTATCGGGGGCCATCGGGCCGATCATCGGGCAGAATTTCGGGGCCGGTCATGTGGATCGGGTCAGACGCGCGTATCTCGATGCCATCACTTTTGTGGCGATCTATGTACTGTGCATCACCCTGATATTGTTTGCCCTCCGTGGCCCGATTGCCGATCTCTTCAGTGCCCAGAACCTGACGAGGGAGCTGATTTACCTCTATTGCTTCCCGGTGGCGCTGTCCGCGTTTTTTAGCGGCTCGGTATTTGTAGCAAGCGCGTCATTCAACACGCTGGGCCGCCCGTCTTATTCGACGTGGTTGAGTTGGGGACAGCACACCCTGGGCACCTGGCCGTTTGTCGTCGTCGGCGGGATCCTGATGGGGGCGCAGGGGGTTTTGATCGGGCAGGCGCTTGGCAGCGTCATCTTCGCATCCGTCGCGTTATGGCTGGGCTGGCGGTTGATAAAGAACCCGCCGCAGGAAAACATGCGCCATCGCAGCCACAGCGCGCTTTTTGGTCATGGCAGCCTCATTGCCCATACCTTGCACAAGCATTTGGAAGACAAATAATCCTGACCGTGAGACCAAATGCCAAACATTAACTAAACCCGTACATGTCCGCATAGACGCGACAACAAAACCCTGACCTGTATATTGGCGCGACAGGCGCATTAGGAGAGCAAGCCAATGGAATCTATCACCACAAACTACATGATTGAGGCCGTTGGCTGGCTCGCTGTTCTGTTCAAGTTGGCAACACTGTCGATGAATTCGATGATCTGGCTGCGGGTCCTGGTGATTTTGTCGTCGGTCTGCTTCATCATCTATAGCGCCCTGTTTCAGATCTGGCCGCTTCTGGCGATTGAAGTCGTCTTGCTTTGCGTCAACGCCTATCGCCTCTATGAACTCATCGCGCTGCGCAGGTTGGTGACGCATATGACGGACGACTCGGAGGCTGATTTCTCCGCCGCCATGGCCTATGGCAAACGACGCGACATCCAGGCGGGCGACGTCCTTTTCGAAAAGGGCGATCCGGTTGACAGCCTCTATTATCTGGCCGAGGGCCTTGTTGAAATTGAAGGGCAGGATGTGACTGTGCCCGCGGGGAATATCTTTGGTGAAATGGCGTTCTTCAACAGCAGTGCGGTGCGCATGGCGACGGTGCGGTGCGTGGAGGATACGGTTGTTTACGAGGTCAACGAGAAACGCTTTGCGCGGTTGCAGTATGAAGACCCCAAGTTTGCGATGTCGGTGATGCGCCTCGTCACCAAGCGGCTTGTGGCGAATGCTGCGCATACGCAGGAGGCTTAGCCTTCAACATACCAAGGTTACATTGTTCATCGGCGACACCAAGCCGCGAGTTCTAAGGACCCGCGAACGGTCCGAGTTTGTTGTCGCGCCCAGAGGCTTCGGACACACGATTGTAGAGCTCTGCAATCACTTCTTTGCCGTCCGGGGTTTGCCTTAAATGCTCAAGGGCCGGACCAATGAGTGGCTCTACTTGCTCGCTGAAAAAGCTTGGGAAAAGCTCTACCAAATCCATGGGAGACTGGCATCCAAGTGTCTCTGCAAAGCCGGTTTCCAGGAACTCGTTGTATAGTCCGCTTACCTTGCGCAGATAGTAAGGATCGGCAATTTGGCCAATCAGGTCCGCGGCCCGTACCAGCGCGGGTTCGCTGTCCAAACTGGCATAAGCCGGGTCATCCGGCACGGGAAAGCGCGTGTATTCGATGGCTCTCGCGATACGTTCCGGGTTAATGACTTCACACGCCGCAAAGCGGTTGCGGGCATAGATCTTGCCCCGGTCAACATGGTAGGGTCCCAGGGAGGCATCGGTGGCGCCGCGGGGTGGGCAAAAACGCTCTCCCTTATCGTTGATAACGACCGCCTTGGCCATGTCGCCCTCACAAACGCCCCGCGCAAAGCCGATGTCATGGAGCAGAAGTGCCACGATGTAATGCACCCAATCCTCTGGCTCCACGGTGTCCGTTTTGTGCTTCCCCCGGATGATCTGCTCGCCCACCAGCGTGACCATCATCGTATGTTCTGAATTATGATAGGGGGCGTCGGACCTACTGATATGTTCAAGCGCCTCGCGCGCCATATGGTTCAAGAAATCGGCGTATTGCGGTTTCTGATCCGGAAAGACCTGCAGGTAAGTTTCAGCAAGATGATCGCCAAAAGCAGCAGATAAAACTGCGGCGGGGTTGAACATTATTGCATTCCCAACATCGCTGAAACGCTCCAAGGCAGCTTAGGCACAAGTTGACCCCTTATCAACCAAACCGGACATTCAAAGGCTCCGACCGTCTTTGATGTGAACACATGTGACCACGGCTACCTTACAAGACAAATACTTACGTCAGGTTTTCAAGAACCGCGAGGCTGCCGTGTATCCACCAGAGGCGCCATCGACAAAATGGACGTGATTGTCTTCCATGATAGAGGGGACGATACAGGTCAGCATGGCCTCGGACTGGGTGTGGAGGCCAAACTGGATAATGCCGTCTTTTGCGCCGTCTTCGAGCAAAGACCGCAAATCTGCTTCGGTCGCGCTGTCGCAATCCAGCGTCATTTTCAGCCCGTCTTCAAACTTGCGAAAATCGGCATTTTCGCCGACCATGCGGCGGTACCTGCGGGCATCGAAACCTCCGACTTTCAAGCCGGTCTTGATGAGGACCCAGGCCAAAAAACTCTCGAACAGTGCCTTTCGACGCGCTTTGCCCAAAGACCCTTGCCCGCGCTGGGCGTGCGCCTCAAGGGTGGCCCCGGCGGGCGGCCATGAAATACCGGGCGGCTCATTCCCCGCAGGATGGCCGTTCGCCTCAAGGTGGCTTATCCGATCAAGAAGACGAGACACGAATTGGGTGAACCTCGGCCAGGCGACATCGTCTTTTGGCATGACGATCATCGACAGAATGACACCGTTTTTGCTGGGCATATGGCTCCACCGACAGGACAATCCCGTGAGATCTGGTGTCGACCCAGGGGCCGCCTCCGGAACGGCGTGTTCACCCGCTTTCATTTGCATTTCTGCCCAGTTGAGCCCGCCTCCGAAAAACATCGCATAGTCGACGCCTTCCGAGGCCTGGAAGCGGGCGACCTTCACATCAAATCCCGCTGCGCGAACCCTGGAAAGGGGCACCATGCCGACGCGCAACTCCATTCCGAATTCCTCATGCGCCCAAAGCCGCACCGCAGCCAACGCATCGCTGGCACGGTCTTTCCAGGAGGGCGGGATGGCGAAACTTGCGCCATCTCCGCCAAAAATATACGGGAATGACGCGCCACGATGGGTGTTGATCTGGGCGGAAATGACCGCGGCACCGATCATGTTGACCGTCTTGTACTGTCCATCTTCGACAGCTTTGGTCGATCCCCTGACATCCGAGGTTCCGATCCACCAATCATCTGGCAATGGTGAATAACTCCCGGAATCGGACAATTCTGCGAAATCGGAATAGGTGGTTAAACTCTTGTAAAATGATACGTCGGTGTTTGCAGTGTCCATGCTGCACCATAGCCATGATGGCGCCTTGAGCCTAGAGTCTTCGCGGGGACCGGTCACCTGACGTTTGCCTGGATCGTCCGCCTCTGCCTAATGAGACACGTCAATAGGCGTGAACAATTCCATCGGATCAGCGAGGCCACGTATCGCGTGGGGTCCACATGACGAAAACAACTCAGGCGCCGCATCTGCGACAGCGGACGTGGCCAAGATTTGGTGGCCTGCTGTCTTGGTCAACCCTTCAATCCGACTGGCAACATTCACCGCACCGCCAAGGACCGTGAAATCCAACCTGCCTGGGCTGCCGATATTGCCATAGCTGACCTGCCCAACATTGATCCCGACGCCGAAATCCAAAGGCGGTAGACCAGCCTCCTTTCGATTGACATTGAGCGCATCAAGGCCGGCAAGCGAGTCTTGTGCGGCGCGCGCCGCGTTTCTGCACTGTTCAGCCCGCCCAACATGATCTGAAATCGGAAAAATCGACAGGATGCCGTCGCCCATGAATTTGAGCACATCGCCGCCATGATCCTCGACGGATTGCACCACCAGGTCGAAATACCCGTTCAACGCCTCAAAAACCTGTTCTTCGGTCGCGTTGTCGGACATTGCCGTAAAGCCGCGCAGATCGCAGAACATGACGACGGCCTCGATCGTTGTGCGTTCCCCGCGTTTGATCGTGCCGTTCCAAACGGCCTCGGACGGCCCATCCCCGAGATAGGTGCGCAAGAGACCTTTGGATGATTTGCGCATGGTCACGGGTTCAAGCGCACAGGAGAGGGCCGGCAATGCCGCTTCGATCATCTCTAGGTGCTGCGGCAAGAACCCGTTCGGATCCTGCGTCACAAATGTACAGCCGTGGAGCGATTCATCGCCATAGTAGAGCAGGGTGGCGTAATAATCCGTGCCGCCCTGCTCGGCGAATTCCAGGTAGGAGATGTGGTCGGTTTTCGGGTCAAGCTGGCGCAGGCTTTTGTGCAGGGGTTTTCTGTTTTCCAGGATGTATTCGAAAGAACTGCCCACGTAGCTGTCCGTCAATGTGACTTCATGAGTGACGTCATAGGTTTCGGTTTCCTCAGGTTTCCAGACGACACCCCATGCAATGAGCAGGGGATTGGCGAAACGTTGGCCAATATTGGCGCGCCAGAGCGGCACCCCCGCGTCAATCAGCGACGCGCAAAAATGCGACACGACCTTGACCGGATCGCCCGAGCGGCGGCCGTCATTGATCATCCAGTTGGTGAGTTTGGCCAAATGTTCCATGGCGTTAAAATAGGTCCTGACGATAGCGACGCATAGAGATTAGTTCTGATGAATTCTTTCGATTGGTTCGCGGTCATGTCTAATCTAGTGTGAAAAGCTCCTGACGGTCACGCACACCGCGGAGGCGATATTGGCCGAGTGAGACCAGGTTTGGAATGGTCTCCAACATCGGAGCGGCCACCTTGGCGGAAATCACGATGGCCTGATCGACGGCGCTGCACATGCCCAGGATGCGCGAGGTGGTGTTGACCGCCGGGCCGATCACCGTGAAATCAAGCCGGGTTTTGCCACCGATATTCCCGTAGAGAACGTCACCCGCATGCAGAGCGAGGGTGAAGCCTGTGGTCGTCAATCCGTCAGCCTCGCGCCGTTCGTTCACGGAGATAAACGTATCGCGCAACTGCAGAGCGGCCTCGATGGCGACCCGCCGCGCGTTGGCAACCTGATCCATGTCGAAGATTGCCAGCAGGCCATCACCCATGAATTTCAGGACATTGCCCCCGTGACCCTCAACAACCTCAACGACCACGGCAAAGTAGTCATTCAACATGTCGATAACCGCGGTGCCGGGCATCGCTTCCGAAAGTTTGGTGAACCCCTTCAAGTCGAAATACCAAATCACCGCCGGGATCGTTTGTGTCGATCCGCGGGTGATATCACCGGACAGGACCCTTCTGCTTGCATCGCGGCCCATGTAGGCGGCTGTGATATCTTCGGCCATCTGCCGGTTTGCCGCGGATTTGAGGGTCAGGCAAAGGGGTGCGAATATCTCGCGTAGTCCATCAAGATGGGCGTCGGAGAAACCATCGGGTGCATCTGTCGTCAGGGAGATGACCACGCCCTCTTCAGATTGCAGCGGGTCTTCGAGGGCCGTGCTGTCGTCACGAAGAAACAGTCTCTTCGCGGCAAAGTATTCCGTGGCGCCATATGCACGGAACTCATCGAAGATCGGGAAATTCAATACCGGGTCCGGCACTGTCAGATTTTGCCGGATCTCTTCCGTATTCTTGCTCAGCAGGTAGTAAATCGGGCTGCGCAGAAAATCTTCCTGTACTTCTGTTGTGCGCTCAAAGTCCTCTCGTTCATTGTGGCCGCCGCGGTGCCAGAGAAAACCGACAGCGCCGATCTCGGGGTGGTGCGCTTGCATGGTAACGTTCACGCGCTGCAAGGGTATGCCGGCCGTGACCAACCGGTTACAGCACGCCTCAAGCCAGACCTCGACGGGCGTGTTTTCAAGCCCCTGCTGGATCAACCAATGCGCAAGATCATCCAGCGCCGCCGTTATCTCTTGGGTTTCGCGTATTGGCGCAGCCATACTATCCTCTTTTCGTGACAAGGGTGACCGAAGATCAGGTACCACAGACCATCAGGCAGGATCGAAGACCAGACGTATGAAGTCGCGGTAAAGAAGCAACTGTTTGGGCAGCAGGGATCTGTCGCCCAATACCCTGGACAGGATGATGCCGCCATCTGCGACGCCCGATAGCATGTCGGCGAGGTCGTCGAGATTGATGTCGATCCGTGGCTGGTATCGGTCCGCGATCTTGTCGATGCGCTCGCGAAAACGTGCCCGACAGAACAGCAACGCCTTTGCATTGAGATCGCGCACTTCCTGGTCAAAAAGCTGTTCATGGTAACAAACAGATGCCACCACGCATCCGGGATGGCCGTTTGGCAGGTCGTCGAACACCTTCGCAAGGAGCTTGAGGGCGATCAGAAAATTGTGCAGCGGATCCTCACTGAGGTCGTCAGCTTCGGTGAATACATCATCAATGACCTCGGCATCCTGCTCGATATAGCGTTCAAGCAACGCGCGGGCCAATGTCGTCTTGTCGCGGAAGTGGTAGAAGAAACCGCTCTTGGAGATGCCCACCTCGGCAATCAGTTCATCAATCGAGGTTGCAGAAAACCCTTTCGCCAGGATGGCAGTTTCGGCGGCCACGAGGATGTGCTCTTTGGTCTGCGGGGTCGGCTTGGTCACGTTTCGTCCTCGTCCTCTGGCCCTATCGGCAAAACTCTACCACAACTACTGTACCAATGGTCCAGTTGCAGATCGCATCTCGCTCTGCCAATAGTGTTTTCCATCGCGGGAGGTCGATCAAAATATTGTTTCTATTGTGAAAAAATAAAACACCACCAACCGACCAACGGGTACACTGCCCGATGTGAACGAAAACCAGTATTGCCTTGGACACGCCCGAGGATTTGTGACCCGGGCGGATAGATTACGAATTTCAGTTAGCCATTCATGGAGGAAATGATGAAAGACAGTATGTATTTGGCAAACGCGAACGGGGTCGACGGGACCGCCATCGAGCATTTCGACGCCGCGGTGCGGGCATTCAACATCTATCGGGGCGATCCGGTGGCGCTGGCGGATCAGGCGATTGAAGCCGCGCCCGATTTTGCAATGGCACATATTCTCAAGGCCTATCTGTTTGGCCTGGCGACAGAACCCGAGGCAACCGCCGAGGCCAAGTCTATTCTGGAGACGGTGACGCCCCTTGCGAAGACCGAAAACGAGATGTCCCACATTGCGGCACTGGAGGCCCTGTTGGGCAACAACTGGACCGATGCCGCGGTTCAGCTTGACCGCCACAACATCGAATTCCCGCATGATATCGTTGGCCTGCAGGCGGGCCACCTGATGGATTTCTACCGCGCGAACGCGCGTAACTTGCGCGACCGGGTGGCGCGAGTCCTGCCGAAATGGTCCGAAGATCAGCCGGGATACTCCGTCGTTCTGGGCATGTATTCCTTCGGTCTGGAAGAGGCCGGAGACTATGCCCGGGCCGAGGCCGTCGGTCGCGAGGCAACCGAGCGCGAGCCACTTGATTGCTGGGCGCACCACGCGGTCGCGCATGTCCTTGAGATGCAGGGCCGTGCCGAGGACGGCATTGAATGGATGGCCTCGCGCGAGCCGCATTGGACTGGCGATGACAATTTTTTCAAGGTGCATAACTGGTGGCATAACGCGCTCTACCATCTGGACGTCGGCAAATCCGACACCGTGATTGAGCTTTACGATGCGCGGATCCGTGGCGACGAAAGTCAAGTTGCGCTTGATCTGGTGGATGCCTCAGCCTTGCTGTGGCGGCTACATATGGAAGGGCATGATGTCGGTGATCGCTGGACCGAGGTGGCACAGTGCTGGGATGCGCATGCGGATGGAAAGCTCTACCCCTTCAACGACTGGCACGCAGTCATGTCTTATCTGGGCGCTGGTCGTGAAGACGAGGTGAGCCGGATCTTGGATCAGTACCGATCCGCTGGTGAGAGTGGCGGTGAAACTGCCCGCTGGGCGCAGGCCACGGGTCTTCCGTTGATCCAGGGCTTCCGCGCATTCTGGGAGGGCCGCTACGACGACACGGTCGATATCCTTCATCCGGCGAGATATGTCGCAAATTCCTTCGGGGGGAGCCACGCCCAGCGTGACATCATCGACTGGACCTTGACCGAAGCAGCCGTGCGATCGGGCAAGAGTGGGGTTGCGGAGGCCATGGCCTCTGAAAGACTGGCGGTGAAACCGCACAGCCCGATCAACCGGCGCTTTCTCAAGCGCGCAACCGCCTCTCACCAGGCTGTGGGTGAATGATGACCTAATGGCCAAGAATACCTTGCCCGACCGGTTGGTTCGGGCAAGGTAGATGCGCGAATTCGAGGCGGTAAACTAGAGAGATCCTCGGCAAAGCCTGTGCTCGGTGAAACCTTGCCAATGCCGAGAAGGTCAGGAATGCTGTGACGCTTGACGACACCGAAGCAATCGGAAAAACGTCTCCCTCGCACCGGATCGTGGATGTCGACGGCTACCAGAAAACTGGATCGTTGAAGGCCGGTACGCAGCGTGACGGCCCATTGAGTGGCGTCAGAGGCATATCGTCGAGAGACTGACCCAGCCAGCCTTCAGGGTACTGCAAGGGAAAAGGTGCGGGCACATCTTCCTCGGTGATGGCCGAGAAACCGATGCGCTTGTAAAAGTTTGGATCGCCATAAGTGACCACCAGATCGACGCCTTCGGTCCGAAGCGCCTCGAGGCCATGGGTGATCAACCTCTGCCCGATATTCTGGCCCTGCCGATTGGTCGCCACCGCGACCGGACCGAGAACAAAAACCGTGCGGTTGTCGCTCTCGAAAATGAGGCGCGAGAAAATGATGGCGCTGTCCAGTTCACCACCGTTCCAGGCAGTGAAAACCCGGAGATCCTGCAATGGTGTTTCCGCCATCAGGCGGCAGGTCAATTCCCCGATCAGCGCACCTTCCTCCACGCCTTCGGACGTGGTGAAGGTGGCCGTGAAAAGGTCAGTGATCGCTGCGGCATGCGCCTTGTATTCTGTGGAATTTTCCAAGTTCTTGTCTCCGACGACGGGCGCGTTCTGCTTCCTCTGGCTTTTGACGATATGCCCGATTTCGTATGGGCAGCGAAAGCGCCGAATGAGCCCCGAGAGCCTGCCTTACATCAGCGCCCATGGGATCAGGTGGCGCGCAACCCCGTCAGTCGACGATCTCAGAATCTCCAGACGAATGACCAAGTTGTGGGCGTCCTCTGATCGCCGGGTTGGCCAGACATCCAAGCCCGGTATGTTTTGCCACCCCAGAGGCATTGCTCTGAAACGGGCGAGAACGTTAACGCAAAAACGATCTTGAAATCGGTGGTCAACGGGGAAGGGATGACGTTGGCCGGGGTCTGGAACGCGCGATGGTCTCACGAGGTTTCGGCGTTGAAAGTCAACGGGTTTTCGGTCGACGAGATGGGGTGGTTTTCAGTTCCCAATGACGGTGCCATGGCCCGTCTGGTACTTCCTGTCAAGCGGTCGAATTGGATGGTCATTCGTTAATCTATTCAATTTTCTATAAATAAAACCGGTGCTTAGTTGCGGTTTAACCGTTCCTACTAATTTGGGTGCGATAGGTGAGCGGAACGATTTGGGCCCGACTTGTGATACCTGCGCAGATACTCAATCAGATCAACGAAAAGTGCTCCGAAGGCCTTGCACTTGCTTTGGCGTCGAACGACGACGGAGCGATCATGGAGTTCCAGTGGTGCAACAAGGCATTCACCAGGATTACCGGGTATGAAGAGCATGAGGCCCTGGGGCAACGTGGCACCATATTGATCGGTGCCGACCTGGAGCAGGGCATTCACCTCTACATCATCGAAAAGCTCATGAACTGGGAGAATTTTTCGACCAAGGCCCTCAACAACCGGAAGAATGGCGAGACCTATTGGCAGCGTATGAGTTGGACGCATCTTTCGGATCCCGAGACGGGGAATCACTGGTGGCTCTGCTCGATCATCGAGTTGGAAGAAGAACGCGCCGAGCCCACGAAGCCAGAGGTGTTGGATGCCTCGGTACCGGATCAGGAGAGTTATGAGAGGGCCGTTGAAAAGGTTCATCGGCTTGAGAAGGAGAATGTGCGCCTCCATCGGCTTGCCAGGTCGGTTGCCAAGGATGCAAACGAAGATGCCTTGACCGGCCTTTCCAACCGCAGGCATTTCGAGGTCGAGCTGAAGACCTGGATCGAGAACCTGAAGGAGCATGGCGCGGAGTTTGCCGTGCTTTACATCGACCTGGATCGTTTCAAATTCGTCAACGATACGCTTGGGCATGATGCCGGTGACCGGTTGCTGGTTTCCGTCGCCAAAATGCTAAAGGAGTTGACTGAGAAATCCGACCTCGTTGCGCGCCTCGGCGGTGACGAATACGTCGTCCTCAAGCCGCTTGGTAAGAGTGCCCTCAACGTAAGCAGCCTGGCCGACGAAATCGTTCAGCGGATGCAGGCGCCCTTTAGTTTCGATGGTAAATCAACCGCTTGCAGCGCGAGTGTCGGTGTGGCGATTGCCAAGGCAAGCATGGCAAACCCTGAACAGGTCGTCGCAGATGCTGATGCGGCGCTTTATCACGCGAAGGATCAGGGGAAGGGGCGATGGTCATTCTTTACCGAAGAGATGCATGCCAAATCAATTTCAACCAAGCAACTTGCGTCGGACCTGCTGCTCGCCTGCGAGCGGCGTGAATTTATCCCCTACTTTCAGCCTCTGATTGATGCCCGGACTGGCCGGATCGCCTATGCGGAGATGCTCGTCAGGTGGTGTCATCCCACCAAGGGCATTCTGGCGCCGGCTGCGTTTCTCGATACCGCGGCGCAAATCGGGATTCTCAAGCGGATTGATGAGATCATCTTTGCCAGCGTGCATGGGGCCTTGACCCATCTAGATGAGGCCGGGGTCGACCTGCCGCGCGTCGCGGTAAACGTGTCCGCGGCACGGCTTGCGGATCCGACCTTCATCCATGACATCAAGAGCTCCGGGATTGCACCGGAAAGGCTGACGGTTGAAATCCTTGAATCGGTCTATCTGGACCGGATGGGCGATGTGGTCCGCTGGACCATAGACGAACTTGATGAACTGGGCGTGGGGATTGCTCTCGACGATTTCGGCACGGGCCATGCATCGGTCAGCGGCCTGCTCGAGATCCGTCCGTCGATCCTGAAAATCGACCGCCACTTCATCCAGCCCATCGTCGAGAACCCGAGCAGCAGACGGCTGGCAGCCTCCATCATCGGAATCGGGAAAAGCCTGGATATGCAGGTGGTTGCCGAAGGCGTCGAGACCGAAGAACATGCGCAGCTCGCATGCGAGATGGGCTGCGATTATCTCCAAGGTTTCTACTTCGGCAAGCCAATGAGCGAGGATAATCTTCGCGACACGCTGATCGAGAACCGCGGAGATTTCTGGTCCGGAGGAGCTCAGAGCACCGCCGTGCGTAGCGTCGGCAAAGCCGGCTGAAACTGCGTCACTGACCAAGGGATCGGTCGACTAACCTTTCAAGCCCAAGGTCAGATGCTTTCGCTGGTTCTCTACATCGGACCGATGAAAACGCAATTGGTTTGTGCCAGCAGGACGCATTCCCAGAAATACCCTTATGCGGATTGCCTAGGCGGCTGCGGTGGCGGCGAGTTCTGCGGCATTGGAGAGGGCTTCTTCCGCGCAGGAGGTTGGCCTGGTGCCCGCGCAAACCTGCTTGCGTCCGGGGCCAACCTCGTAGACGCAGGACACATATGCCCCGTCGGAGACTTCGGAGGCGCAGGGAATCCATCTTCCTCCGGGGCCTTCGATAGCGGTTCCGGTCCGCACATTGACGGATCCCGGCGGCGGGCAAGACACAATCATCGACGTGTCGAAAAACTTGGCAAGATTCATGGTGATCCCCTTTCCTGAGGAGATTCAACAGGCAGGATCTGGCCGAAGTAAGGCTGCACCTGCCCGCATGCCACTTCGGCGCCGTATTTTCAGATGGACGGGGCAGGGGCGCGTGCAATAACTCCTGATCCGGTCATCTCTCTGAAACCAGAAAACTATCAAAAACCAAATTTTCTCAATGAGTTGGGAGATTGTCTTGGAGGAATTTTTGATCCTCTCAATTCTAAAGGTTTTCCTTGGTTTGGCCACTTTCTCTACCGGATGATCGGGAATGCGGGTCAGGGAAATCCGTAAAGGCCACAAGGCGAAATCATAAACCGGCAGAATACGGGCAGGGGCTAACCCGCCGTTAACCATTTGATGAGACCCTGCACGCTGCACCGGGATCAGAAGGCCAGTAGGATGGGGATGTCACCAAGTAAACTGTTTGAATTGACGTCACACCTGTCTGGTATCCTCCGCGATCTCGAGGAGGCGGGAACCCGGATCGAAATCGGTGACGATTTCGCGGCATACCGCGCCTACCGGGCTCAGCAGCCTGATCGCGGTCCCATTTACCCGATGTTTGATGTGGCAAGTTCCTATATCGACCACACCAATGGTTTCTGGGTTTGCGGGTTCAATTCAAGCGATGAGTTGATCCACACACAAGCCGTGCGTCTTCTCGACCTCACTGGAACTTCCCTTGAGGCCCATCTGAATACGCACCGTCACAAGTATATTACACCCGATACGACGCCCGACCCGGATCTGACCTTCTATTCGGGGCCCGAGGCCCTGAAAACGATCACCGGCAAGGTCTGCTATCAGGGAGAGTTTTGGTTGCGCGCGAGTGGCCTTGGCGGCCCCCGAAGCCAGGGTGCGACGTCGCTGTTGTCGCGCGTCCTGCTCGAACTCATGGTGGGCGCCTGGGACCCGTCCTTCGTCTTTGCATTCGTGCCGAAACAACTGGCGGCAAAGGGCGCACATCTCCGCTACGGGTATAGCCATTGTGAGCCAGGCCGCTGGCTGGGGCCGGATCAACAGGTGACTGAAGAGGATTACCTGATCTGGATGGGGGCCAATGACATGGCCAACATGATTGCGCGCGCGCCGGCCAGTCTTCAGCGCACGGCCAGTGTTTCGGCGGTCCAAGCCGACACGATTGCCGTCGGCGCAAAGGGCCGCACGAATGCCAAAGCGAATGTCTGACGGGCGCGATAGATAAATGACATCCCATACGCCGGACATCAACAAGGCGGAGCAGGTGGCCACGTCGCCGCGAAGCGCGATCATCGGACCGATCGCGGCAAACATCGCCTTCGTGATGGAACTCACGCTGGTCCCGCTCCTGTTGCCCGCGATCCAGGGTCAGTTTGGCCTGTCGATCGGTGAACTGGCCTGGGTCTTCAATTCCTACGGGATCGCGGTCGCGGTGGGCGTTCTCGTCGGCGGCTGGTGTGGTGATGTTTTCAACACGCGCAAAGTCTTTGCCTACGGGGTTGCCTTCTTTGCTGCCGGTTCGCTCCTCGTGGCCTCGGCGGATAGTTTCGCGATGCTCATCGCCGGGCGCGCATTGCAGGGCCTGGGCGGCGGTATATTTTCACCTCTCGTGCCGCTTCTCCTGACGCGGGCGTCACCGCTCAGGCCCGGCAGGGCGCTGATTTTCTGGGGCAGTATCGCGGGATACGTGGCGGCTCTGGCGCCGCTTTTCTATGGTAGTTTCCTCGTGGACTATGGGTGGAGTAACGCATTTGTCTTCATCGCCATCATCGCGTCCATCTCATTGGTGATCCTGAGCGGGACGCCGGGTGCGGATACGTCTGCATCATATTTTCGGGCGAAGAACAGCTACAAGGAACTCCTCAAAGCGCACCGTCTCTGGGTGACGTTTCTCTACGTTTTCTGCACCTATGGCTGCATCACCTACTACCTGTTCCGGCTCCCTGTCTGGCTGTCGAGCAGTGACGTTGGGGCGGCAAGCGTTGGTTTTGCATTGTCGGTTGTCTGGCTGACCTTCTCGGGCCTCAGCACCCTATTGCGCAACATGGTGGACCGGCACCATCTACGGACGATCATGGCGGCCGCGCCTTTCCTTATCGCCGCTGGATTTCTGCTCTCTTACTTCAGCGAAAACCTCCTGCTTGTCATCGTGTCATCGGTTCTGGTCGGCTCGGGCCTTGCATGCAGCAATGCGCCGTCGACGCAACTGATCCTGAGACTGGCACCCAAGGGGATGAGCGCGGTTTCGACGAGTCTCGACATTACGTTCGCACGGCTGGGGGGGATCATCACCGTCGCGGCTGTTGCCGATATGAACTTCGCCTATGCCGCCCCGGTGATATGCGTGTCCTGTTTCATCGCAGCCTTCTGCGCCATGGCGGCGGGCAAAGGACTTGCCACAAGCACGTGAGATGCAGATGGCGGGTGATCGCGAGGCAGGAACGTGGTCTTCGCAAATAACCGCTCGTGCATCACCGGGAAACCTGTTCGAGCGTCAGAAGATGCTCAATTAGCGGGTATCGCAATCGTCTTGTCCTGTGGCCAGCTCACCCAGACCTGGGCGCCTTCCGAAAGGTCCGGAAACTCCTGATCCCGAGCGATCACCTTGATCGTGTTGCCGCCGCTTTGCAGGATACAGGTTGCCATGGCCCCAGCGAAAACGCGCTGTACCACGGTCGCCTTGAGCTTTGAGAGCCCCTCCTGATCCGGTTTGGTCAAGGAGATAGACATGTTCTCAGGGCGTACCACCAGGGTCGATTTTCCGTCAAACCCCTGTGGCATCCTGATATCGGCCTCCTCGTTCCTGCGCAGATCATCCGTGGCTCCAGAGCCTGAAAGGATGTTGGCGTCGCCCAGAAACGTGGCTGAGAAGATATCGTTCGGCGCATTATAGACATCGCGCGGCGGCCCCGCTTGCGTCATGCGACCGTCCTTGAGAATGCCGATCTTGTCCGACAGCGTCAGGGCCTCTTCCTGATCGTGGGTGACAAAAATCGTGGTAATGCCGATCTCGCGCTGAATGCGTTTGAGTTCGATCTGCATGTCAACGCGCAAAGCCTTATCGAGCGCCGACAGCGGTTCATCCAGCAAAAGCACCCGCGGATTGGTCACAATTGCGCGGGCCAATGCGACGCGCTGCCGTTGCCCGCCCGAAAGCTGATGCGGTTTGCGTTGACCGTGCTCGGCCAGCTGAACCAGTTCGAGCGCCTCCCCAATCCGCCGCCTTTCCTCGGCCGCGCCGACCTTGCGCACCCTGAGCCCAAAGCCGATATTGTCGGCCACCGTCATGTTGGGAAAAAGCGCGTAATTCTGGAACATCATGCCGATGTCCCGCTTTTCGACCGGCACGTGTTCGACCGATTGTTCACCGATCCGGATCGTACCGCCATCGACGAAAATGAACCCGGCGATGGCCCTCAAGAGCGTTGTCTTACCGCTCCCCGACGGACCGAGAAGCCCAAAGAACCCGCCATCAGGGAAATCCATCGACACGTCATCCAGCGCCTTCAGGGTGCCGAATTTCTTGGTGACGTTCTGCACGGATACTTCGGCCATTACCGCTCTCCTCCGAAATTGGAGAACCGCGCCGCGAACAGCATCACAGCCATCGAGATGACAATGATGATGGTCGAGATTGCATTGATCTCCGGGGTGAAACCCTTGCGAATGGATGTGTAGATCAGGACCGGCAACGTGCTGTCGCCCGGCTCCGACAGGAAATACGACACCACGAACTGATCGAAGCTGACGGCAAAGGCGAAGAGGGCGCCCGCGATGATGCCGGGGGCGATCCAGGGGAGCGTGACGCGCCGGGTAATCGTCCAGCCGCCAGCCCCCATGGAGCGTGCGGCCTCTTCCAGCGTGGCGTCGAACGTGGCGAGCCGGGCGCTGACCACGACGATGACGTAAGGCAGCGCCAGTGCGACATGTCCGATGATGACCGATGGCGTGCCGCGGCCAAGTCCGACACCAAAGAAGAAAATGAGCATCGCCGTGCCGGTAATGAGCCACGGGATCGCGATGGGTGGAAACAGCATCACCTGCAAAAATCGTTTGCCCCTGAACTCAAATCGAAAGAGCGCGACCGACGCTGCGGTTCCGAGGGTTGTGGCAAGGATTGTGGTCACGATGGCAATCAGGACCGAGCGCGTCGCCGCATCAATGATTTCGCCATTGCTGGCCAATTTCTCATACCATCGCATCGAAAACTCGAAGGGCAATTGATAGTATTGCGAGGCGTTGAAGGACATGAATGCCATCACCAGGATCGGCGCGTAGAGAAAGACGAGGATCAGGCCAAGCCATAGCCGCCCGAGGTTAGCAAGAAGACGGGAGTTCATGTCCGGGCCTTTCGCAAGATCGGGCTGGAGATCGCGAGGATCAGCAGGACCACAGCCAGCAGCACGAAGGACAGCGCCGCGCCGAGAGGCCAGTTGTAGACGGCGACGAACTGATCCTCGATCACGGTGCCGAAATAGGTGCCCACCCTGCCGCCGAGAATGCGGGGTTCCATGAACGATCCGACAACCGGGACAAAGATCAGCACCGCACCGGCAAGAAGGCCCGGCAGCGAAAGGGGAAGGATGATGCGCCACAGGATTGTCAGCTTGCCCGCCCCCATCGAGCGCGCCGCATCAATCAGGTTGTCGTCGATCGCCTGTAGCGCGAGGTATGAGGTGAGGATGACGTACGGAAGATAGGAATGGACCAGCCCGATGACGATCGCCGGTGTCGAAAACATCAGGTTCACGTCCACTTCGAAAGGCAGAACGGCGTTCAGCCCGACCTCGAGGATGCCGTTTCCGCGCAGAACGATCGCCCAGGAAAAGATCCGGACAAGGGAATTGGACCAGAACGGCAGGATGACGAGTAAAAACAGGGCCTCACGTGCCCGCCCCTTGATCGTTTTGGCCAGGACATAGGCGCAGGGGAAACCGATAAAAACGGAAATCACCGTGACCATCAGGGCCAAGCGCAGGGATTTCCAAAGCAGGATCGAATAGGTCGGGGTGGTAAAGAACGCCTTGTAGTTTTCCGTCGTGTGAAACCATTCTTTTTGGCCGAAAGGCACGTCCGACAGAAAACTGAAATAGAGCATCGCCGACAGTGGCAGGAAAATCGCCACTGTCAGCCAGAGATAGGCCGGGGACAGAAGTCCGAAGATCTTCAGCCTGTCCTGTTTTGCCAGAACCGTTGACATGTCCCCGCCGCCCTCGGTGCTCTACTGCGCGGCCTTGAGCTCCTGCCAGAGCGCAAGATATGCTTCGCGATCTTCGTCCGAAACCGGGCGTTGGAATTGCACCCGAGCGACAACTTCGGGATCACCCAGCACGCGCTTGTTGAAGGCATCGTCGGGCAAGGCGGCCGCGGCCTTGGCGTTTGCCGATGCGGGCGCACCTTCGGCGGCCCATTTCACATAGAATTCCGGATCAATCATCCAGTCGATGAAAGCATGAGCCGCGTCCTGTTTCGTTGACGAGGCCGGGATGGACAGCCCGTCGAGCCAGCCGATCGCGCCTTCCTGCGGCACGACGAATTGCACGGGCAGACCGGCGGACATCGACCGGCTGGCCGATCCTGACCAGAAGGTTGCGACCGACAGGTCACCGGCGGCCATGAACTGGTTCCAGTCGTTTTCTGATCCCCAATATGTCTTGATCTGCGGCATCAGCGACGCGAGTTTTTCTTTCACCGCATCCAGGTTTTCGATGTTGTTGATATCCTGGCCGGTCGCGATGGCGGCAAATTGCACGGCCTCAAGCGCGTCGTCCCGGATCGAAACCTTGCCTTGGTGACTTTGGTCCCAGAACACTTCGATGGAACTGGGCATGGTGTCGAATTCGTTGGTGTTGACCGCGAAAGAGGTCAGGCCCCAGGTCCAAGGGACACCATGGAGCGCGCCACCGGCATTCAGGTCCTCATTGCCGGTCAGGTTTTCGGGAACATCCGCGATGTTCGAGATTTTCGACGCGTCGATAGGCCCGATCAACCCTTCGTCTTGGGCTTGCGGCGTGAAGGCCGCGTTGATCAGAACAACGTCATAGGCGCCGGGATTGGTCCGGAGCTTGGTCAGCATTTCCTGCTCCGAATTGAAATACTCATGCACGACCGTGTGGCCGGTCTTGTCGGTGAAGGCGGCCACTGCCCAGTCAAGATCGGTGCCATACCCTTGCCAGTTCAGGACCCGGATTTCGTCAGCCGCAACCGCCGATCCGATGGAAAATGCCGCCAAAGCCGATGCGGCGAAAAAGCTCTTGTTCATTGTTGTTCCTCCGTGATGTGATTTCTATCAATGCCTGTTCAGATGGCCGCTTCGCCCTGCATCGCGGCTTCGACCACCGCGCGCTCAGGTGCCGTTGCAGGCCCTTTTTTCGTTGTCGAAAGCGCCGCCGCGACATTTGCATATGCGGCAGCCTTAAAAGGATCTTTGCCCTCGGAAAGCTGCGCGATGAAACTGCCGAGATGCGCGTCACCGGCGCCGTTGGTGTCGATCGGCGTGACCGTATAGGGGGCGATTTGGCGGATGGTTTGAGAGGTAGCAACCACGCATCCCTGCGCGCCAGTTCGGACAACAGCACCCCCTGTGGCCGGGCAACGCGCCGCCAGTGCCGCGGCGGATTTCACGGGGTCCGCCTCACCGGTCAGGATCGTGGCTTCCTGCGCATTTGCGCTCACCCAATGGGCGCGGTTCAGCGCGGCCTCAAGCAGATCCCGGGATATCTCGGACACCATCGGGGAGGGGTCGAAGACCAGGTTGGGGATCGCATCGCCGCGTTCCAGCCAGCCAAGAAATGCCGCCCGCGAACCGGCGTAGTGCAGCGCGTAACCAGAAAGCAATGCCCAGTCGAATTGGGCATGCTCGATCCCCGATAGGTCTTCTGGGGTGACATGCCCGTCTGCGCCCTCCATGGCGATGAATGTCCGCTCGCCCTTTGCGTCGACGAGCACCGTGCTGCAGCCCTGATCTAACGTGGGGACAGGTGAGCGCAGGGCGTCGATCCCGGCTTTTGACAGCCCCTGTTTCGTGATCTCGGCAAATGGACCTGTGCCGATTGACCCGCCATAGAACACCTCCATGCCCGCACGTTTGGCGGCAATCATCGCGTTGAACCCGCCGCCGGGTGAGATCGAAAACCCGGTCACACTGGCTTCTTCCCCCGCCTTGGGGACGGCGACCACGTCATAGATCAGGTCGACAATCACGCCGGACAACTGGAGTAGGCGGCCCGTCATGTGACGACCTCCGGATTCTCAAGGGCCGCCTGCGCCCTGATGTGGCGAAGGTTCAGGAGGCCGCGAACGATGTCCTCGACCGGCAGATCATTTGCCGCCCGAATGGTGCGAACCTGTTCGGGCGGGAAGGATTTGAGGCCGGAGCAGGCACCTGCCATCGCCCCCGCAATGGCGCCGATCGTGTCGGTATCATCGCCGATGTTCGCCGCGATCACCGTGGCCTGCCATGGATCACCATTCGCCAGCCGAACGATCCCGAACGCCGCCGGAATAGAGTGGCGGGAATGCACCGACGTGCCGACCTCATCGGCGAACTTCTCCGCAGGTAGACCCGCTTCCGCCAGCGAGAGAGCGCGGGACAGGCGGTCAGCCATGTCGGGTGCGCCTTCATGGTATCCCCTTTGTTGACCGGTCTTGGCGGCGGCAACCGCGTGCTCCAAGGTGTCCTCAAAGCATTGGCCACTGATCCCGCCGCTGATCGTGGTGGCGACGGCTGCGGCCGCGGCAATGGCCTCACCGGTATTGTGGGTCATGCGGCAGGCCATTTCGACCTGATCCAGAAATGCCTCTTGTGGTGATACCGGGTTTGCAATGCCGATGGGCGCGATGCGCATTGCCGCGCCATTGGTGGTACCGTGTTTACCGGTCTCCGACGGCGGCGCGCCTGCAAGGATCTTGTCCAGTGCTGCCTTGGATGATGGCCCCAGAAGGTCGCGCAGCCCGCGTGCGCGGATGTCCGCCTCCCAGTCCAGCAGGTCGCGCGCCCAGGCGGTTTCAACGATTTGGCCGTGATCCGCGATCAGGCGGCGTGCCAACAGAAGGCTCTGCTCGGTGTCATCCGTTACTTGCGCTGCCTCAAGGCCGTGGGAAACCGGGTGGTCGTCGAACGGCGCGGTAAACTCCGTGATCGTGCCGTAGTGCTGCTGAATTTCTTGCCGCGTCAGGGTTTGAGATGGCATGCCCAAAGCATCACCAATCGCCATGCCAATCAGCGCGGCGCAGGAACGGTCAAACTGTGTATCGTGATCCATCAACCTGCCCTCAGAACACCATATGCAGGCCAAAAAGATCGGGGTCCAGCGTGCTTTCGACATATTCGACGACCGAGCCATCGGAGGCGCGGGTCAGGCGGCGAAGGAAGAGCATCGGGTCCCCCCGTTCGCGTCCCATCAACTCGGCATCTTCCTGCGGCAGAACAGGCAGGACACTGGCCCATTCATCACCGCTGGCCACAGATAAACCGTGTTCGCGCAATGTTGCTGTCAATGAGCCATCGGTCAGGCCCTGCGCCAGGATTGTTGTGAAACTTTCCCGCCAAATCATGCGGCTGCGCTCAAGCGACACGCCCTCGCCGGTCGATATGCGAAACCGCAGGCGATCAACGATCAGGCAATCGTTGGCAAACGCCTCAGGGGCGTTCAGAAGGTCCATCGCGCCGCGCCGGAGGGTGACGATCCGCGTCGCAAGCTCCACATCGCTGGCGGAGAGCGCCACGCTCCATCCGCTTCGGTCATCAATCGTCTTGCCGCCAAAGGTGACGAAGGACCCGATGCCCTTCTTCGTGGTGATAAGCCCCTTGTCGTTCAGGATTTCAAGACCGCGTCGCACGGTGTTTCGGCTGACCGAAAATCGCTCCACCAAGGCGTTTTCACTTTCGAGCGGCGCGCCGTTGCCCAAGGTGCCAGACCGGATTTCGGTCTCAAGTATGTCGGCGATCCTGACGGATTTCGGGGCGCCGATCAGGTCCGATCTTGTTTGATCCTGTTCATACTTGTTCATACCTGTACCATAGGGTGGCCGCGCGCCATCCGTCAACTGCCAGTGGATGAGGTAGGGGGATCGCACCCTGCAACCAATTGAGATTGCTTGCCGATCAGGCCGAAAGATGTGTTTCGGGATGGCGAAATGCGATAATTTGACCTGATGACGTCGCCTCAACCGATTCCCCTCGATACGTTGATTGTTTGTCCGCACTGCGATGCGGCCTACCAATTGCAGCGTCCGGGCGTTGGCGAGAAGGCAAAATGCCAGCGTTGCGGCACTGTTCTGATAACGCCGCGTCGCAAGGCGGGCTTGCAGATCATCGCGGTGTCCCTGGCCGTTGCGATCCTCATCGTGGCCGCGACCGTTTTTCCGTTCCTCACCATCAAGGCTGGGGGGACGGCCAATTCCGTCTCGATCCTGGACGCGGCGCTGGCGTTCAGTGATGGACCGCTGATCGCGCTGGCGCTGACGACGGCGGCGCTCATTATCTTCATTCCACTGACGCGCGTGCTCTTGTCGATCTATGTGCTTGTGCCCATCGTGTTGGACAGGCCGCCCGCACGCGGCGCAACCCAGGCGTTTCGCTTGTCAGAGGCGCTCAGGCCGTGGTCCATGGCGGAGATCTTTGCAATCGGCTGCGCGGTGGCGTTGACCAAGATCAGTGACCTCGCCGATGTGGCTTTTGGCCCGGCATTCTGGATGTTTGCCGCGCTTGTCGTTCTTGTTGTGGTGCAGGACAATTTCCTGTGCAGGTGGTCGGTATGGACATCGCTGGACAAAACCTAGCTATCAAAAGCGCGCGCGATCTGGGTGTCGTTGCCTGCACACGCTGCACAAAGGTCTGGCCGGCGGGCACGGCCACCTGTGGCCGTTGCGGCAAAGCCCTTGTGGCGCGCGATGAAAAGAGCCTGCAACGGGTCTGGGCGCTCTGGCTGGTCGGGTTGATGTGCTATGTGCCCGCCAACATGTACCCGATGTTGCAGACGCGCACATTGCTCAGCGTGCAGGAAGACACGATCGTTGGCGGCGCGGTCGAACTCATGCACCACGGCGCTGTCGGCGTTGCGGTCATCATCCTGATCGCCAGCGTTGTCATCCCCCTGGCCAAGTTCATGGCAATCGCCTTTCTGGCGATTTCCGTAACACGTCCGTCCAGCGTCTCGAACCACCACCGGCAGCTTCTTTATGAGGTTGTCGAGTATATCGGACGCTGGTCGATGATCGACATCTTTGTTGTTGCGATCATGTCGTCTCTGGTGCAACTGAACACCCTGGCCGCGGTGAACCCGGGACGGGCAAGCCTGTTTTTCGCCCTGTCGGTCATTTTTACGATGCTTTCCGCGCAGGCCTTTGACAGTCGCATGATCTGGGATGTGCAGGCCAAGCAAAAAGGAGCGCCCGAGGAATGAGTGATGCCCCTCCGCCCGTGACGATTGAACCGGCGCGCAAGTCTTTTCTGGGGCGGGCCTCCGTCGTCTGGATCATCCCCATTCTCGCGCTTGCGATGGCGCTCGGCGTGGCCTGGCAAACCTATAATGATCGCGGCCCGCTGGTTGAGATCGTGTTCGAAAATGGCGCTGGCATTGCCAAGCGGGAAACCGAATTGCGGTATCGCGATATCGCGGTGGGCGTTGTCGAAGATGTCCGGTTTGCCGAGGATCTTTCCGGCGTTGTCGTCGCCGTGCGCGTGGACAAGGAAGTGGCGCCCTATGTCGATGCGTCCTCGACCTTTTGGGTCGTGCGTCCGGAATTGACCACGACAGGGGTCAGCGGTCTGGATACGGTTTTGTCGGGCGTCTATATCGAAGGCTCGTGGGACAGTGAGATCGGCCCGAAGCAGAACCGTTTCAAAGGCCTGGTGGAAGCCCCCCTCAGGAGTAACGGTGAGGAGGGGCTTGAAATCGTCCTCCGTACGACGCCCGGCGGAAACCTGACCGATGACAGCCCGATCACCTTCCGCGGTATCGAAGTCGGTCGGGTCGGCAAGGCGCGTATCTCGCAGCAGGGTGATTTTGCTATTGCGGAGGCGATCATCTTCGAGCCTCACAGCCGTCTGATTTCACCCACCACGCGGTTCTGGGACACATCGGGTTTCACCTTCTCCGTGGGGCCGCAGGGGGCCGAGATCGACTTTTCCTCGGTCGCGACCCTGGTTGCGGGCGGTCTGACATTCGATACGTTTGTGTCCGGTGGCGCGCGCGTTGCGGATGGCACGGTGTTCGAGGTTTTCGCCGATGAGGTCGCTGCCCGCAACAGCCTCTTTATCGCGTCAGAGGTTGAAGCCCTCGAGGTGCGGGTCGTGTTCGATGAAAATATCTCGGGCCTTGCGGTGGATGCGCCGGTCGAGTTGAGCGGGCTGAAGATCGGCAAGGTTCAAAGCATCTCGGGCGTGGTCGATGCGGATGAATTCGGTGACAGCCGCGTCCGCCTCAATGCTGTCCTTTCGATCCAGCCTGCGCGGCTTGGGTTGCAGGGCGAGGTGACGCCGGAGGCGGCGCTCGCCTTTCTGTCCACGCGGATCGAGGAGGGGCTGCGCGCGCGCCTGGCCTCGGCCAGTCTTTTGACGGGCGGGTTGAAAATCGAGCTGATCCAGGTTGATGATGCGCCCGATGCGGTGCTTCTGACCGGCGAGGGGATCATTCCGATCATACCGACCACGGAAAGCGTCATTTCGGATGCCACTGCAACGGTTGAAGGCGTTGTCACCCGCATCAACAACCTGCCCGTCGAAGAGTTGCTCAACAGCGCGATAAGGTTTCTGGACAGTGCCGAAGCCTTCGTGTCCGACGAGGATCTGCGCGAGACCCCGCAGGATGTGCGCGCCTTGCTGGGCGACGTGCGTGACATCGTGGCTTCGGACGATGTGCGCGATATCCCGGCCAAGCTGAATGCGGCCTTGACCCGGATCGAGGGGCTGGTTGCAGAGCTTGAGGAGCAAAAGGTCGCCGCGCGCCTGGTCGCGGCGCTCGACGCGGCAGAAGCGGCGGCCAATGGGGTGACAACATCGGTCGAAGGCGTCCCCGCCCTGGTCGATCAGATCAGAGCCGTTGCCGCCAAAGCCGAAGAATTGCCGTTGGAGGAATTGGCGACCCGACTTGCCGCGCTGACAAGCTCCGCGGAAAAAGTGCTTGATACCGACGCCGCGCGCAGGCTGCCCGCTGACCTCGGTGCCGCGCTCAAGGAGATCGAGGCGACGTTGAGCGAGTTGCGCGAAGGCGGGGCGATTGGGAACATAAACGCCACGCTCGATTCTACCCGCAAGGCGGCGGATGCCGTGGCGACCTCGACCCAGGATCTGCCGGCGCTGGTGGACCGGGTTCGTGCCGTTCTCGATCAGGCCAGCGCCACGATCACGGGATACAACAAGGGGGATGTCCTGAGCCGCGATGCCCGTGCCGCGCTGCGCGACATCTCCAAGGCCGCCGATGCGATGACGTCGTTGGCACGCATGCTGGAGCGCAATCCCAGCGCGCTAATCAGGGGACGATGACCATGTCTGTTTTCAAATCTGCCCTCCTCGGGATTGCCCTGGCGCTTTCCGCCTGTGGCGGCACGCCGGACCTCTATCCGGTGACCGCGCCGCAGGTGACGGAAAAGATCCGCATAGGTTTTCGCGCGGTAGAGGTGCGCGATGTCTCGTTGCCGACCTATGCCGCGGCTGACGAAATCGCGGTTCTGGATGCAAATGGCAAGCTGGTCACCCAATCGGATGTGCTCTGGGCGGACAGCACCGAGCGTGCGGTCGCGCTCGAGCTGGCCCGTCACCTGGCGCGGTTGTCCGGTGCGCGCGTAGCCTCGGAGCCCTGGCCGTTCGAGGCGTTCCCGGACGCGCGGCTCGAGGTGCGATTCGAAAGCCTGGTTGCGGGTGCCGATGGGCAGTTCCGGTCCTCGGGGCAGTACTTCGTGGGCGTCACCGATGGCGGTCGAGAGCGTTCGGGGCTTTTCGATTTCGCGGTACCCTATGATCCGGCGGGTGGGCCGCAGGCCATCGCGCAGGCCCGGGGGCAAGTGATCCTTGATCTGGCAGCCTTTATCGCCCGCAACGGATTGCGCTAGACCGGCGTGTTGCCATCTCGCAGCTTGCCCTGCGTATTTCCGACATCAAGCCCCGGGGCCTGAGCGCCGCACCATTTGATTTGACGGTCCCGGCCTAACCTTCCAGCGACACCCACAAGACCTTTGCGTCTTCCTCGCTGGTGGAGATGCAGCCGTGGCCCATGCTGCTGTCGTAATAGACCGAGTCGCCCGCCTTCATCTGCAAAGGCCGGTAGTGTTCGGTGAAGAGTGTCACCGCGCCGCTGATGACAAAGAGGAACTCCTCACCCTGGTGGCGCACCCAGGAATCGAACTCCGTCACGTCGCGGGCCTTGATGGTGCTGATGTAGGGCAACATGCGTTTACTGGTCAGCTCGGTGCAGAGCAATTCGTGGTCATAGGTGCGTGTTGCCTGGTGTTCTCCTTTGCCGGACCGGGTGTAATCCCGGCGTCCAGAAATATCACTTTTCGCTGACTGAACAAAGAGTTGCGGTGTTTCAAGCTCCAGGGTCTGCATCAGCCGTCGGATGATTTCGAAACTCGGCCGGGTTTGATTATTCTCGATCTTCGAGAGGGTTGAGCGTCCTATCGCTGCCGCCTTGGCGGTCTCTTCCAGTGTCAGCCCCTTTTCCTTGCGCGCCTCCCGAATCATTTTTCCCAAGACCTCTCCATCCGGTGCTTCGATGGCCTCCGCCGCAATGGCTGTTTCTTCTGCCTGAATAGGCTCCATGTGCAAAAAATCCCCTGCTTTTCTAGGAGTTTATCCAGCATCAATGCAGGGGTCAAAGTTTCTATATTGATTCAAATGTTGATTATAAGAGAAAAGTTTCCTATAGGCGACATTACGCGCCCGGCACGGCAACCATCTCGACACCACATCAGGCAAAATCCGGAGGGACTCATGTCCGATTATGACCTCATCGTTATTGGCGGCGGTCCCGGCGGCTATGTCGCGGCCATCCGGGCGGCACAGCTTGGCTTGAAGGTCGCCTGCGTCGAGGGGCGTGGCGCATTGGGCGGTACCTGTCTCAATGTCGGCTGCATTCCCTCCAAGGCGCTGCTGACGTCGTCCGCGAAATATGCCGAACTCTCTCACCTTGAGGCGCACGGCATCACGGTCGGTGAAAACGCCCTCGATGTCACGGCGATGATGGCCCGTAAGGACAAGATCGTGGCCGATCTGACCAAGGGGATCGGTTTCCTGTTTTCCAAGAACAACGTCGATCTGATCGAAGGGTGGGCAAGCATACCCGCGCCGGGTCGTGTGCAGGTCGGAGCGCAGTCCTTTGACGCGAAAAACATCCTCATCGCCACGGGATCCGAGCCGGCCTCGTTGCCTGGCATCGCAATCGACGAAGTTGATGTACTTTGCAGCACCGGTGCCCTGGCGCTGACCGAGGAGCCTGAACACCTGGTTGTCATCGGTGCCGGGGTGATCGGGCTGGAGCTTGGGCAGGTCTGGTCCCGGCTTGGGGCGAAGGTGACGGTGGTGGAATATCTCGACCGCATCCTGCCGGGCATCGACGGGGACATTGCAAAATTGGCGCAGCGCGCCTTGTCGAAACGCGGGTTGAAATTTCAACTGGGTCGCGCGCTGCAGTCGGTCACCAAAACGGAGAACGGCCTGTCGCTGTCGCTTAACCGGGTCGCGAAAGATACCGAAGAAGTGCTTGAGGCCGACAAGGTCCTGATCGCCGTTGGCCGTCGTCCGGTGACCGCTGACCTTGGTCTTGAGGCGCTCGGTATCGCGGTGGACGATCGCGGCTTTATCGAGGTGGATGGCGCATTCCAGACCTCGGTTCCGGGCATCTATGCGATCGGGGATTGCGTTCCGGGTCCGATGCTGGCGCATAAGGCCGAAGAGGACGGCGTTGCCTGCGTCGAAACCCTCGCCGGGCTTCACGGCCATGTCGATTACAACACCGTGCCGGGCGTGGTTTACACCGATCCCGAAGTGGCCTCGGTCGGTGCCACCGAAGAGACGCTGAAGGAAGCCGGCACGCCGTACAGGGTGGGAAAATTCGCCTTCATGGCAAACTCCCGCGCGCGGTCATCCGGTGAAACCGATGGCGCGGTCAAGGTTCTGATCGGGGCGGATGACAGGGTCCTCGGTGCTCATATCTGCGGCGCGCATGGTGGTGATCTGATCGCCGAACTGGTGCTGGCCATGACCAAGGGTGCAACCGTCGAAGAGGTGGCCCGGACCTGCCACGCGCATCCGGCCATGGGCGAGGCGGTCAAGGAAGCCTGCCTAGATGCGCTTGGCCGCGCCATTCACGCCTGAGGACGGTAGCAGATGACTGTTCAGCTTCGCCCCCGCCACCCGGAAAAGGCCAAAAAGGCAGACAGCGTCATTCCGCGCAAGCCCCGTTGGATCCGGCGCAAGAAGATCGAAAACGAAACTTATTACGAGACGCGCCGCCTGATGCGCGATCATGACCTGGTCACCGTCTGCGAGGAGGCGGCCTGCCCCAATATCGGAGAATGCTGGTCGAAACGGCATGCCACGATGATGATCATGGGCGAGGTCTGTACCCGCGGCTGTGCGTTCTGCAATGTCGCCACCGGACGGCCCGATGCGCTCGATGCGTTCGAACCGGGCCGGGTCGCGGCAGCGGTCAAGAAGCTGGGCCTGCGGCATGTGGTCATCACCAGCGTGGATCGCGATGATCTGGACGATGGTGGTGCGGCTCACATCGCCCAGACCATCCGCGCCATTCGCCACCAGACACCGGAGACGACGGTCGAGGTGCTGACGCCTGACTTCCTGGGCAAGGGGCAAGCGGCGCAACAGGTATTCGATGCCGCGCCGGATGTGTTCAACCACAACCTCGAAACGGTGCCGCATCTTTATCCGTCGGTCCGTCCCGGCGCGCGCTACTACACGTCGCTGCGTCTTCTGGACGACGCGAAACGGGTCCGTCCCGATATCTTCACCAAATCCGGTCTGATGGTCGGTCTGGGAGAGACGCTGAGCGATGTGCGGCAGGTGATGGATGACCTGCGCGCGGCGGGCGTCGATTTCCTGACGGTTGGGCAATATCTGCAGCCCACGCCGAAACACCACCCGATCGACCGCTTCTGGTCGCCGGACGAGTTCGCGCAGCTTGAGCAGATCGCACGGAGCAAGGGATTCCTGCATGTCTCGGCGACGCCGATGACACGGTCGTCCTTTCACGCGGACGAAGATTTTTCCGCCCTCAAAAAGGCACGCCGGGCGGCGTTGACCAAAGGGGCTTAACCAGACGCAATTGGGAGGGACACCATGGAAGCGTTAAACAACATAGTCGGTCAGATAAACGGCGTCGTGTGGGGGCCGTTGATGCTGCTCCTGATTTTGGGCGTCGGCTTTTTCCTGCAGGTCGGTCTGAAATTCATGCCCATCCTCAAGCTGGGCACGGGCTTCAAGCTGTTGTTCAGCGGCCGCGAAGAGCAGGGCGATGGCCAGATCAGCCCGTTCAACGCGCTGATGACCTCGCTTTCGGCGACCATCGGGACCGGGAATATCGCCGGTGTGGCCACGGCCGTTTTCCTTGGGGGGCCGGGCGCTCTTTTCTGGATGTGGATGACCGCGCTCGTGGGCATGGCCACGAAATACGCCGAAGCGGTCTGCGCGGTGAAATACCGTGAGACGGACGAGCTGGGCAACTTTGTCGGCGGCCCGATGTATTACATCAAGAACGGCCTCGACAAGAAATGGTATTGGCTCGCGCCGGCCTTTGCCCTCTTTGGCGCGATTGCGGCCTTCGGCATTGGTAACGGTGTGCAGGCGAACGGTGTTGCCAGCGTTCTGGAATCGAATTTCGGCGTCAACGCCTCGGTGACCGGCGTCATCCTGATGGTCCTGACCGCCGCCGTGATCCTGGGCGGCATCAGTCGGATCGGCGCGGTCGCCGGTAAGCTCGTGCCGTTCATGGCCGTGGCCTATATCATTACCGGTCTGCTGGTGCTGCTCATCAACATCGGGGGCATTGGCACCGCGCTGAGCTTGGTCTTCACCCATGCCTTCACCCCGTCGGCAGCCGAAGGTGGCTTTGCCGGTGCCGCCGTCTGGGTCGCGATCCGCTTCGGCGTGGCACGCGGTGTCTTCTCGAACGAAGCGGGCCTGGGCTCGGCCCCGATCGCGCATGCCGCGGCCTCGACCAAAGGCCCGGTCAACCAGGGTCTGGTTGCGATGCTGGGGACGTTCATCGACACGATCATCGTCTGCTCGATCACCGGTCTGGCGATCATCGCATCGGGTGCCTGGACCTCTGGCGAGTCCGGTGCTGCGCTGACCGCCCATGCGTTCGAGCTGTCGTTGCCGGGTCTTGGCGGATCGCTCATCGCCGTGGCGCTGTCGATCTTTGCCTTTACCACCATCCTTGGCTGGTCGTTCTACGGCGAAAAATGCGTTGGTTTCTTCTTCGGCTCCAAGGCCCTGATGCCCTACCGCATCCTGTGGATCGCGATGATCTATTTCGGCGCAACCGCCGATCTGGGTTTCATCTGGCTGCTGGCGGATACGCTCAATGCCATGATGGCGATCCCCAACCTGATCGCGCTGGCCCTGCTCAGCCCGATCGTCTTCAAGCTGACGCGCGAGTTCTTTGCCTCGGGCGGACAGACGGAAGAAGCCGGGCGCGCCACTGAGTAAGCCGGGTCAGGGGGCTGTCACGGCCCCCTGACACCTCGGCCACAATCACTCTTCGAGGAGAAAACAAGATGGCAACGAAGATACTTCTGCCCATTGATCATACGGATGAGCGGTCCTGGAAGGCGGCCCTCCCGGCGGCGTTGGATCAGGCCCGGTTCCATGGGGCCGAGCTCCATGTCGTGTCAGTGATCCCCGAGATCATCCTGCTGCCCAACTTGCCTGCGAATTACGGTGCGGGTGCAAAGGATCACGTCCGAAGCGCGGTTCAGGTGATCCTGGATCATAATGACGCCTCCGGCCTCGAAATCCATATCGAGGAAGGCAGCGTCTATCGCGAGATCCTGAAACTGGCGCATAGGGAAGGCTTTGACATGATCGTCATGGCCTCTTCCAAGGGCGATTTTCCGAATTATGAAATCGGTCCAAACCTCGCGCGTGTCGTGCGCAATGCCCATTGCACAGTGATGGTGATCCGGGGGTAATGGGCGGCGTTCTGCACCCGTAAGAATTCAGGGTGATCCGGCTCTCCAAGGATCGGGTTGCCCAAAGATTGGCGTTATTCACGCCTCGGTCATGGCGCAGTCACCCACCAGATCCCGAAAGGTCTGAGACACAAGATTAAGTGCCGCACCGCGTTTCGTGACCAGTTTGATTTCCGACGGCTGATCGAACGCGCCGGCCCCGACCGGCGCCATCTTTCCCTCGCGCACCCAGACTTTTGCAAAGTGCTCTGGGAGGTAGCCGATGAACCGACCCGTCAGGATTAGATGGGCAATGCCTTCGATCTGATGGGCGACCGCGGCGGTCTTGAGGTCCCGCGAAATCGGCGCCACGTCGCGTTCTTTCAGGTAAGCGCGCTTGGCATATTGCGTCTGCCGCAGGATTTCCTTGATGACTGACGGATCACTCTGACCAAAGAGCGGGTGCCCCCGACCGCAATAGAGGTCCATCTTTTCCCGGCCGATCGGATCATAGACCAATCCGGGTTTGTGTTTGTGAAAGACGCCGATGCCAAGAGATACCCGCGCGTCCTGCACGGCGAGTTCGATATCATCCGGCGCAAGCGAGAAGAGTTCGATGGTGACGTCCGGTGCGCGTTCGGTGAACCGGCTCAGTGCCTTGGCAAAGGGCGATGTGTCGTTGAAAACCCAGTTGTCGATAACGGCAATGGCCAAGTTGCCCATGAGCCGCCCCCGGGAGCCATCTATCGTCTCGCTGAATTCCCGCACCGACGCAAAAAGCCGCTGTGCCGCGCGGTAGACCACTTCGCCCTTTTCCGTGAGGCGGAAACCGGACCGGCCACGCTGGCACAGTTTCAGGCCCAGCCGTGTTTCGAGGTTGGTGATCTGTCGTGAAATGGTCGATGCGGACACGTTGAGTTCGATCTGGGCGGCGGAAAAGCCACGGGCGTCGACAACGGTCTGGAAAACGTGAAGCAGGTGCAGATCGGCCTTTGAGAGGGATGGTGGCAGCATCAGTTAGATGTATAAGTTTGCAAGTGACGTTTTGTATTTTGTAGTTTAATGCAATGAAATCTTCCGTCAATCTCGGACCTGTCAGCCAATGCCGGGAGATTGACCGTGAAAGACCAGGTAAAACCGCCGTCCCGCTGGGGCATCACCAATGATTACGCCAAACTGAATGACGTGCTTCTGGGCAAGCCCGAGTATTTCCGCTGGGTCGAGGCGGGGCCGCTGATCGGTCGGACGTTGGCCAATGCCGACAAGACCGGCCATCGGTTTGATCTGCAACTGGCCATGAAACAGCATGCCGAGATGGTGTCGATCTACGAAGAGAACGGCGTCACCTGTCATTACCTTGAGGCCGACGAGGTCCTGCACCGGAATTTCTTTGCCCGCGACAGTTCCGCCATGACGCCCTGGGGGCCGCTTGTCTGTCATATGCAGCTCAAATGCCGTCGCGCAGACTATGCGACGGTCATCAAGTTCTACCAGGAACATGGCGTGCCGATCTGGCAATTCGCCACCGCGGGGCATTTCGAAGGCGGCGATTTCAACATCATCGAACCGGGCCGGGTGTTGATTGGCTATTGCGGGGAGCGGTCGGAAAAGGAGGGCAGTGAGCAGGTGGCCGAATTTGTCCGCGCCGAAGGCTGGGAAGCAGTCGTCGCACCGATCAGCCGCGAGTTCGTGCATATGGACGGGCTGATCGTGCCGTTGGCGGAAAAACTGGCGGTTGCCTGTGTCGATGCGATGGAGCCGTGGCTTGTCGAGATCGTGCGCGGCTGGGGCATTGAGATTGTCGAAGTCGAGTATCGCGAGGCAAAGAACCTCGGGGTGAACTTGGTCGCGCTGGGCGATGGCAAGGTTTTGTCGATGGCGGGCGCCGAAGATCTGAACGCCAAGATGCGCGCACTTGGTTTCGAGGTCTATGATCCGGACATGTCGATGTTCACGCTGGGCGGTGGCGGTGTGCATTGCCTCAGCCAGGCGCTCTGTCGTGAGGATGCGTAACCGCCAGAAGTGCAAGAAAGCCGGAATCAGGATATAGAAGTGCTACGTTATCCGTATGATTGAGTTTGAGCAGCTCGTTTCGAAAACAATATCAGGGAGAATGAAATGGAAGCTCTAAAAAGCCTAAAGAACCAATTGACGTCCCGGCGCATTTCGCGGCGCAGTTTCATGCAGCAGGGTTTGGCTGCCGGGGTGAGTGTATCGGCGCTGACAATGGCGGCCGATCAGGTGCACGCGGCGACGCCGAAGAAGGGCGGTCATCTGCGCGTTGCCCGGGGGCACGGCGCCTCGACCGATATTCTCGATCCCGGTGTGATCGAAAACGGCTACACCATCGGCCTCGCCCTTGGAGGGTACCAGGGCTACATGACGCAGATCGGGGCCGATGGCAGTCTGGAGCCGTCGCTTGGCGAATCCTGGGAGGCGTCGCCCGATGCCAAGACCTGGACGTTCAAGCTGCGTGACGGGGCGGAATTCCACAATGGACGCTCGGTCAGCGCCGATGATGTGATCGCGTCGATCAACCACCACCGGGCCGAGGATTCGACCTCCGCCGCCAAGCCGCTTGTGTCGGCCATCACCGACATGCGCGCGGATGGTAAGGGCATGGTGGTCTTTGACCTCGAAGCGGGCAATGCGGACTTCCCCTTTATCCTGAGCGACTATCACCTCGCCATCATGCCCGCCAATGAGGATGGCAGCATGAACTGGCAGGACAAGGTCGGGTGCGGGTCCTACAAGCTCGACGGTTTCCAGCCGGGCATCAGCGCCACGCTTTCGCGCCATGAAAATCACTGGACCGATGAGGTTGCGCATTTCGATACGGTCGAGGTTCTTGCGATCATCGACCAGAACGCCCGCACCACCGCGCTCGTTTCCGGCGATGTGCATGTGATTGACCGGGTTGACCTCAAGACCGCCGCCCTGCTGGGCCGCAAGCCTGGCGTGAACCTCAAGACCGCCACCGGGACGTTGCATTATTCTTTCCCGATGCTGTGCGATACCGCGCCCTACACCGACAACAACGTCCGTCTGGCCGTGAAATACGCGATCAATCGGCAGGAGTTGGTCGAGAAGATCCTGTTCGGCTACGGCGAGGTCGGCAACGACCACCCGATCGGGTCGGGTCAACGGTTCTTCAACACCGAGCTAGAGCAGCGCCAGTACGATCCGGACAAGGCGAAGTTCCACCTTAAGGAAGCGGGTCTCGATTCGCTGGCGATCACGCTGCACGCTTCTGACGCGGCCTTTGCGGGGGCGCTGGATGCTGCGGTTCTGATCCAGAACTCGGCCAAGGGCGCGGGCATCGACCTCAAGGTCAGTCGCGAGCCCAATGACGGTTTCTGGTCCGATCACTGGATCAAATCGCCCTTCATCACGAGCTACTGGAGCGGACGTCCGGTGGAGGATCAGATGTTCTCGACCACCTATCAGACCGGCGTTTCCTGGAACGAGTCGCGCTGGTCGCATGAGCGGTTCGACAAGCTCCTGCTCGAAGCGCGGGCCGAGTTGGACGAGACCAAGCGTCGCGACATGTATTTCGAGATGCAGAAGATCCTGAACGAAGAGGGTGGCTCGGCGATCCCGATGTTCGCCTCCTACGTGTTTGGCGTGACCGACGATGTTGGCATGCCCGATCAGGTCGCAACCAACTGGGATCTCGATGGCGAACGCTTCATGGAGCGTTGGTGGCTCAACTAAGCGCGCCTGAGAACCTCCAAAAGACCAAAGCGCCGGCCAAGTGTCGGCGCTTTTCTCGTTTTCGCTAAACGCAGTCGCCTTCTGCGAGGCAGCGGTGGCTTCGGAACACGACAGATCCAGCAAACGCAGCAGAGTTCACAATCGCGACCTCGCTGCTATGGTCGTGCGGCAGAGAGACCGGCAAACCAGGGTACGCATTTCATGGCACGAACGAAACGAGTGACGCTTCGGCAGGTCGCGGAACATGCCAAGGTCTCTCCGATGACCGTGTCCAATTTCGTGAATGGCCGGTTCGACCTGATGACGCCGGAGATGCGCGAAAAGGTGGGGCAGTCGGTCAAGGTGCTGAACTACCGGCGTAACTTCGGGGCGCACCTTCTGCGGACGTCCAAACATTGGTCGATCGGGATCATCGTGGTGGATGCGTCGGATCAATACCTCTCTGACGGATACACAACGCAGATCATCGCGGGGGTCAGCAACACCCTGAACGCAAACGGATTCTCGGTGATGTTGCAGGGGGTTAAACCGGATGCGTTCGAGACCTCCAACATGCTCACCAACCTGCAGACGGACGGGTTGTGTGTGTTGCTGTCGGGCTCCGAGGTGCAACGCGCCCGACAGTTCGAGGCGATCCAGGCATTGCAACAGCCGACCGTCTTGTTCCTTGAAGCCTTCGAGCAGAAATCTGATCTTTTGTGTTCGGTCATGCAGGATGACGAGGCGGCGGCACAGCGCCTGGCGCGGCGGGTTCTGGCGCGTGGACCAAAATCGGTGCTGATCGTGACATCGGGTGAAAACGAATGGGCTGCGGTCAATCGGCGGGTGGCAGGCATCACCGGCGAAATCGACTCTGCCAGGACAGTGGAGGCGCTGGATATCATCACCGCTGGAGACGGTCGTCAGCACGATGTGATCCAGGCGTTGGAAGCCTATGTGGCCGCAAATGGGTATCCCTCGGCCATCATGTGCATCAATGACGAGATTGCCCTTGGCGTGCTCAAGGCGCTTACCCTCGCGGGCAGGCGCGTCCCCGAGGAGACCAGCGTGACCGGCTTCAACGCCTTTGGTCTGCACGACATTACGGCGACCGCCCTCACCACGATGCAGTCCCCGGCCTATGAAATGGGCTGCATTGGTGCGCGTGAAGTGCTGCAAGCCCTTGAGAAGGGGGCGTTCTCACAAGATGTCATCACGTTGCCGGTCGACTTGATCGAAGGCGACACCGCCTGACGTGCCGGTTTTGGTCGGGTATGTGTTGAACCCATAGATTTTATCGTTACAATAAGGATAATCTTTGGTTCTTCGGAGGATTCCCGACATGGAAGATGGGACGCACGATCTCGCCCGGGCGGTTGCGGGTGCGCAAAATCTGCTGCGCCATTGTGTTGAGCTGAAGACGGCGCAGACCCTGCTTCTGGTCGAAGAGGATCGGCAGATCGACTATTTCGACAATGCCGTGGCGGATATCATTGCCGGGCAGGCGCGTGAGTTGGGGGCGACGGTTCTGCGGTTTGCAACGCCGCGGGTTGATGGACCGGACGCTGTACCTGAGGCATTGACCTCGGCGATGACGCATGTCGATCATACCGTCTTTCTCAACCGAATTGGCGATCAGATGCGGTTCCGGTCCTTGCCGGGCGAGGGGACCAAGACGATGGTTTACACGCTCGACGTTGACACGCTGGCGTCGCGGGCCGCCGGATACGATCACCGGTTGATGCAGCGCCTTGTGGCGTTGTTCAACCAAGCCCTAGAGGACAAGACCGACTGGCACATCACCTGCCCGGCGGGCACGGATGTTTCGGGTCAGATGCCCGCGCCGGAGCCGGTTTCGGAGGTCGATGGCGGATTTGCGGTGCGCCTCTTTCCGATGTCGGTGCACAAGCCCATTCCGGCGGACACGATGGTGGGCAAGATCGTGTTGCAACGCTGGGTGACGGGGACCAACACCCATGCGTATTCGCCCGAGGTTCATTTCCTTGATACGCCGATCACGGTGGATGTCGAAAAGGGCCATGTCGTGGACCTGCAAGGCGCTGCCCCCGATGTTGCCGCGTTTCGCGCCCATGGACGGATGGTGGCCGACAAGTTCGGGTTGGATGAAACCCTGATCCATTCATGGCATCACGGGCTGAACCCCGGCACCGGCTATTTCGCCTCTGCCGGGCAAGATCCCGTGCGGTGGAACGGGATGATCTTCGGCTCGCCACGTCACCTGCATTTCCATACCTGCGGGGATTACCCGCCTGGCGAGATAAACTGGCACATTCTTGATCCGACGGTGCGTTTCGATGGTGAGGTCTTTCTTGAGGCCGGGCAGGTTGCGTTCTTTGAAAGCGCCGCCGCGTCAGACCTCTTGCGGCACTACGGTTTGGGCGCAGAGGACATGGCGACCCATCAGGACATAGGTGTGTAAGGAAAGCCAATGACCAATCCCATCAGTTGGCTCAGCGATGATGGCCCTTCGCCAGATATCCTGACCGAGGAGATGCGCCGCGACGTCTGCCGCGAAGACGGCACGCTTCATCGTCTTTATCAGGCGCTGGCACCTTGGCCGTCCGCGATCGTGCCGGTCCACAAGTTCTACCAGGCGATCCTGCATGCGCCGGACGCCCCTCTAGACCTGCACAGCGCGGAGTTCGTCGCAACCCATGTGGCGATCCTGAATGATTGCGCCTATGCGCGGGCGCATCACGGTGCAAATTACTGTGCGACCGCCCCTGATCGTGCAGCGGCCGAGGCCGAGCTGGCCGCATTGGCGCGCAATGATCTGCAATCGGAGGCCCTGTCAGACCGGCAGCGCGCCATCGCGACCTATACGCGCAAATTGAGCCAGACGCCCGAGGCGATGCGCCGGTCGGATGTCGAGGCGCTTGCGCAGGGGGGGCTGCGCGCCGATGAGATCCTGCACGTCAATCAGATCGCCGCCAGCTTCGGGTATTGGACGCGGATGATTAACGGGCTGGGCATCAGTCTTGGCGATGAAGACGTAGGCCTTGGTGCCTCGACCCTCGCCGGTATCACCGGGGGGCAGATGGATGGCTGAGCTTGCGGCTCGGCGCCCGGGGCGGCGCAAAAGCTCGCGCGCCGCAAAGCTGAACCGAAAGGCGCATATCGCTGACATGACGCGCCTCAAGGATCAGGCGCTGCGGCTGCGGCTGGTGGACCAGCAGCAGGTGACGATGATCCACGATGCGGTGCTGAAAATCCTGTCGGAGATTGGCGTCGTGCTCGAGCATGAGGCCACCCGGGCCATGCTGATCGCCGATCACGGGTGCCGGTTGGGCGATGACGGTTATCTGCGGATGCCGCCGGATCTGGTCGAGCGCGCGCTGGGAACGGTGCCTCCGGCCATCCGGCTTTATGATCTGAACGGCAACCTCAAGGTCGACACCTCCAGCCGCGTCACCGCCTATTGTCCCGGCCATAACTGCGTGCGGGTTCTGGACTGGCGGACCGGCACGCTGCGGCCTTGCACCTTGCAGGACATTCGTGAGACGGCCCGGCTTTGCGAGGCGCTGCCCAACCTCAGCATGTCGTGTTCGCTGGGGTATCCCGGCGATATCCCGGCCGAGGATGAAGCGGTCGAAACCGTCAGGACCCTTTTTGCCCATTGTACCAAGCCGGCGGCGATCCTGGCCCATGACGAGCATATTCAGGCCCGTATCCTGTCGCATCTGTCCGAGCTTGTGGGCGGCTATGGCAACCTGGCCGACAAACCCGTGGCGCTTGAGCTGATGGGGCCGATTTCCCCACTGCGCCTGCCGGGGGAGTTTTGCGAACGTATCATCAACGCCGCGCGGCACCATCTGCCGATCGTGTGTTATCCGGCGACCTTCCCGGGGATGTCGAGCCCGATCAGCGTCGCCGGTGCCATCGCGCAATCCTCGGCGGAGGCGATAGCGGGGATCGTCATTCATCAGCTCACTGAACCGGGCGCGCCGATCATGAGCGGCTCGGCGGTCTTGCCCATGGACATGCGGCAGGCCGATCTGGCCTATGGGGCGCCCGAATACATGCTGAACGGGCTCGGGGCGGCGGATTACTTTTCGTTCATCGGCGTGCCGTCCTGGGTCGGGGCCGGTTGCTCGGATTCCCATGCGTTCGACGCGCAGGCCGCCGCGGAGGCGGGCGCCAATATGGCCATTGCCGCGCTGGCGGGGACACCCTTCGTGCACAATCTGGGTTTCTTGTCGGGCGGCAGGACCGGATCGCTTGAAATGCTGGCGCTTTGTGACGAATTGATCGGCTGGAGCAACCAGATGGCCGCCGGCTGCGCCGTGGACGCTGATGCGGTTGCCTTTGACGTGGTGAAACGCGCCGCGCCGGACAATTCGTTCCTCACCGATCCGCATACGCAGGACAGGTATCTTGGCGAAAACTGGTATCCGGCGATGTTCGAACGCTCCGATGCCGAGGCCTGGCTTGAAAACGGCGGCGTCGATCTGCAGGCCCGGATCAGGGGAAAACTATCGCAAGTTCTGGATTGAATTCAGCCCGGTGGTTCCGGGACCAGGCGCGCCAATAGACGTCTGAGAATTCCCTGTCCTGCCCCGGCAACGTCAACGCGCACGGGTTCAGGTCCTGTACTTTGGCAAATGAAATTTGTGTTGATTTGTCGATAAACAATGTCCGCCGGGAAACGCTTCGTTAGCGCGTTTGTTGAACTTTGCTCGTGGCGATCGCGGGCGAAGAAAGAGTTCATCGCATATGTACAAGATCTTGATTGGTTTGGTTTTTGTTGCCGGTCTCCTGGTGGCTCCCGCCATTTCATCTCAACACGACATTCGGAAGGATTTCGAACGCCCAGCACGTATCGAATTTCCTGACGCATCCCCCTATTCGCCGCAAATCGCCGCCTTGGGAAAGATGCTGTTTTTCGATCCGCGTCTGTCCGGCGCGCAAAACATGAGTTGCGCCACGTGTCATAACCCATCTTTCGGGTGGGAAACGCCGGTCGCCCGTGCCATTGGCGCGCTGAACCAGCCGCTGGACCGTCATGCGCCAACGGTGGAAAACCTTGCCGAAGCGCCCGCGCTCTTCTGGGACGGACGCGCCGCGACACTCGAAGAACAGGCGGTTGGCCCGATCACGCATCCGAAAGAGATGAATGCGACACTGGAAGAGGTCGTCAGCCGTTTGGGCGGCATCGCGACCTACAGACGATTGTTCAACGTGGCTTTTCCGGGCGAGGGATTGTCCCGTGACACCGTTTTGCGCGCGATCGCAACCTACCAGCGGACGCTGCGGTCGGGGTGGTCGTCTTTTGATGACTGGGTGCAGGGGGACGATGCCGCGATTTCTGAGGCGGCGAAGCGTGGATTTGACCTCTTTGTGGGCGCGGCGAATTGCGCGGGTTGCCACAATGGGTGGGCCTTTACCGATCACGGTTTTCACGCTGTCGGTATCCCGAGTGGCGATCCGGGGCGCGGCGCGATTGACCCGGACAGCATGGGGATGTTCAAGACGCCGGGCCTGCGGAACGTGGCCCTGCGCGCGCCCTATATGCACGATGGTTCCATCGCCACTTTGCGCGGGGTGCTTCGGCATTACCAACGTGGTGGTGTGGGCACCGCCCGTCGCGATATGTCGATCGCTCCCCTCGATCTGACGGAGGACGATATTCGAGACTTGCAGGCATTTCTCGAGTCGTTGACAGCCCATGATCCGCATGTCCGCGCCCCGGCCTTGCCAGCAGAGTAAGTCGCATGTTCCTGTCAGTCACACACAAGATCCTCGGGCCTATCGCGCTTCTCATCGCAATCGGTGCCGCGACGACGGCCTTGATTTCCCATGAAGCCGTCCGCGCGCATGATGACCTGCAGTCGCAGGAAGAACGCGCCTATGAATTCCTCTTCTCGGTCGAGCGGACCCAGAAGGCGCTTGTGGCGATGGAAGAATTTTCCAACGGCATTCTCAGTTTCAACCGCGTTGTACCGGCGCCGACGGTCGCAACGCGCTACCAGTCTCTTCTTGAGACGCTGGAGACGGATATTCAGGCCATTGAAAACCTGGCCAACGAACCTGCCGTCGTTGAATCACTCACCCGGTTTTCGGGCGCAGTCGATGCCTGGCGGCAGGAGCTGGAGATCGCGCTTGGACTGACCGCCCGAGCGGCCATCCCGACACGCATCCGGCTGGACCAATTGCGGCACCGTGCCGATCATGCCTTGGCAGAGATCTATGGCACTGCCAAAACCGGTGCTTTGACCCGATCAAGCATGAAAAGTGAAAGCTACAAGGCGCGGGTGAATACGATTTTTCATACGATGATGGCGATCTTTGCGGTCTTCGGGTTCTTCTTCCTGCTGTTCGGCAGGCGCCTGACGCGCTCGCTTGGGCATGTTGCGCGATCGATGGAACGCATCAGGAAAGGCGATTTTGATCCAGGTATCGAACGGGAGTTCAGCAAGGACGAAATTGGCAACATCGCCCGCGGTGTGCAAGCATTCGGCGAAACCCTCAAGGCGCTCACGAAGGCGAATGAGCGGGTGAAGCACCTGGCGATGCACGATCAACTGACGGGCCTGGCGAACCGGCGCGCGCTGGAAGAACATCTCGGGGCGATGATCGCCGGACGTACGGGCGAGACCGGTAGAGCGGCGCTCTTTCACATTGATCTTGATCGATTCAAGCAGGTGAACGACATGTATGGCCACGCGGCGGGCGATGAAATCCTGCGCCATGCGGCCCAGGCGATGAAGACCAAGAGGCGGCCTGACGATCTGATCGCGCGGATCGGTGGTGACGAGTTTGTCGTTGTCCTCAAGGAGGTCGAGTCGGAGGAGGTTGCTGCGGGAATTGCCGAACGGATGATCGCATCAATCTCGTCACCGATCGAGATCTGGAACGACGTCGTCAATGTCGGTGCCAGTATTGGCATCGCATTTCTTGACGGGGCCGAAGCCGATATCGAGCGTATTTTGGCCAACGCCGACATGGCGCTATACATCGCCAAAGGCGCGGGGCGTGGGCGCTACTCCTTCTATTCGGCGGAGACCCGCAGGCAGTTCGAAACCGATATGTCTCTTTTGCGGGAGCTGCGCACGGGCCTGGAAAACGGTGAGATCATTGCCTATTTCCAGCCGCAGATTGATGTGGCGAACAACAGGCTCATCGGTTTCGAAGCCCTGGCGCGTTGGGCCCATCCGACCCGTGGCACCCTTGGCCCGGGCCATTTCCTCAGCCTTGCTTTTGACAACGGTCTTGGGGACCGGTTGTCGGACATCATCGTTCGTGAAGCCATCAGTGCACTCCGGGATTGGCGGGGCAAGGGGCTCGACATTCCTTGCGTCAGCGTCAATTTCGCCGCCAAGCAACTGCGCGATAATGGCCTGACCGAATACCTGGATGATGCGCTGTTCCAGGCGGGCCTGTCGCCCGACGATATTACCATCGAAGTCCTTGAAAGTGTGCTTTTCGGCGATGACGCCGATCCGGCGCATGCCACGATCTCGCAACTGAAGCGCCGCGGCTATCGCATCGAGCTTGATGATTTCGGGACCGGCCATGCCTCGATCTCGAACCTGCGCAAGTTCCGGGTGGATGGGGTCAAGCTGGACCGGGTTTTTGTCACGGGTGTCGACAGCGATCCCGAGCAGGAGATGATCCTGCGGACACTGATTGATCTGTGCCGAAATCTTGGAATCGGGTGCCTCGCGGAAGGCGTGGAGACGGATGCGGAACGCTCCAAACTCCTCGCGCTCGGATGTTCGAGGATCCAGGGCTATGCCGTGGCCAAGCCGATGGCACGGAACGAGGTCATTGATTGGGTGAGATCGCGGGAAGGGCCACGGCAACGTCCCGAGGCAGTCTAAGCAGGCGTCACGCCGTTCTGTCCTATTGAGTGGGCTTAAATGTCCGGCTTAGCTCGTGGTCGTCACCCCAAGGGGTTCTGCCTTCGATAAACGCTCTGCTGGCGTCGGCCAAACCGACTATCATCGGACAGCCTCAAAAATGCGTGCGCAGGGTTTCCGACATTCGTTTCACCAGCCGCGGTGTCTTCTTTTCGCTTACGCCCGAGAATCCTAGGACGAGCGCGGCGCGGTCCGGCGCGCCGATCGAATAGACCGACAAGGGCAGCGAATCGATCCCATCATCGAGCAGGATCCGATGCGCCGCCTGATCGTCCATGCCGCGCGGCAGCCACGCCAGCATATGCATGCCGGCATCGGTTGGTTGCGGCGTGAGCAAGCCGTCGCAGTCGCGCACAAGGCACTCAAACAGGCGATCGCGCCTTTCGCGATAGATCCGCCGCATCCTGCGGATATGCTCGACGAAGCGGCCGTTTTCCATGAAATCAGACATCGCCTTTTCGGTCACGGCAGAGGTGCCCTGACCAAGCAGGGTTTTGGCTCTGGCAAAGGTCTCGACCATGTTGCGCGGCACCACGACATACCCAAGCCGGATCGCGGCGAACATGGATTTGGAAAATGTGCCGACATAGAATACCCGGCGCTCACTATCGAGCGCGCTCAGCGCCGGCAGCGGTCGCCCGCGATACCTGAATTCACTGTCGTAATCGTCCTCGATGATCCAGGCATCGTTCATCTTGGCATAGTCGAGCAGGGCCAGTCGCCGCGCCAGGCTCATCGTCGTGCCAAGGGGCTGTTGGTGTGAGGGCGTCGTGAAGATCATCCGGGGTTTTGGGTGTTGTCTCACCGCGAATTCAAGGTCCATGCCTTCCGCGTCGATGGGAACGGGCGCCACGCGCGCGCCCATCATTTGCATGATGTCACGTCCGGCGATGTGACCGGGGTTCTCGTACCAAACGGTATCGCCCCGGCTCAGGAGGACCAAGGCGATCAGCACAAAGGCTTGCTGCGCCCCGGAGGTGATGACGATCTCATCGGGTTCGACATCGAGGCCGCGCGCGTCGGTCAGGTGTTTGGCAATCGAGTTGCGTAGGGCTTCGCTGCCCTGAACCTCGCCATAGCTGAGATAATGCCTGTCGGCGTCGAAGCTCGCTTCCTGCACGAACTTGTTCCACAGCTTCACGGGAAAGAGATCCAGGGCCGGCACGCCCGGGCGAAACGGATCTGTTGCGCCATGCCGGGCGCTTGCATGTGACGACAGTATCGGCGCAGCGCGTGGAGGAAGTGGCACATTGCGGTCCAGAATGGCGCCCTTCTTTCGCGTGAGTTTCGGCGTCTGTTCCAGTTTGAGCGCCTCGGTCACATAGGTTCCCGATCCCGTTTTGGCCTGAACATACCCCTCGGCAAGTAATTGTTCGTAAACGGATTTCACCGTGATCCGCGACACGCCGAGGTCACTGGCAAGTTCACGGGTCGAGGGCAGTTTCTGCGAAGACCGCAGGGTGCCGTCGAGGATCAACCGCCGTAGCGCCGCATCAAGCTGACGATAGATGGGCACGGCACTTTGGCGGTCGATATAGATCCCCCGCAACAATGCCCCGCCCGAACGCTTGACCATGTGAAATCTCCAAATGGGTCTATAGTTTCTGCAATAATGGGTATACGGTGGCTTTCCACTTTTGAATAGCCTGCGGCGTAGTCAAGACGTGCGGTTCGGCATGTCGCCAAGAAACGGACAGGGTGGCCGACAATGGCAAAGATCGAAGATTACGCTTTTCCGAAGGGCCTGGAGCTCTTGCAACGCTGGCAGGCTGGTGATCCCGCGGCCAAAGAGGAAATCAGGGATTTCTTTGACGCGGCCATTGCCGGGAAGTTTGACGACAACTTCAAACGCCGCGCACCCGCGAACCAGGTGCATTCGACGGCCTCGGTTCACATGCTCGGCCTTGCGCTGCTGCATGATCTTTATGCCATCGAGTCGCACGACTATTACCATCACGACCCGTACCGCTATGTCCGCAGCAATCTTGCGGTCAGCCGCCTTTTGGGCATCAGCAAGTTTTACATGACCTGGGCGCTTTACGCCTGGACCTGCGAACCGCTTGGCCAGACGATGATGTACCCGGACAAATTCCCTCCCGGCGCGGACCCCGACGCCATCCTCATTACCAAGGACAATTGGCGCGAATTGGGGACGCCTGATTTCACGACCGGCGTTCCCGCCGCGATCGACGCCATCCTGAGCGTCACGCAGGAACTGACGGGTATCGCGCCGCTGTTGCAGATCTCCGCGCCCTACAGCCTGGCCGCGGATATCTATGGGCAGGAGCCACTTCTGGCCGATGTGGTGAATGAGCCCGATACGGTCAACGCGCTGCTTGACCACCTTGGGGATGTGGTCCTGGGCCCCTGGATGGATCATTTCTTTGGGAAATTTCCCGACGGTTGGGTGGAGCTTTCGGATGCCTCCGGCTCGCCCTTCTTTATCGGCCCGGACAATTGCCAGACCATGTCGATCCGCTCGATCCGGCACATGCTGCGTGACAAACCTTATGCGGACCGGGTCTTTGACAATAACTATCGCGGTGATTTCGTGGCGGAGGTCAAAAAGAAGGCTAGGGCGTCGCGCAGGCGGCGGGCGGTCCCCAATGGCGACGGTGCGGCGGATCGCGGCAAGCTGCTTGAGTTGACCGACGCCAAGGTCAGCGTGAACCCGCTTTTCATCATGCGCCTGGAATCCGACAAGGTCGATATCTCGTTTTACGAAGAGCAGGCGATAGAGCGGAACATGCCCCTGACTGTCGGGATCGGCTCTCCGGAGATTGATCGCAACAGCATCGAAGACCTTCCGGCGGCCAAGGCGGAGGCGACCGAAAAGGCGCGCGCGCATGTGGCGGCGATCAAGCGGGTTTGTGAATCCGTCGATCTGCCCGAGGACAATCACGTGGGGCAGTCCTGGCCAAGTCATATCTATTTCGAGGACGTCAACGGCCAATCGCAGTTTGAGCTGGTCGAATTGATCCTAAAGGAGGTTCGCGACTGTCCGCCGATAGGCAGCTAGTCCGGGGGCCGGTCCTGTCATGAACGCACCGATCCCCATATTGCATTCACCCAGCAGCACCCGGTCCGAGACCCGGGTCGTGCTTCTCCTGGCGGACGGGGTGTCTCTGACGACGGTGTCGGCGGCGCTTGAGCCCTTCCAGCATGCTAATACGTGCATGGGGCGGCAACGGTTCGATGTTCAGCTCGTGTCATTGGGCGATGACGATCCCACGACGCAATCCGGGATTCCGATCCCGTGTGATGCGGCTGCTGAAGCGGTCCTGGCGCTTTGCAATACAATAGGCCGGCCCGATCTGGTCATCTTTTGCTGCGGCCAGAGCATGGACACCGTTTCGCGGGATCTACTTCAACGGTTTCTCCGCAGGCTGCTGCGTACCTGCATCCCCTTTTTCACGCTGGGATCGGCCTGCGAGGTGGTTGCTGGTACCGGCAGGAGAGATGGCGGGAAATACGCCGCCCATTGGAAATCCCTCGCGTCGCTCGAAGAACGCTTCCCGCAAACGCAATTCGACAGTGTTCTCTATTCCTCCGATGGCAGGGTCACGAGCTGCGCAGGTGAGTTGGCCACCTTTGACCTGATCGTTGATTTCATCGAGCAGGTCTGTGGCCCGAGGATCAGCAACGAAATCTGCCATCACTTTCTCGCATCCGGCAGGCGCAGTGGCGACACGCTCCAGTTTCTGGCCGCCGATGCCGCGACCTGCAAGGATGAGAGGTTCTTGCGCGCCCTCGATATTATGACCGAAAATATCGAAGCGCCGGTCACCATGGCGGAGCTGGCGCAGCGGATCGGGTTATCGACCCGGCAGGTCGAAAGGGTCTTTGCGCAAAACGGCTTGCCGCCACCGCTGAAATACTATGTTCGGCTGCGGTTGAACCGGGCGCATCAGCTGCTTGAACAGACCCAGATGTCTCTGATCGAGATCGCCGTGGCTTGCGGCTTTGAAAACCAATCGAGCTTCAGCAAGAACTACAAGCGTGCCTTCGGCGTCTCGCCCCTTGCTCGAAGAAACATGAAGAAGCCTGTTCAGGCGGTGCCTTCTCCGGGGAGCTGCACGTAATAGTTTTCTGCACTTTTTTCTGATTTGAGGGTCTCGCGGCAGACTGTGGCGAAGGTTTCGACGAGTTTCGTGGGAACGGAGCGGTTGGTGAATGCCAGCCCGTATTGCGGTGTCGGCACGTCGTCGCTCAGCGGGACATAGGCCAGTTCGCTGCCGTCATAGGCGCGTTCGTTGACGGGCCGCATGATCAGGAGCGCATACCCCTCGCCCGCGCCCACCAGGCTGCGCACGAGTTCGTAGGACTTGGCCTGATGCTTGATCCGGGGCCGCAGATTGGCCTGCGAAAAGAGCGACAGGAAGAACTGCTGCGTAATGGGCAGGTTGAGCGCGACCATGTCACGATCCGCCAACTGCCGGAGAGACACCGCGTCCTCCGCGGCAAGCGGGTCGTCTTTGGGCAGCAGCACATAGGGCGGCGCTTCGATCAGCGGCTCGAACTCGATCCCCGGACTGGGATACATGTTGTAGGTCAGCGCCACCTCGATGCTGCCCTGCGAGAGCATGTTGTTCAACTCATCAAGATCCGCTTCATGCACCCGGATCGAGATGTCGAACCCTCGGTCGCGCAGGCCCTTCAGGATGATCGGCACGATGAAAGCGGCGGTCGGAAAGAAACACCCGACCTCGATCACCCCGCGGGGGCTTTGACGCAGGTTGCGGGCGGCATCGTCGAATTCCTGAGCGTTTTCAAGAAGTCGCCTGGCCTGCGCGATGAAGCGGCGCCCGACAGGGGTCAGAACAACGCGGTGGGGCCGCTCCCGGATGAAGAGCTTGAGTTGATATTCGGCTTCGACCTTCTGGATCGCGGCGCTGATGGCGGGTTGGGAAATGGCCAGGTTTTCAGCGGCCGCGGAAATGCTGCCGTTATCGGCAACGGCGACGACATAGGTCAACTGGCGAAAGGGTGTCATTATAAGAAAACCTGAGATTGATTGACATTATATACTATTTTACAGATTAACCAATTTCCCTTCAACATGATCAAATAGCCAAACGCAGGGCCGGATACGGACCGGGTGCGAGAGCTATGACAAAAGATTATTCGACTGAGCCCTCGCATTTGGGTGTCATGAGAGTGTCAAATTGGTAGGCAAGAAAAGCCTGGAAAACCAAACACCGGGAGGATCAATTATGCAAAAATTCAATATTCTGACGGCGACCAGTGCCGCCTTCATGGCCTTGTCGGCGCCGGCCATCGCCGAGGAGCTGGACGTTGCCAGCACGTTTGGCACCAATAACCTGCTGGGGCAGATGGGTGTGAAATTCGCCGAGAATGTCAGCATCGCCACGGGCGGCGACCTGACGCTGACCCTGCATGAGCCGGGCGATCTGGTTCCCACGCTCGAAGTCTTCGACTCGGTCAGCAGTGGTGCGATTGATGCCGGTTGGGACTGGATGGGCTATTGGTCCAGCGTCGTGCCCGTGGCGCAGTTCTATGGCGGTCTGCCCTTCGGTCCGACCTCGGAAGTGTCATCGTCTTGGATGTGGAACGGCGGCGGGATCGAGATCATTCGCCGCGAATATGCCAAGCACAATGTGATGGTCTTCCCCTGCTTCATCGAACCGCAGGAAACCGCGGGTTGGTACCGCGAAGAGATCACTGGCCCCGAGAGCTATGACGGCATGAAAATCCGCATCTCGGGCCTGGGCGCGAAGGTTCTGACCAAGCTCGGCGCCTCGACGCAGCTTGTGCCGGGCTCCGAGACCTACCTGGCGCTTGAACGGGGCCGCGTGGATGCCGCCGACTTCGCCATTCCCACCGTGGATGAGGCGATGGGCTTCTACGAGATCGCCCAATACAACTACTTCCCCGGATGGCACCAATCCGCAAGCTGGTTCTCGTTCATCATCAACAAAGACGTCTATGACGGCTATAGCGATGAGCGCAAAGCGCAGATCGAAATGGCCTGCCATGCGACCATCCAATACACGTTCAACCGCCTGCCCGCCGAACAGATGGACGTGATCGCGCGGATGGCCGAAAAGGGGGCGATTACCAAGCGCCTGCCCGACAGTGTGATGGCGCGCCTGCGCGAGGCATGGGATGAGGTGTTGCAGGAAGAGCTGCAAAAGCCCGTGGTCAAGGAAATGTACGAGTCCCTGCAAGCGCACCAGGCTAAGGTGGACGCATGGAACGAGCTGCAAAGCCTCGACTAAGCTGACCCTTGCCCGGAGACCGGACCCGTGCTGAAAACCGTCCTCTTGTCCTTTGCCCGCGTGGTCGAAACGATTGGCCGCAAGCTGGGTGAGATCACAAGCTGGTTCGCTTTGGGCATTCTGGTCTCCGTGCTGACGGCGGTGGTCGCCGGGGCGATGGGCGCGAACGAAATGCTAAGCTGGGGCGTGCATATCCCCCTGCTTGGCGACAACCTCACGATCAACGACGTGTTTGACCTTGAATGGCACTTCTTTGCGGTGATGGTCATGGCGGGTGGGACCTATGCCTATCTCGATGACCGGCATGTGCGCTCTGACCTGATCTATTCCGGCCTCTCGGAGAGCGCCAAGAAATGGATCGACACAATCGGCGATGTCTTCCTGATGATGCCCTTCGCCGCGGTCATGTGCTGGCTGTCGATGAGTTTCGTTGGCCGGTCGTATCGGTCGGGCGAGCAATCGGATTACGGCGGCATGATCGACCGGTTCGCCATCAAATCCGTGATCCCCATCGGGTTTGCCATCTTGTTCGTGGTTCTGCTGGCCCGCGTGATCCGCCGCTTCCTGGATGATGATCTGGCCAAGGAAAACTATTCTCCGACTGACGAAAGCCTCTGACGCAAAATGGAATTCATCACTGAATACAGTTGGGCCATAGCCATGATCGTGGCCCTGGTGGTCGGTGTCTTCACCGGTTATCCGGTGGCATTCCTGCTTTGTGGCCTGGGCGTCCTCTTTGCCATCCTGTCGGGCATTCCTTTGAAATTCATGGGGACGGTCGTTTCCAAGATCTATGCCGGAACGCTGTCGAACTGGCTGCTCCTGGCGGCACCTCTTTTCATCTTCATGGGGCTGATGCTGGATAAGTCCGGCCTGGCCGAGCGTCTCCTCCTCACGCTCGAAAGGCTCTGTGGGCGGCTGCCCGGCGGGCTGGCACTTTCCGTTGCGCTGCTCGGCATCGTCATGGCAGCAAGCACCGGAATTGTCGGCGCGTCGGTCATGCTGCTGGGGGTCATCGCACTGCCGGTGATGATCCGCCAGGGATATGACCCGCAATTTGCCACCGGCGTGACGGCGGCCTGCGGGACACTGGGCATCCTCATCCCGCCCAGTATTATGCTGGTCTTCATGGGCGCGATCCTGCAAGTGTCCATTGGCGGGCTGTTCAAGGCAGCCTTTGTGCCGGGGCTTCTGCTGGGGTCGGTCTATATCCTCTACATCCTCGGGGTTGGCTTCTTCGCGCCAAGCCGCGCGCCCGTACCCGACCGCAAGGTCATCGACAAGATCGCGGAAAAGCAGGGCAGCCTTTTCTTCGAACTGCTCAAGAACCTTGTCGGGCCGCTCTTCCTGATTGTGGCGGTCCTCGGCTCGATCATGGTGGGACTGGCAACGCCGACGGAGGCCGCGGGTGTCGGGGCAGGGGGCGCGCTTCTCTTGGCGCTCATGTCGCGCAAACTCAATTTCGGCGTCATGCGTGAGGTGGTGCGCGACACGTCAAAAACCACGGCGATGGTGATCTTCGTGATGATCGGCGCGGCGTGCTTCAGCGCGATTTTCAAACGCCTCGGCGGAGATGACATGATCGAAGAGCTGTTCCTTGGCACCGGTTACGGCCCCTATGGTTTGCTGCTGCTGATGATGGGGCTGATCTTTGTCATGGGCTTCTTCCTGGAGTGGATCGAGATCAGCTTCATCGTGCTGCCGCTTTTTGCCCCGATCGTCACGGCCTTGGATTTCGGGTTCGAGGCAAGCGAGACGGAACTCCTGATATGGTTTGCGGTTCTTGCCGCCGTCAACATGCAGACATCCTTCATCACGCCACCGTTCGGGTATTCGCTGTTCTATCTGCGTGGCGTTGCCCCCGAAGGCGTCGATATCAAGGTGATCTACCGATCCTCCGTGCCCTTTGTGGTCCTGCAACTGATCTGTCTGTCCGCCCTGGTTCTCTTCCCGGACATCGTCCTGTGGCTGGTGCGGCTATGACCTCCTTTTCTAACCCATCTCCGACGAGGCAGAAATGACAACCAACCAGGATTTCGAAACCCGGCGCGACAATGCGGTGGCCCGCGCGATTGCCTATTCTTCGACCTTCGTGGCCGAACGGGCGGAAAACGCCGAGGTCTGGGATGTCGAAGGCAAACGCTACATTGATTTCTGTGGCGGCATCGGTTGCCAGAACATCGGCCATCGCAACGACCGCGTTGTGGCGGCGATCAAGGACCAACTGGACCGGCTGACCCACACCTGTTTCCAGATCACGCCCTACGAGAGTTACATCGCGCTGGCCGAGCGGCTTAACGCCCTTCTGCCCGGTGATTTCGCCAAAAAGTCGCTGTTCTTCTCGGCCGGAGGCGAGGCCGTGGAAAACGCAGTCAAAATCGCGCGCTACGTGACCAAGCGGCCCGGTCTCATCACCTTTACCAATGGCTATCATGGCCGGTCCTACATGGGCATGGGGTTGAGTGCCCGCATGGTGCCCTTCAAGGAGGGGTTCCGGCCCTTCCCGACAGAGATCTACCGGCTTCCGTTCCCCGATGAATTCCACGGCGTCACGCTGGACGACACCAAGCGCGCCTTCGAGACCCTGTTTCGAAGCGACTGCCCGCCCGATCAGGTCGGTGCCATGTTCTTCGAGCCGGTGCAGGGCGAGGGTGGCTATAACATCGCATCTCCCGATTTCCTGAGGTATCTGCGCGCGCTCTGCGATGAGCATGGCATTGTCCTCGTCGCCGATGAAATTCAGACCGGCATGGGACGCACCGGCAAACTCTTCGCGATGGAGCATTACGATGTCTGCGCGGACCTGACCTGCATCGGCAAAAGCATCGGGGGCGGTTTGCCGATCTCGGGGATCGTGGGCCGGGCTGACATGATCGACGCGGTCCCACCGGGCGGCTTGGGCGGCACTTTCGGCGGCAATCCGATGGCCTGTGCCGCGGCCCTTGCCGTGCTTGATGAAATAGAAGCGCAGGATTTGCTGCGGCGGGGCCGCGAGATGGGCACGCATATTGATGCCAGGCTACGCCGGATGGCGCAGCGCAACACCTTGTCCTGCATCGGGGATGTGCGGGCGCTTGGCTGCATGAATGCGATCGAGATTGTCAAAGACCGCGACACTGCCGAACCCGATGGCGAGTTGACGGCCAGGGTTGCGGCGACGGCCCTGAAAAATGGCCTGATCCTTGTCACCGCGGGGCCAGCGCGAAACGTCATTCGCCTGCTTGTGCCTCTCTCTGCGGAGCTTGGGACCGTCGATGAGGGGTTGGACATTCTTGAAGCCTCCCTCGAAGAGGCGGTGGCCTGAGGCGTAGTGACCATGTGGGAGGTGTTATGGGCATGAAGATCAAGGCAGCCGTTCTCAGGCGCTCCGACCTCCCGCGGCCCTATGCGACAAGCAAGCCCCTGAGCATCGAGGAGGTCGAGCTTGATCCGCCGAAACGGGGCGAGGTGCTGGTGCAGATCAAGGCGGTGGGGCTTTGTCATTCCGACCTGGTGGCAATCAACGGAGAGCGCGGCAAGCCCATGCCCATCGTGATCGGCCACGAGGCGGCAGGTGTGATCGTCGAATTGGGCGAGGGGGTTGAGGGGTTTGACCTGGGCGATCATGTCGTGCCCTCCTTTGTTGCAAGCTGCGGGCAGTGCGAGATGTGCATTACCGGGCGTCCAGCCCTTTGCGAACCGGCGACGGTTTCGAACGCGGCGGCGGTTTTGCGGGATGGCACCACAAGGCTGCATCAGAACGGCGTGCCCATCCACCACCATTCCGGCATTGCGGGTTTCGCCGAATACTCCGTCCTGCCCGCTGATGCCTTGGTGCGGATCGACAAGGACATCCCTTTTGAACATGCGGCGCTCTTTGGGTGCGGCGTGGTGACGGGCGTGGGCGCGGTGGTCAACACCTCCGGCGTCAAGGCCGGTGAAAGCGTTGCCATCATCGGCCTTGGCGGTGTGGGCCTGAGCGCAGTTCTTGCGGCGGTCTCCGCCGGTGCGGGGAAGGTTGTCGCGCTGGACCTCAGCGCCGAGAAACTGGAACTGGCAAGGCAGTTGGGTGCGCATACCGCTGTCAACGCGGCTGATCCCGACTGCGTGCAGCAGACCCTTGAAGCGACGTCAGGCGGTGTGCATGTCGCGGTTGAAACCGCCGGTTCCCCCCGTGCACTGCAGGCGGCCTATGACGTCACCCGCCGGGGCGGAACCACCGTCACGGCCGGCATGCCGGGGCCCGATGCGGAGATCACCCTGTCGCATCTCAGCATCGCCGCGCAGGAACGCACGATCAAGGGCTCCTACATGGGAAGCTGCATCCCCCGGCGCGACATCCCGCGCTACATGGCGATGTTCAAGGACGACAAGCTCCCGGTAGACCGGTTGCTGACCCGTACCATCGGGTTTGACGACCTGAACGCGGCCATGGATCGACTGGCGGATGCGGTCACCGTGCGCGAGGTTCTGGTTCCCTGAAGGCAGGCCGCTGGCTGCAATCGTTAGCCGCATCAGCGCCCCCAATGGGCCGTGCTGGACAGGTTGTGTTGCAGCGACACTTGCGCCTGCGCCGGAAAATATGTTCATCAATGCACCGATACCTGCGGATTTCGGCACGTTGGCATATTGCGCACAGTTGATTACCTCGGGTCTCAGGGGTGCGCGCCGACGCATCCGTCCGATCAGGAGAAGGCAATTGGCCCATATCGCCGATGCAAAATTCACCCAAGGCAACCTGATGCGTCACGTTTCGACGATGTCGTTGACCGCGAGCATCGGTTTGATGGCTGTCTTCGCGGTCGATCTGATAGACCTCTTCTTCATCTCGCTTCTGGGCGTGGATGAACTAGCGGCGTCGGCGGGCTATGCCAGCACGCTGATGTTCTTCGCAAGTGCCATCAACATCGGGCTTTCCATCGCCGCCGCTGCCCTCGTGTCACGGGCCATCGGGGGTAACCGCCATGAAGAGGCGCGCCGATACGCAACCAGCGTCGCCGCGTTCACGGTGATCGTCGGTATCCTGGTGCCGGTCGTGATGCTCACGAACGCGGATTTCTTGCTGGGGCTTGTGGGGGCAACGGGCGAGATCGCGCAGATGTCCAAGTCATATCTTTTCATCATCCTGCCCACGACGGTCTTTTCTGGTATGGCGATGGTCGCCGTTGCGGTGCTGCGGGCTTACGGTGATGCGAAACGGGCGATGTATCCCTCCCTTCTGGGCGGCGGGGTAAACGCGGTTCTGGACCCGATCTTCATCTTTTCCCTCGGGCTGGGTCTCGAAGGCGCGGCCTGGGCCACGGCCATCGCCCGGATGGCCACCATGGGGTTCGCGCTTTACCCGGCGATCCGGGAATACGATGCCTTTGCTGGGTTCCGGCCCCGTGAAGTGTCGAGGGACTTGCTCGAAGTGATCGGCATCGCCGTACCTGCGGTTCTGACCAATATCGCGACACCCTTGGGTACTGCCATCGTCACCCGCGAAATGGCGCGGTTCGGTACCGAAGCGGTGGCCGGCATGGCGGTGATCGGACGGCTGACACCGGTGGTTTTTGCGGTGGTCCTGGCGCTCTCGGGGGCCATCGGGCCGATCATCGGGCAGAATTTCGGGGCATCGCGTCTGGACCGGGTCCGCGAAAGCTATATCGACGGGTTGAAATTCCTGTCGATCTACGTGCTGCTTGCCGCGCTGGTGCTTTATCTGGTCCGCGTCCCATTGGCCGACATGTTCGGGGCAAAAGGGGATGCGCGCATCTTGATCTACTGGTTCTGCGGCCCGCTGGCGCTGGCGAACTTCTTCAACGGTGCCATTTTCGTCTCCAACGCCTCTTTCAACAATCTGGGCTACCCGGTCTATTCCAGTTGGATCAACTGGGGGCGGCACACGCTAGGCACCTGGCCGTTTGTCGTGGTCTTCGCGGCCTGGTGGGGCGCGCCGGGCGTGTTGATCGGACAGGCCGTGGGCGGTGTCCTCTTCGCGGTCGTGGCGGTCTGGCTGAGCTTCCGAGTGATCGGTGATCCCGGCAGACGGCTCTTCATGCCGCATCTTTGCCCGCAGCAATATCGGCTTCAGATCGTCAGCAACAGGTGCATTCGCTAGGGTCAGGACCGGTGGTCCGACAGAGCGTCTGACCTTGCCATCGTCAGGGTCTGGGGATGTCAGCGCGTCGGAACGGGCTCTTCACCGCGGTAGTCGTAAAACCCACGGCCAGTCTTGCGGCCCAGCCACCCGGCCTCGACATACTTCGTCAGAAGCGGGCAGGGGCGGTATTTGGTATCGGCCAGCCCGTCATGCAGCACGTTCATGATCGCAAGACAGGTGTCCAGACCGATGAAATCAGCGAGTTCCAGCGGCCCCATCGGGTGATTTGCCCCAAGGCGCATGGATTGGTCGATCGACTTCACATTGCCCACACCCTCGTAGAGCGTATAGACCGCCTCGTTGATCATCGGCATCAGGATGCGGTTCACGATGAAACCGGGGAAATCCTCGGCCGTGGCCGACGTCTTCCTGATCTTCTCGACGACTTCCATGCAAGCATCAAAAGTTTCGGTATCGGTCGCGATGCCCCGGATCAGCTCGACCAGTTGCATGACCGGAACCGGGTTCATGAAATGGAACCCCATGAACTTCTCGGGACGGTCCGTCCGGCTTGCCAGACGTGTGATCGAAATCGACGAGGTGTTCGAGGTCAGGATCGTATGCGGTTGCAGATGGGGCAGCAGCTCGTCAAAAATCGCCTGCTTGACCGTTTCGCGCTCGGTCGCGGCCTCGATCACCAGGTCAGTCTTGCCAAGATCGGTCAGGGTCAGTGTCGTCTCGATGCGACCCAACGCGCCGTCCATGTCGGCCTGGCTGATTTTCTCGCGGCTGACCTGGCGGGTCATGTTCCCCTTGATGGTTTCCATGGCACTGTCCAGCGCATCCTGGCTGATATCGGTCAGCAGGACATTGTATTCCGCAAGCGCCATCACATGGGCGATACCATTGCCCATCTGCCCCGCCCCGATCACGCCGATTGTCTGGATCGCCATTTGAACGCCCTTTCACGTCATTTGTGGTCAACATAGGCCCCCCGAGGGGCGAGCCGCAAGGGCCGGAGATCGTTAAAAACTGTGGTGAATTCGCGCATTAGATAATTCTCAACCGCTTTGGCCGAATCTGTGCCCGGGTAAGTGAGAAATGGGGTTTGGAATGGCCTTCGAAAGACTGGGGAGCAATCCCCTTGAATATCTACCGTGTGAATATCCGGGGTCGAAACTCAAGTTTCGCGGCCCGCAGCGGAAATTGCAGGCGCCATATGCCGCATTTCTGGGGGGGACGGACACCTATGGCAAATTCATCGAACAGCCCTATCCGGCCCTGATCGAAGCACGAACCGGTGTAAAATGCGTCAACTTTGGTTGGCCGAATGCCGGTGTCGATGTGTATCTCAACGATATCGGGGTCCTGATGGCCACGGCCAATTCTGCGGTCACGATCCTGCAGGTGCCGTGTGTGACCAACATGACCAACCGGTTCTACTCGGTACATCCGCGCCGGAATGACAGGTTTCTTGAGGCTTCGGGCACCCTGCGCGCGATCTATGGAGAGGTCGACTTTACCGAGTTTCATTTTGTCCGGCATATGCTGGAACGGCTGCAAAAGGTATCGGAAGAACGCTTCGCCACGGTGATCGAAGAGATTCAGACCGCGTGGATATCGCGGATGCAGCTTCTTCTGCAGAAGATCGACAGCAAGGTCATCCTGCTATGGATGTCGGCGCGCAAACCCGAGGAACATACCGCGCAAACGCGGGTGGAATATGACCCGATCTGCGTGTCCCGGCAAATGGTCGAGACCCTGCGCCCCATGGCCGAACAGATGATCGAAGTCGTGGCCGGTGATGCGATCAAGACCGAAGGCACCAAGGGCATGCGGTTTTCCGAGCTGGAGACGCCCGCTGCGCAAGAGGTTCTTGGGCCAACGGTTCACTACCAGGTGGCAGAGGCGTTGGGACCGCTGGTCGAGGGCATGGTGCAGGAAACGAAAAAGGCCCGCTGATTTTTGCGGGCCTTTTGTAGGTTATTGCTGACCGGGTAGGTCTCAGAGTTTTTCGGTGAGTTCTGGGACGGCTTGGAAGAGGTCTGCGACGAGGCCGTAGTCGGCGACCTGGAAGATCGGGGCTTCTTCGTCCTTGTTGATGGCCACGATGACCTTGCTGTCCTTCATGCCTGCAAGGTGTTGGATCGCACCGGAGATGCCGACAGCGACATAAAGATCGGGCGCGACAACCTTGCCGGTCTGACCCACCTGCCAGTCGTTCGGGGCGAAGCCTGAATCCACCGCGGCGCGGGACGCACCCACGGCGGCGCCGAGCTTGTCGGCGAGGGCTTCGATGATCTTGAAGTCCTCTTCCGAGCCAACACCACGGCCACCGGAGACAACCACGCCGGCCGAGGTCAGCTCGGGGCGGTCGCTTTCGGCAACCTTGTCTTCGACCCACTCAGACAGGCCCGGATTGGCGGCGGCAGAGACGGTTTCGACCGAGGCCGACCCGCCTTCGCCCGCGGCGTCGAATGTCGCCGTCCGGAAGGTCACGACCTTCTTGGCGTCCGACGATTTCACCGTCTGGATCGCGTTACCCGCATAGATCGGGCGTTCGAACGTGTTGCCATCGACAACGCCGGAGACATCCGAGATCACCATCGCATCGAGCAGGGCTGCGACACGGGGCATCACGTTCTTGGCGTCGGTGGTCGCAGGGGCCACGATGTGTTCGTAATCACCGGCCAGCGACACGATCAGGGCCGCGGTCGATTCCGCCAGGCGGTGACCCAGGCTGTCGTCTTCGGCGACCAGCACCTTGGCCACACCGTCGATCTTGGCCGCGGCTTCACCCGCAGCGGCAGCGGACCCGCCACAGCAGAGCGCGGTCACATCACCCAGTTTGCTTGCGGCAGTGACGGCCTTTGCGGTCGCGTCCAGCGCCAGTTCGCCATCGGTTACTTCGGCGAGAAGAAGAACAGCCATTATACAGCCCCCGCTTCTTTGAGTTTCGACACAAGCTCGTCCACCGAGCCCACGATTTCACCGGCCTTGCGCGCCTCGGGCTCGTCGGTCTTGACGATTTCCAGGCGCGGCGTGACGTCGACGCCGTAATCGGCGGCGGTTTTTTCGTCCAGCGGCTTTTTCTTGGCCTTCATGATGTTGGGCAGCGACGCATAGCGCGGCTCGTTCAGGCGCAGGTCGACCGTGATGATCGACGGCATCGCGACCTTGATCGTCTGCAAACCGCCATCCACTTCGCGGGTGACCAGCGCGTGATCGCCCTCGATGTCCAGCTTCGAGGCAAACGTGCCCTGCGACCAGCCGAGAAGCGCCGACAGCATCTGACCGGTGGCGTTCATGTCATTGTCAATCGCCTGCTTGCCCGCCAGAACGATGCCGGGCTGCTCTTCGTCGACGATGGCCTTGAGGATCTTGGCAACGGCCAGCGGCTCGATATCGGTGTGAACGTCATCGGCGGCCACAACCAGGATCGCGCGATCCGCACCCATGGCCAGCGCGGTCCGCAGGGTTTCCTGCGCCTGCTTGACGCCGATCGACACCGCGATCACCTCATCAGCCTTGCCGGCTTCCCTCAGGCGGATGGCCTCCTCGACGGCAATCTCGTCGAAGGGGTTCATCGACATTTTCACATTGGCAAGATCGACACCGCTTCCATCCGCTTTCACGCGAACCTTCACGTTATAGTCAATCACGCGTTTGACAGGTACGAGCACCTTCATTGGCATGGTCTCCGTTAAAATGACGGAGAGCCGCGATTGCGACTCCCCAGAAAGCTCTCTGGCGTTTGATATAGAACTGTTAATCGCGGCAACAGGGAAAAATCGTCACGTTTGCGTCCTACGACGTCGCGTTTCCGGTATGACCGCAAGAAAATGGGCGGTTGATCCGCCGATTCATGCTCAAATGCCACCGCCCGGGGCGAATTCCACCCGGAGGCGGTCAGACCAAATGAGGGTTTCCGGGGGCGGTGAACCGGGGCGGGGAGAGCCCCGGTTCGTCTCAGCCGCTCGCGTTACGAGCCACTGGCGGCAGCGACCCAGGGCTGCCAAATGTCCTCGTTGGCGTCCAGCCATTCGGCGGCGGCATCTTCCGGCTCCAACTCGTCAATGTCCACGAGCTTGGCCATTTCCGCGATTTGCGGATTGGTAAAGGAAATCGCTTGCAGAACCTTGTAGGCATTTGGCCACTTTTCGGGCATGCCATCCCACGCGGCCTTCTTAAGGTATCCATTGGCCGGATTGCCGCAATCATGTGGTTTGTCGGGATTGGGGCCAAGCGACGGGTCCTTGTCGCAACCGTCTTCCCAGGCGGGGAACTCGACGAACTCACCGGGCCAGACGGCTTCGGCGAAATTGGGCGTCCAGTTAAACACGACCACCGGGCGATTGTCTTTTTCCGCAGCACCGATTTCGGCCCAGAGTGCCGCGGCTGACCCGGCATTGATGACCACGAAGTCCATTTCGAGGGCCTCAACCTTTTCCTGCGCATGTTTCAGCCAGTCCACCGGCCCATCAAGATAACGCCCTTTGCCGCCGGTCTCGGCCGTGGCAAAAAGCTCGGCGCAGTCGTTAAGGGCCTTCCAATCAGGCAGGCCCGGGCAGGCGTCCTTGCTCCACATCGGGTACCACCAGTCCTCGCGGGTGACGGCATCATGGTCACCCGCATCATGCAGCCCGCCCTTCTCCAATGCGGCGGTGAAGGACTTGCCAAACGCGCCTTCCCAGACCTCAAGCTCCAGTGTCACGTCCCCCAGGCGAAGGGATTCGTAGACCGCCTGGCTGTCGGTGGTGACGAATTCGACGTTGTTTCCCATGGATTCGAAGATCTGCCCGACCACGTTGCTCATCACGATCTGACTGGACCAGTTATGGATCGGGATGACGATCGGATCGCTGCTGTCTGCCGCGCTGACCAGCAGCGGCGTCAAAGCCAGGACCGTGGACATGGTGGTAAGTTTCACCGGGTTCATTATATTTCCTCCATTGTTATCGCTATCTTGAACATCATGAAGCTATCGGGTTGGAGAAATCTGACCTAAAATCCGGGTAATTTGAAAAAGTGTAGAGGATTTCAGCTATCATGGATGATGGAGGAGCGGTGGACCGTATCGACCGGGCAATCCTGCAGGTGTTGAGCGAGGATGGCCGCGCCAGCGTCGAGAAGGTGGCCGAACGGGTTGGGCTTTCCCCGACACCTGTCCGCCGCAGGATCAAGCGGCTGGAACAAAGCGGTGTCATTGCCGGGTACCGTGTTGTAATCGACCCAGAGAAATGCGGGTTGGACCTGGCGATCTATGTCCTCGTGACATTAACCACTGGCAGCGCGCAGATGATGACAGAGTTCGAAAGCGCCGTGAAACAGATGCCCGAGGTTCAGCGGTGCGATCTGCTTGCGGGGCCGAACTGTTATCTTCTGTCGATGCGGGTCAAAAGCATGAAGTGCTATGACAAGTATCTGCGTGAATATCTGGTCAATCTCCCCAGTGTCTACGCCATCGATTCGCGGTTCGTGATTGGTCAGGTCAAAGAGACTGCTCTTGTCCCCTAATGTCTGGGATATCACATGAAAAAAGGGGCGGTGAACCGCCCCTTTCTGAACTTGTGCCTTTCCGGCTTTACCGGTTGAGGAACTCGAGGTCGTACTTGTCCTCGACATCCGGTGCCGGGTGGTCTTCGTAGAGCGACTTGACCATGCCGTAGGTCATGAAGAGCAAGATCACCGCAATCGGCAGACCGGCCACGATCGACGCGGTTTGCAGCGCGCTGAGCCCGCCCGCCAGCATCAGGACACCGGCCACGATACCCGCCGTCAGGCCCCAGAAGATGCGGAATTTGACCGGTGGGTTCTCATCGCCCATCGACAGCATCGTGCACATCACCAGCGTGCCCGAGTCCGACGATGTGACGAACCACGAGATCAGCAGGATCGTGATGAGCACCGTGATCGGGTAGGTCAGCCAGCTATAGCCGAAGCCTGCGACGGTCTTGAACACGCCCGCGGCGTAGTCGTCATTGACCGCGTCCATTACGCCCGCCCCGTAGAACAGGTCAACGCCAGCGGCAGCACCGCCAAAGACACCCATCCAGAGCATCACGACCGAGGTCGGGATCAGCAGGACGCAGAAGCAGAACTGCCGGATGGTGCGACCCTTGGAGACGCGCGCGATGAAGAGGCCCACGAACGGGCACCACGCGATCCACCAGCCCCAATAGAAGATGGTCCACCAGCTTTGCCATTGGTTCTCGGGATCGCCATTGATCCAGAAGCCCATCGGGATGACGTTCCACAGGTAGTCGCCAAAGCCGGAAATGGTGATGCCGAGCAAGAAGGCCGTGGGGCCGAGGATGATGAACAGGATCAGCAGGCCAATCGAGGCCATCACGTTGCATTCCGAAAGGATCCGAACGCCCTTGCCCACACCCGAGGCCGCCGAGGCGGTGCCGAGGCAGGTGATGATCGCCACGAGGATGAGCTGGTTCGTCTGGGTGTTGGACATCCAGCCGAGGTTCTCGAGACCGGCGGCAATGGGCGTGACGCCAAGGCCGAGCGATGTGGCGAGGCCAAAGATCGTACCGAACACGCCAATCAGATCTACCAGGTGACCCCAGGGGCCATAGATCTTGTCCTTGAGTACCGGGTAAAGCGCTGTCCGCAGGGTCAGCGGCAGGTCACGGCGATAGGAGAAATAGGCGAGGCTCAGCCCGACAAGGACGTAAAGCCCCCAGCCGTGGAAACCCCAGTGGAAGTTGGTGACAGTCACCGCCGAAATGGCCGCATCAACACTGCCCGCCTCCGCGCCAGCGCGCTCCATGAACGGGCTGCCCTGGATATGATACATCGGTTCGGCCACGCCCCAATAGATCAGGCCCGATCCCAGGCCCGCGCTGAAGAGCATGCAGATCCAGGAGAAAGTTGAAAAATCGGGTTCGTCGTCATCCTTGCCAAGTTTCACATCGCCAAACCGGCTGACCAGCAGCCAGAAGACGAAGAAAAGCGCCACGTTGACCACGATCACATAGAACCAGTCCATCGTGTTGATGATGAAATCCTTGCCGAGCGCAAAAACTTCGCTGGAGCGTTCCACGTCCATGATCGTGTAGAGCACGAAGCCGATGATCATCACCATCGACAGGATGCCCATAAGCGGGTTCATCCCCGCGAACAGGCCTGATTTCGCGACCAGATTGTCGGGTTTGTTAGTCGTTTGATCACTCATGTCTTGTTACCTCTCTGTCCCGTTCTTGCCGCTCACCGGACTGTTCCGGAGGCACCCTGGCGGGCACCGGCGGACATCCAGATGTCGAATTTCTCTTCGAGGCGGGCGTGATTGTCCGCCCACCATGCGGCGTCCGACATGATGTGCAGCTTGTCTTCATAGGCAGGTCCGTTGGGGATCTGCGACAGAGTGTCGTCGGTCAGGCGGGACAGGGATGATTTGCGCGTGGGGCCGTTAGGCAGGAAGCCCACCATGTTTGCCAGCGAATTGGTGCTGCTGGCGAAGCGGATGAAATCCTTGGCCTCTTCCTTGTAGCGGCTGCCTTTTGGAATGCCGAAGAGGTCAAGCTCGATCACGCGGCCGTCCATGTTGACCGTGAAATCGGCCCCTTCCTCGCGTGAGGCGACGACCCCGGTCGTGGCCCAGATCATCGACATGGAGACCTCGCCGGCGTTCAGCATACGCACCGGTTCGCGTCCCGCCTGCCAGGTTTGAAGGCCCGCGCGGATCGAATCCATTTTTTCAAACGCGCGTTCGACACCTTCATCGGTTTCGAGCGTCGCGTAGACATCTTCACGTGCGACCCCATCGGCCATCAATGCCCATTCCATGATCACGGTGGGATCGTTGCGAATGGCACGCGCCCCGGGGAATTTCTTGGTGTCGAAGAAGTCGTTGATGGTTGCGGGGGTGTTACCCTCGAACGCGTCGTTCTTGTAGGCAAATGCCGTGCCCCAGACGATCACGCCAACACCGCAATCGTTCAGCGCGCCTTCGACAAAGTCATCTTCGGCGGGGGTGCCATCGGCGCCGGCGGGCAGGGAGATATCGGAAAGATCCTCCAAAAGCCCTTCCTTGCAGGCGCGTAGCGAATCCGCCTGGGTCAGGTCCACCACGTCCCAGATGACATTGGCGGATTCGACCTGGTCGCGGATTTCGTCGATGCCGCCATTGTAATGTTCGACGTGAACGCGGGTGCGCTTCTCAGTCTCATACGGACGCACGAAGCCCAGCATCTGGCTGCGCATATAGGGGCCTGTCCACGAGGTGAAGGTAATTTCCGGGGGTGGTGTGGCCCCTTCCAGGCCGGCGGTGCTCTGCGCGGTAACCGCGGCTGGCAGCGCCGTCATCGTCAGCAAGGCGCAGAATATACCCGCCCTTGCCGACAAACCCATGTCGTTTGACTTCATTGTCGTCCTCCCTTGTTTCCGATTGCCCCATGGTTTTTGTCACCCGGGCGAGCTCGCCTGAGTGCTGGGGTGTTCGCTTTAGAGCTTCAGAAGTTCTGAAGATTTCATAAGGAAAGATTGAATTGAATCCGAAACCACCCGGTATAAGGAATCGACATAAATGATCTTGAAACCGACAAAAGCGGCGGATCGTCTCGGCAATGCCCTGGGGTGTCGCCTCGAAATGCCCGGGTGTGAAATGCAAATGCCGCGCGGGGAAATCGCGCGGCATTGTCGGTTTTCTTCGGTTCAAATCGGGGGGGTGTGGTTGAGGCCTGCGGGGCGGTCAGCGATTTGCGCCAGGGACCCATAGGACGTCGGTCTTGCCACCGTCATTGGCGATCCGCGCGGCGCAGAAAAACCAGTCGCTCAGGCGGTTGAGATACTTGATGGCCGCGGGGTTGACCGCTTCGACTGTCGACAACTCCACCGACAGGCGTTCACCACGGCGGCACACGGTACGACAGAGATGCAGGTAGGCCGCCAGCGGCGATCCACCGGGCAGGATGAAGCTGCGCAGTGGCTCAAGCGCCTTGTTCATCTGGTCGATCTCGGCCTCCAGGCGATCAACTTGAGTGTCGCTCATCCGCAGGGGCGGATACTCGGCCTCGGCATCCTTCTCCATATCCGGGCGGCAGAGATCGGCGCCCAGGTCAAAGAGGTCATTCTGTATCCGGGCCAGAGCCTCATCCACGTCGCCCGAAGCGTGCAGACGCGCAAGGCCCACGGTGGCGTTCACCTCGTCGGTGGTGCCGTAGGCATTTACCCGGGCCGAATGTTTGGCCACCCGGTCACCGTTGCCAAGCGCGGTTTCCCCGGCATCGCCGGTCCGCGTGTAGATCTTGTTTAGAACGACCATGTCATTGCCCCGTCTGTCTGCGGATGAATACGAAGAGCAGGATCAGGACCACCGCGATAAACTGCGCGCCGATCCGCCAGCGCATGATCTTGTTGGCGTGTTTGCGGTTGAATTCGCCGCCCCGGCCAAAGGTTATGACGCCGAACATCATGATGCCGGCCACCACGAGACAAGCCACCGCCACGACGTAGAAAAGGGGGTCGTCTGCCATTTTCTGTCCTTCGCATCGAATCTGTGACCCCATGTAGGCGGCGTTGCGCAGAAAGCAAAAGGGTAAATGTGACGCGGGCAAACCTTCGCTATGTGCGGGAGAGGACCCAGTCGAGTGCGCGGGTCGGCAGAATGCGCCGTAATATGCCCATGAAGTAGGTCGGCGTTGTCACGTAATAGCGCGCCCTGGGGCGGCGGGCCTCGACAGCGTGAACGAGTTTCTTGGTCACGGCGGAGGCGGGCAGTTCGAACGTGTCCTTGCTGCCGTTATGTTCATAGAGACGTTTGAGCAGCTTGGCGCGGTATTGTTCTGCGCGCGGCGAATTCTCCCAATCGATCCAGCGTTCGAAATGTGGGATCGAATTGACCCGGATTTTGGAGGTGACCGGGCCAGGCTCGATCAGGATGACCTCGACCCCGGTCCCCATCATCTCGATCCTGAGCGTATCGGTCAGGCCCTCAAGCGCGAACTTTGTGCTGTTATAGGCGCCGCGCCAGGGCAGGGTGACAAATCCCAGGACCGAGGAGCATTGCACGATCCGCCCGTGGCCCTGTGCCCGCATCACCGGGATCAAAAGTCGCGTCAATTCGTGCCAGCCGAAGAAGTTGGCCTCGAAGATATCACGCAGGGCGTCGCCAGGCAGGTCTTCGACCGCGCCCGGGCAACCGAATGCGCCATTGTTGAAAAGCGCGTCGAGCGTGCCGCCTGTTGCCTCCAGCACCTCGGCCACGGCTGTTTCGATGGTTTTGCCGTCCTGGTAGTCGAGACGCGGGCTTTCCAGCCCTTCGGCGATCAGGCGGTCGCAGTCGGCCTGTTTGCGGCAGGCGGCAAAGACGCGCCAGCCGCGTGCCTTCATGCCATGGGCGGCGTCATAGCCGATGCCGGATGAGCAACCGGTGATGAGGATGGATTTCTGTGTCATGCCCGCGAGAGTGGCGCGGGGCGCGTCCGGTTGCAATCAGTTTGCAGCCGCCGTCACCAGCCAATCGGCCATCCAGCCTTCCTGTCCGGTGTCGGCCACGCGGATTTTCAACCAGCCTTCGCCGGGGTTTTCAAGAACCTCGACCGCATCACCTGCGCGCAGCTTGCCGATGGCAAGGTAGAACGTGCTGGGACCATCGCGCATGTTCACGACACTGCCCGTGACGCGCCGCAGATCCTGCACCGGGGCGGGCTCGACCACGGCGGGTTCGGGCTCGATAACGGGCGTGGCGGTGAGGTCTTCGGCCTTCTGCGCGTCGGCTTCGAAACCTGTGGAAGGGGCGGCGTCATCGCCCAAGGCGGCTAGGGTGACCTCGAAACGGCCTTCTTTCGTCAGGTTGAGATCATCAAGCGACGAGAGGGCGCGCGACACCTCGTCGATACCGTCAGTGACCTCTTCGCCAGTTGGAAGGGAGGCCACGTCTACCGCCGTGGGGCGGGCAAGGGGGCGAATGTCATCGAGTTTCGCACGCGCCTGCCAGGATTGGGTGCGCGGCTCATAATCGGCCCCGCCGCTAAGTACGTAGAAAGACCAGCCAAGAAAGGCAAATGTCACAAGAATAAAGCGCCACATGCGCGACTCCTATTTACCAAACCAAAGTAACAACATCTGTATCATATCCGATTCCCCGGTTCTGATCATGGGAAAAGCGGAAAACTTTCCCCGAACCCGCTTTACGGGCGATTCCGGCTTGGGTATCACAGCATCTATGAGTGAAACGCTGGATGACCCCAATATCAGCCCCGAAACAGTGGCCGAGCCGCTGCGCCGTGCCATCGGCGACAGGTATCTGACCTATGCGCTGAGCACGATCATGCACCGGGCGCTCCCGGATGCACGGGACGGGTTGAAGCCGGTTCATCGCCGTATCCTGTATGCAATGCGCGAACTCCGGTTAAGTTCCAACGGAGGGTTCAGAAAGTCTGCCAAGATCAGCGGCGACGTCATGGGCAACTATCACCCGCATGGCGACGCGGCGATTTATGACGCGATGGCGCGGCTGGCGCAGGATTTCGCCGTGCGCTACCCGCTGGTGGACGGGCAGGGGAATTTCGGCAATATCGACGGCGATAACCCGGCGGCGAGCCGATACACCGAGGCGCGGATGACCGCGGTGGCCGAGGCGCTGCTCGAAGGGTTGACCGAAAACGCCGTTGATTTCCGCGACAATTACGATGGCACCCTGACCGAACCGGTGGTGCTGCCCGCGACCTTCCCCAACCTGCTGGCCAATGGGTCATCGGGCATCGCCGTGGGCATGGCGACGAACATCCCGCCCCACAACATCGCTGAGCTGTGCGATGCCTGCCTGCACTTGATCCGCACGCCGGACGCGCGCGACGACACGCTGCTGAAATACGTACCCGGTCCCGACTTCCCGACCGGCGGTGTCGTGGTTGAGCCGCCCGAAAACATCGCGCAGGCCTACCGCACGGGGCGGGGATCGTTCCGGCTGCGGTGCCGCTACGAGGTCGAGGATATGGGCCGGGGTCAGTGGCAGATCGTGGTCACCGAGATCCCCTACCAGGTGCAGAAATCCAAGCTGATCGAGAAGATCGCGGAGGTGATCCAGACCAAGAAAGTGCCGATCCTCGCCGATGTGCGCGACGAAAGCGCCGAGGATATCCGCCTGATCCTCGAGCCGCGCTCCAAGAACGTCGATCCCGAGGTGCTGATGGGGATGCTTTACCGCAACTCCGACCTCGAAGTGCGGTTCTCGCTCAACATGAACGTGCTGATCGACGGGGTGACGCCCAAGGTGTGCAGCATGAAAGAGGTGCTGCGCGCCTTCCTCGATTTCCGGCAGGAGGTCCTGATCCGCCGGTCGCAGCACCGGATGGAAAAGATCGACCACCGGCTGGAGGTGCTCGAAGGGCTGGTCGTGGCCTTCCTCAACCTCGACCGGGTGATCGACATTATCCGCTATGACGACGACCCCAAGGCGGCGCTGATGCGGGAGGATTGGTCGAAAACCCATGTCCGCGCCCGCGATGAGGCTGATTATGTGCCGCCCCCGCCCGGTGAGGGCGAATTGTCGGAGCTTCAGGCAGAAGCGATCCTCAACATGCGCCTGCGCTCTTTGCGGCGGCTCGAAGAGATGGAGCTTCTGCGCGAGCAGGCCGAGTTGATGGAAGAACGCGCGGGGCTCGAAGACCTTCTGGACAGCGAAGACCTGCAATGGCAGTCGATCTCGGATCAGCTCAAAGAGGTGAAGAAAACCTTCGGTAAGGATTACGAAGGCGGCGCGCGGCGGACCCTGATCGAGGAGGCCGCAGAGGTCGAAGAGGTTCCGATCGAGGCGATGATCGACCGTGAGCCGATTACCGTGGTCTGCTCTCAGATGGGCTGGATTCGCGCCATGACCGGCCATATCGACCTGACCCGCGAGTTGAAGTTCAAGGATGGCGACGCGCCGCGCTTCATGTTCCACGCCGAGACAACAGACCGCCTTCTGGCTTTCGGGTCGAACGGGCGGTTTTACACGGTGAGTGCTGCGAACCTGCCCGGTGGGCGGGGCATGGGTGAGCCGTTGCGCCTGATGGTCGATCTGCCGAACGAGGCCGAGATTGTCGATCTGTTCATTCACCAGCCCGGACGCAAATTGTTGGTCGCGTCGAGCGCGGGCGACGGGTTCGTGGTGCCCGAAGACGATGTTCTGGCACAGACGCGCTCGGGCAAGCAGGTGCTCAACGTCAAAGAAGGCGTGCGGGCGCAGGTCTGTCAGCCGATTGCAGGTGACCATGTGGCCTGCGTTGGCGAAAACCGCAAAGTGTTGGTTTTTGCCTTGGAAGAACTGCCGGAAATGGGTCGTGGCAAGGGTGTAAGGTTGCAAAAGTACAAGGATGGCGGGCTGAGCGACGCGACGACATTCACTTTGTCGGAGGGCCTGAGCTGGCTTGACCCCGCTGGCCGCACCCGGACCGAGACGGAATTGGTCGAATGGACCGGCAAACGGGCATCCGCTGGCCGTATGGCCCCGCGCGGGTTCCCGCGGGATAACAAGTTTACCTGAGCGCCGGCGGTGGCGCCGGACGTGGTTTGAGTGCGCAAGAGGCCGCAAAAGCGGTTCGGGCTGTCGAGGTGGTCGTCAACGGCCCACCTTGCGGCGCAACCCGAGCCATGTGGTTCGGCTGAGATACCAGAGGAAATATGCGATTGCGTTGTTGCGCGCCACGGTCTGCGGCGGCAGCCCACGTGACATGCGGGTCATCTGCCAGCCGTAGAACTCGACCTGCGACACCGTGTTTATCAGGTTGACCAGCCAATTCCGCGTGTTCGCGCCGAGGCGCCCGCGTCCGATGGTCAATCCGTCTTCGTTCACGCCGATCCGCTCGACGCTGCCACCAAGCAAATGAGCGGCGGCGTCGGGATGGACGCATAGCGGTCGTGCCAGGCCGATCAGGTCGATGCCATCCTGCGCGATGGCGTGCTCCATGGCGGGCAGGCTGCGAAATCCCCCGGTGACCACGATTGGCACCTTCACCGCCTGTCGAACTTCTCTAGCATAGTCCAGGAAATAGGCTTCGCGCCGCTTCGTGCTCTCGCGCGGCTCGTCGGGCGTGCCATTCACAAAACTCATCTGTTCATAGGTGCCGCCGGAGAGTTCGATGAGGTCGATCCCGGCCTCCTCCAGCCACCTTGCCACGGTGCAGCTTTCCTCAAGCGTGAACCCGCCCTTCTGAAAATCGGCCGAGTTGAGCTTGATCGCGACAGGGAAGTCCGGCCCAACGGCGGCGCGCACGGCCTGATATACCCTTCGCAGAAACCTGGCGCGCCCTTCAAGCGACCCGCCCCATTCGTCCGAGCGTCGATTGGTGATCGGCGACAGGAACTGACTGATAAGGTAGCCATGCGCCCCGTGGATCTGAACACCGTCGAACCCGGCCTCGCGGGCGATCTGCGCCGTTCTGCCATACCGGGTGATAGCCTCTTCGATATCCACGTGGGACATCGCCTTCGGTTTCCCGAAAAGCCCCAGAATACGGAGTTTCTCGGCGGAGGGTGACAGCGGTCGTGTATTCACGACAATCGGGCATTGGCGGCCGGGGTGGCTTATTTGCATCCAGATCTGGCAGCCCTCGGCCTTCGCCGCACTGGCCCAGTTCCGCAAGGCTTCGATATTGCGCTCGTTCTCCACGACCACGTTTCCAGGCCGTTCGAGATACCGCTTGTCGACCATCACGTTCCCGGTGACTTGCACGGCCATGCCACCCTGGGACCAGCGCCGATAGAGAGTTTCATGAGCGTGTGTCGGGTCGTCATTCGCATCCGCGAGAGCTTCGGTCATCGCGCTTTTGAAAAACCGGTTTTTCAGCCGGACACCGCATGGAAGTTCAATTGGTTCAGACAGAGCGTTTTTCGTCATGACATGCGACCTTCTTGAACCAATGCAAACGACGCGGATTTTCCGGGTGTCGCCGGGCGAAGGTGCCCGAGAGCAACAGGTGTTGGCAAGTTTGAATGAGATGGGTGTTGCGGACAGACAGAGCGATAGGCCGTCGGCCAGTCGGAAATTCAGACCGGTTCCGCCTCAAGCCAGACGCCGCCTTCGGGGCGCAGGGTCAGGATCATCACCGGATCGGGGTCGCGGCCTTCGACGCGGGTGAATTTGAAGCGCGATAGAAGCGTGGCGAGGATAATGACGGCCTCTTGCAAGGCGAAACTGGCACCGATGCAGATGCGGGGGCCATCGCCGAAGGGCAGGTAGGCGTAGCGTTCGATGGCCTTGCGGTCGGCAAACCGGTCGGGGCGGAAGGCGTCGGCGTCTTCCCACAGGAGTTCATTCCGGTGCAGCGCGTAGATCGGGATAATGACCGTGTCACCCGCGCGCACCTCGCGCCCGCAGAGCGTATCGGCGGATTGCGCCGTGCGCGACACCATCGCCGCCGGGGGATAGAGCCGCAGCGCCTCGTCGGCGATCATGCGGATGAAGGGCAGGTTTGCCACGTCTTCGCCCGTGGCGGTGCGCCCCTCCAGCACGGCCTGCGCCTCGGCCCGGGCGCGGTCCTGCACCTCCTGGTCAAAGGCGCAGAGATAGAGCGACCAGGCCAGGGTCAGCGCGGTGGTCTCATGGCCCGCCACGATGAAGGTCAGCAGGTTGTCGCGCAGCTCCGCGGTATTCATGGTCCGCTTGGTTTCGGGGTCTTCACCGGCCAGAAGCAGGTCCAGCAGGTCCGGCACACCCTTCGTGCCCCGTGCGCGGCGCGCCTCGACCGCCTCGTCGGCCACGCGCTTCATCTGGTTGACTGCCTTGCCGGTCATCATCCGCCCCGGGCGCGGCACCCAGTCAGGAAAGCCTAGTATATCGAAGAGAGAGATTTTGCCCGCCTCGGCGATATAGGCGTCAATCGACCGATGGACCGCCTGCCCATCGAAGGTGCCATCACCGGAAAATGTGACTTCGCTGATGACGTCAAAGGTGGTCCGGACCATGTCCTCGGCCATGTCGATGGCGCGGGGGCCAGCGGCGGCGATCCGGTCACAACTGCGCTCTGCGGCCTCGGCCATGATGGGCGCCAGGTTCTGCACGTTGCGATGGGAAAAGACCGGCGCCGCGGTGCGCCGTTGCCAGCGCCAATGTGCGCCTTCGGCAATAAAAAGGCTGTCGCCGATGGCCGGGCGCAAGAGGTTCTTGGTGACGATGGATTTGGGGTAATTGTCGAGGTTCTCCAAAAGCATCCGGCGGATCGCTTCGGGGTCCATGACCATGTGCCAGCGTTTGCCGGTGCGGCCGGTCACCATTGGTTGCTTGGTGGCAATCTGTGGGATGATGCTCAGCAGGTTGTGCCGGGCTGCCTGCAGGCTTTGCCAGATGCCCATCGGTTCGGTCACCAAAGGCACATGAACGGGGAGTTGCAGCGACGACATGGTCGAACCTTTCCTTGTTCCCCCAGATATAGGTGGGGCCACGGTTCAGGGCAAATCGTTGCGCCGCGCGCCGGGCTGCGGTATCCGGGTTGGAAACATCGAGTGGGGGAAGAAAATGTTTCGTCTGGCAGCCGTGATCGTGACCGCCCTTGCCTTGGCGGCATGTACCAACCCCAATGACCTTGAAGAGGAGCCGGCCTATCTCGGCAATTTCCACCTCGGGCATAACGTGGTGGTGGCGCCCAATCTGACCAAAGGCCCCGCGTCGCGGGAGGCCAGCAAGGGTGAGTGGTTGGCGGTGATGAAAACCGCGATTGACGAGCGGTTTTCCAGGTACGAGGGCGAAAAGCTCTATCATCTGGGCATCAGCCTGGAAGGGTATGTCTTGGCGATTCCCGGTGTGCCGATCGTGGCATCCCCGAAATCCGCCCTGATTCTGAACGTGACCGCCTGGGACGATGCCACGCAGACCAAGTTGAACGAAAAACCGGAGCTGATCACCGTTGTTGAAACGGTTTCAGGTCGGACGGTTCTGGGGTCCGGGCTGACGCAGTCGAAGCAGAAACAGATGCACAACCTGACCCGCAACGCGGCCAAGCAGATCGAAACCTGGTTGATCAAGCAAAACAACGAATTCGGCTGGTTCGAAAAGGATGGCCGCCCCGCCAAGGAAAAATTGGATATTCTGGGCAACCGGATAGAGGATGAGGCAGATGACGCGACGGTCGAACCTGACGCGGAGGCTTCGGGCACCGCCACGGAGCCCAGCAGCGACGCGGCCGCGGCGGCGGCTGCAGCGGCGGTGGTGTTGGAAGAGCCCGACGTGGTGCCGCCCGCTGCGGACGAAGACGGCTGAAACATCTGTTTTCCGTACGAACTGCTTGATTTTCTGCGCGCAAGCCAATACACGGCGCGCGGAGAACACAATCGGGCCCGCATGGCCCCCCAACAGACAAGGCGCCTCGAGACATGGCAAAGGAAAAGTTTGATCGTTCTAAACCGCATGTGAACATCGGGACCATTGGTCACGTGGATCACGGCAAGACGACGCTGACGGCGGCGATTACCAAGTATTTTGGTGATTTCAAGGCCTATGACCAGATCGACGGCGCGCCCGAGGAGAAAGCCCGCGGGATCACGATTTCGACCGCTCACGTGGAATACGAGACCGACAGCCGTCACTATGCCCACGTCGACTGCCCCGGCCACGCGGACTACGTCAAGAACATGATCACCGGTGCGGCGCAGATGGACGGCGCGATCCTGGTGGTGAACGCGGCCGATGGCCCGATGCCCCAGACCCGCGAGCACATCCTGCTGGGTCGTCAGGTCGGCATCCCCTACATCGTTGTTTACATGAACAAAGTTGACCAGGTGGACGATGACGAACTGCTGGAACTGGTGGAAATGGAAATCCGCGAGCTCCTGAGCTCGTATGAATTCCCCGGCGACGACATTCCCGTGATCCCGGGCTCGGCCCTGGCCGCGATGGAAGGTCGTGACGAGGCGATCGGCGAAGAGTCGATCAAGAAGCTGATGGCCGCCGTTGACGAATACATCCCGACGCCGGCGCGCGCCGTGGATCAGCCGTTCCTGATGCCGGTTGAAGACGTGTTCTCGATCTCGGGCCGTGGTACGGTTGTGACCGGCCGGGTTGAGCGCGGTGTGATCAACGTGGGCGACGAGATCGAAATCGTCGGCATCCGCGACACCAAGAAGACCACCTGCACCGGCGTTGAAATGTTCCGCAAGCTGCTCGATCGCGGTGAAGCGGGCGACAACATCGGCGCGCTTCTGCGCGGTATCGACCGTGACGGCGTTGAGCGTGGTCAGGTTCTGTGCAAGCCGGGTTCGGTGACGCCGCACACCAAGTTCGAGGCCGAAGCCTACATCCTCACCAAAGAGGAAGGTGGCCGTCACACGCCGTTCTTCGCGAACTACCGCCCGCAGTTCTACTTCCGGACCACCGACGTGACCGGCACGGTTGAGCTGCCCTCGGGCACCGAGATGGTGATGCCGGGCGACAACCTGAAGTTCACCGTCGAGCTGATCGCACCGATCGCAATGGAAGACGGCCTGCGCTTCGCCATCCGCGAAGGCGGCCGCACCGTCGGCGCAGGCGTCGTCGCCAAAATTATCGAATAATCCGCACCCCGGATCATTCTGAAAGGGCGTCCCATTTGGGGCGCCCTTTTGCATTTCTATGTCATAAACAGGACATAGAACTGGCCAGTTGCTACGGTACAACTTAGCGTACCAATTGGGTAACTTGCGATTCAATGACCGTTTACTTTCCTATTCTTGCACAATGGTTTGTCGGGCTGCTCGTGCCGGCGGGACTTACCTATTTGATTGTGCGCAGACGAAACGGCGAATTCAGATGGCGGTCGACAAGTTCCATAAGGGCGACTGGGTGGTTCGTTGTACTTCTCATATTGTTCTTCTTTCCGAGCTTCTATGTGGGTGTTGCCGTCTCTTGTAGTTTTCATCCCGGGCAGGATTGTGAGCATTATCTCGATCCTTGTCGGCGTGAAGCGTGGGCGAAGCAGAACACACATGGCTGCGCTGGTCATACCTAGAGGCATTAGAACGGGAAACGTGCAAAGACGCCGGGCTCAGTACGGGGGGTTAGATATGACATATTTTGTATTCGAATTTCGCAACAACTCCAAAACACGGGGCGATCATGTTGTGGCGCTGCTAAGCTATTCCTTCGGGATGCCGACTTGTGAAGCCTTTGAGATTGCGATGAGGGTCCACAATTCGGGCCAGGAAATCGCCGCTGTTTGTGAAGATGACTTGCTTGATCGAATTCAGGGCCGCTTGGAGGAAAGTAACGCCAAGATAAGCCACCCGGTCGACTATGTGTTCTACCCGGTTCAGACCATCGCCGGGCATTATTTGGTAACGTCAAGACATCTCAATTCTGCAAGAGATTTTGACCAGTTCTTGGCAAAAGAAACGAGATTGAACGTTGAGTTCTTGATGCTTTGCGTTTGCTTGGCCTTGGTCGTTGCGCTGATGGTATTTCTATAACTCGGTGGATGCGGTTCCGATGATGTCTCGACCTCGGTACATGATGGCTCGGGCGGGGTCGATCGTATCGGGAAAACAAGCAGACCTCTCGCCGGTTAACGATGTTTGCCACCTTAAGATGTGGATCGGGACGGCTATGTGAAATTTCTGACCACGTTTGCACGAATGCCGTCTTGATTCCCGGCTCAAGGTGTCATACTCCCTGCCGTGGCCTTAGGGGTATAGCTCAGCTGGTAGAGCGACGGTCTCCAAAACCGTAGGTCGCGGGTTCGAACCCTGCTGCCCCTGCCAACAAATCAAGTAACTTTCTTGCACCTGCGCCTTGACGTCCGGGTCTGCCGTTTGGCGTCGCAGGGCGTATTTTTTTGGCGCGACGGTTCTATTCGCTGACTGCATTGTCTTACTTGATCGCTCTTGTGGCGGAGTCCGCTTGGTTTTGAGGCTGACAAGGTCTTCATCCCGGTAAAACACAGGCGATTCCCGGTCGAAATTGATGCCGCTTTGGGTAAGTCCCGAAGCAAGGACTCCTAGTTGCAGCCTTTTGGATTGCTTTGGTCGACCGCCTTGAGATGGGTAAAATACTCTACACGGGCCTTTACGATTGAAATCTTGTGTCGATTGTTGGTGCCGCCTTTTGATTTTCTTTTGCAGAATTCAATGAGAAGGTTGGGTTGGGAGGGCAGTTGGTAAGATCAAATCCTGCCAACGGTTGAGAATTGCGTTAATCCAAGATGAATTGATATAAAGAGAAACAAGCAATTCGTGAAATTTTTTCAGGTACGGTGATGGCTGACGGCCCTTTACTTGATCTGCGCCATCTCAAGATGATCCGTGCCATTGCAAAGCACGGACGTGTTACGGACGCGGCGGAGGCGTTGGGAGTTACCTCTTCGGCCCTGTCGCATCGTATCCGGGAGGCGGAGCGCCGGCTTGACCTGGTGCTTTTCACGCGCACGCATAAGCGGCTGCGTATGACACCGGCGGCGGAGTACCTGGCGGAGACTGCGGAGCGACTGCTCGCGGAGATGGACCGTGCCGAGCGGGACGTCAAACGCATGGACCGAGGTGCCGAGCATATCGTCCGCATCGCGATCGAGGCTTACAGCTCCTATCATTGGCTGCCCGGCTTCACCGAATATCTGCGCGACCATCTGCCGGGGATCGAGTTGCAGGTGATGGCAAGCGGTACCCGCGAGCCGGTGCGGGCGTTGACCAACCGGCATGTCGATCTCATCGTGACCTCTGGTGACACGCCGCTTATCGGCACGCACCAAATCCCGCTCTTCAGGGACGAGTTGATATTTATCTTTCCGCCTGACCATCATCTTGCCGGTCGCGATTTCGTCGAAGGCGACGATATCGAGGGTGAGGATTTTATCACCTATGCCTTGACGCCTGAACCGGATCGGGAGTTTGCACGGCTGTTTCGCCCATCTGAACGGTATCCCCGTTGGACCACGACAGTGGAATTGCCCGAGGCCATTGTCGAGCTTGTCGCCGCCGGGCAGGGCAGCAGTGTCCTGGCCGGGTGGGCGGTGCGCCCCGCGATCAAGGCCGGGCGCATCTTCGGGGCGCGTGTCGGCAAGGATGGGATAGAGGTGCCATGGCAGGCCCTGATGCGCTCGGAAGACAGCAGCTCGGGGCCGATCCTTGCGGTTGGGCAGGCGCTGGCCAAATGGGCATCACGTAATGGCGGTTTTGGCTAGGCACGCAGCTTTTCGTTTGCCGGGTCATAAACCTGCGGCGCGTGGCGCCGAGCTGCGCGCATGACGCCGAACGCCTGGACGCAGCAGGTGTCCCCCATCGCCAGGGCGCCACTCTCGACATATCCAAGCGCGAGAAGTTTGCCGGTACGATACCCCATCGAGACTGATGTGAGGTATCCGATGGTACGGCCATCCCTGACGATCGGGTCGGAAGGGAGAGGCTCAGGCCCGGGATCGATCACTTCCAGGCCGATGAAGGTCCAGTCCGTTGGCACATCGGCCTGCCGCAACGCGGCATCCCGGCCCGTGAACGTCCCCTTGGACAAGTTGGCAAATTTCGCAAGGCCTGCATCAAACAACGTGTATTCGGTGCCGAAATCAGCACCCCAGCCGTGATACCCTTTCTCGATCCGCATGGCGTTCAGCGCGTAGGATCCGAAATTATAGATGCCGTGCGACCTGCCCGCGTCCCGGATCGCATCGTAGAGGGGCAACAGGTTGTCGGAGGCCACGTGCAGTTCCCACCCAAGCTCACCCACATAGCTGACACGCAGGGCCGTCACCGGAACGCCCGCGACCTCACACTCGGTGACACTCATCCAGGGCGCGTTCAGGTCGCCCGTTGTCAGGGTACTTAAAAGCGCGCGGGATTCCGGCCCCATCACGAGGAGCGCGCCGTCATGGGCATAGCCCTGGCTCAGCGATACATCCGCGCCGCTGATCTGCGCCGAAATCCAATCGAAATCCCGATCCACCGCGAGCGTGGGGCCGCAGAGCAGGAACCGGTTCCCCGCCAGCCTGGCGATCGTTGCCTCGGACCAGATGCGCCCCTTCGGCGTCAACATGTAGGCCAGACGGACACGACCCGGGGGCGGTAGCGTGCCGCAGACAACCGTGCCCAGTACTTCCGCAGCATCGGGCCCCTCCAGGACGAACTTGGTGAAACCCCCGTGATCCATGACGCCGACGGCATCGCGCACGGTTTCGCATTCGATCCGTACCGCGTCCTGCCAGGGTTCGTGGTCAAAGCTGAGCGTATCGGGATGGGACGCATTGCGGTGATTGAACCAAAAGGCACGCTCCCAACCGCCAATCTGACCCATGATAGCCCCCTGGTTTTTCAGGAGATCATGGAGCGGCGTTCGCTTGACCGGCCGCCCCGAGGTCATGATGCGATGGGGGAAGGGGATCGCGTATTGCAGATCGTAATGCTCAGACGCACGGGCCGTGGCGTAGTCCTGCGTGGCCCAAGGCCCGAAGCGGCGCGGGTCCCAGGCGGACAGGTCCCATTCCGTCTCGCCATCGGTGAGCCATTCCGTAATCGCCTTGCCGATCGCGGCGGAATGGGTGATGCCGATCTGGACGCCGGTTGCATGGAAGAAGTTGCGCGCACCACCGGCGGGTCCCACCAATGGCAAGGCATCCGGCGAATAGGGAATTGGCCCGTTGACGAAGTTCTGTGCACCGGCCTCCGCCAAGATCGGCACGTGGGTTGCCGCCGCTTCGAACACGGCCATCATGCCGTCGATATCATCGGCAAAAAGCTGGTGGTCGAAATCCGGTGGAACGCCATCGCGCCAAACGGGACGGCCTTCATGCGCGTAGGACCCCAGCAGCAATGCATTGCGTTCGCGGCGCAGGTAGAAGCGAATGTCAGGGTCGCGGATCAGGGGGAACAGGTTGGTGTCGGCTTCGAGTTGCGGCAAAGCGGTCGTCACCATGTATTGATGTTCAAGCGTGACGACCGGCAGGTGCAGCCCTGCCATGGCGGCGATCATCGCACCGCTGGATCCGGCGGCATTGACCACGGTTTCGGCGATGACCGCGCCGTCCGGTGTTTCCACTTCCCACTCACCCGAGCGTTTTTGTGCAAGCCCGGTTACGCGGGTAAAGCGCCGGATTTCGGCGCCCAGATCCCGCGCATGCCTGGCAAGCGCCTGGGTCAGTTGGTTGGGGTCTATATCGCCTTCATAAGGATCGAGAATGCCACCAAGCACGGTCTCATCCGCTTTCCAGTAGGGGTGCATTTCTTCGATCTGCGCAGGGCTCAGTATCGACAGCTCGAACCCCGCGGACCGGGACACGCCACACAGGTGCTGGAACAGTTGCATCCGCTCGGGCGTGTGTGCGGGCCAGATCGCAGACGTATGGCGGTAGGTGATCGGCGCTTCCGGATCCTGGGCAAGTTCCTTGTAAAGCTGCCAGGCATAGTTCCCGGCCCGCATGCCCAGCCACGAATTCGCGTAGGTCGGAATGTTGCCTGCGGCATGCCAGGTTGATCCGGCAGTCAACTCGTTCTTTTCGAGCAATACGGTATCGGTGATCCCTGCGCGCGCCAGATGGTAGAGGATGGAGGCCCCGACAGCGCCGCCGCCAATGACAACGACCTGGGCATGACGGCGCATTCAGTGATCCGCCAGCAATTGACCATAGCCCTTTATGGGGTCGGTGATCCCGATGCTGCGCAGGGTCTGCCAATAGACTGCCGCGTTGCAGGCCACGATGGGTTTTCCATGCGTAGTCTCCAGTTCGGCGAGCAGCGCGACGACCGGAAGCGCGGTCCCGACCTGAAGAATGACGTCGCATTCCGACGCGGCCACCTGTGCGAAAACATCCCTGATGTCGTCAAGCGGTGTCTCGCAGATGGCCGGCAGGGACGGGGCCTGCGTCCCCTTGATGGCGACGACGTTGAACCCTGCCGCTTCGGTATTTGCCCTCACCACCGCGTCCACGTCGGCGTTGAAAGGCGTGACGATACCGACACGTTGCGCGTCCAGAATGCCCAAGGCCGCATAGTCGGCCTGGGACGCTCCCAGAACCGGGATACCGACCCGAGCCGAGATCTCGGCGCAGCGGGCCTTGAGTTTCTGCGGGCCGCCCGGTCCGGCGTCCGTGGTCAGGCCAATGGCGATCGCCTTGGGCGCGCAATCCATCAGCTTGTCCACTTCGTCGGGCAGGTCATCCGAGATTGCGTCACCACCGAGGCGAAAGCGTTGCATCTGGTTGGTCACGCCCTCGGGCCGCAGGAGTTCGAGTTCCGGTTGAACGACGGTATTCATCGCCGGTGTCATGACGCCGATCACGGCGCGCGGGGCCAAGGTGTCAGCCATTTTCGTTCTCCTTCAAATACGCATTCAACCCGGCCATACCGCCGATATAGATGTCGTCACCGACAATTTTTTGCATCTGCGTGGCATCTTCAGGTGCGCAGTCAAAACGACTTTCCCAGATCCCCAGCGTTTGCCTTGTATGGGTGATCGGGATGAAGCGATGGGTCGAGACATAACCGGTCACAGGCAGCGGGCTTTCGATGATGTCATAGGTGTAGAGATGCGCGTTGTCCGAATGGGCCAGGAGGGTTTCGCGAAACACCGTCCCGTCAACGATGTCGAGTGTGCGAACCGTCCCGGTTGCGGTAGGTGCGCCGCCCTCCAACGTGGCCTTCACGACGCCCGGGTTCCAGTTGACCACGCCATCGAACGCGCGGACGCTGGACCAGACCCGGTCGATATCTGCGTCGATGATCATGCTGCGAAAGACATGCATATCGGCTCCTTTCATGGCTCAAGCCTTATGGGGAAATCGGCGCGAACTCGCGCCTCGACCGCGGGGCTCAGATGCGCGGGGTGTGGAGCGGCAAGGATCTCTGCCACCCGCTCCTGCGCGCGGTCCCAGATCGTAGGGCGGCCTGAATCGATCCAATCATCAACGCTTTGGCGGTCCGCAAGGGAAGGGTAATAGTAGTCCGATTTCATGCGCTTGAGGGTTTCCTCCTCACCAAGGTAATGCCCGTCCTGGCTAACCACTCGTTCGACCGCCGAAAGGTCCAGCGTGGCCTCGGATACTTCGATGCCCCTGATCGACCGAAGGATTGCGCCGCACATGTCGTCATCAATAACCATCGCTTCCGGGCTGGCCACCATGATCGAGCCCAGCATCCCGACCGAAAGGTTTATCATGTCGGCCCCCGCATGCCCGGCCATCGCGATGGTATAGCCTTTTTCATAGCCTGCCTGCGCGTCGGCCAGTTTCGAATCCGTCATGCCGGCCGACACGGTCGATGGCAGGCCGATATGCGCCAGAAGCTGCGCCGCTGCGGCATTGGCGATGGCGGCCTCTCCGCCGCCGCCGCTCATCGCGCCGGTGCGCAGATCCGAGATAAACGGCATCAGCGCATAGATACAGGGCGCGCCGTGGCGGATGCCGTCAACCACGACGAGACCTGCGAGACACTCCGCCAACCCCTGTGCAAGAGCGCCGGCCAGGGTGACGGGGCTCGTGGCGCCGGCCTGACCGGCGGAGCAAATCTGCGGTATCATGCCCGCGCGCACCGCGTTTTCGAGGGTCAGGATTCCCTCGGGCGCATAGGTCAGGGGTGGGACGACATGCACGATGACCGCCATGCAGAAGGGCCGCTCGCGGAAACCGCCCGACCGTCCAAGCGCGGTGTCGAACATCTCGACGATCGGGGCGACATGGCCCGGCTGGCAAAAGCTGATGCCGATAGGCTTCGAGGTTGCCTTCAGGCAGGCAAAGGCGGAATTCACGTCCAGTTCGAACGGGTCTTCCATGTCGCGCGCGATGACAGGGCGCACACCATAATGGATATTGGGCGAGGCATCGACGACGCGCATCAGGTTGTGGAGGTCGCTGAGATGGCTGTCACGATACTTGGCGGTCGCGGCGTCGAGCGTCTGTACCGCCGCGCCCCCGGTACCGATGTGAACAGCCCCACCGCCGATTTGCAGATCTCGGTCTGGCGTGAAACCGGGCAGCGCGATCCGCTTCGGGGCCCGTTCCAGCGCCTCCCGGACCATCCCGGCCGGAAAGCAGATCCTTCCGTCCGGCCGGAGCCTTGCGCCAGCGGTCAACGCGCGTTCTGTCGCCATTTCCGTCAGACCGGACATGCCGACAGTCGAAAGGATGTCAAACGCATGTGAAACGATCATCGACAAATCGGCGGCAGATAAAGGCCGCAGATCACCACCTGTGTGGATGTCTGTTGAAACCTCCCGGACCGTGCCGGTCGCATTGCGCTGCCGTTTTCCCGCGCGGTTTGCCATTCTCGCTCCTCAGTGTCGCCATTAGAGCGCAAAACTGATTTGCCGAAAATTCAATAAATCGGTCAAGATGATGAGTGGAATTCATCAATCCGGGAAAGCCCCGAGTTTCGGGGTCATTCGGCAAGAAAGGCCAACCAACTTGCGGTGCCACCGTCAGGCGGACAGACACCGGCTACGCGTCGGCGCTACCGCCATGCACCATGGCTTGGCGTCTCGCCTATTTCGGTAACATGAAGAACTCTTCGCGTACGATCTTCGTACCTTCAATGGTATAAATTGCGACCTCACGGAGCTTCATCTGTTCACCGGAGGCTTTCTGCGTCACCTCGGCGTCGAAACGCACGGCAAAGCGGTTGGGCGGGTGCACATAAGGCCCATCGGCTTCGAGTTTTTGGATTTCGTGCGTTGCCAGCCAATCCTCACGCTTCGCCTTGATCGCGCCGCGCCCCCTGGCAATCCGCACATCGCGTCCGGGTGGTACAACTGCCTCGATCGACTCCGCGTTTTCGGCATAGATGTCGTCGACATGCGCGATGCCACGGCGGTTCCGCATCGCCTCAACGAATTCGCGGCCAAGTTGGATTAGGTCTTCCATGCGACTTCTCCTCGTTTGTCCGCCGAGGGTAACAATGAAAGCCGCCGTGTAACTTGACCAGGATCAAGATGCCTGATGGGCCAATTGGGAGAGAGGCCATGTAGGCCGGATCAGCGAGCGCATTGACGAGGGCATTCTTGTTCCGCGACGGGTTTTTTTGGTTCCGATGGTTGCTACCTATTTAGCCAGGCGTCGATCGTCTGTGTCACATCGTCGGGCCGCTCCTCATGGGCGAGATGCCCCAGATCGACAAAATGCACGACCTCTGCCTGCGCGATCCTGCTGGCGGCGGTTTCAGAGGTCTCCGGTTTGACCGCGCCGTCCTTGTCACCGACGATAAACAGGCAGCGTGTGCTGAGACTGCTGAGGCGGTCGAGCAGGCCGTCGATTTGCCATTGCGCCATCATCTGCAACGCCCCTTCGACGTGATCGCGGTCCGAGATCAGCCTTGCATAGTAGTCGATACCCTCATCGCTCAGGTGAGACCCGGTGCGTTCGATGAGGCGCCGGGCGCGGGTGCGGCTGTTTCGCCCGGCGGCAAAGAGGTAGGAGGAGAACGGGTTCAGCGCCAGCAGCTTTGCCAGAAGCGGAAACAACCATCCCGCCATGCCATCGAACCGTTCAAGAGCCGGGTTTATCCCGATGACCGCCGGTGGGGAGGCAGTCTGATCCTCGGCCAATCGCGACATTTCAAGCGCCACTGCAGCGCCGGCGGAATGCCCGATAATCGCCGATGGCGCCCAATTCTGCATCTTGCAAAGCGCGTCGATATCCCGGGCCATCGCTTGCAGCCCATGTCGCCCCCGGCTGGTCACCTGGGTGAAACCTTGCCCGGGCAGGTCGAGGGCGATGACGTGATGTGATCTGGCCAGGATCGGAATGATATCGCGCCAGGTATGGGTCGAGGCACCGGCACCGTGCAGCAGGAGAAGCGTGTCACCGGTACCGGTTTCCTGCACATGCCACCGATGCGCGCGATGGGTGATCCGGCGGGACAGATGGTTGAGTGGCCAGGTTGGAAGATCGCGTTCCCAATCCATGGCCTCAGCCGTCCAGGGCGGTATCGACGGCGCGGCTGATCCGGCGGGCATCGGCGCGGGGCAGGGCAAGGTAGTCGCCGCCCAGGTCCGTCGCCAGCTGTTCCGCCTGGTGGCCCGGCCTTACGGAGATATCGACCACCACGCTGGCGAGGCCAAGCGCATGGATCTGCCCGGCAAGGGTGCGTGCCTCCGACCAGGCGGCGGCGCGTCCGGGCGTGCCGTCCAGCCCGATATTGGCCCGCGCGTCGGTGAGGAGCGCCAGCATGGGATGCATCCCTTGCCGGCGCGATACCTGCATCAGGGATGCCGCGGCCTGCAAACCCGCCGCCAAAGGGGTGCCGCCGCCACCGGGCAGTGCCGCCAAACGGCGTTTGCCCTGCACGAGTGAGCGTGTCGGCGGCAGCAGCAGATTCGCCTCCTGGCCCCGGAAGGCAATCAAGGCCACCTGATCGCGTTTCGCGTAAGCGCGCGCGAGGAGTAATTCGACAGCCCCCTTCGCCTCGGCAAGGCGCGCCGCGGCGGATGACCCGGAGGCGTCAACCGCAAAGATCAGAAGCCGGTCGGAGCGTTCCTCGAAACGGCGGATGCGGATATCCGATGGGTCGATGATGACGGACCTTCCAGCCGTATCGTTGCGCCGTCGGAGCCGTTGCCAGGGGGCCGCGACCCGCAAGGTGGCGACCGGGTCAATACGGTTCCTGCCATCGGGTTTGCCTGGGCGCGACGGCAATGGGCGCCCGCGTCTGTTCCCGATCTTCCTGGCGCCGGCACCGTTGCCGCCTGACCGATTTCGCGACCGTTCTCGGCGGAGGTTTTGCTCAAGAAGGTCATGTGGCAGTCGCGCCGCCACCGCATCGACAAGGATTTCGTCGGGAATCGTTGTGGGATCGGCGCTTTCATCATCATCGGTTCTGCCGTCGGTGCCGGGATCATCCGTGGTCTGCGGGTCGTCCGGCGCCGGGAAGGCGCGGGCGCGGCTTGGAAAGACCATCTCGGCCGCTTCACGCAGGTGCTCTTCCTCGACATGGTCGCAGTGATCGAGCGCCGCAAGCGCCCGGGCCGTGCGCAGCGCCAGGAGCGGTGCGCGCAGGCTGTCGATGCCAAATCGTGCGGCGATGGCGGTCATCTTGCCTGCGGCATCGTCGTGATAGGCCACCTGCGGCAGGCGCCCCCGGGCATCCGCGATATCCGCCGGGGCCGGGAGCAGGAAGCGCGCGCCACGCGCCGGTACGTCGTTCAGATCCACATGAAAGGCCAGGCGATCCAACAGGGCGCCGGGCGGCGCCTCGTCCTCGTCGGCTCCCTCGTCCAGCAGGATCATGATGTGACCGCTGTCATCGTCAAGTATGCGAGACAGGCGCGCGGCAAGGCCAGGCGTGATGCGTTCGGCCATCGGCACGATGATCGTCGCGGCGCTCTGCTGTAATCCGGGATCGCGCACGGGGCGATTTTCGGCAAGGGTCGCCGCGAGGTTGAGGCCGCCGAAAAGCTGCGTGTCAGAAACCGAGGGCGGGATCCGGCGAAGGGGGCCGGGTAACCGGGGCAATACCGCTTCGAAAGCGGTGCGCGCGGGTCCGACGCGGGCTTGGACAACCATGCCCTTGAGGCCGATGGGATCGACAGATAAAGCCGCCAGCGCCCGCGCCGCATACCGTGCGGAGGCGGCAGGCGCGCTCATCCCAGAAGGTCTTTGACAACGCGGTTGACGCGGGTGGTTGATCCGGCTTCATCCAATGGATCGCGCCTCAACCGGTGGCTGAGCGCCATGGCCGCGATGTTGCGCAAATGCGACCGGTCGATGCGGGCGGCAGCCTTGAACGCAGCATAGGCGCGGGCTGCCCGCATCAGGGTAAGCTCGCCCCGCAATCCATCGGTTCCAAGCGCAAGGCTAAGCGCCGCACAATCCCGCAGGATATCGTCGGGTGCCTCGGTCTGGTGCAGGGTGTCGCGCGCGGTCATTATCTTCTTGCGGATACGCCCGTCGGCCCGGCGCCAGCGGGTCATGAAGGCCTTGGTGTCGGTCTCAAACGCATCCCGGCGGCGGATCACTTCGATCCGGTCGTCGATACTGTCCGGCGTGGCGATATCGACGGACAGGCCGAACCGGTCGAGCAATTGCGGCCGCAATTCGCCCTCTTCCGGGTTGCCGGAGCCGATCAGGACAAAACGGGCAGGGTGGCGGATGGACAGCCCTTCGCGCTCGACAGCATTCACGCCGGATTGCGCCACGTCGAGCAGCAGGTCGACGATGTGATCCTCCAGCAGGTTGACCTCGTCGATATAGAGATACCCGCGATTGGCGGCGGCCAGAAGCCCGGGTTCGAATGCCTTTTCCCCGCGGGTGAGCGCACGTTCGATGTCAAGCGCACCGGACACGCGGTCCTCGGTCACGCCAAGGGGCAGATCGACCACCGGCGTGGGACGCTTGACCAGATTGTCCGATGTGATCTCGGCCCAGTCGGGGCAATCGCCCCTCGATTCTGAATTGACAGGGCAATCCGAGACTGCCGTGATTGGCGGCAACAAGGCCGCCAGGGCGCGGACCGCGGTCGATTTGCCGGTGCCGCGGTCGCCAAAGACCAGAACGCCGCCGAGGCCGGGATCTATTGCGGTCAGGATCAGGGCGAGCTTCATCTGCTCCTGCCCCACGATGGCGGAAAAGGGGAAGGGTTGGGTCATGTTGCCCCCTCCGTCAGTGTCAGGGGGCTATGGCCATGCCATGTACCGCTGTCGCCTAATATCCGGAAGCGGGCGTAAAGCTCTTCCCTGAACCAGTTGCCGTCGCGCACCGCACGGATTGCGCGGGCATGGGGGCCGTCGGCACGGGCAAAGGCCGCCATTGTTTGGGTATCGGGCCAGATGGAGAATGTGATTTGGTGCATCAACGGCACTTCACCGACGCCTATCTTGAAGATGACGTTGCCATCATCGCCGATCACGTCGCTGATATCGGGAACCCTTCGCCAGAACCTGAGCGCCGCCAGGGGCCGGAGCGTGGCTCGGGTGAGGGCGGCGACGGGGCCGTTCAATCCGTCTTCGGTGGGGTCAAAGGGGGATTTGCCCGACCATTCCCCCCGAGAAGAAACAGGGGCCAAGAAGACGGTCCAGGACTCGCTGGAACGTTTTCGGTACCGGCGAAAGATGCATGCCGATTGGGTCTGCTGCCGTGCCGTTGCCTCATCGGGCCAGGTCGCGAGGATGGCATAAACCGCGGTGTTCGGGATCGGCGTGAACCCTTCCCCGGTGCCGGATCCGCAGAGTTTCCAGAAACCGACCCCCTGTAGCTTGCGCATCTGCGGACGGGCCAGACCCATCATCGCAAAGGCCCAGAGCCGGCTAAGGCCGGGCGGAAAGCGAAAAAAACTCAGTGACACGGTCTGGATGGCGAACCTCCTTCACGGGCGCTTTCGGATAGTGGCACGCTATTGACCTACAGAAAAGCGTTGCAGGGAAAGATTGTCAACTAAACTAGACACATGTACACTTAAGTAATGTTGACACGTCCCGAATCTTTCGAAGGCGAAAGACTGGCGACATCCGCGCGCCCGCATGCGGTTGTCATCGGCGCGGGCCTTGGCGGGCTGGCGTCTGCGATGCGGCTGGGTGCCAGGGGATATCGGGTCACGGTCCTGGACCGGCTTGAAAGTCCGGGCGGGCGCGGGTCGTGCATCTGGCAAAATGGCTACCGGTTCGATCTGGGCCCGACGATTGTCACTGTACCGCAGGTCTTTCGCGATCTCTGGCGGGCGTGCGGCCGGGACTTCGACCGCGATGTCACCCTTGTCCCCCTCGACCCCTATTACGAAATCCGCTGGCCGGATGGCAGCAGGTTCAAAGTGTTTCCCGACGACGAGAAGATGCGCGCCGAGGTGGCGCGATTGTCGCCGGGTGACGTGGCGGGCTACGAAAGGTTCCTGCGTGACAGCGAGCGGCGCTATCATTTCGGGTTCGAAGGGCTTGGCCGGAAGCCGATGAACCGGCTTTGGGATGTGGTCCGGGAATTGCCGGGATTTGCCGCATTGCGCGCCGACCGGTCCGTTTATGGCCATGCCGCCAGGCGCGTCAGGGATGAGCGGCTCCGGATGGCGTTGTCTCTGCACCCGCTTTTCATCGGCGGGGATCCGACGCGGGTGACGTCGATGTATATCCTGGTCAGCCATCTGGAAAAGGCGTTTGGCGTGCATTACGCGATTGGCGGTGTTGATGCGATCGCGCAGGCCATGCGGGGTGTCATCGAAGAACAAGGCGGGCTTGTCCGGCAAGGTGCGGAAGTTGACGAAATCGTTGTGCGCGACGGCGCGGCGAAGGGGGTGCAACTCACCGGTGGAGAGAGGCTCGACGCCGATATCGTCGTGTCGAATGCCGATGCGGGCCATACCTATGACCATCTGTTGCGCAACATGCGGCGGCGTCGCTGGACCGGCGCGCGTCTGCGCCGCGCACGCTGGTCGATGAGCCTTTTCGTCTGGTACTTTGGGACCCGGGGTACCCGGGACAACTGGCCGGATGTGGGGCACCATACGATCGTCAACGGACCACGTTACAAGGGATTGCTGGACGATATCTTCATCCACGGCAAACTGGCGGAGGACATGAGCCTTTACGTCCACCGCCCCTCGGTGACTGACCCGGATGCTGCGCCGGACGGGGACGATACGTTCTATGCGCTCAGCCCGGTACCGCATCTCGGACATGAAAACCCGGTGGATTGGGTTGCGATGGCCGACCCTTACCGCCGAAAGATGCAGGCGGTCCTTGAAGATCAATTGCTGCCCGGTCTGGGGGCGCATCTGACCGAGTCGCTGGTCTTCACGCCCGATACCTTTCGTGACCGCTACCTAAGCCCGCATGGGGCCGGTTTCTCGCTCGAGCCGCGGATCCTGCAAAGCGCGTGGTTCCGGCCGCATAACGTCAGCGAAGAGGCAAAGGGCCTGTACCTCGTGGGGGCGGGAACGCATCCCGGCGCGGGCCTGCCAAGTGTCGTGACCAGTGCAGAGGTGCTGGATCAGTTGGTTCCGGATGCCGAGAGGATGGTGCCGCGATGATCGATCCGAAAGATATGGCCCATTGCGTCGAGGCGATCCGACACGGGTCGCGGTCCTTTCATGCGGCCTCCCGGCTGTTGCCGCGCAATTTGCGTGATCCGGCGTTGGCGCTTTATGCGTTCTGCCGCTTGGCCGATGATGCGGTCGATTTGCATCCGGAAAAGGCCGATGCGGTTCTGCGCCTCCACGAGCGGCTTGACCTGGCTTATGCAGGTCGGCCCCGTAACGCGCCCGCGGATCGGGCTTTTGCCGCGATCATCGAAGACTTCCAGATGCCAAGCGCGCTGCCCGAGGCATTGTTGGAAGGGTTGGCGTGGGACGCGATGGAGCGCCGCTATGCCACGTTGCCGGAATTGCGCGCCTATTCGGCACGGGTGGCGTCGGCGGTGGGGGCCATGATGTGCGTGCTCATGCGGGTGCGCGACCCTGATGCGCTGGCCCGCGCCTGTGATCTTGGCGTGGCCATGCAACTGACCAATATCGCGCGCGATGTGGGCGAGGACGCCCGCGAAGGAAGGCTCTATATCCCGACGGGTTGGATGACAGGCGCGGGGCTTGATCCCGATGCGTTCCTGGCGGCACCGGTCATGTCCGATGCGCTGCGGTCCCTGATCGAACGGCTCCTGCGGGAGGCGGACGCGCTCTATGTCCGGTCCGAGGCCGGGATCGGCGCTTTGCCCCCGACCTGCAGGCCCGGGATCTTTGCGGCGCGTTACGTTTATGCCGGAATTGGCGGGGCGTTGCGGCGCTCCGCATGCGATGCGATCAACCACCGGGCCCATACGTCGGGGCGGCAGAAGCTCGGCTGGCTCTCGCTGTCGATTGTCCGGGCGCTTGGCACGACGGTGATGCCGCGTTCGCCGGTCATTCACGCAAAACCCCTGTCCGAGACCGCCTTTCTGGTCGAGGCGGCATCGGACCGGACCGTGCCGGAAACCGGTTGGTCCGACGCGCTCTATGCAACCCTTGCCGGTCTCAAGGCCCGGGACAATGCCGAGCGCGCGGCGTTGATGCGCGCCGGGCGTCCTGTTAGAAAACCGGTATGATCTGGGTCTACTTCGCCATCTTCCTCGCGGCCTGTTTCGCGGCGGGCGCAACCGGGGCCATGTTCCCGCCGGGGACATGGTATGACGAGCTTGAAAAGCCGACCTGGACGCCGCCCAACTTCGTGTTCCCGCTGGCCTGGACCACGCTTTACTTCTGCATGGCCTATGCTGGTGCGCGGGTTGCGGTTAGCCCCGAAAATGGATTGGCCCTGGCGCTTTGGGCGCTTCAGATCGCGTTGAATACGCTTTGGACACCGGTCTTTTTCGGGTTGCGCAAGATCAGGGCGGGTTTGTTCGTTCTGGCCTGCCTGTGGATGTCTGTCGCTGCGGCGATGGTCGCACTTTGGCAGGTGGACTGGCTGGCTGGACTGCTGTTTCTCCCTTACCTGGCCTGGGTATCCATCGCGGCGGCGCTGAACTATTCAGTGATGCGGCTTAATCCGGGTCACGCCTGAGCCTTCGGCGTCTCGAAACGCCATCCTGCGCGCCGGGGGACGCGGCAGGCCAGCATGGGTTTCAGGAATGGCGAGCGGAATCGCCGCAGGTCAAGCGCCTCATGAACCCCGGTACTCTGCTGACCATGGATATGCGTCGTCACGACCGAACGGGTATAGAACGGCGCGTCCAGCATGTTTTGAACCTGTCGCGGGTGGGTCCCGGGGTCAGCGCGTGTTTCACGCGCGACCGCCCACAAGCTCCGCGGCAGGCGGGCCTTGGGAGGTGGCGTGACCTCGGACGCATGGCCGTCCTGGTCAAAATGCGCACCAAGTGACAGGGTGTCGCCGTTTCGGAGCGTGGCGTCATAAAAACAGGTGCTGCCGCCGTCCACCGGGAAGCGCCCCCAGGTCCAATAGGTGAAATCCTGCTCAAGAGCGCGGGTTCCGAAATTGGCGTCGAAATAGCCATGACCCTCCCACTGCCAGCCGGGCGCCTCCAGATCGACGCTGATATCGCAGGTCGGCGCAAAGGGCCGCCAGACATGGCTGCCATCGGGGGTGAGCGTCACTTCGACCGACGAGAGCGCGGCAGGGGTGAGCGTGATCGTGCCGCGCATGCGGGAGACAAGCGGGGGCGCGGAAATCTCATCGACATGAATGACAAGTTGACCATCGCGCCAGCGCATCGACGATGGGCCAACGGTAAACGCATCGCGGCTCTGCCGCAGGGCTGCTTCGCCACGGTCGGTCATGGCAAAGCGGCCACCGGGCCCATAGGTCGCCACGTTGATGCAGACGTGGTTCTGTGGACGGCGCCGCCCCGACCAGGCGTACCAGGGGGAAAAGACCGACCCTATGAACCCGATGACACTGATCGCGCAGCCGCCGCCGTGGCGGATGCCGTCGACATACCACCAGGCGTAGCCGTTTGGCGGCACGTCGATGTCGAAGTTCGGCCGTTCAAGATCGCCTCGGCCGCGTGCCGGGCGGAAAGCGTTGCCATCGGGATGCCCGCCCCC
>NZ_JASHJC010000012.1 GCF_030733385.1 Roseovarius sp. MMSF_3359 | reverse complement strand
TTCCGTCAGGGGGCGCGTCTCCTTATCCCGACCCCGGGCCTGAAAAACATGGATACGCATAGCCAACCCACCCGGACCGGCTATGCCGAGATCAAAGGTCCACCTCAAAACTTGCGAGAAAGGCCAATGCTGATCTGCCCGATATCGCCATCGATATCGCGCGTCCGGAACCCGAAACTACGGTCATCCACGTTCAGGTTATAGGTCACGGCCTCCGCCCTTACGGACCAAAGCTCGCTCGTGGCAAACTCCATGCCCACACCATAAGCGGCGCGGGCGATGATCTTGCCGCCATCTCCGCGCCCGGCAGAACGGACGGTTGCATCGGTAATCCCCGCACCCAATACGCCATAGAACATCACGTTATCGGTCGCGAACCCCAGCCGCACCCGCGGGCTCAGAAGAAAGCTGCCGCGAAAGCTCGTTGTGCCAAGCCCCTCGCCTCGGCGCGCACCGGGCGTCGATAACGAGGTCAAAAGCACATCCGGCCCCCAGACGAACCCGTTTGCGCTGACGAAGTTCTTGCCGCCGTAAACACCCAGCGACAGCGCATCCTCGGAATAGCGATGGATCGCCGATCGTTCCACATTGGCGGTCACGTTCTGCCCCGCGATCGCAATGCCGCCATAGAGCCCCTGCCAACGTTCCTGCGCCTCGGCTGTGGGCACGCAAAAAGCCAGCGTAATTGCGCCAGCCAACACGATACTTCGATAATACATGGTAATTCTCCGCTCATATGATAGGTTGCCAGCAAACGTCGCTGTGCTTGCATTAATTATTGTTTTACGATAATTCTTACAAGCATAATTTTAATGGAGTGCGAAATGAATCCGTCATCTTCGACGCATGATGCCAAACCAATGGGCAGTCTGACGCGCCTGTCGCGCATCGGTGTTTGGGTCAGTGCCGTGACGATCCTTCTGGCGATCGGCTCACAGGTCTATGTTCTCGTCAGCGCGCTCAGCGCGGATCAGGCTTTCGTGACCTTGCTGCTGGCCGAGCTTGGCATCACCCTGCCGGTCGACACGCTCAGCCCGCCGCAGCTTCTGCTTATCACCCTGCTCTGGATCAGTACCGATATCCTCGGGCTCTACTTCCTCTTTCAGGTGCACCTTCTCTTCCGCAGTTTCCTACGCCCGCATCTCTTTACCGCGGATGTGCAACGGCGCATGCGCAGCATCGGCTGGATCATCTTCAGCATGGCCCCGGTCAGCATCCTGTCGACCTGCATCGCGGGCATGTTCGTGAGCGTCTGGAAAACCGACGGCCTCCGGATCTCCATCGGCATCGACGGCGCCAATGTCTATGCGATCATCATCGGTCTGGTCATTGCCGCCGTTAGTCATATTATGCTCGAAGCGTCGCGCCTTTCGGATGAAAACAGGGCCTTCGTGTAAGTGGGAAGAACCGGGGAAACGCCACCGTAATGCCAATTGTCGTGACCCTTGACGTGATGCTGGCGCGGCGCAAGATGCGCTCCAAGGAGCTGGCCGAGATCGTCGGCATCACCGAACAGAACGTCTCTCTGCTGAAATCCGGCAAGGTAAAGGGCGTGCGGTTCGAGACGCTTGAAAAGATCTGCCAGGCGCTTGACTGCACCCCCGGCGACATCCTCGACTACGCCCCCGACGAAACGGATTAGCCGAACGAGTATTCCGCGGCGTAGTCTACCGGGAAATTGACCGATCGGGCGATGTAGCAGGTCTTGTGGATCTCATGATGAATGGCGTCCGCCACCGACAGGTCGGTGCCTTCCGGCACGGTGATCTGCGGGCGCAACGTGGCGCGCAGGAACCGACCGGCACCGCCGCGTTCGGTTTCGCCGACGGCCAGCGGGTCGTCTTGATAGGCGATCACCGCAATCCCCGCATCGCTGGCCAGATGCAGATACCAGAGCATATGGCACGAACTCAGGCTCGCGATCAGCAGGTCCTCGGGGTTATGCAACGTCGGATCACCGCCCAGGAGCGGATCGTTCGAACAATGGACCACCGGTTTGCCCGGCGTCTCGATGTTCCAGGTCCGGTCATACCCCTTGTAGGTTGCCGTCCCCTGCCCACGGTTCCCGGTCCAGACAACACGCGCTTCGTATTCATGTTCGGCCATGGCCCATCCTCGAATTTCGCTGAAATGGTGTTCCGTGTTAACCTATGCAGATTATTTGGAGGATTTCATTATGAAACTAGGCGTCATTGTCGGCCATACCCAAAATAGTCAGGGAGCATATTCCCCAACACTTCAGGCATATGAATACACCTGGAATTCCGACCTGGCTCAACGCATTCAAAACACCGCAACCCACCTGACGATCCGCACGTTTTTCCGTGACAACGTAGGGATTGCCGGGGCCTATCAGGCATCGGATGCCTTCGGGTCGGACATCACCGTCGAGCTTCATTTCAACAGCTCGCACAACACGTCCTCGAAAGGGACCGGCATCCTATACTGCCCCGGATCGACACGGGGTCGCAGTTTCGCAACGCTGCTCTTCGAAGAAATGGACGCCGTCCTCGGGTTTGGAGACTGGCCGCAAGGCAGCGGCGGTGTCGTGACGCCATTTCAGGCATCCGGACAGCAACGGCGCGGTGAGACCTCTTTGAAATCGGGACGCGCCCCGGCCACGCTGATCGAACCGTTTTTCGGCTCAAACCCGACGGAATGCGCCAGCGCGAATGCCAACAAGACGAACCTTGCCAGTGCCATCGTGACGGCGGCGGAAAGATACATGAACCTCTGAGGGGACCTCAGAAGGTAATCACCTCGTTTTCCGTGACCACCATGTTGAGCGGCTGATCCGTCGGTTCAAGCGGCAGGTCCGTTGCCTCCTGCGCCGCGTAGGCGAAACCGATGGCCAATGTCGGGCGCTTGCCGCGCAGCAGCTCCAGCGTACGGTCGTAGAAACCGCCGCCATAACCAAGCCGTCCCCCCTGCCGGTCGAAAGCAACCAGCGGCACCACGAGAATTTCCGGTTCGAAGAAATCGTCTACCGCCGGGATCATCGCGCCAAACGGGCCGTCCTTGAGCGCACAGCCCGGCTCCCAACGGGAGAATTTGAGCGGCTTGCCCGCCGCTTCGATCACCGGCACGCCCACCGGCCCGTGGGCCGCGGCCTCTTCCATGGCGGGCAGCGGGCTGATCTCGGTGCGGATCGGCATGAAGCCCGACATCGGCACCCCGCGATATCCCGCCAGAACACCGGACAAGAGCCCCGCGCGCCCTGCCCCGCCGGCCTCATGCGCGGCCTTGCGCCGGGCAAAAGCCGCCTTGCGCGCCGCATCTTTCCGCTCCTGCAAATCGTTCATAGCAACACCACCGCCGCCAGCCCCAGAAAGGCGAAAAACCCGACCACATCCGTGACCGTTGTCACAAAAGCGCCAGAGGCCAGCGCCGGGTCGATCCCCACCCGGTCCAGAATGACCGGAATGACCGTCCCGGCGAGCCCCGCAACGACCAGATTGATGACCATTGCGGCGGCGATCACATAACCAAGCTCAGGCCCGCCAAACCACAGAACGCCGACGATGCCCATGACCACGGCAAAGATCACCCCGTTGATGAGCCCCACGAAACATTCCCGTCGGATCACGCGCCAGACGTTCGATGAGGTCAAATCCTTCGTGGCAATCGCCCGCACCGCAACGGTCAGGCTTTGGGTGCCCGCATTGCCGCCCATGGACGCTACGATCGGCATCAGCACGGCCAGAGCCACGAATTGCGCAATCGTCGCCTCGAACTGCGCGATCACCAGCGAGGCGAGGATCGCCGTCACAAGGTTCACCGCCAGCCAGGGAAACCGCCGCTTGGTCGTGTCGATCACCTTGTCGCTCAGGCTGCTTTCGCCGACACCCGCAAGGCGCAGGATATCCTCTTCATGCTCTTCATCCAGAACCACCATCGCGTCGTCGATCGTGATCACCCCGACAAGGCGCTCGTTCTCATCCACCACCGGCGCAGAAATCAGGTGGTACTGGTTAAAGGCGTATGCCACATCTTCTTCATCCTGGGTCACGGGGATGGTGTGAAATGTCTCCTCGACCAGGGAACTCAGCATCACCACCCGGGGCGAGGCCATGATCTTGCCCAGCATGACATTGCCCACGGGCCGCAGCTTGGGATCGACCAGGATGATGTGGTAGAACTGCTCTGGCAGATCGTCCTGATTTCGCATGTAATCAATGGCTTCGCCGACATTCCAATGCTCCGGCGCCATCACTACTTCGCGCTGCATCAAACGCCCGGCGGAGTATTCCGGATAGGTCAGCGATTGCCGCACCGCCACCCGGTCGCTGTCCTCCAGGACCTCGAGAATGGCCTCTTGCTGCTCGTCTTCGAGGTCCTCGACCAGATCGACCACATCGTCCGATTCAAGCTCGCGCACCGCCTCGGCCAGAACCTCGGGATGCAGGATCTCGATCACTTCCTCGCGAATGGATTCGTCCAACTCCGTCAGCAGATCGCCGTCGAATTCCTCGCCGTAAAGCTCGATCAGGCGGCGCCGGTCAAAGGCGCTGATCTGCTCCAGAAGGTCGGCGATATCGGCCGCGTGCAGCGGCTCCATCTCGTCCCAGAGAAGTTGCTGATCGCCCAGATCGACCGCCTGGATGATCCGCGCCACCGCCTGCGGGTTCAGCAGATAGGCATCCTCATCGCGATCCTCGTCGCGCGGGTCTTCGCGGACCTCTTCGGGCTCATTCTGGTCAGTTTCGTCAGCCATGCGCCCCTCCCTTCCGCGATTGCATTGAGGATTAAAGAAGCAGCTTCGGGAAAACAATGAAAATAGGCAGATTTACCCCGTTGCCCGGGATGCGTATCCTGTCTGGCGGCACAGAAACAGGAACCCTTTGCACGATGACCCATCCCGATACGATCCTGACAGGACAAGTCCTGTCCTTCACCCGCTCGCCCTTCGATGGCGATACGGGTGGGGCGGCGGTGATCGCGGAGGCGGTATTGATGCAGGGTGGACGCATTGCCGCCACCGGGACGCGGGCCGCGCTCTCGTCGATGGTCCCCGACGCCGTGATCGAAGACCAAGGGGATGCGCTTGTCATCGCGGGCTTTGTCGATGCCCATGCGCACTATCCGCAGACCGCCATGATCGCGAGTTGGGGAAAGCGGCTTATCGACTGGTTGAACAGCTATACCTTCCCCGAAGAAATGAAGTTCAACAACGCCGCCTATGCCGCTGAAGTTGCAGACAGATACTTTGATCTGACTCTGGCAAACGGCACCACGAGCATGTGCAGCTATTGCACGATTCATCCTGAAAGCGTCGATGCGTTTTTCACCGCCGCCCAAGCCCGCGGCCAACGGGTTTTCGCCGGTAAAACCTGCATGGATCGCAACGCGCCTGAGGGACTGCGCGATACGGCACAATCGGGATATGACGATAGCAAGGCGTTGCTTGCGCGCTGGCATGGGGTGGACCGGCTGTCCTACGCGATCACGCCACGATTTTCACCCACCTCGACGCCGGAGCAATTGGCGGCAATGGGCGCACTCTGGGCCGAACACCCCGATTGCCTGATGCAGACCCACCTGAGCGAGCAGACCGATGAGGTCGCCTGGGTCAAATCCCTCTATCCGGCGGCGCGGGATTACCTTGATACCTACGAGGCGAATGGCCTACTGGGCGCGCGCGGGCTTTATGGCCACGCGATCTATCTGGAGGACCGCGAGCGCGACCGGCTGCGTGAGGTTGGCGGTGCGCTGATCCACTGCCCCACCTCGAACACGTTCATCGGCTCAGGCCTTTTCAACACCGCCGCGCGCATCGCCGAGGGGCAGCGCGTGGGGCTGGCCACCGACACTGGCGGCGGGTCGAGCTTTTCGATGCTGCGCACGATGGCCGCGGCCTATGAGATCGGGCAACTGACCGGCACTGCGCTGCATCCGGCGCAGCTTCTGTGGCTGGCGACCGCCGGGTCGGCGGAGACGCTGCACATGGGCGGCGTCATCGGCAATTTGCACCCGGGCGCCGAGGCTGACGTGATCGCCATCGACCTCGCCTCCACCCCCGCCATCGCGCAACGCCACGCGCAGGCTGACGATCTTTGGGAAGCCCTGTTCCCCACCATCATGATGGGCGATGACCGGGCGATCCGGCAGGTATGGGTCGCCGGAAGGCCCGCGCTGTAACTGCCGGTGGCGCCGCCTTAGCGAGGGTCCAGGCCGCCTGCGTAATCCCCGAGCCTGTCCTTGAGAAACGAATACGCTTCCCGCACCTGGCAGAGCGTTTCGCGATCGAGCGTGATCAGCCTGAAATCCTCCTCCCGCTCCGAAAACGCGAGCGGTGGCGTGTTTTCATCCTGCCAGGGCGGGCAGAAAAGCGAATTGCCGTAATTGGCCCCGGCGCGGTTCAGTGACAGAAAGAACACCTGGTTCTCCATGGCGCGGGTCGTGGCGAAGGGGTGCCATGTGTGAAAGCTCTCATCCCGGTAATACGCCCCGCAATGCAGGATCACATCGACCTTGCGGTCAAGCACGAGGGTGCGGGAAAGCTCGGGGATGCGAATGTCGTAGCAGATGATCGGCGACAGCCGGAAACCTTTGATGTCAAATACGAAAACATGATCGCCACGGTGAAAATACTCCTTCTCCATCGACGCGCCGTATTGCGCCAGATGGAGTTTGTCATAATGCCCGACCAATGTGCCATCCGGCCCGACCACGCCCATCGAAATGAACGGGCCGCCCGGACCCTTGCGGGCAAATCCGAAGGCCACGAAAACATCATGCGCCATCGCCACGGCGCGCCATGCCTGGAACGAAGCACCATCAAGCGGCTCCGCCATTTCGTCAAGGTTTTCAAACGTTTCCCTGGCGTAGTCGAGGCTCGACAACTCAGGCAGGACAACCAGGTCAACCGCGCCGCTCTCATCCTCCAACCGACGCCGCACCTTTTCTGTGGATTGCAGGAGATGCGCGTCCCGCTCCGAGGCCGTCGTCATCGGCGGAATGTCGATCTGACACGCCAGTAGGGTCAAGGCGTCTGCGGGTTGCGTGGTGTCGGACGTCATCGTGTTCTGCTGCCTTCTATGACCAACCCCCTGCCCTCTACCTCCGCCGATTTGCCCCTGGGATCAACACCCTGATTTTATCTGCAGAGGCTACAGGATCTGGCTCAGGAACTCCTGGGTTCGCGGATCGCTCGCCTCGGAAAAGAACGTCGCCGGCGGGCCGTGTTCGACAATCACACCCCGGTCGGTGAAATAGATGTGATCCGCCACCTCGCGGGCGAATCCCATTTCGTGGGTCACGAGAATGCAGGTCATACCCTCGGCGGCGAGATCCTTAATGGTGACAAGCACCTCCTTGACCGTTTCCGGATCAAGGGCCGCGGTCACCTCGTCAAAGAGCATCACGTCCGGGTTCATCGCCAGCGACCGGGCGATGGCAACACGCTGTTGCTGACCGCCGGAAAGCTCGCCGGGATAGCTGCCCTCCTTACCTTCAAGCCTCACCTTCTTGAGCAGGGCACGGGCGCGGGCCTCGACCTCGGCCTTGTTCTGCCGCAGCACCTTCAGCGGCGCCATCATCACGTTTTCCAGCGCGGTCTTGTGCGGGAAGAGGTTATATTGCTGGAACACCATCCCGACCTTCTTGCGCAGCTCGAGCTTGTCAAGATCGGGGTCATGCACCTCCTGCCCTTCCACGGTGATCGATCCGCCCTGAATGTCGTTGAGCGCGTTGATACAGCGAATGAGTGTGGATTTGCCCGACCCTGAAGGCCCGATGATGCAGATCACCTCGCCCTTCATCACGTCAAGCGACACGCCCTTGAGCACTTCGAGATCACCGAATGATTTATGCACTTCCTTGAGCGAGATGATGGGTTGATCGGAGGTCCAGGTCATAGTTTCACCGCGAATTTGCGCTCCAGCCGGATGGTCAGGCGAGCAATGGGGTAGCAATAGAGGAAGAAAAGAAGCAGGGCGAAGCCGAAGAAGGGCACCAGCAATTCCGGATGGTTGTCTTCGGATTCCATTGCCTGCCGCGACAAGGTAATGAGCTCTTCGATCCCCAGCAGGCTGCAGAGCGGCGTCGCCATGGTCAGGATCGCGTACCAGTTCATCCAGGGCGGCAGCATGCGCTTGTAGCATTGCGGCAGGATGATCTGCCACAGCACCTGCCGGCGCGTGAAGGCAAGGCTTTCGGCCGCCTCCCATTGCGCCGTGGGGACCGATTGAACGGCGCCGCGCACTACTTCGGAGATATTGGCCATGACCGGCAAGCTGAGCCCGATCACGCCCTTGATCCAGTCGGGAATGCGGACCGACGTGCCGAAGACCGAGATCTCGAACGGGAAGGCCAGAAGCACGATGAAAAGGATCACCAGCCAGGGGGAGTTGCGGAAAAGCTGCGTGATGAACCAGGCGAAGGCGCGCACCGGGCGGTGCAGCGATATCTGCCCCAGGCCGAGCGCCGCCCCCGCAACCGTGCCAATGGCCATCGCCAGAAGGGAAATCAGCACGTTGAAGAAGAACCCGGATTTGATGAGAAACGGCATCCAGCGCCACAGCGCCTCGAACGCCTCGGCCGTGCTATAGCGGCTTTGCGCGTAAGCCAGCGTTGGCCAGATCGCCATGACCATCAACACCAGGAACGGCGTCCACCACGGCAGGTTTGCGACCCAACGGGTAAAGATATAGCCATCCGGCACGTGTTTTTGCACGTCAAACGGTTTGAGGACCGCCATCCCGCCCGCCGCGGGCGCGTTCACGCCTGGAATGCGTCTCATGTGCCATACCCCGGGATCTTCATCGACCGCTCCCACCGCGACATGCCGAAGACCAGGATCGCGACCAGGATGATATAGGCAAAGAACAGCATCAGCATGGTGGGATATTGCGCCGATGGATAGTCATTCCAGATCGAGACTGAATGATAGAGCAATTCCGGCACGGCGATGGCATAGGCCTGCGTCGTGGTTTTGACCAGATTGACAAGGTTGTTGTTGAGCGCGGGCAGGCAGACGCGGAATGCGAGCGGCAAGACCACGTAGATATAGGTCTGCAGCCGCGAGAACCCGAGCGATTCCGACGCTTCGACCGTGGACTCCGGTACCGCTTCGATCCCGGCGCGGAAGATCTCCACGTTGAAGGCGCCCGCGAAGAAACTCAGCGATATGACCGCCCAGCCGACATTCGAGATGATCGGCTCGACCGTCCAGCCATCTTCGCCGGTGACCACGGGTGTGAACTGCCCAAGCGCGAAGTAGAAGAAGAGCAATTGCACCAGGGGCGGCGTATTGCGGAAGAACTGGATGTAACCCTGCACAATGGCGCGGACGATGGCCGAGCGCGCGCCCTGCATCCAGGCGCCGACAAGGCCGATGAGCACCGAAAAGATCAGGCAGAGCACGCTCAGCTTGATCGTCATCCAAAGCCCGGCCAGCACCTTGCCCTGCTGGCGATCGTCATACATCCAGATGAAATTCCAGCGTGGCGCGTCGGCCGCCAGCTCGCGAAAGAAATCTTCCATTCAAGTATCCCGGGGCTGCCTGCGCCCACCCGAAATACCAGGAGGGCGCGATATTGCTATGAACCGGTTTACTCGAGCCAGTCGCCGTAGCGTTCGTTCTTGTCGGCGAGGTAGGCGGTGGGCTTGATGCCCCATTTCGCCTCAAGCTCGATCAGCGTCCCGTCGCGGTGCCAGTTATACTGCATGCCCGACATGAAATTGCCAAAGACGCAGTTCACCTCGTCCAGCGGCACGGCGAGACCCCAGGGGTTGTCGTCCTCGGAATTCAGCGGCATTTCGAACTCGTCCCAGTTGCCTGAGCTCAGGTCAGACCCGATCGAGCTGTCGTCATAGACCCAGGCTACGCATTTCTTGTCACGCAGCGCCTGCTTGGCCTCGGCATTGCCGGTAAAGGCCACGATTTCAACGCCATAGCGTTCTTCGACGATCTGGTTATAGAATGCACCCTGCTTGCCGCAGACCTTCTTGCCGCTCAGGTCTTCCCACTTGCTGAAGCCCAGCGCCTTGGGCGCCATCACGTTCGTGCCGGAGGTGTAATAGTTCGGCCCCGGGATGCCCACGATTTCGCGCCGGTCGGCCCGGTCGGACATGGTGGCAATCATCATGTCGATCTTGCCCTGCTCCAGGAACTGCATCCGGTTCGACGATTGCACCGGCACCAGTTCGACATCGACGCCCATCTTGGCCGCCACATCATTGGCCATGTCAATTTCCATGCCGACAAGGTTGCCGTTTTCATCGCGAAAACCCCAGGGCTTGTAGTCGGCCTTGACGCCGATCACGACCTTGCCGCGTTCCATCACCCTGTTCCACACCTCGTTGGTACATTGGGCGCTGACGCTGCCGGCGGCCATCGCGGCGAGGGCAATCCCGCTCACCGTTGAATTAATGATATTTTTCATAACTTTACGCTCCCTTGTTGCTACCGGGTTTATCCCGCCAGTATTCTCCTAATTTGTGATTTTGCCGTTCGACCGCGGCAATTCGTTGCTGTGCCTCGTTGCCTTTCATCTGAATAACCATACCGATAATCGCCTCGAAGAAAACCATGGCGGCGACATGGGACGGGAAGAACTGGGGGCTTTCCGTACCGATGCAAAAGCAATGCCGCGCATGTTCGGCAACCGGCGACAGGTGATTGTCGGTGAGCGCCAGAAGCGGCGCGCCCTGCTCCGTGATGGTGCGCGCAAGCCCGATGGCCTGCGCGGCGTAGGGCTCGATACTGAACACGATGCACGCATCCTCGGGGCCCAGATCGGCAAGATCGCTGGCCAACCCGTGCCCCCCGCCCCCCGGCACCATCCAGCCCGACAGGGACATGTTGGCCAGGTACATCGCATAATCGACAATCGGCCGTGCGCTCATCACGCCCAGAAGGGCCACACGCCGCGCCCTGACCAGCATCTGCGCCGCGGCCTCAAGCGCCTCTAGATCGAGATTTGCAATCAAGTCCTCGGTGTTGCGGATCGTGGCCGCCGCGTGGCGGGCAGCGAACCCGGCATCCGAGGTGTCCGCCTCGACCAGAAGCTGCGCCTTTTCCGCAAGCACCGTCCGCTTGTTCAGCACCTCCGCGCGGCAGGTTTCGCGCAAATCATCGTAGCTCTCATAGCCGATCGCATGGGCCAGCCGGGTGAAGGTCGGTGCCGAGAGGTTTGCCGCGCCCGCCACGAAACGCTGCGACCGCGTTGCGATCTCGCCGGGGTGCTCCACCACATACCGCGCCGCCTTGCGCAGTTGCGGGCTGAGTGACTGGAGCTTGCCTGGCGTCAGCTCTTTCAGTTTCGACCGTGCCACGCCGCGACTATGTTGCATTCGTTTCATTCATGGGTATGACTGAAACATACGATACACGAATCGTCAAGACGAGGGCCGCCATGTCCACTCCCCCCCTTCCCGCCCAGGCCAGCGTTGTCGTGATCGGCGGCGGCATTATGGGGTGTTCGACCCTCTACCACCTGGCCAAGATGGGCGTTGGCGATGCGGTCTTGCTGGAACGCAACCGCCTGACCTCAGGCACCACATGGCATTCGGCGGCGCAGGTTCGCGCGCTCCGGCATTCGCGCAACCTGACGCGGATGATCCAGTACTCCGTTGATCTCTACAGCCAGCTTGAGATGGAGACCGGCCAGAGCGTCGGCTGGATTCAGAAAGGGTCGCTGTCGATCGCCACGACCCCCGACCGCCTGACCCATATCAAACGGCAGGAGGCGCTGGCCCGTGCTTATGGCATCGCCGCCCATTCCATCGGCGCGGGTGAGGCCAAGGAACGCTGGCCGCTGATGAACGCCGATGATGTATTGGGCGCGGTCTGGTCGCCAGAGGATGGGCGCGTTTCGCCCAGCGATGTCTGCGCCGCGCTGGTCAAAGCCGCGAAGGGGCTTGACGCCGAGATTTTCGAGCAAACCGGCGTGACCGGCATCCTGACCGAACAGGGCCGCATCAAGGGGGTCGAAACAACGCAAGGCACGGTGATGTGCAACGCGGTGGCGCTTTGTGCCGGGCTTTGGTCGCGGGAGGTGGGTGCGATGGCCGGCGCGGAAGTCCCGGCACATGCGTGCGAACATTTCTACCTGCTGACCAAGCCCATCGACGGGATCACCGGCAACATGCCGACGCTTAGTGACCATGACAGCCATCTCTATATCCGCGACGACAGCGGCGGCCTGCTGGTGGGCTGTTTCGAGCCAATGGGGAAGGCCATTGCGCCGGGTGTTCTGGATGAGAATTTCGAGTTTGGCTTGCTGCCCGAGGATTGGGAGCATTTCGAGCCGATGATGGAACTGGCGCTGCACCGCCTGCCGCCGTTGGAAACAGCCGAGGTGAAGATGCTGCTGAACGGCCCCGAGAGTTTCACCCCCGATGGCAGCTTCATGCTGGGCGAGACCGCCGAGACGCGCGGGCTTTTCCTCGGGTGCGGGATGAATTCGGTCGGCATGGCCTCGGGCGGCGGTGCGGGCATGAACCTGGCCCATGCCATCGTGCATGGCCACACGGCGTATGACCTGACCGAGGCTGACGCCAAGCGATTTGCGCCCGTCTTCAACTCGCTTGATCACCTCATGGCCCGGGCGCCGGAAATCCTCGGGACGCACTATGACATCGCCTATCCGGGCAAGCAGCTTGCCACCGCACGGAACCTGCGCGCCCTGCCGCTTGATGCTGAATACCGCCGGGCGGGCGCTCATATGGGGCAGGTCTATGGCTGGGAGCGGCCGCTTTACTTCGGCAAAACCGCCGAGCCGGTGTTGCGTTTCGGCCGGCCCGACTGGTTTGAAAACGTTGCCGCCGAGGTCATGGCTGCGCATCAGCGGTCTGCGGTTTTCGACGCCTCCTCCTTCGGCAAGATCGACGTAACCGGCCCGGATGCCGAGGCGTTCCTGCTGCGGGTTTGCGCCGGTCACATGGCCCGCCCGCCGGGATCGGTGATCTACACCCCCGTCCTGAACGACCGGGGGACCTATGAAAGCGATATCACCGCGCAACGCATCGCGCCGGATCATTACCGCCTCTTCACCGGGACCAATGCGATCAAGCGGGACCTGGCCTGGTTCCGCCGCCATGCCGACGGATACCGGGTGACGATAGAGGACAGCACCGAAATCTACGCGGTGTTGGGGCTGATGGGACCGGATGCGGCCCAGATCGTTGCCGGGCTTGGCGCGGCAGACCTGGCGGACCTCGGGTATTTCAAGGTCGGTGCTGCGCATATCGACGGCAAACATGTACGGGCCGCGCGCCTCTCCTATATCGGCGAGGCGGGATGGGAGATCACCTGCCTGGCAGAGAACGCCCCGTCGATCTATGCCGCGCTGACTGATGCGGGCGCCACGCCCGCGGGCCTCTTTGCCCAGACCTCCATGCGGATCGAAAAGGGGTTCTGCGCCATGGGCCATGAGCTTGACAGCGACACGCCCCCCATCAATGCCGGTTTGACCTTTGCCACGCGCAAATCGGGCGGGTTCATCGGATCTGAGGCGTTACAGACCGATGAGGCGTCGGGCGCCACGCCGCGCATCCGATCGCTTATGTTCGAAGATCTTGCCGCCGTCCCTCTGGGTCACGAACCCATCCTGTGCAATGGGGAGAGCATCGGGCAGACCACCTCCTGCGCCTTCGGGTATCGTGTGAGGCGGCCGGTGGCCCTCTGCAGTCTCTCGACGCCTCTCGCTGACGGTACGATCGTCGAAGTCGACATCGCCGGCGACCTCTTCAAGGCGGTGGTCACCGTCGGGCCGCTATTCGACCCGGATGGCAAGCGGATGCGGCCCTGACGTCGATATGCCCCGGCGCCGAAAGCGTAAAACCAAGCGCGCTAAGAGCACAGCATAATGACTTGATTGCAAAACAACTTCTCGTTGATGACGCCTGTTAGAGCGTTCCAAGCTGCCGCAGAAAAACATCCGCCCCGGGCCTGACCCGGGGGCCTCTTGCCGTCGAAAGAGAGGTCCCGGATCAAGTCCGGGACGGGTGGATCAGAAGTCCGTCGGCGCGCCGCCCTCGGATTTGCGCCGCTCCACGAAGGCCTCCAACTCTTCGCGGATCGCCACGTCCATTGGCGGCGCCTCGAAACTCGAGATTATATCCTTGTAGGTCTGATGCGCCCGTTGCGCGGTCCAGACACCACCTGCGGCCTCCCAGGCTTCGAAATTGCGCCAATCGCTGAGGTAGGGTTGATAAAAGGCCGTCGTATAGCGGTCCTGCGTGTGCTGGATGCCAAAGAAATGCCCCTGGTCGCCCACTTCCTTGACCGCGTCCACGGCGATTTCATCGACGCCAGTCGCGGTCAACATCGGGTCCATATACCGCTGAATTTGCTGCAAGATCTCGCAATCCATTACGAATTTCTCGGGGCTTGCGATCAACCCGCCCTCCAGCCACCCGGCCGCGTGATAGACCATATGCGCGCCCGCCTGCACGGCGGACCAGAGGCTGTTCGAGGTCTCCCACATCGCCTGCCCGTCCGGCACGTTGGCGGCACAGACGCCGCTTGCGCGCATCGGCAGCCCATAAAACCGCGCCAATTGCCCGGTCATCTGCGTCGCGCGCATGTATTCCGGGGTCCCGAAGGCCGGCGCGCCGGATTTCATATCGACATTCGACGTGAACGTACCAATTGCACAGCAGGCGCCGGGGCGGATAATTTGCGCCAGCACGACGGCAACCAACCCCTCGGCCAGCGATTGCGCCACCGCGCCCGACATGGTGACCGGCGCCATCGCGCCCGCCAGGGTGAAGGGCGTGACCACAAGGCCCTGATTGCGCCGCGCCAGCCGCATCCAGCCATCGAGCATGGGATAATCGTGTTTCAAAGGCGAGGTCGAGTTGATGTTGGTGTACATCTTCGGCCCGGCGTCGAACTCCGCATCCGTGTGGCCGCCCGCGATGCGCACCATCTCCATCACGTCCTCGACACGCTCCTTGCCGAGGCAATAGGCATGGGCGACCTTGTCGGTGAGCGTCAGCTTGTCATAGAGCACGTCAAGATGCCGGATGCTGGCGTGGATGTCCTGCGGTTCCACCGGATAGCCGCCAACGAAATGGATACAGTTGAAATACTGACTTAATTTCAAGAGGTTCTGGCACATCTCTCGTGTGCCCGTGACCTTCTTGGCGATCTCCATGTCCCAATAGCTCGGCGGTGACGAGACGTTGCCGAAATTCAAATGCCCGCCCCCCATGGTGATCTGTCGGTCGGGATTGCGCGGCGTGATCGTCCACTGATCGGGGGCCTTGGCGATCATCTCCATCACGAAATCGCGGCCCATGCGGACGTTTTCGCCATTGATCGTACAGCCGCCTGAGCCGCGCAGAACGTCAAGCGCCTCGGGGTTCAGGAATTCGATGCCGATCTCCTCGAGGATACGCATGGCACCGTCGTGAATGGCCTGCACCCCGGCCTCATCAAGCGGCTCAACCGGGCGGTCGGTATTGATCGGCGGGGCCCATGGCATTTGTTCAATCGCGGCCGATCCCCGGCGCTCGGCACTGCCTGCGCGGCCCCCGCTACGACGTCGTCTGCTTGTTTCGCGTGCCATGCCCGTTCCTCCGGCTGATGTCTGATCCCATCGAAACACCGGCTGCGGCGCAACTGTACGCCACTTTGCGACACATGCTGTCGTTTTTGTTTCTCAGATGTCGGTTAGCCGGTGTTCTCGCGGTGGCGTGTTATCAGAAAGAGGTATCCCGCGAGGCTTGTGATGACGATGAAGCCACCCGCGAGCATCCGCTCCGTTGGCGCCTCTCCGATCACCAGCCAGACCCAGAACGGGCCGAGGATCGTCTCCAGAAGCATCAGAAAGCTCACATTGGAGGCGCGGGTGTGACGGGCCGCCACCGACAGGGAAAGAAACGACACCGGCAGGACCACCGCCCCGGTCAGGACCATGGGCAGGATGTTGCCCCGCGCCATCTCCTGCGGACCGATGAGCGCAAGAGAGGTCAGGCCACAAAGCAGCGCCCCGGATCCGACGAGGAGCGGGATCGGCAATTCCGGCCGGCCGCGCAGGATAACGAAATTGAGCGCCAGGACGATCGCGACACCAAGGCCCAGGACCGCCCCGGCGATCGTCGCAAGGTCCAGCCCCGCCGTCGCGCCCGCCTTGCCCGAAACAGCGATGCCAATCCCGCCGATGACCAGCACGATCGTCACCCATGTCAGGGTCGAGGTTCGCTCTCCCAGGATCAACCAGGCGAAGATCGCCGCAAAGACCGGCACCGCTGCCAGGCCGAATAGCACGACCGCGACCGGCGCGATGGCGATACCGAAGCAGAACAGGAGGGAGTTGAAGAACTGGCAGGCGATGATGGCCACCCCTGCCCCGGTTCGGAGCTGGCCCGCATCCTTTCGGTGCGCACGGCTTTGCATCAGCCAGACGAGAATCAGGACAGCGCCCATGCAAAGACCCCGCCAGGCGGTCATCTGCAGGCCTCCCATCCCCGAGAGCCGCATCAACATCGCATCCACGGTCAGCACCATCGTGCCGAAAAAGGCAAGCCAGATCCCGAAACGGGGGTGGCGCGTCATGCGGTCAGCCAGGCCGGGATATGGCTGATGTCCGGAAAGACGATATCGGCATAGGGCGCAAGTTCCATGGTATCTGCAAGACCGGTCAGGACACCGACCGTGTGCATGCCCGCGGCACGGCCAGCGATCAGGTCATGGGTGCTGTCGCCGACCATCGCCACGCGATCGGGCGACAGGCCTGTGGCCTTGGCGAAGGCCAGCAGCGGACCGGGATCGGGTTTGGCGCCGAAGCCCGAGTCGCATCCGGCTATGAAGTCGAAATGCGTCTCGATCCCGACCGACTTCAGATGCGCTCGCGCGGCGTATTCATTGTCATTGGTCATCACCCCAAGCGATAATCCCCGGCCTGCGAGGTCCGTAAGGTAGGGGGCGAGCGGCAGTGACGGGCTTTGCGGTACTTCGGCGGCGGTCATCATGAGGTAGTTTTCCACGTCATCTGCCGACCGACCGGGCAATTCCGCGGCAATCAGCGCCGCGATCGTGCTGGAGGATTCGGCAATCACCACCGACGTCGTGTCAAATTCCTGCCTGTCGAGGTCATAGCCAAGCAGTGCCGCAAGCCGGCGGATCATGCCCTCGTCACCCTCGGCAAGAGCGCGGATGACACCGCCCGCCCAGACGCTCCAGGTGGCATGAAAATCAAACAAGGTGCCATCCTTGTCGAAGAGAAGGCCGTCAACCTTTGTTGCCAAGATGTTTTCCTTTTGTTTACGTCCAGTTCACCTGTTCACCACCCGGCAGCGCCATCCGCGCCCGCATCAGACTTTCGTTGGGAAGGCCGTGATCCGCGCAGAACTCCACCACCCAGGCATCGTCCATCATCACGAAATCCAGCACCGACCCCAGAAAAACAGGATCTTCGGCGCCCTTGCGCAGATCCTCCTGCGAAACGCCCGACGCCCCCATGAACACCGGCAGCAGCTCTTCATTGCCCGCGAGCCACGCCAGGCACTGCAGCGCGAGGGTTTCGGCGGATTCCTGCATATTGTTCATTCGTGTAAAATTCCGGAAAGGTTTTCTTAACTTCTGACATGGATATTCCGCTTACGGAAGGGGCAGTCTGAAAGGCGAATTTCCCCATGTCAGGTAAAATTCTGATCGTTGATGAGTTGGCAACAAATCGCATTGTGCTGAAGGTAAAACTTTCCGCCGCGTTCTATGATGTTTTCCAGGCCCGAAGCGGGGCCGAGGCCCTCAGGATGGTGACCCGTCACAAGCCCGATCTGATCCTTGCCAGTACCGAACTTTCCGACTTCGACAGCAGTGCGTTTGTCCGCGCCATGCGGTCCTGCGATGCAAATGACAGCGTGCCTGTCATCCTGATCCTGTCAAACGACACGCCCGAAGCCCGGATTGAGGCACTCAAAGCCGGAGCAAGCGAGGTACTGTCCAAACCGGTCGAGGAAACACTCCTGCTGGCGCGGCTGCGCAGCCTGCTGCGCCAACGTCACATGAACCACGACCTCAAGATGCACGCCGGCACCGCCAATGCCCTTGGCTTCGCCGAGGCGCAGCAGGGGTTTGTCCGCCCCGGCAGGGTGGCCGTCGTCGCGCATCAGAAAACCGAAGCGACCCGGCTGCGCGCATCGCTCTCGGTCAATTCCCGCCACGAATTCATGGCTGTCTCCTCTGAACATGCGGGCGGCACCCTCAAGGATCATGACCGGCCCGACATGTACGTTCTGCAGGTCGATCCCGCGACCAGCGATGACGGCCTGCGCCTTATGGCCGAGCTGCGCGCTGCGCCCGCGACACGGAATTGCCCGGTCCTCGTGGTCTTGCCGGAAGAGATCAGGCGCCTGGCCGCCACCGTGCTGGATATGGGCGCCAGTGACGTCACCTGCGGCAACACCGACCCACGCGAACTGGCGCTGCGGATCGGTACACAACTGGAAAACAAGCAGACCGCCGACAAATTGCGCGCGCAGCTCCACATTGGCCTGCAAGCCGCGGTGATCGACCCGCTGACCGGCCTTTACAACCGGCGCTACGCCCTGCCCTTTGTCGAATCCCTGATCCGGGGGCAGCGCAGCTCTGATAGCAGTTTTGCGGTCATGGTTGCCGATCTGGATCACTTCAAGCAGGTCAATGACCGCTATGGGCACGCCGCAGGTGATGCGGTGCTCGCGCGCATCGCGGATGTCCTGCGCAACAATGCCCGTGACGAGGACCTGATCGCCCGTCTGGGGGGCGAGGAATTCCTGATCGTTACGCCTGAAACCAGCCCGGCCCAGGCAAAACAAACCGCCAGCAGGCTGTGCCGGATCATCCAGCGGACACCGATCAAGGTGCCGGGCCTCGATGCCCCGATCCATGTCACGGTCAGTATCGGCGTGGCCATGGGCGAGCGCGGCACAAACGGCGTGCGCCCGACGGTTGACGGGCTTCTGGATCACGCGGATCGTGCGCTCTATGGCTCGAAGGCGGATGGGCGAAATACCGTTACGCTGTCGAACCGCACCGCGGCTTGATGCCTTAGTCCTTGTCCGACTTGTCCTTTTTGCCCTTGCCCCGGCGGGTGAGCACATCTTGCAGGCGGTCGGCATAGGCGGCGCGATCTTCTGCTGTCATCTGCGTCAGGCGCGCAGTCAGCAATTCGAGCCCCAATCCAAGGCGATCATCGAAGGACTTCCGGTGCCGGGCAAGGCGCTGCTCGACCGCTTCGGGGTCAAACGGCTCGGCTTTGAGGTCGGCAACCAGTCCCATGAGTTCACCGTGATGCCGGGCGCGGTTGCCCTTCTCCTTGCGATGGGCCTTGCGCATCTCCTTGCCGATGGCGCGCCTGTCTTCGGGCGCAAGCGCCCGGGTCAGCGGCCCACCCGCCATCGCAAGCCGGGAGGGATGATGCGATCGCCAGTTCGACCAGGTGACCAGCGCGCCAATCAACGCCCCGACCACCAAAAGGTTCATCGCCAGCGACACCACCAGCAACACGCGCAGCCAGGGCTTCATCCCACCCGGGGCCGGTTTCATCTCCTCTGACATTCAGAGCGCCTCCTCAACAAGATCGAACCCGAGGTCCGGAGCCGCATCGACCAGGTAGCTGCTGCCGCCAAGATCGAGATAGGCGCCGGTTGCATCAGGCAAAGCGGCGGGCGGCATCACGCCCAGCCAGACCCCCGCCACCGTGGCCGTCGCCAGCCCTGCCATGGCGGGCCATCCGCCGACCGCGCCCGCAAACTCCCGCCAGCGCCGGACGAGAAAAGACTGCCGGGGTGCGCGTATACCCTGCGGCTGCACCGCTCTGGCATCGTCCAGGACACGGTGCATCAGGGCCGTTGGGGGCGTCGGCGGCGCCTGCTTTGCCGCTTCGAAAAACCGCGACAGATCAGTGGTTTCAAGTTCCTTGTCAGTCATCCGTGTACCCCAGTTCTTCTCTTTTTCCCGCCAGGTCGGCCGCAAGCGCCCGCTTCCCCCGGGCCGTCAGGCTTTCGACCGCTTCCACGCCGATCTCCATGATTTCAGCGATCTGCGGGTTCGACAGCCCCTCGATATGCCGCAGGATGACCGCTTGGCGCTGCCGGTCAGGCAACCGGGCCAATGCCGCCTGCAACGCCGCCGCGCGGCTTTGCTCCTGCATCTGCTCGGCGGCACTTGCCTGGCCGTCCTCGGGCTCCGGGATCGCCTCCAGCGCCACGCCCCGCGCCCGCCGCAACCGGTCAGTGCAGAGATTGGCCACCACGCGAAAGAGCCAGGTCGTCACCTGCGCCTCCCCCCGCCGCCATTCCGGCGCAATCCGCCAAAGCCGCATCAGGGCCTCCTGGGTCACATCCTCGGCCTCGGCGGGAATACCCAGCATCCGGCAAGCATGGGCATAGACGCGCGGCGTCAGGCGCAGGGTCAGCGCCTGCGCGGCGGCCTGGTCGCCGGCCGCGTAGCGCATCAGCAATGCTTCGTCGCTTTCGTCACTCATGGCATCCAGCGGCATATCCCCTGCCCATCAGGTCACGGTTGGGCGGCGCACCCGATGATGCCCCGCCCGCACCCCAAAGGCCTAGTCCGCGGCCCCGTCGGTGCTGTCATCCGCACCTTGCTTCCGCTGTTTCTTGTGCTTCTTGTGCTTGGCGCGCATCGCCTCGAACTCCTCTTTCGAGATCGCGCCATCCTCATTCGCATCCATTCGGGCGAACATCTTGCCGTCACGGCGGGCCTTCATCTCGTCCATCGTCAGGGCGCCGTCGCCATCGGCATCGTGACGCTCCAGCATGTGATCGACGTATTTCTCAGCCCGCTTGGCCCGGCGCTCTTGCACCCGCGCCAGCAATTCGTCCTTGGAAAGCGCGCCGTCACCATCGGTATCGGCCCCTTCGAACCGGGTCTGCATATGCGCTTCGATCTCTTCCTTCATCAGCTTGCCGTCGCCATTGGCGTCAAGTTCTTCGAAGCTGTGATGCGGGCGATGATGCTTTCCGCCGCCGGTATCGTTCGACGCAACCGCGCCCCCTGCGATGATGGCCAATCCAAGCGATGCCATAAGTGCGGTATTTTTCATTCTGGTTTCTCCGTTCAATATGTCGGTTCGTCTCTGCCCCAATCCGGTCTTCATGCCGGATCGTACTCTTCTTACGTGGCACCGAACATGTTCCGTCGCAGAAAAACGAAAATTCTTGCGGCGCTATTGTGCCGCCGCGGGGTTTGCGACATCGCGACGCAAGGCATCGTTCACCACTTTCATGTATGTCCTCAATACCCCATTTAGGCGACACGCGACGGGAAACAGGCAGCATCATGGAACAGACCGTAGAAAACGAAGAACGCGAACTCTGGCCCGCGGTCTGGAAAGGCTATCGGGGCAAATGCCCCAATTGTGGCAGCGGCCCGCTTCTGAAAAGCTATCTCAAGGTGCGCGATACCTGCCCCGTGTGTCAGGAAGACTTTTCGCACCATCGCGCTGATGACGGCCCGGCCTATCTGACCATCCTGATCGTCGGTCACCTGATGGCGCCGCTCCTGCATGTGGTCTTCACCACATGGCGGCCTGAGCCTCTGGTGCTCTTCACCATATTCGGCCTTGGCTGCGTCGGCCTCTCGCTATACCTTCTGCCAAGGCTGAAAGGGGCGATCGTCGCATTCCAGTGGGCCCGGTTTATGCACGGGTTCGGGAACAAGACCTGACCCTTTCGTAACGGAAAGGGCCTTCATGACCATCGACAAGACCGCCATCCGCAACGCGGCCACCGTTATTGCCTTGCGGGATCGCGAAAATGACCCGCATGTGCTGATGGGCCAACGCGGCGCCAAGGCCGCCTTCATGCCGTCGAAATTCGTCTTTCCCGGCGGGGCAGTGGATGCCGCCGACGCCAATGTGCCGCTGGCCACACCGGTCCCATCGGTCTGCGCCGAACGTCTGCGCGAAGACAGTGCCGAGGATCTGGGTCATGCGCTGGCCGCCGCCGCCATCCGCGAGCTTTGGGAAGAAACCGGGCTGATCCTGGGCCAGCCCGGCACCTGGGATGGTACCCCACCCGACGATTGGCAGGGTTTTGCCGCCAGGGGTCATGTCCCGTCGGCCAAGGCGTTGCAATTCGTCTTTCGCGCCATCACGCCGCCGGGACGCCCGCGCAGGTTCGATGCGCGGTTTTTCCTGATTGATGCAGATGAGATCGCGGGCGATCTCGATGATTTCTCGGCCGCCAGCGATGAACTGTCGCATCTGCAATGGGTGCCGCTTGCCAAGGCACGCGAGGAATACGACCTGCCCTTCATCACCGAGGTTGTCCTGGCCGAAGTGGCCACTCGCGCCCACGACCCGGCCCCGCCGACCTCGGTGCCGTTTTTCCGCAACGACGACGAGGCGAGCCTCTTCATCCGGTTGCGCGGTTATGCCCCCCGGTCGGACGAATAACGCCCGCCGACGAACACGACCGCCTATTTCTGCGCGTTGAAGGTAAAGAGCTGCTCCCCTTCCAGCCGGTAGCCGTCGATCAACACCTGCGCCCGGTCCGAGACAAGCCAGGCCTCCAATTGCGCGGCCAGATCGGCCTTCACATGGGGGTGTTTTTCCGGGTTCACGGGCAGGTAGGCGTATTGATTGAAAAGCACCGGGTCGCCCGCGAACAACAACGCCAGATCGCCCTTGTTGCCGAAATTGAGCCAGCTTGCCCGGTCAGAGAGGATATAGGCATTCATGCCCGACGCGGTATTGAGCGCCGCCCCCATGCCGGCACCGACCGCGTTGTACCAATCGCCCTCCGGCGCCACATCTGCGGCTTCCCAGAGGCTCAGTTCCTTCTTGTGTGTACCGCTGTCATCGCCGCGGCTTACAAAGGGCGCACCAGATCCCGCGATCAGCCGCAGGGCGGCCGCGGCATCTGCGGCGGCCTTGATCCCTGCCCCGTCGGCGCCGGGGCCGATAAAGACAAAATCGTTGTACATGATTTCCGTGCGATGTGTCGCGCTGCCCTCGGCCACGAACTTTTCCTCGGCGGCCTTGGCATGGACAAGAATCGCATCCACATCCCCCGCAGCACCCAGGCGCAGGGCCTGCCCGGTCCCGACGACGAGCAATTGGACATCAATGCCGGTATCCTGCTTGATTTCGGGGAGCAGCACCTCCGCCAGCCCGGAATTGTGAAAAGAGGTCGTGACCGCCATCTTCATCTCTTCCGCCCAGGCGGCGGTCTGGACAGTCAATACTGCACAACATACGGCCAGAAATCTGGTCATCGCTCGGGTCTCCTTCACTCCACGATGTCTCCATTCAGGAAGGCCCGGGCCTGGGGCGTTTCGGGATCCTCAAAGAACCCCGCCGCAGGACCAAACTCGTGCACCTTCCCATGCAGGATAAAGAGTACCTCATCGGCCAGCCGCCGTGCTTGACCCATATCATGTGTCGACATGATAATCCGGGTGCCCGACGCAACGGCGTCCTGCAAGATCGCCTCGATTTCCCGCATCGCCCGCCCGTCGAGCGAGGCGCAAGGCTCATCGAGAAAGAGCAGGTCAGGCTTGCGGATCAACGCGCGGGCCAGGGCAAGTTTCTGCCGCTCGCCACCCGACAGCACAGTGGCCTGCCGCCCCTCGGCCCCTGAAAGACCAATCCGCGCGGCCCAGTCTTCGGCCTGCTGCCGGGCCTGCGCCTTCGGCACGTTGAGCAGGCGCAGCGGATAGATCAGGTTCTCCAACACCGTCCGGCGCAGCATCACCGGTGTCTGGAACACGAAGGCTTGCCGGCGCTGTGCATCCTCCGTCCCGCAGGCCCAGGTAATCCCGCCGCGGTTTAGCCGAAGAATGCCATGCAACATCTTGAGAAGGCTTGTTTTCCCCGACCCGTTCGGTCCCACCACGATGGTCACACCACCGGCCTGAAGGGTCAGGTCGACCGGCCCGACGAGGACCTTGCCACGGCGCCGCACCTGCGCCCCGGAGACGGAAAGCGGGAAGAGATCGCTCACCAGCGGCCCTCCCTCTCGGTATGGCTCAGCCAGTGGATCGCAAGGTTCACGGCGATCGCAAGCGCGATAAGGACAAACCCAAGCCCGAGCGCCAGCGAGAAGTTGCCCTTGCCGGTCTCAAGCGCAATGGCGGTGGTCAGAACCCGGGTCGCGTGGTCGATATTGCCCCCCACGATCATGATCGCGCCCACCTCGCCAATACCCCTGCCAAAGCCTGCCAGCGCCGCCGTCAGAAGCGCGCGCCGGCTGTCCCAGAGCAGCGTCTTGATCCGCTGCCCCTGGGTCGTGTTCATCGAGATCAGCAGGTCGTGATATTCCGCCCAGAGATCGCGCAGCGACTGATGCGCAATCGAGGCGATGAGCGGCACGATGATGATGACCTGCGCAATGATCATCGCCGTGGGGGTGAAGAGAAGGCCCAAGACCCCGAAAGGCCCCGCGCGCGACAGGAACACATAGACGATCAGCCCCACCACCACCGGCGGCAGGCCCATCAACGCGTTGAGCACCGCGATGGTGATCCGCCGGAAGGGAAAACGCCGGACCGACAGGATCGCCGCCAGCGGCAGCGCGATCAGGCAGGCGATGACCAAAGCGGTCAGCGTCACCTGCAATGAGCGCAGCGTGATTTCCACCAGATCCGCATCCAGCGTCACGATCAGCCAAAAGGCCTGTGCGATCCCGTCCCAAAGCTCTGACATTGCAGGCGGTTCTTCCCCTCGCCCCTCTCGTCCGGGGCATTGCGACGTGCAGTTAACCGCGCGATCCCGGGGGAAACAACCGCAAATCTTCAGTCCGCGGGCAACCGCAGTACCGCACCCGGGTTCATGATCCTTTTGGGGTCAAGCGCGGCCTTGATCGCCTGCATGGCGGACAATTTGACCGGATCGCCATAGCGTTCGAGATCCTCGACCTTGAGCCGCCCGACCCCGTGTTCGGCACTGACGGACCCGCCCATCTCATGCACGAGGTCATGCACGGCCCGTTTGATCGCCTCGCGCTGGTCCAGATGCGCATCCCGGTTTTGCCCTTTGGGCGGAAAGACATTGTAATGCAGGTTGCCGTCACCCAGATGGCCGAAGCAGTTGATCCGGAAATCGCCCAAGGCCGCGATGACCTCCCCGCCTCGACGAATGAAATCAGGGATCGCACCCATCGGGACCGAAATGTCGTGAGAGCTGATCGAACCCACACGCCGGTTGCCCTCGGGGATGCTTTCGCGCACCTCCCAGAACTGGTGCCGCTGCGCCACGGACTGGGCGATCATCCCGTCGTGCACCAACCCGGCCTCAAGCGCCTCGGCAAAGAGCGTCTCCAGCGCCGATGCCGGGTCCAGCCCGCGTGCCAGGCCCACGTCAATCAGCACAAACCATTCCGGCGGTGTCGCGAAAGGTTGCCGCAGGTCCGGCAGGGTCTCCGCCAGGAAATCAAGCCCCATCCGGTGCATCAACTCAAACGCGCTGACCCCTTCGCCAAGATGGTCGCGCGCCAGCGCCAGCAGGGCAAGCGCCGCTTCGGGGCTTTCGACCACCATGAGCGCCGTCCCCTCACCCGCAGGCCGGGGATAGAGCTTGAGCGCCGCGGCGGTAATCACGCCGAGTGTCCCCTCAGAGCCGATCAGCAGGTTCTTGAGGTCGTACCCGGTATTGTCCTTCCGGAGCCGTTTCAACCCGTGCCAGATCCGGCCATCGGGCAGGACGGCCTCCAGCCCCAGGCAGAGATCGCGCGCATTGCCGTAGCGCAGCACGTTCACGCCGCCCGCATTGGTGGCAAGGTTACCACCGATCCGCGCCGATCCCTTGGCGGCAATGGTCAGTGGAAAAAGCCGGTCAACACCCTGCGCCGCATCATGAATATCGGACAGGATCGCGCCCGCCTCGACCACCATCACGTTTTCCTGCGGATAGACGGCGCGCACCTTCCGCATCCTCTCAAGACTGAGCAGGATCGGGGCAGGTCCGTCGGCCTGCACCTGCCCGCCCACGAGGCCCGTGCCGCCGCCATAGGGAACGACGCCTACCTGGGCTTCGGATGCCGCGCGGATAACGGTTGCGACCCCGTCTGCGGTCGAAGGTGCCACAACGACCCCGGCCTGCCCCGTCCACCGGCCGCGCGGCTCTTCCAGGTAATGCGGTGCCGGATCGCGGAACGCCTCATCCGGCAACAGGCTGCGCAGATGGGCCGCGAAAGTGGGATCGGCGGGGTTGAGTGTCATGCCCTATCCCTAGCATCTTCCCTCGCCGGGTCCAGACCCGTTCTCACTCATCCTCGCGCAGATAGGCCGGGCGCAGAACCATCACCGTCGGGCGCGTCGGCAGCGTGTCGAGCGACACCACGAGGTCATGACTGCCGGTATCCACGACATCGAATTCCGCCTCCATCCCCGAAAGGAACCGCCCGAGCGATCCGTCAATGAACCAGTGCATCGGGATCACGATCCGCGCCCGAAAGCGGCTCATCACCTTGAGCATGGTCGGCAGATCGAGCGTCACCCCGCCATCGACCGCCGCCATGACCACATCGAGCCGCCCGATCGCGGCATATTGTTCGGGGCTGGGTTCATGGTGCAGATGCCCCAGGTGACCGATGCAAAGCCCCGCTACCTCGAAAATGAAGATGGAGTTGCCTTCGCGCTCCACCCCTGCCCCGGACCGGATATCGGTGGAGACATTGCGGATCAGCATCTCGCCCAGGTCAAGTTTGTGATCTACGCCTTCGCCAAACGCGCCCCAGCCCCGCAGCACATGGGGAATGGCCGGGTCGGGATAGTCGGTGTAGTGGGTCGCATGGGCATGGTTCATCGTCACCACATCCGGGGTGAAATCGACATTGCCGACAAACCCGGTGAAATCGGTGACCGCCGCCAGCCCCCCTTCGGTCTGCAGCAGGAAACTGGCATGGGTGATATAGCGGAGCCGGACGGTGCCGTCAGGCACCGGATCGCGGAACGCCACATGGTGCAGATACGTGGCCTCCGGCATCGCGTCCGCAACAGCAAGGCAATGGCTGGGCTCACGCTCCTGCGCCATGACGCTGGCGGGCATGAGCAGTAGAAGACATACAAGAGCAGCGCGGATCACAAGACACCTCCTCGCGGGAAGATAGCACGATCGCGTCTAATTGCGATGCAGCCTTAGATCGCGATTGTCTGGACAGCGGACGAATCTGCCGTTGAGCCGGTAGGTGTGAGTGTCCGGTTTGGTCGCTACGCTATCCCAACCGTGCCACCAGAAACTCCATCAACGCTCTTACGCGCCGTGGCTGGACCGCACCTGCCGGATAGACCATTTGAAGCGCGTTCGGTTCTGGTGAAAACGACTCCAGTACCTCGACAAGATCACTAGTTGCCAGATCGGCGCGGATGTCCCATTCGGACTTCCGTGCAATTCCCTGACCACCCAGGCACCACCGCCGAATGAGGCCGCCATCATTGGCAATGCGGTTCCCCAAAACCCGCTGCGTTTTCATCTGACCATCGATCACAAACGACCAGTCCTGATCTGTATTGGCTCCAAAGCGCATGATCAGGCAATTATGGTGGCTGAGATCATCGGGATGCATGGGTGTCCCGTTGCGCTTAAGGTAGTCCGGTGCGGCGCAGACAATCCGACGGTTTGTTCCGAGCCTACGCGACTTCATCGTGCTGTCGGACAATTCGCCAAAGCGCAGGGCAAGGTCGATGCCTTGCCCGACCAAATCAATATTGCCATCGCCGAGCGTTAGGTCGATTGCGATTTCCGGATGCTCTCCCATGAACTGGTCCAGCAGCGGAGCAAGCTGCGTACGGCCCAGGTCACTGGGTGCACTCATGTGGATCGTGCCGGAAATCTTTTCCACCCCCAGCTTGATCCTTGCTTCTGTTTCCTCTGTCTCTGCCAATATGCGCCGCGCGCCTGTGACCAGCTCGCGGCCCTCGTCTGTCAAACTGATTGAGCGTGTCGTTCGTGTCAACAGGCGCGCACCGTAGTGGGCTTCAAGCGCAGCAAGCCGTCCTGTGACGGTAGCGGGCGACAATCCAACCTCGCGCCCCGCAGCCGCAAGCCCTCCCTTTTCCACGATCAGCAGGAAGAGTTTGAGATTTTCGATCAGCATTGATGCCTCATTATTCGCCGATTCCGAATTATCTTTTGGGAAATTAGCCAATTATTTGGCCCAAGGATAGGCGGTAGATGATGATCAACGAAAGGAGATCATCATGCATCTCGACCACATCACCATCCGAACACGCGATTTGCCCGGGACACGGGCATTCTTGCTCAAGGTCTTTGATGAGTTGGAAGAGCATGCCCGGCCCAGGGCGATCCACCGCATTCCGGGCCACTGGCTCTACGCCGGTGACAAGCCGATCATCCATCTGATCGGGGCGCGTGGCTACGGCACGGATACCGCTGCTGAAGCCTACGACCATGTGGGCATCCATCTTGATGGCTACAGGGACTTCCGCGCCAAGCTCGAAGCTCTGGACATCCGCTATTCAACGATGGACCTCGAAGAGCTGGACGAGCGGCGGCTGTTTTTCCGCACGCCGTCCGGTCCACTCATCGAAGCCGTTTTCCATGAACCAATGCCTCAAAGAGAGGAGACGCTTCAATGACCTTTACCAAAGAAACCAAAACCATTGTGATCGGCGGCACATCTGGGATCGGAAAAGCCGTCGCAACAGCGCTGGCAAACCGCGACGGGACCGTTGAAGTGGCAAGCCGGTCCACTGGCCTCGATGTGAAAGATGAGGCCGCGATTGCAGCCTACTTTGACGCGCAAGGTCCGGTCGATCATGTCATTTTCACCGCAGGGTCGTCAGCGCCTGGTGGTGCGGTGACAGAAGTGCCGTTTGATGCCGCGAAGCAAGCCTTTGACACCAAATTCTGGGGCGCGGTCGCGGTTGCCAAAGCAGCCGCGCGTCAAATCAAACCCGGCGGCACGATCACGCTGACCTCCGGGTTTCTCGCCCGGCGCACCGTGCCCGGAACCTATGTCAAGACGGCAATGAACGCGGCTTTGGAGGCCGTGGCCAAAATTCTGGCCAAGGAACTGGCCCCAGTCCGTGTCAACATCGTCAGCCCCGGCCTGACCGATACCGAAGCCTATGCCGGTATGACGAGCGAGGCGCGTTCGGCAATGCTCAACAACACCGCGAAGTCGCTACCTGCGGGCAAGGTCGGCTCCGCCGATGATCTGGCAGCTGGCTACCTCTTCGTCATCGATAACCCCTTCGTCACCGGTGCCGTCATCGACATCGACGGTGGCGCCTTGATCAACTGAAGGAGGACCACATCATGTCCCTCAAATCGAAAATGCCGCTGCAGGTCTGGATATTGACGCTCGCAGCATTCGCCATCGGCACAGCAGAATTTGTCATTGCCGGTATTCTGACCCAAGTGTCCGAAAGCTTGAATATCTCTGAAGGTCAGGCGGGCCACCTCATCACCGCCTACGCGATGGCCATCGTCATTGGCGGGCCGATCCTGACACTCTGGCTGGCCCGCTACCGCAAGCGCGTTGTGCTGATCGGTCTGATGGCGCTCTTCGTCGTCTCGAACCTGATCACGGCCTTTGCCACCGATTACACAACACTGATGATCAGCCGGGTCATGGCTGGTCTGACACAGGGGCCATTCTACGGCATCGGAGCCGTTGTTGCGACGCGGCTGGTTGCCAAGGACATGGAAGGCCAGGCGGTCGGCCAGATGTTTGCGGGCCTGACGCTGGCCAACGTCCTGGGTGTTCCCGGTGGCGCATGGATCGGCAATATGTTCGGCTGGAACACGACCTTCATCGTCGTCGCGATGCTTGGTGCAATGGCTGCCGCTGCCATTGCTGTTGCTATCCCGCCGCAAGGTGCTGAGGAGCCGAAATCCATCCGATCGCAGATCGGCGCATTCCGCAATCCGCAGTTGCTGGCCAGTTTGTTCATCACAACGCTTGGCTGGGTCGGCTTCATGACCTTCTACGGCTACATCGCGCCTATCGCAGAACAGGTCGCAGGCTTTGAACGGTCGTCCCTGACATGGATTCTGGTGATCATCGGGCTGGGTCTCGTCTTTGGCAACACGCTGGGTGGCAAGACTGCCGACAAGAACCTCAGTGCGTCCCTGATCGGCTGGCCTGCCGCAATGATCGCCTCCCTGATCGTGGTCGGTATGGTGGCCTCGCAACCCTACCTGTTCGTTGCTGCGGCCTTCATCTTTGGCGTCGTCTCTTTCGCCAACGTCCCGCCGATGCAGATGCGCGTCATGAAGCATGGCGGTAAAGCGCCCGAGCTTGCAGCAACCGCCAATATCTCGGCCTTCAACATCGCCAACGCCCTGGGCGGCATCATCGGTGGCGCGGTTGTCGATAGCACGCTGGGGGCAGCTTACATCCCCTTCGCTGCGATCATCGTGCCCGCAATCGGTCTCGCCTTCATCATCTGGCAGGAGCGGAAACCCGCTCCCGCCGCCACCCACGCCTGAAATCGAAAGGAACCTGACATGACACTTTTCAACCCCGTAACCATCGGCAACATCGACCTGCCTAACAGGGTGGTCATGGCCCCGATGACCCGCTCACGGTCAACCCAACCAGGCGATGTGCCGAACGCCATGATGGCAGAGTATTACGCGCAACGTGCCAGCGCAGGCATGATCATCACAGAAGCCACACAGATCACACCGGAAGGCAAGGGTTACTCCTTCACGCCGGGCATCAATTCCAAGGCACAGGTTGCCGGATGGAAACTGGTGACAGAAGCGGTTCATGCCAAGGAAGGACGCATCGTCTTGCAGCTCTGGCATGTGGGCAGAATGAGCCACCCGATGTTCCACGCAGATGGCAAGCCTGTTGCGCCGTCTGCTATTGCCCCGGATGCGACCGTCTGGATCGTGGACCCCGAGACCGGCGAGGGCGGCATGGTGGAATGCCCTGTTCCGCGCGCGCTTGAAACAGATGAAATCGCCCGCGTTGTCGAGGACTACCGCCTTGCGGCCCGTAACGCCAAAGCCGCCGGATTTGATGGCGTCGAGATTCACGCAGCCAATGGATACCTCATTGACGAGTTCCTGCGCAGCACATCCAACCATCGTGATGACGCCTATGGAGGTTCTGTGGAAAACCGTATCCGTTTTGCGGTGGAAGTTGCCGAAGCGGTGACATCCGAGATGGGTGCAAACCGGACTGGCATTCGTTTCTCGCCCTTTATCACGCAACGCGGTATGGATGACGCGGACGCGCCACAGACCATCCTGACCCTGGCAAAGGAGCTGGACCGGATCGGATTGGCCTACATCCATCTGGCCGAAGCCGATTGGGACGATGCGCCGGAAACGCCGGAATGGTTCCGCAAGGAATTGCGCAAGGCCTATTCGGGGTCGGTCATCGTCGCAGGTGGCTACACACCGGACAAGGCCAACGCAGTTATCGAGAACGGTTACGTCGATGCTGTGGCCTTTGGACGCCCATTCATCGCCAACCCTGATCTGCCACGTCGATTTGCGGAGGACTTGTCGCTGTCCGGCTTCGATGGTGACACGCTGTTCGGTGGCGATGCGGCAGGCTATACGACCTATGAGGCTGCAGCATGACCGCCCCGCTGACAGATCGCGAGATCACTGAAGGTCGGGCAAATGACCGGATCGGCACTGCGCTTGTCGCTGAGACAGACGGAATGCGTATCTGGCACCTCCGGGTGCCGCCCGGCGAAACCCATCCACCCCATCGTCATGACCGCCCCTACTTCTGGACAGTTCTGACCGATGGCACGGCCCGATCCCGCTTCGATGACGGTCGTGTGGTCGATGTGACCTACACCAACGGCCAGACGCAGCATTTCCCCGATCTGTCGCCTGACGATGCCTTTGTCCACGACCTGACCAACACCGGCGAGACGGAGCTCGTTTTCGTCACCGTCGAATTTTCACAGGGCGACCCGTCTGCCGAATGACGGCCGAGGTAAGCCCACTACGCGAAAGGGAAAATACTATGAAAGCCGTTGGATTTACTCACTACCTCACAGTCGAGGACGTCGATGCGTTTCTCGATCTGGAGATAGAAAAACCCAAACCTGAAGGCCGTGACATACTTGTCAACGTCAAGGCAGTTGCCGTGAACCCGGTCGATGTGAAAGTGCGCGCACCCAAAGACAAGGTGGAAGAGACACCGCGCATTATCGGCTATGACGCATCCGGCGTGGTCGAAGCTGTCGGTCCGGACGTGACCCTCTTCATGCCGGGCGATGAGGTGTACTATGCGGGCGACATCACCCGCTCGGGCACCAATGCCGAGTTCCATCTTGTCGATGAGCGGATCGTCGGTCGTAAGCCTGCATCTCTGTCGCACGCCGAAGCCGCCGCCCTCCCTCTAACGACAATCACAGCTTACGAGGCGTTTTTTGATCGTCTGGGCATAGATCGCGACGGAGCGGATGCCGGACAATCAATCCTTATCATCGGTGCAGGTGGTGGTGTCGGCTCCATCGGTATCCAGCTTGCCAAGCTGGCCGGTTTGACGGTGATTGCCACCGCATCCCGCTCCGAGACTTCGGATTGGGTGAAATCGCTTGGCGCGGATCATGTCGTCAACCACCGCGAAGATATGGTTGCGCAGGTGCACGCTATTGGCATCAAGCACGTCGATTATATCGCGATCTTCAACGACATGCGCCACTGGAACACGGCGGTTGAACTGATCCGCCCGCAAGGCGGCATTGTCAGTATCGACGACACCGATCTGCCCATGCCAATGGGCGGAATGAAGACCAAGGCCGCGAGCTTTCATTGGGAATTCATGTTTGCCCGCTCAATGCACCAGACGCCGGACATGATCGAGCAGCACCGCCTGCTGTCTTACGTGGCCGATCAAATTGATGCGGGAAACATCAAGACGACCGTCTCCGAGGTTCTATCTCCGATCAGTGCCGCCAAGATGCGTGAAGCGCACAGGCTGGTCGAGACTGGTCAAGCCAAGGGTAAGATCGTCGTTGAAGAATTTTAACCATTGTCACGGAGCGGCGTCAGACCGTTCCGTACAACCAGATTTTAGTAAGCAGCCCTTCATGCATCTTGCAGCATCGGTAGGTTCGGGCTCTAGCCAGACATTGGACGTCGCTGGTCGGTTGTGTCAGGTTGTCGATCGACAGTTCCAACAAAGGTTCGAAGGGATGAAGAACTTGCTCATAGTTTCTTTAGTGAGTTGTATTGCCTGGTTCGGTTCGGCCATCATTAGATTGGAAAATGAGCATTATGCCCTCTCAATTGGCATGTGCCAAACCGACAAGGGCGTCGCCGATCCAGTTTGTTTGGCTGATGTTGAAACCAGGACCAGTTTTCTCTGGCATCTAGCTTATGGGTTACGTGTGCTTTGATCCAAGATTCCTTTAAAAAAGGTGCAGATTGATGAAAACCCCAATTGCATTAACCATATTTCTAACTGGCATGCATCCTGCATTCTCTCAAACTGATGAATATACAGCTGATCTTTCTCAGTTATCGAACGATCTACAAAGCAATCAGTTAACTCAGTTTGGGTACTGGGTTGAGCAGAAAAATGTGATGGGCGAATGGGAAAAGATGATTTTCATTTTCGGGTTTGCCGATCCCGGCGATGAGGCGGCGTGTCTTCGATTAGTTGAATTGGCTGTAAGCGATAGCCCAGCAGTCGAATGGCGCTGTAAACCAATAGATTGATACTTCCAAGAATGGTGCAAACGGCGGCTGAGTGGGACTCTTCAGAAATTGAGCGTCGGGCGCTACCCCGCGGCGCGATGCGCACTGCTTCCGGGCAAGAGTGCGTGACCGCTTCGGGCTCAAGGCGGTCATTCCGCCTTGCAGCACCGGCGCCCTACCCCGCGTCGGTCTTGCCACGGCGGTCCATGCGCAAAGCGGCGTAGAGCACATGAGTGCGCCACCGGCCGTTGATCTGCAGATAGCTCTGCGCCACACCTTCATATTTGAACCCGCATTTTTCGAGCAGCGCGCGCGAAGGTTTGTTCTCGGGCAGGCATGCCGCCTCGACACGGCTCAGGTCCAGCCGTTCGAAGGCGTAATGCACGACGCTTTTGATCGCTTCCTGCATGTAGCCCTGCCGCGCATAAGGCTCCCCGATCCAATAGCCCAACGTCCCGGCCTGCGCCGGACCGCGGCGGATATTGTCGAGGGTGATCGCGCCCAGGAGGTTCTGATCCTCGCGACGGATCAGGAAGAGCGGCACCGCCGAGCCGTTGCCGATCGACCGCTGCGCCCAGTAGACCCGGTTTGTGAACCCCTTGCGTGCCAGGTGATCCGACGCCCAGATCGGCTCCCACGGGATCAGGAAATCGGCGGATTGGCCCCGAAGGCTGCTCCACGCACGGAAATCGCTCAGAATCGGTTGGCGCAGTGTCATGCGCTCGGTCTCGATCTTGAGCTTCCGGCGTGGCAGGAACATCAGGCGGCGCGCCTTTCCTGCAACGCATCCAGTGTTGGCGCCCCCTCTACCGGCCCGTAAAGCGCCATGGCGGCGGGGGCGCGGCTGGCCAGGTGTTCCGCAAGCGTACGGACATCGGCGAGGGTCACCGCGTCGATATTGGCCACGACCTCGTCAAGGCCCGGCACCCGGCCCCAGATCTGCAACATCCGGCTCAGGCGTTCCGCGCGGTTCGACGGGCTCTCCAGCCCCATCAGCAGCCCCGCCTTCATCTGCGCGCGGGCACGGTCCACTTCGACCGCGGTCATGTCATCCGCCGCGCGTTTCATCTCATCGACAGTGATCTGCGCCAGATCAGCCATCTGCCCGGCAGAGGTACCCGCATAGATCGTCGTCATGCCCGTATCGGCATAGGCCCCGGCCTGCGCATAGATCGTATAGCACAGCCCGCGTTTTTCGCGCACTTCCTGAAACAGGCGCGAGGACATCGACCCGCCCAGGGCACTGGCATAGATCTGCGCGGTATAGATCGCCGGATCGGTGTAGTTCGGGCTCTCGAAAGCCAGCGCGAAATGCGCCTGTTCAAGCTGCTTGAGGGTGCGGCTTTCGCCCCCGGCAAACCGCGCCTCGGCGGCGTGAATGGTGGGGGTCGCGGCCATATCGCCAAAAAGCGCCTCGGCGGATTTGACCAGGGCCGCGTGATCCACCGCGCCCGCGGCCGACAGGATCATCTGACCGGGCCGGTAATATTGCCCCACAAACCGTTGCAGGTCGGACCGGGAAAACGCCCGCACCCGCTCTTCGGGGCCAAGGATGGTGCGGCCCAGCGGATGATCGGGATAGGCCTTCTCCTGCAGCCAGTCGAAGATGATGTCGTCGGGCGTATCAAGCGCCTGTCCAATTTCCTGCAGGATCACACCGCGCTCGATCTCGATCTCACCCTCGTCAAAGACCGGGTTGCGCAGGATATCGGCAACCACGTCCAGCGCCAGTGGCACATCATCCTGCAACACGCGTGCGTAATAGGCCGTCACCTCGCGCGAGGTGTAGGCGTTGATATAGCCGCCCACATCCTCGATGGCCTCGGCGATCTGCAACGCGGAACGCCGCTCCGTCCCCTTGAAGGCCATATGTTCGAGGAAATGCGCGATGCCGTTCTGACTGGCCTCTTCGTGGCGCGCACCGGCCAGAACCCAAATGCCGATCGAGGCCGATTGCAGCCCCGGCATATGTTCGGTGACGATGCGAAATCCGTTTGAAAGCGTCGTGAGGTTTACGGTCAATTCCCGGTCCGGTCCCTTATGAGTGTCTCGATGGCCCCCAGGTCATTCGCGACCCGGGTGATCCGTTCTGACCGCTCATACAGGTCCGACATGGCGGGGGGCAAGGGGGGATGCACACCGCTCGCCCCTTCCACCGCGTCCGGAAACTTGGCCGGATGGGCCGTGGCCAGCGTGATCATCGGCGTCCCGGCCACGCGATGTTCATCGGCAACCTTGACCCCGATCGCGCCATGCGGACAGAGCAATTCGCCGGTGGTCGCATGGGCCGCGCGGATCGTGGCGCGGGTTTCATCCTCGCTGCACCGGTCACTGTCGAAACTTTCGCGCAACGCTTGCAACGCGCCTTGCGAGACGCTGAATGCGCCCTCTTTCAACTCCTCCATCAACTGGCTGATGGCCGCGCCATCGCGCCCATAGGCCTCGAAGAGTGCGCGTTCGAAATTGGAGCTGACCTGGATATCCATCGACGGGCTGATCGAGGGGATCACGCCATCGGGTTTGTATTCAGACGTGCTCAGGCAGCGATGCAAGATGTCGTTCTGGTTCGTCGCCACCACCAGCCGGTCGATGGGCAGACCCATCCGTTTGGCGATGTAGCCCGCGAAGATATCACCGAAATTGCCGGTGGGGACGGTGAAGCTGACCTTGCGCTGCGGCGCGCCGAGGCTGACCGCGGAAGTGAAGTAATAGACCACCTGCGCCAGCACCCGCGCCCAGTTGATCGAGTTGACGCCCGCCAGGCCAACGGCATCGCGGAACTCGAAATCGTTGAACATGTCTTTGACCTTGGCCTGGCAATCGTCGAAATGCCCGTCCAATGCGATGGCATGCACATTGTCCTCGGAGGGTGTCGACATCTGCCGCCGCTGTACCTCGGAGACGCGGCCATGGGGGTAGAGGATGAACACATCCACCGCTTCAAGCCCGCGAAACGCTTCGATCGCCGCCGAGCCGGTATCGCCACTTGTTGCGCCGACGATGCAGACCCGTTTGCCGGAACGTTTGAGCGACGCCTCGAAGAGCTGCCCGATAAGCTGCATCGCGAAGTCCTTGAACGCGAGCGTCGGCCCGTGGAAGAGCTCCAGCAGGAAGTGGCCGCTATCCAATTGCACCAGCGGTGCGCGGGCGGCATGGCCGAACCCCTCATAGGCCCGCGCGATGATGCCGCGAAACTCGTCATCGGTGAACGTGTCGCCGATGTAAGGCTTCATGATCCGAAACGCCGCCTCTTCGTAGGACACGCCTTCGAGTGCCGCGATCTCATCATGAGACAGTGTCGGGATCGTTTCCGGCAGATAGAGCCCGCCATCGCGCGCCAGCCCGGTCAGCATCGCCTCTTCGAAACTCAGGACCGGGGCCTGACCCCTTGTCGATACATATCTCACGTCTCGTCGCCTTTCGGTTTTCTGGTCGTGCGCCAGAGGAAATATCCGGTCATCACCAGCCAGATCGCGGCCAGGGAAAACCATGTGATTGCGTAGCTCAAGTGATCGTTGGGAATGGCGGTCGTGTCCACGGGCAACGGCGTCACCGGAAGGTCCGTTTTCGACGTTTCGCGCACAACAAGCAGCAAAGGCTCGGCCCCGAGCATCCCGGCCATCTCGTCAATGTCCCGCGCAAACCAGGTGTTGCCGGTCACATCATTCTCCGGGGTGGAGCTGTTGCGGTCATCCGGCCAGTTCAGATTGCCCGTCAGGGTGACCGTCTCATTGGTAAAGGCGGGGATGGTTTCATCGACCTTGATGAAACCAAGATCAACGAGGATCGTGCGCGCATCGGTGCTCAGCGTCGTGATGAGGCGATAGCCCGCGCCGATCTGCTTGCGGCTCACGAGAACGCGCAAAGGCGGTTGGCCCAGCATGCCGGTGACAGTCACCGGCAGGTATTGATCGGCGGCAGGGTCCGGAGACGCGGGCAATGCCACCGGCTCCGCGGCGATGCGCGCTTCGATATCCGCAAGCACCCCCTCTTTCCACGCAAGCCGCTGCACCTGCCAGATGCCAAGCGAGATGAGGATGGCCGCGCCGGTCAGCCCAAAGATCAGAGGTATCAGAATGCGGCGCATCATGTGGTCCCGAAGAATGCTCTGCGTCACCTATATCAAGCGGAGGCGGGGGGGCAAGGCAGGGTGCCTCAGGTATCGGTGCGCATCTCGTCCCAGCCGAGGCCAGCATAGCCGATCAGCCAGTTGAGCGCGTAGTGCCGCTCGTAGACAATCCCCGGATGGATACCCGCCGGGACCGGTTCGCCATTTACCCGCGCCTCGACCGCCGCCCAGTTCATCCGGTAGACCAAATCGGTCATATCAAGCACCGCCGCCTGTGGCCGCAGTTGCGCCTTGCGCCGCAACCCGTCCGGCCCAAGGTCGCGCAGGAGTGTGCCCATTTCGTAGACATCGACGATCTGATCCGGCGGCATCAGGGCATCGTAGAAGCCCAGCGCCCAGAGAAGCGTGTGAACCCCCTCATAGCGCCAGCTCATCTCAACGCGCATCTGTTCGGACGGGTTGGGGTCGTTGATGAAAGCGCGCTCCGCCAGGGTAAAAAGAGCGCCCGCATCATATTGGTCGATCAGTGTGTCGATCAGGGCCTGATCCCCGGTTTCCCCTTTGACCGCCGCAATCATCAGGGCAAGCGCCCGCTCCGCCACCTCCTTTTTGGTGCGTCGCAGGCTGCGGTCTTCGTCCACGATCACAGGCAGGCTGTCCAGCACGGGGATGCCCTTCGCCCGCAAGAGCTCGACAGAGCGTGCCTTGCGCGCCAATTGTTCCGCATTCGGGCTGCGGTCCAATTCTTCGATCAGCGCCTTTCGGTCGAGATCATCCGCACTCTGCGCGGCGGCAGGAACAGCAAGCAGCCCCATCAGAACCCCCAGCAAAAGCTGTCTCATCCAGAAACCTCTCCAAAGAAAAAAGCGCGCAGGGCATCCCGCGCGCTTTTCAATATACTTAAATCTTTCGGCGACTGATCCGTCCTCAGGCGCCCCAGATGTAGATCGCGGCGAAGAGGAAGAGCCAGACAACGTCAACGAAGTGCCAGTACCAGGCTGCCGCCTCGAACCCGATATGCTTTTCGGGGGTGAAGTGGCCGCGATAGACGCGCATCAGGCAGACGAACAAGAACACGGTGCCGATGATGACATGCGCGCCGTGGAAACCGGTCGCCATGAAGAAGGACGCACCATAGATGTTGCCCGAGAAGCCGAACGCCGCGTGGCTGTATTCGTAGGCCTGGAACACGGTGAAGAGCGCGCCAAGGGCGATCGCAATGATAAGGCCCCATTTCATGTCGTCGCGGTTATTCTCATGCACCAGCGCGTGGTGTGCCCATGTGGCGGCACAGCCCGAGCACAGAAGGATCAGCGTATTGATGAGCGGCAGGTGCCAGGGGTCAAACGTCTCGATCCCCGCAGGTGGCCACTGACCATCCTTGATGGGGCTTTCAGGTCCCATCGGGTACATCGCATGTTTGAAGAAGGTCCAGAACCAGGCCGAGAAAAACATGACCTCGGACATGATGAACATGATGAAGCCATAACGCAGACCGATCCGCACGACAGGGGTGTGATCGCCCACCTTGCTTTCGGTCACCACATCGGCCCACCAGCCATACATCACGTAGAGCACGCCAACGAGCCCCATCAGGAAAACCCAGGGCTGGTTGTTGTCGATCCGCGGCGACATCCACAGCACCGCGCCGAAGAGCATCACAAACCCGAAAAACGCACCCAGGAAGGGCCAGAGTGAGGGGTTCAGAATGTGATAGTCGTGATTTTTTTCATGTGCCATCTTGGGTTCCCTCGCAGGCGGTCTTAGTTCTTGTTTTTATCGGTTTCAGCGTCCTGCGCAAGGGCGGCGTGCTCTTCGGGCAGGTCGATTTCATAGAAAGTATAGGACAGCGTGATCGTGTGGGTGTACTTCGCGTCCCGGTCGGTGACGATCTCGGGATCGACATAGAAGGTCACGGGCATCTCGACCCGCTCACCCGGCTGCAAGACCTGCTCCTGGAAGCAGAAGCAATCGATCTTGACGAAAAAGCCACCCGCCTCATAGGGCGTGACGTTATAGCTCGATTGCCCGGCAATGGGTTTGTCGGTCGGGTTATAGGCCTCGTAGAAGGCCAACCCGGTCTCCCCGATCCGAATCTCCATCTCGCGCGCCATGGGCTTGAACTCCCACGGCATGTCGCGTTCCTTGCTGGCGTCAAAGCGGATCTTGATGGTCTTGTCGAGGACGTCGTCGGACCCCGCGGTCGCAACGCCCGGTGTCCCGCCAAAGCCGGTCACACGGCAGAACCAGTCATAGAACGGCACCGAGGCCCAGGCCAGCGCGCCCATGGTCACGGCCACCGCCACCAGCCGTGTCACCGTCTTGGTTTTGGGATCCATCGCCATCAGCTCCCCGCCTCTTCGGTTGGAACGGCGAATTCGTCGTCGGACACCTTGGCAATGGTCAGGCCAAAGACCAGCGCCACGAACCCCGCCAGCACGAGGCCCAGACCCATGTTGCGGCTAAACCGGCGCTTGTGCATCTCATGCTGTTTCGAAAGGCTCATCTTACCAGCCTCCCAGCCCGTAGCTGCCCAGCGTCGCCTGCAGCAGGATCGCGGTGAAATGGCCAAAGAGGTAGTAGAGCGAGAGTTTGAAGACCCGTTTCTCGGTCCGGTATTGATCGGCCTCGGCCATCGCCTCGTCGCGTTTCCAGATGTCGATCGCACCTTTCACGAAAAGCGCGTTCAGGATCACCGCGACACTCAGATAGACCGGCCCGCCAATGCTGGTGAACCCAGCGCCAATGGCAATCGGGGCCAGCAAGAGCGTGTAGACCAGGATATGTTTGCGCGTCGATTTGCGGCCATGGGTGACCGTCAGCATCGGCACACCGGCATCCTCGTAATCGGACTTCATGAAGAGGCACAGCGCCCAGAAATGCGGCGGCGTCCACATGAAGATCAGGGTGAACATCAGCACACTCTCAACGCTGATCCCGCCCGTTGCCACGGCCCAGCCGATCATCGGGGGGAAGGCCCCCGCGGCGCCACCGATGACGATATTCTGCGGCGTCCAGCGTTTGAGCCACATCGAGTAGATCACGACATAGAAGAAGATGGTGAAGGCCAGAAGCCCCGCCGCCACGAAATTCGACGCCAGCGCCAGCATCACGATCGACATCACCGAAAGGGTCATGCCAAAGGCAAATGCCTCGCCCTCGGTCACCTTGCCCGCCGGGATCGGTCGCCCGCGCGTGCGCTTCATCACGCGATCAATATCGGCGTCCCACCACATGTTGAGCGCGCCGGACGCACCGCCGCCCACGGCGATGAAGAGGATCGCCGCAAGACCCACGACCGGATGCACGCCGACAGGCGCGGCCAGAAGGCCCACCAATGCCGTGAACACGACAAGCGACATGACACGCGGCTTGAGCAGCGCGAAGAAATCACCGAAACCGGCATCGCCGGTCTGTGCCGTGGTGCTATTGATGCTTGCGTCGCTCATCGTCACTCCGGTGGGTAGATCCCTGCCCCGCGTCGTCTCGCAAGGCAGGTGTCAGCCTGCGTTCGGTCGGTTACTCGGCGGATGCCACGTCATAGTCCAGCGGGGTGCCGGCATATTCCTCGATCGCGCCTTCGAGCCATGCGTCATAGGCCTCCTGGCTCACGACCTTGACGGTGATCGGCATGTAGGCGTGGTCCTTGCCGCAAAGCTCGGAGCATTGGCCGAAGTAAACGCCCTCTTTCTCGGCTTTGAACCAGAGCTGCGCCAGGCGGCCCGGTACGGCGTCCTGTTTCACGCCAAACGCGGGGATGGTCCAGCTATGGATCACGTCGGCGCCTGTCACGGTCATGACAACGGTTTTGTTGATCGGCACGACAACGGCCGTATCCGTGGCCAGGAGGAATTCATCACGGGTGTAACCCGCCGCCTCAAGCTCCGCGATCACCTCATCGTTCAGAACCTTGCCTTCGCCGATCAGGAAACTTTCAAAGCCGAACTCGTGATCGGTATATTCATAGCCCCAGTACCACTGGTAGCCGGTCACCTTGATGTTGATGTCACCCTCGGGAATCTCCTGCTGCTTGAACAGCACCGGCAGGGAGAAGGCGCCAATGAAGACTAGGATCACGATCGGGATGATCGTCCAGGCGACTTCGATGGGCGAGTTGTGCGTAAAGCTCGCCGGTGTCGGGTTGGCGCGGCGGTTGAAGCGAACAATCGCATAGATCAACAGGGCCGTCACAAAGAGCGAAATCGCCGTAATGATGATAAGTACCATGTGATCCAGCCACACGATATCGCGCATCAGTTCGGTCACGGCCGGCTGAAATCCGAGGCCGCCGGTTTCCGGCTTGCCAATGATTTCAAGGTTTTCCTGCGCCGCGGCGGGAAGGGCTGTAAAGGCGGCCAGTGCGGCCAGCAGCTTTGTTGAAAATCGCATATTGCACCCTGATCGGTTGAAGCGGTTCCCGGGGGCCTGTACGGATAAATCCGACCAGTCAACGGAATCCCTTTGTTTCGTCGCCGTTAGAAACCATATTCTACGCCAACAGACAAGAATGACCATTGCGGCAAACGGACGCTTTTTTTGATTTAGATCAAAAAACTTGCCTCCGGCCCGCGCAGAAGAGGCCCCTATGAGCGAAAAAACCTTCCGCCCTTTCGAGACCGCCATTGATCGCGACGCTGCATTGGCGCAGCTTCGGACTGCGACACACGGGGCCGATGACGGGGAGCTTTTCATCGAACGGCGCCGTGCCGAGGCGCTGCATTTCGACGATGGCCGGGTTAAGACGGCCAGCTATGACGCTTCCGAAGGCTTCGGGTTGCGGGCGGTGCTGGGCGAGGTCACCGGCTATGCCCATGCCTCCGAGATTTCCGAACCAGCCCTGGCTCGCGCGGTCGCAACAGCCCGCCTGGCCGTAGGTCAGGGAGGCGGCACGCTGGCCGACGCCCCTGCCCGCACCAACAAGAGCCTCTATACCGACGCCGACCCGATCAGCGGGGCGGAATTCCCGGTCAAGCTTGATACTTTGCGGCAGATTGATGCCTTCGCCCGTGATCTTGACCCCCGCGTCGTCCAAGTCTCGGCCACCATTGCCGCGGCGCATCAGGAAGTCACCGTCCTGCGCCCCGATGGTTCCGAGGTTTCCGACACGCGCCCAATGACGCGGGTCAACGTGTCGGTCATCGTCGAGCAGGATGGCCGCCGCGAGACGGGCACCGCGGGCGGCGGGGGCCGCGTAGGCCTCGATGGGCTTCTGGACCCCACCGACTGGCAGGCCAAGGCGCGCGAGGCGCTGCGGATCGCCACCGTCAATCTCGATGCGGTCCCTGCGCCGGCGGGTGTCATGGATGTGGTGCTCGGCCCCGGCTGGCCCGGGATCCTGCTGCACGAGGCCATCGGTCACGGGCTTGAAGGTGATTTCAACCGCAAGGGCTCCAGCGCATTTGCGGGCCTCATGGGGCAAAGGATCGCGGCCAAAGGCGTGACCGTGCTGGACGATGGTACGATCCCCGACCGGCGCGGCAGCATCACCGTCGATGACGAAGGGACGCCCTCAGGCAAGAACACCTTGATCGAAGACGGCATATTGGTCGGCTACATGCAGGACCGGCAGAACGCCCGCCTGATGGGCGTCGCGCCCACCGGCAATGGCCGCCGCGAAAGCTATGCCCACGCGCCGATGCCACGGATGACCAACACCTACATGCTGGGCGGTGATGCCAATCCGGCGGACCTGGTGGCCGATCTCAAGGACGGGATCTACGCCGTGGGCTTCGGTGGCGGGCAGGTCGATATCACCAATGGCAAGTTCGTCTTCTCCTGCACCGAAGCCTATCGCGTCGAAAACGGCAAAGTCGGCGCACCGGTCAAGGGTGCCACGCTGATTGGCGATGGCGCCACCGCACTCAAGCAGATCCGGGGCCTCGGCAATGACATGGCGCTCGACCCCGGCATGGGAAATTGCGGCAAGCAGGGTCAATGGGTGCCGGTGGGCGTCGGACAACCAACGGTCATGATCGGCGGGCTTACGGTGGGCGGCTCGGCCGCATGAGTGCGGCGGCGCTGAGCGGATCATGCCACTGCGGCGCTGTGACCTTTCGCCTTGCCACCCGCCCCGCGCAGATCGTGAAATGCAATTGCTCAGCCTGCCGCCGCTATCGTGCCCTCTGGGCGCACATGCCACCGGATCAGGTCGACGTGACCGGGCAAACCGCGACCTATTCACATGGCGACAAACAGCTCGCTTTTCACTTTTGCCGCAGGTGCGGCGCCACAACCCATTGGACGCCGATCAAGCCGCAGCCAGGAGCGCCTTGGATGGCGGTCAATCTGGCCATGGCAGTGCCGGATCAGATCGCGGACATTCCCGTGCGTCATTTCGACGGGGCGGAAACCTGGCGCTTTCTGGACTGAAGCGCCCCCGGGGATAGCTGGCCCTTCGCGAGAGCAGAGAATCACCCGGGGTGATCTCTGCTCGGGACTTGTGGGTAAATCATGAATCGACAGGGCGCAGATGCGCATTCCGCCTCCCCATTAATGGCGAGGCCATGGATAACTTGGCAGTTTTCGAAATCGGCACCTTTCAAAAATGGAAGTTTTTTAGTTATATATTTCAATATTTTGGGATGAAAAATGCAGTTTCCGATCTACCCCATCACATTGATTTACTCCCCATTAACCACCCTGAATCTAAAACTGGTGTTGCAAGCAGGCGGAGTCACGATGACCGAGGATTTAGAACATCCTTCCACTCACCCCCCACTCCCACCCACCACGGAAGATGATCGGATATCGTGGCTCCGTCTATTGCGTTCCCGCCGCGTCGGGCCTTCCACATTCTACAGGCTACTCAACGAGCACGTAACGGCGCAGGCCGCGCTTGAGGCATTGCCTGATGTCGCCGCCGCGGCCGGTGTCAAAGACTATCAAACATGTCCCGAAGGCGTGGTCCTGGCCGAGATACGTGCCGCCAAGGCCGCAGGCGCGCAGATGATCTGCGCTGGCACGCCCGACTACCCCCGGGACCTCATGCAGATCTCCGATGCGCCGCCCTTCTTCTGGGCGATCGGGGATGTCTCCGTCCTTTCCCGCCCCATGGTCGCCCTTGTTGGTGCCCGCAACGCCTCGTCACTGGGGCTGCGCATGGCCCGCGCACTGGCCAGTGATCTGGGTGACAAGGGTTATGTAATTGTCTCCGGCATGGCGCGCGGCATCGACACCGCGGCGCATCAGGCTGCACTTAGCTCCGGCACCGTTGCCGTTCTGGGGGGCGGTGTCGACGTGATGTACCCCGCCGAAAACACCAACCTCGCCCATGAAATCGCCGAAAGCGGAGTGCGCCTTTCGGAACAACCGATGGGCCTCACCCCGCAGGCTCGCCATTTCCCCCGCCGAAACCGGATCATCAGCGGCATCTCCCGTGCGACCATCGTCGTGGAGGCCGCCGCCAAGTCTGGCAGCCTCATCACCGCGCGCAATGCGCTCGACCAGGGCCGCGAGGTTCTGGCGGTGCCTGGCCATCCGTTCGATGCACGGGCTGCGGGATGCAATCTTCTGATCCGTGACGGCGCGCGGCTGGTGCGGAACGCCGATGATGTGATCGAAGCCCTGCCGCAGACCGAAACCGCACCCGTACAGATCGACATGCCTCTGGAACACTCCACCGAGCCGCCCCCGCCCCGGCATTCACCGGCCCAGACCGCGAACCTCCACACCATGATCCTGGAACGCCTCGGTCCCTCCCCGATTGCCGAGGATCAGTTGATCCGCGATCTTGCCGCGCCCGCTCATAACGTGTCGCCCGTGCTGGTCGATCTAGAACTCGAAGGCAGGATCAAGCGCCAGGCCGGAGGGCTGCTTGCCCTGGCGGAGTGACAACCCGCCCCGCCCCACGCTATCGCCGCCCTCGCCATCCCGGACCAACCTGCAAATTGCCACGCCCTTGCACGGGGTGCATTGACAATACCTCTTGCCACCCCACATGTTCCGCCGCCATAAGCCTCGTCCCGAGTCGAAAGGAGTTTCCATGCCCGTTGTCGTTGTCGAATCCCCGGCCAAGGCCAAGACAATCAACAAATACCTGGGCTCGGACTACACCGTTCTGGCGTCCTACGGGCATGTGCGCGACCTGCCGCCCAAGGATGGTTCAGTCGATACCGAGAACGATTTCGACATGAAATGGGAGGTCGGCTACGACAGCCGCAAGCATGTCAAGGCCATCGCCGACGCGCTGAAGGACGACAACGCGCTTATCCTCGCCACCGACCCCGACCGTGAGGGTGAGGCGATCAGCTGGCACCTCGAAGAGGCCCTACGCAAACGCAAGGCGATCAAGAAGGACACACCGGTCAGCCGCGTGGTGTTCAACGCGATCACCAAATCCGCCGTGACCGAGGCGATGGAAAACCCCCGCCAGGTCGATGAGCCGCTGGTGCAGGCCTACCTGGCGCGGCGCGCTCTGGATTACCTTGTGGGCTTCAACCTCTCACCGGTGCTCTGGCGCAAGCTGCCCGGCGCGAAATCCGCGGGCCGGGTGCAGTCGGTCTGCCTGCGCCTCATCGTCGAGCGCGAGATGGAGATTGAAGCCTTCAACCCGCAGGAATACTGGTCGGTCAAGGCGATCCTCGGCACGCCCCGCGGGCAGGAATACGAGGCGCGCCTCACGATCCTTGCGGGCAAGAAGCTCGACAAGTTCGACATCGCCAACGCGACGCAGGCCGAACTGGCGGTGCAGGCGATCGAAAGCCGTGACCTCACGATCACCTCGGTCGAGGCCAAGCCCGCGAGCCGCAACCCCTCGGCCCCGTTCATGACCTCGACCCTGCAACAGGAGGCCAGCCGCAAGTTCGGCATGGGCGCGCGGCAGACCATGTCGGCGGCGCAACGGCTCTACGAGGCGGGCTACATTACTTATATGCGGACCGATGGCATCGACATGGCCCCCGAGGCAGTGATGGCCGCGCGCGATGCGATCAAGGACCGCTATGGCGAGGAATACGTGTCCAAATCGCCGCGCATGTACAAGAACAAGGCCAAGAACGCCCAGGAAGCGCATGAATGTATCCGCCCGACGGACATGACACGCGATGCAAACGGGATCAAAACCACCGATGCGGATCAGCGCAAGCTCTATGATCTGATCTGGAAGCGCACCCTCGCGTGCCAGATGGCCTCGGCCCGGATGGAGCGCACGACGGTCGATATCGGCAGCGCCGATGGGCAGGTGGGCCTGCGCGCCACCGGTCAGGTGGTCCTCTTTGAAGGGTTCATGAAGGTCTATGAGGAAGGTCGCGACGATGCGGTTGTCGATGATGACGACAAACGCCTGCCGCAGGTCATGGAAGGCGAGGCCGCCGACAAGCGCCGCGTCACGCCCGAGCAGCATTTCACACAGCCGCCGCCGCGCTATACCGAGGCCACATTGGTCAAGCGCATGGAAGAGCTGGGGATTGGCCGCCCCTCGACCTATGCCAGCATCGTCACCACGATCCAGGACCGCGAATATGTCCGCAAGGACAAGAACCGCCTGATCCCCGAGGATAAGGGGCGGATCGTCACGATCTTCCTGCTGAACTTCTTCCGGAAATATGTGGGATATGAGTTCACCGCCAATCTCGAAGAAGAGCTAGATGTGATCAGCGCGGGCGACGGCGACTATAAAGAGACGCTGGCCAAGTTCTGGCGCGACTTCTCCGCGGCGATTGCCGAAACGTCTGAGCTGCGCATCACCGAAGTGCTGGATGTGCTGGACGACGCCTTGGCACCCACGCTCTACCCCCCGCGCGAGGATGGCAGCGATCCGCGGATCTGCCCGCTTTGCGGCAATGGGCAGTTGCACCTCAAGACCTCCAAGTCCGGCGGCTTTGTCGGCTGCGGTAATTACCCGGAATGCCGGTATACCCGCCCCATCGGCGGCGATGCGGCCGAAGGCGGCGACCGGGTGCTGGGCGAGGATGCAGGCGATGAGATCAGCCTCCGCTCGGGCCGGTTCGGGCCATACGTGCAGCGTGGCGAGGCGACCGAAGAGAACAAGAAGCCGCCACGCGCCAGCCTGCCCAAAGGATGGTCACAGGACGATATGGACCTCGAAAAGGCGCTAACGCTCCTGAGCCTGCCACGCGAAGTTGGTCCCCACCCCGAGGATGGCGAGATGATCGAGGCCGGGATCGGACGCTACGGGCCTTTTGTGAAACACGGGCGGCTTTATGCCAATCTCAAGGAGGTCGACGAGGTCTTCACCATCGGCATGAACCGCGCCGTCGAGGAACTGGCCAAGAAGGCCGCCAGCCGTGGGGCGGGCCGTGCGGCGGCCAAGCCGCTCAAGGAGTTGGGCGAGCATCCCGAGGATGGCGGAGCGGTCAACGTGATGGATGGCCGCTACGGGCCCTATGTCAAATGGGAGAAGGTCAACGCAACCATCCCCAAAGGCGTGGAGCCAGCGGATGTGACCATGGAAATGGCCGTGGAACTCATCGCCGAGAAGGCCGCGAAGAAAGGCAAGGGCCGCAAGAAGGCCCCCGCCAAGAAAGCGACCAAGAAGAAGGCCGCCGCCAGCAAGTAGGCAGAGCCTTTACGTAGTAACACCTAAAGGGGGCGCATTCCGCCCCCTTTGAGTTGACTCTCCCCCGCCCCGAACCTCATATCCGGGGCAAAAGGGCTGGAAGAGGTTTCTGCGATGAAAAAAGTATACGGGAGCGCATCCGAGGCGCTCGACGGGCTGCTGCATGACGGCATGCTGATTGCCGCCGGGGGGTTTGGCCTCTGCGGTATTCCGGAATTGCTGATCGACGCGATCGTCGAGAGTGGTGTCAAGGACCTGACCGTGGCGTCCAATAACGCGGGTGTGGACGGGTTCGGGCTGGGCAAGCTGCTTGATACCCGGCAGATCAAGAAGATGATGTCGTCCTACGTGGGTGAGAATGCCGAATTCATGCGGCAATACCTCTCGGGTGAGCTCGAGCTGGAATTCAACCCGCAAGGCACCCTGGCGGAACGTATGCGCTCGGGCGGCTGCGGTATTCCCGGCTTTTACACCAAGACCGGCGTCGGCACCGTGATCGCCGAGGGCAAGGAACACAAGGAATTCGACGGCGAGACCTATATCCTCGAACGCGGCATCTTTGCGGATGTCAGCATCGTCAAGGCGTGGAAGGCCGACACCACCGGCAACGCGATCTTCCGCAAGACCGCCCGCAACTTCAACCCGCCCGCGGCGATGTGCGGCAAGGTCTGCATCATGGAAGTCGAAGAGATCGTGGAGCCGGGCGAACTGGACGGTGATCACATCCACCTGCCCGGCATCTATGTACATCGCCTGATCCAGGGCGAGCATGAGAAACGTATCGAACAGCGCACCGTGCGCACACGGGAGGAAGCGTAATGCCCTGGGACCGTAATCAGATGGCCGAACGGGCCGCGCAGGAACTCGAAGACGGCATGTATGTGAACCTCGGCATCGGCATTCCGACTCTGGTGGCGAACTATGTGGGTGACAAGGACATCACGCTTCAGTCCGAAAATGGCATGCTGGGCATGGGCCCCTTCCCTTTCGAGGGCGAGGAAGACCCGGACCTTATCAATGCCGGCAAGCAGACGATCACCGAGTTGCGCCGCACGTCTTACTTCGACAGCGCACAAAGTTTCGGCATGATCCGGGGCGGCAAAATCGCGGCGGCGATCCTGGGCGCGATGGAGGTCAGCGAAAAAGGCGACTTGGCCAACTGGATGATCCCCGGCAAGCTGGTCAAGGGCATGGGCGGTGCGATGGACCTAGTGGCGGGTGTCGGCCGTGTGATCGTCATCATGGACCACACCAACAAGCATGGCGACAGTAAGCTCTTGAAGGAATGCACCCTGCCGCTGACCGGCAAGGGCGTGGTTGACCGGATCATCACCAACCTCGGTGTGCTGGACGTGACCGACGGCGGGTTGAAGGTGGTCGAACTGGCCCCAGGCGTCTCGCAAGAGGATCTGGTCGCCGCGACGGAGGCCATGATCGTCTGAAGACAGACCCGTAAGAGGCAAGACCCGTACGGGCGGTGCACAGGCGCCGCCCGTTTCGGTTGGGCGTGCCATGCTTCTGATATAGAGGACAGGTTCGTTGGCGTGGAGCGGACCTTGGTCGCATTAGAGCGAAGCCGCGCATCGCCGGACCGCGGGTTGGCGATCCGACACAAGTTATGGGCACTTTATCGTAGCCAAATACCTGCACCGTCGGTTTAGGGCCCTCACATGACCAATCGCCGGCCCTCGCGGGCCGTCCGGCGATGCGCGGCGGCCTGAGGCCTTGACTCCGCGCTTTGCGTACCTGCCCGACCTCAGCGCCACCTGAGGCAAATCGTTCAGGCAAGCCTCACGTCAATTCGCCGCCAGGGTCAGCGCACAGCCATCGCTGACCAGTTCGGGCCGGGTCTTGCATAGCCCCTTGGCCACCTCGAAGGCCGCCAGCACCTTGGGCACGTAATCTCGTGTCTCGGCATAGGGCGGCACGCCCGCGTGTTTCTTCACGGCGTTTTCCCCGGCATTATATCCGGCAATCGCCATGATCGCGTCCCCATCGAACTCCCCCAGCAACCAATCGAGATAGGTAACGCCGCCCTTAATGTTCTCGGCTGACGAAAGACTGTCGGTGACGCCAAAGCGTTTCGCGGTATCGGGCATCAGTTGCATCAGCCCCTGCGCGCCCTTGCCGCTGACCGCATCAATGCGCCCGCCTGACTCCACCGAGATGATCGCCAGCACCAGGGCAGGCGACACCTTCGTGCCGATCGTTGCGGTCAGGATATTTGCGCCCTGGGCCTGAGCGATGCTCTGGATGCTTTGCAACCGCGGACCGGTCACGCCGGTACCGCCCGGCCCGTCGGATAGGCTGCTGACGGCTTTCTGAAACCGCTCCGAGGCGTCGGCGGCCACATCGGGCGACACCTTTTGCCAGAACCAGCTATAGTAACCGACGCTGTCCGGTGCCGCCTCCTCGACGGGTTCTTTCTGCGGCTTGGGCTTGGCGGCCAGGATTGCCTGCTGCTCCTCCGGGTCGATCTGAACCGTGATCCGCTTGCCAGCGCCGACCTTCGGCGGCTTGCTCATCTTGAAGGTAAAATCCGGATAAGGCGGCGGATCGCCAGCCTGCGCCGCGCCCGCAAGGGATAAAACCGCCAGAATCGACGCGAGTCGTGAGATGCCCATGGTTTTTTGCTGCTCAGCTTGTTCTTGTTGGGCCGAGTATCGCAAAAGTCCGGATTTTCCGCCAGTATTGTCTGTTTTTGGGAAACCAGAAAATGCGCGGACCACGCCGATTCTCCCTTCGATCTCAGGCGGCAAAGCAATTTCTCGTTTTTTTATTACTTTATTTTCAATAGGATAGAATACTTTCACGCAAAAAAGCGAGGCGGTGCAAAAAAGGAACTATTGCCGCCCAATTCCTGCCTGATTTGGCTGGCTATATCTGCTCATACCGCAACGGCAGCGGGCTAACGAGAGATGGCCCACCGAGTTGTTCAAGCGGTTGCGAACCTAACTAGTGATCCTTTGGAGGGACCAAACAATGATTAAGTTTTTCAAGAACTTCAACAAAGACGAAGACGGCGCCGTAACAGTTGACTGGGTTGTTCTGACAGCCGCAGTTGTTGGCCTGGGCGTTGCCGGTGTGACCACAGTTAAGAGCGGCGTTAGCACTCTGGCTGGCACCATTTCGACCGACGTTGGTGCAACCACAACCGGTACTCCGTAAGCTAAACTATAGCTTAACGACGACAAGAACATCTGGCCGCAATTGCCAAGATTGCGGCCATTTGTGTACCCAGCTTTTTGCATTGCGATTAACTTAAACGTCGCCGCCTTGAACTCTGAATTGATGCTTCATCGCGTTTGTAAAGTTGCCGAAAAGAAGATCGGATGAGTTCATGAAACCAATATATGAGAAAATCGCGAATTTCGCCCTGGGCGAAGAGGGTGCTGTCACAGTCGACTGGGTGGTTTTGACAGCAGCAGTGATCGGCCTTGCTTTGGCCGGATACCTCTCTGTGCTTGACGGTGTCGATACGCTTGCCACGACCATCGATACCGATATGGGTGCGACAACAACCGGCACGCCGTAAGGTTTGCCCGTTTTCGCCAGGAAACTAACGCATTAACCGCAATTCCTGTAATTGCGGTTTTTTGCTGGGCGGATTTTCGGGAATTTGGATCGCGGCAAACACCCACACCGATCTTGTGGCGTATTGAGAATTCACCGTTCGCTGTCGCGAAACAATCACCACGCCACCAAGTTTTCGCCACATTCGAAAGCAATATGTAACCATTGTATGCGTACCTGTCGGGTAGCGCAGAGAATAGTAACCGTGAAAGGACTTAGCCATGCGAATGGTTTTCGGACTTGTACTGATTGTGGGGCTCGGGCTGGCTGGATTTGCCGTATACATGGCCAAGAACTATATTCAGGGCTATCAGACGCAGCTTGCCAATGAACGTGCACAACGTGCGCCCAACATCGAAACAGTCGAAGTATATGTTGCCGACAAGCCGCTGAAATACGGCGAGGTTCTGCGCAAGGACAGTGTGCGCCTGACGAAATTCCCGAAGAATTCACTGCCCGAAGGCACCTACGAGACCTATGAGGCACTCTTTCCGGAAGGCGAAGACGAGCCCCGGACAGTTTTGCGCTCGATGGAAAAGAACGAGGCGGTTCTCAAGATCAAGGTGACCGGACCCGGCGAAGATGCCGGCATCACCTCGCAGCTGGAGCGCGGGATGCGCGCCTTTGCGATCAAGGTCGACGTATCAAGTGGCGTTTCGGGCTTTCTGCGCCCAGGCGACCGCGTGGATGTCTATTGGACTGGCAGCATCGGGGATCGTGGTGCCCGGACCGAAGGCAATTCAACCGGCGATGTCACCAAGCTGATCGAAACCGGTGTCCGGCTGATCGCGATTGACCAGGTGGCCGATGTCGACACGACCGAGGCGATCATCGCAAGGACCGTTACCGTCTCGGTGAAGCCGCAGCAGGTTGCGGCGCTTGCACAGGCGCAGACGACTGGTCGCCTGTCGCTGTCGCTGGTCGGTGCCGAAGATGATACAGTCGCCGATGCGATCGAAGTGGATCAGCGCAGCCTTCTGGGTCTTGCAGAAGCACCGCGCCAGGTTGTCGAGGTCGAAGAGGAAGTCTGCACGATCAAGACCCGCCGTGGCGCCGAAACTGTTGTGTCGCAGATCCCCTGCACCAACTAACAGTTCAAAAAATTCTCACGTATTGGGGCGTTGCATCAGCAGCGCCCCGTTGCATTTTGGAAACTATTGCAGGCAAGCCACAATAAAGGTGGCCCGAAACCCTTTGATTCTTGAAAAAATTTTCGAATTGCAGCACAGTGGCGGCAATCAAGGGCGTTAAGACCCGAAATCGAGGCGTGATCGGAAAGGCAGGTCACATGAAAATTCATGACTTCTTCAAAGCTGCCCTTTTGGGGCTGGCGGTGGCGTTTGGGCCATTTGCCATCACCGCAGAGGCAGAAAACATCAAGGTCGTTCGCAAAGGCGCGGCACGGGACTTGAACATCGCAATGAACAGGGCGGTTGTGGTCGAAAGCGACACGCCCTTCGCGGAACTCAGCATCGCGAACCCGTCGATTGCTGATTTTTCGACCCTATCGGATCGCACGATCTATGTGCTCGGCAAAACACCAGGGCGGACCACGCTGACACTTCTGGACGCGACAGGCCAGCTCATCACCAACGTGGACGTACATGTCACACCGGATGTGTCCGAGTTCAAGGAGCGGCTGCGTCAGATCATCCCGAACGAGAAGATCGAAGTCCGCTCGGCCAATGACGGTATCGTTCTGTCCGGCAGCGTCTCCAGCATGGCGCGCATGACCCGCGCGCTTGAACTGGCGGAACGCTATGCACCGGAGCGGGTGTCGAACCTGATGGTCGTATCTGGCCAACAGCAGGTGATGCTCAAGGTGCGGTTCGCTGAGATGCAGCGCAGCGTATCGAAGTCGCTGAGCTCCTCGATCGCCCTGCAATCGCTCGGCAACGACCTCAGCATCGGCACCGAAACAGGCACCTTCCTGGATCCGGGCAACAGCCTGGGCAACCCGTCGGTTACCGTTCCTTCGGGCACAGAAGGCTTCCTGTCGGTTGGCCTCGATATTGGCTCCACACAGCTTGCTGTTGTTCTTGAAGCCCTTGAAAATAAAGGGGTTGTTCGCACCTTGGCAGAACCGAACCTGACCGCGCTTTCCGGCCAGGAAGCCAAGTTCCTCGCCGGTGGCGAATTCCCGATCCCGGTAAGCCAGGACAACGACACGATCACCATCGAGTTCAAAGCCTTTGGTGTTGAGTTGAACTTCGTACCCCGAGTGGTCGATGACGGCGTCATCAACCTGGAAATGGCCGCGGCGGTGTCGTCGATTGACACGACCAACAGTATCGTCATCGACGGTCTGCAACTCCCGGCCTTCCGCCGCCGCGACGCATCGACAACCGTATCTATGCGTGACGGCCAGAGCTTTGCGATTGCCGGCCTGTTGCAGGATGACTTCCGCGATAACAATGCGCAGGTCCCGTGGCTGGGTGATGTTCCGGTCCTGGGCGCCCTGTTCCGCAGCGCGGATTACCAGCGGTCGCAAACAGAACTGGTCATCATCGTCACCTCCCACCTGGTGTCCCCGACGCGCGGCGAGGCATTTGCCCTGCCCACCGATCGGGTCAAACTGCCGACCGAGAAAGACCTCTTTCTTAACGGCCGTGTGGCCAAGGACGTCAGAAAAGGCACGCCCGCCGGCGAAGTCGCCAAGCAGGACTTCAGCGGCTCCTACGGCTACGTGATGGAATAATGGAAAGGCAGGGGCACATGAAACATCTTCTTCTCGCAACTGCAGGACTCCTGGCATTGGGCGCCTGTTCACAACAGGGGCAGGTCTACCGGTCCTACATCTCCGAGGCCGGATCGGTCGTGGATGGCGGCAACTTCGGCAACGCCTACATGCAGAACCATCTGGTGATGACAGGGCAGCAAAGCTACGTGGAAAACCTGTCCAACCGGTTCTCCAACGAAGTGCTGAGTACCGTGAACTTCGCTTTCAACTCGTCACAGCTCGACGCAACGGCGCAAACCACACTGCGCGAGCAAGCAAAATGGATCCGCCAGTTCCCCGAAGTGCGCTTCAAGGTCTTTGGCCACACGGATGCGGTCGGCTCGAACGCCTATAACAAGCGTCTCGGCCTGCGCCGTGCCAACGCCGTGGTCAATTACCTGGTGTCCCAGGGGGTCAGCCGCAAACGCCTGAAAGCGGTGGTATCCTTCGGTGAGACACAGCCGCTGATCGTGACCCAGGGTCGTGAGCGCCGCAACCGCCGCACCGTCACCGATGTCTCCGGTTTCGTCGCGTCGCATCCAATCGTGATGGACGGCAAATATGCCGAGGTCGTGTACCGCGAATATGTCGACAGCGCGGAACCCGCCTCGAACCTGGCCATCGTGTCGGAGAACGAAACAGTGATCGAGTCGGAATAGCCCGACGATCACGCCGAAATCTCCCTGTCCGGCTTGAGCCGGGCCACCTGAAAACCCGCCCTGAGGCGGGTTTTTTTTGTCTCCCAAAAACGCACAATTACGATCTTTTGGCCCAAATGTTGCCCAGATTTTAAGCCAATCTCTGTACAACGCGAAGTGCGTTCCCCGTGGAAAGGGGTCCGCTATGTATGGCGAAACGGCGAAAAAAAGATGGACACTCCGCCGCTCAATCGTCGCATGGCGCTTACAGGAATAGGACTTTTGGTACGATGACGAGCAGCGCAATTAAACATCCGGATCCCAGCCCCATCGTGGCATGCACGATCAGCCGGGATGTGCAGAATTTCGACCTGTTGATTGAAGATATGGAAGCGGCCCTTGGCGAGGCCTGGGGTGATCTCGGATTTTCCGAGGCATTGGCGTTTTTCAACCAGCCAGAGGCGGAAGCACTGGAGTTTGTTGCCATCGCCGTGGACGAGACCGACGAAGAAGACCTCGTGATGCTGGGTGAAGTCATCACGCTGGCCAAAGCGCGGAAAATAAAGGTGATTTTGATTGCCGAAGATGTCAGCCCGGCCGCTTTGCACCAGCTTTTGCGCCAAGGCGCGGACGAGTTTGTCCCCTACCCGCTGCCTGAAAACGAGCTCCAAGCGGCCATCGAACGCCTGCAGAAGCCCGAGCCTGCGCCGCAACCGGAACACACCCCTTTCAATGCCTCCACCCCCGACAGCGACGGTGTGGTTCTGGCCACGCACGGCATGGCCGGCGGGACCGGTTCAACGACGCTCGCAGTCAACCTCGCCTGGGAATTGGCGACCGTTTCCAAGACCGACGGACCGCGGGTTTGCCTGATTGATCTCGACCTGCAATTCGGCTCGGTCTCGACATACCTGGACCTGCCGCGCCGCGAGGCTGTCTACGAAATGTGGACTGATACCGAATCAATGGACGAGGACATCCTGAAACAGGCGCTCGTTACATTTGAAGACAAAATGTGGGTATTAACCCCGCCCCCGGACATGCTCCCGCTTGATATGATCACCCCCGAGGATGTGTCCCGCGTGATCGAGCTCGCCCGTCAGAAATTCGACTATGTCATCATCGACATGCCATCGACCCTCGTGCAGTGGACGGAGACGGTTTTGACGTCGTCGCAGATCTACTTCGCCACGCTGGAATTGGATATGCGCTCGGCACAGAACGTGCTGCGCCTGAAACGCGCGCTAAAGGCCGAAGAACTGCCGCTGGAAAAGCTGCGCTTCTGCATCAACCGCGCCCCGAAATTCACCGATCTGAATGGCAAGTCCCGCGTGAAACGCATGGGTGAAAGCCTGGAGATCGGTATCGAAGTACACTTGCCGGATGGCGGCCGCCCGGTCAGCCAAAGTGCCGATCACGGTCTGCCGCTATCGGAATCGGCGGCGAAAAACCCGCTCCGCAAGGAAATCGCCAAACTGGCCGCATCGCTTCACGAGTTGGGCAAAAGCGAAGCCGAAGCCGCGTAAAAAGGTAGAGATGAATGTTTTCACGTTACAAGAAATCCGGAACCGGCGGCGCTAAGCCGGTCGACCAGGAGGCGGAAGCCCCCAAGGAAGCGGCATCAACCAAGCCGGTTGAAGAAACCCCGAACCAAAGCTTGCGCCGCCCTGCCCCCGCAGTGGCGGCCAAAGCTGTTCCACAGGACAAGGAACGTAAACGCAAGGAGCGGATGGCGGAGATCAAGCTCGACCTGCACCGATCCCTGCTCGACAACCTCAACCTTTCCGCGCTCGACACGGCGACCGAGGCGGACCTGCGTGCGGAGATCAGTTCGATCGCGGGCGAGGTTCTCGAAGAGCAAAGCATCGTTCTCAACCGCGAAGACCGTGCCACCCTGACGCAAGAACTCTATGACGAGGTGCGCGGCCTTGGGCCGCTTGAGACACTTTTGAAGGACGACACGGTCAACGACATCCTGGTCAACGGGCCGCAGCAGATCTTCGTTGAACGCGCCGGTAAACTCGAACTCAGCGACATTACCTTCAAGGATGAGAAGCACCTGCTGCGGATCATCGACAAGATCGTCTCGGCCGTGGGGCGGCGCGTTGACGAATCCAACCCTTACGTCGACGCCCGCCTGCAAGACGGGTCGCGTTTCAACGCCATGGTCCCCCCGATTGCGGTCGATGGTAGCCTGGTTTCGATCCGGAAATTCAAAAAGGACAAGCTCGGCATTGATGATTTGGTAAAATTCGGCGCGTTTTCCGAGGAGATGGCCGCATACCTGCAGGCCGCTGTCGCGACGCGCTTGAACGTGATCGTCTCCGGCGGTACCGGCTCGGGTAAAACGACCACGCTCAATGCGCTTTCAAGCTTCATCGACAATTCCGAGCGGATCCTGACGATTGAGGACACCGCGGAACTTCAACTGCAGCAGATCCATGTCGGCCGGATGGAAAGCCGCCCGCCCAACGTCGAGGGCAAGGGTGAAGTCAGTCCTCGCGATTGTCTGAAAAACGCCCTGCGGATGCGCCCCGACCGCATCATCGTGGGTGAGACCCGCGGCGAGGAAGTGATCGACATGTTGCAGGCCATGAACACCGGCCACGATGGGTCGATGACAACGATCCACGCCAACAATCCGCGCGACGGGATCAGCCGTCTGGAAAACATGGTCGCGATGGCCGGGATCGAGATGCCGCTCAAGGCGGTCCGCTCGCAGATTTCCTCGGCCGTCAACCTGATGGTGCAGGCCAGCCGTCTGCAGGATGGCTCGCGCCGGATGACGTCGATCACCGAGATCACCGGGATGGAGGGCGACGTGATTTCGATGCAGGAGATCTTCCGCTTCCAGCGTGTCGGCCTGACATCGGACAACAAGATCATCGGCCATTTCACCGGCACCGGTGTGCGGTCGAACTTTACCGAACGTTTCCGGCTGTGGGGTTATGACCTGCCGCCCAGTATCTTTGAACCCATCGCCGCGGAGTAAGTGTTATGACCATCAGTGCGGAACCGATTATCTACGGCCTTATTTTCATTGGGGTTCTCGTCCTTGTCGAAGGACTTTACCTGACGGTTTTTGGCCGGTCGATCAGCCTCAACAACCGGGTCAACCGGCGCCTCGACATGCTGGACAAATCCGGCAATCGCGAAGAGGTGATGGAAACCCTGCGCAAGGAGATGCAGCAGCACCTCAAGGCGCGCAAAATCCCGCTCTATTCGATCCTGTCGAACAAGGCGCAAAAGGCGGCGATTGCCTTTACACCCAAGCAGCTCATTCTGCTGATGATAGGCGTCAGCGTCCTTGCGTTTCTGGGCCTTTCGGTCGGCACCTCGACGTCGCTTCCGGTTCGCGCGGTGGTGTCCGCGGCGATGGGCATCGGCGGCGTTTTCACCTGGATCAACATGAAGGCCGGCAAGCGCATGGCGCTGCTGGAAGAGCAACTCCCCGATGCGATCGAACTCATGGTACGCTCGCTCAAGGTGGGTCACCCCTTCACCTCGGCCATTCAGATCGTCGCCAGCGAAGTTGCCGATCCTTTGGGAACAGAGTTCGGCGTTCTGTCGGATGAGGCCGCTTATGGCCGTGATATTGGTGAAGCTCTCAAGGATATGGCCGAGCGGCTCGACATGCAGGACATGCGATTCCTCGCGGTCGCGGTGACCATCCAGCAGCAATCGGGTGGTAACCTCGCCGAAATCCTCGCCGGTCTGGCCAAGGTGATCCGCGCGCGCTTCCGCCTGTTCCGACGGGTCAAGGCGATCACCGCCGAGGCGAAATGGTCCGGCAAGTTCCTGTCGGGTTTCCCGATCATGGCCCTCATCGGTATCCAGCTCATCAAGCCCGACTACTACGATGAAGCCATGGAACATCCCTGGTTCATCCCCGCCTGTCTGGCCGTCGGCGCGTTCTTGGTGCTCAACCTGATCGTCATGCGTGCGCTTGTGAACATCAAGGTCTGAGGAGGAAGTTCGATGCGATTTACTGCCCAGATCATGGATATTCTGACAGGCGCCCTGGGTCCGTTCGGCCCGCTGATCGTCGTCGGTACGCTTGGCGTGCTGATGATCCTGATAACCATCCCACTGATGCTGAAAGAGCGTCAGGATCCCCTGGAAAAGCTCAAAAAAGCGTCGCGTTCCGGTGTCGTCGAAGCGCCGGAAAAGAAGAAGAAGCTCCGCACCGGTGGCCGAAACGAAAAACTCGACAAGTATGCCAGCTTCCTAGAACCGCAGGACGCCAAGGCATTCTCCCAGATCAAACTGACGCTGATGCAGGCGGGTTACCGTCACCGCGATGCTGTCCGTTTCTTCCACTTTGCGCAGATGGCGCTTGGCCTTGGTTTCCTGCTCCTGGGCGTGATCTACTTCCTGCTGTTCCAGGCTGGCAACGACACCACAACGCAGCAGATGTTGCTCTATATTCTGGGCCCCGGTGGTGTCGGCTACATGCTGCCGAAATACTGGGTCACCAAGCGGCAGCAAAAACGCCAGGAAGAAATAACGGACGGCTTCCCGGATTCCCTCGACATGATGTTGGTCTGTATCGAAGCCGGTCAGTCGATGGACCAGTCGATCATTCGCGTGGCAAACGAGATCCAGGCGTCTTACCCTGCGTTGGCGGAAGAGTATGAAATCGTTTCGCATCAGATCAAGGCGGGCCGCGACAAGCCCTCGGTCCTAAACGAAATGGCCGAACGCTGTGGTGTGCAGGACATCTCGAGCTTTGTGACCGTTCTCGTACAGTCCCAAACCTTCGGTACATCAGTCGCAGATGCGCTTCGCGTTTACGCCGGGGAAATGCGTGACAAACGTGTCATGCGCGCCGAAGAAAAGGCAAACAAGCTGCCGACCAAGATGACATTGGCGACAATGATGCTTACAGTTCCCCCACTTCTGATCATTCTGGTCGGACCGTCAATTCTGGGCATCATGAAGCTGTTCACCATGGGCGTGAACTAAGAACGAGGCAAGATGAAGCAAGCGGGGGCGCTTCTGGTTGTATTTCTGGCCCTGGCTGCGTGCAGTCAGGGTCCTTCTGCTGACAATCCCTACGCCCCCGGCCTGAAGAAAAACGGCGAAGCCGTCGACGGCTTGGTCGTGGGCAACCGCCTGATGGCGGCAGGCGAATATGACCTTGCACTCGAAGCCTTCTCGCGCGCTGCCCTGACCCACGGCATGTCCGCCGATGTGCTGGCCGGGCTCGGCACCGCCAATCTCGGCCTCGGCCGTCTTGGACAATCCGAAGAACTGCTGCGGCAGGCGCTTGAACTTGATGGAAAATCCCCGGAAATCTGGAACAATCTGGGTGTAGTCCTCATCGAACAGGGTAAAAATGCCGAAGCCGAACAATTTTTCAGGCGCGCCTATGCGCTCGACAATGGCGAAAGTGACTCAATTCGTGATAATTTGCGCTTAGCACTCGCAAAATTGGAAAATTCCGATTATGGTGAGGCACAAGAACAAGATTATAAAGTGGTACGGCGTGGTAGCGGCGAGTTCGTGATACGCAAGATACCATGATCGAGGCAGAGGCAGTAAAAGGACGCAAAAATGCGCCACCCTATTTTCCTTACTTTGTGCGTGACAAGCGCAATCGCGTTGTCGGCCTGTGAAAAGAAATCCGCTCAGGATGTCGACCGGGCGTTTCAGGACGTCAATGTCATCGACGAAAGCAACCTGAACGACGTGATGCTAACATCCGCGGACCCGAATGAAGCGGTCGCGTATTTCCAACGCGCAACCGGCGGCAATCCGGATCGTATCGACCTGCAACGCGGGCTGGCCAAATCGCTGGTGCGAGCCAAACGCAGTACCGAGGCTGTCGCGGCCTGGAAAAAGGTCACGGCGCACAAGAAGGCGACCGATGACGACCGTGTTGATCTTGCCGATGCCCTGATCCGCAACAATGAATGGAAGAAGGCCGACGAGCTTCTGGATAGTATTCCGCCGACCTTCGAAACATTCAAACGCTACCGTCTCGAGGCGATGATTGCCGACAGCAACCAGGAATGGGAAAAAGCCGACAGTTTCTATGAGATCGCCGTTGGCCTGACCACCCGCCCTGCCGGAGTCATGAACAACTGGGGCTATTCCAAGCTGACCCGCGGGGACTATCCCGCCGCCGAACGGCTGTTTTCCGACGCTATCCGGCAGGACCGCACGCTCTTTACCGCCAAGAACAACCTGATCCTGGCGCGGGGTGCGCAAGGCAATTATGCGCTGCCGGTGATCGAGACAACGCAAGTCGAGCGCGCTCAATTGCTCTATACGCTGGGGCTTTCGGCGGTCAAACGCGGCGATACGCGGATTGGCAAAGGCCTTCTGCGCGATGCGATCGACACTCATCCGCAGCACTTCGAAGCCGCGGTACGCAGCTTGCGAGCACTTGAAGACAACGTCGAAAGCTAATCGGACGGACCGCACCCATGCCGCTGCACATCACCTCCGCCGAGGCATTGTGGTTCCTGCCTTTCGTGCTCCCGATCTGTATCTGGGTGGCGATGAGCGACCTGCGCAGCATGAAGATCCGCAACAAGGCCGTCTTGGCCCTCGCCGCGATCTTCTTGGTGATCGGCCTGATCGCACTGCCCTTCCCGGAATATCCATGGCGCCTGGCGACAATGGTCATCGTCCTTTTGCTTGGCATCGTGCTGAATGCGGGCGGGCTTGTGGGTGCAGGTGATGCGAAATTCGTGGCCGCCGCCGCGCCGTTCGTCGATCCCGGAGATACATTGATCCTTGGCATGATCTTCGCCGCCAACCTTCTGGCCGCCTTCACGGCCCACCGGATCGCCAAATATACGCCCCTGCGCAACCTTGCACCCGATTGGGAAAGCTGGTCGCGCGGGAAAAAATTCCCGATGGGTTTTTCTCTGGGCAGCACATTGGCGCTTTATCTAGTTTTGGGCGTAATATACGGAAGTTAAATCATAATTTCCGATCCACGCTAGATCCTCACCCGCCAAATAAGCGCGGCTCTGCCGCATGATCTCCACAATTTCTGCACCTTTCCCCGGCATAGTTGGTCCCGTGTTCGCGCGATGTGCGGGCACGCCATTCGTGTAACCAAGTGCGGGCTAAAACAAATGAACATGCAAGTGACCCCGGGTGTGCAACCACCGCCCCCCCCTGTCAGCCTCGATGACATGCGGCTGCCCATCGTCATGATGCGCGATATCCTGATCAAGACCATGTTCCGCAAGAACATTGATCTGGTGTCGGAACTTGCACAAGCGATCGCCCTGCCTCGCGCTGTTACGCAGGAACTGGTGGATCAGGCACGCGCCCAGAAACTGCTTGAGGCGACCGGTACGCTGAACGCCAATAGCGGCAACGAAATGGGCTATCAGCTAACCGATGCCGGTAAGGCCCGCGCGCTCGATGCCCTGGCACAGTCGGAGTACTTTGGCGCCATGCCGGTCCCACTCGAGGTCTACCGCGAGCAGGTTAAGCGCCAATCGATCCGCAACATTCAAATCACCCGCGATCAACTAACCAGCGCGATGGGTCACCTGATCCTGCCCAGTGAGCTTCTCGATCATCTCGGGCCGGCCGTCGGTGCCGGGCGCTCGATCCTGATGTATGGACCGCCGGGTAACGGTAAATCCAGTATTTCCAACGGCATCCGCGATGCGATGGGCGACAAGATCTATGTCCCCCGCGCCATCGAATACTCCGGTCAGGTCATTACCGTTTACGACCCGATCGTGCATTCGAAGGCCGAAGAAGAGGTCGACGATCCGAATTCGCTGCGCCGCAAGCGCACCTTTGATGCCCGTTATGTCAAATGCGAACGCCCGACCGTTATCACCGGCGGTGAACTCAGCCTCGACATGCTCGACCTGGTCTACAACCCGACGGCGCGGACCTATCAGGCGCCGCTGCAGTTGAAATCGACCGGTGGCATCTTCATCGTGGACGACCTTGGCCGTCAGGCCGAACCGCCGCAGGCACTGGTCAACCGCTGGATCGTACCGCTGGAGGAAAGCAAGGACATCCTTGCGCTGCAATCCGGTGAGAAATTCGAAGTGCCGTTCGACACGCTGGTGATCTTCTCGACCAACTTCCACCCCAACGAGATCTTCGATAACGCGGCACTGCGCCGGATCTTCTTCAAGATCAAGATCGACGGCCCGGATCAGGCGGATTTCCTCAAGATCTTCGCGATGGTTGCGAAGAAACGGAAGATGCCCCTGGACGAAGCCGCGCTGGTGCATTTGCTCAAGGTGAAATACCCGACCATCAAAAACGTCTATGCCAACTATCAGCCGATCTTCCTCATCGACCAGATGATCTCGATCTGCGAATTCGAGGGCATTCCCTACCAGATGACCCCCGATCTGATCGACCGCGCCTGGGCGAACATGTTCGTCAAACAGGAAAAGATCGTACACTAAAGCGTGCCGTTCTTCGGCTGAGACGTCCGAGGGGGGCGGTTTCCGTGATCGAGGAGCTGGTGAGAGCCGGAGACAAGTAAGATCACGTAACGCCAAAGCTGCTTTCCTTCGACATGCCGGCATCCTACCTTGTCGGCATGTCCACCCTCCCCCCGCTCTTTCAGGATTGGTTTACCAGACGTGGCTGGTCGGCGCATCCGCATCAGCTCGACATGCTGGCGCGCGCGGAAGATCCCGCGCTCTTGCTCATCGCGCCAACGGGCGGCGGCAAGACAATGGCCGGTTTTCTGCCCACCCTGGTTGACCTCGCGGCGGGGGCGCATGACGGGTTGCATACGCTCTACATCTCGCCGCTCAAGGCTCTGGCCGCGGATATCAAACGCAATCTGCGCACGCCCGTGCAGGACATGAAGCTGCCCATTCGGATCGAAGACCGCACGGGCGATACGTCCGCAACCGCGCGGAAGCGTCAGCGCGCCGACCCACCCCATATCCTTCTGACCACGCCGGAAAGCCTCGCCTTATTAACATCTTACGAGGACGCGCCGCGCATGTTCGCGGGTCTCAAACGGGTCGTGATAGATGAAATCCACGCCTTGGCAGAATCGAAGCGCGGCGATCAGTTGATGCTGGCGCTCACCCGGCTGCAGGAGATCTGTCCGGGCCTGCGGCGTGTCGGTCTATCGGCAACCGTCGAAGATCCTGACGCGATTGCACGCTATCTGGCGCGCCACCCGGATCCCTGCGACATCCTGATTGCGGATCCCGGGCCCGATCCGGACATCGCGATGCTCCAAACCACGGAACCGCCTCCCTGGGCAGGGGGCGGCGCGGCCTATGCCATCCCCGCGGTCATGGACCAGATACGCCAACACACCACCACGCTGATCTTTCACAACACCCGCGCGCAGGCCGAGATTTTCTTTCACAATCTCTGGCTCGCCAATGCCGACGCCCTGCCCATCGGCATCCATCACGGCAGCCTCGACCGTCAGCAGCGCGAGCGCGTCGAAGCGGCCATGCAACGCGGCGAATTGCGCGCCATCGTCTGCACTGGAAGCCTCGATCTGGGCATCGACTGGGGGGACGTGGACCTGGTCATCCAGGTCGGCGCGCCCAAGAACGTCAAACGCCTGGTGCAGCGGATCGGACGCGCCAATCACCGCTACAATGCCCCCTCCAAGGCCCTTCTGGTCCCCGCCAACCGTTTCGAAGTCGTCGAATGCCACGCCGCGCTGGAGGCGGCGAAAGAACACGACCTTGACGGTGCACCGCGCGGCCCCGGCCCCCGCGACGTCCTCTGTCAACATATCCTGATCCGGGCCTGCGCGGGGCCTTTCGATGCCTCGAAGCTGTACCAACAAATCATCACCGCCGGGGCCTATGCCGGTCTGACCCGTGCCGAATTCGACGATTGCCTCGATTTCTGCGCGACCGGGGGCTATGCGCTGCGGGCCTATGACCAGTGGCAGCGCCTGCTGCAGCGGCCCGACGGGCATTGGCAATTGCGCGATCCTCGCGCGGCACGGCTGATCCGGATGAACATCGGCACAATCCAGGACAGCGACAAGCTCAAGGTCCGATTGCAACGCGCACGGGGTGGCAAACCGCTTGGAGAGGTCGAGGAAGGCTTTGCCGCGTCCCTGACCCCGGGCGATACATTCCTGATCGGCGGTCAGATCGTGCGCTATGAAAACCTGCGCGAAATGACGGTTGAGGTCAGCCGCGACCGGGGGCGCAAACCCAAGGTGGCGGTTTTTTCCGGCACGAAATTCGCCACCTCCACGCAACTCAGCCATCGCATCCTAAGGCTTTTTGCGCAGGAAGATTGGCCCGACCTACCCCAGCACACCGCCGATTGGCTGGACCTGCAAAGGCAAATGTCGGAACTGCCACAGGAAGGACGGTTGCTCATCGAGAGTTTCCCCCATGAGGGGCGCGAACATGTCTGCATATACGGCTTCGCGGGCCGCAACGCACAGCAGACACTTGGCCTGATCCTGTCGAAACGGATGGAAGAGCTGGGGCTCGATCCGCTGGGGTTCGTATCGACCGACTATGCCACGCTGATCTGGGGGTTGGAGCCGCTGACCGATGCGGCCCCCCTCTTTACCCGCGATGCGCTGCGCCAGGGGTTGGAGAGCTGGCTGACGGGCAACACCTTGATGAAACGGACATTTCGTGCGTCGGCGACCATCGCCGGGCTGATCACGCGCAACACGCCGCAGGCGCGGAAATCCGGAAGGCAGGCGACATTTTCCTCCGACATTCTCTATGACACGCTGGTCAAATACGACCCCGATCACCTGCTCCTTGACATCACCCGCGAAGAGGCAATGCGGGGGCTGATCGACTTCGGGCGGATCGAAGAGATGATTGCCCGGGTCGAGGGGCGGATCGACCTGCACCGCCTGCCCCGGGTAACGCCCCTGGCCGCGCCGCTCTTTCTGGAGGCGGGGCGGACACCGGTGGATGGTGCCGCGCAGGAAAGGCTCCTGCAGGAAGAAACCGATCGGTTGATGGAAGCGGCGGGTTTGTCGAACTAGGTCTTGTCAACACGTGCCGCTCGCGCCAAAAGAACGGACCATGAACGGATTTGATTTCGAATTTGGCGGCGCGGCGCTGACCGCTCTGGGCTCTGGGGCGCTTTACTGGGCGGCGCAGAACCTGATCTGCGTCTCCGATCTGCATCTGGGAAAATCCGAAAGGCGCGCCCGTCTGGGCGAGGCCCCGCTCCCCCCGTACGAGACGCGCGATACGCTGTCGCGGCTGGAAGCCGACCTCCGGACGACGAGCGCCACGGTGGTCATTTGCCTGGGCGACAGCTTTGATGATCCAGCGGCGGCGGACGCCCTGCCGGAAGCGGAAAAACTCTGGATCACGGCGCTGCAAGCCGGGCGTCAGTGGATCTGGATCGAGGGCAACCATGACCCCGGCCCCGTCGATCTCGGCGGCAGCCACAGGGCCGAGTACTCGTATGATCCATTGATCTTTCGTCACATCGCGGACCCGGATGAAAATCACGAGATATCAGGGCATTACCACCCAAAAACGACGCTCAACACCGGCCACCGCACGATTACCCGCCCGTCCTTCCTGATCGACGCTAACCGGATCATTCTCCCCGCTTATGGCACCTACACCGGCGGGTTGCGCAGCCATGATGCCACCCTGCAGTCGCTGATGCGGTCCGATGCGCTGGCTGTCCTGACGGGGCCGACGCCGCGGCCATTGCCGCTTCGGAGCGTGCGGGATTAAACCATGCCCGCCTCTTCGAGGTTGACACGATACTTGCGGCTCACCGGGATGCGATCCTCATTGGAAAGAACGACAAAGAGCTTGGACGAATTCTGCCGGACAACGCGCTCAATCGCGCCATGCGCCACCCAGTGAGAGCGGTGCACGCAATATCCCTCGACGGGTTCCATCTCGGCGATGGCATCGACCAGGCGCATGCGCAATGTCGTTGTCCCATGGCTCGTCACCACGTCGACCACGTGATCATTGGCGGATAGGCGCAGAATATCGCCCTGCATTTCCGGGGCCAGTCGGCGCAAAAGGCGCGGCGCTGGCAAGGGTTGCTCCGGCGGCTTTTCCGCGGGCGCCGGTTCCGCGAGGGGATCGATCGCCCGGACACCGGCCCGCGGGACCAATCTTCGCCCAATGACAACCGTCGCCGTACACATCATCACATACCCGGCAAATGTCAGCATGGGCTGCATTCCAAGCACCGCGGAAGGGCTCAACGCCCGCGTTATCACCCACACGACCGGCGCAAAGCAGAGAGTCACGAGTGCGACGGTAACAAGGTCAAGCAACACCTGTCGTTTTGTCCCAATCAGCGCCAGACTGACCGCCCGCAGCGCATACCCGAAGACCACAGCAAGGCTGACCACCAGTGTCCAGTAAGCCGCCCGCCCGGGCCAGGTCATGTTGCCATATGTGTCGAATGGCCCGGCAATCACCCCGCCCAGAATGGCCGTGATCCAGAAAAATAGCGTAAGTCGGGAAAAAACCGTCCGAAAAACCTCCCGGAAGCTAACTTCTATTCTTGAACTCAATGGCATTCGTTACTTCTGCTCACCCCTTTTACGTGTACTAACACGCTTTTTTCCCGTTAACCAACTATTCACACATCCAACAAGTCTCCTTACTATCCAATGGGATAGGCAGTGTAGGAAATGGGAAACACATCTCCAATGTCCCCGGAAAAGGCACAGCACATCCGCGAGAGTTTTGCCGCGCAGAGCATGATGGCGACCATCGGCGCAGAACTTTCGACAATCGAAGGCGGATCGGTCACGATCCGGGCGCCGATCCTGGCCGGCAGCCGACAGCAGCACGGTTTCGCCCATGCGGGACTGACCTTCAGCATCGGCGACAGCGCCGCCGGCTACGCCGCGCTGTCGGTGATGCCCGATGGTTACGAAGTGCTTACCACCGAGATGAAGATCAACCTGCTCGCTCCGGCGCAAGGTGAGCTGCTCATCGCGCGCGGCAAGGTCATCAAACCTGGGCGCCGCCTGGTGATCGTCCAAGCCGATGTCTATGCACTGAATGACGGGCGCGAGACCCACATTGCCCTGCTCACCGGCACCATGATGCCCATCGCGCCGGAATAGAGAAGCCCCGGAACACGCATCCCGGGGCCTTAGAATAACGCTTATGATGTCTTGGCCGTCAGGCAGTCAGCCCTTCGGGCTCCGAAAGGCCATTGGCCCGACAGCAGGCCGTCACCGTATTGGCCAGCAGACAGGCGATGGTCATCGGCCCAACGCCACCCGGGACCGGCGTAATCGCCCCGGCAACGTCCTTCGCGCTGGCAAAATCGACATCCCCCACCAGGACGTTCTTGCCATCCCGCTCGATCCGGTTGATGCCCACGTCGATCACTGTCGCCCCCGGCTTGATCCAGTCACCCGGGACCATCTCGGGACGCCCAACAGCGGCCACGACGATATCGGCACGGCGCACAACATCGGCCAGGTCCTTGGTGCGGCTATGGGCAATCGTCACGGTGCAGCTATCGCCCAGCAATAGTTGCGCCATCGGCTTGCCGACGATGTTCGACCGCCCGATGACAACCGCATCCAGCCCGCTCAGCGATCCATGATGGTCGCGCAACATCATCAGGCTGCCCAGCGGCGTGCAGGGCACCATAGACTTCTGCCCGGTGCCCAGCAGACCCACATTCGAAATGTGGAACCCATCGACATCCTTCTCCGGCGCGATCGAGTTGATCACCAGATCTTCGTTCAGATGCTTAGGAAGCGGCAATTGCACAAGGATACCATGGACTTCCGGGTCGTTATTCAACTGCTCTACCAGGGCCAGAAGATCCGCCTCCGACGTATCCGCATCCAGCTTGTGCTCAAAGGAGTTCATGCCGACTTCGACGGTCTGCTTGCCCTTGGAACGGACATAAACCTGGCTGGCGGGATCTTCGCCCACCAACACCACGGCAAGGCCCGGCGTGATCCCGTTTTCTTCCTTCAAACGGGTCACATGGCCCGCAACCTTCTCACGTACGCTGGCGGCAAATGCCTTGCCATCAATGATCTGCGCCGTCATTCCATCATCCTTTTACTGCACATCTCTACGGGATGGCGGGCGGGGCGATGGGCCGCAAGGCCCGAGCGTCGCCCCGCCATCCAACTCAGAACAGACCTTCGATCTGCCCGCCTTCATTGAGGTGAATATTCTCCGCCGCCGGCGTGCGCGGCAGCCCCGGCATGGTCATGATCTCACCGCAGACCACCACGACAAACCCCGCCCCAGCGCTCAGGCGCACTTCACGGATCGGCACCGAATGGCCCGTCGGTGCGCCGCGCAGGTTGGGATCGGTCGAGAAGCTATACTGCGTCTTAGCCATACAGATCGGAAGGTTGCCGTACCCCTGCTCTTCCCAGAGCTTGAGCTGATCGCGGATCTTCTTGTCGGCCAGAACTTCATCGGCACGATAGATCGACTTGGCGATCCGGTTGATCTTGTCCAGAAGCGGCATGTCATCACCATAGATCGGGGAAAACTGGCTCACGCCGCTATCGGCCACCTCGGCCACCCGCTGCGCCAGCGCCTCGGCCCCTTCGCCGCCCAACTCCCAGTGGCGGCTGACAATCGCTTCCGACCCCTGGCTTTGCGCATATTCCTGCACCGCGGCCACTTCCGCATCGGTGTCGGTCACGAAATGGTTCACCGCCACGACAACCGGTACACCGAACGATTTGAGGTTGCCGATGTGACGACCCAGGTTGGCACAACCGGCCTTGACCGCGTCCACATTCTCCTCGCCCAAATCGGCCTTGGCCACGCCACCATTCATCTTCATCGCCCGCACCGTGGCCACCAGCACCACGCAATCGGGCGCAAGACCCGCCTTGCGGCATTTGATATTCATGAACTTCTCAGCGCCCAGGTCAGCCCCGAAACCGGCCTCGGTCACCACGTAATCCGCGATCTTGAGCGCCGTCGTCGTGGCCGTGACCGAGTTACAGCCATGGGCGATGTTGGCGAAAGGTCCGCCATGCACAAAGGCCGGGTTGTTTTCCAGCGTCTGCACCAGGTTCGGCTGCATCGCATCCTTCAACAAAACGGTCATTGCGCCTTCTGCCTTGATATCACGGCAGAAAACCGGGCTGCGGTCGCGACGATAGGCCACGATCATGTCACCGAGGCGTTTTTCGAGATCGGCCAGGTCCTTCGCAAGACACAAGATCGCCATGACCTCCGAGGCCACAGTGATGTCAAACCCGCCTTCACGCGGGAAGCCGTTGGCCACACCACCCAGCGAGACGTTGATCTGCCGCAATGCGCGGTCATTCATGTCCACGACCCGGCGCCATTGCACCCGGCGCACGTCGATCTCAAGCTCATTGCCCCAGTAAATGTGGTTGTCGATCATCGCCGACAGAAGCGAGTGCGCCGAGGTGATCGCGTGAAAATCGCCAGTGAAGTGAAGGTTCATATCCTCCATCGGCACAACCTGCGCATAACCACCCCCGGCAGCGCCACCCTTCATGCCGAAGTTCGGGCCAAGCGACGCCTCCCGGATACAGATCATCGCCTTCTTGCCGATCCGGTTCAAACCATCGCCCAGACCCACGGTTGTCGTGGTCTTGCCCTCGCCCGCAGGCGTCGGGTTGATCGCGGTGACCAGGATGAGCTTGCCGGATTTGTTGCCCTGAACAGAGTTGATATAGTCCTGGCTCACCTTCGCCTTGTCATGGCCGTAAGGCAGCAGGTGCTCGGTAGGAATACCCAGCTTGTCGCCGATCTCCTGGATCGGTTTCTTCTTCGCTTCGCGTGCGATCTCGATGTCGGATTTGTAGCTCATAATTGGTCCTCGTTTGGGCAGCCGGGCTGGCGTGTCAGTCCGGGTTTACCGAGTCTTCCATCGTATACAGAATGCAAATCCGACATATCCCACCGCTCTTGCGTCGGCAACCATCGCAAATGTTTCTTTTCGGAAACACCACAGCCCTGAATTTACAGGGGCAATCCAGAACCGCGCGCCTTACTCGGCGGCCTGCGCCTGATCCTGAAAATGCGCCCAGGCGCGTTGATCCGGGATGTGCAGACGCAGCACGTCGCCAACACGCAACGGCCCTTCCCGCTCCACCCAGGCCGTGACTCCGCGACGCCCCTCGGCAGCAGGCTTGAACGCCTTGCCATGGCCGGGCCGGTCCTTTTCAATCTCCTTGCCCGGATAGATGCAGGGCCGGTTCTGCATGTCGATCACCAGCGCCGTGCCATCCGCATTCTGCAGCCGTGATGACGGCGGCACATGGCTGAAATCCGGAATGCCTTCGATCACGATCGACGCGCCCAGCCATTCCGGTGCCAAGGCCTCGACACCAATCTCTGCGGCAATGGCCGCCATTTCTTCGGCCGAGACGATTGAAAACTGCCGGACATTGCGGATCTCCGTCCCCGTCGGGTACTGATCGCGAACCCGCGTACAAGCAGGCCGCGTCAGCCCCGCATGAACCTCACCTTCCACCCCGGCATAGCTTGCATGAACGGCCTCAAGCGGCACCGAACGAATGCCCTCTCCGCCCTTCTCGACCCGTCCAAGCCAGGTAATCCTTGCGGTAAACTCCGTCGGCATCAATGCGGGCATGGCTCTCTCCTATCGGTCATCACCGAGCACCTTAGCGGCACCGGTCACGGCGTCAAATGACCAATCGTGACCTGCCCATCACGGTCCCTGATAAAGCGCGACCTCATCCACCAGGCGCCCGGGGTTTGGGTCAGCGCCCCAATGCCCGCGCGGCACCGCGCAAAACTGCATTTTGTGCGCGAGAGCACACACCGCTTTGCAACGGTTGCGCAGGTTTCAGACAGTAAGGGTGAAAAACATCCGGCGGAACGGGAAGAGGACAGAGCCATCCTTGCGCACCGGATAGGCCGCGTGCATCACCTCTTCATACCGTGCGATAATCTCGGCCTTCTCCTCGACGCTCAACGCCTCAAGGACCGGTCGCGCATAGGTACTCTCGGTAAAACGACGCACCGGATGGCTGCCTTCTTCCGCGCCAAGCCGTTGGAAATACTCGGTTTCCCAGAGGCGGAACTGCCCCATCGGCGCAAGCAACTCTTCATATTTCACTGGCGCCATGACGCCCGGGGTTCCCATCTTCTCGACGCGGTCGGGATACATCTCCTCGGCCAGCGACAACCAGACGCGATGCGACGGTGACTTGTTCTGATGCGGCATCTGCACCGCCAGCGTCCCGCCCTTGCCCAGCATCCGCGCCAGGCGTGGCAGCAATTGCTCGTGCCCGCCAACCCAATGCAACGCCGCATTGGAAAAGATCAGGCCCGGCGCAGTGCGCGGGTGCCAGTCGCGGATATCCGCCTGCTGGACATTCGTGTAACCTTTGGACTGCCGCGCCTTGGTCAGCATCGCAGGCGACGCATCGACGCCCACAACCTGTCGCCCCGCGGCCCGCGCCGACAGTGCCTCGCCCAAGGCGCCATTACCGCAACCGAGGTCGATCACATCGCCTGCGCCCATGCGCCCGACGGCATTCAGCAAATCCAATCCCGGCCGCAGCCGCAGATCGTGAAACCGGGCATAGGCGCCCGGGTTCCAGTCGGTGGATCTTGCCGTACCGCTCACGTCGAGGGCTCGGGCTCCAGCCCGCCGTCGCCGCGGCGCTTGGGCTTGGTCTTGGGAATGGCGGTCACCGAAGGTGCCGTGCCGTCATCTGCCGGGCCTTCTTCGTCATCATCGGCCTCGGGCGGTTCACCCTTGATCACGCGCACGATCTGCTCGCCGGTCAGGGTCTCGTACTCCAAAAGGCCCTTGGCCAGACGCTCCCATTCTTCCTTCTTGTCGGTCAGGATCTTGTAGGCGCGTTCATAAGCCTCGTCGATCAGGCGCTTTACCTCGTCCTCGATCAACTCCTTGGTCGCCGCCGAGATCGAGAAACCACCGGCCGCATTGCCCATGTATCCCTCATGGGCTTGTTCGTAATCGACATTGCCGACCTTGTCGGACATGCCCCAGCGGAGCACCATCGCCCGCGCCAGGCCGCTGGCCTGCTGGATATCACCCGCGGGACCGTTCGACACGTCGTCGGGGCCATATTTGATGATTTCCGCGGCCTTCCCGGCCATGGTCATCGCCAATTTCTCTTCACATTCAGATTTGTGCCAGTTCAGCCGGTCGATCTCGGGCAGGCTCACCACCATCCCCAGGGCACCACCGCGCGGAATGATCGTGGCCTTGTAAACCGGATCGCATTTCGGCAACTCAAGCCCGACAACCGCATGGCCCGCCTCGTGATAAGCGGTCTTTTCCTTCTGATCGTCGGTCAGGACCATGGACCGGCGCTCGGCCCCCATCATCACCTTGTCCTTGGCATTCTCGAAATCTTCCATGGTCACGAAACGGCGCCCCACCCGTGCGGCGGTCAGCGCCGCCTCGTTCACCAGGTTGGCCAGATCGGCGCCGGAGAACCCGGGCGTCCCGCGCGCGATGATCCGCAAATCCACATCCGGGCCAAGCGGCGTCTTGCGCGCATGTACGGCCAGGATCTTCTCGCGACCCTTGATATCGGGGTTCGGCACTGTGACCTGGCGGTCAAACCGGCCCGGACGCAGCAGCGCGGGGTCGAGCACGTCTTTGCGGTTGGTCGCCGCGATGATGATCACGCCCTCATTGGCCTCGAACCCATCCATCTCGACCAGCAACTGGTTCAATGTCTGTTCGCGCTCGTCATTGCCGCCGCCATATCCGGCACCACGGTGACGGCCCACGGCGTCGATCTCGTCAATAAAGACGATACAGGGCGCGTTTTTCTTGGCCTGCTCGAACATGTCGCGCACACGGCTTGCGCCCACACCCACAAACATCTCGACAAAATCAGAACCCGAGATTGTGAAGAAGGGCACGCCCGCCTCACCCGCGATCGCGCGCGCCAGAAGCGTCTTACCGGTACCCGGAGGGCCGACAAGCAGCGCGCCTTTGGGGATTTGCCCGCCCAGACGCGAGAATTTCTGCGGATGGCGCAGGAACTCAACGATCTCCTGCAGCTCTTCCTTGGCCTCGTCGATGCCCGCCACGTCGTCAAAGGTCACGCGACCCTGCTTTTCGGTCAGCATCTTGGCCTTGGATTTGCCAAAGCCCATGGCGCCACCTTTGCCGCCGCCCTGCATCCGGTTCATGAAGTAGATCCAGACGCCGATCAGCAGCGCAAAGGGCAACAGCGACAGAAGGAAGGTCTGGAAGCCCGATTGCTCCTGACTTTCGGCCGTCACGGGGATGCCTTTTTCGATCAGGAGAGGCGTGACCTCGGCATCCTGCGGCTTGACCGTGATGTACTCCTTGCCGTCGGAATCGCGGAACCGAATGTTTTCGCCATCAAGCGTGACCTGGCTGACATTGCCGCCTTCAAGCGCGGTGATGAATTCGGAATACTTCATCGACTTGCTTTGCAGCGTATTGCCCGACCCGCTGAACAGGTTGAACAGCGCCAGGATCAGCAGGAACAAGACAAGCCAAAAGGCGATATTTCTCGCGTTGCCCAAGGAAACTCTCCTATGAAATCGGTCAGACCCGTTTCTAACACAGGGCCTGCCTGTCTTAAATAGAGATCATCTGTGCTTCTTCAACGATAATCTGTGGCAAATCATTGCGATAATAATGAGGCAAAGAAGTCTTCTTCGTCGCGCACTAGGTCAATCTGCCATCCAGCGCCGAACGAGGCCAGCGGTGCTGCGATCAACTCGTCGCCCTGCCAGACCGCAGGCCCCGAATGCTGTGACGCTTCGGGCAGCCCGCTCGTGCGCCACTCCGGGCAATGGCGCAGACCCTCAGGGCCAAGGGCGCGGATTTCCAGCGCATCGCCGTTAACCAGCCCGGTCAGGCGCCAACGATTGTCCCAGACCTCCCCTACCGGCGCCCGCATGTTGGCAACGGCACTATATTCACGCACGACCCGCAACTGATGCGGCTCGACCATCACGCGGCAGCCCTGCAGGGTCATGCCGGTACCGCCCCGGATTGATTCCATCAAGAGGTCAATCGCGCGTCCACGCGGAGCATATTCCGCGCTTCCGATCCACATCACGATGGATTGCAACAGCCGCCTCTTGACCTCGTTCTGCAAGGTCCGGAACTCCTTGCGGGCGATCAGGAGGTCACCGGCTTCAAAGCTCACCATCTCCCGCGCAGCCAGGAAAACATACCAGTAGAGCGTCTTGCGCACCTCTTCCATGTGATGCGCGACAGTGGTCAGCGTGTTTGCCGTGATCCCCATCGGCGCCATCTCCGCCAGCAGCTTGCGCGCACGCACCCTTGCATAGGCGGTGTCGCTGTTCGTCGGATCATCGATCCAGATCACATTCCGTTCCCGCAAGACATTGCGCAATTCTTCGCGGGTCGTACGCAAGGCGGGGCGGCAGAAAATCGTGCGGCCATGACGCCGCGATGACGACATGGCCGACAACCCGTCCACCCCCGCTTCGCGGGACAGCCGCATCAGGAATGTCTCGGCCTGATCGTCGGCGGTATGGCCCAGGACAACATGCGTGATCCCCTGTGCCTGCGCCCAATCGGCCATCAACCGGTAACGGGCGCGGCGTGCCTGATCCTGCAGGTTGCCGTGGCCGTCCCACCCCTCCCACTTCAGACAGGTATGGCTGATGCCGAGCTTTTCGGCATGGGCGGCGACGGTGCGCGCCTCCTCTGCCGCTTCCGGGCGGAGCCCGTGATCCACCGTTACCGCGTGAAGCCGGGGGCCGCCATCGCGCGCCCAATCGTGCAGCACATGCATCAAACCCATCGAATCGCTGCCCCCGGACACGGCAATGCCCAGATCCGTCGGCGCGCGCGGCAGGAAATGCCCGGCGATCCGGTCCCGCAGCAACGCGATTCGGTCAGTGTTCACTGGCAGCCCAGTTGGGACATTTTCGTCTGGGCCTGCCCTGCGGCAGGGTTTTGCGGGAACCGCACACCAACTTCACCCAACGTCACACATGCCTGGTCCGTCTGGCCCAACTGCCCCAGGATATCACCGACCCGGTACAGCGCCTCGGGGGCGGCGGGGCCGGTTTCATTCGTACTGAAAAGATCGAGGTAAACCCGACCTGCCTGTTTCAGATCACCGGATTTGGCCAGCGCCTCGCCACGCAAAAGACCCGCCCGGTCGGTCAACGGACCACCAGGATAGGCCTGCTGAAAGGCTTGGAACTTCCCGGCGGCCTCCGCATAGTTGCCCGCGGTCATCGCAGCCTCGGCGGCATCGAAATCGGCTTTCTCGCTGACCGCCAGTTCGGGGCCATCGTCGCCGGATCCTTCATCCGCAGGTGCCACCCCCGCATCGGTGCCGGTATTGGTGGCCGGTGCCACACCACCAAGGGTGCTGCCGGTCTCCAATGTCGAGATATCGCAGCCGCTCTCAAGTTCGCACAGGCGAAATTCCAGATCGCCGACCCTATTGGTGCCATCGGTCACCACCCGGTCGATGCGAAACTCAAGCTCTTCGGTCTTGGAGGTCAGCCGCTGCAACTCTGCCTCGATCGCGCCCAGCCGGTCCAGCGCAGAGCCACCGACAGTGACATCGCCACTGGCGCCGGTCGTGCTCAACTCGCGCTTAAGGCGCTGAAGTTCAACGTAAAGAATGGAAAGCTCCTGGCGGATATCCGCCAGGGTTTCGTCACTCTGCGCCCATCCCCCGGCAGGAGACACCACGGCCACCAAGGCCAGAACGGCAACAAATCGGCGCATGGGGAACCTCCGCTCAGCTTACCGGCGTAACCGATACCACGGTCACCGCCCGGCGGTTCTTGGCATAACATGCCTCTTCACTGCAGATCTCGATGGGACGTTCCTTGCCGTAGCTGACCACCTTCAGGCGGTTTGGCGCCACGCCGCGGCTTACCAGGTATTCCTGCACCGCGTTCGACCGGCGCGCGCCAAGGCCGACGTTGTATTCGCGCGTGCCCTGCTCATCCGCATGACCTTCGATCACCGCGTTGAACTCGGGGTTCGCCATCAGCCATTGCGCCTGCCCGTCCAGCGTGGTTTGCGCCTCGGGCGACAGGTTCGACTGGTCCACGAGGAACAGCACCCGGTCCCCAACGGTCTGCTGGAAGTAAAGCGGCGATTTCGGGTCCTGCGCGCTGCCCGGCGCATAGGCGCCGCTGCCCGCACCGCCTGCGCCCGCGCCACCGGCACCGCCGAGACGGTCCGGGTTGCTACAGGCCGCAAGCGCGAGCCCCGCGCATAGGATTACTGTCTTGCTCAGATAGGTCATAGGTTTGCCCCGCTCTTTATGTTTCATTGCCCTGCCTCTTGTTATCACAGCCGGTCAGCCATGAGAATTGGCGTAATCACCTATTGTTGCAGTGGTGACCACGCCGGATCGCTGGCCCCGGTGCCGGTCTGCACCGGTTTCAGGTTTCGGCCACTGATATCGACGGAATAGAGGCTCGCCTTGCCGGAGGCGCCCTGGGTCTCGCGGGTGAACATGATGACCCGCCCGTTGGGCGACCATGTCGGCCCTTCATCCAGGAACGACGCCGTCAAGAGCCGCTCTTCGCTGCCATCAAGCCGCATCACACCGATGTGGAACCGCCCCTTCGACTGCTTGGTGAACGCCACCAGGTCGCCGCGCGGCGACCACACCGGCGTGCCATAACGCCCCTGCCCGAAACTGATCCGCCGTGCCTCACCCCCGCCGGATGGCATGACGTATAGCTGCGGCGATCCCGACCGGTCGCTTTCAAACACGATCTGGCTGCCATCGGGGCTGAAACTCGGCGCGGTTTCAATCGACGGTGCGCTGGTCAGGCGGTTGCTCGCGCCGGTTGCGATATTCATGCTGAAAAGATCGGTATTGCCGCCCTGGGCTTGCGAATAAACCACCGTCTGACCATCGGGGCCAAACCGCGGTGCAAAACTCATGGTGCCGGCCTGCGTCGGCAGAACCCGCCGGGTGACGCTGCCGATGTTGAGCTCATAGATGCGCGGCTCGCCGGTTTCATAGCTCGTGTAGAGGATGCGATCCCCCTTGGGCGAGAACCGCGGGGCGAGGACAATCGACGAACTGTCGGTGAGATATTTCACGTTCGCCCCGTCGTAATCCATGATCGCCAGGCGTTTGGCCCGCTGATCCTTGGGGCCGGTTTCCGCAACGAAGACCACGCGGCTGTCGAAATACCCGCCCTCGCCGGTGATCCGGCTATAGACTTGGTCGGCCACTTTGTGGGCCATGCGCCGCCAGCCGTCCTGCGTCCCTGTGAGTTGCAACCCCTGGCCCAGTTCCTGCCCGGCAAAAACATCATAGACCCGGAACTGAACAACCAGCCGCCCGTTGCCATCCACGCTCACCGCGCCGGTAATCAGTGCCTGTGCATTGATCGCCTTCCAGTCCGCATATTGCACCGGGCTGGCGAAACTGGTGATCTGGCTGATGAATGCATCCTTGGGCAGTTCCCGGAAAAGTCCCGTACCGCTCAGATCCGCCGCGATCACCCGCGAAATGTTCCGCCCAAGCTCCGCCGCCGCATCCGTGTCGGCCACGAAATCCGGCACCGCGTAGGGCAAGGGTTCGATCACACCTTCGTCGATCTCGATCCGCAGCGGTCCGGGGCTTTGCGCCACCACCGGAGTTGTCACAGATGCCGCCAATAGCGTCGCGGCCGTCAGGAGGGTCAGGAATTGTCTCATCATTTGATCCTCATTTTCTCCGGATTAAATGTCATCTCAATATCGCGCCAGTGATCGTACTTGTCGCGGGGAAGATCGAAACCTTTTGCCCCGCAGCGCAAAACCGCCCGTCTGGCAGCCTCGTAGGCCTTGCTGACCGCACCGCCCGATCCGCCCGTGGCGCTGAGTTGCTGGATCGAGGTCGGTTTTCCATCCGCATCCAGCGTCACACCCACCACGACGGTGACCTGCAAGGCATCGGTGCTCAGGCTGCCCACATTCCAGCATTGCTTGACCGCCACGCGCAGCGCGTCCTTCTCTCCGCGGGTAAGCGGTGGACCACTGGGCGTCGATGTCTCTGTTTCCGAAGCTCCGCCGCCGCCAAGCGCCTCGGCCAGTGCATCGTTCACCGCGCTCTCGTCGGTCTGCGTCTCGGTCTCAGCCGGTTCCTGCGGTTGCGCCGTTTCAACGGGCTCGGGCTCTGCCGGGCGTTCGGGCCGGGTCTGCGGACGCAGGGACTTGCTCGGCGCGGCCTGGGCCGGTTCTTCGGCCTCGGTCACGATCTCGGTCGTGGCTTCTTCGGGCGCGGTGGCGTCGGTCTCTTCGCGGGGCGTCTCGGCGGCCTCGTCCGGCACGGTCTCGGGTTGCACGATATCGTCGATCTGCGCGTCCGGCTCCGGCTGCGCCACCGGCTCGGGCGCGACGCGGTCCGCCTCGCGCGGCTGCGCTTCGGGGGCGACCTCGGGTGCGAGGACGGCCACATCTTCTGATGGCGGCGTGATCTCGGGTGGCTCATCGCTCACTTCGGCATCTGCCGGGGGCATGACTTCGGTGACCTCGGGGCGTTCGTCCGGCGGCGGCGTTGCCGCCACATCGGGTTGCGCCACCTCCGGCTGCACATCCGTGCCCGAGCCGAGATCCGGGGCGCTGTCGTCGATGTCAGGTGCCTCTGGGCTGGTGACATCCACCGCCGTTTCGGGCGCTGACTGCGGGGCCACGAGGGCTGCGTATTCGTCGCCGGAAATTGCCGTCACCTCGGTCACCTCGAATGGCAAGGGTTCGGACTTGAAGACGCCACCAAACAGCGCCCAGCCGATCAGGGCCAGATGCCCTGCCCCGGATATGATCTGACCGGTATTCATCCCGGGCCGCCGTCAGCCGCCCTGGCCGTCAAGCGTCGGACCGCCGGTATCGGTGACCAGGCCAATATCGCTGAACCCGCCGCGATTGAGCGCACCCATCACTTGCACGACATCCGCGTAAGGCACCGCCCCATCGGCGCGCAGGTAAACCCGCGCACTGTCGCGCTCCGCCGCAATGGCCTGGAGCTTGGGGACCAACTCGTCACGCACCACCTCGGTTGTCTGGATCATCACGACACCCTCGGCGGTCACCGTCACGGTCAGCGGCTCTTCCTGCTCGCCCGGCAAGGCCGCAGCGGCCGTTTTCGGCAATTCCACCGGCACGCCCACGGTCATCAGCGGGGCCGCCACCATGAAGATGATCAAGAGCACCAGCATCACATCGACAAAGGGCGTGACGTTGATCTCGGCCATCGGGCGCGAGCGCCCCCGACCGCGTCGCCTGCGCCCGCCATCGCCGGCCTTCTGAATGACACCACCACCCATGGCCTAGCTGTCCAACTGACGGCTGAGGATGGTGGCGAACTCGTCGGCAAAGGCCTCATAACTTGCGACGATGCGGTCACTATCCGCACTCAGCTTGTTGTAGAAAATCACCGCCGGGATCGCCGCCAGCAGGCCAAGTCCGGTCGCCAGAAGCGCCTCGGCAATCCCCGGTGCCACCACCGCCAGGTTGGTGTTTTGCTGCTCAGCGATCTCGATAAAGGCGTTCATGATGCCCCAGACCGTGCCGAAAAGCCCGACAAAGGGCGCCGTGGAGCCAACGGTGGCCAGGACCTGCAAGCCATGCTGCAGGCTCTCGCTCTCCTTGGCGATGGCCACATCCATGCTGCGGTCGATCCGCGCGGTCGCGCCCGCGATCAGCCCGCCATCATTGCGATGGGAGCGGCGCCATTCCATCATGCCCGCCGCAAAGATCTTTTCCGATTGTCCCGTCGGGTCCGGTCCGATCTCTTCGAAAAGCTGGTCCAGAGGCTCCCCCGACCAGAACCGGCGGTCGAAAACATCCGCCTCACGGCGCGCCTTGCGATAGGTGATCCACTTCTGGATGATGATCGACCAGGCCCAGAACGAGGCCACGATCAGCATCAACATCACGACTTTCACGATAAAGGTTGCGCGTGCGAATAGCGCCCACATGGAGAAATCAATCTCCTGTGCCATTGCCAGGGTTTCTGCTTCCATCTGCCTGCTCTTTTTTGACGGCCCGGTTTGTTCCGGCCTTATTGAGGGTCACGCTAGCCGATTTTAAAGGGGAAAGCCAATCACATCGCCAAAATGGCGGGTTTTTCCGGTGTTTAATGCAGCATCAGGCGGATATTTGCCGGAAGCCGCACAGGTTGGCCGGCCTCGCCGATGCAGACAATAGTGACAACCGCCTGAAACAGAAGCTCATCGCCGCGCATGACCGACTGCTCGACAATGAGCCGCGCCCCGGTCACAGCCTGCGTCTTCGTCTCAACCAAAAGGTCATCGTCAAACCGCGCCGGGGCGAAATACTCCGCCTCGACCCGGCGGACCGCGAAAACGATCCCGTCATCGCGCATGGCGTTCTGATCAATCCCGATCTGTCGTACCCAATCGCTGCGCCCGCGTTCGATGAACTTGAGGTAATTCGCATAATAGACGATCCCACCCATGTCGGTATCTTCGTAATAGACGCGGATAGGGAATTGATGACTCATGGGACGGACCCTAGGAAAAGTCGCATATTGAGGCAACCGTTACCAAAAGGCGTTCGCTCCGCTCACCCATTTTAGTTCGCGTTCAGGGCACGCAGCCCTCGGGGTGCCACCCCGAACCCCGCCTCCCCATCAAGCGCCACGCTCGCCCCACGCGGCCCGAGGAGGACGGCGGAGCCGGGACGACGAGATACCCTGCGTGCGCGCAAACGCACTCAATTTGACTTAGGACGATCCGCGATCAGACGGGCGCTCAGGCGCAGCGCATGGCTGGCGTCTTGCGCCACCGGCGGCATGACGGGATCATAACAGGCCCGGATCAGGTCGCCGATTTCCGGTCGCAAGATCACACCGCCCTCGTCCGGCATTGCCGCAAGCGGTGAGCGATCGCCGAAAGCCGTATCCGACCAAAGGACAATCGTCTGCACCATCTGGCTCAAAGCCAGGGTTTCCGCCGGAACACTGCTCAGGTTCTCATCCATCCGCAAAAACACGAAGCACGCGCGGATCGCACCCGCTTCGTCAAATCGGAAAATCCGGTATTGGTTCGCATCGGCGGCCTTGAGCCGCCCCACAAGCGGGCCAAGGTCCGGGACCAGCCGGTCAAGATCCGGTACCTCGGTCAACTCGTCCCAGTCCCGGAAGAAAAAGAACATCAGGTTGGCACCCAATTCCGGATCAGTCTCCGCCATGCCGACCCCGGCGAGCCCCACAACCGCCTCGACCGCCCCCTTGACCACGCTCAGGGTTGCATCATCGACACCAAACACGATCGGCACGACAGGCCGCCCCCACCGCGCAAAGAGATAGCTGCCGTCACTGCGGGTGAAATGCCTCTCTATCTCGTCTGGTGTCATGTTACCCGGCCCCCGCAGTTTCCTGCGTCCCCATATCAAACCTGTCCCTGCCGTCAAACATGGGCGCCGCTCCGCCAAGCCCGCACAAAGGCCTAAGGAATTCCGCTTTTCAGTGCTAGACTGCCCGCACATGCAGTTCCGAGTTTGATGTCTTATCAATTCCAAGGAGGTCTGTAATGAAGATAAGTGTTGTGCGCCAAGAAGATTACCGGATCAACGAAATTCCGAAATCGACCATTCTCGAAAAATCAAGCGAACATGTTCCCAATGTGGGTGATATCATCAAGGTGGGTCATACGCTGAACGGGTTCGAGGCCTTCAAGGTCGACAATCGTGTGTTCCGTTCCAAGGTGACCAAGGCCGAAGACGATACCGCCTTTCACGAGGTCGTGCTGCTGGTATCCGAGTTGGAAAAGTAAGGGCTACTTGCCAAACAGATCGCTCTGGGCCTTGCCATCCGGCACCGACAGGCCCAGATGCTGCCATCCGCGCTGCGCCAGCATGCGCCCGCGCGGGGTGCGTTGAATGAGCCCTTGTTGCAGCAAAAACGGCTCGATCACCTCTTCCAGCGCATCGCGGCTTTCCGAGAGCGCCGCGCTGATCGTCTCGATCCCGACCGGCCCGCCCTGATAGGCCTCGGCAATCAGCGTCAGATATCGCCGATCCGCCCCGTCGCATCCCAACTGATCCACACCCAGCCGGGTCAGCGCATGATCCGCCAGATCACGGGTCACGCGCCCATCACCTTCGACCAGCGCGAAATCCACCACCCGCCGCAGAAGCCGCCCGGCAATCCGGGGGGTGCCGCGCGCCCGTCGCGCAATCTCGCGCGCACCATCGGCATCGGCAGGCGCGCCCATACGCGTCGCGTTGCGACTGACGATCTCGTAAAGCTCATCCTCGGTATAGAATTGCAACCGCACCGGGATGCCGAACCGATCGCGCAACGGTGTCGTCAGAAGGCCCAACCGCGTCGTGGCCCCGACCAGCGTGAAGGGTTGCAACTCGATCCGCACGGTCCGCGCTGCAGGACCCTCACCGATCACCAGGTCCAGTTCGAAATCCTCCAGCGCCGGGTAAAGCACCTCTTCGACCGCCGGGTTGAGGCGGTGGATTTCATCAATGAACAGAACGTCATTGCGCTCCAGATTGGTCAGGATCGCCGCCAGATCGCCCGCCTTGGCGAGGACCGGCCCGGAGGTCATGCGGAACCCAACGCCCAGCTCCTTGGACAGGATCTGCGCCAGTGTTGTCTTGCCGAGGCCGGGGGGGCCGTGAAAAAGCGTATGATCCATCGCCTCGCCCCGCTGCCGGGCGGATTGGATAAAGACCCTGAGGTTGGCGCGCGCTTCGGCCTGCCCGATGAATTCACCCAATGCCTGCGGGCGCAGGCTCCGGTCCTGATCTTCGGGCAACGGCTCGGCGCGCAAAGTGGGGTCAGGTTCGGCCATCCATTACCCTTTCGGCGCCAGAAGTTTCAGCGCGGCGCGGATCAGTGTGGGGGTGTCGGCGTCCGGGTCGTCCCCCGCTGCTTGGGCAACGGCACCTGCGGCTTCTCCGGGGGCATAGCCGAGATTGCCAAGTGCCGAGAGGGCTTCGGCCTGCGCGCCCGGCCCCGCAGGCGGAGCCACGGGCGTGGGCGCTTCGATCACCTCATCCGTAGCGGGATCACCCGCCCTATCAGCCACCGGCGCCGGGGCCGTAGCCATCGCCATCACCTGCGGCGCCTTGTCCTTGAGCTCATTGACGACCCTTTGCGCCGTCTTGGGGCCGATCCCCTTGGCGGCCTTGACCGAATTCCAGTCACCCAAAGCAATCGCACGACCCACACCTTCAGGCCCCAATGTGCCCAGGATCGCCATCGACGCCTTGGCCCCGATCCCCTGCACCGAAATGAGCAGCCTGTGCCATTCCTTCTCCACGAGCGAGGTAAATCCGAAAAGCTGCAGATTGTCTTCGCGCACCAGAAGATCGGTATAAAGCGCCACATGTTCCCCTGCCGCGGGCAACGCCTGCAACGTCCGCTCATTGCAATAGACAAGGTATCCGACCCCGCGCACGTCGATCAGCACATGATCCTCGGCGCGGTAATCCACCCGGCCTGCGATCCGCCCGATCATGCGCGCAGCCTTTCCGAAATCACCGCCGTGGAGCGCGCGTGATGGGCGTGGCAGATCGCGATGGCCAATGCATCCGCCGCATCGGGGCTCGCGGGGTCACAGCCCGGAAGCTGCACCTTCACCATATGGCCAATCTGCGCCTTGTCCGCATGGCCCACGCCGACAACCGTCTTTTTGACCTTGTTCGGCGCGTATTCCCCGACCGAGAGGCCAAACTGCGCCGGGACCAGCATCGCGATGCCCCGCGCCTGACCCAGCTTCAGCGTGCCGGAGCCATCCTTGTTCACAAAGGTCTGCTCGACCGCTGCTGTGTCGGGCGCGTAGGTGTCGAAGATGGCGGTCAGCTGCTGGTGCAGGGACAAAAGCCGTGCGCCGAGGTCCTCACCCCGCGACTTGCACACCCCATTGGCGATATGGCTCAAGCGGCTTCCATCCACGTCGATCACGCCCCAGCCAAGGTTGCGCAATCCGGGATCAATCCCCAATACCCGCATGATTTCTGCCCTGCTCTTGTCTTGTTTTCCATCCACTAGCACGAAACGGGAACAAACACCAAGCAGAATGCGCGCATCTCGGGGCGGGCAATTCCTTAGCGTCAAATTAAAATGCTTTGAAAACAACCGGGTGACCGCTGGAGGAGCCATGCAATTTTTGCATAGGAACAATGCAATTTTCGAGTGTTGTCGGTTGCGGGGGCGATCCCTATCTGAGCGTCAGGACATCAAACCGTTACAAACCGGATTGGACCCCGGAGAAGAAGGAATAAGACCATGGCCGTTATCGACACGACCCGCACCCACGCCGCAACCGGCCTCGTCGGCCACACCGTTGCAAAAGTCATCGCCGCTGTCTCGACATTCTTCGAGACCCGCGCAACCCGCAAGGCGCTGTCGCAGCTTTCGGACCGCGAGCTGGACGATATCGGCCTGAACCGCGGCGATATTGAACGTATCGGTATCTATCACTGATCTTTCGCGCCCGGGCCCTCCCCCCTTGCCCGGATGCCTTGCGAAAGCAACAGAGGCCCTGCGTTGATCTGATCCGCGGGGCCTCTTGCTGTCTAAACCGCTTTTTTGCTGTCAATATGCACCGGAGGCTGCTTTAGTCATCCGCAGAACGCCGCAAATTGGGGCGCGCGTCCACGACCATGCACATCACATTTCCAGAAGGGGGCCAGCAAATGTCGCGTGACGAGGTAACCGATGGTTTCAGCCTGCAACGCCGTAATCCGAAAGGCGGAACAGCACCGCTGTCGCAATGGGGGTTTCGCAACGAAACCGATCCGCTGACCGACGTCCTTCTGGGATCTCCCGCGCATCTTTTCCATCGCGCAACGTCGAGCCTTTCGCGTAAACATCTGCGCGAGGCGCCCTGCAACATCCAACTGGCGCAGGCGCAGCATGCGGAACTGGTCGATGCCTACAGGCATTTCGACGTCAATGTGCATATGCTTGAGGCCGAGCCGGAACTGACCATGCAGGTCTATTCCCGCGACAGCTCCTGCATGACGCCTTACGGGGCCTTCATCACCGCCATGTCGCAATGGTGGCGTCGGGGGGAAAACTATGCCGCGATCCGTGCTTATGAAAAGCTCGGCATCCCGATCTATGACATGGTGACCGCCGGCACGTTCGAGGGCGGCGATTTCAACGTGATCGAAGAAGGCTGCGTCCTGATTGGCTGCGGTGAGGCGCGCACCAATGAGGCCGGCGCGAAACAGGTGGCCAGTTGGTTTGACGCCGAAGGTTGGGAGACCCGGATCGCCTATATCGACGAGTATTACGTGCATATCGACCTGATGGTCGTGCCCGTGGCGGAAAAGCTCACCGCCGTTTGCCTGGCCTGCACCGAACCCGCGATTGTCGAGTGGCTGCGCGCCAAGGGGCATGAGATCATCGACGTCCCCTTCCCCGACACCATGGCGCTTGGCTGCAACATGATGGCGCTCGGCAACGACAAGGTGATTGCACCGGCATCCTCCACGGTCCTGATCGACCAACTCCGCGCCCGCGGCTTCGAAGTGGCCGCCGTGGAAACCGCCGAGATCTCCAAGACCGGCGGCGGTATCCACTGCATGGCGCAGGCGCTCAGGCGTGAGGGATAAGGCTACCCGGTGACACCATGCACCCGATGCCTGATACCCCGTGAGAAACCCTGTGATTCCGGAATTTCCACTTCGCGGACTAACCAGAAATCCAAGCACGAGCCGCGCGATGGCCAGACCGTGGGGTGCCAATCAACCATTGTGAGACGCACTTTATCTTTGCCAAGTCCGAAAAACCTCAATTCGGCGCGCAACCTCTCCAAATCGCCAGCCCTTGCGGGCGGTGTCGCCCATTGGCTCGAACCAATGGCGCCTTCAATGGGCAACCGATCGCGCGGCGGCCTGCGGCCTTGATTCCGCGCAGGCAGACACTCAAGACGTCTACATTAGGGCTCGAACCGGTCATCTGAGGTAAACATTCGGTCAATTCTGGGCCGAACGACCGATTTGCGGACAAATCGGCCGTTCGATCACAGTTGAAACAGAGGGCATCGCCCGACCGCGGGTGGGCGCCACGTAGGTGGTTCATCGCACTTTATGGTGACGTATACTTTCAACAATCGTTGGGATTGAAACGGCGACGAAGCGCCCGCCCATGGGGCGGTCGGGCGCTGCCCGGCGGTGCTGCGCACCTTGATTCCGGGCTGAAGCAGTGTTCGCAAAGGGCTCCATTCCGGACGTTCTTAAAGTCCGGTGTTTGCAGCTTCGAATATCTTCCAAACTATGCGGTAGTAGTGGGCAAGTGATGGCGTATCGTCATTTCGGAAAATCACCTCGCGGGGATAATACTTGTTTCGAATTGGCACCTGAGAACTGTGGGCTGCCAAAGCATCCTCGACGATAGATCGATTGTTTCGACCTTGTTTTTCACTCCCAGTCACGGTGAAAATAAGTTGCTCCACAATTCCAAGGCCGAACCGAATAGACAGAAAATTATGAGTTGGGCCGGTGATAAGCGAGGCGGAGAATGCAGTGTCTTCTTGAATAACCTTCATGTGTTTATCTGAAGTTCATCGACCTGAATTGCAACCCGATTTCGAAAGAGTATTGGTTACATCAAGGTGTCTGCTTTGGGCTCAAAGGCTGCCAATGCCGGCAACCGAGCCGATCCCTCGTTCATCACGGTCGCAGGGTGCCGTCATCGTCTTGCATCCCGCATCCCGACGATGCGCGTACGTAGGTAATCACGCGCATTTACTCTGAGCGTCGTTTTGAAAATGATGAGATTACCGTGAGTGGTGCGAGTGTCGTTCTTTTTCGAACGTGAGTATGTCACGAGTGATTTGGCCTGATGGTGCATGTTTGTCTTGCCCGTGTCCTGCATCCCCAGCTTGGCCTAAAGCGATTTGCACATTTGGGTTGTTAAAAACAGCGTTGTGACGGCCGACCCAACCGGCCTGTTGCAACGCTGCTTCCTTATCCGCCCTCGGGAAACTCGGTCCGGACACATGACACGGCCTTCCAAACAGTTTGGCACAACGAAAAACCCCGCGCTGAACCTGGGCGCGGGATCTTTAGTACTTGAGAACTCGTTTTACGTCTGGAGGTCACCGAGAGAGGGAGACCGAATTGCGCCGCGCGTCTTGACCGGGACAGGCATCAGACACGCGGCGACTTCGGGATTACTGCAGGAACGGGCGTAGCTGCTGCGCGATGCCCACGGTGATCGGGTCGGTCTGCATGACGAATGCACCGGCCTGTTCGATCACTGTGCCTTGCTGGAGTGCCGCAACGCGATCCGCATAGATCGACGCACCGGTATGCGCCATCACCATGCCTTTGAACACAAAGAAGCCGACGATGAGCATCACGACCGCACGAAGCGGGATGCCGCGTTGCCGGCGGGCCGGGCGGAACACGATCAGGCCATCCTTGTCGACGGACCCTTTATACCCTTGCGCCATCCGGGTGCGGTTACGATCTATTTTTTTCAGGCGGGCTTCGAACCCGGCATAATTAGTCATTGTATTACTCATGGCAGTTACCTGCGATCTCGGCCCCCACCGCGATCAAGAAAAAACTAAGTTTGAAATGTGGCAAAAGAAAGGCAGATGCCGGGAAAGGACTGATTTATAACTTATTTTTCGACATTTTTAACGAGCGTTGTCGTTGTCCAGTCACCAATCTCCCGGCGATCTTCGAGACTGTTTCCAGCCCGTGTATAAACCGCGATCACCTCGTCGGCCTGTTCATTTAAAATGCCGGATAGAATCACCCGCCCGCCGGGACGCAATCTGCCGGTAATGTCCCCCGCCAGCGCAATCAGAGGCCCTTTGAGGATATTGGCAAAGATCAGGTCGTAAGGCGCCGATTCGGCCAGCTGCGGGTGATCGAGCCCCGCCGCCTCGATACATTGCACCCGGCCCGTCAGGCCATTGGCCTCCACATTGGCCCGTGCCACCTCGACCGCAACCTCGTCGATATCACTGGCCAGGATCGTGCCGTCCCATATCCGTGCCGCCGCCATGGCCAGCACCGCCGTGCCGCAGCCAACGTCCAAAACCGCCTGCCCCACGAAGCCGTCATCGGCCAACCGGTCCAGCGCCTTCAGGCAACCCAGTGTTGTGCCATGGTGGCCAGTACCAAACGCCATCGCCGCCTCGATCAGGAGCGGTTCGCACCCCTCGGGCACCTTGCCCGCATCATGGCTGCCATAGACAAAGAAGCGCCCGGCCTCGACCGGCACCAGTTCACGTTTGACCTTGGATACCCAATCGGTTTCGGGCAGTTCGGACACCGCGAAAGGCCGCGCACGATGGAGCGTCGCCAGCAGAGCAAGCCCGGCCTCGTCCGGCTTGTCGTCGAAATACCCCCCGACTTCCCAAAGACCCGATCCATCCTCCATCTCGAAGACGCCAACACCCGTTGGTTCAGGGCTGAGCGCCTCGAGCGCATCGGCCAAGGCTTCGGCGGGTTCTTTTCCGGACAGGGTCGTGAGGGCGGTAAAGGTGAGCATTGTTATCTCTTGGCGTTATTCCGCGGGTGCCGGGGCGAAGCGGGCAAAAATGGTCTCGTTTCCCTTTTCGGGGTGACGCGGGATCAGGAAGGCCAGCAGCAGCGACACCGACGACATCCCCGCCGCCAGCAGGAACACCGCCGCCGGTGAGACCAGCCAGAGATAGCCCAGAAGCGCGGGCAGGAAAACCGCGGCAATGTGGTTGATGGTGAAGGCCACCGCCGCCGTGGGTGCGATATCGCCCGGATCGGCAATCTTCTGGAAATAGGTCTTGAGCGCCAGCGCCATGGAAAACAGCAGGTGATCGACCACGTAGAGGATTGCCGCCAGAAGGACCCCCCAGCCGAAATAGTAGATCCCGCCATAGAGGAGAAACACGATGACCAGCCCGACATATTCGAAGATCAGGACGTTCCGTTCGCCAAAGCCAAACACCGCCCGCCCCACCATCGGGGCAAAGATCATGTTTGCCACCAGGTTGATCATGAAAAGCGCCGTGACCTCATGCACCTCAAAGCCGAACTTTTCGACCATCATGAAGCCTGCGAAGACGATGAAAATCTGCCGCCGGGCGCCCGCCATGAACTGCAGCGCATAATAGAGCCAATAGCGACGGCGCAGGATCATCTTCTTGATCTGCGGGTTGGGTGCCTCGAACTGCGGATAGGCGAAGAAGGCGAAAAGGGCGACGAGTGCGGTGAAGCCGCCCGCGACCATGTAGACGGTGTTATATGTGAGCCCCAGCGTCTCCCAGGTCAGGACGATAAGCCCATAGGCGACCAGCGTTGCGGCTGATCCTGCGGCAACCAGCCAGCCAAGCACCTTGGGTGCCCGCGCCTTGTCGAGCCATTGCAGTTGCAGCGACTGGTTGACTGTCTCGTAGTAATGAAACCCGATGGAACTGAGCATCGTGATCGTCAGGATACCGCCCAGCGACGGAAACCAGGCCGTCACCGCCGTCGCCACCCCAAGGAGCATCAGCGAGACCAGCCCAAGCACCTGCTCGCGCATGAAGATGATGATCGCGATGACGCCAATGGCAAAGAAGCCCGGGATCTCCCGCACCGTATGCAGCCACCCGATGTCGGAGCCATCGAAATCGGCCGCCTCGATGACAAAGTTGTTCAGAAGCGCCGACCATGTGGAAAAAGCCACCGGCATCGCCGCGGCCATGAGGAACAGCAGCGTGATCGGGCGACGCCAGAGCGGCAGGTTGCGCGCCTCGGCAAGAGGAACGGTCTTGGTCATGCCTTCCCTTTACGCCCATCGACGGGCAATGGCGAGGGGTGGTTCTGTGCGTCACCTCACAGCCCCGGTCCATTATTGTATCGACTTGCCGGCTACATTGTATGGCCCCACTGGCCCCGGGGGTCGCGTTGGGCTAGCGATTGATAAAAGAGCTGCCCGAGGTGCCTCATGCCCAAGATCAAGATTGCCCTGAACGGCTTTGGCCGCATTGGCCGTACCATCCTGCGCATCCTGCTGCAGAACGGCCAGGATTTCGACCTTGTGCTCATCAACGAGATCGAGAGCCTTGAGACCTGCGCCTATCTTTTTCAATACGACAGTGTCTTCGGCCCGTTTCCAGGCAGGGTCAAAGCGGGCGACCGGTCGCTGACGGTCAATGACCACACGATACCGTTTTTCGATGCCGCCGATATCAGCACGCTGGACCTTTCCGATGTCGACCTGGTTCTGGAATGCACCGGCATGGGTGGCACCCGCGCCGTGGCCGAGCGCGGCCTGGCCGCTGGCGCCAAGGCGGTCCTGGTCTCGGGCCCCTCAGCGGAGGCCGACATCACATTGGTGATGGGCGCGAACGAGGCGGAGCTGGGCGATGAGGCGATCATTTCGAACGCCTCCTGCACCACCAACGCGCTTGCGCCTCTCGCAAAGCTTCTGGATGACGCCTACGGGATCATCAGCGGGCAAATGACAACGGTGCATTGCTATACCGGCTCGCAGCCCACGATCGACAAACCCCGCGATGCCCCGGAACGCTCGCGCGCCGCCGCCCTGTCGATGGTGCCGACGACCACCTCCGCCCAGCATCAGACCGGGCTGGTCCTGCCGCATCTGAAAGGCCGGATCGAAGCCCGCGCCATCCGGGTACCCACCGCAAGCGTGTCGGCCATTGACCTAACGCTGCAAACCCGCGAGGCGGTCACCGAGACCGCAGTGAACAAGTTGCTGCAAACCGCAGCCCGGCAGAGTGACGTTTTTGGCTGGACGACCATGCCGCTTGTTTCGTCCGATCTCCGCGCCCGGCCGGAATCCATCATCCTGTCGGGGCGTGAAACATCCGTCTCGACAGGTGGCCTGCTTCGGGTGTTCGGCTGGTACGACAATGAATGGGGTTTTTCCCAGCGTATGCTTGATATGGCCCGGCTTATCGGCAATCGATAAGTGTTACCAGATTGAGTGCGCTATCGCGCACGCCGGATATCTCGTCATCCGCCTCCGGCTTCCTCCTCGGACGCAAACCCCACATGTGACACAATAGATCAACGGCGCCGCCCGGGGGTCTTGGGGGACGTCCCCCAGGGCCTGCATGGCCTGAATGCAAACTAAAAGGCGTGAGCAACGCGAACTCCTTTTGACAACATCTCGTGCTGTAGATGCGGGCTTACAAATCCCGGCGGGAGGTCGTAGATAACACCAACCCAAAACTCACCATTGGTTTTTCGATGAAAATTGCTACCGCCGCCTATCCGCTCGATCCCCTCACGACCTGGGCGGACTACGCCAACAAGATCTCCAACTGGGTCATTGAGGCCGCACAAAACGGTGCCGAGTTGCTGGTTTTCCCGGAATATGCCTCGATGGAGCTTGCCATGCTGGCCGGTCCCGAGATTGCCGCGGATCTCCCGGCCTCCCTGCGGGCCGTGTCCGAGCAGCTCCCCGACGCGGATGATCTGCACGCGGACCTGTCTGCACGACATGGTGTCCATATCCTGGCCGGATCCGCACCGGTTTTTGACACGGCCATCGGCCCCTACCCGGTGAACCGGGCGCGGCTCTTTTCACCAACCGGCGGGCGCGGCGTTCAGGACAAGCAGATCATGACCCGTTTTGAGCGTGGCCCCATGCAGATCGTCCCCGGCGGCCCGCTTCGCCTTTTTGACACGGGCGTCGGCAAAATCGGCATCCTGACCTGCTATGACAGCGAGTTTCCCCTGCTCGGCCGTGCCTTGTCCGAGGCGGATCTGATCCTGGCCCCCTCCTGCACCGAGCAGCTTTCGGGTTATTGGCGGGTGCGGATCGGCGCCATGGCCCGCGCGCTGGAAAACCAATGCGTTTCGGTCATGGCCTCGCTTGTCGGCACGGCAACCTGGAATCACGTCGCGGACATAAATACCGGCATGGGTGGCATCTTCGGCCCGCCGGATATGGGCTTTCCCGAAACCGGCATCCTTGGCCTCGGGACCCTCAACACCCCCGGCTGGACCTATGCCGAGGTCGACCTCGGTGCCATCGCCCATGTCCGGGCTGATGGCCGCGTCCTGAACCGTACCCACTGGACCGAGCAGTCCGGTCGCGACACGCAGGTCACATCTGAACGCCTCGGGTGATTATCCCCTTGAAAATCACGTCAAACAGGCCCATTTAGAGGCGCGTTCCGCCGCAATGCGGAAAAACACAACGTAGGAGAGACCATGGCCAAGGAAGATACGCTCGAATTTCCCGGTGTCGTCAAGGAACTCCTGCCTAACGCGACATTTCGGGTCGAGCTTGAAAACGGCCATGAGATCATCGCGCACACGGCAGGCAAAATGCGCAAGAACCGCATCCGGGTTCTCGCAGGTGACAAGGTGCAGGTCGAGATGACCCCCTATGATCTGACCAAGGGTCGGATCAACTATCGCTTCAAGTAAGCGCAATGTCCGCATCCGGTGACGTGGCAAGCAGACCCCAGGTAAGATGCGACATTCAGACAAAAACATGCGCCTGATCCTCGGGTCAGGCAGCCCGCGGCGCCGTGAATTGCTGGCGCAGCTTGGGATCGTGGCGGATGACATCCGCCCACCCGAGATTGATGAGACCCCCGCGAAAGCCGAACTGCCCCGCCCCTATTGCATCCGCATGGCGCGGGAAAAGGCATGGGCTGTCACCGCAGAACCTGACGACATTGTCCTGTCGGCGGACACGACCGTGGCCCTTGGACGGCGCATCCTTGGGAAGCCGGAAAACGAGGGCGAAGCGGCGGAATTCCTTCTCGCGCTCTCGGGGCGGCGTCACCGGGTGATGACCGCCGTCGCCGTCCGCCAGGGCGATCAGATCTGGGAACGCGACGTGGTGACAGCCGTCAAGATGAAGCGGCTCTCGGACGAAGAGTTGAACGCCTACCTCGCAAGCAATGATTGGCAGGGTAAAGCGGGGGGCTACGGCATCCAGGGGCCCGCAGGCGCGCTGATCCCCTGGATCGAAGGATCATTCACAGCCGTCGTCGGTCTGCCCCTGGCGGAAACCGCCAATCTGCTCCGGGCGGCGGGTTACCCTCTCTACAAGGACACCGCATGAAGGGCCGCATCATCGCTTTGGGGGAATTGAACGGCAACGAGGCCGCCGCACTTCTGGTGGATGGCCGCCTTGATGACCTGCTGCTTGAAACCGACGCCCCTGCCCCCGGCACCATCTACCGCGCCACGGCAGGCCGCCCGATCAAGGGTCAGGGCGGGATGTTCGTCAACACCCCCGATGGCACCGGGTTTCTGCGTCAGGTCAAGGGGTTGGCTCCCGGTGATACCCTGTTGGTCCAGGTGACCGGCTTTGCCGAACCCGGCAAGGCCATGCCCGTGACGCAAAAGCTCCTGTTCAAAAGCCGCTACGCGATCATCACCCCCTCCGCCCCCGGCATCAACGTCTCGCGCGCCATCAAGGACGATGATCTCCGCGACAGGTTGCTGGAAATCGCCCATGAAGAGATGGCAGGCAACGCGATGGGCCTCATCCTGCGCTCCTCCTGCGCCGACGCCGATGCGGACGACATCGCCCAGGACATCGCCCAGATGCGCGACCTTGCTGCCACCGTTACCGGCGACGCGACCGGCACAGCCCCCGAAAAACTCCTTGATGGCGATGGCCCGCATACGCTGGCCTGGCGGGAATGGGTGGAACCCGCGGACGTCAACAGCGATGCCGCCTCCTTCGCCGATCTTGGCGTGCTCGATCAGATCGACATGCTGCGCGACGTCAAGGCTCCGCTGCCCGGCGGGGCCTCCATCTATGTGGAGCCGACCCGTGCCCTGACGGCCGTGGACGTGAACACCGGTGCAGACACCTCACCCGCCGCAGGGCTCAAGGCCAACCTCGCCGCCGCACGCGAATTGCCCCGGCAGCTTCGCCTGCGTGGTATCGGGGGGCAAATCACCCTCGACCTGGCGCCGATGAACAAGAAAGACCGCCGCCAGTTTGAAACAACCCTGCGGGCGGCCTTCCGGGCCGATCAGGTCGAAACCGCCCTTGTCGGCTGGACCCCCCTGGGCCATTTTGAACTGCAACGCAAACGCGACCGCGTGGCCCTGAGCGAGATCATCACATGAGCTGTCCCATTTGCGAAAAAGAGACGATTGCCGCCTATCGCCCGTTTTGCTCGAAACGCTGCGCGGACATTGATCTCGGCAAGTGGCTCAAAGGCGATTATGCCGTGCCGTGCCAGGATCCGGAGGACGCACAAGAGGCATTTGAGCAGCTAACGCAACACCCGCCCAAACCCCATTGAAAAAGTTATCAATCCCTCTGGACACCCTGCCCCACCTCGCCTAGAACGCCTGCACCCGAACGCCGAAGCGTTCCCCGTGCCCGGGTAGCTCAGGGGTAGAGCAGTGGATTGAAAATCCTCGTGTCGGTGGTTCGATTCCGCCCCCGGGCACCACTTAAACATCCGAAGCATAGTTTTGGTTACGGTCAGGTCATCTCGATTGATGGCATTACTGCCATCGGTTGTCCGGCATGGCTTTTGTTGGGCAGGACACATCATCGCCCGCGACCAGTTTGATTTCGATCTCTGTAACGGAGTAGTTTCTTTGGCGAAGGGCACGAATGCATTTGCTCTACGCTAGTTCAAAGTGGCACCACATGTTGGCTTCACTCTCGACATAATTTGCTTTCAAAGAAATTCTCGGCGATATGAAGCGTAGAAAAGCAAGTGAGGCCCCATGAGCAAGACCGGAACCACTGAGTTCGAGTATCAAAACGGCGTACGTATTTTGGCTGACCAGAGCAGTCATGAGGAACCGGAGGCCAATGAAAAGCTCGAAAGCATCATCAAAGATGCCAAGGCAATCGGATGTGTTGCGGCGCTTGAAAAGCACAACCATCACCTGACTTACCTGACGGATGCAAAACGGATGTCCTACCTCGATGCCGTTGGCATCCGCGACACCGATGATGTCCTCGAAATCGGTAGCAGCCTGGGTCAGCATATCCGCATCATCGCGCAGCGTTCCAAGAGCGTTTCGGCAATCGAAGTGGTGCCGCTTCAGGCCGCTTTTTCGCGGATCTGGTGCGATGAGGAGGGCCTTGAGAATGTCGATATCTCGACCGGTGGTGCGAGCGGTCAACTGCCCTATGACGACGAGAGCTTTGACGTCGTCTTTTGCAACTATGTCCTCGAATGGTGCGCCGGACGAACCGAAATGGACCCCGCCGATTTCCATCGCAAGTATATCGGTGAGATCTACCGCGTGCTGAAACCCGGCGGGCGTCTTTATTTGAGCACCAAGAACCGCTTGTCGCTGAAATACATCCTGGGAAGCCGGGATGAACATCTGGGCGTTCGGTTCGGCAGCCTGCTGCCCAGGGGATATCAGAAACGCATCCGGCACAAGGCCAGGCTGGGGCGCACGACCGGGTACCTGCATTCCTGGAACGGGTTGGAGGCAATCCTCAAGGATGCCGGGTTCGATGACAACCAACGCATTCTGGCCTTTCCGGATGCGCGGTTTCCAGAATACCTGGGCGATTTTGCCGGTTTCTCTGCGAACAACCTTCCGCAGGGCGTCACGGAGAGCCTGGCCAGAAAAGACAGGCTGTCATTGCGCCTTCCTGCGCGAGCATTCGACTTGACGACCAATTCCCTCGTTTCTCGGTCGAAGAAGGCGAAAAAGTATGCTGAAGCCTGTTGAAGAATATGTCTTCGATATTGTCGAGATGATCTCTTCCGCGACAGACAACGCCCTCGATGCCGCCTCCACCCGCGGAGTGCCGCGCCCGACCGGCAAGGCAGATATCGCGGATGCATCGCTGGCCTTTTTCGTGGATGGCCGCAAGCGGGAGGACGATATCGTCCTCCTGGTATCCAATCCGCAGTTTCCGAACGTGGTTGGGGAAGACGTCAGCAAAGCAAAGACCATCGTGCAGCGCGTTGACCGGGACGTGGGCCATCATATCGCCCAGCCGGTCCATGAGGGGACACATGATCAGCAGACATATGCAGCCTTCCGGAGGCTTGCACCGCTCTCTTCCTCGCGCCTGATCCGCTTCAAGCAGAAGCGGTTTTACGGGCCACATGTCTCATCTTGGCTTTCGTCGCTGGCGCTGCAGACAAAGACGGAGCGACACGACCTCAGCGACCTTTCAACCTATCTCACCACGCCCCTGAAGGCCCTTTGCGAAAACAGTGAAATCTCCCCTGCCCTACGGCGCCACGCCGAGGCTTATCTAGACCGGTTTTCGAAGGCGCCGCAGATGATCTTCACCACCGTGGAGCATGGCGACTTCTGGACCGGGAACGTGCTTTTCGAGCGGGGCAGCATCTTGAGGCCAGGCTCCTTTTTTGGCGACTTCTTCGTGATTGACTGGCGCGGCTCCGCGCTTGACGGCTATCCGTGCATCGACCTCGTGCGGTTCTGCACGACCGTGTATGGCAAGCAGTCAAAACTGACCGCCGACCTTCTCGCCCGGTATCGCGCAGCACTTGGCCTGAGCCCATTTGAGATGGGGCTTTACTGCACCCTGGGCCTCGGGCGCCTTGGCCTCAACATGGACAAGTTCCCGGTCGACCGTTTCAATCAACTGGGTCAGACGATCCTCGATGTCATCGACGTGCATGGCCTGGGTATGGAGCGCGACACGCCTGTTTCGCCCCAAGATGGCTAAAAGGCCGGTCGTCCCGCCCCTGCGGCAGCGTCGTCAAAACCCGAGTTTCTGCGCCAACTTGTAGTAAAACTTCTTACTGCTCTTCGCAAAACGCTGGTTGGCGTGAGGCCATGACACGTTCGGGACCGGTTCGCCCAAAAAGCCACACACATTCTCCCAATTGACTTCGCCTGCATCGAGGTCCAGCGAGATGAAATCGGCATCGCGGCCTGCAAAGTACTCTTTGACCTCACGATTATGCCGGTCGTAGCGTTCCAACCAGGCCGCCTCGTTGCCGCCGGGATGCGACGAGCCATAAATCAGTTGCCGGATCGCATTGGGATGGGTGCCGAAATCCGATACAGCACTGGCAATCCACTTGTCGCGGTTTCGCTGGATATGGATAAACTTGCTGCCGGGGAAGGACGCATCAAGCATCTCATAGAGGATGGGCCATGGGCTGTCTTTTGCAGCATCGTGCTGCGCCGCCACTTCGAGGGCCAGTGCTTCGACCTCGTGCAATTCGACATGGTCGCTATTGGCCATCTGCTGAAACGGGCGGAAACTGGCGACCGAATAGCCCAACGCCTCCAAGGCGACGCCCAGAGATGACGTACCGGTTTTGTGAAACCCAACGCAGAAAACCTTTTTCTTCTTCAATATGCTACCTCCTCTTGGCACAGCATCTCCTGTGCGAGATCAATCGACTCGAGGTCGACTTCAAATGACTGCAACGAATACTTGAAGAACGGAGCTTCCAAGTCGTAGGCGGGCCCGATATGCTCAGGCTTAATTTTGCCGCGCACACCGATCCATTTGCAACCAACTTGCTGCGCCATCACCCGATACACATCCGTCATATGACCGCAGGGGAAAATTTCAACCAATTTCCTGAGGCGCGTATTTTCGGAGATATAGAGAAGCGGCGCCAGGCCTGCACCGTGAATGGCGATGATCCGCTCAGCGTGTTCGAACAGCATCAACTGACCCAAAGTCGACAGGTCTTCCGGGTAGATTTTAACATAGCCGTCCTTAGCAAGATGCGCCTCCACCTCCGCCTCATTCTCAAGCGCACGGGTCTTTCGCCGGGATAGGAACACTTTCTCGGGCAAAGAATCGGTATCGTGCCAGTTTGCTCTCTGTTCATTCAGGATAGCAGTCACCATTGGAAGCTTTACCAAATCCGCCCGCACAGATCTCACCCCGATCCAGGGCTCCATGTCGAATTCGATCCCAAGACCTTCAACACTATTGCTTGTACAAAGCGAGCGGAACCCGAAAAAATCTGCCGCCTGAACGATGTATCCCGGCGTCTTGCCCGGCAGGATCAACAAGATCTGCTGAGGGGTTAGGTCCAAGTGGTTCATCATCGCGAAACACATGGGCAGATGGTTGTTCAAAAAGTGCGCCCAGTTCTGGGGAAATCTGCGCCTCAGATCTATAAAGATCTCGCCATCGCTCAGTTTGGTATGCGAGGGTCTGTCAAAGGGGTTAAAACGTCGGCGTCCGAGCTTTTCGAAAGCTGAAGTCTGGCGCTTGAGCTCAAACGTAAGCGTCCCACCCTCCGCCGTCTTCTGCGGCAACATGATAACTTCACATTTCGGTACGATCCGATCAATCAAATAGGATCTGGCAGTAACCAACCTGCCCTCGGGACAGCTGAAGGGTGAAAATTTCCATCTGCCCGCAGCTTTTCCATTCATAAAGATGCACCTGAATTTTACGACTGCGGGTTGCCGTTTTGGGTGCCGCTGCCAGACCGGACACCGAGATTTCTAAGATTTTGGTGAGCAGTTTTTCGAGGCACCGTTACAGCATTTTCTGGCAACCTCAGATAGAGAATTAAGCCCAGCGCGTCAATTCTCAACTGCTTTTGGCGCCGCACCGTTGCCAATTGCACACCAGTCATCCGCTTCAAACTTTAGCTAATTCTTGTTGCAATCTGTTGCGCCGCCAAAGTCGGGAGGAAGGCTAAATACATGAAATAAAACAAAATCCTGCTGATGTCCCATTTGCATCTAAATGATACTCCGCGGCAATTGTTCCGGCGCGCCATGGTTTAGGCGGCAATCGCAAACACTCCCGAAAGGTTTTTGTGGCATCGGAAGGCGTTCGACATCCGGAAGGGTTGACCTGTCAATGACGACACCCGCCAAATCGGGTTCTGTAAACATGGAACCAAAAGGACCGCCAAATGGCGGTGGCGGCGACGTGCGCCCCATACGGACCGACACCCAGGACGCCATTGCCGAAGTGATCGATTCCATGGAACAGGGTGTTCTGGTCTGGTCCGAAGATGCCATATGCGAAATGCACAATCAGCGGGTCTTCGATGTACTGGAGCTGGGGCCGGATGATCTTCACCCCGGCATGCGGCGCCGTGATTTCCTGAGCATGGCAGTCGCACGGGGTGAATTCGATGCCGACACCGCCGCCAAGGCCGAAAAGCGGTTTGACCAACTGGCGCCCTTTTCCTTCGACCGGGTGATGCCCTCGGGCGCGGTCGTCGCAACCACTGCCCGCCCCAAGAAATCCGGCGGTTTCGTAGTCACCTTCACCGATGTTACCGAGGCGCGCCGCAAAGAGGTGGAGCTTGAGGCGCAGCGCAAGAAGTCGCAGGCGGCGGAGGTCAGGGCGAACGAGGCGCTCGCCCATGAACGGACCCGCAAGCAGGAAGCGCGCGGCCTGTCGCAACTGGACGAATGGTTGCAGAGCTGCAAGTCGCTGGATGAGCTATTGCTGATCGTGGGCAAGTTTCTCAGCCGGCTTTTCGAGAGCTCGGCGGGCGAACTCTATATCTACAGCAACTCGCGCGACGTACTGGATGGCGCCTGCTCCTGGGGGATCGAAACTCCGAAAGCCCATATCCAGCCGGATGAATGCTGGGGGCTGCGCCGGGGACGCCTCTATCAGTACGAAAAAGGCGAGGTGAACTTCAGTTGCAACCACGTCTCCGACAGCATCACCGATGATTTTGACGGGCGTTACCTCTGCATTCCGATCATCGCCCATGGGGATACGGTGGGCCTCCTGCACATCCGCTTTGCCGCGGAGGACCACGGCGGCGATGCGCCACCAATCCCCGCGGAACGGGTGGAATTTGCGATCCGTTGCTCCGAACGGATCAGCCTGGCCATCGCCAATGTCAAGCTGCGCGACGAGTTACGCGACCAATCAACCAAGGATCCTTTGACGGGCCTCTATAACCGGCGCTACTTCCTGGAACTGTGCCGTCGCGAACTCAGCCAATCCGAAAGACATGGGCAATCTATCGGCTTGATCTCGCTTGATGCCGATTACTTTAAGAAATTCAATGATACCCACGGCCACGATGCGGGCGACCTGGTCCTGCGGAGTATCTCGGATGTCATGATGGAAATGTTCAGCGGCCCGGAAACCGTGGCCCGGTTCGGAGGGGAAGAATTTTCGATCCTCCTGCCGGACACGACACCGGAAAACGCCCTGGAACGGGCCGAAGCCCTCCGCCAGAAGATCGAAAGCAATGTCCTTCGCTACGATGACCGTGCGCTGCCCAAGGTGACGATATCCGCCGGCGTCGCGTCATTCCCGGCCAATGGCACCTCGCCGCAGGAGCTTTTGCGCGAGGCGGACCGGGCGCTTTACCAGGCCAAGGATGGCGGTCGCAACCGCGTCGTCCTGGCCGAACCACCCGCAGGCCAGGCCACCGCAGGCAAAGGCGGATAAACCCGTTTCTCCGGCATTCTCGGCCAGAACGCCCCGGGTAAGGTTCTCCTGACTTGTGGCAAACCGGCCTTTGCCTCATCTTCGAAGCATTAACTATTTGTTTGTTTATTTGTACCCGCGCCTCGGGGCACGGCAGCCCCGGGGCGCATTTTTAGCGAGTATTTTATCTCCTCCCTCTGCATAAAGGGGAATTTCATGACTGCCCTCATTTTTGGATTTGCATTTTCATTGACCACCGCGCTCATCGTTATTCTGGGCGACTACCTCATCAAAGTGGCAGCGGATGGCGGGCAACCGGTGCACTCGACCCTGGTCATCACCGGCTGCCTTCTCTACGCGGCGTCGGCCGTGATGTGGTATTTTGCCTTGCTGCATGTCACTCTGGCACAGGCCGGGGTGGCCTATTCCATGCTCACCCTTCTGGCGCTTTGCATCATCGGTGTGCTCTATTTCGACGAACAGCTTTACTTCCGCGAATACGCGGGCATCGGCTGCGCCCTGGTGGCCATGATGCTGATGGTTCGGCTCGCCTGATCGCCCCCTCAGGTCGAGAGCGCGTGCGCCCGCAGCTTTTGATAAAACGGGCGGTGGTGCGACAGGAAGTCCGCAAGATGCGGCGCTGTCTTCACGCACTCGTCGAATTCCCTTTGCTTGCGGGCGGCCTCCCCGGCGTCGATTGGGCGGATGCCTGCGGAGGCGCTCACCGCACCATGCCAGTTGCCAACCTGTTTCCAGTCCTCGGGCACGTCCGCTTGCCATTCAAACGCCTCGCGCCGGAAGGGCAATCCGATCCGCTCCCACAGGGCCGACATGACACCGGTGGTATCCTCCTGAACCTCTTCCGCCTCGATCACGATCGGCGCGGCGCCGAGCTCCCGAAGTCCCTGAAAAAGCCTCCATTGCGCTTCGATCCCCACCTCTTCCTGCGTCACCCCTGCGTCGAGACGGTAGTAAGACAAGATCGAGGCGACCGGATTGCGAATGAGAAAAACATGCGTCAGCCGATCAACAAAGCCCGGATCATCCAGGATACGCGGCACGACGTAATAGGCCATGTCCTTGAAAAACACCGGCCCCTGGCGGGCCTTGGCCAGCAACATGTCGCGGATCGCCTCATAGGTGATCGGGTGGTCGTCCTGAACGTCGAAATGCGGCATCCGGGCGACCTTGCGGTGCACGTAGTAGTCATACATGAACGGCTCATGCGCGCACCAAAGGTCGCCACGCTCGCGCATGACCCGCTCCGTGGCGGTGGACATGGATCGCGGATGCGACCAGAGGGCAATCATCTTTTCCATGCCCAAGGGCTAGCACGGCGATCGTTTCCGGGACCAGCACATTTGCGCCGGTGTCGGACTCCTAACGCAGAACGTGCACCGCACATCCCGCATGGCGCACCACCTTGGCCGCGGTCGAGCCCAGCAACAGGTCCTGCATGCCGGGGCGGTGGCTGGCGATGACAATGCAATCGACATCATGTTCCTCGGCCCAGTCGAGCAAGGTCCGACCGGCATGACCGGACACGACCGCGGCCGTGGCGTTCGGGATATTGCTTGCCATCGCCTCAAGGTCGGCATGAAGGACTGCGTGTTTTTCCTGGACAAAGTTCGGCGGCAGATGTGAGGCGGCATAGCCGGGGATCTGCTCGATCACATGGATCAAGGTGATTGTCGCGCCTTCGGCGGCCAGGGTCCGCGCGATATCAATCGCGCCCTGCGCATCACGGTCCTGGTCAAAGGAAATCGGGACGAGAATGTTGTTGTACATCGGGAAAGCTCCAATTCTGGTTTTCCCGACCTTGGCACATCCTAACGGCCCGCACCTTGATGCAAATCAGTCAAAGGTCGCCGCCACATCGTACATCACCGGCTCGAAACTCTTGCACAATTCGTTGATCTCACGATTGCGCCGGCGCATCTCGTCGCTGCGCAGCATGGCCTGGAAATCCTCGCGCTGTTTCCATTGGGAATAGTTGGCGATCCGTGTCTGCGCATCGTTGACATGCAAGCCCGCAGCGACAAATCCGGGCTGCTTGGAGATAAAATCGGTATAGGCCGCGGTCAGCAGATCAAGCAGATCCTGACAGGTTCCGGGCGTCATTTCGAACGTGGTGATAACGGTCTGATGGCTGGTGGATTTGGCTATAACAGGCATGTTGCACCTCCTGGCTGGGTTCAGCCTAACAGGTTCGCCGCCACGGGCAAATTCTTAGCCGCCTTAACACTCGCTTTACTCTTTTTAAGGATGGTTAACGCGGAGGTAACCATGTTTCGCCTGGTCGTTCTATTGCTGGTCTTCGCCACGCACGCTCAGGCGGGTCCATGGCCGCGCGGCAAGGGCAACGTGTTCTTTTCGGCCCATGCCAATGCCGAATACATCGAAGAATTCGGCACGATCCGGCAATATGGATCGGTTTATGCCGAATACGGCCTGACCGATCGTATCACCCTCGGGATCGACTACAACGGCAGCGAGATTGCCACCGACAAGGTCATCGCATTTGCCCGTATCCCCGTCTTCAAACCTTACCGGAATTTCCTGTTTGCCGCCGAAATCGGTGCGGGCCAGGTGAATGGCGAGACGGTATTCAGGCCGGGGTTCTCCGTGGGCCGCGGCTTTACCTGGCGCGAGCGCAACGGTTGGATCACGCTCGACACCCGTGCCATCCTCGGCGCGAGCACCCTGGGTGATCGGATCGAGGCAGACTTCACTTTCGGGATCAGCGCCACGAAACGCACCAAGGTGATCCTGCAATTGCAAGGCGGGATGCAGTCCAAGGGCGACGACTATCTTAAATTCGCGCCATCGGTCGTGTTCGAGTTGAAGCAACGCAAACAACGGGGCAAACGCAAGAAACGAAATGCCCGCAAAGGCAAGCAGTTCATCGAGTTCGGGGTGACCACCGGGATCGCCAACTATGACAATCACGAAGCCAAGCTGGGTATTTGGCGGGAGTTCTGATCACGCCGTGCCATCAGGCGCCTTGCGCAGGCGGACCGCGTTGATCTTCCACACACCTCCAAGCTCGATCATCTGATACTCAAGGATATGCAACCCGCCCGCCTGATCTCGGATCATCACGTTCTGCCACAAAAGCCCATCTATCACCTCGACCGACAGGAAATTTGTCTCGGCCGGGCGCCAGACCATCGGATAGCCCTGCCGCACCATCGTCCCGAAATTCTCGGGCGTCTTGAATATCTGCCGGATCGTCGGGCTCGCATAGGTAAAGGCCGTGGTGAAATCATCTGCCTGGAAGGCCTCGATCTGGGACGAAATGACCGACCGTATGGCCGTCTCATCGGCCCGCGCAGGCGCACCGAGAAACAGCACCGCCATCAAAATCATAACCAAATGTCGCATCACGCACCTCCTGTGCAGGACGTAGCCCGGCAGAAGGTTGTTTCAAATTCAGCGCATCAATCGACCTGTCGCGAACGGATAAAGGCCACGAGGTCGGCCACCGGCGCGCTGGTCAGGATGGGTTGTCCCTCGTCGGTCTTGAGCGCCACATCCTCGCCCTCGAAATAGTCGCCATAGACCGGCATCGGGCTACCATGGGACACGAGCGGGTCGCGCCCATCAATCCGTTTCACAACGCGAAACAGGGGAAACACACCGTCATTGCCCGCGCTCAACCTTGTCAGGTCGACAGGCTGCACCGTGAGCACCGATCGCATTGGCCCATGGCCTGTTGCGTCAAGCCCGTGGCAGGTCGCGCAATACCTCAGATAGGTTTCCTCGCCCTGCGCCGCATCCTGCGCTGCTCCGGACGACGCCGCTAGGAAGGTCATCAATACCGCCGCCACACCACGCTTTTTCATCGCATCTCTCCTCAGTCCTGTTTGATCAGGCCTTTGTGGCCGGAAACCATTGAACACACGGACACGCCGGGCGACTTTGATCTGGATCACGGGCGTCCCGCATGGTTACCTGCGGACATCAAATCCGCCGGAGAAAACCCCATGCCCCCCTCGACAACCTACGCCCTCGTCATGCTCACCGCCGGTATCGGCATACCGGTTCTTGCGGCCCTGAACGCGGCCCTGGGCACACGGCTCGGATCGCCGGTCGCGGCGGCGGCGATCCTCTTTTGCGTCGCGTTGCTCAGCACCGGGTTTGTGCTTCTGCTGAACCAGCCGCGCGCGGTCCTTGGCGTGATTGCCGCGCCCAAACATCTACTTCTGGCCGGATGCCTGGTGGCGTTCTACGTGCTCACCATCACCTGGGCTGCACCGAAATTCGGTGTGGGCAACGCGGTTTTCTTCGTCCTTCTGGGACAGCTCATCAGCGCCGCGGCGATTGACCATTTCGGCCTGTTCGGCGCACAAATCTCTCCGTTGTCACTGACCCGCGCGGGAGGGATCGCCCTGATGGCCGCAGGTGTCTTTGTCACACAGCAGGTGTAAGCTCACGCCGCACTCGCCTTTAGTTGTTTTGAACGTGTGCGAACCCCGCCCCACCTCTCCTTCATCGAAAGGAGACAACCATGACACAAGCACATACTCATTCCCCCGCCCGCCGCGCCTTTGTTGGCCTCGTGGTCGCCGCCAGTATCGCTGGTCTTGCCTCGCAAGCCACCGCCCGCGGCGATGCCAGCCCGTCCGACACGGTGCCGCGCCATTACAGCCTCGAGAAATTCACGTCGCTTGACCGCAACGAGGTCTACCGTATCGACCACGCGGCGCGCCACGGCAGCCGTCAGATCACGATCGGCGACTTCTCCGCATCCGAAAGCCGCAAGATCCTGCGTGACGCGGTGGCTGACTGGCCGGCAACCCGGGCCACCCTGCTGCGCTGATGGTTGCAGGCGCTGGCCGGCTCATGCGTCGGCAAGCGCCTGCAATTGCGCCCAGACGTGATCCTCCAGCGGGACCGGATCCATATGGCGTTTGGTCTGTCCGGGCATCCGCGCGCCTTCGTCCAACGCCACTCCCGCCGCAACCTGTGCCAGCCGGTCGTTGAAATCCCCCGACGCGGACGGATCCATAATCAGGTAATATTGCCCCAGGTCATGCGGCGGCCCCTCGGGGGCCTTCAGCGGTTTCACATCGCGGCTCACCACGCCGCCGGTCATGCCCGCGGCAAGCAACTCGGCCATCAGGCCAAAACCCCAACCTTTGTAGCCCCCCATGCTGACCAGCGAGCCGCCCAGTGCCGCCTCCGGATCGGTCGTGGGGTTTCCGTCGGCATCCACGGCCCAGCCTTCGGGGATCTTCTCGCCCGCGGCCTTCGCCATGGTGATCTTGCCCAGGGCCACGGTGGTGGTCGACTGGTCAAACTGCATCGCGATCCCGCCCTTGCCGTCGGGCACGGAAAACGCGATTGGGTTGGTGCCAATCACGCGGGTCTTACCGCCCGGCGGCGCCACGATGGGCGAGGCATTGGTCATGCCAAGTGCGATGAAGCCTTCGGTGGCGATCTGCTCGGTGAAATACCCCAGCGAGGTGCAGGTGTGCGCGTGCCCTACCGCCAGGCTCGCCACCCCACATTCCCGCGCAGCGCTCAACGCTTCGGGGAGCGCGCGGGCAAAGGCGGGTTGGGCAAAACCGAATTTCGCATCGACCATCACAGTACCGGGGCGCGGGCGGGTCACCTGCGGTTCGGCATTGCCCTTCACGCGGCCTGACGTCAATTGCGTGCAATAGCTTTCGAGGTAGTAAAGGCCGCAGATCTTGTTACCCACGGCCTCCGCCTTGCGCACCGCATCGGCAACCGACGCGGCAACCCAAGGCATTGCGCCATGGCGCTCCAGCGCGGTCTTGGTCAGGCTCTCGATTTCATCCAGGGAAATATGCGGCATGCGTCCTCCATTTGTCCGGCATGACTTAGGGGTATGCGACGACCCGGGTCAATCCTTTCCCGAGCCATTGTCGGAAACAACCCGCCAGTTGGTGGTTCTGTGGACGAAGCGGCTCTTCGATCTTCATTGAAACAGAGGACATCACCCGACCGCGGGTGGGCGCCGCTGAGGTTGTTCATCGTGCTTTATGGTGACGCATACCTCCCACAATCGTTCGGAGTAAAACGGTGATGAAGCGCCCGCCCATGGGGCGGTCGGGCGCTGCCCGGCGTTGCTACGCACCTCGATTCCGGGCGGGGGCGACGTCCGCAGAGGGCCTTAGCCCGCCACCAGCGCCCCGTTTTCCATCCGCAGCACCCGGTCCATCCGCGCCGCAAGATCGAGGTTATGCGTCGCAATGAGCGCCGCCAGCCCGGTATCGCGCACCAGGTCCATCAGCGCCTCGAACACCTGATCCGACGTGCCGGGATCGAGGTTGCCCGTGGGCTCATCCGCCAGAAGCAGACGTGGCCCATTGGCCAACGCGCGGCAGAAGGCAACGCGCTGCTGCTCTCCCCCGGACATGGCCGACGGTCGATGCCCCGCGCGCTCTGCCACGCCCACCCGCGAGAGCAGGTCATAGGCGCGGGTTTCGGCCTCGGCCCGCGCCACGCCATTGGCAAGCTGCGGCAATACGATGTTTTCCAGCGCCGTAAACTCCGGCAGCAGGTGGTGGAACTGATAGACGAACCCGATATCTCGGCGGCGTGCGATGGTGCGGCGGCGATCACTCAGCCGGGTCATGTCAGTGCCCCCGATCTGCACCGTGCCACCATCGGCCGTGTCGAGCAGCCCCGCGATGTGCAAAAGCGTCGATTTCCCGGCCCCCGACGGGGCCACCAGCGCCACCATCTCACCGCTGGCGACCTGTAAATCGGCGCCGTTCAGCACTTGCACCGCGTTGGTCTTGCCCCGGTTATAGGTCTTTTCGACGCCCTGAAGGCGCAACATCACCTCACTCATAACGCAGCGCCTCAACCGGGTTCATCCGCGCCGCCCGCCGTGCCGGAAAGATCGTCACGATGAAAGACAGGCTGAGCGACAGCGCCACCGCAGAAAGCACATCACCGAGGTTCAACTGCGCTGGCAAGTGGTAGATCCCTCGGATCGACGGATCCCAGGCCTGCCCACCCGACATCAGGTTCACGAGCGAAAAGATCGGGTCGATATAGATCGCGAAAAGACAGCCCAGGATGACACCGAAAACCGTGCCGATGATGCCGGTGAACGCGCCGCAGATGAAAAACACCCTGAGAACCGACCCCTCGGTCAGGCCCATCGTGCGCAGTATGCCAATATCGCGCCCTTTGTTCTTGACCAGCATGATAAGCCCGCTGGTGATGTTCATCGCTGCGATCAGCACAAGGATCGACAGGATGATGAACATCACGTTGTCCTCGATATCCAACGCCCTGAGGAACCCGCCACTGGCATCGCGCCAGGTCCATATCTGGGTGAGAGACCCCGCCGCACCGATCAAGTCGGTCGTCATGTCGTCGATGGCCTCCGGGCGCTCGACCATCACCTCCAGCTCATCGGCGCGCTCTTCGCGATTGAAGAAACTCTGCGCCTCGGCGAAGGGCATATAGATGCGCGTGCGGTCGATGTCATACCGACCAGCCGAGAAAATGTAGGCCACGTCGTAGACCTTGACGCGGGGCGATGTCCCAAACGCGGTGCGAACGCCGTTGGGGGAGATGATCTTGACCTTATCGCCAACTGTCACGCCCAACTCCTGCGCCACGCCCGAACCGACGGCGATCGTTGCGAGGTCCGTGCCATCAATCAGGCCAAAATCCTCGATACTGCCGATGCCCGTCGCTGGGTTGTTGATCCGCGGGATGGTCTTGAGGTTCTCAAGCGTGATGCCATAAATCTGCACGCCCGCATTGCGGTCCCGCGAATTGGCCATCACCTGACCTTTGACAAGCGGCGCCACACGGGTCACCCCGGGTACGGCGCGAACGCGTTCGGCCATGGCGTCATAATCGTGCAGCGTCCGGTCGATATGGCCCGTCTCTTCGTTGACTGTTCCGGCGTTGTAAATCGTCACATGGGCGTTGGCGCCAAGGATCGTGTCGACGAACTCGGCGCGGAAACCCGAGCGCACCGCCAAGGTCGCGATCAGGGCGAAAACCGCCAGCGTGATCCCGATCAGGCTGATCCATGTCATCACCGACACACCGCCCTCGGCACGCTTGGCACGCAGATAGCGCCAGGCGATCATCCACTCGAAGGGGGCAAAGGGGGGGGGGCTGGCTGCCACGAAGAATACCTCAACTCGTCATTTTGCGCGGACACTGCGCGGGCCGCGCGGCAAGGTCAAGGTCAACCCGGGGGAAATCACTCACCCAAGGCGCCGAACATGTCACGCGACCGCGCGCTTGCGCCAGAACAGCCCGCGCAGCACCGCGCGCAGCGTCCCGAAAACCAACAAGCCCGCCAGGAACCCGACCAACCCCATCGAGATGCCCGTGATGGTTACCGGGACAGCAGGCTTGAAGTCATCCCACGCCTTCCGGGCCAGTTCCGGGTCGGTCATTCGCCAGATCTGAACCGCCTGACCAACCGGAGCTTTGGGACGCAATACCTTAAGATCGTTTGATAATCTGTCGTACCTCACAAACACGCGCTGCATCGACTGCGCTCTTGCCTCGGCCATACCGCCCGCTCTTTCCATATCGTTCAACGCTTCCTGTCGGCTGAGGCCCAAGGCCGAAGCGTCGGTATCAAACCGCTGCACGACGCGCGAAAGCTCATCCACCGCACCTGCAAGACGCTGCGTATATTGTTGGGAATACTCTGGAAATTGCGAAAACGCCACGGCACCCGCAATCCCGCCGACCAAAGTCACGGCTCTTAAGAACATCTGCTACCTGCCTCTTTTTTTTGAGGCAGTATAGCGGATTTTGCGGTTTTCGGAAATCCCCCGGGCGGTGTCACACGCCGGTAACGCGATGACCCGCATAGATCTTGGCGATCTTTTCGACAGCCTGCTCGGGTGGCAGTTCTTCGCTTTCACCCGTCCGGCGGCTCGTCAGTTCGACCACACCGTTCTTGAGACCCCGCGGCCCGACCGTGATCCGCCAGGGCAAACCGATGAGGTCCATCGTGGCAAACTTGCCACCTGCCCGTTCATCCCGGTCATCGTAAAGCGGTTCCAAACCAAGAGCTTGCAAGGCATTATAAAGGCTCTCGCAGGCCGCATCCGCTTCGGCATCGCCCTGCTTCAGGTTGACGATCCCCGCATGGTACGGCGTGACGCCTTCGGGCCAGATGATGCCCTTGTCGTCATGGCTCGCCTCGATGATTGCACCAACCAGGCGGCTCACGCCAATCCCGTGGCTGCCCATATGGACCGGCACCGGTTTGCCATCGGGGCCCTGCACGGTGGCGCCCATCGGTTCGGAATACTTGGTGCCGAAATAGAAGATCTGTCCAACCTCGATCCCGCGGGCCGAGCGGCGGCGTTCCTCCGGAATCTCATTGTAAAGCGCCTCGTCATGGGTTTCATCTGTCCGCGCATAACGAGACGTGAATTCCTCAAGTATTTCAGCGCATTGAGATACGCTGTTGTAGTCAATATCACGATCCCCGAAGGTCAGATCGGTCACGGCGCTGTCATAGAAGACCTCCGATTCACCCGTCTCGGCCAGCACCAGGAATTCATGGGTGTAGTCACCGCCAATCGGCCCGCCATCGGCACGCATCGGGATCGCCTGCAGCCCCATGCGCTCATAGGTCCGCAGGTAGCTCACCAGATGGCGGTTATAGGCATGCAAGGCATCTTCCTTGGTCAGGTCGAAGTTATAGCCATCCTTCATGAAGAACTCGCGCCCCCGCATCACCCCGAACCGCGGACGGACCTCATCGCGAAACTTCCATTGGATGTGATAAAGCGTCAGCGGCAGATCCTTGTAGCTGCCCACATGGCTGCGGAAAATGTCAGTGATGAGCTCCTCGTTGGTGGGACCATAGAGCATGTCGCGCCCGTGCCGGTCCTTGATCCGCAGCATCTCTTCGCCGTAATCATCATACCGCCCGCTTTCGCGCCAAAGATCCGCCGATTGCAGCGTCGGCATCAACATCGGCACATGACCTGCGCGTATCTGCTCTTCATGCACGATATTTTCCAGCTTTCTCAGCACCTTGAACCCCATCGGCAACCACGAGTAAATCCCGGCAGTCGCCTGCTTGATCATGCCCGCGCGTAGCATCAGGCGGTGACTGACGATCTGGGCCTCGGCGGGGTTTTCCTTGAGAACGGGCAGGAAATAACGGGAAAGGCGCATGGGGTGACCTCGGTTCATATGCTGTTTCGTCCCGTTTATGGCTTTGAGGGTAGGCATACAAGCCATCACCGGGGGCTTTTCGCCGGACCGCTCTTGAAAGCGCCGCGCCATTGGGCGATGTGTAGAAAATCAACAACCCGAGGCGCGCATGGCTCTGCCGGTCAACACACAACTGAAATACTGGGGGATCGCCTCGGCCTTTTTCCTGATCGCGCTCTGGTTTCTCGGTGACGTGATCCTGCCATTCGTGCTGGGCGGCGCGGTTGCGTACTTCCTCGACCCGGTGGCGGATCGGCTGGAAAGGATGGGATGTTCGCGGGCGCTGGCCGTGGTGATCATAACGCTCGTAGCCCTTTTGATATTCGTGGTGATGGCCCTCTTGGTCGTTCCCACGCTGGTCGAACAGGCCGTTGCACTCTTTAACGTGGCCCCGCAACTGGCACAGGATCTGCAGGCATTCCTGACCACCAGGTTCCCCGAATTGCTTGACGCGGATTCGACCGTTCACAAGACCTTGCTGTCGGTGGGTGAAACCATCCGCGAACGGGGTGGGCAACTTCTGGAGTCGGTGCTGACGTCGGCGGCGTCCATCATCAACGTGGTCATGCTTTTCGTCATCGTGCCGGTGGTTGCCTTCTACCTGCTCTACGACTGGGACAATATGGTCGCCAAGGTCGACGAGTTGCTGCCGCGCGACCATGCTCCGACAATCCGGCAACTGGCGCGGGATGTCGACAAAACACTGGCCAGTTTCATCCGCGGCATGGGTACCGTCTGCCTGATCCTCGGCACCTATTACGCCATTGCGCTGATGCTGGTGGGTCTGCAATTCGGGCTCGTGGTAGGCGCTTTGGCCGGGCTCGTGACCTTCATTCCCTATGTCGGGGCGCTTCTGGGCGGGGCGCTGGCCATCGGTCTTGCGCTCTTTCAATTCTGGGGTGACTGGATCTCGATCGGGCTTGTTGCTGGTGTCTTCGTGCTGGGCCAGGTGATCGAAGGCAATGTCCTGACCCCGAAACTCGTCGGCAGTTCCGTGGGTCTGCATCCGGTCTGGCTGATCTTCGCGCTGTCGGTTTTCGGCACGCTCTTCGGCTTCGTGGGGATGCTTGTTGCCGTGCCGCTCGCCGCCGCCATCGGCGTTTTGGCGCGATTTGCCATCGGGCAGTACAAGGACAGCCGCCTTTACCGTGGACTGGACGATCAGGACACCGCCTGATGGCCCGGCAACTTCGCCTCGATCTGCCCGCGCGACAGGCGCTTGGGCGCGAAGACTTCTTTGTCTCGCCCGCCAATGCCGCCGCGGTCGCCATGATCGAAAGCTGGCAGAGCTGGCCCGCGCGCAAGCTCCTGCTCTCCGGCGCGTCGGGGGCGGGCAAAACCCATCTGGTGCATGTCTGGGCCGGTCTCGCAGGGGCAGAGATCATCGCCGCGGCGGATCTGCCGAATGCCGACATCCCGGCCCTTGCCGGACATAACATCGCTGTCGAAGACGCACATCGGATCGCGGGCGACCGGACAGCGGAAGAGGCGCTTTTCCATCTGCACAATCTGACCCTTGCCGAGGGGCATTCGCTGCTTGTCACCGCGGACCGTCCGCCCAATCTCTGGGAGCTGGTGCTGCCGGATCTGGCCAGCCGGATGCAGGGGACCGCACTGGTCGCGCTGGAGGCGCCGGATGACGACCTGCTGGCGGCCGTGCTGATGAAACTCTTTGACGATCGGCAGCTTTCCCCGGCGCCCGACACGATCCCTTATCTTGTGCCGCGCATGGCCCGATCCTTCGAGGCGGCCCACCAGGTTGTGACCGCGCTCGACGATGCGGCCCTTGAAACCGGCCGCGCGATCAACCGCACATTGGCGCGCCAGGTGCTGGACAAGTTGGCCAAGTAGCGGCAAGATCGTCACCTTCCTGTTACATCCCCCGGTCAGAAGGCCCTCATGTCAAACGCTGATTTCCTGAAATCCCCCCTGCCCGAGCCGGTCGAGCTGCCTGATATGGATGTCAAAGGCCCCGCGCGGTTCTATAACCGAGAGCTGAGTTGGCTGGGGTTCAACTGGCGTGTGCTGGAAGAGGCGCAGAACCCGCGCGTTCCCCTGCTAGAACGGCTGCGGTTCCTGTCGATTTCCGCCAATAACCTCGATGAGTTCTACAACGTCCGCGTGGCTGGCCTGCGCGAATTGGCGCGCGCCGGCAACACGACACCTGCCGCCGACGGGCTGACCCCCGCCGAACAATTGGTGCTTATCAACGAGGACGCGCGCAAACTGCTGCAGGCGCAGCAATCGACCTATGTCGCCCTGCGCGGTGAGATGGAAGCCGAAAACATCGCCATCCTCGACAGCGCCGCCGTGGCCGACGAAGAACGCGACATGCTGGCGGATGTCTTCCTCAACAATGTCTTTCCGGTTCTCTCGCCCCTGGCCATCGACCCGGCGCACCCGTTTCCGTTCATCCCGAACCTGGGCTATTCGCTGGCGCTGCAACTGGAGCGCAAGAAGGACAAGCGCCCGCTACAGGCGCTGCTGCCAATCCCGGCGCAGATCGACCGATTTGTCACCCTGCCCTCGCCCGATGGCAGCCATCGCGCACTGCCGCTCGAAGAACTGCTGCTGCTGCATCTCGACAGCCTCTTTCCGGGGTACAAATACAAGGGCCATTGTTCGTTCCGCGTGCTGCGCGACAGCGATCTGGAGGTCGAGGACGAGGCCGAAGATCTGGTGCGCGAATTCGAGGTGGCCCTGAAACGCCGCCGCCGGGGCGAGGTCGTGCGGATGAAGATATCTGCCGGTGCCCCCGAGGGGCTGCGCAAGGTCATCATGGAAGAGCTGCACGTCAATCCCGACGAGGTCGTTGAAGTCGAAGGCATGATCGGACTGGCCGCCTTGAGCGAGCTGGTCCTCGACAGCCGTCCTGACCTGCTCTGGCCTTCCTTCACGCCGCGGGTGCCCGAACGGGTGCAGGATCATGACGGCGATATGTTCGCCGCGATCCGGCAGAAGGACATGCTGCTGCATCATCCATACGAGACTTTCGACATGGTGGTGCGTTTTCTCAACCAGGCGGCGCGCGATCCGGACGTGGTGGCGATCAAGCAAACACTTTACCGGACCTCGAAACTCTCTCCCATCGTCGAGGCGCTTTGCGAGGCCGCCGAGGATGGTAAATCCGTCACCGCGCTCGTGGAACTCAAGGCGCGCTTCGACGAGGCCGCCAACATTCGCCAATCCCGGCGGCTGGAACGTGCGGGCGCGCATGTGGTCTATGGTTTCCTCGACCTCAAGACCCACGCCAAGATCAGCACCGTCGTGCGCCGCGAAGGTGACAACCTCGTGACCTATACCCATTACGGCACCGGCAATTACCACCCGATTACGGCCAAGATTTACACCGATCTGAGCTTCTTCACCTGTGACGCGAAGCTGGGGCGCGACGCGACCAAGGTGTTCAACTACCTGTCGGGCTATGCGCAGCCCGACACGCTGGAAAACCTGGCGATTTCGCCGCTGACGCTGAAACAAAGCCTTTTGGACATGATTGCCGCCGAATCCGCCCATGCAAAAGCCGGAAAACCGGCCGAGATCTGGGCCAAGATGAATTCGCTGATTGATCCCTATGTGATCGACGCGCTTTACGCGGCGAGCCAGGCGGGCGTGAAGATCAATCTGGTCATCCGCGGCATCTGCGGGTTGCGCCCCGGGATCAAGGGCCTGTCGGAAAACATCCGGGTCAAATCCATTGTCGGGCGGTTCCTGGAACACTCGCGCATCGTCTGTTTCGGCAACGGTCACGGGTTGCCGCACAAGAAAGCGCGGGTCTTCATCAGCTCCGCCGACTGGATGGGCCGGAACCTCAACCGGCGGGTCGAAACCCTGATTGAGATCGAGAACCCCACCGTCAAGGCCCAGATCACCAGCCAGGTGATGGCCGCCAACATGGCCGATGTGGCGCAAAGCTGGGTCATGGCGCCCGATGGCAGTTTCTCGCGCACGCCAACACCGGAAGGCGAGTTCGCGTTCAATTGTCACAGGTTCTTCATGGAGAACCCTTCTTTGTCGGGGCGCGGCTCTGCTGGCGCATCGGACGTCCCGAAACTGACCCATACCGAAGATTGACCGATCTGCGTGGCTGTCGCATAGAGGAAACGACCATTTGCGGGGAACATGATGGACGGCAGCAACGACAGCAGCCAGGGCGACGGCGGCCCGTTCGGCAGGCCGCTTTTTGACAAACCCTCTGCGCGGGCGCTGAGCCGGGTCGGCGTTGTCGACATCGGATCGAACTCGGTCCGCCTGGTCGTGTTTGACGGTGCCGCACGCAGCCCTGCCTATTTCTTCAACGAAAAGATCATGTGCGCCCTGGGCGCGGGCATGTCGGAAACCGGGCGTCTCAATCCCGAGGGCCGTGAACGGGCGTTGGCCGCATTGGCGCGGTTCCAGCGTCTTGGCGACAGCATGGGGACCGGGCCGCTCACCATGGTGGCAACCGCCGCCGTGCGCGAAGCCGAAGACGGGCCGGATTTCTGTGACGAGGTCAAAAAGGCCACCGGCGGCAATGTCTGGGTCATCAACGGCAAGCAGGAAGCCCGCTTCTCGGCGCAAGGTGTCCTGCTCGGCTGGCCCGGCTCCTACGGGCTGGTCTGTGATATCGGCGGCTCGTCCATGGAACTGGCCGAGATCAATGGCGGGCATGTGGGCAAATGCGTCACCTCATCGCTCGGGCCGCTGAAACTGCGCGACATCAAGGGCGGCAAACGCGCCCGAAAGCAGCATATCGAGGAAACGCTTGCCGCGATGCATGCCGAGATGGGGCCACAGAACAACCGGCTTTTCCTCGTTGGCGGCTCGTGGCGGGCGATTGCCAAGATCGACATGGAACGGCGTGGCTATCCGCTCCACGTGCTGCACGAATACCGCATGTCCGCGAAATCCGTCCGCGAAACCGCGCGCTACCTCGAGATCACGAACCTTGAAGAGTTGCGTCAACGCGCCGGCGTCTCGCCCGCGCGGATGGCCCTTGTGCCTCATGCCGCAGAAGTGCTGCGTGAAATCGTCAAGACGTTCAAGCCGCGCGACATCGCAATTTCAAGCTACGGCATCCGCGAAGGGCTGCTTTATGAACAAATGCCCCAGCAATTGCGCGACCGTGATCCGCTGATCGAGGCTTGCCGTTTTGCCGAGGCCAAAGATGCCCGTGTGCGGGGCTTTGGCAAGGTGGTCTATAACTTCATCCTGCCGCTCTTCAAAACCGCCCGGCCCGAACAGTTGCGGCTTATCAAGGCGGCGAGCCTTCTGCATGACGTAAGCTGGCGCGCGCATCCCGATTACCGGCCCGAAGTGTGCTTTGATAACGCCACGCGCGCCAATCTTGGCGGGTTGAAGCATTCCGAGCGGGTTTTCCTGGGCCTCGCGTTGCTGCACCGCTATTCCAACAAGCGCGAAGGTACGCGGTTTGAAAACCTCTATGCGCTGATCTCCCCGGAAGAGCAGCACCAGGCCGAGATTCTGGGCAAGGCCATGCGGTTCGCGGCGATGCTCTGGCTCAGTGAAGAAGCCGAACTGGGCAAGTTGAAGTGGCATCCGCGCAAGAGATTGCTGGAGCTTAAACTGTCTCCGGAAAGTGCGCCCCTCTTCGGGGAAGTGGCACAAGCGCGATTTGCCTCGCTTGCGGCGTCACTGAACGCAGAGACGCTGATCACGACCTCCCAAAGCTGACCAGCGGCGGCAGGTCAGACCACCCGAAACTGCTCAGAGCTCAATCTCACCCTGTGGCGCTTCGGTCTGTTCCTGTGGGGTTTTGCGGCGCAGGATGATATCGCCATTGGGCAGTATCTCGGGCGGATGATAGACGGTCCAGTCATCCACCTTGTCGAGCAGATCGGCCAATGCCGGCCCCATCTCGTCCACGAAACTCCGCAGGGCGGGCTGCATCTCTTCGGCCATGCCGCGCAGATCGTCCAGTGCCGGTTCCATCTCTTCGATGATGCCGCGGAAAAAGAGCTTGGCGCCCTCTTCCATCAGCGAAAAGCCATCCTCGCCTTCCGCTTCCTGCGCCGCAAGCGGCAGGGACATCGCAGAGGCCAGGACAAAAGGCAGGGCGATCTGTTTCATGCCACCGATATAGGGTGCCGATTTGCGATTTGAAGATCAGATATCGAGATCAATCGTGACCGGAAAATGATCCGACGCCGTGACGAGCGCATTGCGCAACTCCGGCATGTTCCAGCAATTCGGGTCATCGAAGGGGTGCCAGATACGCCACTGCGGCGCCTTCACCCGCAGCCCCGGCGAAACCATGATATAGTCCAATAACGCCTGAATGTAGCGTTTTTCAGACGAGAGATAAAACCGCGACGTGGTGTTCATCGCCCCGATCCGGCGTTGCAGGGCGCGGCGCGCATGGGGGTCGAAAAGGCTCATCTCCGGGGCTGCCCCCTCGCCCATCAGGATCTCGACCGAAGAATGGCCAAAAAGGTTTTCGTACTCATCGAGGCCGGGCCCGTCATTCATGTCCCCCAACACGATCAGGTGCTCACCGTCGCGCAGGTGCATCTCGATCCGCTGCCTGAGCCACACCGCCTGCGCCTGCTGCTTGCGGCGATTGGCGATCGCCTTGCGCATGATCTCGTCCCGGCTGCGCGCGCCATGAGGGGCCTTGGATTTCAGATGCGCCCCGATCAGGCGCAGATCCGTCCCTGCCGCCGTCGTCACCGCCAGCTCGAAGGGCGGCTTGGAAAAACTCACGAGGTCTTCGGTGTTGTCGATATCAAGGTCGATGCGGAACACGCCGTCAAACCGTGGCGCATCGCGCGACCCTTTCTTGCCGGTCTCTTCGCCCTGGGGATCATGCCGGGCGGAGAGCGCATCCGGGTCATACATCAGGGCGATTTCCTGCTGTGTGTCGTTTTCGAACCCCACAAGCGCCTTGCGCGTCCGGAGCCCCATGGTGCGGGCAAAGTTCTCAAGCGCCGGGACGGTCGCGCGCCTGCCGTTATGGTCCGGCGCTTCGATCACCATCACCGCATCGGCATCCAGTGCCGTAAAGACGATGCCGAGCGCGGCCAGTTGATCCGACCGCGTCACGTCATGGCGGCGCGACCATTCCCCGTCATCCAACAGGTTGCCTTCTTCGTCGAAGAGGGCGTTGAACCATTCCACGTTATAGGTGGCGATCCGCATGTCAGGCCCTTTCGCTGATCTCCTCCCAGGCGCGATTGATATCAACCAGCCGCTTTTCCGCCAGTTTGATCGCCTCCTCGGGTACGCCCCGCGCCATCATCTTGTCGGGGTGGGTTTCGCGCACCATGCGCCGCCAGACCTTGCGAATCTCCTCCAGCGGCGTGTCAGGGGTCACACCCAGCACCATGTAGGGGTCAGGCGTAGCATCCGGTACGAAACGGCTTCGGATGCTTTTGAATTCCGGTGCCGGGATCTCGAAAATCTCCGCAACACGTTCCAAAAACAGATCCTCGTTCGGATGATAAACGCCATCGGCCATCGCGATATGGAATAGCCCCTCCATCAGGTCGAAAAGCGCGTCCGCCTCAGCCCCGAACATGCCCCGGATGCGGGTGGCATATTCCTCGAACCCTGCCACGTCCTGCCGCGCCAGGTTGAAGACCCGCGCCGCATCGGCCTCGTCCGCCTGGGCGATCTGGAAAACCTCGCGGAAAGCCGTCACCTCGTCGCGGGTCACGAGACCGTCGGCCTTGGCCATCTTCGCGCTCAGAGCGATCACTGCGATGGTAAAGGCCACGCTGCGCTCCGGCGGGGTGCGCAGGCGGTCGAATACCGCGCTCAGCCCCTCGCCGCTTGCCAGCGCCGCAAGCGCCTCGGATATGCGTGACCAGATCGACATGGGTCGCACCCTATAGGCATCCGCGCGGGATGTCAGGCAGGGTTAGAGAAGTTTCTGCATCAGCACCAGGTCCATCCAGCGGTCAAACTTGTACCCTGCCTCGGGCACCGTCCCAACAATGTCATATCCCAGTTTTTGATGGAAGGTGACCGCCCGGGGGTTTTCATGGCTGATACCCGCAATCATCGAATGAATTCCGCCACTTCGCGCCCGTTCTTCCAGCAACGTCATCAAGGCCTGCGCCGCTCCTTTGCCCCACACATCCGGCGCCACGATGACCGTATGTTCCACCGTGAACGCATATCCCGGACCCGCCCGGAACGGACGATAGGACGCATGACCCAGCACCGCATCACCCTCGCAAGCCACCAGAAAGGGATACCCCGCGTCGCGCGCCCCTGCGATCTCGGCAACAAGACCCGGCGCGTCCTTTTCGACCGTTGTGAAGGTGATGGCGGTGTCGCGAATCTGCGGGTTCCAATAGGCGGCAATCGCCGCGGCATCGGCGGCCACGGCGTCGCGGACGATCATTCCAGCACCCGCGGACCAGCGGGCGTGGCAAATTCCGCGTTAAAACCGCATGGGCCTTGTTCGAATGCGATCCGGTCATCGGCAAGCTCTGCCGAGATTTCGGATTGCAGATCCGCGGCGCGAGGGTGGCGGATCATCAACCGCGTCAGCCGGCATCCCGATGCGGTCAGTCGCTGCGCCGGATGCGCCGTCCCGGACCACTCGATGAGCGGCGGGAACATGCCGTCATAGGGCAGGATACCGGTATCGGGCACAGCCATCTGCCACCGCAGATCGCCCCGTTCCAGCGCAACAGGACGGCCCGCGCCGGGATAACTTGCCACCGCCGCAGTCAGGTTATTTGCCCTGCAAATCCAGTTCGTTATCCGTGGTGTCCCCGCAAACCGATCAAGGTCGAACCAACGCGGATATGGGGGTTTGGGCGCTGTCGGGTCGATCGCGATGACCTCGAGGTAGAGCCCGTCCTCCAACCCCAGAAGAACATTATGCGTGCCGAAATGCGGATGCTGCCCACCTGGTTGCAGCCGCACGCCCAATGCCGCTTCCGCATAGGCGCGACCCTCCTCCAGCGTTTCGGCAGAAATGGCCAGGTGATCCAGCTCCAGCATATCGCCCCCTCCTTCGGTCATTGACCGTATTCAACAAGGCTCCAGACTGTCCAGAGGCTCACCAATATCGTCGGATAGAAACTTGCCGCGAAACCGAACGCCCGGAGCGGCGGCGCAACATGATAGCCAATCCAGAAGAAAATTCGGGCCAGGGCGAAATTGACGCCGAGCGCCACGATCACCCCAGGCCCCTTGTCGGCCAGGATCACCGCCGCGGCGGGCCAGATACAGAGGCCCAGGACAAGTTGTTCCACCGTGTTCTTCAGAACCCGCTGGTCGATATCGGCCCCACTGCCCGGGATGAAGGGTTGCCCATCAATCAGATCGTTGTCGAAGAACCGCCGTTGCGCCAGCCGCGCGACCATCAGCAACGTGACGATCCCCGGCGCCAGGAAAGCGGTCATGATGGTCGGGATGAGCGTGAAGATCGGCAGCGTGACATATGTCCCGGCGATCCAAAGCACCGCGACCGACCACACCAGCCCCCCGATCATGCCTGCAAGTATCAATGGCCGTCTGGTCATGGCGCCGGTGGCTCCCAAAGCTCAATCGGATTGCCTTCGGGGTCGGTGATGCGGGCAAATCGCCCGGTTTCCGGCGTGTCCCACTCCTCCGGCCGGGTTTCGACCGCGATGCCCGCCTGCGACAGCCGGGAGATCAGATCGTCCAATCCCTCGACCCGCAGGTTCAGCATCCATTGCCTGTCTTCCGGCCAGTAATCGGTCCTGGCCTCGAAAGGTGCAAAGACAGCCACCCCCACCTCCTGCGGCCACGGGCCAAAGCTCGTCACGCCTAGATGTGTGGCGTACCATTCGGCCAGGGCCGCCGGGTCGCGGGACCGGAAGAAAACACCGCCGATGCCCGTGACCCGACCCGGCATATCAGGCCCGCGCCTCCCCGATCAGTTGCAGGATATTCTGCGCCGCGTCGGGAATGTTCGTCCCCGGACCAAAGATCGCCTTGACCCCGGCCTTCTTGAGGAATTCGTAATCCTGCTGCGGAATGACACCACCGCAGATCACGATGATATCGCCCGCGTCCTTGGCCTCCAGTGCCTTGATAAGCTGCGGCGCGAGGGTCTTGTGGCCCGCGGCCTGACTGGAAATGCCGATGACATGCACATCATTGTCGATGGCATCCTGCGCAGCCTCATCCGGGGTCTGGAACAGCGGCCCCACATCAACGTCAAACCCGATATCGGCAAATGCGGTCGCGATGACCTTGGCACCGCGATCATGGCCGTCCTGGCCCATCTTGACCACCAACATGCGCGGGCGGCGGCCTTCGGCTTCGGCAAAATCCTCGACCGATTTCTGGATCGCGGCAAAGCCTTCATCCCCCTCATAGGCCGCGCCATAGACCCCGGCCAATGTCTTGACCTCGGCCCTGTGACGCCCAAATTCCTTCTCCATCGCCATGCTGATCTCTCCTACCGAAGCCCGTGCGCGCGCGGCTTCGACCGCTGCCGCCAACAGGTTGCCACCTTCCTTCGCTTTCCGCGTCAGGTCGTCCAACGCCGCCTGACAAGCCGCCTCATCACGGCTCGCGCGGATCTTTTCTAACCGCGCGATCTGCGCCTCGCGCACCTTGGCATTATCAATGTCGAGAATGTCGATCGGATCTTCATTGTCCTTCCGGTACTTGTTGACGCCCACGACAACCTCGTCTCCCTTGTCGATCATCGCCTGCCGTGTCGCGGCGCTCTCTTCGATCCTGAGCTTGGGCATGCCGCTCGCCACGGCCTTGGTCATGCCGCCCATCTCTTCGACCTCTTCGATCAGCTTCCACGCCTCATCGGCCAGATCGGCGGTGAGTTTCTCGACGTAATAGCTGCCCGCCAACGGGTCGATCACATTGGTCACGCCGGTTTCTTCCTGCAAAATCAACTGCGTATTCCGCGCGATCCGGGCGGAGAAATCCGTCGGCAGCGCAATCGCCTCATCAAGCGCGTTGGTGTGCAGCGATTGCGTGCCGCCCAGAACCGCGCTCATCGCCTCATAGGCGGTGCGGATCACGTTGTTATAGGGGTCCTGTTCCTGCAGGCTCACGCCCGACGTCTGGCAATGCGTGCGCAGCATCTTGGAGCGTTCGTTCTTGGCCCCGAATTCGGTCATGATCCGGTGCCAGAGCGTCCGCGCTGCGCGCAGTTTCGCGGCCTCCATGAAGAAATTCATGCCGATGGCGAAGAAGAAGCTCAGCCGCCCGGCGAACTTGTCCACATCCATGCCCGCATCAATCGCCGCACGCACGTATTCGCGTCCATCTGCCAGCGTGTACGCCAGCTCCTGCACCAGGTTCGCTCCGGCCTCCTGCATGTGGTAGCCGGAGATCGAGATCGAGTTGAACTTGGGCATCTCGTTGGAGGTGAATTCGATGATATCGCTAACAATCCGCATGCTTGGTTCAGGCGGATAAATGTAGGTGTTGCGCACCATGAATTCTTTCAGAATGTCATTCTGGATGGTGCCGGAGAGGACGGATTTGTCATGCCCCTGCTCTTCACCGGCGACGATGAAACTGGCCAGAACCGGGATTACCGCGCCGTTCATCGTCATGCTGACGCTCACCTGATCCAGCGGGATGCCATCGAAGAGGATTTTCATATCCTCGACCGAGTCGATCGCCACGCCCGCCTTGCCTACGTCACCGACGACGCGCGCATGGTCACTGTCATACCCCCGGTGAGTTGCTAGATCGAATGCCACTGACACGCCCTGCTGCCCGGCAGCCAGGTTGCGGCGATAGAAAGCATTCGATTCCTCGGCGGTCGAAAACCCTGCATATTGCCGGATGGTCCAGGGACGGCCCGCATACATCGTGGCCTTCACCCCCCGGGTGAACGGCGCAAACCCGGGCAGCGATCCAAGGTGATCCAGATCCTCGGTGTCCGCCTGCGTATAGAGCGGCTTGACGTCAATCCCTTCGAGCGTCTGCCATGTCAGATCGTCAAGCGGGCGTCCCCGAAGTTCTTTTTCGGCCAGATCACGCCAATCGTCGGTCGTCTTTCCCATCATCTTGTCCTCTTATCGTGTCACCGGCAGACGGTTGTTTCCCCGTTTTTGCCGGTCCGGTTACTTCTATCAGTTTGGCCAGGCCCGATGCCCCCGCGCGCAGCCAGAACAGGTCATCTGCATAGGCTTCGCGGAGCATTCTAGACTGATCCCTGTCAAACGGCAGCCAGCGGCCATCGCCGGTGGGTACCTGCTCGGGGTCTTCGCTCCTTTTGGTCAGGATCGCGCGCAATTCAGACCGACCGGGCGACCGGTTCAGCCATTCACGCGCATATTTTGTCGGCGTGGTCTCCAGCCCCGTCATCGCGGTCAGCCCGTGTTCGGGCAGGCTGCCGAAAACCTCGAAAGGATGTATCTGTATATCGGTCCCCGACACGGCGCAGGCCAGGTCGGTAATGACATCGCGCCATCCCCGTTTCTGCGCGGCGAGACGCCCCAGCTCTTCGGCACTTGGTACGGGCTGCCCCTGCGCCACGGCCTGCGCGGCAATCGAGCTCCAGAAGTTGTCCTGCGAGCGGATCGTCAGGACGATACGGGTCAACCGTCCGCCAAAGACTTCCGAATATCGCGCCATGCGTTCGCCAATACCATTGTAAAGGCGCGCTTCGCGAAGCAGTTGCTGCGGTGTGCCGATCACATTCTCATCGCTGATGACGAGCGTGTGGATCCCGCGCGCCTGCGCCCGGTCGAGGTTTGCAACAATGTGATCGCGCGCTTGCAGAAGTTGTTCATCCGGTGTCTCACCCGACGTCACCGGCCCCGTATCGGCCATGTCGCCCGACGGCGTCCAGAACCCCACACCCAGTGGTTCAAGCCGCCCGAGGCTTGCGCGCATGTAATGCTGAAAGCTGGTCGAGGCCGTCCTGTGGGCCCCCAAATGCAGGATTACGTCCATCGGTTCGATGCCTTTCGCCGAACCGCCAACAGATGTGGCGGTGTGAGTGTCATGCCCTGCATTTTGACACTCCAAAGCTATCAACGAGATTAATGTTCGAAATTTCACCCACGCATACACGATTCTTGTTCGCAATCGTGTCTGGCATCCCTATATCTTGGCTGACAGGAGAGGTGATGGAAAAGTTCTTACCCTTTGTTTTGCTGACGTTTTTCGCCGGTTCCGTCTTCGCGCAAGAGGCGACGGAGGCCTCCGACACGCTCGACCATCCCCTTATCGTTTCCGGGGAAACAGCGGATTTGAACGAATTTTTATGGATAAACCGGCCGCTGATTGTCTTTGCCGATGCCCCGGCAGACCCGCGTTTCATCCAGCAGATGGAATATATCGACGCGCGGCTTGAGGCGCTGGCCGAGCGTGACGTGATCGTGCTGACCGACACCAACCCCAAAGCCAATGGCACATTGCGGAAGAAACTGCGCCCGCGCGGCTTCATGATCGTGCTGATCGGCAAGGATGGGCGCAAATACCTGCGCAAACCCTTCCCCTGGGACGTCCGCGAGATTACCCGCAGCATCGACAAACTGCCCCTGCGCCAGCAAGAGATTCGCGAACGTCGCGGCGATAGCTGAATCATAGCCATTCCGCCGCCCCCATCGCCACAACCAGCAGTCCCGTATGCGGATCCATCAACATGATGGTCGCCGGATCGTCATCATAGACCAGCACCGTCCGGGGATTGTCCAACGCATAGCGAAAGGCGCTTTCGGCATGCTCGTTCATGCACAGCCGCCCCTCAAGCGCGGCGCGACGCATGCGCATGCCCGTGGCGCGGTCAGTATTGGCAATCTCGACCAGCGCGGCATCGGGGGCCAGCGTCGGATCCATCAGCGCCACGACCCCTCGGCGCGATAGTGCACCCGGCACTTCCGGCGTGGCCGACACCACCGGCAGCGGTGCTTTCACCTCCATCTGGACCAGTCGGAACACGGCCGCGACGCAACTACGCGACGCATTAAACGCCACGGTTTCACCAATCGAGAACCACCGATCCAGCCGGTCCCGCAGCGCGCTTTCATCCTCGCGCCAGCACCCCGCCAGGGCGGACAACACCAGACCGGCCAGCACGATCCGTGCCCGCCGCCCCGTCATGTATGGTCCGCCCCGAAGGTGCATCCGATCACTCGAACTCCATAATCACATCATCGACGGCCAGACTGTCACCCGGGCCGGCCTTGATCGCCGAAACAACCGCCTTCTTCTCGGCCCGCAGGATGTTTTCCATCTTCATCGCCTCAACCGTGCAAAGCGCCTGCCCCTCCTGAACTTCATCGCCTTCGGCAACGTTTACCTTCACGATCAGGCCCGGCATCGGGCAGAGCAGCATCTTGGATGTATCAGGCGGCAGTTTCTCGGGCATTAACGCCGCCAATTCCGCCTGCCTGGGCGAGCGGACGTGGACCTTGAGGTCGGCCCCGCGGTTTCGGACGCGGAAACCGCCGCTGACCTTACCAACCTTGAGGATCAGAGGCGTGCCATCGACACTCAGCACGGCCAGTTGGTCACCCGGGGTCCAATTGCTCTCGACGCGCATGGCGGTGCCATCCTCGAAGCGCACGACAGAACCGTCGCGGTCGGCATCGACGGTCACCGGATGGTTCTCGCCCTGCAGCGAAACCACCCAATCCTCGCCCACGTGACGCTCGTGATTGTCCATCCGCCCCGACACGCGCGTGCGCCTGATTTCGGCCACGCGGTGCATTGCCGCCGCACTCGCCGCGATCCGGCGCAATACACCCCCTTCAAGCGTAACCCCCTGGAACCCTTCGGGATATTCCTCTTCGATAAAAGCCGTCGTCATGTCACCCGAGATGAATTTCGGATGATCCATCACCGCCGCGAGGAAGGGCAGGTTATGCCCGATCCCTTCGATCTCGAAACTGTCGAGCGCCACGCGCATCTCTTCAATGGCGGCCTCGCGGGTCGGCGCCCAGGTGCAGAGCTTGGCGATCATCGGGTCGTAATACATGCTGATCTCGCCGCCCTCGAAGACGCCGGTATCGTTGCGCACGGCACGGCCATCCTCGGCCACTTCCGCCGGTGGCCTGTAGCGGCTGAGACGCCCGATGGACGGCAGGAACCCGCGATACGGGTCCTCGGCATAGAGCCGGTTTTCGATGGCCCAGCCGTTGATGCCGACATCCGATTGGCTGATCGAGAGCTTCTCACCATTGGCCACGCGGATCATCTGCTCCACGAGGTCCACACCGGTGATGAGTTCGGTCACCGGGTGTTCCACCTGCAGGCGTGTGTTCATTTCGAGGAAATAGAAGTTCTTGTCGCCATCGACGATGAATTCCACCGTGCCCGCGCTGGTATATCCAACCGCCTGCGCCAGCGCGACCGACTGATCGCCCATCGCCTTTCGGGTCTCGGGGTCCAGAAACGGACTCGGCGCCTCTTCGACGACCTTCTGGTTCCGGCGCTGGATCGAGCATTCGCGTTCATTGAGGTAGATGCCGTTGCCGTGGCTGTCACATAGCACCTGGATCTCGATATGGCGGGGCTGGGTCACGAATTTCTCGATGAAAATCCGGTCATCGCCGAAACTGCTGGCGGCCTCGTTCTTGGAGCTCTGAAAGCCTTCGCGCGCCTCGTCATCGTTCCAGGCAATGCGCATCCCCTTGCCGCCCCCCCCGGCACTGGCTTTGATCATCACCGGGTAGCCGATTTCGTTCGAGATCTTCACCGCCTCCTCGGCGTCTTCGATGAGGCCCATATAGCCCGGCACGGTGCTGACCTCGGCCTCCTGCGCGATCTTCTTCGAGGTGATCTTGTCACCCATCGCCTCGATCGCCCCTTTAGGCGGCCCGATGAAGGCCACGCCTTCTTTCTCAAGAGCTTCGGCAAACTTGCTGTTTTCGCTGAGGAAACCGTAACCGGGGTGCACCGCTTCGGCACCGGTTTGGCGGATCGCATCCATGACCTTTTCGATGACGATATAGGACTCGTTTGCCGGGGGCGGACCGATATGCACCGCCTCATCCGCCATCTTCACATGCAACGCGTTACGGTCGGCATCCGAATAGATCGCGACCGTCTTGATCCCCATCTTGCGGGCCGTTTTGATCACACGGCAGGCAATCTCACCGCGGTTCGCAATCAGGATTTTCTTGAACATATCTCATCCCCTCTCTCATTCCTGGGCCGCGCAGCCGGGCGCGCGGAAGTGACAACGAAAAAACCACCGGCCCGCGCAAGCGCACCGGTGGTTTCATTTCGATTGGCGGCACCCGTCAGGGTGCGCGAAACTGTGTTAGCAGCGGTTCGGGAAGCTCTGGCAATAGGCGACGTTACCCGCCGCGCCGACAAGCGCGCCCGTGGCGACATTGCCGCCGACGACCGCCGCTGTACCGGCCCCCGCGCCCGCACCGATAAGGGCCTGTTGCCCGAAAGTGTCGCCGCAGGACGCAAGTCCCAGCATGGCCGTGAAGCATAAAATGAGTTTGGATCTGATGTGCATCGGTTGAAGCCTCGTGTCTGCTTTTCTTTGATTATAGCACGACTCAACGCCATTCCCGAGGCAAGGTCAAAGCCAATCCCGTAACGGGCGATCCGGTGCGCAAGGCCCCGCCGATGGCACGAAACCCGATCCGTGGACGGAAAAAAGGGCGGCCTGCACCGTAATGTACAAGACCGCCCGTAAGGGGAAGGGTAACGGATTAGACTATGCGTCTCGGTCCATTGGGGGGGGACCGCCACTACGCCTTTGATGCTGCATGCAAATTCTGGCCGTTCCAAGCGCATAACGCGCGCTGCGACCGCATCGGCTGTATTCCGCGTATTCGCACAACCCTTGGGCAGGATTATGCCGTTTTTGCAACCTATAGCGGAGTTATTTGATGATTGTTCACGCAAAACGGAGGTCATGACCGGCCCTCCCCATCGCTGAACACCTCGGGAAACGCGGCTTTCGCGGCGTTCACGTCCAGTACAAGCAACGCCTCGTAACTTTGCGAATCAAAAGGATCTTCCGCGGGCACGACCTCCCGGCCGAAAAGCCAGCTCAGACGCCCCGCATCCAGGTTACCGCGCTCAAAGGGCTGATCGCCGAAATGCTCCCAAAGGGCCTGGATAAACCCCGCATCGGCCCGGCGATCCGCGGGTTTGCGGTCCCTGAAGCGTTCCCGGCGGGTCAGGGGCGTCACCCCCTTGGGATTGGCGCGCCTAATCGTGAATTGGAAATCGGTGCCGGGCAAACGACCCGGGAAACCACGATGCTTCAGCATGGTGCACCTCCCGATCCCTTGGGACGCAAGCACGGCGTGACAGGTGCGATGCCCTGCCGCTTCGTGATCGCCTCAATACTTGTCGCTGGGCGCCGCTTCGGTCGAGAGGGCCTCGGGCTCGACCACGACGAATTCCTCTTCAGCCGGCTGTGCGCAGGCCGCAACAAGACCGATGAGGCCAATGGCAAGGATGTTCTTGAAAGCGGGGGACATGCCCATCTCCTCTGGTAAAGGTTGCGGTCGACCGGCCACCCTTGTGACGCACGGACCGTGGCACATTGTTCAGGTAAGGTCCTCTCCGCAACATGTTGTTTCTGCATCAGAAGAACTCCCATTTGCAGGCACCATCTTCGACACTATAGGCCTCGAATACCTGCGAGACATCCGGGTCGATCACCCCGAACTCGCTTTCCCGGTCCGCAAGCGAGATAATGACCTGTGTCGGCGTTGGCCCGATATTCGACAGTTTCGACAAGGCGAAATCGTTGCACAGGTGGTCGAGATCGCCACGCACCACGTCGAAATCCTGGTCCATGGCCGAAAACGCCGGGGAGACGAACCGGAACCGGTACACAAGCCCCCCACCCGGCCGGTCCCAGAGCATTTCCTGCAAATAGGCCTCGATCCCCGACGGCAGGATGACCTTGTCCGCGGCATCGGCTACGGCCACGCCCGCAAGGGCCGCCGCCGCGAGATATGCGGCATAGCCCCTCACCCGGCCCACCGCATCCAGCGGGCGCGGTTTTCAGGGTCCTGGAGCACGGCGGCAATCTGCGCCTCCGCGTGCGCGCGCGGGAACCGGCCCGCCGCCTGCCCGCCCGCGGTTACCTCAAGACCCTCACTTGTGCGCGTCACCCGCACAACGGGGGCGAACCCCCTAAGGCCCCGCAACGCCCGCCATATATCCTGCCGCACCTGCCGCGCCACCCGCCCGCGCGATCCATCCGGCAAGCGCGTCGACGCACTCACGTCAAACCGCACCGGCAACCGCCGCGCCAAGGTCAGCACGTCGCCATCGCGAAGGATATGCCAGCGGTCGCGGCTCACTGAACGCCACCTTGCAGCGGCGCGTCGTTACACCGCCCTTCTTCATAGAAGAAAAACACGCTTCTCTGAGAAAGCGGCGCCTGCGTTGGATCACCGCTCGCATCGACAAATTCAATGCCGTAGACGTCAAAAGCACCGCCCGGCGACCCGATAGCCATGTCACGCATTACATGACACACTCTTTGCACCGCAGATAACTCTCCTGATGTCATGTCGCGGTCCCGGAGCGCAGTGCCAAGAGGAGATCGGTAGTACCACAAAAACCCCTCCTTGACGTCGCTTGCATCCGCTTCGTTGGTGAACTCGATGGTGCTCGCGCCAAGATAGACGCTGCCGGGTATCGTCCTGTCCGGCTCGTCAGCATGAGCCACCAGCGGCGCATTCGCCGCCAATGCGCCCGCTACCAACGCGTATCTGTTTAGAAATCTGAACAAATCCAAATTCCCTCAGAGCGGAATATTATCGTGTTTCTTCCACGGGTTGCTCAACTTCTTGTTCCGAAGCGACGCAAAAGCCCGGCTCACGCGCATGCGGGTGTTGTGGGGCATGATGACCTCGTCGATGAAGCCGCGTTCAGCGGCAACAAAGGGGTTGGCAAAGCGGTCTTCGTAATCCGCCGTATGGGCCGCGATCTTGTCAGCATCGCCCAGATCGGCGCGGTGGATGATCTCGGTCGCGCCCTTGGCACCCATCACCGCGATCTCGGCGGTGGGCCAGGCATAGTTGAAATCACCGCGCAGGTGCTTGGACGCCATCACGTCATAGGCGCCACCATAGGCCTTGCGGGTGATGACCGTGACCTTGGGCACCGTCGCCTCCCCATAGGCAAAGAGGAGCTTCGCGCCATGCTTGATCACCCCGCCATACTCCTGGCTTGTCCCCGGCAGGAAGCCGGGCACATCGACGAAAGTCAGGATCGGGATTTCGAACGCATCGCAGAAACGCACGAAACGCGCGGCCTTGCGCGAGCTGTCGATGTCCAGACACCCGGCAAGTACCATCGGCTGGTTCGCCACGACGCCTACGGTCTGCCCTTCAAGGCGGATGAAACCGGTGATGATGTTCTTGGCGAAATCCTCCTGAATCTCGTAGAAATCGCCCTCATCCGCGACCTTTTCGATCAGCTCTTTCATGTCGTAGGGCGTGTTCGCATTGTCCGGGATCAGCGTGTCGAGGCTGTTTTCCACCCGGCCCGGTTCGTCGAAGAAGGGGCGTTTCGGCGCCTTGTCGCGGTTGTTCAGCGGCAGGAAATCCACCAGGCGGCGCACCTCGGCCAGCGCCTCCACATCATTCTCAAACGCGCCATCGGCGACCGAGCTCTTGCGCGTGTGGGTGGAAGCCCCGCCAAGCTCTTCTGCGGTGACCTGTTCGTTGGTGACGGTCTTGACCACGTCGGGACCGGTCACGAACATGTAGGAGGTGTCTTTGACCATGAAGATGAAATCGGTCATCGCCGGGGAATAGACCGCGCCGCCCGCGCAGGGGCCCATGATGACGGAGATCTGCGGGATGACACCCGAGGCCATGATGTTGCGCTGGAACACCTCGGCATAGCCCGCAAGCGAGGCCACGCCTTCCTGGATCCGCGCGCCGCCGGAGTCGTTGATGCCGATCACCGGCGCGCCGTTCTGCATCGCCATGTCCATGATCTTGCAGATCTTCTGCGCGTGGGTCTCGGAAAGCGACCCGCCGAAGACGGTGAAATCCTGGCTGAACACATAGACCATGCGGCCATTGATCGTGCCCCATCCGGTGATCACCCCGTCGCCAGGCATCTTGGTCTTTTCCATCCCGAAATCGGTGCAGCGATGCGCCACGAACATGTCGAACTCTTCGAAACTGCCTTCATCCAGCAATAGCTCGACCCGCTCCCGTGCGGTTAGCTTGCCCTTGCTGTGTTGCGATGCGATGCGTTTTTCGCCCCCGCCCAGACGGGCCTCGGCGCGGCGCTCTTCCAGTTCCTGAAGGATATCTTTCATGGCACTCCCCTTTTCGGTCATTGCGCGATCATAAGGAATGCCACCGGGGAGAGGGAAGCAGAAACAAGCAAATTTGCAAAGTTTTGGAAAGGATAACCTGCTAATCCGTAAATCTGCTAATTTTCTCGCAAGAGGCGTGGACTTCCCCGGATTGCAACCTTACCCAAGTCGCATGGGTCAGAATATCAACGCCCGGTTCTTGGATCGCCGGTCCGCACCTCACATCATGACGCTCATCCTGCTGGCCGGTCTGGCCGCGCTGGCGATGAACATCTTCCTGCCCAGCTTGCCGGGCATGACCGAGTATTTCCATACTGATTATCGCCTGCTGCAACTCTCGGTGGCGCTTTACCTCGGCGTAAACGCCGTGCTGCAACTCTTTGTCGGGCCGATCTCGGACCGCTTGGGGCGGCGCCCGGTCATCCTTGCGGGGATCGTGATCTTTCTACTGGCGACGCTCGGCTGCGCCCTGTCCACGAATGCCTATGTCTTCCTGACCTTCCGCATGATGCAGGCCGCCATCGTCGCGGCCATGGTCCTGAGCCGCGCGATCGTGCGTGACATGGTCCCCGACGAAGAGGCCGCCAGCATGATCGGCTATGTCACCATGGGCATGGCTGTCGTGCCGATGATCGGCCCGGCTATCGGCGGTATGCTCGACGCGGCCTTTGGCTGGCACGCGAATTTCTGGTTGCTGCTCCTTCTCGGTGCGCTGGTCCTGTGGCTGACCTGGGCGGATCTGGGTGAAACTGCCCCGCGCTCGGGGCAGACCTTCCGCGAACAGGTCCGCGAATACCCCGCCCTCTTCGCCTCACCGCGCTTCTGGGGCTATGCGCTGGCCTCGGGCCTCTCGTCGGGGTCGTTCTTTGCCTATCTCGGCGGCGGACCCTTCGTCGGCGATCAGGTCTTTGGCCTGCCGCCGGAAAAGCTCGGCATCTATTTCGGCGCACCGGCCATCGGTTACATGCTCGGCAATTTCGTGTCGGGGCGCTTTTCGGTCCGCGTCGGCATCAACCGGATGGTGTTCTGGGGGACCGTGGTCAACGCGCTCGGGATCGGATTGAACCTCTGGCTCTTCTATGCGGGCCTCGGCACGGCGATCAGCTTCTTTGGCCTGATGACCCTGATGGGCCTTGGCAACGGCATGACGATCCCCAACGCCACTGCGGGCGCCCTCTCGGTCCGACCCCACCTCGCCGGAACCGCGAGCGGGCTGGCAGGCGCATTGATGATCGCCATCGGAGCGGCACTCTCGGCCCTCGCGGGCGCGCTTTTAACGCCCGAAACAGGTGCTTTCCCACTGCTCTGGATCATGCTCAGCACCGGGCTCCTTGCGATCATCGCCATCCTCCTCGTCATCCGTCGGGAACGCCGCCTGCCCGCCCCCTGACCTCTTGCGCGCGGGTCTTTGCAAACCTATCCTGACCCAAAGCAAACTTGCAAAGACAGGGCATCGGGGATGGCCACACAAAAACTCTATGCGGGCGCCAAGCTGCGCGAAACGCGGCAACGCCTTGGCCTGACACAAAAGGACTTCGCGGCCAAGCTGGGCGTGTCCCTGCCCTATCTCAACCAGATGGAAAACAACAACCGCCCTGTCAGCACCACCGTCGTGCTGGCCCTGGCGCAGGAGTTCGGCTTCGACGTGACCGAACTCAGCACCGGGGACGCCGAACGCATGGTCAGCGACATGCGCGAGGCACTGGCCGATCCGATCTTTGGCGACACCTCGCCGCCGCTTGCTGACCTGCGCCTGACCGCCTCGAACGCCCCCGCGCTGGCCCGCGCTTTCCTCGAATTGCACAGCGCCTACCGGCAGACCCACGAACGCCTCGCCTCGCTTGACGAGGCCCTCGGCCGCGAGGACAGCCGGACGCAGACAAGCCCCTGGGACGAAGTGCGCGACTTCTTTCACTACTGCGACAACTACATCGATGCGGTGGACCGCGCCGCCGAACGTTTCGCCACGCCCACCGGCACGCAGCGCACGATCCGCGATGTGGCCATCGACAAGCTCTCGGGGCTGGGCATCACCGTGGCCGATGCCGACACCGATCAACTGCGCAGCTTCGACCGCTCCAACGGGACGCTCTACATCTCGTCCCGCGTCGCGCCCGAAACGCGGATTTTCCAGATCCTGCTGCAACTCGCACTGCTCACGCAGGACAAACTGCTCGAAGCTACGCTCAACTTCGCCAATTTCCAATCTGACGCCGCGCGCTCCATCGCCAAGATCGGCCTTGCGAACTATTTCGCCGGGGCCGCCCTGATGCCCTACACGCGGTTTCTGGATGCCGCGCGGACCACCCGCCACGACCTTGAGGTTCTGTCGAACCGTTTCGGGGCCTCCATCGAACAGGTCGCCCACCGGCTTTCGACCCTGCAACGGCCGGGCGCCAAGGGGGTGCCGTTCTTCTTCGTGCGCGTGGATCAGGCCGGGACGATCACCAAGCGCCATTCGGCCACACGCCTGCAATTCGCCCGGTTCGGCGGCGCCTGTCCGCTCTGGAACGTGCACCGCGCCTTTGAAATTCCGGGGCGGTTCCTGCGGCAACTGGCCGAAACCCCCGATGGCGTGCGCTACATCAGCCTCGCGCGGGACGTGTCGAAATCGGGCGGCTCCTTCGGCGCGCCGGTGCGCCGTTTTGCCATTGCGCTTGGCTGCGACGTCAAACATGCCGAGGCACTGGTCTATGCCGATGACATGGACCTGACCAACGCCCGCGCGTTCGAGCCGATTGGCATTTCCTGCCGGATTTGCGAGCGCACCAATTGCCACCAACGCTCGGTCCCACCGCTGGAACGCCGCCTGTCGATTACGCCGGATGAACGCGGCGTTCTGCCTTACACGGTGGGCTAGGCGTCAAGCCGACAACATCCGGTAGAGCTCGTCCTTGAGCGCCCCGCGTTTCTTGCGCATCTCGACCTCGGCCATCTCGCCCACGGGGTCCACATTGGTTTCTGCCCGGTGCACTGCGCGGTTGATCTCGTGATACTCCTCCGCCAGCCGGGCAAAATGCGCGTCACTTGCCTTCATCTCGGCAATCTTGGCGTCAAATTCAGGGAATTCCTCATGCAATTCATGCGGGGTATGGGACATTTTTCGCACCTCTCCTTATGGTCTTGACCCTAGGAGTACTGCGCCCCGCGCGGCATCTCTTTGACACCGATCAAATCTGGAGGTGCGATACTCTCTTTTACACCCCGCGCCCCATATCCGGGCTGATTACTTCCAGGCCTTCCGCCACCCGGCCGCGCGCGCCTCTGCTTCGCTGCAAAACCACCGCTCGCCCTTGTCGGCCCGAATACGCGTTGCGTCATAATATTGCTGACCGGGGACGTGAAAAATGCGCGTGCCCTTGCCCGAGATATTGCCTTTGATGATGCAAGCCTGATCTGGCACAGGCGCCTGTTTTATATTGCTTTTCCGATGCTGAGACGGACGCTGGAACGCACCGGCATGAAGCCCGGCATTTGCCCGTTTCGCGGCCCGCTCGTCGGCCACATAGGCGCGCGAATACTTGCGGTAGGCCACCGCCATGCCGCGCTGCACCAACCCGCGCCCCATGTCCCGGCCATCGACCCGGCAGGTCGCCACGATCCGGCCATAACGGTCCTTCTCCACCGGATCGCAGGAGGCCACCACACCCTGAAACTGCGCGCGGACCTCGCGGCTGACCCATGTGCCGCAATCCCAATCCTTGCCCTCTGCGGTTTGACAGGTCTGCCCCACCTCCGGCGCGTCAATCCCGTGCAGGCGCACGCGAACCCCGCCCACATCCAGCGTATCGCCGTCGATCACGCGCACGGTGCCCTGAAAACCGGCCAAAACAGGCGGCGCGAGGGCCAGCAGAACAAGAACGGAACAAATCCTTAACATTTGGTTTATATCGGGGAGATTTCCCCCGGGTTCAACCAGTTAGAAAGGCAAAGGTTAACGCTGCGCCTCGCGCCACCGGGGACTGATCCAGGGCTCGGAATTATCTGCCGGAAGCGCATCGACGCCCAGCACATGATCGGCCATCTTCTCGCCCACCATGATCGACGGCGCGTTGAGGTTACCATTGGTGATCTGCGGGAAAATGCTGCTGTCGGCCACGCGCAGGGCATCCACGCCGATCACCCTCCCCTCGGGGTCGACAACCGTATCCGGATCGTCCGCGCGCCCCATCCGGCAGGTGCCGCAAGGGTGATAGGCGCTCTCGGCATGTTCGCGGATGAAATCGTCCAGCTCGTCATCGCTCTGCACCGCCGCACCGGGCTGAATCTCGTGCTTGGCATAGGGCTTGAACGCCTCTTGCGCAAAGATCTCGCGCGTCAGCCGGATACACTTACGGAAATCGACCCAATCGCTTTCCTCGCTCATATAGTTGAACCGGATCACCGGATCGTCGGCGGGATCGGCGCTGCGCAGGGTCACGGCCCCGCGGGATTTACTACGCATTGGGCCGGTATGGGCCTGGTACCCATGCCCTTCTGCCGCGGCCTTGCCATCGTAACGCACAGCAATCGGCAGGAAATGGAACTGCACATCGGGGTAATCCACGCCCTTGTCCGAACGGATAAACCCGCAGCTTTCGAACTGGTTGGAGGAGCCGGGGCCGCCGAACCCCATCAACCAGCGCGCACCGACATAGGCCTTGCCCGCCAGGTTCCAGTATCGGTAGAGACTGACCGGCTGACTTGCCGCCATCTGGATATAAAGCTCCAGGTGATCCTGCAAATTGGCCCCCACACCGGGGCGGTCGGCCACGACATCAATGCCGTGCTCCGCCAGGTGGAATGCCGCGCCGATGCCCGACAGCATCAGGATCTTGGGCGAGTTGATGGCCGACGCCGAAAGGATCACCTCCGCCCGCGCCCGGATCACCTCGCGCCGGCCCTTGACCGTCGCCTCGACGCCAACGGCGCGGCCCTCTTCGACCACCACCCGATGCACGAGGCCCCGCACGATGTCGCAATTCTCCCGCTTCAACGCAGGTTTGAGATAGGCATTGGCCGCCGACCAGCGTTGCCCGTTGCGCACGGTCATCTCGAAGGGGCCGAACCCCTCCTGCTTCTCACCGTTGTAATCGGCGGTCAGCTCATAGCCCGCCTGCCCGCCCGCCTCGACAAAGGCGCGGGTCAGCGGATTGGACATCGTCCCCCGGGTGATGCTGAGCGGCCCATTGGCCCCGCGCCAGGCCGGATCGCCGCCATGGCCCGCGTCATCCCAGCCCTCCATGCGCTTGAAATAGGGCAGCACATCGGCATAGCCCCAACCATCGGCCCCATGGTCGCGCCAATAGTCGTAATCGCGCGCATGGCCGCGCACATAGACCATGCCGTTGATGCTGGAAGACCCGCCGATGACCTTGCCCCGCGGACAGGCCAGGCGGCGATTGTTCAGATGCGGCTCCGGCTCGCTCTGGTAACCCCAGTCATACATCTTCATGTTCATCGGATAGCTCAGAGCACCTGGCATCTGGATGAACGGCCCCACATCACTGCCACCATGCTCGATAACCAGCACGGATTTCCCAGCCTCTGCCAGGCGATAAACCATCGCACATCCGGCGCTCCCCGCGCCCACGACAACGTAATCAGCTTCCATGGAGCCCCCGGAAAATCGCAGTCGTCGCATTGGCGCGACGGGG
>NZ_JASHJC010000011.1 GCF_030733385.1 Roseovarius sp. MMSF_3359 | reverse complement strand
CCTTTCCTAGCAGTGATAGACAACTGCAGTATGGCGCATCGCGACGCCGGGGGAGCAGGAGCCATCCACCCCATCCGCAATACGGGCTGCGAACGCAGCATCAAGGTGCTTTTGCGAGTGACCGCTTTGGGCCGACCTGCGCGGTTCTTTCAATTGTTTGGTTCCCAAAACCTAAGAAGTTCAGGGTTAAGCTGCTTAACCTGGACCATAACATCTTGTGGTATACCGACCGCGTTTTGAAGGTGATGTGACTTCGCTAAAACATCGGGCGTGACAACTGCGCCCGTGAAATTCGTACCCTCAAAAGACGCACCTTCTAGAGATGCGCCGGTTAGATCCGCCAGAGCGAAATCGGCTTGGTTGAAGTTACCACTTAAGGAAGCTCCTGAAAAATTGACTTCGGCGAAATTCGAACCCTCAAAAGTCCCTTGGATCGTTGATTTTGAGAAATCGCTACCACGTAGGTTGGTCCGCTCAATTGATGCATTCAACATAGTCGTGCCGACAAAGAGCGAACCTCCAAAGTCAGAACTACTAAATCGCACGTTCGGTAGGTTCATGCCCGATAGATCAGTGTTTCGAAACCTAAAATTGCTGAATTCAATTTGGCCGATTATCAACAGCTCTCGGAAAGCGCGAACCTGGTTCGTATGCTCAGCATCGTTGTGAAGTTGCCAAAACAAATCACGAAGGGTCTGTTGAGCAAGCCGTTCGGTCTGCGTCTTGATTGCGTTTGTTTGTTCGATGAGGGCGGCTACTTGGACCACGAGAACCAATTCGCCCAATAGCGCCAACAAAAGAAAAACAGATATCATTCGCGCGCGAAAAGCTGCGAAGCTGCTCAAGATTATGGGGGCCTTTGTCTTTATCAAGTCACCGAAAGCACCAGCTTCCACGTCTTTTGCTGCTTCTTCGAAGACATCTTGGATTTGATCAGAGGTTACGCCAAAAAAGGCATCGGTAACACGCCTCCCCCAAAACAATAGGAATACGTTTACTGCAATTACGAGACAGATAAGGCCAAGGAACACGTAGGCCCATAACTTGGGAAGCTGCGCGAGATCGAGTGCAACGACCGCCAGCGCTAAAGCGAGAACTGCCCCGGTCGCAGCCCCAATGGAGAGATGAATGAGTTTGTTATCAAAAGCCATCAATGAAAACTCCCGTCCCGTGGTTAGCATCAAACCTCAGCGTGTTAAGTCTAGTTGAAATTGAGCCCGATTATCGAAACGAAGTTCTACGCATTATGTACTAAAGCAACCTCGAACCCACTCAACGACAAAAACGGTCACACAATCGAAAGAGAACCCTAGCAGCATTGGGGCGATGTCTGAAGTCGACCCGCATTAGATTTGGCGTTCGCAGCGAAAGTCCGGAAAGTAGGCTGCGACCGCAGAATCGCAGATTGCGGCTGGATGTCGGCTTCGGGCCGTCCTCATCGAAGATAATCTGGCCCAACATTCTGATGCCGCGCTTGCTCCTATGTCCGCTCTGAACCCTAAACAAACGTTCGATCAACGTGTGCCGAAAGGTCATTTTGACCGATAAATCACACGCAAAGGGCTGCGGCTTCGGCAGACCAGTCGATCATCAAACTGGGTAACTGTAGCACGTCATTTTACCTATACCTCTCAACTCCACTTCTCTGTTGGAGAGTTCACCGATTTTCGGTCTGACACGGTTATAGGTGGTTTCGGAAATTAGCATCTCACCTGGGTCGGCTGCCGTCTGAATGCGACTTGCTACATTTACAGTGTTTCCCCAATAATCGTAGGCCCACCGCCTGGATCCAATGACTCCTCCAATTATGGAACCTGTGTGAATTCCTATCCTGAGCTGAAGCGGTATATTCAGTGAGTCCCCAATTTCTACGGCCGATTTTTGCCATTGCTGTCCACATTCGATTGCGTGGAATGCGGCATCTTTTCCAGATTTTGATGGGGAAACCGCCATATAACAGTCTCCAATAATCTTCACTTTGTCGATTCTATGTTCGTCAGTCGCTGAATCAAAAGCCCCGAACAGCTCGTCCAATACCTCCAAAAGATGCTCAGGCCCCAACTGATTGGTTAACCCTGTGAAACCTTGTATGTCTGCGAATATCACGGTTGCTTCACCAATCGGTTCTGCGATTGGAGGAGCCCGAGTTTTAAGCGCAGCAACGATCCGTTTTGGGATAAGCTCGTGCAGCATGCTTTCTGTCTGGGCACGTTCATGGTCAAGTTCGACATTGAATTGATAGACTTGGCGAACAAACCACTCGCGCCAATAACCAAGGAATGCGCTGAGAACGAACATTGAAAGAATGTGGTAGCTGTACGCGTAAAATTTCGTTGGTTCAGTACTTAGGCCTTTGTACGTAAATCCAACAAAAACAGTCGTCAGCGCCACTCCTGTCCAAAGCGCAAATTTAAATCGCATGCCCGAAATGAGAAAAAGGAGAAGGATAACAAAAACATAGTTTATGACACCGGCGCCTGAGGTCAGGCCAAGCCCACCGTCTTGATCAAGTATCAGCAACCCCCAAAACAAACCTGATGATCCAATGAGGATGATAGCAGAAAACAACAACTCAAGATGTGGTCGAACAGACCGTGCAAACGACACGGCAAAAGCCGATGCGATACAGGGAAGAACGACAAACCCCCTTACGTAGTTCGCACGCGCTGACTCAGCCGGATACAATAAAATATCAACGATGATGTCACTGATTAAAACAAGAGCGGTTAAACCCAGAGCAATTTGAAGCTGGGGCACAAATCGTTCGACATAGTCCTCTGCGAAATCCCTCTCCAGACGATGGCCGGGAAATCTCAGTAGCACTCGATCCAATACTTTTCTCAATGGCATGAAAGAACTGAATTCCATCGTCAGGGTTATTAAGGATAGATGGGCATATGCCCAAAAAACAAAGGCTGACCCATCTCGATCTGCCGATTATGCGGTGGTTGTGCGATGAAGCAAGCTTCGTTTTTCGCTGATCCTTCTTCCGATGCTAATTCATTTGTTAGAATGCGTGTTTTCTCAATAGTTAGATATTGGGCGATACAAGGTTAAAAAGTCTATGGCAAAAAACGCATGCGAACGTACAGTCGTCGAAAGCTTCAGATATTTTTCTGAGGTTTAGGGGGTGGCAGCTTTGTCCTATTTTAGTACCAAAGGGACAGTTTGAATAGAGCTTGGAGGTGAGGATTGCCGACGAGCTGCTGCCATAAAGGTGTGCAGTTGAGGCAGTGTGTCTGACATCAGCACCTGTGGGCCTGATTAGAGGATTTGCATAACGGAAGGTTTCTGGCTCATCTGAACCATCAAGGAGTGAAGATGAGACGGAAAGCTGGAACTGACAAACCGACGGCCGATCGGGTCGTCAAAGACATTCGCCGCAAGACGCGGAAGCTCCATTCGGCGGAAGAGAAGATCCGCATTGTTTTGGAGGGCCTGCGGGGCGAGGAGAGCATCGCCGCTTTGTGCCGGCGCGAGGGGATCGCCACGAGTCTGTATTACTCGTGGTCCAAGGAGTTCCTGGAAGCAGGGAAGAAGCGGCTGGCCGGCGATACAGCCAGGCAAGCGTCAAGCCCCGAAGTGAAGGAATTGCGGGCCGAGGCGTCGGCCCTGAAGGAGGCCGTTGCCGACCTCACCCTGAAAAACCGCCTGCTCAAAAAAAGCATGCTCGGGGTGTCCGTCATCACATGAAGTGGTCCGATTGAGCTGACAGCGTTTAAGATGTTCTGGCTCATAGATTGTGATGTTACGCGGCGCGCCCAAGGTTGAGCAAGCGTCGCTGTTTCAGTGTTCTTTCCGTGGTTTTTCTCCTTTCCTTCAGAATGCCATCGCTGCGATCGAAATAGACATCGGCTGACCATGTTAGCGAAAGCAAATCGATTGGCCCATGCTAAAGCGAGAAAGAGAATTTTTGCGCCCGCTGCTTGGTCTTGGCAGAGCTAGATAATCGTAAGCTCTGGCCTAATTTTTCGACCAAAAATATACCAAAAATACCAATTACCCAAAAAAAGAACCAATTTTATTGGCAAATTAGCTTAAACCTGCTAGCCAGTTGTCATGAGGCCAACCAATTGCAAAAAATTGGTATATTATATTCTGATGTGAGGATGCACCTGCATCGAATGGCTTCCACAAAAATTTGCTCGGCAAACGGGCGTTTCAACACGGGAGAAATTCAATGTTTTCAATGATTGTCAAATCAGGGCTGACGCGCCGCACATTCCTGAAATCGTCAGCGGCTGCGGCGGCGGCCAGCAGCATGCCTCGGGCCGCCCTGGCGGCAGACAAAGTGATTAGAATCGGGTTCCTGGCGCCATTGACCGGCCCGGTAGCGGCGTGGGGCAAACCCGGGCTGGACGGGTGTGAAATCTGGGCCGAGCGGATCAACGCCGCCGGAGGGATTACGCTGGCGGATGGCAGCTATCAGGTGGAGTTCGTGGGATATGATAACGAATACGATCCCGCCAAGGCACGCACCGGTGCAACCAAGCTGATCCGCGAGGACGGCGTTAGCTTCATCATGATGCTGGGTGGCGATACCTGGCCCGGGGTACAGCCAGTGGCCGACAAGACCGGCATGTTGTTCTCGACGCTCCTGCCCAGCGACCTCAGCCCCGACACAACCACATTGATCGCGCCAGCCGAGGTTCATCCGATCTACAACGTGACCGGCGTCGAATGGCTGGCGGCCAACAAGCCTGAACTGAAAACTGCCGTGATGTGCGCGCAGGACGATGCGCTTGGCCTGCCGTCGGTGGCGACATATCTGGCAGCCTTCGAGGCAGCAGGTATCGAGATGCTGGACGATCCGCTGCTCTTTGACCCGGCGACAACGGATTTCGCACCGGTGGTGACCAAGCTGATTTCGGGCAACCCCGACATCGTCTGTCTCGACACCTGCTATTCTGACTACGTGCACCCGATTGCCGAGCAGCTTTTCCAGCAGGGATACGAAGGCCAGATCATCAGTTGCACCGCAGACTTCTATGACCAGATGATCGAAAAGACGTCCGAAGAGTTCCTCGAAGGCATGGTGTTCCAGTTCCCAGATTTCGATGACCCGGCACTCAACGCCGAAAACATCAATTTCGATGATCCCAACGGGTTCTATTTCGAGTTCAACAAACGCTTCCCGGGTCAATGGGGCGCGGTGAGCTGGGAATATGCCTCGATCATGGATCTCTGGAAGGCCGCCGCCGAGAAGGCCGGATCTGCCGAGCCGGACGCGGTGATCACCGCGATGAAGGAAGGCGGCACCGGCAAACACGCCTTCGGCGATGCCAAATGGTGGGGCACCGAGCTTTTCGGGATCGACAATGCGCTGGTCGGTGACTGGCCCGTCGTGGCGATCGAAAGCGGCAAGGCCCGGATCAAGGGTTTTGGCAACATCCCGACCTGGTACGAGAAACATGGCGATCTTCTGGTCAAGCATATGAAGGCATATGACCAGATGTGGGATCAGCGCGGCTGATCCTTTCCCTCGGGGTGGCGCTCTCCCCGCGCCGCCCCGGCCATTCCTGAATTGAGAGCCTACGATGCTGGACCTTCTTGCGCAGACCGGCCTGAACGCCGTCTATGCCGCTTCTTATATTTCGCTTATTGCTGTCGGTCTTGTACTGATCTTCGGCGTGATGGGCGTGGTGAACTTCGCCCATGGCGAGCTTTACATGGCAGGGGCCTATGCGGTGGTCCTGCTCTATACCGACTTCCAGATCCCGTTCTTTCTGGCTGTTGCGGTGGGTATGATGTTTGTCGGCTGCCTCGGCCTTGCGATGGAACGTGCGCTGTTCCGACCGCTTCGGGATAATCCGCTGGGTGGGTTGGTCGCCTCGATCGGTTTCCTGATGATCCTGCAATCGCTGGCGGTCATGGGCTTTGGCGTGCGCATGGAGCATATCCCGCCCGTCACCCAACATGTCATCGAGTTTTCCGAGCGTGTACGGCTGCCGCTCTCTCGTCTATTCGTGATTGTCGCGGCGGTCGTATTGTTGTCGGCGCTCTGGATCTTCCTCAAGAAGACCCGCTTTGGCTGGGCCTTGCGCGCAGCGGCCCAAGACCCCGAAGCGGCAGCCTTGCAAGGGATCTCGATCAATCAGACCGCGCGGATCGCCATGTTCATCGGTGCGGGCCTGGCGGGGATTGCGGGGGCGATGACCGCGCCCTTGGTGTCGGTCAACCCGCATATGGGCCATTCGGTGATCGTGACCGCGTTTATCGTCATCATCGTCGGCGGGGTCGGATCGCTTGAAGGGGCCATCGTAGCGTCGGTCGCCTATGCGTTTGTGCACACCTTCGTCACCACCTTTTTCGACGGGGTGATTGCCGATATCACCGGGCTGAGCCTCATGCTGCTGGTACTCATCGTCAAACCCACCGGTCTTTTTGGGAGCGCGGATCGTGCGTAACCTCCTGATCTTCCTGGCCGGTGCGGCGGCCCTGATTGCCCTGCCGCATTTCCTTAGCTTCTCGCAGCAGGAAATCCTCGTCTTCCTCACGATCAATGTCCTGCTGGTCTCCAGCTACCGGTTGCTGACCCTAACGGGCGAATGGTCGCTCGGGCATGTGGTCATCATGGGGGTGGGGGCCTATGCCAGCGCGCTTTTCACCAAGGAATTGGGGATATTCGTGCCGGTCTCAATTCTGCTGGGCGGTATCACGGCGGCGCTCCTGGCGGTGCTGCTCAGCTTTCCGCTCTTCCGGATGAAGGGGTTCTATTTCCTGATCGGCTCCTTCGCGGCGGGCGAGATCATCCGCCTGCTCTGGAAACGCTTCCGCGACCCGTTCGGTGGACCAAAGGGCATCAAGGGGATCGACCCGATGCCGGACTTTTCCATCGGCATCTACGATTTCGATTTCTTCGAACCGGTCAGTTATTACTATCTTTCGGGCGCCGTCGTGGTGGTCTGCCTCTGGATATTGTGGCGGATCGAACGCAGCCCCGTGGGCCTGACTTTTCATGCGGTCCATTGGCAGGACAAGCTGGCCGAGGCATCGGGCGTGAACCTGCGCGCTTACCGGACGCTGGCCTTTGCCATCGCCAGCGGCTTTGCCGGGATCAGCGGCGCGCTGCTGGCGCATTACGTCGGCACGATCAATCCCAACAGCTTCGATGTCGAGGTCATGGTTTTCGTGCTGACATGGGCCATCGTTGGTGGCACCGGCACGTTTTACGGCCCCATTCTGGGGTGCATTGTCCTGACCGTTATCAACGAAATCGTTCTGCGCGAGTTGGGGTTCGAGCAGATGCGCCCGCTGATCTATGGGGCGATCATGATCCTGTCGATCCTCTTCATGCCCAAGGGCCTTGAAAGTGTCGTGCAGAAACTCATCAGCCGGAGAGCCACGGATGGCGCTACCGGACAGGAGGCCAAGACATGACCCAGTTTCTGGAGGTCGATAACCTGACCATGCGATTTGGCGGACTGACGGCCGTTGACGGCCTCAGCTTCAAGGTCAACCACGGCGAGATCCACGGGCTGATCGGGCCCAACGGTGCGGGCAAGACCACGACGTTCAACATGATCTCGGGGTTTTACAAACCGACCGAGGGGCAGGTGCGGCTCAGGGGCGAAGACATCTCGGGCCTCAAGATGCACGAGGTTGCGCGGCGCGGCGTGGTGCGGACCTTTCAGCATTCGACGCTTTTCGCCGAATTGACGGTGATGGAGAACGCCCTTGTCGGCACGCATATGCCGTTCCGCCCCAATATCTTTGCCGCCATCATCGGCTGGGATCACGAAGACCGGCGCGGTGCCGCGGCGCGGGCCAGCGAGGCACTTGAGTTCTTTGGCCTCGATCACCTCAAGGACGACCTGGCCGGTGACCTGAGCCACGGTCATCAACGCGCCCTCGGCATGGCCGTGGCCTATGCCAGCCATCCGGATGTGATGCTGCTGGACGAGCCATTCACCGGCATGAACCCTGAGGAGACGAAGGGAATGATGGACCTGATGCGCAAGCTGCGCGAGGACGGCATCACCATCCTGATCGTCGAGCATGACATGCAGGCGATCATGGGGCTTTGCGACACCATCACCTGCATGAGTTTCGGCAAGTTCCTTGCCGAGGGTGGCCCCGAGGAGATCCGCAACCACCCCGCCGTGATCGAAGCCTATCTTGGGGGCGCCCGCCATGTTGCTTGAGATGAAGGATATCTCGGTCAGTTACGGCAAGGTATCGGCAGTGCGCGATATTTCGATCAGCGTGCCCGAGGGCGGCATTGTCACGATCATTGGCGGCAATGGCGCCGGCAAGACCACAACATTGCGGGCGATGTCGGGGATGGTGCCACTGACCAGCGGCGAGATCCACTTCAACGGCGACCGTGTGGATGGCCTGTCCAGCGACAAAGTCGTCGCCCGGGGAATTGCCCACGTCCCCGAAGGCCGGCGCATTTTTCCCGACATGACGGTTGAAGAGAATCTGCGCACCGGTGCCTTCCTGCGCCGTGACAAGGATGCGGTTGAAAACGTTCTCGAAACGGTTTTTGGACGGTTCCCCCGCTTGCGCGAACGCCGTCGTCAGATGGCCAAAACCATGTCCGGCGGAGAGCAGCAGATGCTGGCCATCGGGCGTGCCCTGATGTCCGCGCCAAAACTTCTGCTGATGGATGAGCCGTCGATGGGCCTCGCCCCGGTGATTGTCGAGGAAATCGCGCAGATCATTGAAGAGATCAACGCGCAGGGCCTGTCGGTCGTTCTGGTGGAACAGAACGCCGAACTGGCACTGGAACTGGCCGATCACGCCTATGTTCTGGAAACCGGAAACATGGCCCTGGAGGGACCAGCAAATGAGCTACATGACAACGACCATGTTCGCGCCGCGTATCTGGGGATTTGATTTTTCGCACCCGCAGGCGCAGGTCGCCCTGGCTGCCGGATGGCGTCGGGCGGACATCCTTTGGGAAGACCTGATGGTTGCGGGAAATGCTGCATGGCTCAAGGGCGAGAAGTCGCTTGCGTCCATGTGTTTTCGCCGGGCGTCCTGGGTTGCGCGCCTTTGTTTTGATGCCCGCGACCTGCGCCGTGCAACGGTTCTGGTCAATCGTGCTATTGTGGCCAGAGAGGCCGGGAAGACGGTCAGGGCAGCAACATTTTTCGCCAAAGCCGTATCCATATGGGACAGCGCGTCCGGGCAGGCGGTGGCCGACATGCAGATTGCGCCACGGTCCCGGAGTTCGCTCTTTCATCTGCGCATGGAGGCGCTGCACCGCGACACCTATCACGACAATTTCCGCAAACGAATATCCATGATCGCCAGCGAGGTGCGTGCCGCCATTGGGAACTACCAGCAGGATCAACTGCCGGAGTGCCGCCTCTATTCGCGCTGGATCGGGGAACGGCCAACTGTGTACGACGACACACGCAAGGCTATCGGCGCGTGCCTACTTATTGTTGATAGCCCCCCACCTGATTCCATCAAGAGACCCTCATCCCAACGACTGAACAGTTAGGCCCGAAACCCACCTTTTCCGCAAAGTGTGCTGAAACAGCTGTTCAAGCAATCATTGGAACGGCGGAAATGTCCGCTGAGCGTGAACTAGAGAGGCTCTGGATTTTGCGAACGCGGCGAATGTCTGCAAAGCGGACTGCGACTACAGCACCGTAGTCGGTCATTGGATGACTGCTTTGGGCCGAAGGCAACATTGGTTCCCGTCGCATTGCCGCCTTGGAACAAAGGAAAGATCTAATGGATATCACGTGCATTCGTCGATGACCTTGCTTGCGGCCAATGCACAGAAAGTTGCTAGAAAACACAAAAGACATATCGCGGAGGCGGTGTATTCAAACTCCACCCTTGCGAGCATGGCAACTGTCGCTATCCCGCCTAATCTTGCAAAAGTGATGTCCAGACTTGTTGAAATCGCGCTCATACCCTTTGGTGCAAATTTTAAGACCAATTGCGTTGACGGTGCGTTGCTGCATGCCAGCCCCGCACCGACGAAAACCGAAGACAATAAAAGGAAAAGCATGTTTTCATTAACGTAGGACAGCAGAAACCCTACGACTATAAAGAGAGGGCCGATCAGCATTATTGTTCTAACATGAGGTGCGTCCACCTTGTTTCTCAACAGAGTGCTTAGACCTGAGAATGTCAGCCATAAAACTGACAGTGCGAAGCCGATGCTTGACGTTTTGATTTCGTTTTCGGACAGGACGATTGGCAGCCGGAACAGGAAATAGCTAATGGATCCATAAGTGCAAAACACATAGACGAACATCAGCCAGAGGTCGCGGCTTCGAAAAAGTTCAATGTAGTTAGGCTTTTGTTGGGCGTGCGGGACGTCGTTCTTCGTGACAAGTATGTCTTTCGAGAAAAACAAAGCGACTATAGCTATCGCTGCAATAAGGATAAACGCGATGCTCCAACCGTGCTCCGAAAGAAAGTTGCCGTAGAATAGTGGCGCGAGAGCGGCAATATAGCCTGCGATACTGCCCCAAAATATCAGCATTTTTCCCGGTGTTAGCGGTGCAGCGCGCGTCAGTAGAACGGGGACAAGTGGCGAAAAGATTCCACTGCCAAAGCCTTGCAATGTGCGTCCAACAATAAGCATCTGGAAATTGTCTGCAGAGACGACAATCAGTGATCCAGCGACGAAAAAGGTGACGCCAACACTGAAGACCCTTCTCGTATCAAATGTGTCTCCGAACCAGCCGCCAAGCAGAACGCCGATCGCAACTGCAGATCCATATGAGTTGAAAACCCAGGTCAGTTCACCGATCGAAAGACCGAATTGCATTTGTATAGTCGGCAGTAGCAGCGGAACCAGCGTAAGTTCCATGACGAACGCAATGTATGCAGCAACTGGACCGAAAACTGCCGTTCGTGAGGATAAAACGACTGGGTCCACCTTTTCAATATCCGGTATATGGGATGTCATCAATTAAGCCCTTTGACCCGACTTGCCTCTCATGCGTCCAAATGTTTTTTTATGTCAAAGGGAGGAGAGGTGAGCTGGACCGCGGCTACGCCATTTGCGCGCTGAACGCTTTGGGGTGCTCTTGCGAGTAAGTTTGCCAAATCGTTGACGCCCATCCAGATTAAGTGATCTTCTTCGGTTACCTGCTGATCCGGTCCCAACCAGTGGCCGGGTTCACAATGGCTATAGCCGTACCGCAGATGGGCTCCCTTGGCGGCCAGCTTTTTGGGAACAAATGCAAACACGTAAGACGGGCTCCAGGCGCTGGCCATGATTTCAAGGAGGATACGCGATAGCAGTGACGTTGCACCCTGGCTGCGCGGACCACCCAGGCCGTTGGCGCGGAGCCAGAATTCGCCCTGATAACAGACCTTGCCTGTGATCGTCTGAAGTGCTTCGGGACCAGAAAAGAATGTGAGATCGGGATCCGGTGTTGAATCCGGGGTAATATACTTGTGACGGTGCGTCTTCAGGTGCTCGGCGAGTGAAACACCGTCCAGATCCAGAAGCCGTACAGCCTGCGTGTGAATCAATTCCCCGCATGGAGAAAAGCCGCAGATCCAGAAGCCGTTGGTGTGATCTATGTACGAACTCGCCACATCGAACATAGGGTAAATCGGGCCACGATCGGTTAGTTGGCCTCGCAAGGTGCGGTACTTTGCGAAATCATCGCCTATCTCAACTCGAATTCCCGCGTGCTCAAGGTCGTTGAGTGTGTCGGAAAGTTTTTTTATCAACTCAAATAGTCTATTCGGTGACATCACCATCCGACTGGCCCTCTCTTCATGGTCTGACCGTTAACCTCCCATTAATTAGTTAACGATGTGTTAGTCACGTTTATCGGCTTCTCCCTCCGTCCTCTGATCGGTCGGTCGAATGATTAAAATGCCGCACTCTGCACGACTGTCGGCTTTCGGGAAGCCCGCAAGAGAAATCGGACAGGTGCCGAATGTCTGGTATGGGCCGCCTGTGAGGGCGGCCCGTCTCTTTAGATTTCGATCGCTTCTGCAATCGCTAGCGCATCCTCCAATTCGACGCCCAGGTACTGGACAGTGCTGTCCATCTTGGTGTGACCCAGCAGCAGTTGAACCGCTCTCAGGTTACCTGTTTTCTTGTAAATCTGTGTGACCTTCGTCCGGCGCATTGAATGCGTGCCGTATGCTGTTGCCTCCAGGCCGATGGACGTCACCCAGTCCCTGACGATCCGGGCATATTGCCGTGTCGAGATGTGAAGTCGTTCGTGAAATCGCCCTGGCCAGAGGTATTCGGATCCAACCATCAGCGGATCTTCCATCCAGCGTTCGAGCGATGTTCGCGTGCCTTCCATGATTTCGAAGCGAACGGGTTTGTTGGTTTTGCTTTGCAGAATGGATGCACGCTCCTTGATCTGGCCAGCCGCCATAACATCGGCAATCTTCATCTTGACCAGATCGCAGCCGCGCAACTTGCTGTCGATGGCCAGGTTGAAGAGGGCGAGGTCCCGGTGGTTTTCTGCCAATTCAAGACGAACGCGGATGGCCCAGACGTGTTTCAGTTTCAGTGGGCGCTTCTGACCGACGATGCGGCCCTTGTTCCAGGCCGGTCTGAGCGCGCGGATGGCTGGTAAGTTTGGTATGTCCATGGCTGATCCTCCAATCCGCCACGCCCGCCAGCACCGTCAACACATCGTTGACGGCGAAGGATACCACGGGGTTACTAAGACGCGTTACCAGCCAGTTGGGTGTCGAAAGCCGGTAAATGTGATTTCTTGACGCGGGGGCTCGCTCTACCAGCAAAAAATGCAGCAGAAAGGAATACTATTTATGGGCGTCAACCCGGTCGAAAATTAGTCAAGAAAACAAATTGTAATATTGCACGGAAAGTTAATCGTCACTGCATTCGGACGGGGAATTGTGACCAGTCATCAAAATAAAATTATCTGACAATTTACTTGCGTGATAAATTACTCTCCTGGAATCCGGTAAGTAAAACTTTGCCACAACCATACTCAATTGCCCGACGCCATTTGTTGGCAATGCGTGGAATTCGACTTCCGGGTTAATTCTTGCCCCGCCAAAGAACTGTTTTCGATGCGCGAGCTTGGTAAATTCTTCAAGGTTACTAGGCTTTTCGTGTTGGACACCGGCTAACTTGCCGTCCGAAAATCTAAGCATCACGCCTGTTTCATCAATAACCCATCTTTGGTCCGATGTTTGTGACATCGACCATTCGTTAGATTCAACAAAGCTCTTTGTCTGTTCTTTCGTAATGCACAGCGGGAAGACATCAAGTGGATCTATTGGGGCGGTCTCAACCAAAATTTGTTGTGCGTCGGTGCTCTCTACTGAAACTCCAAACGCGGCAGCAAAAACTAGCGAGTTTCCAATTCTTGTCATCGAGAAAGTCGACCGATTCCATCTAGAGAAAACTAGCTTAGGCTTTGTAGCGACCCGTTTCAACGGACAAGCTGTTTCGCTTCAGTATTGTCCGCTTTGTCCGCATTGCTGACCTTCGGCACAAGTTAGACCAACCAAACTTGTCAGATGACCGCTTTGAGCCCAAAGCAGACAAAAAAATTTGTCGGTGGACGACTATTAGCTTCGCCTTTCTTCACCGGCTGCATAGCGATCCAGATCATCAATCGCTTCAAGAAACGCGTGACGGATTTCAGATTGGCTGAAAGCACGGTCCCACAACTCAGTCATTAAGTCGTTCATGACATGCGTTAGTGGATCAGCAAGTTTGCTTGGATTTTCATCACATAGCTTGCGTATGATCTCAGCGAAGTCATGCGCTGCGTTTATCATACGCCTGTTCCAATCAGTTTCTTTGTCGAGTTCCATCGCGCAGTCTCCAGAGGTTGAAGGCAACCCTTAGCCTTGTGGCACTTACATTGACAGCACGAACGGCAGCTTTGTCCGCGAAATGTAAGTTCGGTCTGGTCCAGATCTTGCGCTTACAGCGAATGGCTGCAAAGCGGACTGCAAGCGCAGAATCGTGTGCCAGCGCTGAACGGCAGCTTCTCTAATTGGGTGTCTGGGTCAAGCTCGTTTTCCTTGTTTCTCGAGGGGCATTTGTCGCTCATCCGGGTCACGCTTCTCTTCGCAGTCTAGTTGATGCCGCGTGGGACATCGCTGCACGCATGTGTCGGATTGGCAGTAGAGAGCCTCGCTTAGGGACGAGCTTCTCGTTGCGCAGCAGACATATTCGGCTTCATCCACGAACCTCGTCCGGTGAGGACGACCCCGTTCGGTTTTGGTGTTGGGCGGGTCAGATCATGCTGTGCCCTCCACCTTTTCCGGACGGAACTCAGTGCCATCTGTCCACATGCGATGAAGCAGAACAGCCAGCTTGCGCGCAACAGCGACGACAGCGCGACGTCGGCCTTTGGTCCGCATCAGACGCATCCCCCAGGATTTGACTTGAGACCCCGCCATGGTTCGCATCAGAAGGGCATTGGCCGCAGCGTACAGAGTTGCGCGAACATCTCGATCGCCCGCTCTGGATATGCGCCCCGGATTGTCATGCTCACCCGACTGGTATCGTCGTGGCGTCAGGCCAAAGTGTGCCGCGACAGTGCGGGATCTCTTGAAGCGCGCAGGATCATCAATGGCGGCCTTGAAGGTCAGTGCTGCTATAGGACCGACACCTGGCACTGTCATCATCCGCAAACAGACGTTGTCACTCCGGGCCGCATGTTTGACCCGGCGGTCCAGATCGAGGAACTGCCGATATATCTCAAGCCGGGCATCCAAAAGCGGCAACATGGCGTGAGCCAATACGTCATCAGCTTCGATCAACGGACGCACGATGTCATCGAAACTGCCATGCTGGACAGTCTTGGGCAGGCGCAGTCCGAAGATCTTCAAGAGCCCCCGAACCTCGTTTGCCAGATCGATTGTTTTGTTGAGTAAGGCTTTGCGGCAACTCAGCAGGGCGCGCGTGCCATGTGCCTCTCTGCTCTTCATGTGAACCGGGCTGAACCACCCAGTTCTCAGGATCTGAGCAATGCCTCTGGCATCGTTCCTGTCCGTCTTGTTCCGCATCGCCGATAATGCGGCACTTACCTGACGGGCTTCCATGCAGACGACATCAAAGCCATTGTCCGTAAGCCCATAGAACAGATGCTGGCTCATGGTGCCCGCCTCAAATCCGATCCGAATGATCGAATGCGGGAAGCTCGTCAAACAATCGGCAATCTCATCAACATCGCATGCCAACTCGCGTTCCAGGACAACGTCACCCCTCGTATCCACAATGCACAGCGCGCATGATCGCAGCGACACATCCAGCCCGGCAAAATACTTCATTGTCTTTCTCCCTTGTCCACAGATGTCCTGTGATCCTAACGGGAGCTCGACCTCAGTTCAGGGTCAGCCCAATTACGCATGCTTTGGGCCGTCGTTGATCAAGCTCGGCGGTTCACACTGGGTCGACGCTGCACCGCCTCCAAGGTCGGCACCGAGCCCATTTTGACAGATGCTGCACTTCCCATGAATGACGTCATTTGGTTAGCTCACGATGCAGGTTATACGTAATCAAATCGAACAATTTGATTCTTCGGCAATCTGGAATTTCTTCACTTTCTCTGTCAGCACCGCACAACCGGTTTGCCGAAAATCCCGAAAGCCAGGTAAGCGTCCTGTAGATTTCGCCTTTTGCCACAGGCTGATTGGTGCGCTGAATAAGCATGGCCTTAAGGTGGACACCCGTGCCAAATTCGGCCGCTAGATTAGCAGGAGGAATGATACGAGCAGTCTCAGGCCGGTTTTCATCGTCGAAAACGATCAAAGTCGGATAACTATGGTATCGCCGACTCCCACCTACGTTTAGCGGAATGACTTCATTAAAATTCGCGAACGCAGACGCGACTTTGGCCATGCTACCCTTTGCTCCTTGAGCCCTCAACGCCGACATCGCCCAGTATTCCATCCCGTCCACCAAAACAAACAATCGACGTCTCTTGGTTATCTGGACGAAGAACGCCTCGCCAAAGGTTAGTATCGTCGCATTCCCAACATCGCCTTTGAAGAACTCACTGGGCGGCGTTATATCTACGGAACTGATCGAACTCGCCTGCACATCGCCAGCAGGTGTTTCCACCACAACAGTCAGGAGTTGGTTCCAGCTTTCAGCCAATGCGATTGCAGGCAGAATGAAAACCAAGGACACGACCAAAAAAAACGATTTCATATTCATTGCTTTATCACGCGAGCGTTCACAAATTTACTGAAATCTGGCCGCATTCGCAGCTTTGGATTCCTTGGCCGGATTTCAATACACAAACAGGCAGTACCAACCGAGATTGAGCGGTTGACGATTTTCATTCGGCCGGTCGACGAAAGGTCCAACTATTGCTGCTGAGCTTTTTCTTTCGTGTGTAGGAGATTTTCAAAAGCCCTTCGTTCTTCTTCGTCAATGTGTCCGTTTTCGTCTCGATCCATTTGTGCGAGAACAATATCGGCGAAACCTGAAAACTCATCCAAAGTTACAGCACCGTCTAAATCGCCATCCAGATCAAGTGTGGGAAGCATGGCCAGAATTTGATGAATGGCTGGTCTTCCGAGCTGAGGTTTGAACTGCGAATGTCGCAATCGAATTTCATCTACAGTTAAAACTCGGTCGCCGTTAAAATCTGCATCCATGGCTTCTTCTATCTTCGCTGATACGATTTCCTCGACTTGTTCAGCTGTGGGCATCACTTTGATTCCATTCGACTTGAGAGGTGAACGCGCATTGTAGATAAAGCTTGGTCTCAACTCATCCACAGTTACCTGAAAGTCAGCATTTAAGTCATTGCGAAGAAAAAGTGATAGGGTGCTCGCCCATCCACCGGCGGCGTGAATTGCGGCCAGGTATTCAATATCTGTTGACGAGATACCGGGAGCATCGTCGACATCGTTTTTCTGAAAACTAATCAACACTTCACTCTTGATCTCATGTACCTCATGTGTTTGCCGAGAATGATAGTAAATTTGTCTGGCGAGCCACAAGTTGTCATCAACTATGTCTGCAAGTGAACCGGATGGGACTACAATGAATGCTAATATACTGGTTCCGATTGCCAAAAGTTGATTGCGCATATTCTAAATGCCTAATGTCGACTCAATAAATTCAAGTCTCACCGAATAATATGAAACTAAGTTGACGCTTATCTGGCGAAATTTGGAAGCGTCCAAATTGCCGCCGTGAAATTACTATCATGATCAAATTTGCTTCTACGTGGTGGCGACAGTTGTGAATGATGTTCTGGTATTATGGAGAAGCAGGCGACCTAGGCCCACCGGAAGCCTCACACTAAGGCTACTAAGCAGTACAAACCAATTGATAACCAGGTTTTAGCAAAGGAACAGAAAATAGCTAATGCAGCTGAGCATCCCTATTTGAATGGGTCCACCGTTAAGGTTAAGAAACGGAGGACCAAGAATGGCAAACAAGCGACCGAAGCCGGAAGAGATTGACTCGAAGCTATGACAGGTTGAAGTTCTGATGGGGCAAGGCATGCCCCGTCTGGTTGCAATCAGACAGATTGGGTTTGTCGAACAAACCTATAACCGCTGACGCAAGCAGTACGGTGGAATGGGTGTAGATGAACTGAAAGAACTGAAGCGGCTTCGGAAGGAAAATGAGCGGCTGAGGCGTGCGGCCTGCAGACACAGCATCCGCTGGGTGCATTGGATGTCAACTCTGGGCCGCAGCATCCTGCTTACTCGGCAAACTTAACCCTAAACCCGCTTGTTCCAGAGCATTACTGGCACCATTTACTGGGCTTTCTGGGGCAAGATGTTTTCCCACAGCGAAACGGTACCGCCAGCCTCTCGCCAATCAAGATAGAGCCTACGTCTCGACCATCGACCAACAACGTGCCGCATAACCGGCCGAAATTGCATTGTTTGGTTCCTTCTGTGCCCGGCTTGCATGCGCACGCGACACGACGCACCTGGATACTGGCTGCAGTTGAGACGAGTTGACGCAATCTAGCCGTGGCCCTGTTGCCAAGATTCTTTTCGGCTGTGCACTTTGCTCGATAGGTTTCCGGCGTGTTGAATCCTACAAGTCGCACATCGGCAGACAATCCAGGAACAGCTATAGTATCACCATCAATGATGCGGACCTGGCTGGCTCGGAGTGTTTGAAATTCGAAGTAGGGATATGCGCTCGGCGCGGCAGTCGATTGGGTGGCTCCGCTTGTTCGGTTTTGGGACAGGTAACTTGAGGACATCCATCCTTCGCCCAAACGCGACGATATTTTTGACCAACCATTCTGGCGATTGAGCAACCTCACTTTTGCGCCCTGCGCTAGCTGACCCATCACCGCGTGGTTTGTACCGGGCCCACTGCGCTGATTGACGTTAGTCCCAGTGACGTACCAAACTGAAGGGGCTTCCCCAATCGAAGTCCCTGTAGCGCGATACTCAGGCTCAGTATCAAAAAACGCACTGATCAAGGTAACGAGCCCAAATACGATCAGAACGGGAACGAATAGCTGTCTTTCAACGCGACGAATAGCACGTCTCGGGGCATTGATAATCCGCAGTGGGTTAACTGGCGCAGAACGTCGTGAGCGAGACTTCGACGCCACTTTGGAAGGCACGCGGCTAGGCTTTGGTTGTTTCGCGCTTTGCGAGTCTGTAAGTTCGATCCCCAAGATCTCGTGCAACTTGCGACATTGCGCGGTACTCAGACGTCTCTTTTCACCATATTGCGTAAACTTTTGGTCCATGTTGGTCAGAAATGACCTTTGCCATGCATCGAGCGACCGAGTGCTAAGCTTTTCCTTGATCCTGGCTTTGATTAGCTGAGTTCGTTCCGGCGAGAAGGGCATCAATACCGCAGAGTTTGTAGCATTTAATCAGTTTGATTTAGGTGTGTTTTTACGACGATTACAATGCGCCTAGTCGTCGCCGACTACCCTGCGATCGCGTTGACAAGAAATCGCATCTTGTGAAATGAGTCAGTGCATTCGATTTGCGTTGAAACTTGAATTGCTACGGTCACAAATTCTGAAAATGCAGTTATTCTGGAGATGAATTTTTTGAAACCAGCAGTTCTGGCTGTCCCATTACTTTGTTTTCTTGGCTTCGCGCTCTTTGGATGCGAACGAAGTATCGAATGGAATCAGCGTACAATTTTACATTTTGAGACGCCGTACGGACCAATGCAGGCAAGTGGTGTGATCGCCGTACGCTTTGGACATCCAACGGCTTTTTCGCGAAATTATTTGATCGGGGGTGGAGGTTTACGGAGTCAGGTCAGAGGAGAAGCTGTTGTTGCCGATTTCGGCGATGGCAAGGTGTTGATTGCTTTGCTGCAGAATTTGACACCTGCACTACGAACTGCTGTTTACCACCAGCAAGAAGATGTTGCGCAGAGTTCACATGATCGCAACGCAGCGCTTCGTACAAGCAAAGCAGCAGCGGGGCATTTTGAACCGATAGATGTGGCGCGCCAAAATTGGCCCAAGATCGTTACCTTTGCTAACCTTAGTGATCCGACAACGATTAAATTGGTCGACCCAAACAGAATTTCATTGGTCATTGGTGACGGTTTCACCCTGACACACGTTACGGTCCAGGCAACCACAGACCCAGTTACAAGAGGTAATGTCGCCAAGGTGTTGCCCTGCTTCGATTCGCGTGAAGGATGCGTTACACCCTATCAGCCCACACCTTACGGTCATCCTTTGGGTCTATTGTTGGGTGGATTGGGCAAAAGCAGCTTTTGAAAAAGTGTCAGGCATCTGAGTTATGACCCTCGATCGGTCACGATAATGGGCCCGCTTATCGAACTTCCCAGTGAAGGACCGCCTGTTTGCAGTAGTTGGCAGATCCCCTACACTTGAAGGCCAGCGGGATCATGATAAGACAAATAGACGGTTCCTTTAGAAAGTTCGACTTGGTGCAATTCATCGATAAGCATGTAGGAGCCCGCATTCAGCTACGCAGGCTGATTTTGGGACTTTCAGCCGATGAGCTAGGGAATGAAACCGGCTGCTCGGCCGTTCAAATCCAAAGATACGAACAAGGGCTCGAGAGAGTTCGTGCATCAAAGCTATTCGATTTGGCGACTGTGCTTTGTGTACCTGTGACACACTTCTTTGACGGCCTTGAAGTTCCACCGGTACGAGGCTGTTCGAGCGAGGACGGCTTTGTTTTCGACAACGAGGCCACGTGTCTGATTGCTTCGTATCACGGGGTGAGCCCTGAGGAACGTGAGGAAATTTTTGCGCATACTGTTGCGTTGGGTAAGCCTCAAGCCGGAAAGTTAAACTGAAAGCCCGAATAACGCCCATCTTACTGATCGCACCACCTTTTGGCCCAGGATCAAAATAGGTCATTTATTCCCTCACCGGTCCTTTTCATCAGCCGTGCTGATATTGACCTTTGGCGTTTATTCTCACAACTTAGAAGGATCCTGGGTGATACCAGGGCCAGCCCAACAGGGAAGTGCAGCTGATGCTTCGCGGCAATCTCCTGCATGCTTTTTATTCTCGCAGCGCGTCCAACGCGACCTTGGCTTTGAACTGATCTGTGAAATTCCGGTGCTTGGCCATTCTCGTATCACTTCAAAGGTTCAGGATACCACCTAGCCGACTGTCCGGTTTTCCGGGGCAATTTTCGTTATTGTCGAGCAGAAAACTTCGCGACAAAACGAAAAGCACTCAGAACTTAGTAAAATTACAAAAGAAACAGATGCTTAGGGTGTAAAGCCATTAACAACTCTGCAATCTGGCCCGAGTAAATTCAACAACGGGCCAAAGCCCGCAGCAGTTTGCAACTAAAAGTATTTTCGAGGGAATGTTATGAGTGATCCATTTATCCACCATCCGGAATTGCGCGACAAAATTACCGATCCTTCTCGGTCCTTCTTTCGTGATTTCGATGCACGGGATGTCTTTTCTCAGCAACCTGGTCTGAGCTGGGTCGTCGATATGCTCAGGACACCGGAGCAGCGCGCAGAGTGCCGAGAGGCTGTGATTGCGGACCGACGAGACGATCATCTGTGGGTTTTCGCCTATGGCTCCCTCATGTGGGATCCAGCATTCGAGTTCCGACAAGTCCGGCGCGGGCGGATTGAAGGGTATTCACGCGGCTTCATTCTGAAAGATATCTACGGTGCCCGAGGAACAGTTGAACAACCAGGTCTGATGGCAGCACTTGAAACCGGGTCGGGTTGTGACGGCCTGGTTTTCCAAATTGAGCGCAACAAAATCGAGATCGAAACAGAAATAATATGGCGTCGTGAAATGGCGTTTCCGTGCTACATCCCAACCCTTGTGACAGTGGACACAGGTGGCGAAATGATTGAGGCTTTGACATTTGTCGCCGATCATAGTGCGGATGCAATGCATCCGCATCTGACACACGAAGAGCAGGTTCAGTTCCTAGCCACAGGAAAAGGTTTCCTCGGTAGCAGTATGGAATACCTGGAAAACATCGTGAGTCATTTCTCGGCCCTCGATATTCTGGATGAACATTGTGAAATCTTGCTCAGAGACGCTCAAGCATTCAGCCGTGCCAACCAAGCTGCCTAACGTCTCAGATTGTGCAGTAGCGTTCGAGGTTTTCTTTGATCGGCTGATCAATGCGCAGGGCTAGAACGTGGGCCATGATGTCTTCAAAGATACGTTCGTTTTCCGCGGAAAATTGGCGAGATCCTCACACAAGGATGTTCAATCCAACCACTCCCTGCTGTCGCGTGCTGTGACCTGGCATGGATTGTGATTATTGCGCGCGTCTAGGTGGTGCTTTTTGTGACAGCTTGGGCAGAGCGCTATCGGGATAAACTCGCGATGTCCGCTTGCAATGTCAGATGAAAATTCTTCCGCGCAAACTTCGAGAGCTTCGCTATGCGATAAGAGGGCTTTGGATGAAATGCCGCAATGTTGGCATGCCGCATCTGCCAGCGCATTCAAACGCTCGGCTACAGTCACAATCTGCTGGTAATTGCATGTGATGCTGGACATGGGCGTTCCCTATTCAAAGCTTCGCGCGATTGGGAGTATCGCGGATGACGCAACCGGATGCGATGGCGATAACAAATAAAGTAGACACAGTAGATTCATACAAGTTGAGTATAGCAATTGCTGTGGCGGGACTGCGGCGGAGGCAAGGACATTCCGCGATTATGTGTTTGCTGGCAGAGAAACTTTTCTGCCTATGCCGGGACTCAAAAACTGGTATTCAGCATTATTTCGATCGGTTTGGCCCCGAGCTACCGTCATTCATGTTTCTTGAGTGCCGCACTATCTTTAAGGATCGGTCCTCATCACGGATATGAATCATTGCCGGCGAACTGATTCAGCAATGTCATTGGACAGGCGGGCCGTACCGAATGATAATTCGGCCATGCAATTGCCCGAGGCCACACCTGTCCATCTGATCCATGTGAACCCTGAGCTCAACATGGCGCGGTTCTACGGCATCGAAATTCAGCCCACGCTTTTCGGAGAAATGTCAGTGCTTCGCAGCTGGGGGCGTATCGGTACAAAAGGGCGCGGCATGATGGTGACCTATGAGGATGCAGCTCAAGCGACCGAGGCGTTCCTGAAGTTGGACAAGCAGAAACGCCGCCGCGGATATGTGGCGGTGCCAGAGTGATCGCGGATGGCTTGGTCGATCATTGCGTTCCGAACAATTCATCCCGCGCAGTGCCGTCGAAATTCTGACCTCCTTTTCGGTCATGGCGTGGTTTTAGCCCGTAGCCTGTGACGATCCTCGCTCACGTGTTTCTTCAAGATGAACATAAGCGGGCAGCCGGACCTGGCGCTGCGCTTCAACAGGAAAATTCCCCTGCGCTGATCGCGCATTCCTCGCGGCCCAATTTTCCTGATGACAGATCCTTGATGCCCGCTTTTCGCATGTTCATCGAAACACTAAAAAAGCGAGGATCAAACAATGGCTACTCAAACATTGAAACTGAACGTCAAAACCGGTGAAAAAGACGGCAAGAATTTCTGGGATCGCTGCGGGGTTCTCTTCCTCAACACCGACGACCAGGGCAACATCACCTCGATCAATGTCAAACACAACATGTTCCCCGGCGTCGACATGGTTGCCTTCCCGAAACGAGACGATGTCCCTGAATAGGGCTGAACCCAGAAAGGGCGGTGCAAGCCGCCCTTTTCACCTTTCTCCGCTTCAGAGCCCAACTACCGTATTCAATTAGACCGCCAGCTTCGCGGTTCACTCCGGCAGATCGGCATCCGCGAACAGATTGGGGAACAGGCGCTCCCTGTAGTCCAGTGGGAACGCAAGGCGCACCGGTGTCTTGGGCGAAGCGGAGGCCAGGAAACCCGCCGTGGTGAGTTGCTTGAGCGTGTTCCGTGCCGTGCGCTCGGAGGTCTTGAGCACGTATTGCGCTTCCCCGCGTTCCAGGGCGCCATGCCGCAGGACGGCGGAGACCAGGTCCGGCGCGCGTTTATCGTCGACCGTGTCGGCCACAAGGCGCCGGTAGCGTTTGTCCAGACCACCAAGGTCGAACAGCTTTGCCGAAAAGGTGATCTGATCCAGGGCCACATTCAGAAACCACGCGCAATAGGTTTTCAGGGCGGCCTCTGAGAGGTTGCCGCGTCCGTCCCGGTCGCCTCGGCGGGGGCTGTCCGCGTGATCCATCATCTGCTTGTATTCTCCCCGGTCTTTCAGCCCACGTGCAAGTCCGCGGGAAATCGACCAGAGCCCTTCGCCGCCAATACCCGCTTCCAGGGCCATGGCATGGGACATCAGGCGGCTGACGCGTCCGTTACCATCCGGGAACGGGTGTATGTAATTCAGACGGTGGTGGGCGGAGGCAATCGCGATTATGCGGCCACTTGCCGAGCGCGCGGCAATTTGAAACCGCTTGTCGAAGTGTTCCATGAAGGCGGCCACCCGGCTTGATGACGGCGGCTGATGGCGCCCGACCGCAACTTCAGTGTCACCTTCTTCGCGCATGCGGCCGGGGATAATCGGTTCCTGCGACCCGTTCGGGTGTTCGATGACACGAAACTCTTCTGGCATCTCGTCGTAGAAGGTTTTGTGGACCCAGGTCAGAAACTCAGCGGATGTGGGGCGGGGCAGGGTGCCCGCTCGGTGCATGTCGTCGATGGCACGCTGCACGATGACATGGGCGCGAGCCTCCAATGCAAGGGGTCGTGTCTCCTCTTCCAGTTCGGCGCCGGCGAGCGCTTTTTCGATATCGCGGGGGCGCGTGTTGTGGCCTTCGATCAGATTGGAGTAATAGCAGTTCATCATGCGGACGAGATCGGCCAGTTCCGCGGCACTGTCCGGATGCAGGCCTTTGCCAAGGCCGCTGGCTTCCCGCTGGATTTCGACCGACAGGTCTGCCAGTTCGGCCGGGATATGTTCCTCGAAGAAACAGGGTTCTATTCTGCCGGGAGTTTCGAGCATTTCTTGCCGATCTTTGTTCCTCAAAAAACTGAGTATTTATAGTGCTTTTATCCTGAACAAGGCAAGGTTTTGCCGATATGGGCTGCCGATCTTATGTGCCGACCTCCCGAAAACCGGGTGTGAGCCTCAGTTTCGTGTTCTGACGACAGGAAAACCTATTGGCAAATCACGCGCCTCACGGCCCGTGACCGCGTGCTCGTTAGGCACCGGCTTTGCCGCCGCCAGACCGGAACCAATCCGGCCCTGTCTCCCTGCGGGCCTGGTGCGGCGGATTCTGTCTCTCTGAGCCAGCCTCCGCCGCGGCCGCATGGTCGCCCGGACCTGCTTGTTTCCGCCCTTCGGGGTACGCCCGCTTTTGCGCGCAGGATCGGAGATCCTTTGCCATTCCTTGTTTGGTCAGGCGGGATTTGGGCAAGCCAAACGCCGCCTTCCCGTCAGGGGGAAGGCGCGGCCTCCCCCCTCGGACAAGACAAATAGACAAGACCGTGTCCTCGCGCTGGCGCGCTGCGGGCCGCACCACTCTTGTCGATTTGTCCTGTCTCGCCCCTCACCGCGTTCGCCACGTGGCACGTTTTAGAGACGACGCCCTTTCAGGGCTCGGCTCAAAACCAGCACCGATTGGGGATCAGCCCCAGAGGTCACACCATGAAAAGGAGAGACGGTTTTGGAGACTGAAACAGCAAGAGACATCGAGAATGACACCACCCTGCAGGCGGCAGAGATCGCGGCGCAGAACGACCTGTTCCGCAAGGCGCTGATCGACCCGGTCGCGGCGTTCGAGATGCAGACGAAAGGCATTCAGGGGCAGGTGCTTGTCACCCCCGGTGTTTCGGGCGAGGGGGCGGAGTTTCAGGCGGCGTCGCTGGCGGCCGTGGCCACGGATACGCGCTTCACCGACGAAAATGATCCCTACGGCGATCACACCTTCGGGACCGTGACGGTCAGCGGCCAGAAACTCTTTTGGAAAATCGATCTGTATGACGCGGATTTCACCTACGGGTCCGAGCGCCCGTTCGATCTGAGCGTCACCCGCCGCGTCCTGACCATCATGTGCCCCAGCGAATACTGATCCCAACCGCAGAGCAGAAAGGGGGTGAGAACATAAGCAAGGAACGTCTGCAAGTCCTGCGGCAGCAAGCTGTTGCGTTAATCAGGAAGGGCGGTCTCTCGGCAAAGATCGGCCACGCCTTCCTGAAATCACACGCCGGGGCCTGAGCCCCCACGCCCTACCCGGAAGAGGGTAGGGCAACCCTAACCAAACCCAAACTGCAAAATCAAGGAATGTCCCTATGACCAACCAAGCGAACATCGACACCGCCGCTGCCACCGACGTGATTGAATACGTCCCTCTGACCGATCTTTACCTCTCCGATCTGAACCCGCGTCAGGAGGTGGTTGAGGAAGGCATTGATCTTCTTGCGGACAGCCTTGTCGCCTGCGGATTGATCCAGAACCTCGCCGGGTTGCGCGACGACGCGGGCAAGGTGGGTGTCGTGGCCGGGGGCCGCCGCCTGCGGGCGCTCAATATCGCCGTGACCGCGCGTCCCGATCTGGCGCAGGTGCCGGTGCGCATGGCGCCTTCGGCCTTCGTGGCCGAGGAATGGGCCAATGCCGAAAACACCGCGCGGGAGGAACTCGATCCGGTGGATGAGGTGCGCGCCTATCACCGGATGGCCGAGAAAGCGCTTTCGATTGCCAAGATCAGCCAGGCCTTTGGCGTGACCGAAGCCCATGTGCGCCGCCGACTCGCGCTGGCAGGCCTACCCGATCCGGTACTTGATGCGCTGAAAGCGGGCGAGATCAGCATGGGTCAGGCCAAGGCCATGACCGTCAGCGAGGATGACAAGAAAATCCTCGAGGTGCTGGAACGGGCCAAGCGCGGCTGGTTCAACGAATACCAGATCATATCTGCGCTCAAACCCGATGCCGTCGATGGTGACAACTGCAAGGCCAGATTTGTCGGGCAGGAGGCTTACGAGGCCGCAGGCGGTAGCATCACACAGGACCTGTTCGAAGATGAGGTGATTTTTAACAACCCCGATATTCTGGACCGTCTCTTTGCCGAGAAGCTGGGCGATAAAGCAACCCGACTGCAGGAGGCCGAGGGCTGGGCCTGGGTTCAGACCACCGAGGACAGCAACCCGTTCTGGTACGAGTTGCAGCGAGATCACGGGTTTGCGCGGACCTACAGGATCGAAGGCGTTCTGAGCAAAGAACAAACCGAGCGCTATGACGAGCTGGCCGACCTTGCCAATGGCGACGTGCTGGACGAGGACGGACAGCAGGAACTTGATGCGCTACAGGAGATCATCGAGGGCGAATACAGCGACGCGCAAAAAGCCCTGTCGGGCATTCTGGTACATGTCTCGCATAACGGATCGGTCGAGGTCATGCGCGGGCTGGTCCGGCAGGACGATCAGGCCGAGGCCCTAGCACAGGGCATCATCGAAGAATCCAAACATCGAGACGCGGGCAAAGCGCCAAAGGAAAAGCCCGCATATTCGCAGAAATTCGTCGAGGACATGACGGCGATACGTCTGGCGGCGGTGCAGACCGCGCTGCTGGAGAAACCCGATTATCTTCTGAGCCTCTTTGCCTTTGCCGTGTCACCTGCATCGGGCTATGGCAACGATCTCTTCGGCTTCGGCTACAACGCGACCGAGCGCAATGCGCCTGAGATTGACGACCAGTTTGCGCTCGATCCGCGCCTTGGCGGAGAGCGTGACGAGGAAACCGAGGCAGCGCTTGAGGCACTCCGTGACATGGCGGGGCAGGGCAAGGTGGATGCCTTCGCGGCCTTCCGTGACGCGGGCAAGAAGCTGCGCAACGGCGAAATCACCGCCTTCCTCGCGCGTGCCTTCAAGATGCAAAGCCCGGACTTCATGGCAGAGATCGAAGCCGAGATCGGTGCGGACATAAGGGCAATCTGGACACCGTCCGCCGAGAATTGCTTCAAGCGTCTGAAAGGCCCGCAACTGGACGCACTCTATCTGGCGATGCTGGACCTCGCTGCAGACTGCGACGCCTACAAGTCCTTCGCCAAATCGAAGAAGGGCGAGAAGAACGCGGCGCTGCACAAACTCTTCAATGATCCGGACCAGCAAAAGGCACTTGGCGTGACCGCCGAGCAGAAGGCACGGATCGAGGCATGGGTGCCCGAGTGCTTCTGAGCAAAAAACAGCGCGGCTCCCTTCGGGGAGCCGCCGATCCGCAAATCCCGCTTGTGCATCACGGCAGGTCTTGCTTGATGGCGGCGACGGTTTTCGGACAATAAATTTGGCGTGAAAGGTGAGAAGATGGATCAGGTGAGACGAACAGCATTGCGGGTCTGGAAATCGGCGCAGCTTTATATCGGGTTTCACCGGGACCGGCAGGGCAACCCGCGCTCAGAAGCCAAGGTCTGGCCGCCCAAGAATGGCAATGCCACCATTCACGCCAATCCCGAAGAACAGGAGGCGTTTCTCGTGGTCAAGGCGGCGGACAAGACCGAGCCGCGCGACGTGCAGATCAAGTTCCGGCCCGACAAGATCGTGTTGCGCCGCGATCCGGGCATCAGTTGGGAAGGCATAGTGGTCGAAGAGGGACTGATCTCGGTGCAGGTGGGCGGTGCCTGGGTGCGGATCAAATCCGATGGCTCCGTCGCCCATGAGCGGGACGGGGACATGACTTACGTTGAATCCGATGGGGCTGTGCTGAAGAAAACCGAGTTCGTCGAAGCGATGATGTCCGGCGACGGGGTCGAACTGTCGCGAAGGACACCGACCACCATCGCCGCGATCCGCGAGGACGGCGTTCTGGCGAAGTCGCGGAGTACCTCACCGAAACTGGACACCTGACGAGCACGATCTGCGATCGTCAAAATCGCTTTGCCCTTTTGAATGTGCTCTCACTGTCGGCTTTCGGGCTAAATCCTTAGCCATCCTCTGGTGTCCCTGCCGGTCGGGACAATGCCCCGACGAGCAGGGACTGGCGCTCCCGCTGGGGCGGCCAGAACCTGGCCGCGCGCCACGCCAGATAGCGTCGGCTGACAATCCTCTCCCACCCTTCGGCGAATTTCGGTCAATGCATTGAATCGAAGCAGTTTCCCGTTGCAGCGCGGTGGTGAATGCGGCACTCAGAATACAACCTGAGGGCGTGGTTTGCGAAGCCTTCGTCTCTGAGCAGAAAATTCAACAAAAAGGGAATTCGAGCAAGTGTCGAACAGGTATGAATCGTGCCCGCATGACGGGACAAGCGGGCAATGAAGAAGATCATCATTGCCAATAACAAGGGCGGGGTCGGGAAGACCACGATTGCCAGCCAGATCGTCTATGCGCTGGCAGACAGGGGGCATTCGGTGATCGGCGTCGATCTCGACAGCCAGCGGAACTTCACCGGATCATTTGAAACCGGCAAAGACCTGGGCAGCGCGCTTGACCTGGTGACTAAGGGCGCGTCCACCGAGGCCGATCTGAGCGCCGGCGAGATCGGCATTCTGCCCGGCCACAAAGACCTGTTGGCGCAGAATTCTGATGATGTTCTTCTCAATGTGCGCAACGGACTGGTTCACAGCCACGGCGCCGATTTCTGCGTGATCGACGCCCCGCCCAGCTTCTCCGAAGTGGTTTACGGGGCGCTTCTGGGATCGGATTATCTTTTGGTGCCAATCGAGCTGAAACGGTTTTCGCTCGATGGCATCGAAGGCGTGCTGGAAGCTTTCATCGCGGCCCAGGAACACAATCCGGGGCTGGAACTTCTGGGGCTGCTGCCATCGCGATTCGACGCGGTGAAGCAGGTGGAGCGGGATGCGCTTGTCACCGTCGCGGAGGCGTTCGAACGCCTGCTTGTGCCCCATGCGATCCGGAACCGCGCGGCCTACGTGCAGGCCCAGGATGCGGGTGTGTCGCTCATGGAGATCAAGACCCGCAGCGGTCGTGAGGCGGTGGCGGAATTCACCGCGTTCTTTGATTGGTTCTATGCAAAAGTAATGGGAGAGACATGCCATGGCGCGCAGCCTTACCGACACGCTGGATAGATTGGCGGCCTCGGGAAAACTGGACAAGTTTTCGAATAGCAAACAAGCGCCCGAGGGCGGCGAGCAACAGATTGATCTGTCCGAGATCGTACCCGACCCAGATCAGCCGCGACGGGTGTTTGACGAAGACAAGCTCAAGTCTCTGAGCGAAAGCATCGCGGTCCAGGGCGTGCTTCAGCCAATTACGGTGCAGCCGAGAAATGCCAACGGCAAGCATCTCATCATCATGGGCGAGCGCCGCTGGCGGGCGGCACAACTGGCCGGGCTGGTGCACATTCCGGCGATCGTGCGGGAGGCGACGGCGGAGCTGCGCGCCATCCAGCTCACCGAAAACGTGCAGCGTGCTGATCTGACGACGTGGGAAATCGCGCAGGCTGTCGGGCAAATGCGGGAGGCGGGCAAGAAACGCCCCGAGATCGCCAAGGCCCTGGGTTGGAGCGAGTCAGCGGTTTCCAGATACGCCGGAATCGCAAAGATGCCTGACGAATTGCAGGCGCTGGCACGCGCGAATACGCCTGTTCTCGCATTGTCTGATCTCGGCTCGCTGTGGAAGAAGGATGAAGGTGCCGTGCGCGAGTTTCTGACCAATACACCGGCAGAGGATATTACGCGTGTCACCGTCGGGGCCCTGCGATCCGAGATTGATGCGGGGCAGGGCGCACCTTCAACCGATGACACCGATCAGCCGGATCAGCAGAATTCCGGTTCGTTCATATTGTCACGGTCTTCAGATGAGATCGCCCCCGATGCGGAGCCAGAAGCGGCTCGTACCCAAACCGGTCCTGTCGCCATTCTTTGCCGACATCAGGGTGACATCGGTCGGATTCTGACTGACCGCAAACCCGGTTCAAACAGAGCACTCGTGGTGAGCTTCGACAATGGTGCGCGGCTCGAGGAGATTGCTTTAACCGAAATCGAGCTGCTCGAAGTCATCGATGCGTAATCAATACCCGTGCCCGCGCCGGGATCAGACAAGAAACCACGCCTGCCAAGCAGACGTCAAAGCAGGATCGGTTATCCAGTCGGGGGGTTTTCGACTTCAGGAGAAAATGCCCCGACCCTGCGCCCCCGGAGCGGAGACATCAAACATCGGAGCGGAGGGGGTGTGGGTAACTGATCCTGTTTTGACCCCCCCGGAAGATGCACCTCCCGAAGAAAAAGGCGCCCTCTGGGCACAACTGTTGAACAGAAGAAATGTGCTCCCGGAGCACAAAACCGATGAAGGAGGAGACTAATGCAGGATAGGCGAAGCGCCAGCATTGTAGCACGGATTGATTATGCCTCAGAAATCTGAACTCGTCCGCGCTCGTGTCGCGCCCGCCAGCAAGACCCGCTTTGAAGCGGTTGCGGCTGAGCACGGGCTATCTCCGTCTGAGTTTCTGCGGCAGGTGATTGAAACGGTGTCAGGCGAAGCCGACGTTCCGGATCAGAAGCAAACCAAAGCGCGCCGTGAGGGCAAGGTGACAGTCCGTCTTGGCCAGGGGGTTCGGCAGTCGCTGGAGCGCGAGGCCAAGTCCCAGCATGTTCCAGTCTCAACTTGGGCATCGCGCCTGCTGACGGCGCGCGTCAGATCCGCCCCTCAGCCGGTGACGGGCGAGCGCAAGATCATCCAGACGGCGTTTCGTCAGTTGCGGGGCATGGCGACCAATCTCAACCAGATGGCCACGGTCATGAACCGCGGCGTCTTCACCGGCGATAGCTACGCGCCAACCAAGGAGGAACTGCAGACCATGCGTCGGGAGGTGCAGGCATTGAGAACAGAGCTCGCGAAATATGCCGGCGGGCGCTTTAGGTTCCAGATCGGAGAGGAGGCAGGCAGTGAGTGATTTCAAATCCACTCTGGGGTTCGAGGACTGCTGGTCCAATCCCAAAAGTGGCTGGTCGGTCCGCTCGCCGGCAGCGGGGAATTTCTCGACGGAAAAGGCGGGCAGGGACGGGCAGGGAGATGCGAGCCCCCGCAAGCAATCTGCGGGCAATTCCTCGTCGAGTGGGGTAGGGCGGTCGGAGACCCAGGCTGCATCGATCAGCGCCGCGGACAAGGCGCGGCTGGCCCGTGTCGTGCGCGGCGCGCCCGAGGTCATGGCGAAGGTGTCCAAACCCGCAAAGATGGACAAGCATGGCAACCCGATCCAGGTCAATCGCCAGACCGAGGGCGCGCGCGTCGCAGCGCATTTCGATTACATCAGCCGCAATGGCAAGCTTGATCTGGAGAACGGTCTTGGCGATGTGCTGACCGGAATGGCCGCGACGGCCGCGCTCTGTGCCGAATGGATGCAGAGCCATGACGAAGATCGCGCCAATGGTCTGGCCTCGGACCGCACCCGGATCACCACCAGCATCGTATTCTCGATGCCGGACAACACCAATGCGAGCGCCGTGAAAGATGCCGTGCGCGCCCTGGCCCAGCAGGAGTTTGGCGGACGACATGATTATGTCATGGCGCTGCATACCGATACGAAACATCCCCATGTACATCTGACTGTGCGCACCGTCGGTCATGACGGGATAAAACTCAATCTGCGCAAAGCCGACCTGCAACATCTGCGCGATACCTTCGCCACAAAACTGCGGCAGCGCGGAATCGAGGCGGAGTCGACACCGCGTTCCGCGCGCGGTGTGACCCGCAGGGGCGAGCGTACGCCCGTCTACAAGATCCGCCAGCGCGGTGAGGCGGTTGCCATCGACAAGGCCAAACAACGCGAAGTGCGGCGGGATGTGGCGGATCATGGCGGCCAGATTCCGGATCGACCGTGGGATACGGCAATCGTCGCGCGTCGAAATCGCGTACTGACCACCTATTCAGCGGCCGCAGCGATCCTGACGCGATCACCCGATCCGGAAGACCGTGCGCTTGCGCGCGCCACTGAGAAGTTCGCTGCTGGTCTGACCGACGTTACGACCGAACGGGCGGCCCTGGCGCGGGAGGTTGCGGTTGAACAGTCCGCGACGCGCAGCAAGCCAAGTACGGCGGGTCCGGACGATCGCACCTCGGTACGAGAACAGGGTGCTGAAAAAGGGGTGCCGGATCGCGACAAGGGGCCAGGCAGAGAGCGGTAAATTGTGCTGGGGCAGACCTTATTGCCCCAACCGATAAAGGAGATGAAAAATGGGGCGCCTGACTTCTGTGATTGCTATGCTCGCCGCTTCGAATGCGGTGGCGCAGGAGGCCTGTATCGAGCCCGTTCGCCCTGATGCAGGTTATCTGTCGGATGCGGGATACGGGGCGCGGGAAATTCGATCGGCTTTTCGCGGTTACTTCTCGGACGTCGAAGACTACCTGAACTGCCTCAATCAAGCCTCGGGGCGGATACGCCAGGAGGCGACAGCGGCTGCGCAGGACTACGACCGCGTTCTTGATCAATATCCCGCGGAGTCGGGGCAGGGGGGTGATCCGGAGCGAGCACCTCGCATCGAGATGACGGACAGCGGGACATTGTTTCTGGATTATCAGGCGGGATGGCTGAAATGATTGCACTAAATTCGAGCTATTGCCGCCATTCGCGATAGTGCTGACAAATTCACGCAAGGCGGGACAAACCAGTCATACGCCGAGCCCCGCAGCGGCACCGAATGGCACCAAGCTGCCGTTGAACCATCCTGTCGAATGCTGCGGCCGCGGCCCGTACTTCGGACATTCGATGCAGGTGCAAGATTGGTTAGTAGGTGGACTCACAACTTGCGGACAGACCCGCCACTCTTCCCAATCGCTACCAACTCCAGCTTGTTATTCATAACGTGCAAGGACGCTGGTCTTATCGGTCAAGGCCGACCGGTATCATTCCGCTGCGCTTATGTTCGTAGGCAATCGACGTTTCGTAGGTAGTTATCTCGATGCGCTCGGTCAGCGCGTGGTAGGCGATGGACTTCAGGTGGTCCATGTCGCGCGCGATCAGCGAAACCACAAGGTCGTACCGGCCAGTGACAAGATACACATTCTGGATTTCCGGAACCGCCACAAGGTCCTCCATGAGTGTGTTGATGTTGACCTGGCCTTCTTTCGAGATGTTGACGAAGATCACCGCGGCAAGCCCGAAGCCAAGGCGCTTGGGGTTTACCACGGTCTCGGTTCCCTCGATGGCACCTTCCTGCCAAAGCCTCTTCACCCGCTCATGGACAGATGAGGGCGCAAGCCCCACTTCGGCCGCGAGCTGTTTGTTCATCAACCGAGCATCCTTCTGCAGAAGTTCGAGAATTTGACGGTCTGTTCGGTCAAGCGGCATTTTCACCTCTTCTGGTTCGAATTTAATTCGATTGCGACGAAGTGACACACAGATCATTCTGTGTCCAGTGAAAAATCCGGCGAATATTCGGAACTGATCTAAATTTGCCGAACAAACAGTGGGAATGCTATGGGAGTGCCGAAAATCGACGATGCGCCGTTTCTGGATCCGTCCGATCCGAACTTCTCTACCCGCTCCGACGCTGTACGCCGCGCCCGCGAGGAAAGTTGGTTTGCCCGAACGCCGTACGGTTTGGCCGTGCTGCGTTACGAAGAGATGAAAGAGATGATCATGCACCCGTCGCTGCGGCAGGGGTCCTACCGCTGGCCGGAGCACAACGGCACATCCGGTCTTTGGTCGCAATGGTGGAAGCGGATCATGCTCAATGTCGAGGGCGACGATCATCGGCGTTTGCGCAAGCTGGGCGCGCCGGCCTTCGCGCCCAAACTGGTCAGTTCTCTGATCCCGGAGTTCCAGGCGTTGTGTGACGAACTGATCTCGAACTTTGCGTCGGTCGGCAAATGCGAATTCATGGCGGATTTCGCCGAGCCTTACGCCGCGCGGGTGATCTGCTCGCTTGTGGGGGTGTCGGGCGACCAATGGCGCGAGCTGACCGACCACGCTGTCGAGATGGGCTATGCGCTTGGCGTAAACTATGCTCGGGACGAGCCTCGCGTGGATGCGGCCACAGAGTGGTTCTTCGACTTTGCCCGGGAGGTCGTCGCAGATCGCCGCGCCCATCCTCGGGAAGATTTCATCGGTGCGCTGATCTCGGCCAATGCCGACAAGGATTCACTCAGCGATCAAGAGCTTCTGGACATGATCGTGCTGTCGATCTTTGGCGGAATAGACACCACTCGCAACCAGCTGGGCCTGGCGATGGCGACGTTTGTCGAGCATCCCGAACAGTGGAAAATTCTCGGAAACGATCCTGACCTCGGACGTCAGGCGGTTGAGGAGGTGATGCGCGTTCGGCCGACGGTCACCTGGGTGACACGCGAGGCGATGGAAGATTTCGAATACAAGGGCTTGGCGATCCCGCAAGGCACGACAATCCATCTATTTTCTGAATCTGCCGCCACTGACCCCACGCATTTCGAACCCGGTTTCGATATCACCGTCAAACGCAAGCCGAATTTCGGATTCGGTGGCGGCAAGCATCATTGCATCGGCTCTCCCATCGCGCGTGGCGACATGTCCGAGGCACTGAAGATGCTGGCGCAGCGGTTGAGGAACCCGGTGCCGGACGGGCCCGCCGAATGGCTGCCAGACAGTGGTAATACGGGTCCTCTGTCCCTGCCGATCCGTTTCGACCCCGAGGAGCGTCGAATTGTTTGAGAAGCTGCTGCAAGAACATGAGGCAGAGGTCGTCCATGTCGGCCAATTTGACTACGCCTCGATCTTCCGCGAAAGGCGGTTGCGGCGCGACCAGTTTCTGCAATGGGCGCAGGACCCGCGGTTCGCCAACGTGGTTGCCTATTGGGACAGCGCCGACAATTTGATCGGTGGTTCGTCCTATTATACCGAACAGCAGAAGATCGACGCCGACAGCATTCGCCGCTACCCGGCAGAGCCCGGTGCCGTCGCAATCATCGCCGAAATGGCCGGAGAACCGGAAGAGGTGATGCCTCGCCAGGTCTTGCGCCGTCAGCTTCAGCGAGCCGAGGCAATGGGCTATGTCGTCGATGCCGGGTTCGAGTTCGAATTGATCCTGCTCGATGAAACCGACATGTCCGTGCGCGAGCGCGGATTCGAGAACCTCGAAAAATTCGCACCTGACAACAAATGCTGGTCGGGAACAACCGCAGCCATCCATGCCGAGTTGATCCGCGACCTGGAAGCCGAGATCATGGGATATGATGTCTGCCTCTTCGGTCTTGGGGTTGAGCTTGGCCCCGGTTGCCTCGAGGCGACGCTTGGAGCCACGCGCGGCTTGCGCGCGGCGGATGACGCGGCCTTCTTCCGGCTCGCAGCCCGCTCATGGGCAAGGCGGAACGACCTGACCGTCAGTTTCATGCCGTACCTGGGGCCCGATTATCCCGGGATCGGTGGCCATTGCACCCTGTCGTTGCGTGACAAGGCAAGCGGCGCGAACCTGTTCTCGGACGCGTCCGGCCGCACGAACGATCTGGCCAAAAGCTTTATCGCGGGGATGATCGACGTTGTGCCCGAGTGCTTCGCGATGTGCACAAGTTCGGTTAACGCATATCGTCGCCTCGCGCCGGGATCCTGGGCGCCCAAGGCCGTGACCTGGGCGGAATACACCTTTACCACCGCCGTGCGCTCGGTGCCGTCCGACTCCGACATGGCGCGGCTGGAATTCCGGTCGCCTCCGTCGGACTGCAACCCGTATCTGACCATGGCGCTGATGTTGGGCGCGGGGCTTGACGGGGTTGAGCGGGGGTTGAGCGCGCCCCCTGCGGCGCAGGCCGCGGGACCTGATGATGTGCCCGAAGGCGCACAGCGGTTCCCGCGCGATCTTTACGAGGCGGCGCACAGAATGGCGCAAAGCGATGCCGCAGCAAGATTGTTCGGTGATCGGTTCGTGCAGAACTTCACAGCCGCCTGCCTTGCCGAGGATGCAAGCCTGCGCACGGCCGTCAGTGCCGATGAGCGGCGCCGATACCTGGAAGCATAAACAAAAGAACCGACGGGGAACGAACGGAATGATACCAACGGATTCAGACTATCACCGCGAACGTGACGCAGAGGGACGAGACGAGCTGGTAAAGCGCGTCCGCCAGAAGATCGATGCGCTCGGGGTGGATTATATCTACTACCAATATATTTCGATCACCGGGCGGGTGATGGGCAAGGCCGCACCGGCCCGGCACTGGGAAACGCAGGCCCGCAAGGGCGTGCAGACCTGGATGGGTGGTGTGTCAAACGTTACTCCGAACTTTCAGGGCGAGTTGATCGGGTTTGACGCGAATGCGATGGAATGCATCGCCCTGCCGGATCCTGAGACCTTTGTGCAATTGCCTTGGGACAAGCGGATTGCGCGCGTCTTTTGCACGCTTTTCTACGGCATCGAAGACCCTGAAAAACCTGGGGAATACTACGAGTACGACACGCGTGGAAACCTCAAGCGGTTCGATCGCGAGTTCCGTGAAAAGCACAACGGCCTGTACCTGAAAGTCGGACTGGAACCGGAAATGCTGTGGCTCAAGCCGAAGGAGGGCGAAGTGCAGCCTTTCGAGGGCATGACACAACCTTTCGCCTATCATATCGGACAGTTCGAGGAGGTTCGCGAGGTCTGGAAACAGGTCTCGGATTACGCGCTCGCCATGGGGTTGGACATGATCCAGGGCGATTGCGAGGACAGCCCCGGCCAGGTCGAACTGAACTACCAGTTCGACGACGCGCTGCAGACCTGCGATCGGATGACGACCTATCGCCAGATCTGCGCCGAAGTCGCACGCCAGCGCGGATTGATCGCCTGTTTCATGGCCAAACCCTATATGGGTTACGCTGCCAATGGCTGTCATCACAATTGCTCGCTATGGACCGGGGGTCAGCGCGAGGTGCAGCAACTGACCAAGGACGACCTACCCGGTATGGAGGAAAACTGGGAATATTCGGTCGGCGGGACCAACGAATTCGAAAGCACCGAAGGGGATTGGCTACCGTCCGAGTTAGGCCATCATGCGCTCGGCGGTTCCTTGAAACATATCAACGCTTTGACCGCAATTGGTGCATCAACCGTCAATTCCTATCGTCGGTTCAATGATTTCGGGCTTTGGGCTCCGATCGGGGCGAACTGGGGGCTGCAAAACCGTTCCTGTGCTGTCCGGATTTCATCTCCCGACCGGTTCGAATTTCGTGCTGTGGATTCCATGGTCAACCCTCACCTCTTCTGCGGCGCACTTATCAAGGCGCTGGATGACGGCATCACCAACAAGATCGATCCGGGCAAACCAGAGGCTCGCAACGTGACCGAAATATGGATGAGCGGTGAAGAAGAAGTGAACTTGATCCCGCTTAACCTTCGCGACGCGTTGGAGGCGCTTGAGAAGGACGAGGTCATTCGTTCGGCTATGCCGGGCAAACTTTATGGCCTTTACCAAGAGTACAAGCAGGACGAATGGACCCGATTCCTGCGCGAGGTCACTAACTGGGATGTGGAGCGCTATCTGCACTGCGTCCCCTGATCCGCAATGACACGAGGCGCGGAGACCGGTGCCGCGTCGTACAAAACCGGAAAACCCGAAGCACCGGCGAAAATCAAAAGAACCAACAGGGAGTTGGAAACATGAAGAACCTGACACTGACCACCAGCGTTGCCGCGCTGGTTCTGGCTGGCGGCGCGGCCTCTGCACAAGAGCTCAACGTCCTGACATGGGAAGGCTATGCTGACGACAGTTTCATCAAGTCGTTCGAAGAGGCCTCAGGGTGCAAGGTAAACGCGACCTATGTCGGCTCGAACGACGATTTCGCGCCGAAACTGGCGGCGGGCGGCGGGGTCTACGACCTGATCACGCCGTCGATAGACACAACTCAATTGATGATCGACGCGGGTTTCGTGGAACCGATTGACACGTCGAAAGTCGACGCCTGGGGCGACATCTACCAGAAATTCCTGGATCAGGACGGCATCCAGGAGGGCGGCGAATATTACGGCGTGCCCTATACGTGGGGGTCTATCCCGTTCATGTATCGCAACGATGCCTTCGACACGCCGCCCACCTCCCTCAAGGCACTGTGGAGCGACGACCTGTCAGGCAAGATCTCGCTATGGGATGACAAATCGGCGCTTTATGTCGCCGCGCGACTGAATGGTAACATGAACATCTATGACCTCAGCGACGACGAACTGGCCGCCGCGCAGGCCAAGCTTGTCGAACAGAAACCGCTGGTGCGCAAATACTGGGCGACGGCGGGCGAACTGGTCGATCTCTACGCGGGCGGCGAGGTGGTGATCTCGAATACCTGGGGCGGCTACCAGTCGGCGCTTCTGGCGGAGCAGGGCATCGAGGTGACCGAGTTCATCCCCGAGGAAGGCGCTGAAGGATGGATGGACAGCTGGATGGTCGTCAAGGGCACACCCAACACCGAATGCGCCTACAAGTTCATCAACATGCAACTGAGCGAGTTGGGCCAGTGCGGCGTTGCCAATGTGAACGGCTATTCCGTCGCCAACCCGGTCGCGGCCAAGGCCTGCATGCCGCCTGAGCAATTCGAAGCGCTGCACCAAGCCGATCCGGACTATCTCGATAGCCTGCTGCTTTGGCAGCCGCTTGGCGAACGCCTCGAGACCTACACCAATACGTGGAACTCGGTAAAAGCCCAGTAACAAGGAAACGTGCGGCGGGGCTTGTGTGGACTTGCCCCGCCGTTCAAATCACAGGCTTGAACAACCATGCCCGCAATCATCGAGCTTTCGAAAATCAGCAAACACTATGGCTCCGTCATCGGGGTCGAGCACGTGGACCTCAACGTGGCGGACGGAGAGTTCCTGACGCTTCTAGGCCCATCGGGCTGCGGCAAGTCCACCTTGTTGCGGATGATCGGCGGGTTCGAGATGCCGACCACGGGCACGATCACACTTTCCGGGCAGGACGTGACTCACCTGCCACCGCAAAAGCGCGACGTGAATATGATGTTCCAGGATTATGCGCTCTTTCCGCATATGACGGTTGGGCAGAACATCGCCTACGGGTTGAAGATGAAGGGCATCGGCAAGAACGAAGCCCGGCGCAAAGCGGAAGACGCGCTGGAACTTGTCGGTTTGGTCGACAAGATTGACCAGCAGCCGCACCAGATGTCGGGCGGCCAAAAACAGCGCGTAGCGCTGGCCCGCGCCATCGTGCGCGAGCCCAAGGTTCTTCTGCTGGACGAACCTCTATCGGCGCTGGACGCCAAGTTGCGTGAGCAAATGCAGGTCGAACTCAAGCACATGCATGACAAGCTGGGGATTACCTTCATCATGGTCACTCACGACCAGACCGAGGCGCTGGTCATGTCCGACCGCGTCATCGTGATGGAAAGCGGGCGCATCGCCCAGGACGGCACGCCCGAAGAGCTTTATGAGCATCCGTTGACGCCCTATGTGGCGAACTTCATCGGCACAACCAATTTTCTGCCGGCCCGTATAACTCAACGCAGCGCACATGAAACCCGGTTGGATGTGGCCGGCCAGATTCTGACAACCCAGTTTGACAGGGTGCCACAGGGCGATCGCGTGCGCGTCGGTGTGCGCCCGGAAAAGGCGCGCTTCCTCAACGGGTCGGCGGCTCCGGGCAATATTTTGGCCGGCACGGTCAGCGAACACATCTACCACGGCACCAGCCTGCGCACTGCCGTTATACTGCCCGATGGAACCGAATTTTACGTGGACGCGATGCTGCCGTTTGGAATGGCAAGGGCAGACGCGCCCGCGATTGGCAGCGAGGTCCGGATCGGAGTCGAGCCCGAAAATGTACTTCTCTTTGACGCCGAGGATTGAATGATGGGGGGCACTTTCCTTTCGCGTCATTCCGCCAAGCTGGTCCTGGGCATCCCGATTCTATGGATCGTGCTGTTCATGCTGGTGCCCTACGGCGTGCTGCTGACCTACAGCTTCTGGATCAAGAAATACCCGCTGTTCGTTCCTGCCTTCCAGTTCGGCAATTACTGGACGCTTTTGACCGACCCGCAATACGTGCAGGTGCTCTTGCGTACGCTCAAGATCGCGGCGCTGGTGTCGGTTGCATCGTTGGCTTTGGCCTATCCCTTCGCCTATTTCCTGGTTTTCCGACTTAAGAACCACACTATCCGCGTGTTCCTGTTTATGGGTGTGATCGCCCCCTTGTGGGTCTCTTACCTGCTGCGCGCCTATGTTTGGAAAACCATTCTGGGAACCGAGGGTATCCTGAATTCCTTTCTGATGAACATCGGGATCATTGATGAGCCGTCCGGGATCTTCCTGTACAACCAGTTCGCGATGGTGCTAACGCTGACCTACATCTTCATCCCCTTCATGGTCATGCCCATCTATACCGCGCTTGAGAAGATCCCCGGCAATCTTGGTGAGGCGTCGGCAGATCTGGGCATGGGCGCCTTCGCGACGTTCTGGAAGATCACACTGCCGCTCTCGATGCCCGGTGTGGTGGCCGGATTTACCATGACGTTCTGCCTCAGCTTCGGAGATTTCATCGCGCCGTTTCTGGTGGGCGGCCCGGATGGCCAGATGGTGGCGAACGTGATGGTCTCGCAGTTCGGGGCGGCGCTGAACTGGCCTCTGGGTTCGGCACTGGCCGTGGTGATGCTGATCATTGTGCTGACAATCATTTCGCTTTCCGACCGGTTTGAACAGTCCGGAAAGGTCGAACTATGAGCGCCGCTTCCACCACTCTTGTTGCCACTGCACCCGCCAGGCGTGGCCGACTCGCCGCTGACAGCGGATTTGTCCTGATCGTTTCGCTGGTCATGGCGTTTCTCTACCTGCCGATCTGGATTCTCATCATCTACAGTTTCAATGACAACCGGACGCTGACCTGGCCGCTGACCGGATTCACCACGCACTGGTACGAGCAACTGTTCCAGAACGAGCAGCTGCTCACAGCCATCGGCAACAGTTTCTACGTTGCCACCTGTTCAACCTGCTTGACGCTGCTTGTGGGCGTACCCGCCGCGCTGGCACTCCACCGGTTCAGCTTCCCCGGCAAGACGATTTTCCGGCGGCTTCTACTGTTACCTATCGCGCTGCCGGGGATCGTGACGGGCATCTCAATGCTCAACATGTTCAAGATGTTCGGCTTCAACCTCAGTCTCGAAACCGTCATCCTTGGCCATGCCACCGCGCTTCTCGCGGTCGTGGTGACACAGGTTTTTGCCCGACTTCAACGGCTGCCCAAATCTCTGTCGGAAGCGTCATCGGATCTGGGTGCAAACCCGCTGCAGACATTCATCCATGTTACACTGCCGAACATTCGTACCGCGCTCATTGGTGCCGGACTTTTGTCCTTCGTCCTGTCCTTCGACGAGATTCCGGTCACGTTCTTCCTGACTGGCCGAGACAACACGCTTCCGATGTATATCTATTCGACCATGCGGCGCGGGGTGACGCCGGAAATCAACGCGGTCGGCACGATCATCGTACTCATGTCGCTGATCCTGATCATCATCTCGGTTGTCTTCACCGTGCGCGACAACACGAGCAAGGGGATTGCGTAGCGATGCGCATCTGCATTCTCGAAACCGATGTCCCTGCCGACGAGATGAAGAAGGAACACGGCGATTTTGCCGACATGTTCGAGACGTGGCTATCCCCAGCCCTGCCCGAAGCGACATGGGACAGGTTCGCGGTTCATAGTGGCGACAATCTGCCAAACGCCGACAGCTTCGATGGTTACATGATTACCGGCTGCCGCCACGGAGTGTATGATGATCTGTCATGGATGACGCCCTTGGCCGGGTTTCTTCGACACCTCAGGGACAGGCACATTCCGGTTGGAGGCGTTTGTTTCGGCCATCAGATCATGGCGCACGCCTATGGCGCCCAAGTCGAGAAATCAGGCGACGGATGGGTGTTAGGGGCTGACACCTACGACAACCTCGCGGCTTTTGCGATTCATCAGGACCAGGTGCAGTCAATACCCACCGGCGTGCGTCACGTCACGGGAAGCCCGCGCTGCCGGATTGGTCGCATCGCCTACGCGTTTCCTGCCTTGTCGGTCCAGTATCATCCGGAATTCACAGCAAGTTTCATGAAATCCCTACTTGACCACTATGGAGGTACACGGATTGACAAGTCGCTTACTGAAGCGGCGGAACAAACGTTGTCGCACCCCACCCATGTCGGCGATATCGCCCGTGATTTTGCCAAGATATTTCGATGCGCGCGGCCAAGAGATGCAGAAGCCACCCAGGAGGAGTAAATGTCCGTGATCCATGTGAAGGATAGAGACGGGTCAGAGCATACGCTAGAAGCCCGGCCAGGTCTGAAGATCATGGAAATCATCCGTGATGCCGGCCTTCCCATCGAGGCGGCCTGCGGCGGCTCCTGCGCATGCGCGACCTGTCATGTCTATGTCGCGCCCGGCTGGATCGCTCGCCTGGACCCACAGGATGATATGGAGGTGGATTTGCTGGATCTCGCGGACGCGGTCACCGAAACCTCGCGCCTGTCCTGCCAGATCGAATTCGATGAAACTTTGGATGGATTGAAGGTTGAATTGGCGCCGGAATGAACTGGCACTACGTCCGTCACCAAACGAGTGTGTCACATCTACTAATGCTCAGAGGTTTTGCTGTCCCAACTGCGGTCCATTGAAATATGGAAGCCTTTCAACACTGGGTGACCAGGTGCCGGATTTCTGCATTGCATCCATATAATCCGCAATTCCTGCAAGGGTCGAAAACCACACTTTGCGTGTTTTCAAAATGTCTTCGATCCATTTTTCAACCAATCGCCAACGTGCAAGTCTTCCGGTTAGAAATGGATGGAGGATCAGCATGAAAAATCCGCCGGCTTCGTACTGTGCCTCGAACTCTTCCCAAAATCCGGCGAGGGCTGCTGCAGGTGGCCGGACCGGCATCATGTAGCCAATTTCCTCGTAATGTGCGAAGGGCGGCCAGTCATCTGTGCCCCAATGGACCGGCATCTCGTATAGCCGGCCGTTCGAGGTCTCGATGGCATAAGGGATATCGTCCGCCATCATCGAGCTGTCATAGCGCATCCCATTTTCCTGCATGAGGTCCAACACTTCATCGGTAATGTTGTAGACCGGGGCGCGGTACCCTTGGGGAACCTGTCCGCAAATACGCTTATGCGCATCAAGCGTTCGCTCGAACCATTCGCGCTGGTTGCCATAGGTGGTGATGGGGTCCTCGTGAAGATATCCGTGATGTCCGATCTCATGGCCGTCCTTCAGGATTGCCTCTGCGGTCTCGGGATATTGCTCCAGGCACCATCCGGGAATGAAGAAGGATTGCTTGAGGCCAAATCGCCGATAGGTTTCGAGGATACGCGGCAGCGCGACATTGGGACCATAGCGCCCCATAGACGTTTGATAGAGGCGGCGATGACTGTCATCCGGGCGGGCGATGTGGATCAGGCTATCGGCATCCATATCGAAGCTAATCGCGACCGCGCATTTGGCACCATTTGGCCATGGGATCGGGTTGCGGATCATAGATTATTCGTGATCCAGAACATGCGCATTCTGGACTGCCCAGCTGAGCCATATCTGATCATCATTGTGCAAGTCCAACTCAATCAGGTCGCGTTCCTGCATCTGCACCTTGAATTCATGACCATCCGCGCTTTCCAGAAACAGCGTCACCATCGAGCCCACGAATTCCTCCGAGATCAATGTGCAAAGGACGCGGTTTTCGCCTGTGGGCTCTTCTCTTGACACGCTGACCAGGTCTGCCGACACGACGAAGGTGGCATCGGCCCCTACACTGCGCGCGGTATCCGGGGCTGTTGCGACAAATGCTCCCGAGGGTGTCGATATCGTAACCGTCTCGCCGTCCAAGGACGCCACTGTTCCCGACAGGATGTTGTTGCGGCCCACAAATTCGGCCACGAACCGATTGGCGGGCGCGCGGTAAATATCCTTGGGCGAACCGACCTGTGCAATTTCGCCCTGACTCATGATGACCACACGGTCGGCCATGGCGAAGGCTTCGGATTGCGAATGCGTGACATAGACGAACGTGATCCCCAGCTCCTTTTGAAGGCGGGTCAATACAGCCTGCATGCGGATCACCAGGTTGGCGTCGAGCGCCGATAGAGGTTCATCCAGCAGCAGCATCTTGGGCTCCATCACCAAAGATCGCGCCAGAGCCACACGCTGCTTCTGACCGCCTGACAATGTCGTAATGTTCCGTTCGGCAAACTCGCCGATTTCCATCCGGTCCAGCCACTCAAGTGCACGACGCTTGCGTTCTTCCTTGCCAACGCCGCGCATCTTCAGGCCAAACTCGACATTCTCTCGTGCGCTGAGGAACGGGAACAGAGCCAGTGACTGCCAGACCAGCGGTGTCTCACGCTCATGCGGCTTGACCTCGTTCATCAGATCACCACCGATGCGAATTTCGCCCGATGTAGGCGCTTCCAGACCGGCCAGCATCCGCAGCGTTGTAGTCTTGCCGCAGCCTGACGAGCCCATAATTGCCAGGAACTCTCCGGCATGGATATCAAGGTCCATTTCCCGGACGGCCACGAATTCACCGAAGTGTTTTTTTACGTTGCGAAAAGTAACGAGAGGCTCTGTCATGTCACGAATGGCTCTTCACTTGGCGGCTGATGAAAAATACCTGGGCCAGGATCACCAGCGTCATGGAGGTCAGGAATACGAATGTTCCGATGGCATTGACCTGCGGGTCGATATTGCCCTGGACAATCTCCAGGATGACCACGGGCACAGTCTTGTTCAGGCCCGACACAAACCACGAGATCGCAAATTCATCGAAAGATACGGCTGCGGTCAAACAGAGGGCCGATACGATCGCGGGAGCACAGAATGGGATGATGACATGGCGCATGGCTTGCCATTCGCTGCTGCCCAGATTCCAGGCGGCCGCCTCAAGATCGGGGTCCATCTGGTTCAGCCTGAGCCGGATGATGGCCATGGCAAACGGGGCCGTTAGCACTGAATGGGCCAGGATGATTGACCACAGCTGGCCGGACAGCCCCAGCTTTGACAGCCACGCCAGCATCGCCAAGGCCATGATGATCAGCGGAATGGTCGGCGGCAGAAGGATGAGCGCCAGATAGGGCCCCTTGAAGCGGAAGTTATACCGGAAATCCGAATAGGCGGTGCAAAAGCCCAGGAAGGTGGCCACCACTGAAGTGCTGACCGACACGATCAGCGAATTGCGTGCTGCAAGCCAGACATCCGGGTCGGCAAAGATTTTGGCGTACCATTCGGTTGAAAACTCTCCCAGCGGAATAGTAGGGAAGCGTTGTGAATTGAACGAAAACACCATGCTGAACAAGATCGGCGCGAAGATAAAGACAAAGATGCACAGCACATACATCGCCAGAATGATGTTGAGGGTACGGTTCTGGTTCATCTCGCGCCCCCTTTGCGATAGGCCAGCGCGATAGCGGCAAAGGCAATGGTAAAGAGTGTCGCCATCATCATGATCGCGACCACAGCTGCCCTTGGCCATTGCTGCCCGGATTTGGTGGTGTCGAGGATCAGGATCGGCAAAGTCGGCTCCTGCGATCCACCCAGATAGAAGGGGGCCACGAAATCCCCGAATGAGAGGATGAAGCAGAACAGCGCGGCCACGATCAGACCTGTCTTTGACAGCGGCAGCACAACGCGCCAGATGGTCGCCAGTGGTTTGCACCCGAGGTTGCGTGCAGCTTCGATCAGGGTTTTATCGACATTGGCCATGGTCACGGTTTGCAGGATCACCACCAACGGCAATGTCAGGGTCAGATAGCCAATGACCGTACCGAAATGCGTGTTCAGCATCTTGAACGGCCCCAGCCCGATCTGTCCCAGCATCGCGTTAACCACGCCACTTTCGGCCAGGATCACATACCACGAGAATGTACGCACCAGATATGAGGTGAAAAACGGGATGATCAGCAGGAAAATCGCCCAACGGCGCAGGTTGTCTGAGGCACGAAACGCCAAGGCGAAGGAAGCCGGAAAGGCAAGCAACATTGCCACCGTAGTACTGATCCCGGCAATGAAGATGGTGTACCAATAGCTGTCCCAAAAATAGCCACGAGACAGCATCTTCTGCCAGTTCACCATCTCGAAAGCTTCGGTCATGCGATAGTTCTTCACGACAAAGAACGAGATCGCGACCATGAAGAGAAGCGGGCCAACAAAGAACAGAAGCTGCCAGAAGATGATCGGCAACCGCCATGTCATGGCATAGAGATCAAACTTGCGCTTCACGAGGACCCGCCTTTTTTCGGCTGATCAGAACAGCCCTGGTCGGGCTGTACCGTTCAATTTTCCAGATGTTGCCCAATCAGGCGTTTTTGTATTCCGACCAGAAGTCATTCCAATCCTCGAGCGATTGCTGCTGAGGAATGTCACGGTAGTGAATACGGCCCTCGTTGATCAGGGCGATAGGATCATTGGCCATACCTTCCATCTGATGGCTACGCTTGGCCTCGGCAGGATCAACTTCCTGAAGCATGGCGCGGCCAGCTTTGGTGATGCAGAAGCCGGGATAGGCCACCATCTGCGCCGATTTCACCTGACCCTCGGGCGACAGCATGTATTGGATGAACTTGGTGCAGATATCCGCCTTCTCGCTGTCTTTGCCGATCGAATAGCTTTCCGTGAACTGGATGCCGCCTTCCTTCGGAATGGTAGAGGCAACCGGCGCGCCATCGCGTTCCAGCACACCGGTGATCCAGTCGCCGATGCCGCACATTGCCAGCATTTCACCATTCTTGAGGCCGTTGAATGTGCCCCCATAGTCAAAGAATCCACCAACCTGAGGCCGCAGCGACAGTGTGGTTTCTTGAACCGCAGACCATGCCGCGTCATCCAGATCCCACAGGCCCGCGCCGTTGCCGTTCTTTAGGCTCATCATGCCCAGGGTAGGCAGATGCCAGTCGAAATGGCCAACCTTTCCTTTCAGGTCTTCCTTCCAGAAAACCTCATAGCTTGCCGCTTCTTCGGCCGATGCAGCTGTGGTGTTATAGGAAACGCCCAGATGCCCGCCGCGTACCATCATCGAATAGAGCTTGTCGTCGGCCCAGTGGCCCGGGAATTTGGTGAAATCCTCGTGCAGCATGTCATCGAACGGATAATCCGCCGCGTTCAGTTCTTCGATATACCCGGCAGCATTCAACTGCTGTACAAATTCGGCGTCCGACAGGATGATGTCATAGGTGCCCGGAGGCGATTGCGCGATCAGCGCCAGCATGTTGTCGCCACCTGCGTAGTACTTGGGGACGAACTTAACGTTGTTGGCCTCTTCGAAGGCACCGACCATGTCGGGCTCGCCATGACCGTACCAGGCCAGCATGTTGATTTCCGTGGTCGAGGCCCAGGCCCGGCCAACAAAAGGAGCCGAGAGCGCCATACCCCCACCGATCCTTAGCACATCGCGACGTGTCGGTGTCATCCGACGGGTTATCAGGTGTTTCGGCTTCATTACATTTCCTCCGTGTTGTTCTGCGATGTTTCGTTGGCTGAACGCCGAATCCGGTTACACATTTTGCCGCAGATTTGTCCGAAGGATATTCCAGTGCGCGTTCAAAAGGAAATTTATCGTCAATATGATCTCATTACGAATGTTTATCCTGATTGATGTCCGAGGATTGCGATTCAAGCGTCGTTACAATGGCATCGATTGCCGCGTAGCCACCTGGCCCCAACTGCGCCTGACGCGCGAAGAGCCCTATGTGGAGAGGGGGCAATGCCGGAAGGCCATCCTGTTCGGTAAATAGGCGCATGCCGTCCAGAACGGTGGGGCCAGTCAGGCAGGACAAACCCAGCCCATCCCTCACCGCATGCTGCACGCCGCCAATGCCTGGACTGGAATAGGCGATGCGCCAGTCTTGCCCGGCCAGTTTCAAGGCCGTGGCCATGCGCTCCCGATAGACGCAGCCAAAGGGGTGGACCACAAGCGGAATATCTGCGTGTTTAGGGATCTCAAAATCCTTGGCCCCCACCCAAATGGGCTGTTCTTTCCAGTTTCGGAATAGAAATTGTTGATCGTCACCATCGAAGAGCGCCACTGCGATGTCGATTTCATTGCTACGCAACGCAGAAAGAAGATTTTTGGATAGATCGCACCTTATTTCGATTTCAACGTCCGAGAACTGTCGCACGACGTTCGTCAGGCAGGACTGCAGTGTGTTTACCGCATAATCCACAGGCAATCCTACCCGCAACTTGGACGATTCTTTCTGGTGCTCGAACTTCGCCACCGCCAGATCGTTTAGTCGCAGGATTTGCCGCGCATGGATGGCCAAGGACTCTCCACGCTCGGTTAGGGATATGTCTTTGCCTTCCCGCTTTATCAGAGCATATCCGACCGTGTCCTCCAATCGCTTTATCTGAAGGCTGATCGCTGGTTGCGTCCGGCCGAGGATTTCGGCGGCACGCGTGAAACTTTCCACTTCGATGACGGTCACGAAGGTCCGCAATAGTTCGGTTGAGAGGTTGACAACGCGCATGCCACAAACATTAGCGTTGAAAATGCTTGGAGAGCAATCATTAATGGAACGAATGATATCCCGTCATTCAAACAAGACGCTGACAGACTCCCCGCTGGCAATGCGGGTAATCGCCTTTGCAAACATCGGCGCGATAGAAATTGTGCGGATGGTCGAAGACGCCTCGACAGCCTCGGTGGCGCAAATCGTATCGGTGATGACCAGTGACCTCAGATCTGATGCGTCGATCCTATCGACCGCCTTGCCAGACAAAACGCCATGAGTGATGTAGGCTGACACATCAGCGGCTCCGTGTTCCAGCAAAGCTGTCGCAGCATTACAAAGAGTTCCGCCTGAATCGATGATATCGTCAACTAGCACACAGGATTTGCCCTCAACATCGCCGATGATGTTCATGACTTCCGATGATCCCGGCTTGTCGCGTCGTTTATCGACAATGGCCAGGGGGCTGGAAATACGTTTGGCCAATCCCCGCGCACGAACCACGCCGCCTACATCGGGCGAGACAACCATGATATTATCACGGCTGCTTTGCTGCTCGATATCGCGGACAATTTCGGGCACTGCAAAGAGATTGTCCGTGGGTATGTCAAAAAAACCCTGTATCTGCCCCGCGTGCAAATCCATCGTCAAGACCCGGTCGGCGCCCGCATGGGTTATGATGTTCGATACCAGTTTGGCCGAAATCGGTGTGCGTGGGGCGGGTTTGCGATCCTGGCGCGCATAGCCAAAATAGGGGATTACGGCAGTAATTCGTCCCGCTGATGCGCGCCGCAGTGCATCGATCAGCACCAGCAATTCCATCAGGTTGTCGTTGGCGGGAAACGACGTTGACTGGATGACATAGACATCGTCGCCTCGCACGTTTTCCTGTATCTGAACGAAAACTTCCTCATCGGCAAATCGGCGAACATTGCATTCTGCCAGAGGCACTCTCATATGCGCTGCGATTGCTTCTGCAAGCGGTCGATTGCTGTTTCCACAGACCAGTTTCATCTGTCGAGCCCTTTTGTGATGAGATTTTTTTGCAAATGTGCGCCGAGGTCAGAACCTAGACAGGAAAAGCCATCTCGGGTTTGTAGGTCTTGAAGCTCTCTAGATACTGCGCATTTGCTTGGCGCTGCCATTCGGTTCCCGGTTGAATGGCGGTGACGCATTTATATTTCTTGCGATATTCAGCGGTGTTTTCGTTTTCTTCCATGACGATAGCCACCATGCCAGCAACCTTGCCCTTTTGCTGCTCAACCAACTGTACCGCACCGTGCATGGTGCCGCCGGTCTCCACCCATTGATCCACAAGCAAGACCCGTGTTCCGGGTGCGAATGCCGGCAACCGCATCTCCATGGCCTGCGTCTGACCTGAGTAGTTGGTCATCGACGCCTGGTCTGTATCAACACAAAGCTTGCCCGGCTTGCGGATGGGCAAGAAACCCCGACCGATCCGCGCGGCGATACCGGCCGCCAGCACGAAACCCATTGCATCAAGACCCGCAACGACGTCGATTTCACCCGCGTCCAGATCAGCAACAAGATCGTCCAGCAGATCATGATAGGCTTTACCGTTGATGTAGATCGAGGTCGGGTCCAGCCAGGCGAATTTGTCGCCCTTGGTGTTTGGCGCCATGAGCGAGAAGTACCAGCGGTCGTCCCGGGGTCCTTTGTCGTGTGTCATTTGTACGTCTCCCTTATTTCCGTGTCAGGTCCATGAGGCGCTTCAGGCGATCGGGGTCGATGTTGTAAAAATCCCCTTCGAAATTGATTCCTGTCGCAACCATGAAAAGATCAACCGCATCGGCATATTGCTCTGCGTTGTCGGGTGTGATGCCCGAGGCAAGACCGAGGGCCGTATCACCGCAGCTGTCCCGAAAGGTCTCGATTTTGCCCACATCTGCGGCATGGCCGGTTGCCACGCCAGACGTCACCACGACATCCATGTAGCGTGTGGCGATGCGGGCGCTTTTGGCATAGTGGGCAGGGTCTACCTCGCGCTGTTTCTTGAACGCGGTGCCTCCGATATAGAGGCCCGTCCACCCGCTCGTTTTGCGGATATCGGCGATTTCTTCCGCCTCGGGCTGATCGTCCTCGGGTCTGCGTTCATCTATCCGCGCATCATCTGCCCAGTAGCCGTCGACCTGAGTGCCCTCTTCTTGCAACTGGCCCAGAATTGGGAACGCGAACTTACCGGTCACTGCGAGAAAATTCACTCCAATCCAGACATACGGAAAAGCCTGACGCATGTCCCTGATGATCGGAACCAATTTCTCTTTCTCGAAATCGTGATTGATCAGAAAAACGCCAGGACACCCACCGTTAATGGCCGTTTGAATGTTCCTGTTTGCCTGCTCGGCATCAAGCACGTGAATGACCGGGAGCACGACCGGGCCGGAGGCCCCGAAACTTTGCTGAAAGTTGTACCGGTTCATTTCTCGTCTCAACTCCATAGGTCTCGACAGTAAGTATCACTGGCCTTTCAATTTAGAAAATTTATAGTCTTTATTTGTTCATAAGGATTGAAAATGGCGCCCTTTTGAGACAACAGAATTTTGCGAATAGAGTTACGGCCCGTCGCCCTGCATTGAGCAATAGCCGCTCGCTGCAGATAGCCGCCTTTCAAACGTCTCGCGGCATATAATGCTTTGGGCTCTTCGGCAGCCATTGTCGCAAGTTAGGCCAACGGCCGCTTAAACTGCCTTAGAGGCAGAGCGGCTCAACTCACCTTTCCCGACCGCGCTCAGTTTGCGCTGATCGTTCATGATCTTTCGCAGCCATCTCACCGTTCCTTTTTCCTGCGGCCTGGATCCCGGTTGCATTCTTGACCCTGGCCTGTTCAATAATCCGGGAAACATCTTCCGGGCTTAGAGCTTTTGCCGCCATCTGCTGCGCAATGCTCACGTTAGGCAGTTTCTGCACATCATATTGCCGGCCTTCGCGTATGCCCTTGGCAAGCTCGCTGGCGGCAAGATCGCGCACCGTTGCGCGGTCTTTCTCCGGAACACCGGCTGCGCGCATCTCGGCATCGAGCTTGGCCAGGATACTGGCAGCCCCGCGCAGTTGAGGATCATCTGCCGCATCCTTCTGTTTCAATCGATCCTCAAGTCGATCCGGATGGCTTGTCTCGATCACGGCTTCATCGCGCTTCTGGACGGGTTCAATGTTGTCTTTTTCCGGGCTTCTCGCGCGTTCGATATCCCGAGCGCCCCACTCCCGCCGAAACGTCTGAATGTCGCGTTCCTCGCCGGTTTTCGGATCGCGGGATTTGACAGTGACGGCCTTTCTGCCATCATCGTAGATCGTCGCCCTGTCGCCAACCTTCAGCTCGTGCCGGTCGATCATGTCCGGCAAGGCCACGCCCCAAAGTTTATGCGTCCGCCCATCTGCAAGCTCCAGGGCGACATAGGGCGTAGACGAGGCCCCGTCGCGATCCCGGTAGGGTGCGGTGCCGATGCCGGTGATCTTGCCCTCGATGCCTTTCTGATAGTCAATCATCGGCACGACATTTGAAGCGGCCTTTAAATTGACTCGCGGCTCCGCCTCGGTTTCTGAACGGGTTCCGTTGGCGCTTTTGCCCGCGTCAGTCCGCTCAATGACACGCTCGCCGATCAGGTCGGCCCGACGGTTCGCCTCGGCCCGGTCTTTTTCGTTGGGCCGGTATCCCTGAACCCGGATGCCTTGGGCGGTGGCTTCGATCCACATCTCGCGGCGGAAATCCTCCGGGCCCTTTACTTTCATGGACGACCAGCCCCGATGGGCGGCAAGTTCGATCATGTCCATGGCGGTGCTGCGGTCTGCGTTCCTGGTATGCAGGCTGTCGCCGCGGTCGGAAATCGCGGGCCGCATGTCGTCATAGGCGCGGTACATATCCTGCCGATTGGCCTCTTGCGTTAGAATGAACCGATTATCAAAGCTGGGCGGCAGGGCAAAACGGTCTTCGCGTGGTTTTTCCGGTTGCGGCGTTTCGGGTTCGACAGAACCCTCTTGAACATTGTCGGACTTCATCGGTGTTGGAGTATCATCTGAGTTCTCTTGTTTTTCTTTGCCCCTCGCAGGTTCCCGCAATTCAACAGGGGTATCTTCAGCCAGCGGGCCTGGGGCCTGTTTGTCAGCGTCATTCAAAACTACGTTCAAATCATTATTTGCATCTGCTTCCGACATTATTACCTCTCAATTTATGCTTTCTCAGCAGCGCTGAGCTCGACACCCATGGCCGTCAGCAAGTCCCGCGTGCCGTCTCGTGTCGTCAGTTTCCCGGAGTTCTTGAGGGCCTCGAGTTTGGCCCGGGCGCCGGAGTGGTCAAGCTTCAGGCGTTCCGGCATGATCGTTTCGGAGTTAGCGATTTCCTCGCCGGTCATCGGAAGGCTGGCGGGCTGACCACTGGCGACATTTTCGGCGCGAAACTCTGCCAGCATGGAAATCCGGGCCAGCTCTTCCCGAACCGCTGCCAGATCCTCACGCTGGCGCTGGTTCTCGGCCTTCAATTCGGCCAGTTCGTCCTGGGTTGCGCCCTTGACGATCGAGAGAATGTCAGGCGGAGGAATGCGCGAGCGTTCCAGAAACACCTCTTCGGCGTAGAAGCGCAGCTTATTGGCTCTCACGGGTGGGTGTCCGGCGATGATCACGAGTGCCTGGGATTGATCCATCGCCAGTAATTCCTGCGGCATCATCAGGGCGCGTTTCTGTTCGCTGATGCTGATGGTGGTGCCCTTGCTGTCGATGAGATGCTTGGATTTGGATGTGCTGCGGCTCTCCATCGCGTGTGTCCCGAAGCGGTCCGAGAGGTTGCGCGCTTCTTTCAGGCTCTTCGGAGTGAACACGATCTCGACACCGGCATTGTCCATATAGGCGGCAGCGCCATCGGGGCCGTAAATGTCGGAGAGCTGTGCCGGTGTCTGGATGATCGTCAGAACGGTCAGGCCGTAGCCCGCGAAATATCCGATGCCACGCTTGAAGGAGGGCAGCTCGCCCACGGCGGCAAATTCATCCATGCAAAGAAGCACCTTGTGTTTCAGGGCGGGATTGGTTTCGGGCAGCTCCTGCATGTTTGCATCTACGCAGGACTGGAAGAAGAGATTGAGCAGGGGGCCGAGGCGCCCGAGATTGTTGGGCGTGATGCCCACATAGATTGACATGCGCCGCTTGCGCAGGTCGGCGAAGTCGAAATCCGAGTGGGACGTGGCCCGATCCAGCATCGGGTTGGCAAAAAGACCCAGGTTGGCGGTGATGGTGGATTTGACGCTTTCAAAGGTGTTCTCGGATTTCGAGATGAAATCCATGAGCGCCGCTTCGGTCTGCCAGGAGAGGGGACGGCCGTCTTTCTTGCGCTCTTCGATCCGGTCCTTGAAGGTCTTGGCCACGTTGCCGGTGAGTGTGAGCTGGCGGAAGATTTCGCCGAGAGTGAAGGGTAGGCTGGGAGTTTCCGCGAGATAGCCGCCGACGCCGACAAAGGCGGTCTGCGCGGCGCGATCAAAAAACGGATCTTTAGAGTGAACCGGGATAAAGAGATCGGCCAGGCGTTGCAGATCCTCGATCTGGAACTCGGTGCCCCGACGCACGGTCGAGAGTGGGTTCCAGCGATGGGTTTTGCCATTTGGCTCCAGCGGATCGAAGAGATAGACCTCCTGCCCGCCGCGCTTGCGAAAGCCCGCCGTCAGGGTCCAGTTCTCTTTCTTGATGTCGAGGATGACAGCGGAGCCTGGCCAATTGAGCAGGTTCGGCACCACGACACCGACGCCCTTGCCGGATCGGGTCGGGGCGTAGAGGAGCATGTGTTCCGGCCCGCCATAACTCAGCAGGTTTTTGGGCGTCAGGTTGCCCTTGGGGGAGATTCTCACATCCCCGCTATCTTCGACGGGCCGTCCCATCCTGTCGACCGGCTTGCCGTAGTGACGCGAGGGCAGGGGGCCGGTGAATCCTGCGATCAGGCCTATGCGTGATCTAAGACCTGCCGCCTTGATGTCGCGCTCAGCTGCAAACCGGGCCTTCCCGTGCAGATTGCCTTTGGGCTTGTTGGTCAGAAAGGCCAGCGTGATGAGCAGGGCAGGGGTGAGGCCAGCATAACCGCCCAGCTTGATCCATTTGGCGGTTTCAGCGCCTGCAAAGTCAGACAGGGCTAGCCGGGGCCAGAGAAGCAGATCGCTCATCGGATCAAAACTGAGGTTCAGGCCGCGGGCCGCGACGAATCCGGAAAGCGCTAACCCACCGCCAACGGACAGAAACCCGCAGAAGCCCAGGAATGCTCCCTTGGCCGCCGGCGAGAGGTCGGGCCATTTTTCGAGGATCACGGATTGGCCCCGCTGAGTTTGCGGCGCGGGTCGAAGTAGATTTCCGTGATACGAAACCGCCCGTCGCTGCGTTTGACCTGCACGACCACGTCGACCATCTGGAAGAGCATCTCCTTGATTTCCGTGCGCTTCAGATCGCGCCCCGCCTCGCTTTCCTTGACCAGCAGCGCCAACTGCTCGAAGGCCAGGAGCGCGCTGTCCGCATGGATGGTTGTGATCGAGCCGGAATGGCCGGTATTGACGTTGCGCAGGTAATAGAAGGCCGCGGAATCGCGCAGCTCCTGCAGCAGAATGCGATCGGGGCGCATGCGGAGTGCACTTTCCAGCAGTTGCCGCGCCGAGAGCTTCGCCTGTCCTTGGCCATCTTTCGAATAGATCAGTCGCACGTGGTTGGGCTGCGGGATGATCAGTTCCAGCGTGTCTTCGATGGTGAGGATGCGCTCGCTCTCGGGGATTTCACGGATCAGGGCTTTGGCGAAGGTGGTTTTTCCTGAGCCGGTAGCGCCGGAGACCAGGATGTTTTTCCGGGTCGCGACCGCGCGTTGGAGAAACGCCTTCCACGATCTCTTCGCGTGCAAATCGAGCAACTCTTGGTCCGTGGCCGACAGCGCCCCGGTTTCCGGCAGGATGTCGTCGAACATGCCCGCTGCATCGTAGTCTTCCAGCGTGAAGGCACGATCGGAAGGCTTGCGGATGGTGATGCTGATGGTTCCGGCAGGCACCGCGGGCGGGATGACGATCTGGATCCGTTCACCGCCCGGAAGCGACCCGGAGAGGATGGGCTTTGTCGGTGAAATCGACTGCCTGGTGTAAGTCGCCACGGTCGTCGCAAAACTGCTGAGATGGCCAAAACTGAGCGCGTCGATCTGTTCTCTTTCCCAGCCCGCATAGCTTTCAATGAACAGCTCCTGCGGCCGGTTGATACAAAGCTCGATCACCTCCGGCCGCGCGAGGTGGCGTTGAAGTGGCGCCAGAAAGGAGGCCAACCCGGCAGGGGCCAGGTTAGTTGTTTGGTGAGCGTCAAGCGGTGGCTGGGTTCCATCGGGCATTCGGGCTCACCGGGATTTCAAGCGATAGACGTCGGAAAAATCCAGATCGCGTGCGACCATGACCGCGACCTCTTCGCCCTGGTTCTTGCGCAGAACGATCGGTACGTTGATCGTGCTTTGCAGTTCCGTCTGGGCCAGGTTGCTGGCCCCGTTGGTGGTGTTCTCGATCGTGTCGGCATTGCTGGAACTGACCACAAGCGCGGCCAGTGTATCGTCGATCACCGACAGCAGCATCGTGCCGCCGAACCGGGTCCAGAACTTGGTGTCGATATCGCCATCAAAACCGGCGCGGCCAAGCCCGTCGGTTCCGGCAGAATCCAGCGTGACGATCACGCCATTGGGCGTTTCCGCCCGGGTCCAGATCACGAAGAGACGCTGAGTCCCGCGCTGCAACCCGCCACGATATTGACCGACGATCCGCGTGCCTTTTTCCAGAAGAACGACGGTACCAGTGGTGGCATAGATGTCATCGGTGACGGTACAGCGCACCATGCCGGGCTGCGAGGAATCCATGGCCGTGTCCAGCACGCAGGGAATGATCGTGCCTTGGGTGATCGTCAGATGCGGATTTGCCAGGACGGTCGCGCGGCTGCCGTCGAGCTTTGTCGGTTTCAGATCACCGGCAAGACCGGAGGTGCCCTGTGCGTCCGTCGACGATCCGAAGAAACCGCCCTCGGCGGGTGTGGCTGCATCCGTTGCCGGTTTTGCCGGCAATGCGCCCTCATAGGCCATGAGCGGCGCCCGTTTGGAACTTTCAAAGAGCAGCTCTGCCTCGGATGGTTCCGCAGGCAGCACCGCCTGTTCGTTCCGGATCTGCTCGATCGGACCAACGGCTGGGGTGTCGACCTTCACCGCCGCTGGTGTGACAGCCTCGGGCTGTGGATCGGAAATCTCCGCCGGCTGAAACTCCCCGCCCGCACGAATGCGGCGGGTGCTTTCCGCCACCGTCTCGGTGGGTTCTTCTTTGGCCGAGGGCCATTGCAACCAGGCCAGCACACCCAGGAAGGCGATGCCTGCCGCCAGCCCAAGCTTTTTGCCGAACTCTGCGCCACCTCCTTTGCCGGAGGCTTCGGTGATCGAGGTGATGCCTCGCTCGCCTTCCAGGGTTTGTCCTTCGCTCGGATGATCCTGATCCTTTGCCATCAGTTTGGCCCTCCGATGATTTCGCGCTCGACCACATGGCTGGTGGTGCCGGTGCTGATCGTGGTGTGCCCCTTGCCGACACCCATGTTGTAGATCGCTGTCACCTCCCGCCCGAGCCGCAGGCGGATCTCATGGGCCACGCCGTGTACGATGACCTCATTGCGATGAACCGTGGTATTGGCCAGGCGCTCTTCGCCATCGGCGCTGACCATGTAGACGGCCGGCAGACGATTGCTGCGCTTGAAACTCAGCACCGTCATGTCGCCATTGTCATACACCGACGCGGGCTGCAGGCTGCGCGACCCGGCGGCCAGGTATTTCCAGTTCTTCGTCCCGGAATGGGCGACGGAGTCAGACAGGCGGGCGCGCGCCGCCTGTTCCTGCGCGGCCTGGCGTTCCGATGCGCGCGAGGCACGGCGCGCTTCGGCCTCATCACGGGGATAGCGGAACCGGACCTGGAAATAGACATCGCGGTTGTTCGCCATGATGTCACCTTCGCGGGTGATGAGCTCGAAAGAATAGGTTCGTGTCGTGCCGTCGGACCGGACGGTTGCGATCTGCAGGTTTGTCGGCGGATGCGGCTCGCGGGCTTTCAGATAGAGGATGTTGCCCCGTGGTTTGAATTCCCAGGCAACCGTGTCGCCGCCGCCGACATCAAGGATCTCCTCGGACTGGTCGAAGACGATCTGCACCGCCGTGCGCACCGTGCCGACAACACGCACCACGTCCCATTCATTGTAGTTGACCGAGCGGACGCGGCTGTCGGAACTGCTGGGATTGGGTACGTCCAAAGCCAGGGCAGGTGATGCGGCCAGCATCGCGGCGGTGGTAAGAGCGATCAGGCGTTTCATTGGATCACCTCCGGGTCTGCGCGGTAGTCGGTCACGACAAAGCCGAGCGGGTTGATCATACGGTCCTGCGCACTGATTTCCGCCTGACCGTCGAACGTATAGGTGAGCGTGGCGACCCATTGGCTGCGCCGCTCGAGGTCTTCGTCTTCGTGCTTGGTGATCCGGTAGAAGCGCACTTGCGCCAGCCCATCATCCAGGAACGAGACCGACCGGATTTGAACCTCGGCCTTGGTTTTCTTGCCAAAGAGATATTGCGGACTGTCGGGATTGGATGCGTTGTATTGCGCCGAGAATTCGCCCTGTTCTTCGGGGCCCGACATGATCTGCACATGGTCAAAAATCGTGCTGCGCGCCGCATAGGAATAACCCTCGCGGGTGCGCACATAGAGCGCGAGGAAATACTTGGCGACGGCCTCGTCATAGTCTTCCTGACCATCCGTGAGCGCTGTCATGACCTCGGGCACACCGGTGGCCTGATCGACGCGGATCACGAAGGGCTCGACGGATTTGAGCGGCGCGAGGGCGGCAACGGCGATCACGCTGGCACAGGCCAAGACGCTGGCCATGCCGGCGATGGTCCAGGCCAGACGGGTTGAACGCCGCGCGGCCAACAGCCGGTCCTGGTCGAAGGTGCGGGCCTCGGCAAGATACGCCCGAAGTTCCTTGTCATTCTGGATCATTCGAGACCCCCGACCGTCTGACTCCGATCTCGGCCTGTTTGCGTTGAAGGGCTTCCTGATAGTCCCATTGCGTAGGATTGAGCGGGCGTACGACCGACCCCTGAACGTCAGGCAGGGGAGTCGTTGAGGCGCATCCCGCTGCGAGGAGCAGGGCAAGAAATGTGAATTTGTTCATCGGTTGACCTTGATCAGTGAATGGAGGTGCGGGAGATGTCCCGCGCTACGTTCGTGTCGCGCTCCCCCGGGCACCGCCTGAGCCGCCGCGCGTTCGAATGCCAAGATTGCGTTCGATGGAGCGCTGCAACATGCCCGTCGAGGCCTGCGCACCGGCTGAAAGCCCGGAGGCTACGGAGGGAATGAGAAGGAAGAAGAATATCGAGCACAGGAGGCCGCTTACGTAGGCGCCCCAGGCGACGCCGATATCAAGCACTGATGTTTTCGTGTAAATGCTACCCAGCAAACCGACAATTACGATTGTCAGTACGATGACAAGCAATTTCACCAATGCAAAGTTCAGGACCTGCCCCAGCCATGCGAAGAACCACCCCCGCGTCGCATCAAACAGGGCAAAACATATGAACAATGGGCCTATTGCCGCCATCACAGCGAGGGCGAACGTAGTCAACAAGCTGACAACAAAAGAAATTGCCGCGAAGAAGAAGGCAGCGACAAGAATAACGATAGAAATTATTCCGCCGATAATCACACCAGTCCAGCTCTCGCTCGCGTATTTCTCCTGTACTCTGTCGGAAAACTCGTGAGCTTGAACCATAACTGAATCCCCCGGTATCGTCCCGGAACCACCTGTGAGTGAATTTACGAAATCAGATGTGCCATCAGTGATCGTGCTTCCAACCCAGTTCGTATAATCTCCCGCTGAAGAGACGAGGGACCAAATGATAGCGAGCTTGATACCGCGAATGGCGAAATCAAGAGCGGGTTCCTGAATTGCGCCCCGCATGATCGCAACACCATAGAGAATTAGGTACAATGTCATTGCAGCTGTGAGCGGAGCGGTGAGAGCCGACGACATGTTTCCGGCAATGGCGTCAGCCTTTGACGTCACATTGCTTATGAAATTATCGTAAAGGCCCTGCCACATTGTCGCTGCTCAGCTCCCGTCGCCGTATAGTGATTTGACGGCATCTCTTTTGCTTTGACGGTCTTGTTCGCGCGCGATGATGTGCGCTGCCTCGATAGCATTCACGCAATTAGCATCAGATATTGCATCGTCCGTGACCTCGCAATTCGCCAACGTCTCTTCGCGCGCCTGCTTGTTTTCCTGAAAATATTGGACGGTATGGTTCGGCTCGTCTTCCTTGCAGGCCGAAATGACAAGCATGAGTGGCATTGCAGCTAGAAGTCTTAGATTGAGTTTCATTTGTATAGTTCCTCTGCGGCTTTCATAGTTGATGCGCGATTTTGGGCTGCAATTTCCCTCTGCCTTTGCGCCTCGACCGCGCTCTGCGCCTCCTGCAGCATGGCGAGGCCTTGGATACGGTTGGTGTCGTTTTGCAGCATGGCGGATTCGACCTGCAGACGGGCCTGCAGGGCGTCGATTTCCTTCTGGGTGGAGGCGGTTCCGATTGCCTGACGCAACTGTTCCAGCCCGGCCAGGCGGTCGTCGGCGGATTGAACGATGCGATCTCCAACCGCTGCATCGCGAGCCGTTCGAGCACCGATGCGATCAAGCTCCTGGCGGTAGAAATCCTCTGCAGACACGTCCGCCGCTGTCACCCGCGTGTGATCCAGAAACTCGTTGGCGGTGTCCGACAGATCGCCCAGGGCATCGATGTTCACATCGAGGGCGCTTGCGATGGACATGGCCTCTGGCCCGAGAAGCTCGCGCACCTTGGGATCGTTGAGCGCATCGACAATATCGGCCATTTCGGTCAGCCCGTTGACCGCATCATAGAGCCGCTTGGCTTCTTCCAGCTCCTTGACCATCTGGGCGATTTCCTTGGCGAACTCCGCCTTGGAATTGGCGATGGCGGTGGCGTCAATGACCGGCACACCGCCCGCATATGCAGGCGTGGACAAGGCCAGAGCGCACACCAAAAGCGCGGGTTTGAGTGTCATGTGAGGTCCTTTCGCTTGGCGTGGAAAAGGGGGAGCCACCCCGAGGGCTCAGGATGCTCTGCCCGGATGCGATTCATGAGCGCCGTGGTATCGGTGCGGCCCGACAGGATCGCTAAGGCGTCCTCCTGCCCGCGCAAATCAAGCTCGCAGACCACCGAATTGCCGCCCTGCTTGATCAGGAACTGCCCGACCGAAAGTTCATTGCGCACGATCCGATACTCGCGATGGGTCATGCCGAAGCTTCGGGTCAGTTCATCCTCATCGGCGCGTTCGTTTCCGAAGAAGATCTGGGTGGCGCATTGTTCGATGACGGTTCGGGCGATGGGGCTCTGCACGACATCGGAGGTCGACTGGGTGCCCGCGATCACGATACCGTTCTGCTTTCGGATCACCTTGAGCTTGTCCTTGACGAAGGCGACGAAGAACGGATCGGCCAGCGCCTTCCAGAATTCATCGATGACGATGGCGATGCGCTGACCGGTGATGAGCTGCTCGACCCGGTGCATGAGATACATCATCATCGGATTGCGGATGACGGGGTCATCCAGAAACGAGGTGATGTCGAAGCCGATCAGGTTCGCGTCAAACCCGATCTCATCGCGATCATTGTCAAAAACCCAGGAGAGCCGTCCGCCCTCGGCCCATTTGTCCAGCCGGTTGCCGATGTCATCGGCCTCACCGGAGCCGAACCCGATCAGCTCGCGCAGCACCGAGACCGAGCGCTGATCCTGCGGGACGTTGCCAAGACCGGCCACAGCGGCCTCAATTCGGGACGTGTCGTTCGCCGTCAACGGATGCTGCGGATCGGCCAGCATGGATGTCACCAGAGCCACCAGGAAGGCCTCATTGGCCGGTGTCAGTTCCAGTGCCTTGAAGGGCGCGCAGCCGGTTTTCTCGCCGGTCTGCAGCGCGAGATATGTGCCGCCCGAGGCGCGAACGAAGATTTCCCCGCCGCGATCCTTGTCGAAGAGCACGCGTTTCACATCGAGCTTTTCAAGCTGGGAGAGGGCGAAGTTGATGACCACGGTTTTGCCTGATCCAGAGGGACCATAGATCGCGGTATGCCCGAGGTCGCCCATATGGAAATTGAGATAGAAGGCGCTGTCGGCGGTGGTTTTCAGCTTGGCGACGGCCTTGCCCCAGTGATTGCCGTCACGATGCCCTGTGGGGTAATTGTGCAATGGCGAAAGGGAGGCAAAGTTCCGGCTGGTCATCAGGGCGGGGCGCAGGCGCTTCGCATGATTGCCGGGCAGCTGTGCCCAGAAGGCGCTTTCAAGCCCCAGGTCCTCGCGGGCGACAATCGCGCCGGAATTGGCCAGCAGGTTGCTCGCGTCCGCCACATGTCCCCGGACCGTCTCCAGATTGTCGCCGAGGATGAGCAAGGACAGGTTGTGCTCGCCCATCACGAAATTGCCCGCCATCAGATCGTCGCGCGCAGTCTGCAGCTCGTCTGCCTGGGAGATTGCATCATCCCCGGCATTGCGCATCCGGCCTTCCTTGAGCGTCATGGTTTTGAGCGCGTCGGCCCGCGCGATGGGGCGGAAGGATTGCGACAGCACGAAGCGGAACGGCGCTGTCAGCAGATCGTCCAGCATGGTGGGGCGGGTGACGGCCGGATATTCTTTGATGCCGAACATGGCGCCAAAACTGGAGTCTGCCGGATGGCGGATTTCCAGCGCCTCGCGGCCAAAGATCACCCGGTTCGTATAGAGCGCCGACCCGATTGATCCGCGCACCAGCGGCAGGAGCTGAGTGCGACCTGTGATGATCTGGCGCAACACGCTCATGGGTTCGGAACAGGTAAAACCGCGATCACTCTCGGCGAGACCAAGGCGCCGCGCGCCGTAGCGGGCGAGGTTTTTGGCCAGCAGCGACGCCTTGTCGTCGAGTGCATCCAAGAGATCCTGATCGACCTCAACCTGGCTTTTCCGGGCGTGCCTGATGCCGTTGGCAAATCGTGATCCCGCCAGCCCGCGTGGTTGCATGTAGATCGTGAGATAGAGATCGTTGCGATAGAGGTGCTTTTGCTGGATCTGGGCGCTGTAGGTCGCATCGAGCCACCGCCCAAAATCGGATGTGAACGCACCGCCGGGGTAGCTCTGATCTTCGCTGCGAATGACGTGGCTATAGATCATGACATTGTCGTCGGCGACATTGCGGATGTGATGGTTCAGCCCGTCATGCAGCGCATTGATCCCGCTGGTATCCGCTGTGCGGAAGGACGCGCCTTCGATCTTGAGCATTTGGAAAGCACCGCGCCCGGTCGTGATAATGGTGTGCGCATCCGCGTGGCGCAGGAAGGGCAGGTAGTCCGTGGCGGTGATTTCGCGTTTGAGCGCGCGGCCAAACCCCATCAGTCGACCTCCTCGATGCGGTAGCGCCGTTGAACCTGCAGGGGAGAGGGTGAGGAGCCGCCCCAGAACCCGCGGTTGCGGCATTTGGCACCGGTATCGAAGAAGCGGAAGAGTATACGAAAAGCGTTCTGGTCGCGTTTCACGATGAAGTAGGAAATCACCAGCAGGGGCACGGCGAGGATCAGGTAGAAGAGCGAATCCCCGAGGATCATCGCCAGCCCGCCGATCATCACAGAGATGAAGGCCGCCTCCAGAGGCACGCCGAACACCATCGCCGGGCGCGTGAGCGCCAGGTAAAGACGGTCGGTGTTCAGGGATTCCTCGCTCATGGGGTTTACGCGGTAATCAGATCGAGGATTTCGGTGGCCGCAAAAATCACGATGACGCCGATGGCCACCTGGCCGGTGCGGCGCATGTCGATGACGTTGAACATGTAAAGCGCGCCGACGATCATGATCGCGATCAGCGCCAATGGGCGGCGTGCGCTGTTGAACTCATCCACCACGTTATTGAGAAAATCGGTAAAGCCGGCCGCGGCGGCGGGGCTTGCAAGCCCAAGCAAGAGCACCAGGGCGATACTTGCAGGGGCGCGCATCCGGCCAACAAAATTGGTGATGGAATTCATCTGAATCTTTCCTTCTAGTTGAACACGAGGGCGGACGACGCGGCGCCCTCGGAAAATACGTCCCATGTCAGGATTGTGTCCTCGGGTGCCGCACGCTCCGGTGATTGAGCCTGAGTTTCAGCAGGGGGTGTTTCGACAGTCCCGCCCATCACGCGCGCGACGTAGCCGTTGGAAAATCCGCGCGTGAACGTGCCGGTATTGTAGGCGGACAGGGCCTGGTGCAGGGCGGTCTCGGGATCCGAGCCCTGCGCCCGCGCCCGGTCATATCCGTCGCGCAGCACCTTCTCGGAGGCCCTCAGGTTGGCGCAGCTGTCAAACACGGACTCGACTGTCAGACCAAGCCAGTCGAGGTTTGCGGAGTTGATCTGGCCGAGTCCCATGTCGATGGAATGGCCCTGGTCGATCAGCTCGCGCGCGATCCGCGTCGCTTCATCCTGGGAGCGATGATGGTAGCTGCGATGCTCCGCGCCGTTCACGCCGATGGCGAAGCGGTTGAACCCGCTCTCGGCCCGCACGAGCTTTTCCATGATCTCCGGCGCGACAGAAGGCGCGCAGTTTTCTGCGAGAACGAGAAAGGCGGGCAGGGGGATTTGTTCGGCAATGGCAACGGCTGCATTCCCAAGCAGGAGTGCTGCTATTGCGATGGATTTGCAGAAACTCAGCCCAGGGTAGAACGGGTTAGCGCTTGCGCCCTTTTGGCACCTCGTCAAGCCCGCGCAGCTCACCCGTCGTGATGATGAAATCCTTGCCGAAGGCGAGGTCAGTGCCGTCGCCAAATTCGAAATGGTGCTTGAAGAGGCCCGGCCAGATATTGAAGAGACGCGCCTCGATCCCGTGTTCCGATACCCGGTCCGAGATGAGAATGCTTTCCCTGCCGTCGACAAGGTAGATGCATTGGTAGCGCGGTTTGCCATCGTTCAGCTCGACCAGGTCATACCGACACTGAAAACGTGAGCCCTCGGCCATCAAAGCCTTTACGCCCTTGATGGTGATCAGCTGGTATTTTCTTTTGATCGGCATGTGTCGTCCCCCACTTGGGACGACTTCTAATACGTGCGGACCATCTGCGGAAAGGGATTCTCTGTCAATAGCAAAATACAAACCAAAAATCCAAAACAGGCAATATTCAATATTGCATCTATTCAAGTGACCTGACATGGTTGGGAAGAACGGCGCGGGCGACACGCCTCACAACCATGAGGCGTCTCAGACCACGTATCTGAAGGGGCGTCAACATACGAAATACGCCTCTAGGTAGAAAGTTGCCGAGGCACCGAAAACAGATGAAAAAGGATAACTCAGGGTGATCAATCGGGTGAAATCGAAGGCAAAGCGCCTGTTGTTTGGCGCAGCGCTGTCACTGTCTTTTTCAGTACAGGCAAGCGCTTACGAGGTGGATTGCGCGATCCTGCTATGTTTGTCCGGCGGCTGGCCGGCTTCCGCGGAATGCAACCACGCGCGTGCCGTGTTCATTCAGCGGATCACGCCCTGGCCCGTCGAGCCACCGCTGCAGATCTGGCGTTGCCCGATGGGTGCTGCGTTGAACGAGGGGTCGGTTACGACGCCGGGTGAGCGGTTGCGGAAACTGGCAAAGGCGGATGATCAGATGGAAGTGTTTACAGCTTCGAGCTCGCCAATTTCGACGCAGGAATTCGGCGCGATTCTGCCAGTTTTAGAGCACGGCAGCGAAGATACACCCGTATCTGAAATGCTCCGTCGCGTTTCGGCAGAAATCTCGGACGAGAACGGCACGGCTGATATTGATGTGTCAGGCCCGGAGTTCGACTTCATCCGATCCATCAAGGTCTGGAATATCCTGCGTTACAGCCACGCAAAGCGCGGCCGCAATGACGAATGCCGGGAGCAATCCAATATTCAACTAGGGACATATGGTGCGCAGGGTGAGTTCCACTGGACCCCGTCAGAGCCGACCCAGGTTCCGGATTGGGCGATCCCGACGCGAAGCTGCGAGCCGGCGAGCTATACGAGGGCAGCCGGTGTCGAATGGACCGATGTCGAAGGGAACCATGGGTTTGAGGTGGTGAACTATTGAGTGCCTGCTCGAACCGGTTTTGGCGGGTGAGGCTTATGAAATCGTTTTGGGTGTAAATGGGTGTAGAAATGGATTGACAAATGGGTATAAATGGGTGTTGTTTTGGGTATGTTCAGAACTGACGCATTGGTTATCACTTCGACAATCCTTGCCAGGATCGCGGAAATCGACGAGTTCAAAGGCGCCTGGCAAGCCCTTGGGACGCTCGCGCCGGACCGGCTGGCGGCGCTGAGACGGGTCGCAACCATCGAGAGCATCGGGTCGTCCACCCGCATTGAGGGCAGCAAGCTTTCCGATCAGGAAGTACAGCGGCTTCTGTCCAACCTGGAGATCAAAACCTTCGACACAAGGGACGAACAGGAAGTCGTCGGATATTCCGAAGTTATGGAAACTGTGTTCGAATCTTGGGACCACATCACTATATCGGAAAACCACGTCCTCCAGCTTCACCGAGACCTCCTGAAGCACAGCGAAAAGGATGAGCGCCATCGGGGGGCCTATAAAACCTCCTCCAACAGTGTCGCCGCGTTTGACGACACCGGCGCACAGATCGGGATCGTGTTTGAAACGGCGACACCGTTTGACACACCCCGGCTGATGACGGAACTCATCAGCTGGTACAGTGATGCCGCCCAGAAACGGGACATGCATCCTCTGATCGCGATCGGAATATTTGTCGTGGTGTTCCTGGAGATACATCCGTTCCAGGATGGGAACGGCAGGCTCAGCCGGGTCTTGACCACGCTGTTGCTGCTCAGGGCAGGGTACGCCTATGTGCCGTATAGCTCCCTTGAAAGCGTGATTGAGCAAAGCAAGGAAGGTTACTATCTGGCGCTGCGGCAAACCCAGGGCACAATCCGAAGCGCTGAGCCCGATTGGACGCCGTGGCTGGAGTTTTTCCTGAACGCCCTGCAAAAGCAGATGTTGCGGCTCAGGACCCGCGTTGAACGAGAAAAGCTGATGATGGGTGCCATGCCGGAACTGGCTGCGAAGCTTTACGAACTGACGCGGGAACACGGGCGTTTGACAATGGCGGATGCTGTAAAGCTTACAGGCGCCAACCGGAATACGCTCAAACAGCATTTCCGGGCGCTTGTGCATGACGGCCATCTGGAGCTTCACGGCCAGGCTCGGGGCGCCTGGTATTCGGTTCGGTAAATAGGGCTTATAAAAACAAGGTTTCTTGGTTGTCCCAGAATTCGGTCTGGAGGTTATTTTACGAGTTCTGCCGAAACATCAAGAGCGGCGATTGGGGCGGCGTGCGCCTCAGCCCATGGGGCAAGTTCATCTCACGCCGCTAAAACCAAGAATCCTATGCCGAGTGAAGCTGCGATTGAAGCCAGGGTGATTAAGCCAAACAATATTCGGTTCGTGGCAGACTGTGCGCTATCTGCGGGCGTCGACCGAACTTTTCGCAACTGCGCCCAAGCATACCCGAACAAAGTCACGGCGACAAATGTGGGCACGATCGCGAGTATCTTGAGTGGCCAGGTCTCTATGCCACCTAATACGTGGTACAGCAAAAGTGGCATGCTCCCCCAGAAGAGCCCAATGGCCGTCCAGGACATGAACTCCGAAACTGCGCGGACACGGGGTCTATTCCCGGTTGTCACGTCATCCCCCATGCCACGTTGTTGTGGCATCCAGGTGTTTTCGCCGGGCCCTGCATGGATCAGCACTCCTCATTGGTTTCCGGAATAACCAATACCGGGCATGTGGCTTTTTTCGACACTTGGCCCGCCACATCCGAGGACAGAATTCCTTCCAGCCATGTATGTTCGCCCGATCCGACGATGATCAGAGACGCGTTACATTCGTCCGCGGCCTTGAGGATTTCTTCGTCGGCGAACCCGATTTTGACATCAATAGCGCAGTTGTTGGGGACTGAATTCTGTTCGATGAACTCATGTAGAATTTTCTTGCGGGCGTCGGCTTCTGCCTCCACACGCTGAAATCCAGCGTCCGAAGCCCCTATGAACGGGACAACTGCCGTGAGGGTGCCGTGCGCAACCGGGGCTGTCGCATTGGGGACAACACTCACATATTGAATTCGGGCACCCGTCAGCTGCGCGACCCGCCGCGCAGCTTCATCCACCGCCAGATCGACATCGCTATTGCCGGACATAGCGGCGATGACATGTTCGATATCGCCGGTCCGTGTCGCATCTGCATCTGTTGTTTCAGGAAACCCATGCGGTTGACCGAGTTCGGACAGCGCTGAATGTATTGCCCAAATGGTCGGTGGCTGTTCTCCAACATCAAGTGCAGTTTTTGCTTCCTCGTCTGCAAACAATTCAGCTTCTGCTGCCATGGATTTCAGGACGAATTCTTTCTCTGACGGCTTGAGCACGTCATCGTCCAGAACGTCCTGGGCACATTTGTAATAGGCTCTGGGATTGCTACATCGCTCCTTTATGTATGTTTTCATAACCTTACCTTTCTCAACAACGGTTCGCCGACCGTTATTAGTTATCGCGTGATTGGATTGTGAGACCGCTTTGAATTGCGAGATTTCGGCTCGTCTTGCGTCCTAACCGTTCAACGGTTGGACATGCGGTTCTTCCCCCGAACAGGGTATCAAATTTGGGCTGATATTGACAGGCCGCCTCAGTGATTGGCACACAACATACTGGATTATAGAAATAAAAGCCCGTTCATGCGCTTCGGTTCGAGCTGGCAATGCGGCACTCTTGTCTTTGTTGACGTTTGGACCCCGTGATTGCTGACAACTGTGAAGTTGTATAGGGTCATGACGAATTCACCTTGGGGTCTAGATATGTCAGAAGCTCAGAATTTCGCCGAAGGGCCACATTGTTCATGTGTGGCCATGAGATGGGTTTTGGCCCATCCGGACGTGCCCATAGTCTTTAATGAACGGTCGGGCCAAAATGAGCTTCGAACGGGCAGTCAGCATCCAGTTCGTACGTTCTTTAAATACTGCCCTTTCTGTGGAGAGAAGCTGGCTCAATTCAACCCGCTATTGGCAAGTCAGAAACTGGCCTCCTGAACCAACGGGTGTCGTTCAGACAATGCTTACGGTTACCAGAGGCACGATGATTACCGTGCCAAGGAACAGCAGCCCGACGCATGCCAACAGACCGTCTTGGGTTATCAATGCTGTGGTGAACAAGACCACTGTGACCGCCAGTATCGATGACGAAAACGGCACAAATTCCAGAAACGGCATGGCAGCGCCACACACGATACAGAGCACCTGAAACAGTTTTCGGAAGGGCCACATCATCAACAGGTGCAGGCGTTGCCTGGATATGCTGTCGAGAATGACGCTTACCCAACGCAAGCTGCGAGCGGCTTTTTGCATCTTGGCGCCACTCAGCTCCAGTTGCATTATCCGCGCCGGCATCCATACGTGGTCCCGATCCGCCAGCATTTGCCCGGCGATTGATGCAATCAATAGGCCACATACGGTGGAGAGCATCGGTATGCCGCTAAGCGGCGATGCCACCAGCAAGGCTGGAACCAGCATCAGCACCAGAAACGACTTTCTGCCAAATTCTTCTACAAGATCGCCGACGCGCACTTTCTCTGCCTCGGCCTTGCGTGCGATCTGGTGAATAACCTTTCCAACGGGTCGTTGCGTGTTCATAGCTTCAGACATGACAGGGAAAGCCGCGGTTCAGATACTATGCGGCACGGCCCCACATCTGTGGGACCGTGCCAGGAGAGGCTTGACGATACGCAAGTATCTAACTCGCGTAGTGCTGCTTAGCCCGCCCAACGGAGTCCGACATTTCCTTCCAGGCGGATTCAAAGCCGGATTTCAGGTCTTCCCAGGCCCGTTCATTCGATGATTGCAGGGCTTCCAGCTTTTTCTGCGCCACATCACGCTGTTGTTCCAGCGTCTTCAAGTCTTCGCGCCACTTGATTTCCGCGTCGGCCGACGCCTGTTCAGCTTGCGCTTGCAGCTTTTCGATCTCGGCGTTCCATTCGTCCAGTTTTGCTTTGGCTTTTTCTACATAAGCTTCGCGAGTGTTCATAGGATTACTCCTTTCAAATTTCATTGATTTCGGTGTTCGGCTGCAATTTCGAGGCCTTCTTGCGGAACGGGCATCAATAGTCAGTTTGCTCTTTGCCCTCCGCCAATACTCGACCCAGACGTTTTTCAATCCGAGCCAGGCGCTCATCGCAGGTGTTGGTGATGTTCTGGATGGCGAGGAGCTCATCGAGAAGCATCCGTGGATCAGGCGGCGGCGTTTCCGTGACGTGTGATGCCTCCGCATCAACTTCACCTGTGAGCAACCAACGCACGGACACCGACAATGTTCCGGCAACTCTCGGCACCAGGGCGGATCTGGGCTCTGCATCACCACTCAGCCACATCGAGACCGTGGTTTCCGATGCGCCCACGAGCTTGGCGAACTTCTTGACCGAAAGGCCTTTTGTTTGCATTGCCAGCGCCAGACGTTCGCACATCTGAGTGTCAACCATTTGGGTCGTTTCACTATTGTCTTTCACGGGTCTGTTCTTTCCTGTGTCAGCTTATTCTGGGACGATTAGGATCGGTCGGTTGGTCCGTTCCGCAAGTTGCTCGGACGTCTTTGAGGTTAGCAAACCCTCTATCCAACTGCGGTCATGTGCGCCGACGATGATGAGGTCGGCGTTTCGCTCCAGGGCAGCGGCGTGTATCTCTTCGTCGACAAAGCCGCTGCGCACCTCCAACTGGTTTTGCGTCGACACGCCACAGATCGATTGAATGAGATCGCGTATCAGTTCTTCGCGCTGATCGCTTTCGGTTTCTGTTGCAGTTGGGTCGATGGTTGCAGCGGAAATCGGGATCGATGCACCGAACCCACCCGAGACAGTGACGGGTTGCACGACGCTCACAAAGGTCGTTATCCCACCGCTCATCTGGCGGATCGCGCTCGCGAACTGCACCACTTTCTCATCAAGCTTCGTCTCGCCGGAGAGCGCGACCACAATCCGGGAGAACACGCCCGAGCGCCTCTCCTCAACGTCGAGACCGGGCACATTCCCTGGGATTTGGTTCGGCTCGTCCCTCAGTCGCCCCAGGGCCGTTGTGATTTGCTCTGCATCGGGCGGATATTCACCTTTGACGGTCTCTTCCACGTCAGAAGCATTGAGCAGCTCAACGTCGACCGCCAAGGATTTCAGAACATGTTCTTTTTCGTCCGCTGACAGGTTTTGGTCCTTCAGAATATCTTCGGCACTCGTGTAGAAAGCGCTCGGATCAGCGCATCGTTTTTTGGCATAGTGTTTCATGATCTCCGTCCTGAGAGCATCTGCGATGCGGCAAGCATCGCAATGCACCCGGTATCTGGATTGATTTTGATGCTTTGGCTGCTCTGCCAAGCACCGGCGCGTGCCTTAAGCCAATTTGAAGCTCAGCACTTTTCGTTATTTTGTTGGACTTTTGATAGCATATTTTGCTGCAATTCGATAGGTCACGACCCGTGATTTATCCGGTTGCACATTGTATCTTGTTGTTAAGCATCACGGATTCGGTGTTGCGACCTTTCTTTCTTTTGCCATCCGGGCGAGACTTGGCGTTTTTGATCGGTTTGCGCTTACATAGCCGGGTGTGGGCGCATGACGCGCTTGCGCAGTGCATTGAAGATTTTGTGCGCTCCAATTCGTGTCCAGCGTGCAAAGTGCTCTGCGCGCATTTGGTGAGCCCGGGCGATTACACGGTCTATTTCAGCCTGACTGACAGATTTGAACTTGGGGTCTTCGAGCATGATAAAGCTCCTTTCTCATGTTCAGCGTTTCCGCTGTTACCCATGAGATGTGTGCTTTGTGCGAAGATACAAACCATAGCCGCTATGCACTCATCGCCTAGCCATTCAGACGTGCAAGGCTGGACCGGATAAACGTGTACTGGAAGGGAAACGTGCCGCGGCCAGACCCTGGCCGCGGTGCAAGTGCCTCTGAGCTGGTCTATTTCTTGTGTTTTTCGGCCAACTCATCCGTTACGTCATCATCGGCGCCTTCAAAAGACAGCTTTCGTGTCTTCATGGCAATTGCTTCTCGCGTCCACTCAGGATCATTCTTGGGTGCGCCAAAGGCATCCTTCGCCTTGACATCATTTGACGGCTTGGCGGTCTCGCCAGGTTCGCGTTCTGATGTGGGTGTCTCAGGCTCACGCTGGCTGTCCAGCACCCTGGTTTCTGACATTTGTTTCTTGGTAGTCATCATTAATCTCCTTTCTCGTTGGTTTTCCAGCACTCGAAAATGCGCGATGAAGCTCTCAGTCGATTACGGCCTTACTCCGAAGTGGTAGATGTTCCGTTTTCCGGTGCGGGCGCAATTTCGGTGTCATCAGGTGCGTTGTTGACGGCGAACACCAAAAGCGCACCCACTGCGGCAATTGCAACAACCATGCCGTAGAGCGCAGGACGGTGACGGCGTGTTTGTTTCGATAAATTTGTGTCCGGTGGGGACATAACTCCTCCTCATGGCTTCGTTCTATAATTTAGGGATCGTCTTGCGGATTGAGCTGAGCGCTACTCAGCGTCCGCGTGCTCTGGTTCCGGCACCACCAAGACGGGGCAGGTAGCAGCCCTCGTAACACTGCGGGCAACTGAAGGCGCGAACAGGCGTTCAAGCCAGGATCGGTTCGGCGACCCCACCACGATCACATCGGCACAGATATCAGTTGCATAGCGCATGATCGCCTCTTCAACAGGCCCAGAGCGCACCGCGATTGCAAGTTCCTCTCCAGCGCCGGTTTCCTCTCGCAGCTCAGAGAGAAGATTGGTGCGGTCCTTCACGATGTCCGTGTGGTCGGTCGTAACAATCGGGCCACCTGAGGTCATGGAAACGGCGGTCGCCGGTCCCGCGCCATCAAGATCGGTTGGCACAACGTTCAGCAGCGAAACCGTTCCGCCTGAATGCTCCGACAGATCCATGGCAGCATCTGTGATTTCACGGTTCAGTTCCTGATTGACCGTGGTCACAACCACGATGTTCTTGAACCGACGACCTCTCACTTGCGCGCCGCTTTCAGAAGCTTCTTTCGCGTCTTTGACTTTTTCCAGCTCTTTTAGAGCGGATTGAAGATCTTCGGCAGAATAGGCGTGCTTGTTACCTTCCATGCCTTCGGCGGTGGCGTCCATCAATTGGTCTGCGTCATCGGCCATAGACCGCAGGACTTTCTCTTTTTCTTCAAAGCTGAGCTTGTCGTCGCTCAGCACGACCTCCGGCGTTTTGAAATACCGTGTTGGGTTTGAAATTCGTTCTTCTGCATAATGGGTCATGTCTCTCCTTTCTCACCGAGATTGGATTACAACCGGGCAATTCGTCTGATTGGTTTTTGCCACCTCATCTCGAGGGAGCGTTTGAACTTCCAGGCAGATCAAGCTCTCTCGCGAGCAATCCGTCCGTGATGGGTCAACGTGTGTTTAGACCAAAAGTTCCATAAGGCAGAACATAACAGGTTCGGGCTGAATATTCAACGTGAGCGCTAACGCACGGGGAGTTTCTATTGTCTAAGTTCAAAAAAAGTCGGTTTATTTTCAGTATTTTAATTGGGTTCCCATCCTTGGATGCAAACCAAGGCTATGGATTCTGCGGCGCAGCGCGGCGTGTCGAATGGGGACGACCTCAAAACCCTTGGATCAGCAGATCAATCGCCGTGGTGATTTCCTCGAACCTGTCCTTCAGGCTGGTTACAGGTTCTCGCAACATTGTTCTGGGAACAGCGGCCATGAACTGAGTCACCATGACATATTCGCTACCGCCGATTACGAATATCGGGTTTAACCGCTTTGCCGGAACCGGTGCTTTGGTAGCGGCCATCAAGGGAACGACCATGCGCGTGTTCAGGGCATCGAGTAAATCTGCCTGAACATCAAGCAGAAGGGTATCGCTCTCAGTGCCGGGATAGACGTCGAACTTTGCCATCAGAACTGGCGATACCGATCGAGCGGCAGGCCGTGTTTGTCGACAAAATCATTTGAGCTTTCGAGCGCCGCTGCATTCTCGGTCCGCCATTGGTCTTCGCGTGCCCGGATAACTGCTGCGCGCACGCCTTCTTCCGCGGCGCGGGATATATTCACGTTGAGGGCCTTGGCATCCGATAGCAACTCGCTGTCGAGTGTCAGGTTTGTAGGTTTTCTGACAGGCGCAGAGGGCATGGCAATCTCCTTAGGTAAAGAGAGTATGCTTAGAAGATATGTGCGTCAAGTATGCGCATATTATATGCGCATAATCAAGGTTATGTTAATTAAATGCGGTTATCTGTTGCCAGATCGTCCAGAAAACGGCTGACTTCAACTTTGGCTTTCTCCCGAAGCGAATTTGTCTCCTCCAATATTTGCGGTGCGTGCAAAAAATCGAGCGAGCGAAAGTTATCCACCGGCGGGCGCAGCAATAGTGTTTTAGGAAAATTTCGCCGCCGTATGCTTCACGATGGACATCTGCATCAACTGGTTGGAAGCGTATACAGCATCGATCTTGCGTGGTCGCCCGAACGCCTGACCCTGAGTGCCGCCCGAGAAATCGACGGCGACCACATGATCAGCCGTGTCCTGAACGAGGTCCAACGGGCACGGGTTCGTCGCGCTGCCGTCAATATAGAAGTGCCCGCCAAACTCCACAGGCAAAAAAACTGCCGGGATCGCCGAAGACGCAGCCATCGCTGGCAGCTGTTGTCCGGACTCGAATACCGTGGTCGATTGTTCAAAATAATCTGTGGCGGCAATCTTCAGAGGGATCTTTAGGTCCTCGAACCGTGGCGGCAAATCAGGTGGCAGAAAGACACCAAGAATGCGTTCCAGATTGAGCTCCGCGATCCGTAGGCCACCTTCCTCGAAAAACGTCTCCAGATTGGCTGGCCACGTCCGAAATACATCGCTGAGTAGCCGTCGACGATTACTGACTCGGTCGAGAATGAAATCCTTGATCTCGGCACCGGACATTCCTGCGCAACGGGCACATCCAATGACCGATCCGATTGAGGTGCCGGCGATCATGCTGGGTATGACGCCAAGGTCATCGAATGCTTCCAGAACGTGAATATGTGCGAGGCCGGGCGCGCCACCCGCGCCAAGTGCCAATGCGATTGTGGTCAAACCTATTCCCTACCCCGCTTCTCAATATCTTCCAAAGTCGACGCGATCCTGAAACGTGTATGGGTCGAAGAACTCAAGAGGATGCTCGTCGAAGTGTTCGTACCGCGTGACGGTGTGGGCAGACGTCGAGTGCGCTCCCGCCTCCTTCAGTATTGCGATATAACCGGTTCTCGGTCTTGGCGGCTCACGTCGACCGATATGACCAGGTACCCAAACGACAGTTGCTCTTCAAGATATTGTGCATGATGGCGTCCAATGAACCCCCGCAGCAACGATCCCACGCCTGCCCCTGACCAGCTTGTCAGCGGCGTCCTTTGATGTTCCGGATTTCTTATTCATCTTCGCTCCAAAGTGGCTTCGATGAACCAGAAATCCTCCGTTACTCAAACCCCTAAATTCTTCCGGTAGGCGCTGATGTCAGACACAACCAAGCTTCAGCGCGGACACGGCCGGAGGCGACATCGGCCGCGCAGGACTAGGACCGCGTTCTTGACCATTATCCTGTTGAGCCGGGGCAGGCGAGTAAGCCTGAGCGGGTCCCGCGCATCGAGATGACTGACAGCGGGACATTGTTTCTGGATTATTAGGCTAAGTAGCTGAGTTGACAGACAGGAATTTGAGGTGGTCAGGTTGACCATCCGACTTGTGGCAAGAGTGTGGACTACACCCGTAAGGGCTCTTGTGATGAATTGGGATGATTGTCTCGAAGGATTGCTAATCCTTCGAGACAAGGGGTTTCCGTAGCGATTTATCGGTTCCGGCCGATGCGTTCTTCAACCATTTTGTTGAACTTTTTCGCGGTTTCTTCGTGCGCGACCATCTCTTCGCGGGTCACCTTACCATCGTTGTTCGTGTCGAGGTGTTCGAAGTGGCCGAGCATTGCGCCCTTGAAGTGCATGTTGTTGCCGTCATCTGGCATTTCGTGATGCCCCGTGACGTAGCCTTGATCGGCCAGGGCTGCACCGCCAAACATGATAGCTGAGATAAGCGTCACGAAGGTAGAAGTCTTGCGGGTCATGATTTAGCCTCTCGTTTTTCTGCTGCGAATGACCCAAACATGGCGGTGCAGGCTGATCCTGCAATGGCGGAGCCATGAGGATTTGTATCGATGTGTCTCACCGCTTTGTGATGTTACAATCGGCGACACTTTTCCTCGGCAAATCGCGAAGAAAAGAATAGGTTCGAGCTATGGCAGACACCCCGCACATAATGGTCGTTGACGACAGCCCAGAGATTCGAAACGCCGTTGGCAAATACCTCGAAAAAAATGGAATGCGCGTTACAAAGGCTGGCGATGCCGTTGAAATGGACGCTAAGTTGTCGAAGGGTCGATACGACCTGATAGTTCTTGATGTGATGATGCCAGGTGAGGATGGTCTTTCAATTTGCAGGCGACTGTCGTCGGAAGGAAAGCTGCCAATTCTCATGCTGACGGCATTGGATGAAGAGATGGATCGTATCGTCGGGCTTGAAATTGGCGCCGACGACTATTTACCAAAACCGTTCAATCCTCGCGAATTGCTCGCCAGAATAAAGGCGATCTTGCGGCGATCAAAACTACCAGAGCAATATGCTGGTAAACTCACTGGTAGCCAGATTTCCTTTTCGAATTGGGTATTGGATACAGATGCTCGTACGCTAACGTCAGAAGACGGCATTGAAGAAACACTGACAAGTTCCGAGTTTAAACTCTTGACTGTTCTCTTGGAGAGACCACGCGTTGTTCTAAGTAGGGATCAATTGCTTGATCTTACAGCTGGTCGCGCACCCACAGTATTTGACCGCACAATTGATAACCAGATAAGTCGCTTGCGCCGCAAAATTGAAAAGAACTCGGCGCGGCCCCGCATAATCACAACGGTTAGGAGTGGCGGTTATTGTTTGGCCGCGGATGTAAAAGAAATTAGTTGATGTCCAGATTGTTCAATAGCTTGCGTGGCCAATTGGTGTTGCTGATCATTGGGGCGCTTGTCGTGGCTCAATCAATCAGTCTTTGGCTGTTTGTCGACGAACGCAGCCTTGCAGTTCGCGCTGCAATCGGCGCAGAAGCGGCGGGCCGCGCCGCCAACATTGCATTGTTGATTGAAGAAGCGCCGCCGGAGCTTCGAACCTCTATCCTACGCGCGGCGGATTCACCTTTGGTGCGGTTCGAGATCGCAGACGAACCTACGGTGGATCATCTGGATCACTTCGATGGCGGTGCGGTGGAGGCGCGCATTCGCACGTTGCTTGGCCCTAGCGATACCCGGGACGTTAGAGTTGAATTGCACAAGGCAAGAAGCGTGTTGCCGTCGAATTCGAATGCCGAGTCTATTGCAAGCCACACGCATCCGAAGCTGATGCATGACCACTTTTCGGCAATTGAGATGACACTTTCTATAGAGCTCAGGGATGGTCAGTGGCTGAATGTCGACACAAGGTTTCAACGCCCGCCGTTGCAGTGGCCACTACTGTCGACATTGAGTTTCGGCATCACAGCGGCGATTATTCTAGCGGCGGTTTGCTGGTATCTACTCAGCCGTTTGACATATCCATTGCGCAGGGTTTCGGAAGCTGCAGAGCGTTTTGGCCGGGGAGAAAACGCAGATTTGCTTCCTGAAACTGGCCCACGGGAAATTCAAGAGCTGACGGCGACTTTCAACCAAATGCAAGATCGTTTGACACGGTTTGCAGCAGACAGGACACGGATCATGGCCGCGTTGGGACATGACCTTCGCTCTCCTTTGACTGCTCTTCGCGTTCGCGCTGAACTCGTCGATGATGATGAAACCAAAAATGCGATGATTTCCTCTATCGAAGAAATGCAGGAAATGGTTGAGACGACGCTGGCTTTCGCCAGAGGCATGGCCGTCTCCGAGCCATCTGAGTCAGTAGAACTGGGCTCGTTTCTGATTCAGCTAAAACACGATATGTTGAATAGCTTTGTGTTTAACGACGAAGATGCAGATGTCACACTTCGCGTTCGCCCAAATGCCCTGCGGCGGGCTCTACGCAATGTGATAGAAAACGCCATTCGATATGGAGGCGGCGCTGATGTGAGTATCAGCAGAGGTCAGGACATGGTGTCCATTGAAATCTGCGACGATGGTCCAGGAATTCCGGAAGAGGAAATCGAGGAAGTGTTTGAGCCGTTCTTTAGGTTGGAACGTTCCCGGTCGCGTGAAACAGGTGGCACAGGGTTGGGCTTGTCGATTGCGCGGACACTCCTGCGGGCCAGTGGCGGTGACATTACTTTGAGCAACAAACCGGAAGGCGGCGTACGAGCAAGAATAAGTTTGCCGACAGCTTCCTGATCGCCGAATTTATTCGGACAATAGTGCGTTTGGAATGCAGGTATTCTAGGCGAAGGATCGGATAGAGGCCGCATGAAGAGTGTGCCTTCTCGCCATTCAATGTTCGAGAAGAAATGTCACCAAGTCCTGGAGATCTTCGGCGGACATCGACCATCTCGGCATGCCTTTTCCCAGGCTAGTGCCATCTGGTTTGATGCCCTCTGTGATTGCGCGTCCCAAAGTTTCAGCCTTATAGCCTTCATGGCCGTGGTCGCTTTGCGAGTGTTCGCCGACAAGCTTTTCGGCTGCTATCGAAGGCGCAATTTGCCAAAAGTTAGGCCAAAGCCGACCTCCATTACGGTTTGTGCCATGACAATCCACACAGCCACCACTACCCATCATCTTCATATGATGATTACCGCCATACGGCTGAATCATGGAGCCCGATGCGCTACGCCCCGTGAAGTAGAGTTGTTCTCCATTGCTGGCGAAGGTGCTGGGCCAGTTTTTTTGGTCTTTATCTGGCGTAGTTGTTCTTGCGACGAATACTGCGAAAGCAACCAAGATGACAGAAGATGCAATCACGGCAACAAGAGCGGAATTCCTATTCAGCATAGCGAGTCTCTTCCTATCAGGTGGGATAGAAACAGATTGTTTCGGCGACTGACTATCAAACGCCCTTGAAATTGACTTTTCCTTCCAGCTCGATGGATTTTTCGATAGCTGCTTTCTTTTCGTCCGCGTATCGCCAACGGCCGAATTGCGCCACACCTATCCCGATGAAAATGATGATTGTGCCTGGCAGGAAGCCTGATCCTGGATCTTCTCCGAGTAGGATAATGGCTATTGAAATTGCGGCCACCGGAGAAAAGGAAGTGGCCAGGGCCACATCGCTCGCATTGGCGTATTTCAGTCCAAGGTTCCACGTAAACTGACCGATGATAATTACAAGAACTGCGTAGACCCATATCCATTGGAGAAGCACCGGCTGAAACATTTCGCTGAAGTGATGATGCGTGGAAAACAACACGTTGAACAAGACATAAATCAGGGTACCTAACACCGTGCGAAATATAGAAAACACGCCAAGGGGGATATGCTTCAAGGTTCTGCGTGCAATGATTGTGGAAACCGTAAAAGAAAGTGTCGCGACAACCGCTGCTATCTCACCTTGGCCTAGGACAAATCCAGTTCCATGATCTCTCAGCATCAGGATTACAATCGCTCCGACAAGTATGATCAGGGCGCCAAAAAAGCCCCAGAGATCGAGCTTTTCCTTTAGAAAAAACGCTGCCAACAGCATGAACAGAGGGGGGTCTATTCGTCCCGCGATGACGACATTTGTGACTGTGGTGTTTTCGAGGGCAAAAAAGAAAAGTCCCGGTGTTAATGCCGATGACAAGGTTGTTGAAATGACCAGGAATACCCAATCACGTGATGTAAGAGATCGAAGGTTTTTTGCCGTCCAATCCCGCCAGAAAAAAATGATCATGGGGATCAGAGAAATCAGCGAACCCAATACCAGCAGATTCGCGAAGGTGATGACGTTGTGCCCGTTAACGCGATTTGCATCACCAATTTGAACGAGCAATGTCACAACCGAATTGGATGCGGCATAGATTAAGACTGCAACCCAACATAGCGTAATACCCCAGAAGGCGGGGAAGGCCTTTTGCTTGACATCGCTTTCCTGCGCCACTGTTCAGCCGCCCGTGTTGAAACGCTGCAAGATCATTTGCGCGTGCTGCCGAGAGCATTTCCTCGGAAAAACTTTGGGTGAAATTCGGAATTCTTAGACGGTTCGTGACCGCCTTTGGGTCGATGGTGGCAGCACTGGATTAATCGCTGCCACCAATCAGTTCGATTATTTGAGTTTGGTGACGGTCAGTTTGCCATTCACACGTTCAGCGACAAATTCGATCTCCTGACCTTCCGACAACTGGGTCATGATGTCATCCTCGGCGCGGAACACCATGGTCATCGCCGGCATTTCGAGATCGACAAGTTCTTCGTGGATGATAGTCACTTTACCCGAGTCGGCCTTGATCTTTTTTACCACGCCTTTGGTATAGGAGTGTTTGGTTTCCGCTTGCGCCACTTCAATCGGCCCGTGCATTCCAGATTCGTAGTGACCGGGAATGAGACATGCGAACTCGAAGGTGCCTGCGTTGGCAAAGGCCCAGATGACTGTACCAGATTTCCCGGGGTCGAGACGCACCGAGTTGGGGTCATCGTGCTCCATATTCATCTTCGCCATGGCCTCCTTGTGCTTCACATTGCCTTCTTTCGTGTCGATGACAAATTCATGCTCCAGTTCACCCTTATTCGTGATGTTAAACTGGATTGTTTCGCCTTGTTTGAAACTGAATGCGCTTGGCTCGTAACTCATGCCACCATCATCGGTCTCGCGCATGGTAACATCGATGGTCCGTTCGACTTCGTCTGCTTTGCCCGGCTTGCCATAGGCCATCATCTTCATATCCATCATCATATCCATGGCTTCCTCGCCATGGCCGCCGCTATGCGTACCGGTTGCGAGTGCCGGTGAAGCTGCGAGTGCCGCAATAAGAGTCAGAATTGGAGCTTTCATTATATTTCCTTTCGTGGGGTTGCAGTTGTTGCGTTTTCAACTCTTGCGTTTGGTCAGAAGGGTTTTCGGATTGTCATTGCGGGTGAATTCCGGCAGTTCCCCGGTCCATTCATAGGCTTGCGTTCCCGGTGGGTTTTCGTACCAGCCAGGATCGGAATAATCGTCGCGATCAATACCCTCACGCACCTTGACGACCGAGAACATGCCGCCCATTTCAATGGGCCCGTACGGACCCCAGCCGGTCATCATTGGTACAGTGTTGTCCGGTATTTCCATCGACATCATCGCCATTTCGCCCATGCCGTTCGATCCCATCGGCATGAATTCCGGCTGGTGCTTGCGGATCATTTTCGTGAATTCGCGTTTGTCCGCCCCGATGAAGGTCGGAACGTCATGGCCCATGGCATTCATCGTGTGGTGCGATTTGTGGCAGTGGATGGCCCAGTCGCCGGGGTAGATCGCATCGAACTCATAGGCGCGCATCGCGCCCACGGGGATGTCGATGCTGACCTCGGGCCAGCGCGCCTCTTCGGGCACCCAGCCGCCATCGGTGCAGGTCACCTCGAAATCATAGCCATGCATGTGGATCGGGTGATTGGTCATGGTCAGGTTGCCCACACGCACGCGGACGCGGTCCCCTTGCCGAACGACAAGCGGGTCGATGTCGGGGAAAATCCGGCTGTTCCAAGTCCAGAGGTTGAAATCGGTCATCGTCATGACACGAGGCACGTAAGTGCCGGGAACGATATCGAACGCGTTCAGCATGATCAGGAAGTCGCGGTCGACCGGCATGAAGGTGGGATCTTTCGGGTGTACGATGAACATGCCCATCATCCCCATGGCCATCTGGACCATTTCGTCGCCATGCGGGTGATACATGAACGTTCCGGATTTCACCAAATCGAACTCGTAGATGAATGTTTTGCCCGGCGGAATGCCTGGATGGCTCAGTCCCGAAACGCCGTCCATGCCAGAGGGCAGGATCAAGCCGTGCCAGTGGATGGTGGTATGTTCGGGCAACTTGTTTGTGACATAGATGCGTACGCGATCCCCTTCGACCGCCTCGATGGTGGGGCCGGTCGACTGTCCGTTATAGCCCCAGAGATGGGCAATCATGCCATCGGCCATCTCGCGTTCCACCGGTTCGGCAATGAGGTGGAACTCTTTCACGTTGCCGTTCATCCGGAAGGGCAGGGTCCAGCCGTTCAGGGTGACGACAGGGTTGTAGTCCGGCCCCGTTGATGGGCGCTGAGTGATTTGGGTGGCCGCCGTTTCCATAATAGGAGCTTCGGGCAGGCCCATGTTCTGAGCCTTTGCCGCTGCGCCAGTGGCCAGGAGACCGGCACCGGCGCTCAGTAATTGGCGTCTGTTCATCATCAGTCTTCTCCTTATCTAGTGTGGGGCATCGCCACCGCCGGCGACATCGACGGCACCGGCGCCACCTGCGGCTCCGGCCCCGCCGCCATAGACTGCGGCAAGCATATTGGCGTCCGCGAGCCAGAAGTCCCGGCGGGCATTGGCTTCCATGAGTTTGGAGTTGAGCCGTGCGCGGGTATCGGCAAGCAGTTCGAACGTATTTGTGATCATGCCGCTGTAGCTTAGTAGCGCCTCTTCTTCGATGGTGCGGCGTAGCGGCAGCACGGCATCGCGATAGTGCCGGGCGATCTTGTGCGAACCCGCATAGGCGGCATAGGCGGAGCGTGCCTCCGACCGGACATTCACCGCCCGTTCTGCCAATTGATGCGCTGCAATCATGTATTGCGCCTCGGCCCGTTTCAGGCGGGCTTTGCCGCTGTCAAAGATCGGAATGGCGAATTCCAGCTCGATCTGTGGCGTGGTCCTTGTTTTCCGCACGCCATCCTCAAGTTCGCGCTCCGTTTCGAACCCGGCAATGAGTTCGAGGTCGGTAACAAACCGGGTGGCGTTTTCCATCCCTCGTGCCTGTGCATTTGCCTGCAGTTCAAGTTTGGCGATTGCCAGATCAACGCGGGCCTTCAGGGCTTCGGTTTCGACACCGGAGCGACTTCGAATATTTCCTGGCAGACGTGGAAGATTGTTCGGGACATAATAGTCTACTTCTGTGCCCCAAAGCCCAAGTTGGCGTGTCAACGCCTCTTTGGCCAATTGCGCATCAAGTTTTGCCTGCGCGCGTTGAGCGGTCAACTCGGCATAAAAAGCATGCTCGCGCGCTTGATCTGCCTTGTTCAGAAATCCCGTGTCGCCCAGGCGCGCCGCCAGTTCCGAGCCCGCATCCGCGGTGCTCTGGGCTTCCCGAACAAGCCCTGCCGCTTCGAAACCGGCCACCGCGTCGACCCACGCGCGCCTGGTCTCAACGGCGACGCGCAGGGTGTCTTCGACGGCCCTGAGTTGCGCCTGGGTGAAACGAAGCTCGGCAAGCTTTGTCCGATCCGGTTGGGTAAATACCGACAAAAGGTTGAAGGCGATCATGCCCTCAATGGCGCGATATGCCCCCAGCCCGTCGGCATTGATGCCCAACACCCCAAGCGAGACGACAGGGTTGGGTTGCATGATGCTTTGCCAGACATCGGCCGATGACACGCCCAATTCGGCGTAGCTCGCTTGTAAGCCACGGTTGTTGAGCAGAGCCACCTGGACCGCCGTGTCGGCGCTGATCGTTTTTTTGTGCACCAGGGCATGAACGCGTTTCGCGTTGGCTTCGATGTCCTGGGCAGACATCAACATGACGGCGTCTTTTCGTAGTATGCTTTTCGCAGACCCGCTGACCGCGCCAAAGCCGGCCCTGGGGTCTGCAAGTCGAGCTTTTTGTTCTGGTGTTGCGCAGGCGGACAATACGAGTGCTGCCGACAAGGTGAGGCCGATTTTGGATTTGGCACGCATCAGCTTTCCTCCTTTGCCGGAGATTGCTGATCGTTGAGTTTGCGCCAGTCTTCCGGACCTTTGACGGGCCGCGCGTTAAAATCACCCAACAATGCCGGGCCATGAACATGGCGTATCTGCGCGCTCTCGCTGCTCGCTGGGGCCAATACGTCTGCCGAAACGAGTTCGGGCGCTTTTGCGCAGGCCGCAAGGGCGAGCGGAGCCCCTAAAATAAACATAGTCTTCATGTGATAGTCCTGATCATTCCAAGAATGGATTTGGTTCCGGGCGCAGGCGCGCTGCGGTTCACTTGTTCCAACCCCGTTATTCGGGGGATCAGGTATTTGGAGGTCTGTGCAAGCTTTCTACACGTTCGATCACCTGCATGGTTTCAGAATTGTATTGAAGCTTGGTCAGTAACAAAAATGGTTCAGCCTGATAAGTGACGCCCTCTGCGAAAATCGCAGGGCACGCGTGAAACATACAACGCTCGTTGTCACGATCCGTGTCTTCGGCCGTCATATCAGCATCAGGTTCAATATCGCCCTCGTGTACAGCATCATGTTCACACGTATGACCAAGAACTTCTGCACAGTCGATCACGTGTGAAAATCCGATTGTTTCAGCCGTGATTCCATTTGTGCCCAACGACAGGGCAATCACGACAAGCCACAAACCTTTTAAAGAGCGTTTTACATTCATGAAATTGGAATATTATTTACATGCAATTCATCCAATAGAATTTTTGTATCGGTTTGTGTCAGTTGCCGCTCCATGAACCTGCAATTACGGTATCGATTCAGAAAGCCCATCAAGGACATGACGCAAAGTTTGAAAAAGTGATTGCCACCGAAAAAACATCCGACACGAGGTTTGTTCTCACGTCGTCCAGCTTTTATTCAAACGATTTTGGCATCAAACAACGTCTCAACGACTAGGCAATCCGGTGCATCGCCTTGTTCACATTGTGCAGCCATTTTGGAAAGTGTGCATTCGAGCCTACTCAGTGCCGTATCTTGTCCTTGAAGACGCTCTAGCGCTCCATCGTCATCGCGTGCACCTCGCCGCAGCTGACACCGTTTTGGTCCACCATGGTCAGCATCGTTCGGATCTCGCTGATGCTGAGTCCGAGTTCCCTGCCCGGTTTGATGAATGAGAGGCACTTGAGGTGATCGTATCTTTACCGTCGGTTGCCGCCGGCGGTCCGGTCGGGCTGTGGCATCAATTAGGTACGTTCGTAGTAGCGGATCGTCTCGATGTTCACGCCAGTCTCGCGCGACGTGGCGCCGATCGGATAGCCTCGAACCTTCGTAACCTCCGCCATCACGGACACTCCTTACATCTTTAGCAGCTACAGATGGTACGCAGTATGTCGCAATGGATCAATCGAGGACCCGAACATGACCTCGGACGCCAATACCGCGCCCGAGCAGGAATGCGATCTCGGAACGAAAGCCGCGACGGCGGGCGGAATTGTCCGGGCGTTCGTGATGACGTCTTGCCACATACTCGCTTTGGTCCTGTTCAGTCTGGGAGCCACCAGCGTGTGGATTGGCCAGCATGGCGCGCCCTATCAGGGCCAATGGCTCTTTTTCGTCTTCGCCGCTGCCTCGCTCGCATACGGGTTCTGGAAGGCGTACCGGCACGCCCGCCAAACCTGTTCCGACGGCAGCTGCGAGTGCCGGGTGAACCAGCCTTCGTGTTGTCGCTGATTGGATGATTGATTGTAGCGTTGGCTGGTTGTGCGCCGCTCTTATTGGTGCCTTCTTGTGCAGTCCTGGATCAGTCACTCTTACTACAACGCATGGACAACAGATAACCAGAATCTGATTGATTGGTTTGTAGATCGCGGCTCACCCGATCCGTCCCAAAAACGGAAATGCGTCAAGCATCCAATAGGATAATGCACTCAGTTGTCCCGTCATCATCGCGATCCCCATCACGATCATGACGGCACCGGCAGCTTGGTGAAGCCGTCGGCCGACTCGACCTATGGCGCGTAGCCGCCCAGCGATACGATCTGTGAAGGCCGCAACAATGAGAAATGGAATTCCAAGACCAGCGGAATAAATCGCGAGTAAAACTACGCCTTCGGAGATCGTCGCGCTGGCAGCGCTGGCCGTGAGAATTGCCCCTAGGATCGGGCCGATGCACGGCGTCCAGCCAAAGCCGAACGCAAGACCGAGCACGTAGGAAGCAGTCGGCTGACCGCCAGGGATGTCGAGATTGAAACGGAAGTCGCGCTCCATGACCGACAATCGCGTGGCGCCGATCATGAATAACCCAAACAGGATGATGATGGAGCCGCCAACCAAGTTCAACTCGTAGCGCCAACGCAGAAGGGCCTGCCCGAGCGCCGTCGCCGACGCGCCGAGCGCGATGAATATGGTCGAGAAGCCAAGCACGAAGCACATGCTCAGCCACACTGCGCGCGAGGTGGAAGCGGATGCGACACCGCCCTGGGCCGCCGTGCGTCCGGCAACGTAGGACACGTATCCAGGGACCAGCGGGAGGACGCAGGGTGACAGGAACGAAATCGCACCGGCCAGAAACGCTGCGGCCAGGCCAGGAAGAGAGACGTCCACCATCTACTTCCGCCCCCCGGAGAAGATTTGGCTCAACGGAAGCCTGATCGCCAGGAAATAGGAAGCAGACGGAACCACCATCCATTGCAACAGCGGCGTAAGACCGGCATCGAGTATCGGAACAACCGGCATGATGTCGCGATAGGCCCAGGCCGCGCGGATTACGATGTTTAGCCACTCGCTGAAGACCGTGTAGGCGACGCCAAAAACCACCGCTAGAAGCAGGACAGCTCCGGCCCGAGTTGCCGGCCAAGCCTGCCCACCGACGATGAATAGCGAGAGCAGCAGTGTGCTCATGGCGATCAGCAAGTCTCCGCCGGTGCAATGCACGACGGCAAAGACAATCTCGCTCCAACTGCCTTCGACCCAGATCGTGTAGAGCGGGATATGGGCACTTTCCCAGAGAAGGTGTCCAATGGCGGAATAGATGATGTAGCGCCGGATGACAGACAACCAGCTGGCCTCAGGCAGATCATAAACGTTGGTATTCGCGGTCATTCTTTCTGTTCGTCCTGCTTCAGCGCTCGTTGTCAGGCCGTTGACGTCGAGGATCATGTTGATGTGGTACGGTTGGTCTCAAGGCCAAGGTTTGGCCACTCCCGCGTGACGATCCGAAGATCAGGGTTGTCCTCGATCAGGAAGATCTTACCGTCTGGATTGCCCAGAACGCCGGCGTTTGTGTCGGACGTCAGGGCATCACTCACGCGTTTCTTGGCGGCAACCTGTTGTTCTTGGGCTACGGCTTGCGCCTCTTCCTGATAGTCTAAGAGGGTCTCGACCAGAACGTCCGGGTTCTCGCGGATGGTTTGCAGGATAAAGGCCCAAAAAGCCTCTTTCTCCGTTTGGTCGAGCGGGATGGATTTCTGAGTTGCAGCACCAAAAGGCGCAATCAGCATCCAAAGAAGGACCACCAGAAATCGAGTGGCCGGTGTTCTTGACATACGCATTCTCCATGTCGTGTCGCTGGGGGCGTAGGCCCCCGGCGATGGTCAATCAGCCCTTGTCCGTTGATGGCTGGGTTTCCATCATGGAGCCGTTCATCGCCTCCATCATTTCGGTGCAGGCCTTCATCATTGGGCCCATCTGCTGCATCATCTGCATCATGGGCATCTTGCCGGACATATCGCCATGCATCATGTTGCCTGACATGCCGTTCTCACCATCCATCATCTGGCCTGACGACCCGCTGTTGTCCTGGGCCACCACAGCGGTTGCCAAGAGAGTAGCCACAGCGGCAATGGCGCTCAGTTTCTTGATAGGTTTCATAAGTTTATCCTTCAGGTTTCCATAGGTTTTCAGGTTCAATCCCCCGGCAGGCCCGGTTCTACCGCCGAACCTTTTTTGTCGCAGGAGTCGGATTTGCACATTGCGCAATAGCCGAGCCCGCACATGACAGCGCAGGGAGCAAGGGCCAGGATCAGCGGAGCCGCCCCGATCGCCGTCACCCAACCCCAACTCAGGTAGAGTCCCGCACCTATGACTGCCATCGACAGGAGGATAAGGCCGCGGCGCCCCAGTTTGGGTCGCCACGGGCCTGCCCCTGATGTTTCCGTGTGCGGTGAAGTTTCAGACATTGGCTATTCACTCCTTTTCGTTAATGAAAGTCTGCATTTGTGAGATGATTTCCGGGCTATCCCATTCGGCCGGTCCAACCAGACGACCCAGTTCCTTCCCGTCGCGCCCGATCAAGACTGTTGTCGGTAATCCGAGAGCCCCGAAAGCAAGCATCGCACGGGTGCTGTCCGCCAGATACATGTCGAGGTGCTGAATGCGGATCTCATCGTAGAAGCGCCGGACGACCTTCAGTCCAGCCCGATCGATGGAGAGTGGCAGGACGTGAAAGTCGTCCCCGCCAAGACGGGACTGAAGCGCATCGAGGGTCGGCATTTCCTCGCGACACGGCACGCACCAGGTTGCCCAGATGTTGAGGAGCACGACCCTGCCCCGGAAATTTTCCAGTGTCAGATCTCGCCCCGTGCCGTCCACGAATGGCGGCGATAGCATCTCGCGCGGAGAGTCGTGCAGCCGCATCAGCGGCAATGCCTGGGCGGGCAGTGCGATGCCCAGGGCAGCTATACCGGCCATAAGTTCGCGCCGCTTCATGATCCGGACCCTCCTTGCAGGCGATGCACTACTGGAAGGATGTCTTCCTCCAATGAGCGGCGGTTGAAGGCCCCGATATGCTTGTAGGCGATCCGACCGTCGGCATCGATCACGAAGGTCTCCGGAAGCCCGTAGACACCCCAGTCAATGGAGACGCGCCCGTTTCTGTCAGCACCGATCTTCTTGTAGGGGTCGCCAAGCTCTTCGAGGAATGCCAAAGCCTCTCTTGGGCGATCCTTGTGGTTGATGCCGAAAATTGCGACGTCGTCGCGTGCGGCCAGTTCGTTGAGCAACGGCATCTCGACCCGGCACGGCACGCACCACGAGGCCCACACATTGACGATCGACACCTTCCCTTTCAGGTCAGAGGTCGAAAGGCCATCGGAGCGCCCCTCAATTGGTGGCAGCTCGAAATCGGGCACCGGTTTGCCGATAAGCGCTGACGGCAGGCGGTCATCATTGTTGAAGAGACCCCAGTAGAAGCCTGCGCCGATCAGGGCGAAGATCACGACCGGCAAAATGCTCAGAAGTCGACCCTTATGCCGACGCGGTTGCTCTGCGGCGCTCATAATTCACCTTTGTCGTTTGCCGAGACTTCGGCCTGAAACTCACGTTGCCGTTCGGGCCAGGTGCTTTTGATGTAGGCCAGGACATCGGCGATCTCGTCATCGGTGAGGATGCCCTCAAATGCCGGCATGTCGCTCTCATACCCCGGCACGACCGCCTGCACGCCGCCCTTAGTCACGATGAAGAGATTGCGGTCAGAGTGGTGCCAGGTGTGGCCCGTTTCATCGTGCGGCGGGGCCGGCATGCGGCCGTTGTCGAGGCGTCGCCGCCAGTCAGGCTGGCCTTCGAGATTCTCACCGTGGCAGGACGCGCAGCTTTCAGCGTAGACCCTTTCACCGGCCTCGAGGTCGGCCTCTGCAACAGGCTCTCCGAGAAAGGTCAGACCTTCGAGGGCTGCTGTCTCCGAAGATGACTGCGCCAGGACGACGCCCCCGATGACGGCCACGGTCAATCCCGCCAAACCAATGCCGGTTAGCCGTCTCATTTCGCCCCTCGTATATATTTGACCAAGGCGATTACGCTCAACACAAGTACGGCGAGAAGCAGCAGTAGAACCAACCCGCCGCCAAGCATCATCGCGCCCATCATTGGGCCACTCATCATCTCCATCCCCTCATTCATTGGAATAAACCGAAATACCGCCTTCGCCGAACGCATAGGTCTTTAGCGTGCCGTGCTTTTCACGCGCCATGCCGGGAGCGTTCGCTGGCATGCCTGGCAAGGTAATGCCCGTGATCTCGGGCCGTTCGCGCGTAAGGCGGTCGATGATGTCCACGGGAACAAGACCGCTGACATAGTAGCCTTCGATCTCGGCGAGGTGGCAGCCCAAACCCCTTTCCGGCACCCCGACTTCGACCGAGCGCTTGTCGAAGTTGCGGTCGTCGATGCGGGTGACGGTGAAGCCGTGCTCTTCGAGGTAGTCCGCATAAGCATCGCAGCACCCGCAGCCCGGATCGCGCCAGATCGTGATTTGCCTTGGCTGCTCTCCCGGTGCTGGAGCCGGGTCGGCAGCTCCTTGCGCCCAAGACAGGCTCGTTATGGCGGTCGCTCCGACGACACCGCCGCCGATCAGGCCAAATACCGTTCTTCTCTGCATTATTCTCTCCTTCATCCGGCCGCCGCGGCCCTCCAGGTTGCGCCGCCGTCGCGGCTGAGTTTCAGGGTGTCGCCGATGACAGCGGCAATATACGTTTCGTCACGCGGATGGACTGCGATGGCCGATGTGGCCTCTTCAGCCATGCGCGTCCAAACCACCCCGCCGTCCGCTGATGCCCAGAAGCCCGAAGGCAGCGCGGCATAGAGCCGTTCCGGCGCCGAGTGGCTGCTTGCCAGCGACAGTACCGGCTCGCCTTCTGGCAAGGGATTCTCGGGCGGGGGCGCATCGCCTGAGATCAGCGCATCCATCGCGTTACCCGGTTGGACGTCCTGCCAGCGACAGAAACAGTCGGGCACCCGCGTCAGCCCCATTTCGGTTCCTGCATAGATCCAGATGCCGCCCATGCCCGTCTCGAGATCGACGGAGGCCAGTGTAAGCGGATCAAGCTCGGCCTCTTTGAGCCAGGGGCGGTCCATCGCCAGCGTCCAGGTTTCGCCGGCGTCCTCGCTCTTGAATAGACCGTCGCCGCGGACCGCTGCATAGATCAGGTCGGGGTTCCGCGAAGCGATCGCGATGGCGTTCACGTCTCCGTTCGGAAGCCCGGCATTGCCGATGCGCCAGGTCGCGCCGCCATCTGCCGATAGTGCGACATCGCCCATTTCCAGTCCGGCGGCGACAAGGCCGGGGCGGTCAGAATGGGTGGCCAAGGCTAGGACCTTGCCGGGCGTCGCTCGCTCGACCCAGCTGCCGCCATTGTCCCCGCTGACGGCCAATGTAGAGCCGGCTGTCAACAGCACATCGCCGTCAAAGGCAAGCGCCCGGATTTTGTTGTCGCTGCCGGCTCGCGTAAAGCTCGGCATAAGCACAAGAGCTCCAGCGCCAAGAACCGACGAAAGAAAATCGCGGCGCGTGGGAAGCCGGGGTGTAGTTGCGGGTCTCAGTTTGCAATCTCCCATGTTCAGGCCACCCGGATCACGCCCATCATTCCCGCCGCCTGGTGCTCGAGAATGTGGCAATGAAACATCCAGTCGCCGGGATTGTCGGCGACGAAGGCGATCTCGACGCGTTCGCGCGGTGCCATCAGAACCGTGTCCTGCCACTCGCGATGCTCAGTCGGTGCCCCATCGCGGGTGATGACCCGGAAAGAGTGGCCGTGCAGGTGGATTGGGTGATGGAATGCCGTTGCGTTGGTCATCTGGATGACGTGACTTGCATCGCGTTCGAGGGTGAGGAAGGGATCGAGCATATGCCCCTCGGCCGCCTTGCCGTTGACGAACCATATGCCGCGCCCGTCGTGGCGCATGCCCATCATGCCGCCCCCCATCATGCCACCGGATTGACTGAGACCCATGTCGCGTTCGACCATCGCGCCCATCATGCCGCCGGTGAACAGCACCTCGTGGCGGCGCGCAGACGCCATATCCGGTTCCAGAAGCGGATTGTCAGGCAAGGCAATATCCCAGTCGGGTGCCGCGTCGCGCAGTGGCGCGCCCTCGTAGACGATATCGAGCAGCCGATACTCGTTATCTCGATAGGCCCGATCGACGAGTGGAACGTTCGAGTTCGTGGCGGTCGAACAATCCAGGATGACATCGGCCCGCATGGCGGGACCGAGCACGACCCGCCCGCCGGGCGCTGCATGGGGTGCCACAGGCTGGCCATCCAGCGCGATGATGCGAGGTTCGTACTCGCCGAAGTCGAGCGCAAAAATGCGGGCATTGGCGGCGTTGATCAGCCGCAGACGGATACGTTCGCCTCGTTGCACTACGAAGCTCTCGGGAATCTGCCCGTTGATCGTGACCGTGTTGCCCAACCGGCCCGCGTGGCTCATATCCATGGCCGCGCCAAAGTCGTCCGAGATTGCGGCATCCTGCGTCAGGCGCCAATCGTCGAGCACCCAGGTGATGTCGCGGTCGACCTGCGGCGCGTTCGGTTCCTCGATGATGAGAGGTCCGTAGAGCCCCCGTCCGACCTGCTCGAAGCTGCGCTGGTGCGGGTGATACCAAAAAGTTCCTGCATCGATTGCGTCGAACTCGTAGGTGAAGGTTTCACCAGGTGCGATTGGTCTTTGGGTCAGGTGCGGAACGCCGTCCATCGCGTGCGGCACGCGCAGCCCGTGCCAGTGGACCGTGGTTTCCTCGGCCAGTCCGTTCGTGACATCGATGCGCATGCGGTCGCCCTGCCGAACCCGCAACTCGGGGCCGGGAACTTTGCCGTTATAGCACCACGCCGGCGTCTCAGGGTGAGGTTCGGGGACGAGCTGTGCGCGGCTAGGCGCGGCACGCAACGAGAAGCTGCGAGTCTTCGTCTCGGCGAACGATGGCATTCCAAAGGCGGCGGTCGCCATACCCGCCCCCGAATATGCGATGAACGAACGGCGCGTTAGAGCCGGATTGGATCGGTTGAACATGTACTTGCACTCTCTGATTTTGCGGTCCACCGGCATGGAGGTCTGTGGAGCCGGTGCGATTGTGTTGTGCGACTGCGCTGAAGCGCGCAGTTGGCACAAGTCGACACATCAAGCGCGATCAGGCGCCCGTGTGTCGGATCAGAGGTGGAATCGAGGAGGTTCTTTGGCCGGAGGACCAGTGATGCTATGCGCAACCCGCTCAGGCATCCGGTCGTGTGTGATGGACGTGGCGACGTGGCCCGTATCTGCAGAAATGACCGGAACGGCGGCCATCACTGTTACGTTGCACACGAAATCGCAAATCGCGCCCTTCAGTCCGGCCTCCGGATCGCCGCACGCGTCGCAATCGTCCATCCCGGACATCCCCGCGTCCACAGTGATCATCGTGGAGGCCATGGCAGCCGATCCCGCCGAATGCGCCACTGCGCCCACGGCGAAGGCCGTAAGTGCAACAAAACAGAAGAGGCGGACGAAAAACTCCATAACTTTAACTTACTACTGCACTGATTGAATTTCCAGCATCTGCTGGTCGCGTTTCTGTGAAGAGTGATCCGATGTCCGCTTGTCGCCTTCGTTCGAGATGTGCTGCGCCAGATCGTTCAGGATTGGGCAATCGGGCCGCCTGTCGCCCTGGCATCGCTTGACAAGGTCGCGAAGCGTCGCGCTCAGCGACTGCAGCTGCTCGATCTTTCGATCGATGCGCTCCAGATGCGTTTTGGCAATGGCCTTGACGTCAGAATTCGACCGTTCGCGGTCCTCGTAGAGTGAGAGCAGCGCCCGGCATTGCTGGATGCTGAATCCTAGCGAACGGGCCCGGCCGAGAAACGCCAGTTTGTTCAATTCGCGATTTCCGAATTCACGATAGCCATTCTCGCGGCGAGGCGGCTGAACCAGACCTATGTCCTCGTAGTATCGGATCGTTTTGGCGGGCAGCCCGCAGCGTTCGGAGACGTCGCCTATGTTCATCGGGTGCGGTCCTTTTCTTCCTCGGACCGATAGATAGGACTTCCACCAACTGGAAGGTCAAGCTCAAAACAAATTTCGACGCCGCTTGACCTTCCAGTTGGTGGAATTCCCATATTCCACTTGTCAACTGCTGGAGACGAAAATGGAAGATGCACGAGAAACCGTCGAGACCCATCGGGATCCGGTGTGTGGGATGGAAGTCCGAGTGATGAGCAACACCCTGAGTTTTGAAGACGCAGGCGGCACCTACTATTTCTGCTCCGCGCGCTGCCGCGAAAAGTTCGCGGAGTCTCCGGAATCATATGTTTGCGGTGGCCCCGCTCCTGAACCGATGCCCGACGGAACAGTCTACACCTGTCCGATGCACCCTGAGATCGAGCAGGTCGGTCCCGGCGACTGCCCGATCTGCGGCATGGCGCTGGAGCCAAAAGATATTCAGACAGTCGATGAAGGCCCCAACCCGGAACTCGTCGATTTCACCCGACGGTTCTGGATCGGGACGTTCCTGACGGTTCCCGTCGTCATCCTTGCCATGGGAGGTTATGTCGGACTGCCCGTGCGCAGCTGGATCGGCGAGGGATTGGCGCACTGGCTCGAACTGATCCTGGCCACGCCGGTCATTCTCTGGTCTGGCTGGCCATTCCTGGTGCGTGGCTGGAAAAGCTTTCGCACCATGAACCTCAACATGTTTAGCCTGATTGGTATGGGTGTCGCCGCAGCATGGGTGTTCAGCACTGTCGCCATAATTACGCCCGGACTGTTCCCGAGCGGCTTTCGCGATGCTGACGGCAATGTCGGCGTCTATTTCGAAGCGGGCGCGGTGATCGTGGTTCTGGTGCTGCTCGGCCAGATTCTGGAACTGCGCGCCCGCGAGCGGACAGGTTCGGCCATTCGTGCCCTGCTCGACCTCGCGGCCAAGAACGCCCGTGTGATCCGCGAGGACGGATCGGAAGAAGAAGTGCTGCTGGAGGAGGTGCAGATTGGTGACCGGATCCGGATCCGTCCGGGCGAGAAGGTGCCGGTTGACGGTGTCGTCGTCGATGGGCGTTCGTCGGTCGATGAATCGATGATCACGGGTGAGCCGGTGCCTGTCGAAAAGGTCGAAGGTGATACGGTGACAGGGGCGACCATCAACGGCACAGGCAGCCTCGTGATCGAAGCGAAACGCGTGGGCAAGGACACGATGCTGGCACAGATCGTCGAGATGGTGTCGGCCGCACAGCGGTCCCGTGCCCCCATTCAGAAGCTCGCAGACGCCGTGGCCGGCTATTTCGTTCCGGCGGTGATCGTGGTTGCGATCGTCTCGTTCGCCGCCTGGTCGATCTGGGGACCGTCACCTGCACTCGCCTACGGTCTGGTTTCCGCCATCGCGGTCCTTATCATCGCTTGCCCCTGCGCGCTTGGTCTCGCGACGCCGATGTCGATCATGACCGCGACTGGGCGCGGGGCACAGGCCGGCGTTCTGATCAAGAATGCGGAAGCTCTGGAGGCGTTCGAGAAAGTGGATACGTTGATCGTCGACAAGACAGGCACGCTCACGGTGGGTAAGCCGGAGCTGTCCGCCGTGTTGCCGGAAGACGGACATAACGAAACCGAGGTTCTTCGATTGGCTGCCAGCCTCGAGCGCGGCTCCGAGCACCCGTTGGCCGAGGCGATCGTGCGCGGTGCCGAGGTGCGCGGCTTGAAGCTGGCCAATGCCGACGACTTTGAGGCCGTTACCGGCATGGGGGTGAAGGGCACCGTGGACGGCAAGCCAGTGGCCCTTGGCAACGCCAAGATGCTCACCGAACTCGGTATCGAGGCGCTGGCCACAACCGAAGTTGCCAACGCCCGTCGCGACGAAGGTGAAACGGTGATGTTCGTGGTGGTCGAGGGCACGATTGCCGGTCTCGTGAGCGTGGCCGATCCGATAAAGGAGACTACGCCCGCCGCACTGAAGGCCCTGCACGACCTCCGCATCCGGATCGTCATGGCCACCGGAGACAACGATCGCACGGCCAAGGCCGTGGCGGGACCGCTCGGAATCGACGAGATACGCGCGGATGTGCTGCCCGAGGACAAGGCGCGCATCATCCGCGAGCTCCAGGCCGAGGGCCGCAAGGTCGCCATGGCCGGAGACGGAGTAAACGACGCGCCTGCGCTCGCACAGGCCGATGTCGGGATCGCCATGGGCACCGGCGCTGATGTCGCGATTGAAAGCGCCGGATTCACGCTCGTGAAAGGAGATCTGATCGGGCTGGTCCGAGCGCGGCGTCTGTCCCTGGCGACGATGCGGAACATCCGGCAGAATCTGTTTTTTGCAATGATCTACAACACGGCTGGCGTACCGGTTGCCGCCGGGGTGCTCTTCCCGTTCTTTGGTCTTCTGATCTCGCCGATGTTTGCGGCCGCCGCGATGAGCCTTTCGTCTGTCTCGGTGATCGGGAATGCACTCAGGCTCCGATCGGTGCGCCTCTAGCGCAGAGTAGGCATCCCAAATGGGTTCACGGCAAAACCTGATTTCCACTCACTTGAGTAGAGCGCACACTTCGCACTTAACACTTTCTTGCATTCTGCTTCGAAGAAAGATGCCGGCCCATTCCTTCTTCGAACGCAATACGCGGACGGAGGCGCATTGGAACCTAGACAACAATCGGCGTCCAAGCACCGAAGGCTTTCGGTGGTCATATTCGTCTCGCAGGAAAGCGATCGACCAAACCAGCGCACCAAGAGTAGCTGCGGCAATCAGAAGACCGATGATCATAATCACGGAAGACATCCAAGACCTATTGACCTTGGCGCTTGTCATGGCCGAACAGCGGAGCCTCGCTGGTACAAACGCCATTGCGCTCAAATTCCAGCGTGGAATGTGTAATCCTGAATTCTGCACCAATTTGCATCTTTAGCTCTGCCTTTATCTGCTCCAACCGGTCCCATGCAGCGTCTTCGACGACGACATGGGCATCGAGCGCTGGTGCATTCTCTTCCATCTGCCACAAGTGCACATGGTGGACGTCGCTCACGCCATCTGTTTGGCGCAGAACGGCTACCACCTCCCCTCCGTCGATGTCCGGCGGACTTCCGAGCATAAGCGTCCGGATCGGGCCACCAATCTCAGCGAATGCCAGGTACAGAATGTAAATCGCGATCCCAATTGTGATCGCGGGATCAACCCAACGCATGTCGTAGAGGATGATCAGCGTGCCGCCGACGATCACGGCGACCGAGGCCAGAGCGTCGGAGAGGTTGTGCAGGAACAAGGCGCGTATGTTCTGGCTGCCCTTCTGCATCGAATAGGTCAGCGCCGCCGTCAGGGCGTCGACCGCCAGCGCCAATCCCGCGATGATGACGACAGTCCACCCTTTCACCTCGGGCGGCTCGATAAGGCGCATGCCACCTTCATAGATGAGATAGAGACCAATAACGATCAGCGTCGTGTAATTGATCAATGCAGCCACGGTCTCGATCCGACCATAGCCGAAGGTCATCCGTTCATCGGCGGGCCGTCGCGCAATCTTGCGGGCCGCAAAGGCAATGACCAGCGCCGCCATGTCCGAGAAGTTGTGCAGCGCATCTGCGATTAAGGCGAGTGAGCCCGCGAAAATGCCGCCCACGATCTGGGCGACCGTCAGAAGACCGTTGGCCCAAATCGCAATTGCCACGCGGCGGTCCCCGCTGGACGGGTCCAGATGGGCATGGCTGTGGCCGTGGTGGTTATGCGGCATGGGTCTCTCCCTCATGCTGGTGTGCAATGGAGGCGTCGGGTTTCAGGCGGCCCGCGCGGAAAGCCCGCACGCGCGCATTCATCCAGTGCCGGATGATGTTGCGATAGAGCCAACCACGCAAACGCCCAAACTTCTGCTCATGTTCTGCATAGAAGGCGTCGGGCGTGTCGAACGTTCCAAAATCCTGCACAATCCCGGTTTCCTGGATGTAGGTGTCCTGCCCGGTCCAATCGACGGGCGGCGCGCTCAGGCAATCCGTTCCGGCGCCGAAACCGCATAGGCTCTCGCGGTCTGCAAACGACGATTGCAGAATCTTCAGAAATGCGCTGTCAAGAATGAAGCCTTCAAGGTTGATCCATGTGCCATCCAGCTCGACCTCGATCCACGAATGAAGGATCTCTTCCGGCGCGATCGGGTAGACCAGTTCCGGCACCACGCCGCGCTGAAGGCCCTTGTGGATCGTGAACCCGTGGATCCTGCACTTTATCCCCACCGCCCGAAGGAGGGCCATCAGCAGCGTCCCTTTGGTGTTACACTGCCCGTAGCCATCGGATAGCACCTCGGATGCTGGAATGTCGTCGGCGCGGTTGTATCCGAAGGCGATCTCGTTGCGCACAAAGTCATAGACAGCTCCGATTTTGTCGGTGTCGGACAGATCACGCCAGCCCCGTCCTTCGATGAGCCGCGCGATGGAATCCGCCCCAAAATCCAGGATCGGAGTTGCCGTTAGCAAGGGGAGTTCATGTGACACAATGGGTCTCCTCGAATCTTTCGAGGATATAGGTAATTGCTACAGTGACTGTAGGTTCAAGAGAAAATTTCGAAAAGTTTGTCGCGCTTTTTCAGATCCCAATTTGATCATGCTCAGTCAAACACTCAGAATGGTCTCTAAGCACTTCAAGGACACGGCATTGCGCGGCGTTACCGCCGCTACATTCCTTGACCATGCGCTTCAGTTCCGCGCGCAACGCTTTCAACCGTTCCATCCGCTGCTCAACGAGTTTCAATTGGCGGCGCGCGATTTCATCGGCTTCGTGACATGGCCGGTCAGGCGCGTCCGACAAATCAAGCAACTCCCGGATCGCGTCGAGAGGAAATCCCAACTGTCTGCTGTGTCGAATGAATGCGAGGCGATCGAGTTCAGCGTTACCATAGCGCCGTTGCCCGCCTTCGGTCCGACCAGGTTCCGGCATCAAACCAATCTGCTCATAATACCGGATCGTCTGAACCTTGGTGCCAGTTCTCTTCGCGAGTGTCCCAATTGTGAGCATGTCGAAACCCCGTTAATCCTCTAGTTAGTGTAGATTTGTCTCACCGGTCTCGCAACCGCAGAACTCACGTTTTGGCGATCTCCGGCGCGCTCCTAAGAAAACCACTTGAACCTACAGTAGCTAGAGGATGTAATCCAGCTAAAAATTAAGAATCACACACAGGCGGAACAACGTGCGTCTTTCAGGCATACAAAAGGTTCTATTGGGTCTGGCAGGCACAGCGCTTCTTGCCTTTGGGGGTTTTCAGTTCGTCGGCAACCGGGCCGCTAGTGACGCGGATATGTCTGATCCTGCTTTCCGCGCCGCGTTCGAACTGACAGATCACCAGGGAATGATCCAGACCGAACGCGACTTTGCCGGGCGGTGGATGCTCGTCTTTTTTGGCTTTGCGAACTGCCCGGATGTCTGCCCAACGACACTCGCTGAAGTTGCCGCCGTCATGGAAGACCTGGGAACGGATGCGGAGAAAATACAGCCGATCTTCATCTCGATTGATCCTGAACGCGACACACCAGATGCGCTGGCCGAGTTCGTGCCCTTGTTTGATGCAGGCATCATTGGGCTGACCGGCACACCGGACCAGATCGCAGAGACGTCCGAGACCTTTCCGATCTTCTTTGAGCGGATCGAAGAGGCCTCCGCGCCAGATGGCTACACAATGGGCCACACATCGCACCTGTTCCTGTTCGATCCCCAAGCGGGCTTCGCAGACTCCTGGGCTTACGGTACTCCCGCCGAAGAGATCCTCGCCGATCTAAGAGAGAGGCTCTGATCAAGATGAACCGCATATACGGAGAAACGGCCCTCGGGTTGGCCTGGGTAATCGCGCTTGCAGCCTCGCTGGCGGTTCTGTTCATTGGCGAGGTGCTCGGGCAGACGCCCTGCCTGCTCTGTTGGTTCCAACGGGCCTTCATGTTTCCCCTCGCCATCGTGCTAGGACTTGGCCTCTGGTGGCGCGATGATCGCGTGGGCCGGTACGGGGTTGCGCTTGCAATTGGCGGCGGTGCCGTCGCGCTTTGGCATCTCGGGCTTTATGTCGGTGTCATCCCGGAACGGATTCAACCCTGCACCGCAACCGGTCCCTCCTGCACGGACGACAACCAATTGGTGTTGGGCGTCCCAATCCCGCTGATGGCGCTTGCTGCTTTTGCCGCAATCGCGGCGCTGTCCGCCCTTTCGTTAAAGGACAAACACGCATGAACCGTCGTGGCCTCATTCTCTCTGTCGCAGCCATAGGTGCCGCCGCTTTCGGCGGAGCAACTTGGTATGTAAACCGCCCTGCCCCGGTATCCGAGACAGAAGCCGTCGCCCCGGAATTGGCAGAAGCTCTGATCCGGCCTTACTCTCCTATTCTTGGTCCGGAGGACGCGCCCGTAACCATCGTCGAGTTTTTCGATCCCGCCTGCGAGGCCTGCCGGGCGTTTCATCCTATTGTGAAGGACATCATTGCTGAGCATGGCGATGCCGTGCGCGTCGTCATCCGCTACACGCCGTTTCACGGTGAGGGCTCCGAAGTAGCTATCCGCGTTCTTGAGGCCGCGCGCATGCAAGGCGTCTTCGAACCTGTATTGGAGGCTGTCCTGCGGGATCAGCCCCAATGGGCTTCTCATGGCGGCATGCGGCCGGAGTTGCTGATCGGGATAGCAGCATCTGCCGGACTGGATCCGGAAGCAGCGCAAGCGCAACTTCTCGCGCCACAGACAACCGGCGTTCTCAACCAGGATCGAGCAGATGTAGAGACTGTCGGTGTTCGCCAAACACCGACCTTTTTTGTCAATGGCATGCCGCTGGATCCATTTGGCGAAGCGGAATTGCGCCGTTTGGTAGCAGCTGAAGTCGCGGCGGCCCAAAGTTGACCAGTGAGAAAGAAGGGAAAACCAAAGTGAAGACAGTAGTCTATGGCCTGATGGCCGCCCTCATGTTCGCATTAAGCGCCACAATGCCCGCTATCGCTGGTTCCGAGGACGTTGTCGTCGAAGATGCCTGGGCGCGCGCGTCGATCGGCGTAAACCGTCCGGGTGCCGCGTATATGACCATCCGCAATACCGGCGACGAGGCTGTGACACTGACGGGCATCCGCACAGATTTGGCTATAATGTCTGACATTCACCAGACATCGACAAATGCTGAAGGCGTCAGTTCGATGGCACCAGCGGGCGAGATCGAGATTGCGCCGGGTGACGCTGTGTCACTGGAACCGGGCGGCCTGCACGCCATGCTGATGCGCTTGCAGCGACCGATGGCCGAGGGAGAAAGCTTCTCTTTGACGCTCGACTTCTCGGACGGCGGTGAGATCGTGGTCGAGGTTTCAATTCTAGGTATTGCCGCACGCGGCCCAGACGGCTGATGAACCTGCTAAAGATAACGGTTTATGCCCTCGCAGGCCTCGCAGCGATTGCCCTGACACTTGCTGTCGGGTGGTGGCGGGTTGATGGCCCCGAGGCGCCCGAACGGACGGGGTTGCGACCGGTCGACCTATCCGCAATGGATTTCCGTCTCTCTGATCACGAAGGTGAGGAGGTTGGACCCGAAATCCTGATAGGTCGCCCGACGATGGTCTTTTTCGGCTTCACCTACTGCCCGGACGTCTGCCCAACGACGCTTTCCGACATCTCCGGCTGGCTCGATGACCTGGGCGAAGAGGTGGAAGGGATGAACGTGGTGTTCATCACCGTCGATCCCGAGCGCGATACCGTCGAGGCAATGGCCGAATATGTCAGCTATTTCCATCCCGCGATCCGCGGGTGGACCGGTCCGGAAGAAGAAGTCGCACGCGCGGCACAAGGCTTCCGCGCACGATATGAGCGGGTATCGACCGACGGTGGGGATTACACCATGAACCACACTGCGAGCGTTTTCCTGTTCGACGACGATGGCCAGTTCACCACCATGATCGACTATCACGAGCAGAGAGAATTCGCGGTGCCGAAAATCCGGCGTGCGCTCAATAAAGAAACTGAGGGGGCAACATGAAAATTAGAACACTCGCGGCAGGTTTCGCAATCGTATCGGTGCTGTCGCTGGGCGGGTTCGCGATATCGAGCATCTGGTCGAAGGATCCGGTCCCTCCAGTTCTGGCTGCTGCGACCAACTGGTCGCCACCCCAGCTCCCGCTTCCCGCGTCTATTGAAACGGAAATACCGCAGTTCGCGCAACCACGTGCGGAGCCCGCAATACCATTCCAGTCCATGCCACGTCTGGAGGTTGCGATGGCCGATACTCTCTTACCGACGATAGAACCTCCGCTCGCCAATTGGTCACGCGATATCGCCACCGGCGAGACGCTCGACACCGTTCTTGAAGAAGCAGGTCTCTCAGCGACCGACCGTGCCGAGGTCGCCCTGGCCCTCGGCGCGGAATATGATCTCAGGCGACTTAGGCCAGGGCACTCGGTCACCGTTGTCTCGACGATGGACGGCAGCCCACGCAGCGTCGCGCTCTCCGTTGAGGACGGTGTGAGGATCGAGGCGATCTTTGGCAAAGAGTTAGCCACGCAAGTCGTGACCCCGGATCCTGAGTTCATAACACTAGCGGGCGAAGCGGTGATCGACAGCTCGCTTTTCGCCGCGCTCGAAGACGCTCGAATGCCCGCCCGCTTCGCTGTCGATCTGGCACAGATGCTGGGTGGAACCGTCGACTTCCGTCGTGAGATGACCGGCGGTGAAACCCTTCGGCTTCTGTGGCGCGAAGCCCGCGTTGGTGAAGACAGGATTGGCCAGCCGGAACTGACCTTCGCGTCGCTGGAAATCGGCGGCGCGCTTTACGAGGTCGTCTGGCCAGAGAATGGGAGCGGTCAGGCGACGATCTATGTCGACGGTGCAGTTCTCCGCGTTTTTGCGCAGCCCGTGGAAGGGGCACGTTTAAGCTCGGTGTTTGGCCGTCGTACGCACCCGGTCTACGGCAATGTCCGCATGCACACTGGCGTCGATTTCGCAGCCGCACGCGGAACACCGGTTCAGGCCACGGCGACCGGACGCGTCAGCTTCATTGGCTCGCGGGGAGGATACGGTCGCGTTGTCGAAATCGCCCACGGCTCGGACACCAAGACACGCTACGCGCACCTGAGCGCTGTGACGGAAGGCCTTGAGACGGGCCAACGCGTGGCCGCTGGAGACATGATCGGGCGTGTGGGCGCCACCGGCACTGCGACCGGGCCAAACCTGCACTACGAGGTTCTGGTAGATGGCCGCCCGACAGACCCCCTCTCTGACGCGCGTCTCGCCGAAGCTGCCGAACGTGAGGCAGATGACGCTGGTGCGCTGTCGCGACTGGCCGAAGCCCGCGCGCTCCTCTCCGAAAATCTCGGCATCGAAATCACACTGACAGAAACCGAAAGGCTCTGACCTATGAAACACTTGACCCAAGCTCTGACCCTCGCCTTAGTCCTTCTCCCGGCGGCGCAGGCCCTCGCGGAGGCAACCCCAATCGACGTCCGCAAGACCAATGGATGCGGTTGCTGTCTGTCCTGGATGAATCATCTCGAAGAGAACGGCTTCGCACCAACAGGTCAGGACATGTTTGGTGGCCTTCTCGTTCGCTTCAAGCTCGACAACGGAGTGCCGCAGCGCATGGTCTCCTGCCACACCGCGCTCGTCGACGGTTACGTGATCGAGGGACATGTGCCTGCCGCCGACATCCGCCGCCTGCTGGACGAACGCCCCGATGCAGTCGGCCTAGCAGTGCCTGGAATGCCCTATGGTTCGCCCGGCATGGGACCCGAGGAGGACCGAGAGGCCTACGACGTATACTTGATTCGAAAGGACGGTTCGACCGAGGTCTTTTCGAGTTACCCGGAAGGCTGAGCACCTTCAGGATGTGTCATACTTGTCAGACCATGCGCGGCGCAAACTTCGCGCTGATTGCCGACGTCAGGGTTGGCTGACGCAATGCGCTCGCTAAAAGGAACACCAGCCATCGGGATGCTTGCCGCCCTCGCGGCTTTCGCGATCGATCAGGTCACAAAGGCCATCGTCGTCACGTATGCGAGCGTCCTGAGCGCTGTTGTGCCGGTGTTCCCCGGGTTCAACCTCACGTTCCACCGCAACGATGGCGTGACTTTCGGGCTTCTCGGTGGAGCGCCTTGGTGGAGCCTCGCGATTCTTGCCCTTGCGGTCTGCGCATGGCTCGCGATCATGATGCTTCGCACCGAAAACGGCATCGAGGCGCTTGCCTATGGAGCAATTATCGGCGGCGCCCTCGGCAATGTCGTGGACCGCGTGCGATATCGGGCCGTGACAGATTTCCTCGATTTCTACGTCGGCTCCGCGCACTGGCCCGCCTTCAACATTGCTGACGTCTTCGTGGTCGGCGGTGTCGGATTGCTTCTGGCAGCACCGATGATGCAGAGGCGCTTCTGAAACGATCAATGAAGTCTTTGCCCCTTGCTTCGTTCGGCGGATTTTTTTTGCCCAAGAAAAGGTCTTTCCGGAAGGAAAAATCTCTCGAGGCACAAGTCTGAATATTCTATAATGCTTTTAAGGGAACTAACTCCGGCGAGCTTGCCGACGCCCACGTATGGACTTTTTTCAAAGCATCGCGTCAAAATGAACCAAGTTGCGAAGTCAAGCTAGTAAGTGACCAGCGGATATTGAATCTCAAAGAGGATCGCTTAATCAAGGATCTGATCGGCGCATGCCCCTGCCAACACTTACTTTATGTCGAACCTGCCGTGAAGCTGACCCCGCTCTGTTCGATCAAGTCGCCTCAATTCTGGAGGCGTCGAAGGTGAAGGCTAAATTGCAGCAGGTGGACTGTATGTCCGGTTGCCAGCGGCCGCAGACGCTGGCTGTACGGCAGAACGGCAAGACCGCTTATCTATTCGGTGAGATTACTGCTCTAGATCTGCCGAACATCTTGACGTTCATCCGTATGTATCAAGACAGCCCAGACGGCAACTTCGCTGATGCGCGGCCACTGGGAAAGCTGCGTTTCAAGGCCATTGCCCGCATTCCGGCAGATGTTTCGTAACCCGCCCGCGACATGCCGGGAGAAGTTCCAGCGATAGAGTTTAGTGCGTTGCGTTCTATGGGCAGCGACAAAATTCTATTGAACATGGCGCTGCAGAACTCTTGTACGACGGTTTCGTACTTGACCAGCCGCTGCCTTTTGAGACAGGAATAATCAATACGGTGTTCAAAGGTGCTTAAGCACTGGGACTGAAACGGGAATGAGGACGGTGGACCAAATCGCGGCACCGAAGCCTCAACCGCCCCCGCGACTGTGAGCGGCGAGCGACCTTCCGATACCACTGGCGTAAAGGCGCCGGGAAGGGGGAAGACCGCAGCGACCCGCGAGTCAGGAGACCGGCCGTGTAATAAACGCAATTTACGCCGTCGGGTGTGACGGCAAGGAGGACTAAAGTGACGACAAAAGCGATCAAGGCATCTGCTGTACGTTCAACCATGCTGCCGGCAGTGTTTGCCCTTATTCTGGGTCTCGGTATTATCACTGTGACCGGCCATGTTCAGGCTTCTGGCCTGCATGACGCTGCTCACGATGTGCGCCACGCAACTGGCTTCCCCTGCCACTAAGGCCATGTTCAGTCGTATTCTGACCAGCGCGTTGTTCGCTGGTGCTGCAGCTGGGCTGATTGCCGCCCTGCTGCAACTGAATTTCGTGCAGCCCGTACTACTCCACGCCGAACTTTATGAGGGCGGCGAATTGGTGCATTTTGGCGCTGATCCCGTGACCGCGCACCCCGATTTGCCCGGCATGTTCGCTGAGCCGGTGCGCGACGGCCTGAGCATCATCTTCACGATGCTGACTTACACCGGCTATGCTCTGGTCCTGGTGGCACTGATGTCGATGGCCGAACGCCGGGGGCATGAGATCAACGGCCGCAAAGGCCTGCTGTGGGGTCTGGCTGGCTTTGTCGCTTTTCACTTTGCACCTGGTTTGTCGTTGGCTCCGGAAGTGCCCGGCGTGGCTGCAGCCGATGTCGCTACACGCCAGATTTGGTGGACGGTCACCGTCGCTACGGCAGGCGTGGCCATGTGGCTGATTGCCTTTGGCGGCAATCTGGTAAGCTATCTGGCCGCCGCCGGGCTGTTATTGGCGCCGCATATCATCGGTGCGCCTGAGCCCGACAGCTTCGCCGGTCCGGTTCCAACCGAGATCGGGGCGCTATTTGCGGCCCGGGCCTTTGGCATCGGTATGGCCGCCTGGGCACTGCTGGGCAGTTTTGCCGGCTACTTCTGGCAGGTGGAAGGCAAGCGCTCGGGCGCTGCGGCCTGATCCCATGCCTCAATTGCTTACCCGCCGGCCGCACCGTTGGGGGCTTTCTATTTTCAAGGAGGACAAGATGTCCCGTTATCTCGCCCTCTTTGCCATCGGACTGATCTTTGGTGGCGGTGCCGGTTTTGTGATCGCCGCTGGCAGCGGAACCACCTTTGACGGCCATGACCACGCTGACCCGGCGCAACACGGCGGCACTGCAGAGATGGCAACCCATGAGCACTCCGCTGCCACTGACCTGCCGGCCGACAGCGATGCGCCCAGTGTGGCGATCCGGATGATAAAGGATCCGATGGCAGGTTGGAACTTGCATGTGACACCACAAAACTTCCGATTTGCACCTGAGAATGCCTCGGCTGCGGATATACTTGGCGAAGGGCACGCGCACGTCTATATCAACGGGGAAAAGCTGGGCCGCCTTTATGCCAATTGGATACACCTCCCATCGCTGCCGGAAGGCGATGTCGAGGTAAAAGTCTCCCTTAATGGCAACAGCCACAGCCCGCTAATGGTTGGGGGTGTGCCGGTTGAGGCCAAACTGATCGTTCAAGCAGACGGTGACGGCTCCTGAGCGGCAATTCGTATCAAGATCGAACATCAGTTTCACGGGCCTAGCGGCACCTGCATTGCTCTATGCTCGCAGACCAGATTTAAGTCCACAGTTCTCGGTCCCGACGTATCTTGCTAAGAAATGGATATTGCACCTACCACTTCGCTATTGGCTCATTTATCTCCCTAAAAAATCCTTGAAGGCGCGTAAGGTCTCTTCGCTTACATGGTGCTCGATACCTTCGGCATCGTGCTCGGCAACATCTTTGGAAATGCCCAGGGCGATAAGGAACTCCACCACAATCCGGTGCCGTCGCCGACAGGCTTCGGCCAACGCCTGGCCCTGCTCGGTCAGAAAAATCGCGCGGTAGCGTTCACGCCGCACCAAACCTGCCTTTTTCAATCGCGAGATGTTCTTCGTGACGGTCGGGGGTTTCACACCCAATCGTTCGGCAATTTCGACAGGTCGCGCCTCTCCTCGGGTTTCAATCAACTCTGCGATCAGCTCGACATAATCCTCTGCCATCTCGCTTTCATGCGCTTGGCGCACGATCGCAAAACCTTCCGCCTGAGCTTCCGGAGCCCGTTCCACGGGTTGAATTGTTTCACGGTCATGTGATTGCAGCTTTGTCATATCAGGACTTTGCCTTCCAACTGAGCAATTGACAACTTGTTTGCTTTGGGTAGATAAGTTAGACGTGGCTAACTTTTGGGGTTGGAGACTAAATTGATCCGGAAACTCTCAGGCTTGCTGGTTGCGGCGTGGATTGGCGCAACAGTCTCATTTGGGCCGTCCCATGCAACACCGGCAAAGGAAGCGCCGTGGTTGCCAGATGCAGCGGCCTATCGGCTGACCCTCTTTCTGGGAAATTTGGAGCCAATCCCCTGGGATCAGGTCGAAACAGCCTGGTCTGATCCCTATCACGGCTCGGAGTTCTCTGCGGGCGCGCTTGCATGGTTGAGCGCGAATAGCGACATCGGTGCGGAACCCGTACTGGACGCGATTGCGCGAAAAGATCGTCAGGCCCTTTTCGAAGCTGCGACGCAAACAATCGCGCACAGAATCGAAGAGGAATTGGACCGCGCGCTCAACGCGGACGACCCAGCCACCGCGCAGCAGGCGGTACAGACCGCGCGCGAACTCTACCGCGCCTTTGCGGATGGCATCGGCGCAGCCGATGCCGATGCAGCGCGCCAAATTGGTCGTGCATGGCTGGAGCTAAACAACAGCACAGGCTCCGCCGGAGTCCTTGGCGCAGGAGCGACACCTGCCGACCGAGAAGCGATGGTCGCTGCACGGACGACCATCTCAATCTATCTCGCTGAGAATTACCTGGCCGCTGACTTCGCCCCGAGGCGACAGCTTACCCCATTGCCTGAAACAGCCATACTCAGCGGGCGCGAAATCGACTTACCGCCGAGCCTTCCGCCGGGGGCGGATATCTTCGATCAGGACCCATTGCCGCTGCTTGTCCTGAACTTCGAGGAACAGGGCATCGATGAAACCGATCTGCCACTGATCGCCTACGGCGACATGCTCTTCGATAGTGCCCAGATATTCGGCGGCCCCGCGCGTGATCTTGGGATCGCGTGTTCAACCTGCCACAATCGGTCGGACATCAATCAACGGCTCTTCATTCCAGGTGCCAGTCATCAGCCTGGTGCCATCGATGTGGACGGCGCCTTCTTCAATCCGGTCTTCAACGATCGACGCGACGATCCGCTCGATATCCCCAGCCTGCGCGGCCTGCGGTTCACTGGGCCCTATGGTCGCGATGGTCGCTTCGCGTCACTACGCGACTTTACCCGCAATGTGATCGTCAATGAATTCGGTGGCGCGGAACCGACGCCCTTCATGCTGGATGCGCTGGTTGGGTACATGCTCGAGTTCGACTTTCTGCCGAATTCCATGCTGACAGCGGATGGCCGTTTAACTGAGGCCGCTCCGGTGGCGGCGGTACGAGGCGAAGCAATCTTCAATCGGCCATTCGAGGGATTGGGCAACCAATCCTGCGCGAGCTGCCACGTACCCGATGGCAATTTCCTCGACCGTCAGGCGCATGATATCGGTTCCGCCAGTCCGCCTTACCAGGGCGCCCGGTCCGGCGCATTCGACACACCCACATTGCTCGGAACAGCCTATACGGCGCCCTACTTCCACGATGGTTCGCTGCCGACCCTCGCTTCAGTGGTGGGTTGGTTCAACGAGACAAAGTCACTTGGACTTGCTGCGTCCGATCGCGCGGACCTGACCGCCTATCTCGAGACGATCGGCGCGGCGGACGAACCCTATGAAGCCTTCGATGCTGAGAATACGCCCTTCCGCCTAGCGTTCGCGGAGCTGACCACATTCGCGTCGACGCTGGACACGCTGCTGCCCCGCCGGGACGCAGAACATATCCTTCTCTTGGTTGAAACTGTTGGGGCAGACCTTTCCGCCGACGCCAGTACGATGTCCAACCTGACTGCCCGGCCCGACGTCTATGCGCTTGCCGATCGGTTAAACCAGGTTGGCGCGGCCGTGCGTCAGGGAGACTGGGGCACCGCAGAGGCAAGCTGGACGGCGTTCAAGGCCGAGGCCGAGACACTTGAAGCGAGGGCATTCTGATGCAGGTCCGATTGAATCGCAGATCATTGCTGGCCTTGTCCGCCGCAGGTGCATTGTCTCTGGGAACACCTCTTGCGGCCCAAGAGACGAGCTTACGCCTCGCCTTCATTCCGCAAGAAAATCCTGACAAGTTGCTTGGCGATATTGCGGCAATCACCAACTGGCTTGCCGAACAAATCGGCGCTCCCGTCGAGGGGTTTGTCACGATTGATCACGCTGCTGCCGTCGAGGCGCTTCGCAATGGAGACGCCGATATCTCGTTCATGGGTGCCCTGCCCTTCGTGCTGGCGGAGGCCGAGATCGGTGCGGTACCGCTCTTGTCCGAGGTTTACCGTGACCAACCGAGCTACACAGGTCGCATCTTCGTGCGCCGGGACAGCGGGATCGAGACGCTAGCGGATTTGCGGAACAAGGACATCGCGTTCGCCGATCCCATTTCGGAATCGGGCTACCTGTATCCGCTCGCTGAATTTGTGGACGCAGGCTTGTTCGCTGCACCAAGAGACGCAGACGCGTTCTTTGGCCGCGTGTTTTTTGCAGGTGGCTATCAGCAGGCCATGCAGGCGATGACCGAGGGCCTCGTCGACGCCGCAGGCGCGAGCCAGTACGCCGATCTTCTTCTCAGCCCCCAACAACAAGCCCAGGTGACCTGGATCGCAGAAAGCGATGCGATCCCCAGCCATGTGGTTATCGCGCGGCCTGGACTTGATGCGGGGCTTCAGGCGCGATTTGTCGACGCGATGTTGCGGCTCAACGCGCCGGAAAACCGCGGCCTTCTCCGCTATCTTTATGGGCCTGACGGATATGTCAGGGCGGATACGGCCAACTATGAAGGGGTGCGCGCCATGGCGCGGCGATACGGGTTGCTGGGATGAAGTCAGCCATTCAAATTGACGATCTCAGCTACACGCACCCGGGTTCAGACTTTCGTGCCTTGGAGCATGTCTCTCTTGCCGCGCCTGCAGGCCAGAGTATTGCTTTGCTGGGTCCGTCCGGTGCGGGCAAGACCACATTGCTGACATTGCTCGATGGGCGACTTCGTGGCTGGCGCGGTCGCGCTTCAGTCCTGGGGGCATCCCTTGACCCCGATCATCCGCCCGCACGCGCCCGACGGTCCGACACCGGCTTTGTGTTCCAGGAATTTGCCTTGGTAGAGCGCTCTTCGGTGCTGCGCAACGTGCTGAATGGCCGTCTTGGCCGCATGTCTCCATTGCGCGCGGTCCTTTGGTGGCCCACCTCTCAAGACTTCGAACTTGCGCGGTCCGCCCTTGCGGATTGCGGTATCGCGGATCTGGCAGAGCGTCGAGTCGACAGTCTCAGCGGGGGGCAGCGGCAACGGGTTGCCATAGCGCGCTGTCTTGCTCAGGAACCTCGCCTAGTCCTTGCTGACGAACCGATCAGCAACCTCGACCCTGCACGCGCGACAGAGATCCTGACACTGCTGACCGGAGCGGCACACGCGCGGGGTGCGACCGTGATGTTCTCTTCGCACCAGCCAGATCTCGCCCGACGCTTTGCCGATCGTATTGTAGGCATGCGGGATGGGCGGATTGCTTTTGACGTGGCGGTTGAAGACTTGAGTGAAGCCGAGACTGCCGAGCTTTATCGCGAGGCTGGGATCCCTCCCGGTACCAGCCTCAGGGCGGTCAGCTGATGAGGTCGCGCGGGTTGGGCAGTTTTGCTGCCGGCGTCCTCATTGCTGGCGTGATCCTTTGGTCCTTTCTGACGACCGACGTCGAACTGTCGCGTCTCTTGTCAGCAGGCCCCCGGATTGCCGACTTCCTCGGCCGTATGGTGCCGCCTGATCCAACCGTCATGAATGAAATCGTAAAAGGCAGCGCAGAAACATTGCGCATCGCGATCCTTGGATCTTTGGGCGCAGTGTTTCTCTCCGTACCGCTCGGGATACTCGCATCCGAAACAATGGTGTCCCCGGCGGTCTTTCGTCCCGTCCGCACCTTGCTTGCCCTCATTCGCGCGGTCCCGCTGATCCTCGTCGCTATGCTCATGGTGGGCGCTGTTGGGCTTGGCCCTCTGCCTGGCATCATCGCGGTTGCCATTCACGCGACCGGCATGCTCGCAAAGTTCTATGCCGAAGCGATCGACAGCGTATCCCGCGCACCGATTGCCGCACTGGAAAGCGCCGGCGCGGGACCATTGGCACGGCTCAGGCACGCGATCTGGCCGCAGATGGCACCCGTCGTCGCGCGTGACACGATCTTCCGGTTCGAACTGAACCTGCGGGAGTCGCTGATCCTGGGCATCGTTGGTGCAGGTGGGATTGGGTTCTACATCCAGACCTATGTTCGGTCGTTTCAGTACGACAAGGCGGCAAGCGTGACCCTTGCCGTGATCGCGATGGTAGTCACCATCGAAGCGATCAACGTAGCGCTCAGACGGCGGTTTGCGTAGAACCACCAGGCGAAGACCACTCAAAGGTCGCCGTATCAGGCATAGATCTCGATGGGTGTACCGTCATTGACCATGGCGTAGATGTCTTCGATCTCCCGGTCCGTGACTGCTCACCCTCATTGATTTTTGAGGGCAGAGTGACACTTCTGCTTTGCTCATGGGTGATATTTTAGCTTTGCGGCTACAACACTTAATCGCATAAGGTTTATAATGTTAATTTTCACACTGAAGGCTTGTTGGGTAGCTAATAAGAAAGCCAACTTTTAGATTTATCGGTTTGCGTCAATCCATTTTGACATCATCATGCGATCCTTGGAGCATTCGAGCGGAATTTCTCGGCGCTTCACTCAGCAAAACCAACTTGCTTGGAAGACAGATAGTTTGAAAACTACCCATTAGTTTAGCAACCTTATGTCTATCGATCCAGCGCGACAGTGCATAAGTGATCTCATTGCGTTTCTTGAGGTAACTCGACGCCAGTACGACGCGAAATTTGTATGGCAAATATGATCTGTTTTTTCGCCACCGGAATCCGGTGGTAATCGTTCGATTGATTTGGAGACAAAGACAACTGTTGTTGCGCTGCTGACAAAAGAGTCGCTCACTTTCCGCTTTCTAATCAGCATAGAACATTTGAAGAACAAAAGAAGAAGGTGTGGCATGAAACGAAAAGAACTCACTGTATGATATTCACTGATGCCGCTCTCCAAAACAAGGGTTTGGCGGCATACAGCGATTTAGAATCTCTTATCTCGGGTCGAGATGCGAACCGGATTGCCGGTCGAATTCTTCTGTTGCCGCCAAATTTTTAGCGATATGGCCTGCACGCTTCGGCCTTTTTGCGGTTGTTTTGAGCCACCTCGAGTTTAATAGGCCCCGGAACCAGTGAATTTCCAAGCGGACAACAATGCCACTGCCGCGCCACAATTACATTAGGCACTAGCGGAAAATTTCATAACCATCTGATTTTAATAGAATTTATTAAATTCACATTCAGTAGCTGGTTGCAAAGTGCCACTCTCGGAAAGTCACACACGCGTGAGTGCTGCGTGAGGGGATAGTTTACCGTGGAGTTTTAGCACTGTTGCCAGTACTATCCGCTACTGAACCTTGCCTGTACTAGAGCCCAACTTTTCAACGACCTAGGCATTTAACTTTGTAACCGAGTAACGGGGTACGAGACATTTTATGAGCCTTACAAGTCAGCACACACCAACTGTTCGTTCGACCGTGGGATATTTCCACAAAGGCATGTTCTGGCTGATCATCGCAACCGTAGCGGCCGGCTTCTTTTATTGGAACGGCATCGAAGAACTTCTGAAAGCGTGGAAGTTGCCGGAATACAGCCACGGGCCTTTGATCCCATTGCTGTCGGGTCTTCTTTTCCTGCGTCAATTGAAAACCGTTCCGGTTAACGAAGGTCCCGTTACTGATCGGTGGCCTGGGGTGGTATTGCTCTTTATCGCGGTGGCGCTCGGCTTTGCCGGGAACATGATCGAAATTAACGATATCGTGGCCTATGCGCTTATCCTGTGGGTTGGCGCGATACTTTTGATCAGCTTCGGATGGAAGACGGGCAAACACTTCTGGCCGCCTGTTGTACACCTGATCTATATGCTGCCGCTCCCCGGGGCGTTGTACTATGGCGTCTCAACCTACCTTCAGGGGATATCGTCGGAGCTTGGCGTTTACTTCCTGCAGATCCTGCGCGTGCCAGTTTTCCTGGAAGGGAATATCATTGATCTGGGTGTCTACAAGTTGCAAGTGGCCGAGGCATGTTCGGGTCTGCGCTATCTTTTCCCCATCCTGAGCTTCTCATACATCTTCGCGGTCCTCTACAGGGGCCCGATGTGGCACAAAGCGATCCTTCTGATCTCGGCCGCGCCGATCACGATCTTCATGAACTCGGTTCGCATCGCCATGGCTGGCACCATCGTGAATATCTACGGATTGAGCTGGCTTGAGGGCTTTACCCATTTCTTCGAAGGCTGGGTGATTTTCGTCAGTTGCATCGTGATTCTGTTCATTCTGGCCTGGGTGATGGTCAAACTGCGCCGCGATAATCTGGGCCTTATCCATGCGCTGGATCTCGACACCGAAGGGTTGGGCACCCAAGCCAAACGGATTTTCCTGGTGCAGCCGTCGCGCGCGTTAATCACCGCGGCCGTTGTTGTCACGGCCCTGTCTGTCGCGTGGTATTCGGTGCCGAAACGCGATGCGGTGACCATTGACCGTGATCCGTTTGTTCTCTTCCCGACGCAGGTTGGCGACTGGTCAACAGGCCCCCAATTCTCGCTTGATCCGGAGATTGAGCGCGTATTGAGCGCGCATGACTACCTGCTACTGAATCTGAGAAAACCGTCAGAAGCCGGAGATGTCGAATTGTTCGTGGCCTGGTACGAAAATCAGAACCAAGGGGGTGTGCATACACCCGAGGTATGCTTGCCGGGCGCGGGTTGGGAAATTGCCAAGCTGGAGCAGATCGATTCAACGCTTCCGGCGGAATACGGCGCATCCTTCAAGCTGAACCGTGCGATTATCCAGAAAGGCGTCAATCGCCAGCTGGTGTACTACTGGTATGAACAGCAGGGCCAGCGCACGGCATCAATGTTCACCGCAAAACTGCAGCTAATGGTCGGTAAACTGACCAACGGCCGTAATGACAGCGCCATCGTGCGGCTGACAACAGCCATCGCACCAGGTGAGTCGATTGCCGATGCAGAGGCACGTCTTCAGGACAGTAAGGCGGGAGTACTGAGCAAACTTCCGAGATTCATTCCCGGCCTGTAATGTCGCCAATTAGGTGATCGGATAAATAGAGCCGCTGGATTTACCGGCGGCACTATTTAAGACGGCTATCAAAACCGTTTGAAATGACTCACATACTTGACCCAGCCGGGTCAAGCGAAGCAAGGTTGTTAGCCGTCAGACTATGTCAAACACATCCTCGGGTAGCTGTTGCGCGATCCGATGTTGTGCACAACGGTTATCTTAACGAAGTTGAAGTATTTTTCTGTTGATTATGAAGCTCTAGGAGATCCCCCGGTTTTGAGTTTTCCGTCAAGATTTCGAAGTAAGCTAAACAGCTCAATCAGAACGACGGTCACCCACGCAGCAATAATCGAGATGCTATTGACCAAACGCTCCAATCCACGGCTGTAGCTTCCAAGCGCTCCACCTGGCTTTCATCTTGTTTCAAGTTGCTTACTTCCCATAAATGTTCATCTCGTCTTCTTCTCTGCTAGGCACTTCCATTTCGAGGGTGATATGCGTGATACCACAATGAAGAACTAAAACTGCTTCAATGCGGTCCCTGATTGCTTCCGCATTGGACCAATCACTGCTGTTCACAACGACATGTGCATCCATCGCCGTTTTGTGTCTGCCCACCTGCCAGAAATGGACATGATGCGTATCGACCACTCCTTCGACAGCGAGGACGCGTTTAATGACCTCGCCGGGAACAAGGGCATCTGGATGGCCATTCGTAAATGTCCGAATTGCGTGGATTTGGCTCTTAATCGACATCCAAGTTATGCAAACAACGATAATGACCCCGATCATAGGGTCTAGAATAGGGGATTGATACAACATCAGAGAAATGCCCGTTCCAAAGACTGCGATGGGGATTGCGAGGCAAATCAGACTACTTGAAGACGGCCATCTTCTGGGGCTTTTATTCTCGAATGCGAACAGCGTGATTGCGAAATTTGCAGTTGCCGACAACCCTCCGAGGATCACAATTAGGAGTCCGTTTGGCTTAACGGTACGAAAAAACCGCTCGGTTCCTTCGTAGAACAAATACGCTCCGATAAAGGTCACCGCTATATAACCAATCAAGGTAGCGGCGGTCTCAATGCGCAAATAATTTTCCGCGAACCGTTCGTCTACCTGTGGCTGGCTAATTTTCATTGCAGCAGAGAAGGCGATCTTAGGAAGCACTATGGAAAGATTGTTCAGGGCATCAGCGAGAAGTGTGATGCTGCCTGCAGCGATACCACCAATCCCAAGTAACAGGCTCAAAACGATCCGTGCAGCAATCCCCACTCGAAAACGCGAAGCAGACTGTTGAGCCTTTTCGCTTGACCCATTTGGCCATTGATCTTGAGCACTTTCCATGGACCGAAGATAATTCCTACAACGATTGTAGGTTCAAGGGTTATTTTGCCCACCGAAGTGTTCGTCAGATGACGCGCAACCGGAATACTCGCGGACGCCCGCAAGAACTTGGCAGGTTTCCACATTACTGCATTTGCATTTCATTATTAATTGTCGCAAGATCTTTTTTCGATCAAGCAGCTGCGACAAACTCCGCTCTAACGCGTTCAATTGTTGTTGCGCAACGAAAATGGCTGACCAACAGGAATCTTGCGAGCTGCTGGACAGTTCAAGCAGTTCGCGGATCGCATCCAAGGAAAACCCAAACTGTCGACTGTGACGAATGAATTCAAGCCGACCAACGTCGTCAACATGGTACCGTCGTTGACCACCCCTCGTACGCCTGGCTGGTTTGAGCAAACCTACCTGTTCATAGTACCTTATCGTTTGAACATTACTTCCTGCGCTACGCGCTAGAGCTCCAATTGTCAGTATGGTTAGTGCCAAAGTTCTTTGTTGCAAGGACGGAATGGCTCAACTGACGCTTGGAATTCTTTCATACATCAGCTTCGCCCCACCTTTGGATATCTTATCGGGCAAAGTTGAGCGAAGCTAGCTGCTGCTGCATGTGCAGAATTCCAGCGCTGCTCAAACCCCTGATTCTGCCCGGCGGGTGTGGAAGTCGGACAGAATGATGCGGCATCCGTTTCATGCCCATGTGGTAAAGTTCCGTGTGGCTGATCCGAGGTGTCCCGAGGAAACCGGATGGAAGGATGTAGCGGTCGTGACCGTTTCGCGCGATCTTCTCGTCAGCATCGAAGCTGATACAGAAGAAGATGTACAGTTCATGTTTCTCTGTTATATTTTGGAACATAATGATGCTGGGATGACGGAGCCGTTCCTCACTGGCTCACCACCTGGTGGGATTACAGAGATTGGCCAAGATCGCTCTTTATAAACACTCTCGAAAGTTTGACTTGACCCTACAGCGACTGAAGCATTCAATGTGTTCAAGCAGATTTCGGGAGTATATCTATGCTGGGCCGACAAGTCGTGTGCGGTGCAAAATCTTTGGGGTTCGAAGGAAGGGACATAGGCCAAAGATTTGGCAAACGCCCTGCCAACGGCCGATTGAGTTGCACCAGTCAACGAAAAAATTTCATACCTTACCGCGAAGGTGTGCGGGTGCTATATCAACAGATGTTCGTACACATCGTCGAGGTATTAGGTGTAAAACTCGACAATTATACCGCGGCAACATATAATTTCCCCTTCAGGCAAGAAATATCCGGGACCAAAAATCACTTGTTAAATTCCGGTGTAGTGAGGACGCTTTTTCTATCAGTGGAACACATTCAGATGGACGACGATCCAGTTGCTCGGCTGATTGATCTTAAATGGAAAGATCAACCGATCGGGGCCAGTGTATGATTATCCACAGAATCGGCGCTTTGTTTCTGATATTTGGTTTGTTTTTGCAGCCGCCAAGCTTTGCTACCGCTGCCGAGTCCGACGCATACCAGTCATCTACTCTTACGGCTCGGCTCATCACAGTTGAAGAGGGTGTCCGAACCGACGCAAGAACAATTTCGGCAGGGCTGAGCATCACACTTGAGGAAGGCTGGAAAACCTATTGGCGTTCACCCGGTGAGGTCGGGTTGCCGCCAGAGGTCGATTTGAATGCTTCATCCAACCTTGCGGCAGCGGAGTTGCTATGGCCTGCTCCTACGCGTTTCCGCGCCTTTGGTATTGAGAATTTCGGATATGCGGGCGAGTTAACCTATCCAATTCGTTTGACAATAGACAACCCCGGAGAAGCGTTGGACCTGAAGGCCGAGGTCTCACTGCTTGTCTGTTCCAACGTCTGCATACCAGAGAACTTTGAGCTCACGTTGTCGCTGCCACCCGGGACCGGAGTCGATCAAACATCCGCCGCTGAGATTGCCCTCTGGGCCGAGCGTGTGCCGGTCGACGGCGACGCGTCCGATGTCTCGCTGCTATCGGCCGCTTTGGTAGAAGGGGAAGACGCGCTCGTCGTGCAGTTGAGCCGCCCGTCAGGATGGCAGACCCCCGACGTCTTCCCCGAACTTGGCGATGGCACCGCTTTTGGAGCACCCGACATTCGGCTCTCGCCTGACAAAAGCCTACTCTGGGCGCGGCTTCCGATACTCTACTTGTCGGACCCGCCGTCACCACTTGCGCTGACGCTGACGGATGGAGAGAGCGCGGTGACCTTTGATGCAGTGACGCTTGGCACGGTTCCAGCCGAACCCCCATTCACATTGGCACCGCCTAGCCGGGAGCTTTCTGCACTGATCTGGATTGCGCTTCTCGCGTTTGGCGGGGGAGTCATCCTGAATGCCATGCCCTGTGTGCTGCCGGTTCTGTCAATCAAACTCTCCTCGGCGCTGAAAATTGCAGACGGAACGCACCACCGAATCCGCTTTGGATTCCTGGCGACTGCCTTTGGAACGCTGGCGTTCATGTGGGTGCTCGCAGCACTTGTTCTGGGGCTTCAGAGCTTGGGTTATGCCATCGGCTGGGGGACGCAGTTCCAAAACCCGTTCTTTCTCGTCTTCCTGATTCTGGTGCTCGGGCTCTTCGCCGCGGCGCTCTTCGGGGTGTTCGAGATTCGGCTGCCTGCCGGACTGGCCACGCGTCTCGCCGGTCTCGGACGAGAGGGCTATGTCGGCGATTTTGCCACCGGCGCCTTTGCAGCGATCCTGGCCACGCCCTGTTCCGCGCCGCTTCTGGGCACGGCAATCGCATTCGCCCTGACCGGGTCCAGCCTCGATGTGATGGTCGTGTTTACCGCAATGGGGATCGGCCTTGCCCTGCCCTATCTCGTTGTCGCCGCGCGGCCGCGCCTAGTCGCGGCGTTGCCACGGCCGGGGCGATGGATGCTTGTCGTTAAGGCCGGGCTTGGCCTGCTCCTTTTGATGACGGCGGCATGGCTGTTCTGGGTTCTGTCGGGTGTGACCTCGCCGACGCTTGCCCGATGGGTGGCCGCAGCCCTGATCGTTGCTACCCTGAGCTTAGCGGTCGGTAAATGGGGCCGCGCGACACGCTGGGCACCGATACTTGCGGTTCCGATGGTAGGTGCCGCCCTCGCCCTGCCAGCAGTGATGACCGTCGATGCGCGTGTTGAGCCACGCGGTGAGGTCATCGAATGGGCGGCGTTTGAACGCGCCGAAATTGCCCGGTATGTAAGCCAGGGACACGTTGTCTTCGTCGACGTGACCGCTGACTGGTGTCTGACCTGCAAGGCGAATAAAACACTGGTCCTGGACCGCGCGCCAGTGGTCGATGCATTGGCCTTGCCCACGGTCGTGGCCATGCGGGCCGACTGGACACGTCCAGACGCCCGAATCCAAGCCTATCTGGAAGCAAACGGACGCTTCGGCATTCCCTTCAACATCGTCTATGGACCTGCGGCTCCTGAGGGGTTGCCACTGTCGGAAATCCTGACTCCCGGTGCGGTTATGGACGCGATCGAAGCCGCCCTTGGCGACCCGATCGGGCTCGCAGGCAACGCGGGTGGCTAATTCATCTCTGCCTCCAGCTGTGTCAGGGCCGCGGCGCGGCGCGGGTCATTTTCGGGAAGTGCGTTGACAACGGCCAATGCCTTTTCCCGCGCGGCGACCGCCGCCTCCACTTCGCCCAGAACCGCATAGGCCCGTATCAAACGGAACCACCCATCCAGATCGTTCGAATCTTCCTCAAGCCGCGCCGCCAGCCCGTCAACCATGGAGCGGATGAAGGCCTCGCGATCCTCTTCCGGCATATCCTCGGCGGCGGCAACATCGGCTGCACTCGGACCGCGCTCGCCGCCCGGGATAGGCGCGAATGCGGTCAGGCTGACCGGTGGCTCGCCTGTCTGGTCGCCGAGACGGTTCACAGAGGCGACAAATATCTCCATCCAGGGATAGAAACTGTCGGCCGTTTCGAGCATCTCAAGCAAGAGTGCGCGGGCGCTGGTAAGTTCGCCGCCCTGCTCCATGGCCTGCGCCTTGTAGAACGTGGCCGCCGGGTTTGCCGGATCGCGCGCCATGACCTGGTCGATTACGCGTTCGGCTTGTGGTGTCACGATGCCGTTCTCCGCTGCAATGAGCGCATCGGCGTAACGCGACAGAACCGAAGCGTCGGCATCGTCGCGCGCGATGACCCGCGCGAAGGCATCGACCGCTTCGGCGTAGCGCCGCATCCTCATGTAGGTTTGTCCAAGCAGCACCCAACCCTCAGTCGGACCGCCGCTTACATCTGATTCGAGTCTGTTCTTGAGCCGGGCGGTCAGATCGGCGATCTGGGTGGCTTGCTCCTGCTCGGCCTTCCGCTCGGCAAATGGCTGACTTTCGATCGAAGGCGCGCCGATCTGGAGATAGAGCATGCCGGCGGTCAGTGGCACCAGAAGTGCTGCCACCGCGATCACCCACCGTCCGGAATTGTGCGCGACAACCTGACCTTCGCTGCGTGACACCGAGAGAATCCGGCGCTTGACCTCGACCTCTGCGGCCGTCGCCTCGTCGTCGTTGATCAGTCCGCGATCCCGGTCTGCCTCGATTTCGCGAAGCTGATCCCTGAGGATCGCAATGGCCCCATCCCTGCGTGGAAGCGCTTCCGGGTCACGACGAAATCCGACAGCCAATGCGACCGCAGTGGCCAGCGCCAGAAAAACGAGAACGATCCAGATCATGGCTATTTATGCTCCTCTTCGGACTGCAGGAACGCATTGATCTCGTGCTCTTCCTCGGCGCTCAAGGACCCGGCTGACATCCGCACTGTCTTGGCCCGGTGCCGCCTGAAGACAACCACGACGATCCCGGCCCCAATGCCAAAAAACACGAACGGACCGAACCACAACAAATAGGTCGATCCTTTCAGCGGAGGTTGAAAGAGCACGAAATCGCCATAGCGCTCGACAAAGAAGGCGCGGACCTCCTCATCGCTGTCGCCTGCCACCAGCCGCTCACGGAGCAGAATGCGCATCGTGCGCGCCACACCGGCATTGGAACTGTCAATGTCCTGGTTCAGGCAAACAACGCAGCGCAACTGCTTCGAGAGATCGCGAGCGCGTTGCTCCAGTCCACGATCACTGAGGATCTCATCAGGTTCCAAGCCCCACGCGAGGCTCGCCGCAAACGTTATGAAAAGCACGAGAATCCACCGTTTCATAGCGGTTCCTTTGCAGCATCGAGAGCGGCGCGGACTTCGGCCTGGGCCTCTGGAGCGATGATCGGGCCGACATACCGGAAAACCACGACGCCATTGGCATCGACGACGAAAGTTTCCGGCACGCCTGATATTGCCCAATCAACCCCGACACGGCCATCGAGATCGGAGCCGATGCGTTCGTAGGGATTTCCGAGATCTGCCAGCCAATCTGCCGCGTCCTCGGGCTTGTCCTGGTAGTTGATCCCCATCAAGCGAATGCCGTCCTGTTCGACGAAACGGGTGAGGACGGCGTGCTCCGCCCGGCAGGGCACACACCACGAGGCAAAAACGTTGACAAGAACTGGCTCGCCGGTCTCACGAAGATTGTCCGCAGACAGACCCGGTGTTTCAATCCCGGCGACGGCGGGCAAATCAAATTCGGGAACCGGTTTGGCGATCCGCGCCGTGGGCACCGCGTTCGGATCGCGATCTGGATTGAGCCCCCAAAGAAAGAAGCCGCCCAATATCAGGGCGACCAGCGCCGGCAAGGCGACGACCATGCGTTTCATCACGTCACTCCGCCGGTTGCGGCGCGGGACCCCGGCGCGCGCGTTTTGGCACACCGACTCGCAGTCGGCGGTCGGACATTGAAAGAGCGCCGCCCAGGATCAACATAACTGCTCCGATCCAAATCCAGGTTACAAACGGTTCGTAGAGTATGCGTACCGTCCACTTGCCTGACGCCTTATCCGCGGCTGGTTCGCCGATCGTCACATAAAGATCGCCTGCCAGCGTCGTTCGGATTGCCGATTCCGTCGTCGTACTTCCTGCGACAGGATAGCTGCGCCGCTCGGGGCGCAGCCAGGTGAGTTCGGCACCGTTTTTCAAGACGCGCAGTTGACCCTGCTGCGCGATATAGTTCGGACCCTGGACGCGTTCGATACCCTCGAAGACAACCTCGAACCCGGCGATCTCGACTCTCGTTCCAGGCTCGGCGAAGATGATCCGTTCCTCTTTCCACGCCGTGGAGCCAACAAACCCCAAGATCAAGACCGCAATACCGATATGCGCCAAGGTCATACCATGCGCGGCCCGCGGCAGATTACGGGCACGCCGCAGCGATTCTGGAAGGGGCGCATCGAACATTTTTATCCGAAGTGCCCATTCCCGAAGGCTTGCCGCAAAGACCCAAGCCGCGATTGCCAGGGAGATGACGGCCAGAAGTGGTCCGTCGGTTTGCAAATACCAGACCACAAGACCCACTCCCAAGGCGATGGCCAGAACCCAGCGGAGTCTCTGCCAGACGCCCGGCAGGTCCGCCCGCTTCCAGGAAAGAAAGGGGCCGATGCCCATCATGATCACCAGCGGGAGCATGAACGGGATGAAGGTTGTGTTGAAATAGGGCGGGCCGACGGACACCTTTTCGTCTGCGAGCGCTTCGACAAAGAGCGGATAGAGTGTGCCGAAGAGCACGGTGGCTGTTGCCGTCGCGAGAAGCAGGTTGTTGATCAGCAGGCCGGCCTCGCGGCTGATAGGCCGAAAGAGACCGCCCGGCTCAAGCTGCGGAGCACGCCACGCGTAAAGTGTCAGCGATCCGACGATGGTCACCCCAAGCAGTCCGAGAATGTAGAGCCCGCGCTCGGGGTCAACAGCGAACGCATGGACAGAGGTCAGAAGCCCCGAGCGCACGATGAAGGTGCCAAGGAGGGACAGAGAGAAGGTCAAGATGGCCAACAAAATCGTCCAGCTTTTAAATGTATCGCGTTTCTCAGTCACAATTGCCGAATGCAATAGTGCGGTTCCGAGGAGCCAGGGCATGAATGAAACGTTCTCGACCGGGTCCCAGAACCACCAGCCGCCCCATCCAAGTTCATAATAGGCCCACCACGATCCAAGGGCGATCCCGGCTGTCAGGCTGATCCAGGCGGCAAGCGCCCACGGGCGCACCCAGCGAGCCCAGGCTGGGTCGACCCGGCCTTCGATCAGCGCTGCGACAGCGAAAGAAAAAACGATCGAGAACCCCACATAGCCGAAATAGAGTAGCGGCGGATGCATCGCCAAACCGATATCCTGTAGCAGCGGATTGAGGTCCTGCCCATCGAGCGGTGGCGGAAACACCCGTTCAAACGGGTTCGAGGTGAAGAGCATAAACGTCAGGAACCCGGCACTGATCCATGCCTGGACCGACAAGGTCCTGGCCTTCAAAGCAGCCGGAATGTTGCCCCCAAGAAGCGCAACACCGGCACCAAATACGACGAGGATCAGGGTCCAGAGCAGCAACGACCCTTCGTGGCTGCCCCAGCTGCCGGCAACCTTGAATATCATCGGTTTTAGGGAATGCGAGTTCTCCAAGACGTTGCGAACTGTGAAATCACTTACCACAAACGAGCGGACGAGGGATGCGAAGGCTATGCCCACCAGAATCATCTGCAGCAACGCCGTCGTGCGAGCGCTTTCCATCAAGAGCGCGCGCCCGGTACGCGCACCAAGGATCGGCAGAACACTTTGTACCAGAGCGACGGCGAGCGCTAGAACCAGGGCAAAGTGGCCGCTTTCCGGTATCATTTTTGATACAACCTTTTTCCTAATGCCGGAACCGTGACCAAGGGCAACGGATCGCAAGCAGACGTCCTTCTGAATGTCGCCATCTCAAAACGATCCTCTGCTCTCTAACTTACAACGACAAATGTAACAATTGAGCATGCTCGAACGTTCAGAATATCCTCACTTGAGTACCAACTTCGGCGAGGTCGAAGAGTTCGGCGATATGCTCGTTATAAAGCCCGATACAACCATTGGACGACCGCCTTCCGATTTTCCGTGTGTCCCCCGTACCGTGCACCCTGTAATATTGCCAGGATAGATAGAGTGCGTGCGTTCCTAGAGGATTGTCGGGTCCAGGCGGCCAATAGTCCGGCCATTCCGGGTTTCGCAATTTCATTGATGGTGTGGGTCGCCAACTGGGACCTTCTACTTTTCTTACGACCCTTGTATAGCCGCGACGAGTTAATTCTTCCGACGCCGGAATACTCGATGGGTATAGCTTGTAGACACTCTCATCCTCTGACCAATATTGGACTGCGCGGGAATCGATGTCACATAGTATCGCACCATGTTTCAAATCGACAAAATGGTCTTGCCAAGAAACTACGCTGAATGAGGAGATATTCCTGCGTACTGCCGACGGCTCTAGTTCTTGGGCCCTAAGGAACGCTGGCGCGGAAACAAACCCAATCGCTGCCGAACAAATAAATTGGCGTCTTGTCTTAGACGAATTATTCATTGGTCCGCTCGCCTTCTCTCCGAGATTACGGTCTTCTACATCCTATAGCTGCTAGAGGTTCAATATGCCAAATTATGACATTTTTGTGAACCAACCTTCTTACAGGAACCGACGCGTTGCAGCGCAATACTCATCGAATTTCCCACCATACTGCTCGCGCAGTCACGGCTCTTCGGCAAATGGGGCAATGGCCAAAGCGGTAATTCCAACTGCCATCACGGGCCATGCCCAGATGGACGAGAACAAAAGGCCAAAACCCAAAAGGATGGCCATATCGGCAACATATTATGGGTTGCGCGAATAGCGGTAGAATTCTGTGGTGATGAGTTTGCTTTTTCTGCCGCTGATGTCAGACAGTCCCTCAAAACTTCCAGGACACGGCATTCCGAAGCACTTCCGCCGCTACATTCAAGCACCATGCGCTGTAGTTCAGTACGCAGCGCCTCCAGCCGCGCGATACGTTGCTCAACATGCTTCAACTGGCGGCGCGCGATGACATCTGCTTCATGGCAAGGCCGGTTCGGTTCGTCGGAGAGATCCAGGAGTTTGCGAATGGCCTCCAGCGAAAAACCCAGCTGGCGCGCATGCCGGATAAATGACAGTCGGTCGAGTTTGGCATTTCCATAACGCCGCTGCCCACCCTCGGTCCTTCCCGGTTCAGGCATCAGCCCAATCTGCTCGCAATAGCGGTTGGTCTGTACTTTGGTGCCTGTCTTTTTCCCGAAGGTTCCAATTGTGAGCATTTGCTGTTCTCCCAAAAAGCACAGTCACTGTAGGTTTTCAAAAATTGACATGCAAGCACTGCTTAGTATTCACAAACACGTGACACCGCGCCGCAGGATAAAAAAGAGCATTGAACCTCTAGTAGCTTGAGGATGTATGTGCGCTTGCAATGAAGATTGATGGGCGGGTGGTTTGAATTGAAATTTACAACATTTCAAGTATTTCTATGGAGTCTGGCGGGCGTTGCAACGCTGGCCTTCGTTTTGTTGCTTCTTTGGGCAGATTATCGTGCCGATCAATCGCGCAATGATGCAACAGCGTTCCGGGCTGCCTTTGAATTGACCGACCATCAGGGCATGGTCCGCACTCAAAACGATTTCTCAGGCCGTTGGATGCTGGTGTTTTTCGGCTTCACGAATTGCCCCGACGTCTGTCCCACAACACTGTCCGAGGTTGCAGCTGTGATGGAAGGGCTAGGGAGCGATGCGTCGAAGGTGCAGCCACTCTTTATTTCAATTGATCCTGAACGAGACAAGCCACTGGAATTAGCAATGTATTTGCCGCTCTTTAACGCCGGCATAATTGGACTTACTGGCACGCCCGAGCAGATCGCGGAGACATCAGAAACCTTTCCAATCTTTTTCGAGCGAATTGAAGAAGCCGCCTCACCCGACGGTTACACGATGGGGCACACTTCACATCTCTTTCTGTTCGATCCTGACGCAGGTTTTGCCGATTCCTGGCCCTATGGTACACCCGCTGAAGAAATCCTTGCAGATCTGAGAGCGAGGATCTGACGATGATGGACCGCGTATCTGGAGAAACGGCCCTTGGCTTGGCGTGGATCATCGCGCTGGTCGCATCGCTCGCCGTTCTATTTGTCGGCGAGGTGCTTGGGCAGACACCCTGTGTGCTCTGCTGGTTCCAGCGCGTCTTCATGTTCCCGTTGGCAATCGTTCTGGGCTTCGGTCTCTGGTGGCAGGATCGCCAGGCAGGCCGTTACGGGATGGTATTGGCGCTTTGTGGTGCGGCTGTGGCGCTCTGGCACATGGGGCTTTATGTCGGACTGGTTCCTGAGCGCATCCAACCATGCACCGCAACCGTCCCGTCCTGCACGGATGACAATCAACTGATCCTCGGCATTCCGATTCCTCTGATGGCGCTGGTCGCCTTTACCCTCATTGGCATGCTGTCGGCTCGCTCACTCAAGGAGACACAAAAATGAACAGACGGAGCGTCATTTTATCCGGTCTAACTCTCGGCATTGTGGGGTTTGGTGGCGCGACATGGTACGCCACCCGCCTTGCCCCGCTCGCGGAAGCCGAACCTGTTGCCCCCGAACTGGCGGAGGCGTTGATGCGGCCCTACTCCCCTATCCTCGGGCCCAAGACCGCGCCTGTAACGATCGTCGAGTTTTTCGACCCGGCCTGCGAGGCCTGCCGCGCCTTTCACCCAATCGTCAAGGACATCATGGCGGAACACGGGGACGCGGTCCGCGTCGTGATCCGGTACACTCCGTTTCATGGTGAGGGGTCCGAAACGGCGATCCGCGTGTTGGAAGCGGCCCGAATGCAGGACCTTTTTTTGCCAGTTCTTGAGGCCATTCTGCAAGAGCAGCCACGCTGGGCATCTCACGGCGGCATTCGTCCCGAGCTCATCCTTGGAATAGCCGCAAACGCGGGGCTCGATGAAGAGGCCGCGCGCACCCAAATGATGGCACCGCAAACCGTTGGGGTTCTCAATCAGGACCGCAAGGATGTTGAAGCCATGGGGGTTCGCCAGACACCAACCTTCTTCGTGAATGGCAAACCTCTCGATCCGTTCGGGGAAGCAGAGCTGCGGCGCCTTGTTGCAACCGAAGTCGCCGCCGCGCAAACCTGAGCAGAAAGAGAAGATTTCCATGAATGTGGTAATGAAGAGTTTGATCGCGACCACGGTAATCATCGCGGGGTTTGCAGCGACTGCCAAGGCTGAGGAGCTAGCCGTGGTGGTTGAAGAAGCCTGGTCCCGAGCCTCTATCGGAACAAACCGGCCGGGTGCCGCCTATATGACGATCCGCAACACCGGCGACGAGACAAAAGTCTTGGCCGGTCTGCGGACCGACCTTGCTATGATGCCCGAAATCCACCTCACGTCGACGAACGAGCAGGGTGTGAGTTCCATGTCACCAGCGGGTGAGATAGAAATCTCGCCTGGCGACGCAGTCGCGCTGGAGCCCGGCGGCCTGCACGCGATGTTGATGCGCCTGTCGCGACCGATGGTGGAGGGAGAAGCATTCTCCCTGACGCTCGTTTTCGCGGATGGTGACGAAGTCATCGTTGAGGTTCCAATTCTTGGTATTGCCGCGCGAGGCCCGGAAGGTTGATGCAGCGTCGGAAACTCCTGGGTTATGCCGCATTGGGCGTGGCAGTACTTAGCGGGACACTCTTTGCCGGTTGGTGGCAAGTGGACGGGCCGGGTGCGCTGGAGCAAACCGGTCAACGCCCCCTGCCCCTCTCCGCGATGGATTTCCGGCTAACCGACCACGAGGACAATGCAGTTGGCCCCGAAACGCTTATTGGGCGTCCCAGCATGGTATTCTTTGGATTCACCTATTGCCCGGACGTATGTCCGACGACGCTCTCGGATATCTCAGGCTGGCTTGACGACATGGAAGACGACGCCAACGACCTCGACGTCGTGTTCATTACGGTGGATCCGGAGCGGGACACAGTAAATGCGATGGCTGAATATGTCGGCTATTTTCACCCAACCGTTCGTGGTTGGACAGGTGCGCCAGAGGAGATCGAGCGTGTGACCGAGGGGTTTCGCGCCACTTACGCGAAGGTGCCGACCGACGATGGTGACTACACGATGAACCATACAGCAAGCGTCTTTCTATTCGACGCCGAGGGGCGCTTTGTCAGTACAATAGACAATCACGAGGCAAGAGAATTCGCGGTGCCGAAAATCCGGCGCGCGATGCAGAACAATACTGAGGGGACAACATGAAGTTGAGGTATTGGGCCATGGGAGTGGCCTTGGCGGTCAGCATTTCGGGCTTGGTGGTCGCATTGTTAAATAATTTGGGGGTAGACCCAGTGCCAAATGCACTAGCGACAGTCGGCGATTGGGCACCAAACGCCCTCCAGAAGCCACCTGTCGTGGCACCGAATTTGCCGGCGATAGCCTCAAAAGGCCGTGACGTGTCGCCATTCGTTCCGCGCCCGTCGGTCCCCTTTCTGGCGTCAGCAAACGAGGCTTTGTCTGCAGCGCGCCCACCGTTGACCACCTGGTCGCGCGACATCGCATCTGGCGAAACCCTTGATGCACTTCTCAAGGAGGCAGGTCTTGACGGGCCGGATCGTGTAGAGGTGGCTCTCGCCATTGGTGCGGAATACGATTTGCGGCGCTTGCGTCCGGGTCATGAGCTGACGGTTGTTCTGACACCCGGCGGCGCGCTTCGCAGCGTGGCACTTGGCGTTAACGACGGTGTGATCATCGAGGCGCTCTTTGGGGATAGCACAACGACCCGAACGCTCAATCCCGATCCGAAGAATGTTATCCTGGCCGGTGGGGCCGTTATCGACAGCTCGCTCTTTGAGGCATTGGAAGAGGCAAGTATTCCGGCGCGTTTTGCTGTCGATCTGGCGCAGATGCTGGGAGGGACAGTTGACTTTCGACGGGAGTTGAAAGGCGGCGAAACTCTTCAGGTTCTATGGCGTGAAGCGCGCCTCGGCGACGAGCGGATTGGCCAGCCTGAGATTACCTTCGCGGCGCTCAATTTCGGAGATGCGCTCTACGAGGTGGTCTGGCCGGAAGATGGAACGGGCCGGGCAACCATTTATGTCAATGGCGAAGTGTTGCGTGTCTTTGCGCAACCCGTAGACGGAGCACGGCTCAGCTCGGTGTTCGGGCAGCGCCGCCATCCGGTTTACGGGAACGTCAGGATGCATACGGGCGTCGATTTCGCCGCTGCGAAAGGCACGCCGGTCCACGCGACAGCGCCTGGCCGGATTGCCTTTACTGGTTGGCGCAGTGGATACGGGCGTGTGGTCGAGGTCGCGCATGGCGCAGAGACAAAGACTCGCTATGCCCATCTCAGCGCAGTCCCCGAAGACATATCTCAGGGTAAACGAGTGATGGCTGGGGACGTTATCGGCAAGGTCGGTGCGACTGGTACCGCGACCGGGCCCAACCTGCATTACGAAGTGCTTGTCGACGGTCGTCCAACCGACCCGCTCTCCGATGACCGGCTTGCCGCCACGACGGCCGATGAGATACAGGACGTCTTGGCTGGCGCTCGGTTGAAGGAGGCCCGCATAAGACTCAAGACCCATCTCGCAGCCCGGTTTGCGGTCAATGAAAACGAAAGGCTTTGATCCATGAAATTCAATCTTATCACTATCTCTCTTGCGTTAACCGTATTCTCGTCCGCTTCAGCGCTCGCCGAGGCAACCCCAATCGACGTGAAGAAAACCAATGGGTGTGGATGCTGCCTCAGCTGGATGAACCATCTTGAGGAGAACGGATTCGCCCCGACCGGCGAGGACATTTTCGGCGGGTTGCTTGTTCGCCTGAAGCTCGACAGTGGCGTGCCTCAGCCCATGGTCTCCTGCCATACTGCCTTCGTGGACGGCTACGTGATTGAAGGGCATGTACCGGCTTCCGATATTCGTCGACTCCTTGAAGAACGGCCGGACGCGGTCGGTCTGGCAGTGCCGGGAATGCCCTATGGTTCGCCGGGTATGGGGCCGGAAGACGATCGCGAGGCCTATGATGTGTTTTTGATAAACGAAGATGGGTCGACAGAAGTTTTCACGAACTATCCCGGTTCCTGAACTGCATTACTCGGAGGCGTCGTCGAATGAATAGCGCGGCATTTTTTACGGACGAAGGCTTTGGCCCAACTGCCGAGAGAGTTTTAATTTGTGGGGATGTCATACAGCCTGTCGCTTTGAGGTGTTTCGCATTCACGGAGCCGATTTCTTTAGGTCTTGTTGAGGTACAAAGATGAATCACCAAGTGTCACCGCTGACGATTGGCCTGATTTCCGCCATCGGAGCTTTCTTGGTTGATCAAGGGACGAAAGCGATTGTGATCGCAAATGCGGGTTTGCTTCGTGACGGCCAGCCTATATTTCCCGGTTTCAACGTCGTTTTCTTTCGCAACGACGGGGTCACGTTTGGGCTCCTGAGTGGTGCGCCCTGGTGGGGCCTCGTAGTCTTAGCGCTTGTCATCTGCGTTTGGATGATTGGTCTGCTGTTGCGCACGCAGGATCGCATAGAAGGTTTGGCTTACGGGCTGGTTATCGGTGGAGCGCTCGGCAATGTGCTCGACCGCGTGCGCTATCATGCGGTTACGGACTTTCTCGACTTTTATGCCGGGTCGCTGCATTGGCCGGCCTTCAACCTCGCTGACGCACTGCTGGTTCTCGGAATTGTGATCCTCCTTTTCCTGTCGGCCACCAAGTCACGCCGCGCTGAGGCTGAGTGATCCGTGTCAGCGGTCGTGCCAACTTTCGTACGCTCGCCGCAGATCCAGTTGTTCCGATTGCCGCTGGTAGCAGGTGCCGGTGCTCTGTCGGTACTTGTCCTGCCGCCCTTCTCCCTGCTGATTTTCCTTCCTATCAGTTATGCGACCCTCCTGCTCTGCTTGCTCGGTCTTTCAACGCGGTTGGCGTTTCTCGTTGGCTGGACCTTTGGTCTCGGGCAATTTGGCTTCGGAATATCGTGGATCGCAGAGAGCTTTTTCGTTGACGCAGACCGCTTTGGCGCCCTGGCCATTCCTGCCGTCGCCAGCCTGTCTGCCTTTCTCGCTGTTTTTCCGGGCCTGGCCGCCGCGATATTTGTCCGTCTATCGGCACGACATGCGGCGACTGGCGTGGGCTTGGCACTGCTCTTTGCAACATGCTGGACGGGCGCAGAATGGCTACGCGGTCATGTCCTGGCTGGATTCCCGTGGAATCTCGCGGGTTATGCCTTTGTTGACTATGCAGCCCTGCGTCAGCCCGCCGCTTGGTTTGGCAGCTACGGGCTGAGTTTTCTGGCCGTCTTCGCCGCCGCATTACCGGGAGTCGCCCTCGCCGTCCGAGATCTGGTACGTTGGTCCGCGCTCGCGGTTTTCGTTGCGTTGACGGTGTCTACCTATGGTTTCGGGATCCTAAGGATGGCGTCGTCATCCGCTGAGGGCCCCGGGACCGAGCTCCGAATTGTGCAAGGCAACATTCCGCAGCAGGAGAAATGGGCCGCTGGTAGCCGTGATCGGGCACTGACACGTTATCTGGGCCTGTCCACACGCCCCGGCTCATTCGATGTCTTGCTTTGGCCGGAAACGGCATTTCCTGGCTATCTGGATGAGGATGACGAGGCCCGCATTCGCATTACCGAGCAATTGCCCGACGGAACTTTCCTGTTAACCGGTGTGCCTGATCGCGTGGCATTTGAGGGTGGCGCTTCCTACTTCAATACTGTGCAAGCCTACGACCGCTACGGCAACACCCTTGCAAGCTACACCAAGCATCGCCTGGTGCCGTTCGGGGAGTATGTCCCTTTCGGAGAGTGGCTCCCTCTAAAGCGGATGACGGAAGGTCTTGGGGATTTTACACGGGGGCCAGGTCCCCGCACAATCGCGCTGCCCGGAATTCCACTGGTCGCAATCGCGGTTTGCTACGAGATCATCTTCCCCGGCGATGTTGTTGACCGGCTCTTCCGGCCGGACTGGATCTTCAATGCGACCAACGATGCATGGTTCGGGAGGAGTATCGGTCCAGAACAGCACCTCGCTGCGGCGAGAATGCGCGCCGTCGAGGAAGGGCTTCCAGTGATCCGTGCCGCAAATACGGGTATCTCGGCTGTGATTGACGCAACTGGCGCGACTGTGGCGCGGCTCGATACCGGCGTGACCGGCATCATCGACGCAAGCCTTCCCCCGGCAATGGACAAAACCCCGTATGCGCGTTTCGGCGACTGGATGCTGCTTGTATTGGTCGGCAGCGGTTGGGCGCTCTTGAGGCTACCAGGTCGACAGAACCAACAAGTCGATGCTGCAAAAAAGAAGGAACAGGACACGTGATTGTATTCCTAGCCAGTTTTGGCGGCGCCATCTGGGGTGCTCTTTTGGCCAAAAGGCGTCGCGGAAACCGCATCGACATGGCTCAGTATGCCGTAAGCAGCGCTATCACATTTGGGTTGCTTGGCATGTTTTGTTCAATCGTCCTCGCCCGCGTTCTGGGTTAGGCGCGCGTGTGATTGGACACAATGATGAGGGTGTTATTCCGATTTCTGATGAAGGTTTTTCTGGTAGTCGCCACAATCGCCGGGTTGATGGTGGCGGCGGCAGGATACTTGTTGATCGCGTCGGTGCCAGACTACTCGGAAGACTTTACAGTCACAGGTACTAGCGCGACCGTTGAAATCCTCCGAGATGCATCGGGTGTTCCACATGTTTCGGGGACTTCTCGAGAGGACATCTTCTTCGCCTTGGGTTTCGTGCACGCCCAAGACCGGCTTGGCCAGTTGCTTCGGATGCGACGTGCGGCCGGCGCACGCGGGACACAAACGACGCAAGCAGTTTTACCCCGGGAAGTTGAAACAGCCTTGTCGGCCTATTCGGGCGGGATCAACGCCTGGATCAGCGTAATCGCTGAAGGCGGACGTGGAAGAGGGACACCGGAGTTGCTTTTCTTACGGTCCTCTATCGCTCCGTGGACGCCGTCAGACAGTCTGGCAATCGCCGAGGCCTTTCTAGCCAGCTTGCGTGAAAACCCGAGTGCATCCCTATCGCGGGAAGAGGTGAAAAGCCAGATCCCCACGGACAGGCCCGATACGCCTGAACTCTATGGTGCCGCCACCGAAACATTTCTACGGGCCTGGGGGCTTCCAGCAGAGCGCACGGCGTCAAGTCAGCCCATTGTTCTTGCCGAAATTGCAGGACCCCTAAGCCTACCGCCGCAATGGTATCTAGCTGATCTCCAACTCCCGAGCGGACCCGTGATTGGCGCAACTTTGCCAGGGCTGCCGATGATACTTGTCGGACGCTCGGACAGACTTATCTGGGGCGTTCAGAGTGTTGGCTTTGCATCCGCCACGATCCCAAACACCAATGAAATCAGGACTGCTGCGGATTTTCTGAGAGCGCTCCAGCGACTCATGAACGCCGATGATGCAGTTCAGGCGTCACGCTGGTTGGATGAGATTTCTGTGCCCGGTTTCGCATTCGTGATTGCCGATCATGAAACCCTGATCGAATGGCCGACGACGCCACGCCAGCCTGGGACGCCTGAGGACTTCCGGCGCATTCGGCGCGACAGGCTCGACGCGCGTCAGCCCGTATTCTCTCTCGATGGGGCGGTGGCCGTGCTGCTGGATTCGGTGAGCGAAGCGTCCCGTATTCTCCTTCCGATTATGGCGCGGGAATTCTGGTTCGACGATCCGGCAACGGGCGAGACGCCCCCGGATTTCCAGGCACTACGAGAAGATGTGCTGGCTCGTCTGGCGCTTTGGAACGGTGATATGGATCGGATGTCCCCCGAACCTTTGGTCTACTGGGCTTGGGTTCGCGCTTTGCAGCGCAGGATTCTCCAAGACGAGTTTCCCGCGATGGAGGCTGTTTGGAATACGCCCAATCCAGAATTTCTGTACGCCGTTTTGAGGAATCGCGACGGTGCCGCCGCTTGGTGCGACGTTCGGCTCTCCGAACAGCTCGAAACCTGTCAGCAAATGGTTGGAAGAGCGCTGAAGGACGCGCTGGACTGGATCACAGATCGATACGGTGATGATCCAAGCGTCTGGTATTGGGGGGCAGAGCACAAGCTTGTCATGGAGTGGTCTGCCATCTGTGATGCCGGCCTGTTGGGAAGTCTTGTCAGTCTCATCGCGCCCATCTCAGGCGGTCCGGACACCCAAAGGGTTTCGTTCTTTGATGCCGGTGCCGATAGGCTGTTTGACACCCGATACGGGTCCAACTTTCAAGCAGTGATGTCCTTGGCGGATGCGAACAGCTCGCGCTACATCATCCCCGCGGGACAGTCCGGGCATCCGCTGTCACGCTTTTATGACAATATGCTTCTGCTTTGGACACAGGGCGACTTTCTCAACATGTCAACAGATGTTGGAGTCGCCAGAGGAGCGGCTGCAGGTGTGGCACGCCTGTTTCCCTCTACATCGGTCGACACGCAGTGATTGAACGGGCCCTTGGCTTTGACCCCTTCGGGCCCGGACTCTCGCCGGTTGCGGTTCTACTGCTACTGGGTGGGCTGTTCCTGTACCTGCTGGGTCTGTCGCGGCCAGCCCGATTGCGGCCGCCCGTCACCACCTTACACGTGAGTTTATTTCTTGCCGGTCTTGGGAGCATCGCGTTGGCGAGCAACGCGCCATTGGCTCCCCTTGGTCATAGTCTTTTTTCCGCCCATCAGGTCGAACACCTGTTGCTCAGGCTTCTCGGGCCGCTTTTGGTCGCCTTGGCACATCCCTGGCACCTGATCCATTTGGCCCTGCCCCGCCGGTGGCGTCGCCGGGTCCGCTCATACGGCAGAAATCGCCTAATACGTCGGCTTGCTCATCCCAAGCTCGCTGCAGCAATGCTGATCGCCGTTATCTTTTTTTGGCAGATCCCTATCGCCTACGGGTTTGCTCAGAGAATCCCGGCTGTGGAAGCGCTCGCTCACGGCATGATGGTAGTAACCGGACTTTGGTATTTCGCGACGCTGCTGGATCCGCGCGATCCACCTGCGGGACACGCGCGCGCTGCACGGCTTATTTCCGGCTTCATCGTGATTGTCTCCAACATTCTCCTCGGTTGTTTGACAACCCTGAAAGAAACCGTCGTCTACGCTGAATATCATACCCTTGCGTGGGAGGGTTCGCTAAGTGCATTGGCCGACGAAACAATCGGCGGATACACAATCTGGGTGCCGTCTTCCATGATCATGATTTTGGCCATCATTCTTGTGCTAAATGAATGGCATCGGGCAGAAGAGCGGAGGTGGGCCACGAGATTTGCGCACCAGCGGTCCAATTCCGCTGCTTTGGAGTTTCCCGAAACCGCCGCCGAACTGCGTTTGAAGGTTGCGAACCCCAATCGGCAGATGGCCCGGTCACTTGCTTTGGGAGCACTTGCCATGTTTTGCCTTGTTATGGTTACGGCAATCAGCGTGCTCTCTTTGGCCCGCTGAACGCATTATTTTCAAGACGACTCTGAGGTCGCTGCAAAGAACGCGGCCAGCCTCGTGATATGCATTTGGGAAGGCTCAATATCCGGTTTACGTGTCTTCATTAAGATGGCGTTCAAACGCCTGAAGAGTAGCTTCGCTGACATGATGCTCGATGCCTTCTGCATCTCGCTAGGCTGTCTCCTTGTCGATCCCAAATCCGAGGAGGAACGCCACCACGATCCGGTGCCGCCGCTTGCAGGTCTCGGCGAGTGCCTGTCCAATCTCGGTAAGGAAAATGGCGCGATATGGCTCGCGAACCAGTCCTGCAGCCTCGAGGTATTTTTGTGACTGTGGGAGGTTTGACCTCAAGACGTTCAGCAATCTCGACGAAGCGCGCTTCTTTGAACGGAAGGTCGCGAATAACCGGTCGGTTGACCATTGAATTAACGACAGCGGATCAAACCATGGTTTGAATTTTTAATAGACCTTGCGCAGGGGATTTCAGAACATTAGCGCCTTCTTTCGATCCTCAAACTCGGCAACATCGATCTCGCCTTTTGCAAGTCGCTCTTCGAGCGTTCTCAGAGCGCTCTTGTCGTCGTTATCCATGCGATGGCCTTGCTGTGACAGCCATCTCACCGCGGCGATTACCAGCACGATAACAAACACCCAAAACAGGATCATGGTGCCTGCGCCCATGATACCCCATCCCCCTCCCCACATGTGATTGTAATACCCAGTGCCGATCCGTTCGGCGTCCGCAAGCGCGGGCCCGGCAACTAGGAGGGAGCAAAGACTTGCTGCAATCCGATAAATTCGCGTTCTCGTCATTCCGACACCTTTCGAAAGTCCCAATGTAGTATTTGCACGTCCCAATTTACTAGAAGAGCGTTTTCACAAACTTGATGCAGATCAACCGAATCCAGCGACTCACGAGGCCGTGATGAAAAGTAACTTTGCGATTTACCGTTTGTTCGTGAATCCCGAAATCATCTTCCCACCGAGCACCTTCGCTCAATTTGTCGTGAGTGCGGCTATGCCGGGATAAAGCCTTCTGTCACGCTAATCGGGAATTGAGGAGGAACAGCCATGCGCAATCGTCATCTAGCAATCGTGACGACTTTTCTTCTTTTTATCGCAACAACGGTAGCTGCGAGTCCTGAAGCTTGGCGGCAAGAATGGCCGAACACCGATTTCGGGAAAACAAACGTCGCTAATTGGACCGAAATCTTGTCAGGCGGTCCGCCAAGGGACGGTATTCCGGCGCTCAGCTCACCTAAATCTGTCCGCGCCAAGAACGAGACGAGAATTGAAGACCGCGAACCCGTAGTTACCGTGGAAATCGAAGGCCAAACTCCTCGAACGTACCCAATCCGCTATCTGACCTGGCACGAAATCGTCAACGACAAAGTCGGTGGCGTGCCTTATGCTGTCACCTATTGCCCGCTCTGCAATTCCGCCCCAACATTCGACCGCCGCGTCAAGGGGCGGGTCCTAACATTTGGCGTGACAGGCAAGCTGAAGGATTCCAATCTGATCATGTACGACAGAGAGACCGAAAGCTGGTGGCAGCAGGCAACGGGCGAAGGCATCGTCGGGTATTTCACTGGGGCAGAGCTGACGTCCATACCGAGCTGGATGGAGAGCTGGGCGGAGTTCAAGACACGTAACCCGAACGGCCTGGTCATGGCACAGCCGAACTTTTCGCGTACCTATGGTCGAAATCCCTATGTCAGTTATGACAGCTCCAGCCGGCCATTCCTCTGTAATGGAGAATTGCCACCCCACGGCATCCCGCCCTTGGCCCGTGTCGTACGCGTTGGCAATCGCGCCTGGCCGGTATCACGCCTGGCTTCTGCAGGGGAGATCAGAGAGTCTGGCATAACCTTATCCTGGGCCGCCGGGCAGGCTTCCGCATTGGACTCAGCACGTATTGGCCAGGGACGAGACGTCGGCACAATCCGTGTTCGTAGGAACGGACGAAACGTTCCCCACGACGTAATGTTCGCCTTTGCTTTTCATGCCTTTTTTCCGCGCGGTGAGTGGATGCTTAGGTGACGTACATCGTCATCGTCGCGCCCAAAGTTGCAACTCTCGCCAATCCTGTAGTCTGGCAGTGCAATATCATCGCCAACCTCTCGGCGTATAGATCGGCGAAATGACAAGACCAATTGCGGGCACGCAGTACCGGATGCAGGTCTTGTCACCGGGCTGCTCCGGTCTGAACGCCATAGCGATGGCTATTGCCAATCTCTGGACCCTTCTGCGCCAATTGGCCCAGTCACGACAGGTTCGGTAGAGCCTGACATTCAAGCAACATTAAAACGCTTACTGCTCAAAATCGACGGATGGAAAACCTGACCGCATGTAAGCTATGATGCGCCAGATCTCATCTTCTTGCAGCACGTTTTTGAATGCTGGCATGTCCGTGCCGAAACGCTCGCCTCCTTCCGAGATCGCCCAAAGCAGATATTCGTCTCCTGCCATCGGCATCCGTAGCAGCTGATTCAGCAACGCTGGCGATGGCACCAATCCGCGTCCGGCTTCACCGTCGCCAAAACCACGGGCTCCATGACATGCCGCGCAATTCTCACTGTAGAGACGAGCGCCGGCGGAGACGACTTTTGATGACGCTTGAAACGGGTTTCGAGCTCCGCGATAATCTGCGGTGACGCCTTCATTCATGTAGGTCCAGTGGCGCTGCATCCGCTGGCGCTGCTCTGGTCCCATAGCCCCCCACGACCAATTTTCGTGCATCATGCCACCTGAGCGCATGTGGTCGCGGTTCATTCCATCCGAGCCCCACCAATCCATCTGATTCATACTGCCCTGTTGCGCGTCTGCTGGTTGCGCCACTAAAACTATTGCGAGCACAATCGCTAAAGTAAATTGGTCAAGAATTCTGTGCATTTCGATCTCCGTCTTACTCTGAGTCACAGTAAGAGAATAGGCCAGCGCGTCCTTGAGGTGGATCAATTCAGCACCCGGATTTGCCTCTACACCTGCCTTGGAAATAGAATAGCAACTCTCTAAGCAAATATATTGATCGGCGTCCCGTCGCGCACCATGGCGTAGACTTCCTCGATCTCGCGATCGGTGACAGAAATGCAGCCGGCCGTCCAATCGCGAACGTTAGTGGGATCAATACCGCGACGTGGCCCACCGTGAATGAAGATGTCGCCGCCGGGAGACTTGCCCTGTGCCTCTGCGAAGGCCCTGTCTTTTTCATTGGGATACGATATCCCAATCGAAAGATGGAAAAGGCTTTCGGGGTTCCGCCGATCTATCAGATAGGACCCTTCTGGTGTCCGCCCGTCCCCTTCAAACTGCTTGTGGCCTGTCGGCGCGAACCCAAGTCCAATCGGATAGGTGCGCAGGGGTCCTGCCGTGCCGTCAAGGACCAGCAGGCGTTGCGACTTGTACAATCGCAGGCGCGTAACTTCAGGTCCGCTATAGGTTCGGAATTTGCTCGCACAGCCGGACAAGATCGCTGCCAGAAAGCCTGAGAGGAAGACACGACGTTTCATTGAAAATGCTCGATTTGTTTTTTTGTTCTTTGACCGAAAGAGTATCATGAAACGTCAGTTCAACAAAGATGTGTCTGACCCTGCGAGAACTAGTTCCGGTAGCCACGTAATAAGTTGCGGCCACCACGCAAGCAACCCTATCAAAAGCACTTCAATCGCGACGAGAGGTCCAGCGCCTCTGTAAATGTCCGCGAGATTGACACCGGGGGGCGCAGCCATCTTTGCGAAAAACAGTGCATATCCAAACGGCGGTGTCAGAAATGAAGTTTGAAGCGCAAGAGCAATCAAACCAGCGAGCCATATTTGCGCGAAATATTCGGAGCCCACATGGTTGGAGAAGTCCAACTGGCCGAAGACCGGGAGTAAAATCGGCAAGAAGACCAGGAGTATTTCAATCCAGTCGAAGACGAATCCCAGAATCAGAATAATCCCGAGCAACAGCGCGAGCGTGACCCAACGCCCTAAATCGAAACTGTCAATCCACTGAAACAGTATGTTCGGACCATCCAAAAGATTGAAGCCGAGAGAAAAGACCGTCGCGCCAACGACGATGAAAAACACCATAGATGTCATGGATGCTGTTTGGACGATTGCTTTGTTGAGAAGTTTGAGGTTCATGCGTCCACGAAAGAACGCGACCAACAATCCGCCGAAGACGCCGATACCCGCGGCCTCCGAAAGTGTCGCGACACCAGCCACGATGCTGAGTGGAATGGCGGCAATAACACCAATCGCCACAATCACGGATAGCAAGTCCCGCGTCGTCGGTTTTTCTTGGTCCGACAGTGGTATCTCTGTGCGGTTTCGAAGTGTGACCGCAAAATAAATCGAGAAGAAGAGAACAAGCATGAGCACTGGTACGACCAACGCTGTATACATAAGCGCAAACCGAAGCTGAAATACATTGGCAACAAAGAAAAGCAGGATCGCTGGGGGAAAGACCACACCAAGCGCGCCAGATGCGGCGACTGCCGATCCTGCCGCTGATGCGGGATATCCCGAGCGCAACATCGGCGCATACGCCACCAGCGCGACAGTAACGACGGATGCTCCGATAACTCCGGCGGCAGGTGCTAGGATCAGACCTATCAAGAGCGTGGCGATCGCGTACCGGCCTGGAACCGTCTTCAGGAGCTGCCCGAGGAATCGGAAAAGGGTTTCGGCGATGCCGCTGGCATTCAAAACCAAACCGAGAAAGATGAGAAGTGGAACACTTGTGAATTGCACACCTTCATTGGTCAGCACACCACGTACTCGAAGGTAGATCAGACCCAGGTGGCCGAAATCAGTCACGCCAATAATGACAGCCGTGATAAAGGCGAGAAACCCAGTGGCAGTCAGGACGAGGGCAACAGGAAAACCGCTAAACACACCGAGGCCCAATAGCCCCAGCATACCGACTGCCAGGATTTCATTTTCCATGGGGCAGGTCTTCTTGTGAACTCGGTGAAATGGTGTCCCGCTGCCCACGCAAGAGAGAAACGTTTCGCGAAACAACTACTAAACCAGCAAGTGCCAGAAGAGTTGGTCCAGCTACACCGGCGATACGTCTGGCCCAAATATCAGTTTCGGCATATCTTGTTGTCCGCATCAGCCCGTCCCACCCGTAGTAGGTTAGGATGGCAGCCAACGGCAGCAGTACAAAAAGGCAGCCGGCAAGTTCGATCCAGGCCAACCTGCGCGCTGGCCAGTTTCTTCGAAAGACATCGACGCGTACGTGCCCGTCTCGAAGATAGGTAAAGCCGAATGTCATGAAAATGAGGATAAAGAGCAAGGAAGTCGAAAGATCGGGAAGGATTGCTGATACCCCGAGCTGAAGCTTGCGATCAAGCATCTGCAAGCCAGTAAAAAACGCGATGGGGACCACTGTCAGCCAAGCGGTCAAAACACCTACGGAACGAACAATCGTTTCCAGCCAGTTAAATATGCGCATTTTGTCCCCTCTCTGCCCTCTCTGGAGGCTTCCTAAAGACTTTGGGCAAGCGTTCCCCGGGCCATGTTCTTCCCGACGGATTCTCCGTCTTTCGGATCATTCTTGTCGTGTTTTGAGCGGAGCAGTCGCAAAGCGTTGGCGACAACAAGAAGCGACACGCCAACGTCTGCAGCGATTGCCCCCCACATCGTTGCCATGCCAAAGGCGGTCAGGCCCACGAACACGGCCTTGGTTGCGAGAGAGATGCCGATGTTCTGGCGGATGACCGACATCGTCCTCCGCGAGTGACCGATCAGCCAAGGCACCTTGCCGATATCATCGGTCATCAGCGCGATGTCGGCCGTTTCGATGGCCGCATCAGAGCCAACGGCCCCCATGGCGATCCCGTAATGCGCGCGCGCCATAGCAGGCGCATCGTTGACCCCGTCACCAATCATTGCGACCATGTCATGCTCTACCACCAGTTCCTCGATGGCCGTCACCTTGTCTTCGGGCAAAAGCTCTGCGCGCACCTCATCAATGCCGACTTCGGCGGCTACGGCACGTGCTGTCCGCTCATTGTCGCCTGTTAGCATTATGATCGTTTTGACGCCTTGCGCGTGCAGTTGTGCAACAATCCCCTTGGCGTCAGATCGGATACGATCGCGTAGCTCGAGAAGACCCGTCACGCTGCTTTCATTGCCAACAGCGACCAGGGTACTCCCTGCCGACTCAATCCGATCTCGAAGGTCAGATGGAATGGTTTCGCCGAAGCCTTTTTCTTCGGCAAAACGATCAGATCCGAGCCAAACCTTTTTCCCGTCTATGCGTCCTTCCAGCCCGCGACCCGGCACAGTGCGAGTGTCCTCGGCAGCATTGATCACGATCCCGTCAAGTTCGGCCTTGCCAAGGATGGCGCGCGCGAGAGGATGCGACGACCGGGCTTCCAAAGCTCCAGCGAGGGCCATGAGGTCAGACTTCGACGCGTCTCCCAGAGGATAGAGCGCGGCCACTTCCGGTTCACCCATGGTGATTGTGCCTGTTTTATCCATCGCCAGCGCGGTCGTTCGACCGGGGGCTTCGACATATGCGCCGCCTTTGATCAGCACACCTGCCCGGGCCGAAGCCGTCAGGGCTGCAACAATGGACACAGGCGTCGAGATGACCAGCGCGCAGGGACAGGCGATGACCAGCAGAACCAGAGCGTTATAGAACCAGTAGCCCCAAGCGCCGCCAGCAAGAAGTGGAGGCAGGAGTGCAATAACCACCGCGAGGACCATCACGATCGGCGTATAAATACGGGCGAACTTCGCCACCCACTGTTCGACCTCGGCGCGTTTTGAATGTGCGTCGCCGACCATTCGGATGATTTTCGACAGCACAGTATCGGTCGCTGCTTTCGTCGCGCGGACCGTGAGCGTTCCCTCACCGTTGATCGTACCCGCATAAACATCGTCCCCGGCTTCCTTTGGTACAAGCGCACTTTCGCCTGTGATAGGTGCCTGATCGACGGCCCCTGCCCCGTCGGTCACCTGACCGTCGAGCGCAATGCGGTCGCCACCCCTGACGATGAAATGCGCCCCGACCGCAACCTCGGAGGCCGGGACATCCGCCTCCGATCCATCATCGTACAGGACACGTGCTGATGGTGGCGCGAGATCCAAGAGTGCCGAGACAGCATTTCGGGCGCGACCAACACTCCAGCTTTCCATATACAGCGATAGTGAAAAGAAAAACGCCACCGTTGCGGCCTCGAAGTATTCACCGAGCGCGATTGCTCCAGCCACGGCCACAACCATGAGAAGATTCATGTCGGGAGACAGGCGGCGTGCAGACGACCAGGCCTTCGGAGCAACCAGCCAGACCCCGAAGAGGATTGCGAATCCAAAGAGTGCGACCTCAGGAATGGGCATCGTCGCCTCGCCATGGCCCGCGAACAGGCCAAGGGCGCCGCCCATACCGGTCTCGATAATGTGCCATCCGAAACCGGCGGCCCAAAACCCGCCGCTGAGAAGCGTAAACCATTTTTGCTTGGCAAGATGCGCCGCTTGTTCGGCGCTGGCGTTGTCAGCGTTCCATGGACGGGCCGTCATTCCTGTGCTTGAGACCAATTTGACAACTTGAGCTTCGGAAATCTGCTCGGCGCTCTCCAGAATCGTCATGCGCCCGTTGATCACGTCGAAGGCCAGATGTTTCATGCCGCCAACTTTAGGGCCGAGCACCTTGGAGAGGATCGACACTTCTTCGGCACAGTCCAGGCCACTGACTTGAAAGCTACGTCCCGGCTCAGCCGACAGAGCCACGGGAGGTACATCTCCATCCGACGTTGCCGTCCCACAACAGGCCGCTCCGTCCGATTTATGCGCAGTATGGGCGTCATGACGCTCGGTATTGGTACTCACCGCCATTTAATCTCTCCAGAATCACTCGATGAAAGGACTGTAGGATCTACAGTGGCTTGAGGTTCAAGGGCGAAGTGAGCGATCGACGCTTTTTCTCGCACACGCGAAATTCGAGTCATTGCAACATCGCGTCAGGAATGCGATTGATATGGGCAGGAACTGAAATTGTGTGAAGTAGCAGGGGATTGTCGTGCGAATTGGAACAGCAAAACACTTGATCAGCGTATTGCTCTTGGGAGCATGCACCGCAACGACCACCCCAGACGGATCGGCAAACATCGGAAAAGTTCCTGATGCCGTGGTAGAATTGGCTGCGCCTGGTCAGGATCTCGCTTCGGCTCGCTTCCGACCGGAAGATGGCTGCTACTGGTACGAACACAGCGGACCCGTCGAAACCACGCTGCTTCCCTTGCGAACAACCGGCGGCAACCCGATTTGCGTGGCCCGAGAAAGCTGATCACCGCCGCAGTCAACTCGACTGCGTTTCACTGTCACCTTCTGCCACCTGATATGCGCGCAATTTCCACGAGGATCTAACCTTGCGCGACGGAACTCACTTCGGCAGAATAAAGATATGCCGTAGATCCGATCGTGACTTTTGGGTAGAGATCATTGATATGCGCCATGACCATGCGAACGCAACCTGAGCTGGCTCGGCCACCGATGGAACGTGGGTGGGGTGTTCCATGTATCCGTAAGTAGGTGTCGCGATTGCCGACAAACAGGTAGAGCGCCCGTGATCCAAGCGCATTTGTCGGCCCCGGTTCCACCCCGTCTGCGTATTGTGCATACTCCGGGTTCCGCTCGATCATCGAGGTGGTCGGTGTCCAATGCGGCCACTCCACCTTGCGCCGGATCGTGTACGTACCTGGCTCGTAGAGTCTGCCGCGCGCAATCGCCACGCCGTAGCGCATTGCCGTCCCCCCCTCTTCGATGTGATAGAGGTAACGCGCAACTGCATCCACGTGGATATCACCTGGTTTCAAGCCATCATTTGCCACCACTCGCTGCGGCAAAAAGCGAGGATGCAGACCCCAGGGATTAGATGTCGCTGGATCATAGCCCACCGGGGTAATTTGTGCGTCCCACGCGGCCTTCTCACCCGCTGTTGGCCAGGTTTTTGCCAGCACAGGGTTCGCCAATGGCGCAGAAAACATGGCTGCGGTTGTCGAGATGAAATGACGTCGTGTCAGCATTAATTGTACTCCGGCAATTGTTTTCGGGCACACTGGTCGCGTTCGCCAATGTATCCTGATGCCCTGTGTTTAAAACCTCAAGCAGCTATAGGTTCAAGTCTTGGCTTCACTTCTGCGAACAAGTTTTCTTGAACGAGGCGTCTCAGCGCATGCGCGATTGTTCAGAACGACTCAGACCCGGCACCGCCGATCTCTTGATTGCGTCTGTCCCATTATGTGGATCGGCATGTAACATTGACCACAATATTGGGGCAGTCTTCCCCAAGGTCCGCAAAGTTCCGCATTTCCGCCGTGAACCCTGAATTGCCCGGCTGTTTGCGTCAGATGTCTGCTGTGAGCCCGCTCTATGAAATATCGCCTTGCAGCCAGGGCCGGCTATCCCAAAGACAGCCTGAAAGACCGCGATACACGTGGCCCTGCGCTATGCGGACAGCGCTGAAACACGATGACTATTCTGCGTGGGGGCGGTCCGGCAAAGCTCTGGCCTCATCTGGCCGTTGGTCGTCTGCAGCCTGATCTGCGCTAAAACCGCCTGACATGAGCTCCTCCATAAACAGGCTGACGAACTGCGCGCGGCCATGGGTATCTGATTTCGAGTAGATGCTGGTGGCCTGGGCGCGAACCGTTCCGGTCGCTGTATTTCTGACCTGTGCAATGGTCTCATTATCCAGACCTTTGAGGATCATTATGGCGACATCGCGTTCTGCTTCTGTCAGTTTCCACTCTTCAAAGAAGCCATACGTTACGTCTAGCATCTTTCCACGCGCAATCTTCAATCCCGATTCCATTTCGTTCATGCGTTCCAGCACACGCCGCAACTCCAACATCAGGAAAAAGACACCCCCGATGAGGGCAACCGCCGCCAGAGTTTCGAGCCCAAGATGCAGGTCTTGAAGATGTCCTCCGCGGCTAAGGTCGACAATCACATCGCCGATAAAAAACAGCGCGCAGAGAGCCTGCAGCATAATGATGCCTGCAAGTGCAAAAGCACGCCGTTTCTTTGTGGTTGCCGCTGATCTATGGCGCTTCATTCCATCTTGGCTTCCTGAGGGATACGCTTTCGCCCATTTACCATGGCGCGCAGCAAATTGACACCCGAGTGCCAGCTGTCAAACGCTACGCCAGCGACATGAAGCGCAACCGACAGGATCAGCCAATTGAAAGCCAACTCATGGACCTCTTCCACCCAATCGACACCAAAGAACTGGATCGTCGTCATCATATAACCGGTCACCCCAAGCATGATCACGGTTAGCCAGAGGTTGTAGGCCATCAGTGCCCCCAACGGATTGTGCGACAGGTGAACCGATCGCTCTCCTTGCAGGATCGCCCGCGTATGGCGGATTGCCCCTAGCGGGCTTGGCGGGAAGGCTGAAAACCGAGCGTGTTTCGGGCCGATCACGGCCCAGAGCAGGCGAAGGGCGACTAGCCCCAACGCGACATAGCCGACCCATTCGTGTAGTTTGCTCTCGTCATCGATAACCGCCCCGTTCAGAAGAATTGTCAGAGCAAGAGACCAATGTATCAATCGAACAAGAGGGTCCCATACAGCCAGATCGCGGGCGCTTTCGCGCCCGCTTGAGTAATCCGAAGCTTTCATCATCATCGTGTTACTTCGTTTCAAGTTTGGTGATCTTGCCGGTCTCAGGACTCACATAGGCTTCTCCCATTTTGCCGTCCTTGATGAAGTAAACCTCAATCTCTCCATCTTCCATCTCCGCCTTGCGGACTTCGTACCCCATCTCGACCAGCTTGGCCTGTACATCCACCAATGTGGTGCCGAGTGTGGTGTCCATGGTGAGGTCGCCAGCAAGTGCAGGTGTGGTCATGGCGAACAGTGTGATCAGTGTAAGTGTGCGCATATCTTCCTCGATTCAGTTATGGCTAGAGCTTCAACTTTTGTTTTGGTCGCACCAAGGAATTGGGACGCCTCAACCGGTCGCGCCATTGGCGAACCGCTTAGACACACTCAAATAAGCTGGCGCTTAGAGCGGAAATCAGCCCATTCTCAAAATAAACCCCGAAACAAATACCTGCCTGTCTGAAAATTGACGCTCATCAAGGGCGATCACCTCGAAATCATCTATTCTGATTGCTGGTTGTCTTTCGCAATACATGGATGCATTGAACATGAAACAGCTTGTGAAAACTGGCTTAGTAATCTGTGTTGTAGTCTGGGCAGTTTCCTCTAACGCCCAGCAGTCAGATCCGCACCTTATCTACGAGCAAAGATGCGCAGGCTGCCACGCACCGCATGCCGGAGATTTTGTTACCGAGCAACTGATTGCGACAGAGAATGGCCTTGTCGGAAAAGCCTCTGATCGCCCCGTCATTGATTATCTTAAGGCAGGACACGGCAAGTTATCGGACCAGGAAATCGACGTGCTAGTAGAGCAGTTCGAGTTCATTCAAGGCACTGGACGCCTGTTTAAAGAAAAGTGCATTATTTGCCACGATAACGCTGCCGAATTCGCGCGCCTCAAGCTAATTTTGCGCGACGACATACTTACTGGGCGTTACACGGATAGAGACGTCGCCGAATTTCTCTTGAACCATGGACGGCTTGATGCATCGGAGGCCAAAAAGATGGTTGAGGTTCTTACGCGCCAACTTCAGGTACGGTAGTCGAGTATCAAAAATGTCGCTTGCGATGTGAGTCGGCTCTAACCCGTAGTTCGGATCTTTGACCTTATCCACTTAGAGGCTGGATATTCCCGCCCTGCGGTCACGGCAGCGCCTTACAGCTTAGGTTTGCTTCGAGCCCAACTTTCCGACTTTCTGCGATGTGTCGAAAGTCCGCTATGCGCAGCACGACTTGCCTTCTTGGATTGGTGGACAAGGCACTGTTGCGTATGAACAATACACGCAACAGTCACCTTCGAGCGGTTTCAAAACTGTCTGGCAGGACTTGCATTCATAGAACCACTGACAGGCGTCGGTAGGCATGGTTTCAGTCTCCACATGCCCGCATGATGGACAGGTCAGCGTGGATTCCAAAACTACTTTTGTTGCTTCTGTCGCCATAGCGCGTACCCCGTCAGTATGAGAAAACCTGCCAAGATCGGCAGCAAAACAGCATCGTTGTAGAGAACGCCAAGCAGGCCAGTCAGACCAAGTGCTGTTAGCACAATCGGCAACAACGGCGTGAAGCAGCAGAGGATCGCAAGAATTGTGCCGCCTAGACCAAGCGCCGGTAATTTGTCCTTCATCGGGTCGATCTCCACAAATCCCACATGAACCGTTGCGCTAAGGCTTCCCAATATGGCGATGACAGCGCAACCAAAAAGGCAATGGTGGCGAAGGATGCCCAGACTATCGCGGATCGCCTACGCCTTGCGCATGTTCCGGGCGATATCACCCGATACCACGCCCAGATGAGTGCGACGGCGACAGCAACAAGGATGAAACCGCGGTACGCAATGAATGGCCCAAGCACGGTGAGCCATGTGCCACCAAGGCCCATGATCGACAGTCCGATTGGCAACACACAGCATGAGGCTGACAACAGTGCGAGAAGTGCCGCGATTGGCATGACCAGCCGCGCAGCTATGCCGGGTTCGGTCGCCGTTTGTTGATTTGCATTCAGGTCCATTCTGCGGTTCTAATTCCTGTAGTGGCTACAGGAGCAAGCAAAATGTTCACGATTGGCAAGGCATCAGAAAAAAGCGGCGTGAACATCGAAACGATCCGCTATTATGAGCGCGAAGGCATTGTTTCTAAGCCGGGCCGCTCGCCGGGAGGGCGCAGGTTATACTCACCCGATGAAATTGCGAAGTTGAGGTTTGTGCGGCGTTGTCGAGACTTGGGTTTCCCGATCTCGATCATTCAGACGTTCTTGTCGCTGACGGAACAGGGTGGTCGAAGTTGCGGTGAAGTGAAGACCTTGGCCGAAAACCATCTGGATGACATCAGCGCCAAGATCGAAAACCTGACACGCCTCCGCGAAGCACTTCTGAGCTTGTCCGCAAATTGTGACGACGGGACTGCGGCCTGTCCGATGCTGAACTCTCTTATGAAAGGTGGTCTTGGCGAAGACAGATCAGAGCAAAGCAGACATTGAGTTGGCTCCAGTGAGCGGCAGCAAAGTCCGCATTGCGGCCATCCAATGAGGCTATGACCAATGTCAGCATAGAAGATCGTCGTCCAAATTTGTTTTCCAGTACTGTCTTCATTCATTTCGCTAGCTGCTAACTAGTGCTTTTTCATATTGCGCCGATTGGCCTGTTGACCGCAGGCCGCTGCGACGCACACGAAATTCGGCTGATGCAATACTCCTCTGCATTTCGGGGTGTTGGGGTGCATGGCATTCAGCGCGATCCTGGATAGTTCGGTTGATCCAGAACCACCCAAGCCGGCTTGGGTAACGTAGTATCTTCGGCAAGTATCAGCTACTAGATGTAGAAAATCCTTGCGCGAATCTGCCTCTTGAGACAATAGTCACGGAAAAGAGGCGATAAACGTCAGTTTCCGTGAACACGACACGGAGATGAGAGGGCAGATGAACAAGGTATTCGCGCAGGACGACCTGAATGCTGTGATCCGGCAGCATTCGGAATGGCTGGCAAGCCAGCTGCATACGCAGCGTGAAAGCCTATTTCCCCCCGATGCCGAAAAGACCATGCGCACATTCACCTCCGGTGAGGCAGCGGCGCTTCTGGGCGTAAACGATTCCTATCTGCGCAAACTGCATCTCGATGGCAAGGGCCCCTCCCCCGAACTGACGCCGGGCAACCGCCGCCATTATTCGGCGCAGGACATCCTGGCCCTGCGCGAGCTCCTGGAGAAAACCGCTCGCAAACCCGGCGATTACCTGCCGGGACGGCGTGAAGGCGACCACCTTCAGGTCATCGGCGTGATGAACTTCAAGGGCGGCTCCGGCAAAACCACGACCTCCGCCCATCTGGCGCAACGCCTGGCGCTCGGCGGCTACAGAGTCCTGGCCATCGACCTTGATCCGCAGGCCTCGCTTACCGCGCTTCACGGCGTCCAGCCCGAGTTTGATCTTGAGGATGGCGGCACGCTCTATGATGCAATTCGCTACGACGACCCCGATCCGATCCGCTCAGTCATCCGCAAGACCTATATCCCTAATCTCGACCTGATCCCCGGCAATCTCGAACTGATGGAGTTTGAACACGACACCCCCCGCGCTCTGGCGCAAGGCAATGCTGGGCTGTTCTTTTTTCGGGTGAAAGAGGCTCTAACACAGGTGGAAATGGACTATGACGTGGTGGTGATCGACTGCCCGCCGCAGCTCGGCTTCCTCACCATGTCGGCGCTTTCGGCCGCCACCGGCGTGCTGGTCACCATTCACCCCGAAATGCTCGACGTGATGTCGATGTCGCAATTCCTGCGCATGACGGCTGATCTGATGGACGTTATCGCCGAAAGCGGCGCCGACATGTCCCATGACTGGATGCGCTACGTCCTCACCCGATACGAGCCCGCCGACGCGCCGCAAAACCGCATCGTCGCCTTCCTGCGCACCATGTATGGCGACGCGGTGCTGAACGCGCCGATGCTCAAATCCACCGCTATCTCCGACGCCGGCCTGACCAAGCAGACGCTTTACGAGGTCGAACGCAGCGCCTTCACCCGCACCACCTATGACCGGGCCATCGAAAGCCTGAACGCCGTCAATGACGAAATCGCCGGATTGATTCAGCAGACCTGGGGGCGCCCATGACCAGCAGCAAGAAAAAACGCATGTCGATGCTCGACAGCCTCGCAGGTGCCGGGGCTCCCTCCCCTGCCCCGCCTTCCACGGTGACGACGCCGATGATGTCCTCGAACCGCGCGCTGCGTTCGGCCCGCGATGCGGTTGATGCCCACCACGTCTGGGAGTTGGACCCGGCCACAATCACTGATGACCGAATGGCCGACCGGCTGAATCCAGCGGACGTGCGCGATTTGCGCGATGCGATCGAGGCAAACGGCCAGACCGTGCCGATCCTGGTGCGCCGTCACCCAAGTGACGCCGACCAATACCTGTTGGTCTATGGACGGCGCCGACTCGAAGCAATCCGTGGCTCCGATAAGGTGGCAAAGGTCCGCGCGCTTGTCGCCAATCTCGACGAAGACGCGGCCCTCAGGGCGCAGATTTCCGAAAACATGGCGCGGCGCGATCTGTCCTATATCGAAAAGGCTCTGTTCGCGCAGGAACTGGTCAAATCGGGCTTCGGAACACAATCACAGGTTGCAGAGGTGCTGACCGTCACCAAATCCGCGATCTCCATGGCCCTTGCGGTCGTAGACATGGTTGGTACCGACCTGGCGCGCGCCATTGGCCCGGCCCATGGCATCGGCCGTCCGAAATGGGAGGCTCTAGGCAAGGCGATCGAGGAAACCAGCGCGGATCAGGGCAAACTCACCCGCCTCGCGAACGAGGCGCACGACAAAGCCGCCGTCGCGATGGTGGTCGAGGAAAGCGGACCGTTCGAAGATCCCTCCGTGCTGGCCTTCGAGGCCGTCGCCAAAGCCGTGGGGAAAAGTGCTCGAACCGAGGCAAAACCCCCCTCCCCTGCCCGCTCAAGCAGTTTCGCACTCAAGCTTGCAGGTCGTCGCGGCGGATCGGTCAAACGCACCGCCAAAGGCCTGTCCATCAGCCTTGAGAATGGCGCCTTTGCTGACTGGGTCGAGGCGGAGGCACAGGAGTTGATAGAAGAGCTTCACGGGCGCTGGCTACAGCGCTCGGAAGACTGAGGAAGAGCAGAAACTAAAAAAAGGAGGCACGATCAGGCCAAAGAAAAGGTCCCGCAAAGACACCGCTCCACGAGACCCTGACTTGTTTCTCACACTCTCAAGCTAGTGCCCGGAGCCTTTTTTCGCAAGTCCAAAGTGATTCGCGGGCCGTATTTTCTTTGTCTTCGTGATGCAAAAATGGACTACACCCCCGTAACGCCGTTCAGGCGAACAGTGGATGCTGCCATTCTGAAACATCAGGCGGCAGCTCAGCAGGACCTGCCGCCCACCGGCGCCAACAAGTGGGAGGCGCTGCGCGAGCTGGCTGCTGCCCGCGTGGCCTTTGGCCTCTCGGATCGGGATATGTCGGTGCTTCAGGCGCTTGTCAGTTTTCATCCCGGCACGATCCTCGGCGGCAATGAAGACAATCTGATTGTGCATCCGTCGAACAAGGCGATCTGTGAGCGTTTGAACGGCATGCCCTGCTCGACCATGCGCCGGCATCTCGGCAACCTGGTGCAGATCGGCTTTGTCGTGCGCCGCGACAGCCCCAACGGCAAACGCTATGCCCGGCGCTATGGCGACGACAAGATTGCCTTCGGCTTCGACCTCTCACCGCTCGTCCGGCGCTTTCAGGAGGTCTGTGAGGCCGCCGAGGCCGTCCGGGCCGCCGAGGAGCGCTACAAGCGCCTGCGCGCCACTGTGAGCCTGATGAGGCGTGATCTGGCCGGCCTAGCGGAATATGGCCGTGCGCAGCGCCCTGATCTGGGGGTATGGGACCGTTTTTCAGACATTGCGGTGCTCGTGGCCCGCGATCTTCGGCGCAAACTGGATATGGCCGAGCTAAAACGGATCGAGGGAGATCTCAGTCTCGCCCTGAACGAGGCCCGCGACCGCATTGATCCATCTGAAACAGAAGAAATGAGCACCAGTGATGATGATATCGAGCAGCACTATCAGAATTCAAATAAAGACTCTTATGATTTTGAACCTTGCTTAGAAAAAGCAAAGGACGCTGGCGATGCGTTGGTCCCTACCCCATCAGCTACAAAAGATACCGAAAGGGATGATGAGGAAGATTTGGAGCCGCCTGACATTGGCGATGATAAGTTACCGAACATCCCGCTCGGTCTTGTCCTTGCGGCGTGCCGGGAATTCCGAACCTATTGTGAAAGCCCCGTGCGCCACTGGCACGATTTGGTAAGAGTTGCCGATATTCTCCGCCCGATGATGGGTATTTCTCCGTCGGCTTGGGACGACGCCAAGCGCCACATGGGTCCTGAGGAAGCAGCGGTTGTCGTGGTGGCGATGCTCGAAAGGTTTGCGGAGATCCAGTCGCCCGGTGGTTATTTACGATCGCTTACGGACAAAGCTGCCGTTGGAGCGTTTTCCTGCGGACCGATGGTCATGGCACTGATGCGACGCGATGCGGCCTGAGATGTTCACAGTTGTGAACTGCTTTGGTGATGGCGCTTTCAAGTGGTGAATTGCTTGGTTCACAGCTGTGAACTCATGGCAGAAGTTCTAGGTCTGACCCAACCCGGAATACCATTCACCGTGATTGCCGCCATGGTTTTCCATGCCCGGCTTGGTCAGGCACCCTCTGGGCGCGATGAAACTGTCGATCCGGCGCCTCGGTTCTTCGCTCCAGTGAATGTTGAAGGCGCAGAGCTTGGGATAGAATTCCAGGTGGGAGTACGGCAGGTGATCATGGATCCACCAGGCCAGGGAACGCCAGTCGGCGCCTTTGGCATAGCGATCGGCGAACCAGGGAATGACGATGCAGGCGGCAGCGCCCTTGTGGCTGCTGCAATCGAGCATGTCCCAGATGTGATACCCCGCGTTATACTTGACGCTCGCCCCATGTCGGCGTTCGTTGCCGAAAGCCGTGACCTTGGCGGACCGATATCCGGACCGGATCGCAAGTCGTCCGAATGTATCCTGAAGGGGCTCCAACAGGTCATTGCACAGTCGTGTGCCTGTCTCAATCGTAAGATCCGGGTTCTCGGGGATGTTCGGAATGCCGTAGAAATTAGCGATCTCCGACATCAGGAAATCCCGCAGGTAGAAATTCGGACTCAGCCGAACGCGGCCAAGCTCCTCAAGACCTTTCATGGAACCGGGTTTGCGCATCGTCTTAGAGCCCCGCGGCCTTGGTCAGGTTCACCCGGAACCGGTCCCGGCGGCGCTGATAGCGGCGGGTCATCTCAGCAGAGGCGTGGCCGAGCTGCTTCTGGACATATCGCTCATCCACCTCGGCCGAACTGGCAAGCCCCGCGCGCAGGCTGTGGCCAGAGAACAGGGAGAGTCGGTCTTTCTCGGGGAGTTCAGACCGGATGCCGGATTTCAGGACAGTGGTCTTGATGAGGCGGGCGACATGTTTGTCCGACAGGCGGGCCTCCAAGGCCTTCTTTCCGTCGCGCGAGGTGCGCACAAAGACCGGCCCAAAATCGATTCTGGCAAAATGCAGCCACTCACTCAACGCATGCACTGGGCAGGTCTGGTCACTGGATCCACGGCCAATCTCGACCTCGCGCCAGCCGGTCTTGGCGTTGAGGGTGAGCAGGGCGCCGCCGTTTTTGCCCTCGATTATCTCAATCCAGCCGCCGCTATCGGGGGTGTCGTCCTTGCCGACGTCCAGGCTGACAATCTCTGACCGCCTGAGGCCGCCAGCAAAGCCCAGAAGCAGGATTGCCCGGTCGCGCAACCCGCGCAGATCGAAACCCAGGGTGGCGACCATGGCGAGGATGTCTTCGGGCAGGATCGCTTCCTTCTGCATCGGTGGCCGCGCGTGCTTGCGTTTGATGCCGGCCAGGACGGTGGCGATGTGGCGATCCTTGCGGTCTAGCGCGAACCCGCGCTGCGCGTAGTTCCAGGCAAGACCGGACAGCCGCCGGTCAATCGTCGAAACTGAGAGGGGTCGGGACGCCAACTGCGATCGGAACCCACTTGTCGGCGCGGCCAGGTCGGTCAGATAAAGACCGATCATTTCCGGCGACGGGGGCAGGGGATCGGTTCCCTTGCGCCGGCACCAGCGGGCGAAGTGCTTCCAATCGGCTGCATAAGCCTTGTTGGTGTTTTCGGCCGTCGAGGCCTTGGCATAATCACGCGCAGCGTCCACCAGCCGATCAAGGGTGCCGGAACCGGCCACATGAGAGGGGAGGGCGATCGAGGCCCCGCCTGCAGCGACTCTCTCGTCGCGTTCGTCACCGTTCGCCGCGTCGGAGGTCGCTGAGCTCGAGATCTCAGCCTCAGGCGCGTTGGAAACCTCAATTTTGGTGCCGTTATTTGTGAGACTACCCATGTTTCCGAGCCTATCCCATTTATGTCCGATAAGGCAAACTTATTGGACATGAGTGAGATCAGAAAGGCGGGGCGGTTTATACACTATATTGTGGCCAAAAGCGCCGCGAGAGACTAGTGTTGTGGTATGACATACCAGCCTGCAACCATCTCGAACGGTCTAACCAACCTACCGCACCTGCCGGATTGGGTCACTTCGGGCCGTGCGGAAACCCCTGAAACTGTGGCGTTTTTGTCAGGGGCGGCACTCAGCCACCTGCATCTTGTGGTGGCACGGCAAGACGTGCCCCAGAGCTTGTTCCGGGAGCGTCTGGCGTTGCGTGCCGCAGATGCTTGTGTGACGCGGTTAGGACGCCCGGAACGGGCAGGGGATCTGCGCGATACGGTTGCGTTCCTGCAGCCCGGCGATAATCCCGGCCCGGCAGGGGAGGTATATCTGTCCTGGCGGCGCGCGGTCGAACGGCCGATCTCGGTTGGGGCGCTTCACCGGGCATTGCCGAGCCTGGCACCCGAGCAGATCGCGGAATGGCTAGATGTTGGGCAGCGGTCGCCGGTGACCCGCTCAGCCGCAGTGTTAAAGACTGTTCTGGCTGAATGTCCCCGAGAGGAGGGTTCCGCGCTGATTCTGGCGGAAGCGGCGCTGGCGCAGGCCCTGGGCTGGAAACACATGGTGCCGCTCCTGGCGGCTGGTCTGAAACGCGGCGATCTGCGCAAGCGCGGCGATGACCTGCGGCAGGCCTGCCATCGGGCGGTGATTGTGTCGGCGGGCGAGGCCACACGAACGGCTGCCGACCTGGCGCGCCGGGCCTCTCAGCTGCACGCCGTGGCGCCGAAGCTGCGGGCCAAAGGGGCAGGGGAGGCGGTGGCGCTGTTCCTGAACCGTGATGCTGTTGCTCCTTCTGCGCTCACGTCGCTGGCCTCGGACCGGGCCGCCCGCCGGTTCTGCGATCGGCTGGTGGAACTGGGTGTCGCGCGTGAGTTGACGGGTCGGGATACGTTCCGGATCTATGGGGTGTAGCGTTGGCCAAGGATCATCCCGATATCGGCTTTGACCGCGAGCTGGAGGACCTGCCGCAAAACCTGCGCTGGCGCGAGTGGATGCGCCGGATCGAGGCGGTGCTTTTTGCCAGTGCATCGCCGGTGCCGGCAGGCGATCTGGCCAGGGTGGTGGGGCAGGGGGCTTCGGTGGATCTGCTGATCGAGGACCTGGCGGTTGAACTGTCTGAGCGCCCCTACGAGATTGCCCGCGTGACAGAGGGCTGGATGTTGCGGACGCGCACCGCCTATGCACCCGCCATCCGGGCGGCGGCGGATCTCGGGGAACAAGAGCTGGATCTGCGCGAGTTCGATGTCGCGGTGCTCGCGGCCATCGCCTATCACCAGCCGATCACCCGTGAAGGTTTGAAAGAGATCTTCGGCAAGGAGATCAGCCGTGACCTTATTGGCCGGCTGCATGCGCGCGATCTCATCACCACCGGCCCCCGCGCCCCCCGCCGTGGCGCGCCCTACACCTTCGTCACCACCGAACAGTTCCTGGTGGCGTTCGGGTTGGAGAGCCTGGGAGACTTGCCGGACCGTGAACAACTCGAAGATGCGGGGATAGCCACGACAGCCCAATCTTGACAAACTTTGCCATAAAGCCCACCTTAGCCCTATGGCTACGATGAATGTCTCCCTTCCCGATCCGATGAAATCCTGGGTCGAGGCGCAAACCAAAGACGGGCGCTACAGCAATGTCAGCGATTACGTTCGCGATCTGATCCGCAAGGAACAGGTGCGCCATCAGGCCGTCGGTGAAATCCAGACTCTTGTCGACGAAGGCTTGGAAAGTGGCGAACCCCGCGATTTCGAGATGGGCGCGTTCATCGAACGCAAGAAATCCGGAACGTCGTAAGGTGATCCGCCCGGTGAAGCTGCGTCCGCGCGCCGAAGCGGATCTCGATGGCATCTGGGACTACACGGTGGATACTTGGTCGGAGGCGCAGGCCGTTGACTACCTGTCCGGAATGGACGCAGCCCTGAAACTTCTGGCTGAATTCCCCGAGATGGCGCGGTTACGGCAGGAATTTACACCACCAGTACGGATTCATCCCTACCGAAAGCATCTGATCATCTACATTGCGGACGATGGTTTCATCGATGTCGTGAGAGTCGTTCATGCGCAAGCGAATTGGTCAGTCTTTTTGACAGAGTAAATGCGATACATCCAATTGCAGCAGATTCATCTGCAGCCGTGGCCGAGTAGTTCCTCGTCGCCTTTGGATTACAGAGTCTGCGCGACCTGCCGGACCGCGAGCAGCTGGAGGATGCGGGGATGTCAAATTCATAGCTTGCCAATACCGAGGCACCACGGAAGGTGGCTTTCATACAATGCTAAGAAATTTCGAATATTTCGACTATTGCGATTATTTCGAATAATCCCTATGTTGAAAACAAGCTAAGAAAACACTGGAGAGAAATCATGTCCGCCCTGAAAAACGAGGCGTTTTTTGATCGTTTGCCAGATGAGGTTGAGATCAAGAACGCGGAACAACTCAGAACAATTGTTGCCTCCCAGATCAAGGAGGGCGAACCAACGACGCTGTCACTCGCGCTCGAAAGTGGGGAGATGCAAACCGTTACCCTTGCCCCTGCGCTGACCGCATCTCTCCTGGAGGTGTTGCGTTTGGTGTCGAGCGGGCGAGGCTTCCGTATGATCCCGGTCGAAGCAGAATTGACGACGCAACAAGCCGCAGATCTGCTGAATGTTTCGCGACCGTTCCTTGTCAATCTTCTGGAGAACGGGGACGTTCCCTTCACGAAGACGGGCCGCCACAGGCGCGTACGTGCGGATGATCTGTTCGCTTACAAGGAAAGGCGAGATGCGCAACGGTCAGATGCTCTCGGTGATTTGGCGAGAGCGGACGCTGGGGACGATCTTATATGAGCCGATACGCGGACCGGTTCACGGCCCTTCTGGATGCCTGTGTCCTGGGCGGAGCACTACGACGCAACATACTCTTGAGTCTCGCCGAGGCCGGCTTGTTCCGGCCTCGGTGGAGCGCTCGTATTCTTGACGAAACCCAGAAGGCCATCTCAGAGATCACGAAGGGCGCCACAGATGGATACCGGCAGCGCGCGGCAATCGAAGCCGCGTTTCCCGAGTCTCTTGTCTCGGGTTATGAGGTGTTCGAAGGCAAGCTTGACCTGCCGGACCCGAACGACAATCACGTCCTGGCGGCTGCGATTTCAACATCGGCCTCTGTGATCGTGACAGATAACCTCGCGGATTTCCCGGCGGATGCCCTGGCTCCTCACGCCATCGACGCAATCTCAGCAGACGATTTCATTGCCGATACGATCGAACTTGACCCATCGGAGGCCATATTGGCGCTGCGACGAATGCGCGAGAGATTCGAAAATCCGGCGCTCGATGTTCCTGCTCTCATCCACAAGTCTGAAGCACAAGGCCTTCTGCAGGTCGCAACACTCATGGATGAATACAAATCGCTTTTGTGATATGGGCGGAAAGCCTGCGCGGCCCGCCGGACAGCGAGGGGCTGGAGGATGCGGGCATCGGTGGGTCAGGGGAAAACAACCCGATCTGGCGGTCTGCTGATGGGGCGGCTAATGAGCAAATGGAGGCGTCTCTATCCAACAAATGGTCGAGAACCCGCAGTCAGCTGAGCAAGGTGCTTGAGGTATAGGATTGACTTCTATAACTCAAAATTGCCTTATACGTGAGTTATAGAAAGGATTTCTATCGCTCATGCCGTGGAATTGGCAGATAAAAGATTGGCCGGATTTCCGGTATGATGCGTCGATGATCGCGTCGTTCGAGGAGAGTTTCTTGCTCTCCTCTGGTGAGATTCTTGGCGCAGTCCACCATGTCAACCCGTCCGAGCGCGATCAACTTCGCATCGATTTGCTGAGCGACGAGGCCATGAAAACCAGTGCCATCGAAGGCGAGATGCTGGACCGACTGAGTGTGCAGTCCTCGCTGCGTCGCCATCTTGGCCTGGAGCCCGACAACTATCCGGCAAAACCGCGAGAGCAGGGGGTCGCGGAAATGATGGTCGATGTCTATTCCACCTATGCCGAGCCGCTGACGCATGAGACCTTGTTCCGGTGGCACGCGATGCTGCTGTCTCGCGATCGGCGTTTGGAGACAATTGGTGCCTACAGGCGGCATGAAGATGCAATGCAGATTGTTTCCGGCCGCCACGACCGCCCGACAGTGCATTTCGAGGCGCCGCCGTCGGATCAGGTCCCGGTTGAGATGGACCGCTATGTTGAATGGTTCAACGGAACGGCGCCTGATGCTGCAAATGCGTTGCCGGCGCTGACCCGGGCTGGCCTCAGCCATCTTTATTTCGAAAGCATCCATCCATTTGAGGACGGGAACGGTCGGTTAGGGCGCGCCCTGGCCGAAAAATCCCTGGCGCAGAATATCGGGCAACCCAGTCTCATCGCGCTTGCCTTCACGATCGAGCGCGACCGCAAGGCGTATTATGACCAGTTGGAACGCCACCAGAAGACACTCGATGTCACGCCCTGGCTGGAGTGGTTCGCCGAGACCGTCCTGACAGCTCAGCGAGTGACCTTGGATCGCGTGGGGTTCTTCATTGCGAAGGCGCATTTCTATGACCGTTATCGCGCGCAATTCAATGACCGGCAGGCCAAGGCGATCGAGCGAATGTTCAGGGAGGGACCCGACGGGTTCGGAGGCGGGCTTAGCGCTGAAAACTATATTTCGATCACGAGTACGTCGCGGGCGACCGCAACCCGGGATCTTCAGGAACTCGTTGAAATGGGTGCCCTGTCTCGTACCGGGGAGCGCCGGTACACGCGTTATTGGTTGAACTTGGAACGCGCAGAGAGTTGATCGAACCCTTGAAGGCATTGGCGAGCGAGTTCTTTGAGAACGTCCTCTTTGCGGCGTTGTGGACACCGAACTTGGGTTGCGATCAAAGAGTCGGCTGAAACCGGCGGTTCTAGTGCTCCAACTGCAGTGCAGCGATCTACACGAAGGGCGGGAAGCGGTCATTCGCTGCGGTGCCAATCGAAGTCGAGCAGCATACCAAAGCTGACATTCATCCATGTACGGTAAAAAAGTAGAGCGCGGCTGCTACTGTGGACCGTTCACTGAGTAGCGTATTTCTTCATCTCTTCGAGGTAGAGGGTTTCGCTCTCATCCTTAAACCTGCTTTTTTCATCGACAAGCTGCGATAGTTTATCAAAGATACCACGATAAATGATTGCATGTGCCTGATTGCTCACGCTCTGATCATCTGGGGAGTCCATCTCCACATCGTTTTCCAAATACAGGTCCAAAAGCTTAAGCAATGCAGTTTTGTCAATCGCGTCGATGGGCTGCCACTCGCTGTCATGCTGAAGGAAAAAGTAGCCATTTCCGTTTTCAATTTTTAAGATTTTCATAACTCTGCCTTCTTTCGTCATAGGCTTCTGAACCCGCTTCCAGGCTTCCAAGCAATATATCAAGAGTATTTACCTGCTTGCCGTCGGGAGATGTCAGGCTTTTGCTGGTAGGATAGCCTGAGTATGTGCGCCAAACGACCTCACCCTCTTCAATGGCCTTCCGAGTAAACAGCAAATAGTCTGGCTTAATAGTCATGCCGACAGTGTTGTTATGCGTCACCACCACAACCGGCATCTTCTTTGCCATTTCTTTGATGAGCGCGTTCACGTCGTCTTTCAGGAACGAGTTGTCAAACGACGATTCAGGTTCATCGATCAACAGCATTTCGTGTTCCGCAGCACCCTCGATCTCGTCGAGTAGGAAGAACTCCGATCTTTCGCCACCGGACGCATCAAATCCATCCTTGTTCAGGATGCGATAGTCGATTTTAACGAAGTACTTTGAGAAATCAGGAGGTTTCACATCTCCGCCAATTGCTTTTAACTCCTGCAAGAACTTATAGGGCTCATCGTATGCCTTGAATGCATTCGCGAACGATGCCGGACGTCGCCTAAGCACGTTCCACATCTCTTGGGCACCCCTGAAGGGCCCGACTTCGGCCACGACGGAGAAGCCGCGCATACTCTTGCGGAGCGGTGTCTTCGGCGTCCCCGCCAGCTTTGATATGTCTTCAAATCTGCTGATCTTCCTCTTGTTCAAAGCAACATCATATAAGTCGACGTCGGATATCCTCGGGGCCGCCGACCGCAGTTCGAGCTTCGACTTAATGTTTTGGACAAGGTCGTTGACCCAAGCCCTTTTCAGTCTCAGCTCTTCTTGGCCAGCATATTGCTCCATAAGGTCGATATAGAGAGCGATAAGGTTATCACGAGCAACATGCTTGGCTATCGTCTCCTTGAACTCAACATTGCTGATAAGGTTCTTCGTCGAAGCGATCAGGTCTTGGAGGCCCTTAAGGTTCCGATCAGGAAATGGGTCTTCACTGTAAATTTTGGCTTTTGAGAAAGCGTCGTGTCTTTCCCGCTCACGGGCAAAGTCCAACAGCGAAGAGAGATACGCCTCGACCTGACGCTCATCCTCTTCTAGGTCGATGTTCATTACATCCTCAATGACCTGTTGTAGAGCAGTGAGATAGTCTTTCGAAAAGAGACCCTGCTTGCGGGTCAGGTACGAATTGAACTTCTTCTCATCTTCTTCTGTATCTCTGGCGACCAAAGCAAATTGTCGGATGTGGTACGCTTCCGGGAACTGTTTCTTCAGCGACTCTAGTGTATGTGACTTTCCGGATGACCTGTCTCCCAAGATCACATTCAGACCAGTTGAAAGCTGTTGGCCGTTCTCGAATACTTGAAACAATCGGTTGCCGTCTGCTCTTGAGAGCGCGACCTTAGATTTGTCGCGAAGGCACTCCTTTATCGCGCTAAAGGTCGGTTCGCTGCATTCCAAGTAGGTTTGCCGCGTGGGCAATGGATCAAGATCGTCCCGTACACGACAGTCACTAAAGTACACCGGGACCAACCTCTCGGCACTGTTCATGCAGTAAATGAACTTCTTTGCGCTGCTCACCTCCCCTGACGTCACATGTGGGACAAGATGGGCAAGCGTCGCCTCATCTATGGCTGGCTTTTTGTCATAGTGGGGAATCAAGATGTATTGGCTCAAATCGCCAAAAATGTCTTTGAACTCTTCAATGGAGACCGAGGCTCCTATTTCTGTACACCTAGCCGAGACGCGACTGCACGTTGCTTCAAATCCATCGAGGTCTTGCCCGTCGGCAAACACAAGGATTTGTGCCTTGCAAAGATCAACCTCAATGCCCGGAAAGACTGGTACAGAGATGGAATTCTTGATCGATACATACTGCTCCTTGTCGAACAGATTGTGATTGGTGATTGCAATGCAATCGAGGCCTGCACTCGCAATATATTCGTCCAGCCTTGCTTGGGAAAACTCGAATGCTGCATCGAGGATGCTCGGTTTGGTGTGAATATGAAAATCTATCTTGATCAAATGTGAGCACCCGTATTCGACGAAACACTGCCAAGAATTACCCGCGTCAGGCTGTAGTTGAAACCCCTGCTGGGAACTCGCGGGCAGCGAAAGCCCAGTTCATCGGCCTGCGCCGCAGCGTCGGATCCAACGCCTGCAGGCACACATTTGCCTCTCCGATGCAACTGGGTCATAGACCAGCAGGCTGATCATGGTTGAACCGTCCCCTTCAACTTGGCCAGCCTGTCGCGCAGGAAGGCCTCCGCGTCCCAATCATCGTTCAAGTCAGTTCGCCCTTTCGCATTTATTTTGTAATGCTGGCGCAGCTCTTTCGCTGTTTCCAAAGCTTCAAGGCCGAGGTGAGCGTAACCTTTCTGGCGAGCTTCGAAAGCCTCCTCGTAGTGTGGTGGGAAAGCATGTTCAGCGGCGATGTCGATGTAGCGATCAGTACTCCTAGCCATGTTCGGCAGGGCCAATACACGGTGCATCAAAGGTTCATTGAGGCTTCGCCATTCGATATCGTCTGGGTAATCTGGGGGCGCAGGAAGCTTCACTTGATCTGCATGATACTCTTGTCCGTCGTCTGTTCGCCCAGCCGGTTGTCCATAGGCGGTGCCATCATCAAGTACCACGTCGATACATTTATCTGCGTATTCTTCCAAAGTGCTGGTGAGCCGGATCGCTGCATAGGATCCGCTGCGCCGTCGTTCGATCCAAGACAACCATGTGTCTTTAGAGATCGTTATGAAGCTCCCGACTATGACACCTGCAAGTCCTATCCAAGCTTCCATCATCTGGCACCCTCCGAGTCATTTCGGCATAGCTCGAGAAGAATACTTCATTCGAGCAATTTCTGAAAAGGCCAGACCCGTCCGCCAGGTCAATGCTCTCTGCTAATAGAGCACTGTAGCGCAGCCCGTGTCTCCTATGGCGAGCCGCGTCGCAGCATCGAGTGACGTACTGGATGTTGGCTTCGGGACCAAGGGCCTTGAAACCCATCTTGTGAGAGCGTATCTCTGCAGAGAGCTGACGCCCCAGCCTCCCCCCTCCGACGGGAAAGTATTTAGCATGCAGGGTTTGAATTAGAGCTTTTTCTGTTCGAGCGCACATAAGGAGGGATTGTGCATTTTGCTCGCAATAGGAGAAACTCAAATGAACCTATCTGCACCGATCAATGAACTGAAACGCAAAGCAAAGCTGTTGCGCCGTTCCAAAGACATTCCCCTTAATCAAGCGTATTCGCTAATCGCCAAAGAAGAAGGCTATGCGAGCTGGGGTCCCTTGATCCGGGATCATGAAGCACAGCGGCCTACGCCCAATGTGCAATCTCGGACAGGATATCAGATCACATCTCTGCCCGTAGATGATGCCTACCGCAAAGAAGCGATTGAGTTGGCCAACAGCACGTTCGAAATGGTAGTGCGTCGAATTGAGCCTGATAACCCAGTTGAAACGCGGCGGCTCTGGGATGCGGCAGAGTACGTCGACAATCACCATCTGAGCTCTGATATGCTTCCAATTGATAGCGAGTACGCGCTTTCTTTAATCGAGGCGTTTCTGGTACATTACGTCATCGATCTCGCCGTTCAAGCAGATCGTAAAGCGGAAGCTTAAGTTAGACGAACCCTTTTGGTGGGGGCTATGTTCCCCCACCAATGACAGCTTTTGGAAAGCCGCCATGTGGCAACGGCTCATGCAATGAACGGCAGGTATGGGCCGTTTATGAGGAGTGCTAAGGCGGCATCCGGTGGGATGCTGCGTTTGCCCCAACGGCGGCAGAGAGCCCTTAAGTACTGGATGCTGCGCTTTGCACAGACGTCCGTATTGAAATTTGGTCACGCGGGTGCGAGGAGCGCCGTCGCGATCTTGTCGACATGGACGAAGTCCGTTCCGCAGCATCCGCCGAAGACATTCATGTTTGGGAAGCGCCTGCGAATATCTGCATACTGTGCGGCGAGTTCGTCCGGGTTGCCTTCCTCAAGGTGCCCGAGCTGGCAGAGCGTGCCGTGATCCAATGTTGATGCGTTCGCCCGCAATCCGCGAATGCGATCCGACCAGGAGCCGCGCGTCAGCGCTGGTCCGAAATCGACCGGGTGCGCGCAGTTGATCATGTAGTATGCAGGCGCGCCGCCGGTTCGGGCGTCCACGGTCTCAATCGCCTCCTGCAAGGTCTCACCACTTCGGAGGCAGCGGTTCTTTTCCAAGGTGAAAGAGATAACGGACGGTAGACCCGCCGACTGCGCCGCGCGAGCAATCCCGATTGCTTCGGCTGTCGTGTTGAGTGTCAAGGCTGTGACGATGTGTGCGCCTCCGGCCTTGAAGGTAGCGATTTGCTCGCTGTGGTAGCTTTCTGCGCCTTCGGCAGTCAGCGCCTGATCCAGTTTGTACGCATCGCCTTTTGGCCCGATGCACCCGCTGATCACCGTCTTTTCGTTAGGCATACCGGCGGCTCGGGCCGCGTCTCGATAAAGCTCGAAACAGGCGTGGTTCATCTCTGCCAAGCGGGCATCATCATAACCGAGTAGCCGCCCCCAGTCGCGGCTGGCGCGGTAGGTCAGGCTATCAAAGACGAAGCTTGCGCCATGCCGCACTGCAACCTCGGCAAAGGTTTGATAATACTCATGCAGGGCTACATTGGCTTTTCGATTGTGCAGCAAGTGGAAGGCCGCGAATTCTTCCAGCTCAAAGCCGCGTTTGTACATCAACCATGTTTCGGTGCCACCGTCTGTCAGAAACAGATCGGTTGTTTGATGCGGTAGGGTCGTGATCGCCATTGGCCTGTCCTCTCTCAAAATACGCATTGATGCAGGCAGGCTAGGTGGCACTGGCTATTTCGCACAAACGATCATACTTTGTAGTATGAGTTAGATTTGCTACGGTGTAATCAGACCATGTCCAGACGTTTGCCGTCCCTCAATCAACTTCGCGCGTTTGAGGCTGCTGCGCGACATCAGAGCATCAAGGATGGCGCTGATGAGTTGTGCGTCACACCCGCCGCCGTGGGTCATCAAATCCGCGCGCTAGAAAGCTTTCTTGAGGTGCCCCTTTTTCACCGCGGCGTGCGGCAGATCACACTGACCGAGCAGGGGCGGCAGTTGGCCGAAGATGTCGGAGATGCTTTGGATCGGATCGAGGCTGCCGTTGCCCCTGCCTTGAACAACAGCCTGTCAGGGACACTAAAAATCTCGGTGGCCCCTTTCTTTGGGAACCGATGGCTGTTGCCACGGCTGGAACAATTCAGCGCGCAGCATCCAGAGATCGACGTGCAGCCGGTCTTGTCGTTCGACTATGTCGATTTGGCGAAGGACGGATTTGACGCGGCGGTTCGGTACGGGGATGGGACGTGGGACGGCACAACGGCAGAGCTTGTTTTCCGCGACACGCTTCGGCCGGTTTGCGCACCACAACTGGTCGAAGGGTGCACCTTGCCGCTTGCACCCGATGACATCCTGAGCCTTCCGTTGGCCTCTGCGAAGAACTGGCCAGATGATTGGACTGCCTGGGCAGAGGCAACCGGAAGCGCATTGGCGCAGGACCTGGCCCCCCATCAGTATGAAAGCCGCGCGTTCATGTTTGATAGCGCTCTTTCCGGTCAGGCCGTCATCCTTGCCGATCCGCGCATGACCAGTGCGGACGAAAGGGCTGGTCGTCTGGTTTGCCTGACGGAGCGCAGCGTGCAACGCTCGCAAGGTATCCATATCGTGACGGCTACATCTGAAATGGGGCGCAAGGTGCGGGCATTTGCAGATTGGATGAGGGCTGAAGCACAAGTGGTTCAATGATAGCGGCCATTGGCGCACCTGCAGCGAAAGCTCACTCTTCCCGCGCTGTGTGAATCCGCCACCTCTGAGATTTTGCGGATGCAGCGAAAGTCCTGTGTGGATGGCTCCTGCATTGCAAGACAATTTTTGAGCTGATTTGAGCGCTTGTCAGATGCAGTCGTGTGTCCGGC
>NZ_JASHJC010000010.1 GCF_030733385.1 Roseovarius sp. MMSF_3359 | reverse complement strand
CATATCGCAACCGCACAAACCTTCGGCACCAAATACTCCCGATCATTCGCCAAAACCGGCAACTGAATGTTCATGTCAATTCCTTTCAGTTCAGGAGGCGCTTGTGCTGTCGCCCCGTATCCTTTGAGTGTTTTGATTACTTCGCCCGGTTCACCGCCGCGCGCAGCCATCCCGAGAGAAACTCGGCAATCAGCACCATGACGATGATCGACAGGATGATTGCCGCAACCCGCAGGTTTTCGAGCTGCTGCACGTTGCGCTTGAGGTACCAGCCCATGCCGCCGCCGCCGAAGAACCCGACGACGGTCGCCGCACGAAAGGCCACGTCCCAAGTGTAGATGGCGATGCCAGTAAAGGCGACGCGGACTTGCGGGACAACGGCGAAAAGAAAGACCTGGAAAGAACTGGCACCAGCGGCACGCATGGCCTCAACAGGCCCCATGTCGATCGCTTCGATCTCATCGGCGAAGAGCTTTCCGGCAAACCCGATGCAGAACATTGTCAGTGCGCTGACCCCAGCCAGCATGCCGAAGCCCAGAACCGACACGAAGAGGATGGTCCAGATGGTTTCGTGAATGGCCCGGCAGGAGATCACACCCAGGCGGCCCAGCGGAAACAGGACGCGGCGATTGGGTGACACGTTCCAGGCCGAGAACCAGGCGAGGGGGATCGCCAGGCATACGCCCGCAAACCCGCCGAGAAACGACATTTGCAGCGTATCGAGAATGGATGCGAGATAGCCCCAGTCGAGCACGTATTCGAGATCCGGCGGGTAGTAGCGGTCGCTGACGACACCGGCGAACCGGCCGAGCGCGCCGATGAGCAGCCCGATATCGACATTTAGGAAATGGAGCGAATAGCCCAGAAACAACAGGATGAGCAGGAGCGTGCCGTGTTTGTAGAGGGATTCGGGGTATTTGTAGCGCGACCACTTGGGTGCATCTGCGGCGCCGATTGTGTCGGGTGTGGTGGTTTGTTCGGTCATCTCTACCCCCTCAGATCACGGCTTTGCGCAGGTAATGCGAGATCACTTCACCCAGCAGGATCAGCAGCAGGATCGCGACGATCACCATCGACACGCCGCTGTAGTTGAAGCTGTTCATCTGGCGGAAGAAGAGCAGGCCAAGGCCACCGGCGCCGACCAGTCCCATCACCGCGGAGCGGCGGATGTTGATGTCCCATTCAAAGATCACCGTGGCCAGGACCACTGGATAGATCTGCGGCAGGATGCCGTAATACATCACCTGAAACTGGTTGCCGCCCACGGCGCGGATTGCCTCGACCGGCTTGGCGTCGATGTTTTCGATCGCCTCTGCGGTGATCTTGGAGATGAAACCCACCGAGCGCATCGCGATGGCCAGAATGCCGGGCAGGGCGCCCAGGCCCACGGCGCTGACGAAGATGAGCGCCCAGACGATTTCGTGCACCGAGCGGCTCAGCACCATCAGGAAGCGGCCCACGGGATAGAGGATCGCCTTGCTGGGTGTCACGTTTGCCGCCCCCAGCCACGCGACCGGAAGGGAGAAGAAGCACCCCAGGACCGTCCCGACACAGGCCATCATGAAGGTCTCCAGGGTCGGTATTACCAACTCGGGCAGCAGGCCCAGATCGAGGCTGAAATACCGGCCAACCGAGGCCAGAATGCCATTGCGGCCACCGATGCGGGACCAGTCGGTATCTTCGATGATGGTTCCCTGCACGCACCACCCGATGAAGACCAGCACGAGCGCCCAGATCAGGCCCATCTTGAGGAACCGTTTGCGGCGCAGGTCGCCTTGCTGCGCAAGTGCTGCCGGAGAGACGTCGATGGCAGTCATGCCTATAGTACCTCCATCTCGTAGATGACATCCAGATCAGCGTCGCGCATGGTCTCGGTGGCGCCATCGAATTTCTTGTAGCCGTCTTGCAACCCGATGATCCGGTTGCAGAATTCCTTGGCCAGTTGCACATCATGAATGTTGCACAGCGCCGGGACCTTGAGTTCGCGCGCGATGTCGCGGATGAGCGCCATCACCTCGCGGGAAATCTTCGGGTCAAGTGCCGAAGTGGGCTCATCCAGCAAAAGCAATTTCGGACGTTGCATCAGGGCGCGGGCGATGCCGACGCGCTGTCGCTGACCGCCGCTCAACTCATCGGCGCGCTTGTTGATGTGGTCGCTCAGGCCGACACGGTCGAGATAGTAGAGCGCCTGTTTCACGTCGTCCTGCGGGAAGGCACGGAAAAAGGACCGGATATTGCCGGTATATCCCAGGCGCCCCGACAACACGTTATCCATGACCGACATGCGGTTGATCAGGTTGAACTCCTGAAAGATCATGCCGACATTCCGGCGCAGGTTGCGCAGGGCCTTGGCGTTCAGGCTGCAGACATCTTCACCCAGGAGGCGGATGCTGCCAGCGGTCGGTTCCACCAGGCGGTTGACGCAACGGATCAGCGTTGATTTGCCGGCACCGCTTGGCCCGATGATGGCGAGGAAATCGTCATCCTGCACCTCGAAATCAATGCCCTTGAGAATTTCCGGACCCTTGGCGCTATAGCGTACTTTCAGGTCCTTGACGGTCAACACAGCCATGTCATTCCTCCCTGCCGACGGTCCGACCCGATTGCGCGGGTCAGACCGGGCTTTGCCTTACTTCTTGGCGTCTTTGGCCGCTTTGAGGGCCCGAATGATGTCATAGTCCTCATCCGTCATGGCGACGAATTTGCTGGCGTTGACGTTTTCGAGATACTGCTGGCCTTCCTCGCTTTCGCTTAGTGTCAGGAACGCACCGGTGATCTGATCCACCAGGTCATCGCAGAGCTTGCCCGACACCACGAAGGGATCCTGCGGAATGACCGGCGAGGACCAGATCACGTTGTAATCCTCCATCTTGGCCAGCCCGCGATCAATCACGTTGTCGAGGCGGTGGGTGGCGACAAATGCGACGTCAACCTGTTCTTCCAGCACGGCAATCGCCGAGAGGTCATGGCCGCCGGTGTAGACCACGCGCGAGAAGTGATCTTCGAGCTGTGCGCCGATCACATCGGTAAACGACACCCGCGGCAGCAGGTTGCCCGAGGTCGAGGCCGGGTCGGTCAAACCGACGACCTTGCCTTCGAGATCCTCGATCTTCTCGATCCCGGAATCCGAGCGCGAGACCAGCACGGCCTTGTAGCCGGGGCCTTCCTCCTGGAAATGGCCGGGGTGCTTGGCATATGTGGCGAAGACCTTGAGGGTGGGGTCTTTTTCCTGGGCGATCACGTAGGAATAGGGGCCGTGCATGCCGATATCGACAAACCCGCCCAACATCGCCTCGACGACGGAGGCATAGGATGTGGGCAGGAAGAATTCGACCTCCTTGCCCGTGGCGGCCTCAAGCTGGTTCACCATGGGCTCGTAAAGTGACAGTTCCTGCGTGGTTTCCTCGGTCGGGATCATGGAAAACCGCAAGACCTCCGGGTTCTTGCACTCGTTGGCAGCGACTGCCCCGGCCGCAGCAATCGCCACACCGGAAATCGCCAGTTTGATAACGTTGCTAAATTTCATTTCTTTCTCCTTCGTGTTGGATGGATAGTGGCGGGTTGTTCCCGCCTTGTCGTTCACGCGGCTGACAATCTGATGACATCCTGCTGTTCAGCGGCGGTGATGAAGTTTTCCTTGGTGCCGACGAAATTCTTGCCGCGTTCCCCGGCGAAGGCCTCGTCGATGATGCCGGCGCAGCTTTGGTGCGGAATGCCATGATCGGCGAAACGTGTGCCCACACCCAGATCGTTGAGGAATGTCGCCAGGTGGTCCGCCCCGGCATTGAGATCGGCGCCAAAGATCTCCTGCAGGGCCGCCTCGCGGAAACCGCCCATCCCGATGACCGACCGCAAGACCGTGGGCAGGGTGAACGAGCAGGCGATGCCGTGCTGGACACCCCAACCGAGGGTGATCGGATAGGACAGGTTATGTGCGATGGCGGTTTTCGTATTCGAAAACGCCAGCCCCGCGCTCAGCGACGCCTCCGCCATGTCACTGCGCAGGTCCAGATTGCCCGGATCCCGCATCACGCCGGGCAGGGCCCGCATGATGAGCTTCGACGCCGCAACCGCGTGGCGTGCGGAGACCGGGTTGGCGTTCACGTTCCAGATGCTTTCCAACGAATGCGAGAGCGCATCAAGCCCCGTCGCCATCGTCAGGCCGATGGGTTTTTCCAGCATGAGTTGCGGGTCGACAAGCGCGGTTTCCGGGTAGAGACTTGGATGCGCAAGCGAGAATTTCTTGCCCTGCGCCTCGTTCCAGACGGTCGCCCAGCAGGTGACCTCGCTGCCGGTGCCGGCGGTTGTCGGGACGGCGAGAACCGGGAGAAAGGACAGGGCATCTGCGCCGGTCTTGGTTTCCAGATAGCGCGCGACATGGCCGAAATCACCGTTTGCCGCTGCAAACACCTTGGCCGAATCGATGACCGAGCCGCCACCCAGGGCGACAATGACCTCGATGGTCTCAATGTTCTCCGCAAACCGCGCGCATTGATCTTGAAGAAGCGTGTAATCGGGATTGGGGGCCACATCGGAAATCGTCAGAACGGGCGCGCCCGCTGCGGCCTGCAGCTTTTCCGAGAGAGCCGCGAAGGGCGGCTCCGGATAGGTCACCAGCGCATAGCGCCGCCCGTTGATGAGATCAGCAATCTTTTCAAACGTGCCGGATCCGAAAGTGACGTTGACCGGATTGCTGTATGTCCACATGGCATCCCTCATACATGGTGGGTTCCGAACTGGATTGGTTCGTTGCACCGCAGTGTGAGGTGAAAACAGATATCTAACAAATTGATTATTTGTATATTAACTATATACTGGGTGAATGATTAAACTTGCCTTGCGGTCATTCCACGCTGTGGCCCGTCACGGAGGGTTCTCCCGTGCCGCCAAAGCGCTCCATATCAGTCAACCGACATTGTCGACGCAGGTAAAGGCGCTGGAGGAACGATACGGTGTCGATCTGTTCCGCCGTTTCGGGCGCAAGGTCGAATTGACGGTGCCGGGCAGGGAGCTTTTCGAGATCACGTCGCGGCTGGACCAGGCCGAGCAGGACGCCGAGAACCTGCTCGATTCCTTTCGTGGGTTCAACGCGGGTGCGCTCAATATCGCGGCCGTTGGACCGTTTCACGCCACGGACATGATCGTGGCCTACAAGCAGAAATATCCGTTGATCGACATCGAAGTGCGGTTTGGCAACTCATCGCGTTGCTTTGAACGGATTTTGGCCTTCGAGGCCGATGTCGGCATCATTGCCGAGGTACCGGCGGACCCGCGGGTCAAGACCCTGCCTTACAGCGCCCATGACGTGGTGATCTTCGTGAATTCGGATCATCCGTTTTTTGACCGCGACAGCATCACGATTGCCGATCTGGAAGGGCAGAAGGTGATCCGGCGCGAAGCGGGCTCGACCACCCGCGTGGCCATTGAAACGGCGCTTCAGCAGCGCGGTGTGTCGGTCGAGACGGTTCTGGAACTGGGTAGCCGCGAGGCGATCTGGAAAGCGGTCGAGCAGGGGCTTGGCCTTGGCTTCGTGGCGGATTTCGAATTTGTGCCGCACCCCAACCTTCGCGCGATCCCGATCACGGATGTCGAAGTGCAGACGAAGTACTACCTCGCATTCCTGGCTGAACGCCGGCAGTCGCGGCTGATCGATTCCTTTTGCGAGGTGGCAATCAATCGCATCCGGGCGGACCAGACAACCGCGCTTGTTTGACCGGCAGTACGTCGCCTTTCGTGGTCGGCGTCGATGCTCTGGCGTTTGGAGTTTATCGTTTTGGCGAACTCCGTGACGGCTCAAGCGGCAATCCGCGGGGCAGGCGTCTCAAGTCCAGCGGATCGCAGGGAAACCCCTCAGCCCGACCAATCACCGGGCTGATCCAACCGGGCATACCCGATCCGACATGCCCGATACGGAGACCGCGGGCCGGTCGCGACCTTGCCGGCCCGAAGGTGTTTTTGGGGACGAACGGGTTGGGGTCGATCGTCCATAACGGGCGCAGCGATGGTGACTTAGGGCTTGGCATCATCGCCAGAATCGGCATGGCTATAACTGCCACCATCATCGACCGACCGATCACCGCATGGAGCCGGGAGCGTCAGGAAGAATTGGGACAGGGGACAACATGACAAAACATCAGGACCTGCCACTCACGAGTTCCCATTGGGGAACCTACCGCGCCCGGGTCAGCAATGGCCGGGTGCAGGAACTGCTGCCCTTCGAGCATGACCGCGATCCGTCGCCCATCGGACCCGGCATCCTGGATGTGCAACACGGTCCCACACGGATTGACGCGCCAATGGTACGCCAAAGCTGGCTCGAAGGCGGGCCGGGGACGCGGACCGACCTGCGCGGTAGCGATCCTTTCGTCGAGGTGAGCTGGGAGGAGGCCAACAAGCTGGTGGCGGCAGAGTTGACCCGCGTGCGTCAGACCCACGGCAATCGCGCGATCTTCGGCGGCTCCTATGGCTGGGCCAGTGCCGGGCGCTTTCACCATGCCCAAAGTCAGCTCAAACGGTTTCTCAACTGCATCGGCGGCTATACCGGGTCGAAATTCACCTATAGCTTCGCCGCGGCCGAGGCGATGGTCCCCCATATCCTCGGCAGTTTCCGCGCCTATCTCGATACCTGCACCAGCTACGATTCCATTCGCGACAACACGCAGCTATTTGTCTGCTTCGGCGGTGTGCCCCTCAAGAACGGACAGATCAGCCAGGGCGGGACAGGCTGTCATATTCAACGCGACGCGCTGCTTGCGGCGGGGCGGGCGGAGATTGATTTCGTCAACATCAGCCCCCTCAAGTCCGACCTGTTGGACGAGGTGGGCGGCGAATGGCTGGCGCTGAGACCCAATACCGATGTGGCGCTGATGCTCGGGCTGGCCCACACGCTGGAGGCCGAAGGATTGGCCGATTACGCCTTCCTTGAGCGGTACACGGTCGGGTCCGGTCAATTCCTGTCCTACGTCATGGGCGAAAGTGATGGCGTCGCCAAGACCGCCGACTGGGCGGCGGACATCACCGAGATCCCGGCGGAGACGATCCGCGCCTTGGCGCGCCGCATGGCGGCGGAACGCACGATGATTTCCGTAAGCTGGTCACTCACCCGGCAGGACCACGGCGAACAACCGTTCTGGGCCGCGATCGCGCTGGCGGCGATGCTGGGGCAGATCGGCCTGCCCGGCGGCGGTTTCGGTTTCGGCTATAGCGCGATGAACTTCATCGGCGGCAGGTTCACCATCCTGCCGGGCGCCTCCTTCCCACAAGGCAAGAACGCGGTCAGTGATTTCATCCCGGTGGCGCGGATCACCGACCTTTTGACTCGGCCCGGGGAACCTTTCGATTTCGACGGGGTGCGTTATGAATACCCCGATATCCGGCTGGTCTGGTGGGCGGGGGGCAACCCGTTCCACCACCATCAGGATCTGAACCTGCTGATGGAGGCCTGGACCCGCCCCGAAACGGTGATCGCCAATGAATGGTGCTGGAACAGCCTCGCCAAACGCGCCGATATCGTGCTTCCCTGCACGACGCCGCTGGAGCGGCAGGACATCGCCATGACCCCGCGCGATCCCTATGTCGTGTCGATGTCGAAACTGACCGAGCCCTACGGTCAGGCGCGCGATGATTTCGAAATCTTCGCAGGCATCGCCCGCGAGATGGGTGTCGAGGACCGCTTTGGCGAGGGGCGCAGCTCTGCCGAATGGCAGCGGGAAATCTACGATCAGACGATCACCCGGGCCAGGGGGGCGGGAATTGATATCCCCGACTATGAGAGCTTCATTCGAAAAGGCTGGTTCAAACTCGACGATCCCCCCGATCCGGTTGTGATGCTGAGCGATTTTCGCGCCGATCCCGTGGCCAATCCGCTTGCGACGCCCAGTGGCAGGATCGAAATCTTCTCTCAGACCGTTGCGGATTTCGGGTATGACGATTGCCCCGGTCATCCGGTTTGGCGCGCGCCCTATGAATGGCTCGGCAACGCGGATCGCTACCCGCTCCACCTCTTGTCGAACCAGCCCAAGGACAAGCTGCATTCGCAGTTTGACCATGGCGGTGTAAGCCGCGCCAAGAAGGTCGCGGGCCGTGAACCGGTCCATATCCACCCCGAAGACGCCGCCGCGCGCGGGTTGAAGGACGGTGACATTGTGCGGCTCTTCAATGACCGTGGCGCCTGTCTGGGTGGGGTTGTGACCGACGCGGATCTGCGCCCCGGCGTGGTGCAGATGAGCACTGGCGCCTGGTACGATCCGGATGAGACCGGGCTCTGCAAACATGGCAACCCCAATGTGCTGACTCGTGATAAGGGGACGTCGAAGCTGGGGCAGGGACCAAGCGCGCATTCCTGCCTGGTCGAGATCGAACGCTATACCGGCGCGCCGCCAACGGTCACGGCCCATGACGCGCCCGAAATCTTGCGACCGGAAACACCCGACGCCCCCGAGGTTCAAGAATGAGCGAGCTACAGGAAGCGTCTGATCTGTCAAACAGCGTGGCGATCAGCCCCGGCGCCTTCGAACAATCGCCTTTTGGCGCCCGCACGATCCCCGAACGCCCCGACCCCTGAGCGAGAGACGCCATGCACACCAATACCGAAGCCGAGCTGTTGGCACCGCAGGACTGGATTTTCCCCGTGCCCATTGCCTACGGTCCCGGCCGCCTGTCCGAGATCGGAACGCGCTGTAGGTCGATGGGGCTGCGCAATCCGCTCATCGTCACGGACCGGGGCAGTGCGGGCCTTCCCTTTATCGGCGCGCTGAAGGGCTTTCTTGCCGATGCCGGGCTTCGGTGTGATCTTTTTTCCGACATCTCTCCCAACCCGCGCGATGACGAGATCGGTGCGGGGCGCGCGCGATATCGCGTCGGCGGGCATGATGCGATCATTGCCATCGGCGGCGGCAGTGCGATGGATGGTGGCAAGGCCATCTGCCTGACGGCGAATAACGATGTCGATCTGTGGGATTTCGACTACCTCAAGCCGGTGCCAGAACTCGGGGCGGCTCAACCGTTTCCGATACTCATCACCATCCCGACGACCGCAGGGACCGGCGCGGAGACCGAGGCCACGGCCATGGTCACCCATGTGGAAAAGGGCATGAAGTTCTGCATTGACCACCCTGACGTCAGGCCCGCATTGGCGTTGCTCGACCCGGAGTTGACCGTTGCCCTGCCGGCCAACCTCACGGCCTGGACCGGGGCCGACGCGATGACCCATGCGATCGAGGCCTATATCGTGCCGGGGTTCAATCCGCTTTGCGACGGTATGGCGTTGGAGGGGTTGGCGCTTATCGCGAGGTGGCTGCCCGTGGTCATGCGCGAGCCAGGGAATGTCGCGGCGCGCGGGGGGATGCTGGTCGGATCGTGCCTCGCGGGTGTCGCGTTCCTCAAAGGGCTGGGGCTGGTACATGCGATCTCGCATATGGTGGGGGCCGAGTATGACACGCAACACGGGCTGACCAACGCCATCATCCTGCCGGTCGTGCTGCGCTTCAACCTTCCCGGTCTGGAGGGCAAGGTGGCGCGGATGGCCGACGCCATGGGGTTGCAGGATCGCACGGTCGAGGCGTTCATTGCCGAGATTGAGCGGATGCTTGACGAGATTGGCATCCCGACATCGCTCGGGGAAATCGGTGTCCCGTCTGACTGCGCTGAGCGGATATCGGAGAAGGCGATGCACGACAGCGCCGCCGGTACCAACCCCCGTGTTGCGACAGCGGATGAGGTGCGCAATCTGGTCGAAATCGCCATCGCAAAGGCCCGATGAATGTATCGGAAGTTTTGATGTCTGACCGTATGTTTCGTCCAAGACGTAGTTTCATTTTCACGCCTGGTGTGCGGCCCGAGATGTTTTTGAAGGCGTTGGCCAGCGGTGTGGATATTGTTGTGTTGAGTTGGACGATGGGGTTGCGCCGAAGGACAAGGCGGCGGAGCTGCGCTGCCAGAACGGTTTTGACGCGATGATCTATGCGCGCTCCCGCGTGGTGCATGCCTCGGCGGCGGGGTGGCGATTTGATCGACGTACCGTTCCTGGATCCGCGACACATCATCCACCAGGGACCGGCTGTCGTGCCAATCTCGCGCAACCTGCACTGACATGGACCCTCCCCGCGGTTCAAGACGCTCCCGCATTCGCAGGGTATCGCCAGCGGGAGGGTAGAGTCATCCGTTTGATTTATCGGGAGAATTGACGGGGCGGAGAGAGGGCAGGTAAAGACGAACCGATCGCAAACGGCATCATGGTAGGCCCGGAGGGAATACGGAGTGGTATTAAATTCAATCAGTTAAGTTGGCTAACGTTGAATAAATGCACGTTGATCTAACAAGTTGTTTTTTTAACATGGCTAACCCAGAATTGCTTAAGGTTGTTGGTGGAATTTAACTCCTAAATCCCAATACCAACGGCACAAGTAATTTAAATTGCATGCAATTTGAGGGTTGGACAGATGAGTGCCAAATACATGGAAATCAACAGCATTTATTCCAAGAATGAAATCAAAGCCGTAATTGGACTAATTGGCCTCACGCAAAAAGAAGATGAATACAAAGCTCTAGTCAATTCGCGATTGGCTGCAACACCGAACTACAACCTCAACAAAGAGAGTTTAGAAGCAGGTTGTTTTGATGGTCACGATTTCTTCTTTTTAGTTTCTGCTCTTATGAACGATGTAAACGTCAGGCTTGATGCAATAACGAGGATGCTGACAAACTTATGTAATGCTGGAGTCGTAATGGATCGCAAGTTATTCGATCGTTATGGACCCAAGCCACGTTATTTTTGGAAAAAAGACGCGATAAAATCTCTGACAGAGCTTGGCATCATCGACAACTTAATGTTGGGGCCGTCACATATAGTACAGAAGTATCAAGCCAGCGTACCTCCGATCTTTGTAGAAAAAGATGGTGATAAAAATATAGGAACCGGCTTTCTTACAATAGGCAATACCGAGTTTTCTGACCACGTAGTCGTTACTGCCAAACATGTCATCGATCCTGCAGAAGGAAATATGTTTCTTTCTTTCGGTACTCCCAAAGGCACAACTTACAAACCTTTGCGAGATGAATGGTACTTCCATACCAAGTTAGATCTCGCCGCCATGCCAGTAACAATATCTGGAAACCCGATACCAATTTTTCCGCATGGAAGCGCCCCAGTTTTCTCTAAAACAATTACCTTAGGCTATCCGCATGTAGCCCGAACAAAGGAGGCATATCTATTGGCGCATGCGGGCGAGCTGAATGCCGTCGTTGAAACCTATCACAACGAACCCCGGCTCTTGATTTCCAATATGGTTGCGCCTGGAAATAGCGGGGGTCCGATTCTGGATGAAGCAGGTTTATGTATAGGGATGGTAACTGACGCATTGGAGGCTAAACACAATAAGGACTCTTACAACGTCAACGCTGCATTGCCAGCCCATGTCATTCGCGAATTTCTTCTTTCACTGAAGGCGACTTAGAGTGTACGTGAAATAAGAGTAGCACGAGAATGGCACTCCTTGTTGGACTGCCATGTTTGAATAAATTCAATACATTATAAGAAATTTGGCTGACCAATATTGGTTAGCCAACACCTCGCAGGAAAAAAACAATGATTTCAAATGCCTGAAGAGGGTGGTAGGCCCGGAGGGACTCGAACCCCCAACCAAAGCGTTATGAGCGCTCTGCTCTAACCAATTGAGCTACAGGCCCGACCTGTCGCCCGTGGTAGAAAGCATTCCTGCTGAGGTCAAGCGTCTGTGGTTGCATTTCCCGCGCTGGACCGGGCGAGCCTTTTTCGCCTAAGAGGCGGCATGCGGGACGTCTTGATCTTTTTCGCGGTTTCAATCCCGGTCTTGCTTGGCCTGCAAACGGTCTGGGCCGACTTTCGCGCGGCGTCACCGGACTCGGCGGCGGTCTTGCTGGTATCCGCTCTGGGCTGGGGCATGTATCTATGGGGCTTGCTGATTGGTGATTACTTGCGAGAGCGGCCGTCAATCGACCTGATCCTGTTGCTCGCGCTGGTTCCCGTGCTTGTCACATTGATTTACGCGATGGTTTTCCCGGTTGCGGCACGGTTTCTGGTTGCCCGGCGCGGGGCAGCGGACTAGAGAAGCCGCAAGACCCAAGCGGAGCGGCCAAATGACCCAGAAAAAGAACGGTGTGACCTATGCCGATGCCGGTGTGGATATCGACGCGGGCAATGCGTTGGTGGACCGGATCAAACCGGCGGCCAAGCGGACGACGCGACCTGGTGTCATGGCGGGGCTGGGCGGGTTCGGCGCGCTTTTCGATCTCAAAGGGGCGGGGTATGTCGATCCGATCCTTGTGGCTGCGACCGATGGGGTTGGCACCAAGCTGCGTATCGCGATTGATACCGGCAACGTGGATGGCGTGGGCATCGACCTGGTGGCGATGTGCGTCAATGACCTCGTGTGTCAGGGGGCGGAGCCGCTTTTCTTCCTCGACTATTTTGCCACCGGCAAGCTCGATACCGAGAGCGCGGCGCGGATCATCGAAGGCATCGCCGAGGGCTGCGTGCGCTCGGGCTGCGCGCTGATCGGTGGTGAAACAGCGGAGATGCCAGGCATGTACCCGGATGGTGATTTCGACCTCGCGGGCTTTGCAGTGGGCGCGATGGAGCGGGGAGCGGACCTGCCCGCAGGCGTCGCTGCGGGTGATGTCCTGCTCGGGCTGGCGAGCGACGGGGTGCATTCCAACGGCTATAGTCTCGTGCGCAAGCTGGTCGATATGTCGGGGTTGGGCTGGGACGCTGATTGCCCCTGGTCCGATGGGTCGCTTGGTGCAGCTCTGCTGACGCCGACGCGGCTTTATGTGAAACAGGCGCTTGCGGCGGTTCGGGCAGGGGGCGTGCATGCGCTGGCCCACATCACTGGCGGTGGCCTGACCGAGAACATCCCGCGGGTTCTGCCCAACGAAATGGGCGTGGCCATCGACCTTGACGCCTGGACGCTGCCACCGGTCTTCAAATGGCTGGCGGATCAGGGCGGCATGGCCGAGGCCGAGATGCTCAAGACCTTCAACTGCGGTATCGGCATGGTGCTGTCGGTTGATGCTGACCGCGCGGATGGCTTGCAATCGCTGCTTGAAGAGGCGGGCGAAACCGTCTGCCGGCTGGGCCATATCACGGACACGCCCGGTGTGCGCTATAGCGGGGCGCTGATTTGACGAAACGGGTGGCGATCCTGCTGTCGGGGGGCGGGTCCAACATGGTTTCGCTGGTCGAGAGCATGGTGGGCGATCACCCAGCGCAGCCTTGCTTGGTCCTGTCGAATAACGCCGATGCGGGTGGGTTGCAGAAAGCCTCTGACCGCGGAGTTGAAACCGCCGTGGTGGATCACTGCCCCCATGGCGAGGATCGGGCTGCGTTCGAGGATGTCTTGCATGCGCGCCTGATGGAGGCCCGTCCCGATATCGTTTGTCTGGCGGGGTTCATGCGGGTTCTGACCGAGGGGTTCGTGAGCCGTTGGCAGGGGCGGATGATCAATATCCACCCCTCGCTTCTGCCGAAATACCGTGGCCTGAACACCCACGCGCGCGCCCTTGAAGCGGGCGACAAGGAGGCAGGATGCACGGTGCATGAGGTCACGCCCGCATTGGATGACGGGCCGCTCCTGGGGCAGTCCCGCGTGCCGATCCTGGACGGCGATACGCCCGAGATATTGGCAGCGCGGGTGCTGGCGCAGGAACATGTGCTCTACCCGGCGGTGCTGCGGCGCTTTGCGGCCGGTGACCGGCGGATGATTTCGCTACCCTAACCTTCCGGGGCAGTTGCATTTGTCGCGCGCAGGCCTATACACGAACCTTCCAAGACCGTCGGGAAAGTCAGAAAAAACCATATGAAAACGATCACCACGACCCAGGACCTGGCTGCCTTCTGTCAAAAAGCTGCAACCCATGATTATGTGACCGTCGATACGGAGTTTCTGCGCGAGCGGACCTATTACTCCAAGCTGTGCCTGGTGCAGCTTGCGGTGCCTGGGGACGACGAGGATGACGCCGTTCTGGTCGATCCGCTCGAAGGAGATCTGTCGCTTGAGCCGCTTTACGAGCTCTTTCGCGATCCATCGGTCGTCAAGGTATTTCATGCGGCGCGGCAGGACCTCGAGATCTTCTATGTCGATGCCGGCGTGATACCGATACCGCTTTTCGACACGCAGGTGGCGGCGATGGTTTGTGGTTTCGGCGAGCAGGCGGGGTACGAGACGCTGGTGCGCAAGATCGCCAAGCAGCAGCTCGACAAGACATCGCGTTTCACCGATTGGTCGCGCCGCCCGCTGACCGACGCGCAAAAGAGCTACGCGCTGGCCGATGTGACCCATCTGCGCGGGATCTACGAGTTCCTGGCCGAGAAGCTGCGCGAGAACAACCGCGAGAAATGGGTGGCCGAAGAGCTCAGTATCCTGACCGATCCGGACACCTATATCACCCATCCCGAAGATGCCTGGAAGCGGGTTAAGACGCGCAACAACTCGGGCCGGTTCCTGGCGATCGTGCGCGAGCTGGCGCAGTTTCGCGAAAGCCACGCGCAGGCGCGCAATGTGCCGCGCAACCGGGTGTTCAAGGATGACGCGCTTGTCGAGCTGGCCTCGACCAAACCGGCGACGCATCAGGATCTGGGCCGCTCGCGCCTTCTTCTGCGAGAGGCCCGCAAGGGAGAGATCGCCGACGGCATCCTGGCGGCGGTCAAGGCGGGGCTGGCCTGCGCGCCCAAGGATCAGCCCAAGGCCGATACAAGGCAGGACAAGCTGCAGGTCAACCCGGCGCTGGCGGATCTTTTGCGGGTGCTTCTGAAAGCCAAGACCGAAAGCTATGGCGTCGCGCCCAAGCTCATCGCGAACGCGGCCGAGTTGGACCAGATTGCCGCCGGTATCCGTGATCTTCCGTCGCTCTCGGGCTGGCGGGCGGATGTGTTCGGCAAGGACGCCCTGCGCCTCTGCAAGGGCGAGGTGGCGTTGACCGCGGCGGGCAGCACCATCAAGATCATCGAACTTTAGGCTGCGCTACAGCATCCGACGCACCATCTGCGGGACCAAACACCACGCACCGCGTTGAAATCTTTGATTTCAGGCAGCTTTACGTGTTCAGGATTTTTAGCGTTTTGTGACCCGCTCGTTCCGGGCGCCGATCACGCGGATCGTCCGGGTGGCCGCCAGATCGTTATTGGAGACAAAGCGCGCCGCGTGGATGGTGCGTTGCCGGGGCTGCCCTTGCGGTTGGTTGGTGGGCTGCACCGCCAGGAGTTTGAAGGTCAGCACGCCATCGACCGGATCGCCTTCGGTGTCGGAAATCAGGCGGACGTCAAACGCCCCTTGCCGCAGCGAGATACCGCTCACGTGCACGATGGCGCCCGCGGTGGTGCGTTCGACCTTGAGGTCGGTGATCTGATCCACGGGGGTGCCGGTATAGATTTCGCGGCGGTCCCGGCGGCGGATCGTGGTCCGTTCGGGGATCAGTGGATTGGCCGCATCGGTGGTCGTTGCAACCGGTACCGACCGGCTGCCGCCGAACCAGTTGCCCGGGTTCAGCCGCGAGTCGCGCAGGCGCGAACAACCAGACAACACAATCGACGAAATCAACAGAACTGCAACAAATGTCCGCATCGAACCTGCCCCCTTTACCTTCCATCGGGTTACCCCATCACGTCCGCGTTGAAAAGACAGAAGGTGGGGCTGGACCTTTGGCGGGTGCGCGCTTAGGTGTTTTGGCATCATCTGAAGGACCGCAAGACCATGGCCACCGCCGCGTTTGAAGACATCGTTGCCGATTTCGAATTCCTCGAGGATTGGGAAGACCGCTATCGCTATGTCATCGACCATGGCAAGGCGATGGATGCGCTGGATGAGGCGCTCAAGGTGCCGTCCACCAAGGTCGACGGCTGCGCCAGCCAGGTCTGGCTGCATCCACGGATCGAGAATGGTGTGTTTTCCTTTGACGGCGACAGCGATGCGCTGATCGTGCGCGGGCTGATCGCGGTGCTGCGCGCGCTTTATAACGGGCTGCCGGTGGCGGACGTGCCGCGCGTCGATGCGGGCGGTGAGTTGGCGCGTCTTGGTCTCAACGATCACCTGTCGGCGCAACGTTCCAACGGGTTGCGGTCGATGATCGAACGTATCCGCCTCGTGGCCGCCGAAGAGGCGCAGGGCTGAGGCGAGCCTCGTCGCTTTACGACAAATCCCGCAGCGCTGTTTCCAGATCGCCGTAGCCGGTAAACCGGTACTCAAAGGTCAAACCCAGCCGTTCGGCGCACTCGCGGGCCTTGTCGACGAGGGCGTCATCCTTGATCTGCGCCTGGTAGACCAGCTTGGTGTAATTCCCGAATATCATGTCGCGCAATTCCGGATGACGGTCAAGGCCCATGGGTTTCCACACGAAAGCATCGAATTGTTTGACCAGGAAATCGGTCAGGTAGAACGCGGTGATTTCACCCTCTTCGGTGCGCTCGGCAAAGGCCTCATTACCCTCGAAAAACGAATAACAATGCGGCCCCGCGACCATCTTGACGCCAAGTTCCGCGCATTTCGCCTGCAATTGCCCGCCGGTGCCGCAATCGGCATAAACCACGAAGATCTCGTCATAGTCGGCGCGGTGTTTCGCAACCGCCTCCTCGACCGCCTCGGTGATCTTGTCGGGGTAGAGGTGGTACTTGGCGGGCAGGCAGGCGAGCGTCATGTGATCCCAGCCATTGGCCTTGTTGATCGCCAGGATCTCGCGCGCAAGCGCCCCGCAGGCGATCAGCAGGATGCGCCCGGATTTGCCGGTCGTGCTCAGCCCTTCCTGGGTGAGGGTTTCGTCACTGGGCAGCATTGAGGCGCACCGCTGTACCATAGGCCACGATCTCCGATGCCCCGCCCTTGATCGACGAGGTTTCCATGCGCAGCGCCACGATGGCGTCAGCGCCAAGCTCCTGCGCCTGCACCACCATCCGGTCAATCGCCTGCTCCCGGGCTCCGGCCATCAACGAGGAATAGCCCCGCATTTCGCCGCCCACGAGGTTTTTCAGGCTGGCCACGATATCGGTGCCCAGGTGTTTGGCCCGGACGGTCGAGCCGCGCACAAGCCCGAGGGTTTCGACGACTTCACGTCCCGCGATGTCCGGTGTGGTTGCAAGCAGCATTGTCAGTGATCCATCTTGTCATAGTGGTCTTCTTCGGCATTCCCCACCCGTTCGGCGATGACACGGTAAATCACGTAACCGACCAGCGCCGCGGGGATAAGCGCGGTCCAGCCATAGGGAATGTTGATCGCCGCCGCCAGCAACAGGCCGAGCCAGACCGTCACCCCCGCCGCGATGCAGACGCAAACAAGGATCAGCACCAGTTTGTCCAATGGCATTTCGATCTCCTTTCCCCTGAGATAGGCATGCCCGCCAAACAAGAAAACCCTGCCGCAGGGGCAGGGCTTTGGTTTTCATTCGCCAATTGACCCGCCCTTGGGCTTAGCCTGTTGCGCCCTGGTTGTGTTTGCGCGACATAAAATCCTTGGCGGTTTCCACGGCAACAGCGGCGTCGCGGCAATAGGCGTCGGCACCGATGGCCTTGCCGAATTCCTCGTTCAGGGGGGCGCCGCCCACCAGGACGATATAGTCATCGCGCTTGCCCTGTTCGACCATCGTGTCGATCACGACCTTCATATACGGCATGGTCGTGGTCAGCAGGGCGGACATGCCCAAGATGTCGGGCTCCTCGGTCTCGAGCGCCTCAAGGTAGTTCTCGACCGGGTTGTTGATGCCCAGATCGACCACCTCGAAACCGGCGCCTTCCATCATCATGCTGACAAGGTTCTTGCCGATGTCGTGAATGTCGCCCTTGACGGTGCCGATCACCATCTTGCCCACGCGGGGCGCACCGGTTTCGGCCAGAAGCGGCTTGAGGATGGCCATGCCGCCCTTCATCGCGTTCGCAGCCAGAAGCACTTCGGGCACGAAGAGGATACCGTCGCGGAAATCCTTGCCGACGATGGTCATCCCGCCAACCAGCGCCTCGGTCAGGATGTTGTAGGGTTCCCACTTGCGCTCAAGAAGGATGTTGACGCCTTCTTCGATCTCTTCTTTGAGACCGTCGTAAAGGTCATCGAACATCTGCTGGACAAGTTCTTCGTCGTCCAGTTCCGACAGGATGATGTCGTCTTCTTCGTCTGACATTACCGATTTCCTCGATCATGGGCGCGCTCGGGGCGCGTCGTTTCGTTACCAAACCAATCGCCAATTTGTCGCAGGCGCACTGTGCAAATTGCGACATGAATTCTTCTGCAACCGACTTATAGGCCGAATTTGGTGAATTCGAAATTGAAAAACCTTCATGGTCTATATGGTGTTATTGCAAATGTTCGCTAAATGTTCCAGATTGCGGAAATGGACGATGAAACCAACCTTGATCCTGCCATTCGCGCCGTCGGCCGCGGGGCTGTCTCCAACCGTGTGGGCAGGTTCGAAGCCGTGGATCGGTCGGTTGTCGACGACGGCTGGGCAAGGCAAGAGGATGAGCAGATCCTGCGCACGGAGGTGCGTTTTGAACGCCCGCGCAGCCTCATCACCTATAACCGGTCGCCCGATCTCCCGTTTGACCGGTCGATCAATCCCTACCGGGGATGCGAACATGGCTGCGTCTATTGTTTCGCGCGCCCGACCCATGCGTATCTGGGGTTCTCTCCGGGGCTCGATTTCGAAACCCGCCTGATCGCTCGGCCTGATGCTGCCCTTGTTCTGGAGCAGGAGTTGCGCAACCGCCGGTACAAGCCGCGCCCAATTGCCATCGGCACCAATACCGATCCTTATCAGCCTATTGAAAAAGAACATGAAATCATGCGTGAATGCCTGTTGGTTCTGCGTGATTTCAACCATCCGGTCGCGATCGTGACCAAGGGCACGTTGATCGAACGGGATCTCGATATCCTCGGGCCGATGGGGCAGGCGGGTCTTGCGCGGGTCGGGGTGTCGGTCACGACACTTGATGCGCGCCTGTCGCGGCTGCTGGAGCCGCGCGCGCCCGCGCCCAAGCGGCGTTTGGCGATGATCCGGGCGCTGACCGAGGCGGGCGTGCCGGTGCGGGTTATGTCCTCGCCGGTCATTCCGGGCCTGACCGACGCCGAGCTTGAGGCGATCCTTCAGGCGGGCGCCGAGGCCGGGGCGGATGCGGCAAGCTGGATCATGCTGCGCCTGCCGCGGGAAGTGTCGCCCCTGTTTCAGGAATGGCTGGCGCGGCATTATCCTGGCCGCGCGGGAAAGGTAATGCGCCTTGTCCGCGATATGCATGATAGCAAGGATTATGACCCTGAATGGGGCCGACGCCTGCGTGGCACCGGGCCTTATGCGGCGCTCGTCGCGCGGCGGTTTGAAGCGGCGGCACGCCGGTTGGGTCTGGATGAGGCGCAGCCGGCCCTGCGCTGCGATCTGTTCGAGGTGCCACTCAGTGAGGGGGATCAACCGTCGTTGTTCGCCTAGCGGTATAATTGTTTGGAAGGCGGCTTTGAATCTGAAGCGGAAGCTCGAGTTCGGACCCCGCGCAGAATCAAGGCCGAAGGCCGCCGCGCGATCGCCAGACCGCCCGCAAGGGCTGGCGATTTGGAAAGGTTGCGCAACGAATTTTGGCTTTTCGGACTTGGCGAAGATAAATTGCATCTGAACACGGTTGTTCGCCACCCCGCGGTCTGGCCATCGCGCGGCTCATTCTTGGATGTCCGCTTTGTCCGCTTAGCCGCCATTTATCTTATCGCGAAATTGACCAACTATTTGCTTCAGATGACCGGTTTGAGCCCCTGCGGACATAGCAAGTCGTCCCCGCGCGGAATCAAGCCCGAAGGGCGCCGCGCATCGCCGACGCGCTCCCATGCGGCGGCGATTTGGCCGGGGTTCGCGCAATACGTCGAATTTTTTCGGGCTTGGCAAAGATAAAGTGCCAGGAAATCCCCGCCGGATCGCCTCCGCGCGCGTCGTCAATACACGGCTTGGGTGTGGCAACTCAAACGGCAGCTTTGTCCGCATGCCGTCAACGGATTGCGGCTTGTCCTGCCTATCCCCGGCGGCGGCGCTTCCGGCGGGGGGCGGGTTCGTCCTCTCCTGTCCCGTCAGCCGCGGATGAGAACGCACCAAGCGCGTTTGTGATCTGATCCAGTGTCGGGCGTCCGTTTTGTGGACGGGTTTCCAGCGCCTCGCGCATTTTCGAGATGTGTTCCGGCATCGTCCCGCAGCAACCACCAATGATTGTCGCCCCGGCATCGCGCGCCAAGACTGCATAATCCGCCATCAAATCGGGGGTGCCATCATAGTGGATATGCCCATCGACATATTTGGGGATGCCGGCATTGCCCTTGGCCACGATTGGCCGCTCGGTGCCTTGGGCCACGAAACCCAGAACCGTGCGCAGAAGGTCCGACGCGCCGACCCCGCAATTGGCCCCGAAAGCCAGCGGCGGATTGTCGAGCTTTTCGACCATTGTCGCCATGTCGGCGGAGGTCAGGCCCATCATCGTGCGGCCCGCCGTGTCAAAACTCATCGTGCCGCACCAGGGCATGTCGGCCAGTTTGAAGGCTTCGGCGGCGGCACGGTATTCTTCCGGTGCGCTGATCGTCTCCAGCCAGAGCACATCGGCACCGCCATCCTTGAGCCCCTCGGCCTGCTCGTGAAAGATCTCGACCGCCAGTTCATGGGTCAGTGCGCCCATCGGCGCCATGATTTCACCGGTCGGGCCGACGGAGCCTGCGACGACGATATCGCGGTCGGTTTTGTCCGCGACCTCCCGCCCGATCTCGGCCGAGATCCGTGACAAGGCGTTTGCCCGCTTCTCCTCGCCATGCAGTTTCAACCGCGCTGCGTTGCCGCCGAAGGAGTTGGTCAGGAAGACATCGCTTCCGGCATCGACGGTGGATTTGTAGAGGTGTTGAATGCGGTCGGGATGCTGATCGTTCCAGATCTCGGGCGCCTCGCCGGATTCCAACCCCATGTTGAAAAGGTTCGTGCCAGTCGCGCCATCGGCCAAAATCCAATCGCGCGTTTCCATCAGCCGGCTCAGGGCGTTTGTCATGTCTTGATTTCCCACATGCGTTGCGGATCACCATGTGTCATGTTTGCGATATGGAAGCAAACTCATAATCTTCATGATCTGTTTGAATGGAATTTGTATTTGGCCGATGGATCGCCAGCATGACATCGGCCAGCGCCACCCCCATGGCGAGCCAACTTGTGGAGAGCGCATAGAGCGGTTCGCGACGCCCGCCAAAGCAGGTCTTGAAACGACAGAGACCCGCCTGGCTTTGCGATGCGGGAATCCAGCGATGGAATGGGGATTTAGGATCGCGCGGTGGCAGGGCTGCCAATGACAGCCGAGTGTAGCTTTCCCGAGCGGCGTGGTCGATTGCGGCCCGGATCAGCAGATGCATCGTGCCGTCCGGCGCATCAGCCCCCAGGCGCATCAGGTCTAGGCAGATCTCATGGTTGGAGCTGTGGAAGCTGGCGAAGCCCACCAGAACGTCGCGTTGATAGGCCAGAAGTACGAGCTGATGGCGCAGGTAGTCCGGGCAGAAGACCCCTATCGAAAACCCGCGGGCGGGGCCGGACCGGGCCTGCCATTCGGCGTCGATGGCGCGCATATGTGGGACGGGCAGGGTGGTGGCCATCCGGACGGTTATCCCGGCTTTGTCGGCCTGACGGAGCTTGCGGCGTAACTGCCGGAAGGGCGCGCCATCGGTCGTGAATCCTTGCGGATCAAGGACCACTTCATCGCAGATGTGCAGTGCTTTCAATCCCGCGCGGCGACAAGGCGCTGCGTGGCGGGCCGAAGCCTTGTAGATCAGAGCGGAGCGGTTGCTTCGACGCGCGGCCCGGAGAAGAGCGGGCAGTGCCCGGTGCGCCTCTCCGTTCAAGGGATCGAAAAGCGCGACCTGGGCTTGAGGTGTGGTTGTCACCGCAAGCGTGGTCCCATCATGGTGCAGCGCCCAGGCACGGTTTTGTCGGCTTACACCGAGTTCGGCCCTGGTTGCTTCGCGCAGATCGGTTTCGTGGATGGTGGTGTGTGTTTCCTCGGCCGCGGAGGCGGTGAAGGGCCGATGGAGAATGGCCATCGCGATGATCCCGGGCAGCGCATAGTAGATCAGCCTGAAGGCGACGATCCCCGCCATGATTTCGGTCTGGGGCAAGGTCGGCAGCAGGGTCAGCACGATCAGCTCAAATGGTCCGACACCGCCGGGTGTTCCGGTGATGAGGGCGGCCGTCAGGGCCAGCAGAAAGACCGGAAAGAGCGTTGCAAACCCAAGGTCGATGCCGGATGGCATCAAGATCCAAAGCGCCGCGGCGGCGCAAAGCGTGTCGATCAGGGCAAGGGCCGGAAATAGCAGCATCGCCCGGAGCGGCAGGAGTTTGAATGACCAGCTGAATATCATCAAGTATGGATTAAGTATGGACCTTACGAGTATGAAAATGAGTGATAATCCGATGATCATGGCGGCAACGCGAGGGATGACTTCCACCGGACCGATCAGCGTCGTTGCGGCGATGACGCCGATCAGGCCAAAGAGAAACCAGCCGGTCACACTCAGGGTGATGCGGGCGGCCAGTGACGGCCTCAATCCTGGCAGGGTACGCCATCGCGCGAGCGTTCCGACGAATACCCCCATGCCGAATAACTGCGCCAAGGCGATTGCTGCGCTGCCCGAGATGGCCGACGACCGGGCGTCGTAGCCGGTGTCATAGTGGCGATGAACCAACACGTCATATTGCCCCACGGCCCAGAAACTGATTGCCGTGGCAAGAGCGGCGAGCACCCATTGTCCGACATGGAGCCGGGTAAGGGCATGACCGATCTCGGACAGAGCGCCCGCGCCCATCTGCCGTTGAACCAGCCACAGACATACCGCACCGATGAGCAACGGCAGGCATAGCTTGGCCAACGGCCATCGGCGCAGGTTTCCGCCTGCCCATTGATTTTGCATGATAATCCCCGCCATCTACCAGGCGGGCAGGGTAGGCAGGCAGGCTTTCGCACATCTTAACAGATAAAGATGTCGTTAAAAAAAGCGCGCCCGTGAGGACGCGCTCGATCAGCAGTCTGAGCCTTGGATCAGACTTCGTTCATGATCTGCCCTTTGGCCTCGATCAGAAGTGCCGCCATCTTGTCGCGGATCGTGTCGGCATCGGCCAGATCGCCCAAATCGCCCGCGACCTTGCGTACGACGTCCTCGATACCCGCCTCTTCGAAATCCGATTTGACGACTTCCTTGGCGTATTCATCCGCCTCCGAACCGGTCTTGCCCAGGAGTTCCGCAGCCCAGAGACCCAGCAGTTTGTTGCGGCGCACCTCGGCCTTGAAGGTCATCTGCTCATCATGAGCAAACTTGTTCTCAAATGCGTTTTCGCGGTCGTCGAAGGTGGTCATGGCCGTTCCTTATGCAAGAATTTCGTTGTTCTAGATATGGCTGCCCGGTGGCGAAACCGCAAGGGGTTTGATCCCCGGTCTAAACCGGTACCCGGACGCATTGGCGGCCATCGCAAGGCCGGTCATTCGCGCAGGGGTCGCCCGTCATTGTATTGATCGGTTTAGGTCAAGATTACGACACTTTCGCGCGCGACGAATGCTCTCGTTGAATTATGATAAAGAGGATCATTCACATGGGCATGTTTTCCAAACTCCGCAATGGCGGCAAGGCACAGGCATCACAATCCGAGGAGATCGCGCGCGGCGTGTTGTCCATGCCGATGCTTGTGGCCGCGGCAGATGGCCAGATCGACGAGGCCGAGGTCAACCAGATCCTGAACATGTGCAGCTATAGCCCGATTTTTCATGCAATCGGCGCGCAGCGGACGCTGGAACTGGGCAAAGAAATTGTCGCGCAGCGTGCCAATGAAGGTGCCGAGGCGGTATTTGCCCGCGCGCTGCAGGCCCTGCCGGCCGCCCAACGGGAAACCGCGCTTTGCTTCGCGGTGCGCGCGGCGCTGGCGGATGGTCATTTCGATCAGAGCGAAAAGGACATGCTGATCGCCATGGGCGAACGCATGGGCGTCCCGGCGGAGAAATTCGTGCAGATTTTCGACGTGATGGCCATGATGCAGCGCCCCGCTGCGGCGTGAGCGACCGGAGGCTACCGTCATGAGCAATAAGGCCGATCAGGCGGACGAGAGCAAGGCCAGTTTCGCCGCCTACATTCTTCTATCCGAACCGATCCAGTTCAACACACTGGAGATTGCCGAGGCACTGGCCGAAGATTATCCCAGCCTTGAAGCAACCGAGCTCTTTGCCAAGAGCGGTCAGGAGGGTTTCGACTGCGATACCGACCAGTTCATCACAGCGCCGCTGATGATGGTGGACGGGCAGGACAAGAACACTGTCCTGCTGGTGCGTTTGCCGGGTTATGGTACCTGGGATCCGGCGGCCATTCCTCCCCGGCAGATGATCAATTGTCCCAACATCAAGGACGCATTGGCGCGCAACCGGTCATATATCTGCGTTTCGGTGTCGACCAGGTCCGACGACCTGACCGACCGGTTCCGGGCGGCGCGACTGGCCTCCTGCGTGGCGGCGGTTTTCGCGCGTCTTCCGGTGGCCTTGGCGGCTTATTGGGAGAGTGGCGACCACTTCCTGTCGCCCGAAGCCGTGGTCAACATGGCCGACAAGGCGGTTTCCGGCGATTGGCCGACAAAGGAATGGATCGGGCAGAACCTGGCGCGGGATACCTCGTTCGACCCGCCCGCGGCGCAATCCTGCACCAACGGGCTGCGGCATTTCCTCGACTACGAGATCAGCTATGCCAAGGCGCCGGTCGGGCTGGACGAGGCGGCGATGTGGCTTTGGTCAACCTCCGAGATGGCGCTGGCCTTTGGCAACAAGTTCGAAGATGGCCACACGATCGGCCTCGAAGGCGTCGCGCCCAAGGACAGTCACCTGCTGCGCCGTGCCCCCAAGGGTTTTCAGGGGTCCGAGCATGAATTGCTGGTGATGTTCCACCCGAAGTCCTACGCCAATCATGAAGAGATGTTCGGCCCGCACAACCTGCGACCGCACCCCAATCCCGAGGAGGCGTATGTGCAGCCCAATTACGGCTTCTTCAAACGCATGCTGCACGGGATGCGCACAAGTTAGATAGACCGTACGCCCTGTCTTGCGGCAACCCGTCCCATGCACTATGAGGGCGCAAAGACCACGGGGATTGTCCCTTGGTCCAGCGACGAGGTGTGCATGGCACGGCGCAAGAAGATTTACGAAGGCAAGGCAAAGACACTCTATGAAGGCCCCGAGCCCGGCACGATCATCCAGTATTTCAAGGATGATGCGACCGCGTTCAATGCCGAAAAGAAGGCCGTGATCGAAGGCAAGGGCGTGCTCAACAACATGCTCTGCGAATACTTCATGACCGGGCTGTCGAATATCGGTGTACCGAACCACTTCCTCAAGCGGCTCAACATGCGTGAGCAGCTTGTGCGCTCCTGCGAGATCGTGCCGCTGGAAGTCATCGTGCGCAACTATGCCGCCGGGACCATGGCCAAACGTCTGGGCATGGATGAAGGCACGCAATTGCCCCGCCCGATCGTGGAATATTGCCTCAAGGACGATGCCCTGGGCGATCCGCTGGTAACCGAAGAGCATATCGCCGCCTTCGGCTGGGCAAGTCAGCAGGACATGGATGATATCCTGAGCCTCGCGCTTCGGGTGAACGATTTCCTGTCGGGGATCATGTATGGCGTGGGCATCAAGTTGGTGGATTTCAAGATCGAGATTGGCCGCGTTTTCGAGGGCGATTTCCAACGCCTGATCGTCGCCGATGAGATCAGCCCCGACAGCTGCCGCCTGTGGGATATCGAGACCGGCCAGAAGCTCGACAAGGACGTGTTCCGCCGCGACCTCGGCAGCCTGACTGACGCCTACACCGAAGTCGCCACCCGCCTGGGCGTCATGCCAAAGGGTGCGACACCAATGATCCGGCCCACGCTCATCAACTGACGGGGCAGGGAGTACCTAACCGGCGCCGTGACGCGCCACCGGAAAAATGGGGTAAATCCGATGAAAGCACGCGTGCATGTCATGCTGAAAAACGGGGTTCTGGATCCGCAGGGGGAGGCGGTGCGGCATGCGCTTGGCTCGCTCGGGTTTGATGGGGTCGAGAAAGTGCGTCAGGGCAAGGTGATCGAGCTTGATCTGGCCGAGACCGACGAAGCCTCGGCCCGCGAGACGGTCAACGAGATGTGCGAGAAGCTCCTCGCCAATACCGTGATCGAAAGCTACTCGGTGGAGTTGGTCTGATGCACGCAGCGGTCATTGTTTTCCCCGGATCAAACTGCGACCGCGACCTTGCCGTGGCGCTGGAGAAGGCGGGGGCCAAGGTCTCCATGGTCTGGCACAAGGATACGGACATGCCCGCGGGCGTGGATTTCATCGGGGTACCGGGCGGGTTTTCCTTTGGCGATTACCTGCGCTGCGGCGCGATTGCCGCGAATTCGCCCATTTGCCGGTCGGTGATCGCCCATGCGAACAAGGGCGGCTATGTCTTTGGCGTCTGCAACGGATTCCAGATCCTGACCGAAACCGGCCTGCTGCCCGGCGTTTTGCTGCGTAATGCGGGTCTGAAGTACATCTGCAAGCCCGTGGGCCTTACGGTGGAGACAGCCGACAGCGTCTATACTGGCGGGTATGCCAAGGGGCAGGTCATCACCGTGCCGATCGCGCATCACGACGGCAATTACAATGTCGATGCCGAAAACCTGGCCCGCCTCAAGGGCGAAGACCGGATTGCCTTCACCTATACCGACAACCCCAACGGGTCGGTGGACAACATCGCCGGTGTGCTATCGGAAAATCGCCGGGTGCTGGGGATGATGCCCCATCCCGAACGCATGGCAGAGGCCTTGCACGGCAATGCCGAGGGGGCGACGCTCTTTGCCCATGTCGTGAACCAGCTTGTGCATGCCTAAAGCCTTGAGGCGACGCGCGGGCGGGCGTATCCTAACACGATGATGCGCCCCAAGGCAGACAAAGCCGATCAGCGGCAGGACAACCGGCCACGCACCTTCAGTTGGAAGGCGCGGGGGGCGTTGCTGTTGCTGATGGCGGTGGCCATTGCGATCGTCTTTGTCACCAATCGGCTGCTGACCGATCGTTTCACGGAAAACACCCGCAACCGGGCGGAATTGCGGCTGGTGCTCTATGGCGGTAACCTGCTGTCAGAGCTGCGTCAGAATGCGATTGTGCCACAGCTTCTGGCGCGTGACCCGGCGCTTATCATCGCGCTGAATTCCGGCGATTACACCCAATCAACCGCGCGTTTGATCTCGTTCATCGAGGAGATCGGCGCCAAGACGCTGACGCTTCTCGACAAGGACGGGCGCACGGTCGCGTCGACCGACCGCAACTCCCTGGGCGAAAATCATCAGCAATCGCCCTATTTCGTGGACGCTCTGCGCTCCGCCGATACGGTGTTCAAGGTGCTGGAGAATGAGGCCGGGCAATACCGGTTCTTCTACTCCCGCAGGATCGAAAGTCAGAACCAGCTTGCCGGTGTGATCGTGGTCGAGGTGGACCTGGCCAAGTATGAACGCGCCTGGTCGGGGATTTCCGATGCGGTTCTTGTGACCGATAGCGAGGGCAAGATCATCCTCTCGACGGAGCCGCGCTGGCGTGGGCTGAGCGAGGAGGACGCGCTGGCCCGCCAACCGGTGACCAGCGCCATCGAACGCGCCATCCAGGCGACGCAGGATTGGACGACGCTGCCCGCGGATGCCTATCTGCAAGGCGAGGCGGTGATGCGGGTCGAGGGGCGTGTAGCCTTCCGCGGGTGGCGCATCGCGAGTTTCACAACCTACAAGAGCGTTAGGGAAAAAGTGAATGGTTTCCTCGCGCTGGAAATCATGGTCTTTGCGATTCTCCTGGCGCTGGCCTTCTATTTCCTGAACCGGAAAACCGTGCTTCGGATGGTGCTGTTTCAGCGTGAATCGGCAGAGCTTCGCGCATTGAACGCGAGGCTGCAGCGGGAAATCGCCGAGCGTGAAAGGGTGCAGGAGAACCTCGCCGTGGCGGAACAAACCCTTGCCCAAAGCTCCAAACTGGCGGCCCTGGGCGAGATGTCCGCGGCGGTCAGTCATGAGCTCAATCAACCGCTCGCGGCGATGAAAACCTACCTTGCCGGTGCGCGGCTCCTGCTGCAGCGCAATCGCCCGGATGAGACCCTTTCCTCGTTCCAGCGGATTGACGATCTTATCGAACGGATGGGCGCGATTACCAAGCAGCTCAAGTCCTATGCCCGCCACAACGCGGACGCTGTAGAGCCTGTAAACATGGGTGATGCGCTGGCTTCCGCCCTTGCGATGATGGAGCCGCAACTGCGCCAACGCCAGGTGACCATCGAACGGACCCTGCCGGAGCAGACGGTGCAGGTGATGGGCGACCGGGTGCGCATCGAACAGGTGATGATCAACCTTCTGCGCAACGCATTGGATGCCACCGAGGCCGTGGATGACCCGAAGGTCGAGATTATCCTTGTCGCCGGTGAGACCGCGTCACTGACCGTGCGGGACAACGGGCCGGGCATCACCGACCACGACAATCTGTTCGAACCGTTCTATACTACGAAGAAGCCCGGTGACGGCGTTGGCCTGGGGCTTGCCATTTCCTCGGGGATCGTGAACGACCTTGGGGGCCGGCTGACCGCACGCAACGGTGCGGCCGGGGGGGCTGTATTCGAAATGCAGCTGCCCATATTACCAGAAGAGACCCGTGCAGCGGAGTGACCTGCCATGCCAAGTGCCATGAAAATCGCGATTGTCGACGACGAAAAAGACATGCGCCAATCCATCAGCCAATGGCTGGCCCTTTCCGGGTATGACACCGAAGCCTTTGCCAGCGCCGAGGATGCGCTCAAGAAGCTCGGACCCGATTACCCCGGTATTGTCGTCACTGACATCAAGATGCCCGGCATGGACGGGATGCAGTTCCTCAAGAAACTGATGGGCTCCGACAGTTCGCTGCCGGTCATCATGATTACCGGTCACGGCGATGTGCCGATGGCGGTCGAGGCGATGCGCATCGGGGCGTATGATTTCCTCGAAAAGCCGTTCAATCCTGACCGGATGAACGAGTTGGCCAAGAAGGCGGCGAATGCCCGTCGTCTGACCCTCGATAACCGTGCGCTCCGCAAGGAGTTGAGCGACGGTGGGCAGTTGATGAAAAAGCTCATCGGCGCGAGCCCGGTGATGGAGCGCCTCAAGGAAGATATCCTCGATCTGGGACAGGCCGATGGCCATGTGCTGATCGAGGGCGAGACCGGGACCGGCAAGACCCTTGTGGCCCATGCGCTGCATGCCGTGGGGGCCCGTGCGGGCAAGAAATTCGTCCTCGTGCCGTGCTCGGCCTTCGAGGAAGACGCGCTGATGAAGCGGCTTTTTGGACCGATGAACCCCGAAGATACGCAGCTTCCAGCGGTGGAAGAGGCCCGTGGTGGCACGCTCGTGCTCGAAGATATCGAGGCGCTGAGCGATACGGCACAGGCGCGTCTGCTGACCTTCATGAACGAAGAAGGCACGCCGCCCGAAACCCGCATTGTCGCGATCTGCAACATGCAGGAGCAGGACCGCACCTGCGAAGACGCCCTGCGCCCGGACCTGTTCTATCGCCTGGCCAGCTTGCGCATCACCGTACCGCCGCTCCGGCAGCGGGGCGAGGACATCCTGACGCTTTTCACCCGCTTCGGCGATCAGTTTGCCGATGATTACGGCTGCGAACCGCCGAAGGTCAGCGCGCAAGAGGCAGCACAGCTCCTGCAAGCGCCGTGGCCCGGCAATGTGCGCCAGCTTTTCAACGTGGCGGAACGCGCTGTGCTGCAATCGCGCCGTGGCTCCGGCACCATCGCGTCGCTCCTGATGTCCGACCACCAGGAGATGCAGCCGGTGATGACGACCGAGGGCAAACCGCTCAAGGAATATGTCGAGGCGTTCGAGCGCATGTTGATCGACAACACCATGCGCCGGCACAAAGGCTCCATCGCCGCGGTGATGGATGAGCTCTGCCTGCCGCGCCGGACCCTGAACGAAAAGATGGCCAAGTACGGATTGCAGCGGTCGGACTACCTGTAAGGGGCGCCGACGAGGCGGTTGCGCGGGGATTTGCGCCCCGCGCTCGCCATGACGGCTTTGATAACACACCGAAAATTTCGCATGGTCCCATATATGTTACGCGCGATTTTCGCGTCACCATGCGTTTTGGCCATTGTAATTTCACCACTTCCCGCTTTAGTGTGATCTGACGGCAGGGGTTCAACCGAACCGCGCCCGATGAGATTCGCTGCATCAGAAAGCAACCGGGGTGATCCCGCGCTCCTGAGCAGACCGATTGGGCCTTGGAAAACAGGGTCAAATACATGCCTGTCGCCGACAAACCGGCAAGAGCAGGCCCCAAATGGGCGCTAACGCAAGGCGCCGGAGAAGAAACGCGATGAAGCGCGCGAGGCAACAAGACATCAGAGCAGGGGCCGTAATCGGCACCGATGATGCGCTTTTGCCGTATGCGCCTGCCATCGCCCTTATCAGACATTGCCCGCAACCCGCCGCCCCACCAGGGCAGGTGCGATTGCCGCGATGCAATTGGACATCATGGCTAAGAAAATGCTTATCGACGCCACCCACGCCGAGGAAACTCGGGTCGTGGTGGTTGATGGAAACAAGGTTGAGGAGTTCGACTTTGAATCCGAGAACAAACGCCAGCTAGCTGGCAACATCTACCTCGCAAAAGTTACACGGGTTGAACCGTCGCTGCAGGCGGCTTTCGTGGACTATGGCGGAAACCGTCATGGGTTCCTGGCCTTTTCGGAAATCCACCCCGATTACTACCAGATCCCCGTTGCGGACCGCGAAGCCCTCATGGAAGAGGAGCGCGCGTATGCCGAAGCGATGAAGGCGCGCGACGAGGAAGAGGAAAAGCCCAAGAAACGCCGCTCGCGGTCTCGCTCGAAATCCAAGGCCGAGAAGACGACGTCGGAGGATGCGGTCGTCACCGCCGATCTGGAAGACAGCCAGATTTCCGGCATGGAGACCATCGACCTCGGCGATGACGCGCTCGACCCGGATGAAGGCACGTCGCCCATGGAGGTCGTGGCGGAAACCCCCGTGGAAGAACCGCTCGACGATCAGCCCGAAGCCGACGCCGTAGAGGCCGCCGCGGAGACAGAGGCCGAAGCCGACGAGTCCGATGATGCCAAGGCAGCCGCCGGGGGTGATGACGCGGATGAAGCTGACGGCGGTCACGACGACGATGACGACGAGGCGGAGGACCCCAAGGCCAATGCGTCGGCCAAGGACGAGACCATCGAATCCGTCGCTGACGAGGATGACAGCGAGGACATTCGCCCGCCGCGCAAACCGCGCCCGCGCCGTTACAAGATCCAGGAAGTCATCAAGGTCCGTCAGATCCTTCTGGTGCAGGTCGTCAAGGAAGAGCGCGGCAACAAGGGTGCGGCGCTGACCACCTACCTGTCGCTGGCGGGCCGGTACTGCGTCCTCATGCCCAACACAGCGCGGGGTGGCGGTATCAGCCGCAAGATCACCAATGCCGCCGACCGCAAGAAGCTCAAGGAAATCGCCAACGAGATCGACGTGCCGCAGGGTGCAGGCCTCATCGTGCGCACCGCGGGTGCGAAGCGGACGAAGTCCGAGATCAAGCGCGACTATGAATACCTGCAACGGATGTGGGAGCAGATCCGCGAGTTGACGCTGAAATCCATCGCGCCGACCAAGATCTACGAGGAGGGCGACCTCATCAAACGCTCGATCCGCGATCTCTATAACCGCGAGATCGACGAGGTGCTGGTCGAAGGCGAACGTGGCTATCGCATCGCCAAGGACTTCATGAAGATGATCATGCCGTCCCACGCCAAGAACGTGAAGCACTATGCCGACGCGATGCCGCTTTTTGCGCGCCACCAGGTGGAGTCGTACCTGTCGGGCATGTTCAACCCGACTGTGCAGCTCAAATCCGGCGGCTATATCGTCATCGGTGTGACCGAGGCGCTCGTGGCCATCGACGTCAACTCGGGCCGCGCCACCAAGGAAGGCTCGATCGAGGAAACCGCGCTCAAGACCAACCTGGAGGCCGCCGAAGAGGTGGCGCGCCAGTTGCGCCTGCGTGACCTAGCGGGCCTCATCGTTATTGACTTCATCGACATGGACGAGCGCCGCAACAACTCCGCCGTCGAAAAGCGGATGAAGGACAAGCTCAAGACTGATCGCGCCCGTATTCAGGTCGGCCGAATCAGTGGCTTTGGCCTGATGGAAATGTCGCGGCAACGCCTGCGGCCCGGCATGATCGAAGCCACGACGCAGCCGTGCCAGGCTTGCCATGGGACCGGGCTTATCCGGTCGGATGACAACCTTGCGCTCAGTATTCTGCGCCAGATCGAAGAGGAAGGCACCCGCCGCCGGTCGCGTGAGGTCCTGGTCAAATGCCCCGTGGGCATTGCCAATTTCCTGATGAATCAGAAACGTGAGCATGTCGCGCAGATTGAAGCGCGATACGGGTTGTCGGTGCGGATCGAGGGTGATCCGATGCTGATCAGCCCTGATTTTGCGCTGGAGAAATTCAAGACGGCGACCCGCAAAGTGCCGGAAGCGTCCGATGCCGTGGTCTCAGTCGACAGTTCGCTGATGGACGATATCGACGAAGAGGCCGAGGCGGTACAGGACGAAGCGCCGAGTGCGACGCCCGAAGAAGACGAAAACCGGCCCAAGAAGCGTCGTCGCCGTCGCCGCCGTCGGAAATCCAAATCCGATGCGGCAGCCGATGGACAGGCAGCGGAGACCGAAGGTAACAGCGAAGCGCAAGCGGACTCCGGTGACACGTCAGCGGGACCTGAGTCGGATGCCGCCGCTGACGCAGCACCTGCCGAGGAGGTAGCGGAAGCGCCAGAGACCGCTGAGGCCGCAGAGGCCGAAGAAGCCCCCAAGGCCAAACCTAAGCGCACTCGCAAACCGCGCAAGAAGGCTGAAGCCGCACCTGCGGCCGAAGAAGAGGCCAAGGAAGAGGCCGCAGAGCCGGCGCCAGAACCCGAAGAGAAGCCCAAGAAGCGGCGGTCACGGGCCAAGAAGAAGGAGCCGGAGGCAGCCGAAGCCCCGGCACCGGAAATGGCGGAGGCGGCAGCAGAGCCCGCAGCGATCATCGCCGAGCCTGTCAGTGACGTGGCCGTGGCCGAAGCCCCGCAGACCGAACCAGCACCGGAACCTGCGCCCGAGCCTGTTGCGCAGGAGACGCCGGATCCGAACAAGCCCAAGCGCAAGGGCTGGTGGTCGTTGGGGCGCTAGAGCGTTCGCCGGTCGAGGTAACCGACCTTAACATCGGCGCATAGAATGCTAGAAACGCGGAGCCTTTCCGGCTCTGCGTTTTTCGATTCACGAAAGTTAAAGAGATCTACTGAACCTCGTCTCAGATAAATTCGTAACGATTCCGACCGCCGTGTTTGGCCCGGTAAAGCGCCTTGTCCACATCCTTGATGACACGCTCGGGGTCGGTTTCATCCAAGGGCATGATGCTGATCCCGATGCTGACCCCGATGTTGATGGTGTTCCCGGCGATGATGAAGGGTCTTTGAACCTCCCTGAGGATGGCCGCTGCAATCCCCGTGGCGGTTTCTCGGGTAACATTCGTTGGAGCCTCCAGGATGATGGCGAATTCATCACCTCCGATCCGGGCGATCATGTCGGAGGTCCTGACACATCCCCGGAGCCGATCGGTGACGACCTCCAGTAATTCGTCGCCCACCGGATGACCGAAGGTATCATTGACGCTTTTGAATCGGTCAAGATCGAGCAGCATAAGCACGGTGGAGTGCCCCGGCGTGGCGTCCTCATCAAACACCTTCGAGATGCGTGAATTGAAGGCGAGCCTGTTGGGCAGGCCGGTCAGCGTATCGTGCAGGGCCGCATGTTCGATCCGTTCCGCGGCCAGTGTTTGTGCCGAGATATCCAAATGCGTGCCAACAAAGCCGCCGCCGGGCATCGGCGCATGGGTGGACGAGATCACCTTGCCCTGCCGCGTCCTGAACTCCATCACGACCGTCTCATTCTGCTTGAGGTTCCGGGCGAGTTCCGCCAGGTGCTTGTCGATATCTCCGGGAAAATCACCCCGGTTCTTTTCGCATTGCAAAAGGTGCCGGAACGGGACACCGGGATAGATCTCGCGCGGCGGTTTTTCAAAGATTTCGATGTATTTCTGATTCCAGATCGTCAGGTTCATATCCCGGTCGAAAACACTGACCCCGATCCCCATGCTGTCGATAACAGCTTTGGTGTTCCAATGAACATCAACATACATTTTACGCGTACCCCAACCCGTTGGGCGGCAAGAAAACACACCACAAAGCCGCCTACAGGCTGGTTTAAATCAGATGACCGGGGGGCCAACCAGCGGCAAAAGATGGTGATTTCATGTCTTTTCGAGCGGATTTTAGTCGAATTTTTTTGATTGGCTTGGCCGGCGTCATCACGGGTTATGTTTGCAGGTCAAACACTCTTGCGCAGCACATAGATCTGATGATCAGTCCCGTCCTCGGTCGACACCAGTGTATGACCGGTCTCGCCGGCGTAATGCGGAACGTCGACCACGGCGGCCGGATCATCGGCCAGAAGCCGAACCTCATCGCCCGGGTCCAATGACTTGATCCGTTTGGCCAATTTCAGAACGGGCAGGGGGCAAAGCAGCCCGCGTGCGTCAATCTCAATCGTCTTCATGGGCGCGACATAAGCGCCATGTCACGTCCTGTCCACAAGGTTGTGACCAAAGGGCGCGTGACGCGGGCCAGGGAATTGACTATGTGGGGGAAATGTTCGGCATAGAAATCATCGACGCAAGCCTTTTGCCCGCCATGATCGTGGCGTTGTTGGCAGGTGTGATTTCGTTTCTGAGCCCCTGTGTTCTGCCGATCGTCCCGCCGTACCTGGCCTATATGAGCGGCGTGACCCTGAACGACCTGGCCAGCAGTGGCACTGAGCGCGCCCGCGCCACCGTTCCGGCGCTTTTCTTCGTTCTTGGGCTTTCGACGGTCTTTCTGTTCCTGGGCTTTGCCGCCTCGGCCATCGGCACGGCGTTCTTGCAGTACCAGGGCACGTTCAACACCATCGCTGGCATCCTCGTGATGGGGTTCGGCGCGCATTTCATCGGCATCTACCGCCTCGGGTTCCTGGACCGCGAGGCGCGTATGGATGCAGGCGACCGGGGCGGGTCGGCCTTCGGCGCCTACGTTCTGGGCCTGGCTTTCGCCTTCGGCTGGACGCCGTGCATCGGCCCGCAACTGGGCGCGATCCTGTCGCTGGCCGCCTCCGAAGGCTCGGTGCCGCGCGGGACGTTCCTTCTGGCGATCTATGCCATCGGTCTGGGCGTGCCGTTCCTGCTCGTCGCCGCCTTCCTGCCACGCCTGACCGGCGTCATGGGCTGGATGAAACGCCACATGGAGCAGATCGAACGCTGCATGGGGCTGCTGCTCTGGACCATTGGCCTCTTGATGCTGACCGGCGGCTTCTCGGCCTTTTCCTTCTGGCTGCTGGAAGTGTTCCCGGCGTTGGCCAATATCGGATAATCCTACCGCTTCTGAAAATCCTGCGCTAACGTCGCGCCCATGAGCAGCCGAACAGTGCGCCGCAGGCACGTTTTCTATATCCCGGGCTATGACCCGATCCACCCGCGCCGGTACCGCGAACTCTATCGCAAGGAAGGTGCGGCGCAGGCGGCGATCTCGGGGTATGAGATCGCGCTTTCGCCGGGCGACCCCCAAGGGCGTTACGGCTGGCACGTCACGGCAACGATGGACGGTACCCGGACAGAGACCGGTATCGAGACGCTGATCTGGTCCGATATCGTGCGTGGCAGCATGGATCACGGCATCGCCAGCAGCTATGCGCAGATGCTGCGGACCGCGTGGATCTACATCTCGACCGGCACGCTCTTTCGCCTGATGCGGCTGCGCAAGGGGCCGGTGGTTGCCGCGCTCTATCCGGTGGTTTTCATGCTGTTGCAGCTCGTCTTCGCGGTGCTGATCGCATCAGTGGTCACCTGGGGCGGCAAGCTCGCCCTGTTGCCTTTTCTCGGGACGCCTGGCCATGGGGTCGCGCTGGCGTTCGGCGTGGCGCTTGGGTGGTCTCTTCTGAACTGGTTCAAGAAACATGACGGGCGGTTCTTCACCTATTACCTGATGCACAATTACGCCTATTCGGCGCAGTTCCACGGCGCCAACCCGCCCGAGCTTGAGGCCCGCATGGCCGAATTCACGGCCGAGATTGCCGGGGCGCTTACCGAAGACGTCGATGAGGTGCTTGTGGTCGGGCATTCATCTGGCGCGCATCTGGGCGTGTCAATCCTTGCCGACCTGATCCGGCAAGGCGGCGTGCCGGCAGACGGACCTGCGCTTTCCTTCCTGTCCCTTGGGCAGGTGGTGCCGATGGTGTCCTTTCTGCCCCGGGCGCACCGGCTTCGCGCTGACCTGCAATTTCTCTCCACGTGCGACGACATCACCTGGCTCGACGTCACGGCCCCGGGCGATGGCTGCGCCTTTGCGCTGTGCGATCCGGTCGCCGTGAGCGGCGTTGCAACAAAGGACAAACGCTGGCCGATTGTCATCTCCGCCGCCTTTACCCAGACCCTGAGCAAAGAGCGGTGGCAGGCGCTTCGCTGGCGATTTTTCCGGCTGCATTTCCAGTATCTCTGCGCCTTTGACCGGCCCGGTGACTACGACTACTTCCGGATCACCGCGGGGCCGATGACGCTTGGCGCGCGGTTCAAGGGCCGCGCGTCGTCGAAATCGCGGATCGAGGCGGCCGTTTCGTCTCACCGGAGTGTCACCCCGTGACAATGCCGCCCAAACCCCCGGCGCGCAGCGGGCGCGTGTCGCTCTGGCGCTATCTCCGGCTCTTCCGGCAGGACATCCTGTCGGCGCAACCGGCGCGTCTCTACCGGGCGTGGATGGCCGAATTCCGTACGCCTTTCTTCCGCTCCTACCTGTGTAATCAGCCCGAACTCGTTGATCTCGTGCTCAAGGACCGGCCAGACGATTTCCCGAAGTCCGACCGGGTGCGCGAGGGGCTGACCCCGCTTCTGGGTAATTCGGTCTTTGTGACCAATGGCAAGGTCTGGAAGCGGCAGCGGCGGATCATCGACCCTGCGTTCGAAGGCGGACGGTTGCGCGATACCTATCCCGCGATGTGGGCGGCCGGGCAGGCGGCGGTGGCCCGTCTAGCCCCGCTTGCGGATGGCGCGCCGTTGGAAGTCGAGGCCGAAACCAGCCATGCCGCCGCCGATGTGATCTTTCGCACGTTGTTCTCGATCCCCATTGAACATGAAACCGCGTCGCAGGTTTTCACCGCCTTTCGGGATCACCAACGCACCCAACCGGTGGTCAATCTGGGCGCGCTTCTGCCCCTGCCGCGGTGGTTTCCACGGTTGCACCGCCGCGCGACGCACCGGACCGCGCGGCATATCCGGGCGCTTATCACGGAGCTTACGGCGGCGCGCATGGCACAGATCCGCTCCGGTGAGGCACCGGATGACCTTGCTACCAAGATCATGACCACAGCCGACCCTGAAACCGGCGAGACCTTCAGCACCGAAGAGATGGTCGATCAGGTGGCGATCTTTTTCCTGGCGGGCCACGAGACCAGCGCGTCGGCGCTCGCCTGGGCGCTCTACCTGTTGGCAATGCACCCCGAGTGGCAGGAACGCGTGGCGCAGGAGGCGGAGGTTCTGGGCGATGATTTCGGGTTTTCCGATCTGTCGCGTCTACGTCTCTCGCGCGATGTGTTCCGGGAAACGCTGCGGCTCTATCCGCCGGTGCCGATGATGGTGCGGGAGGCATCGTGCCCGGAGCGGTTTCGCGACCGCGACGTGCCGAAAGGGGCGCAGATCGTGCTCAGCCCCTGGCATCTGCACCGGCATGAACGGCTGTGGGATAACCCCGACGGGTTCGACCCCGCGCGCTATGGCACAGAGAATGGCAAGAGCTGCCTGCGCCAGGCCTATATGCCGTTCTCCACCGGTCAGCGCGTCTGCCCCGGGGCGGGGTTTGCGATGATCGAAGGACCGCTTTTGCTGTCGATGCTGGTGCATGCGTACCGCTTTGAACTGGTTCCTGAAAAACCCGCAGAACCAGTGGCGCATCTGACGGTCAGAGGGAAGGAAGGTATCTGGCTGAGCCTGACTTGCCGCAACGGGTGAAGTGCGGACATAGCGGACATCCACGAACGAGCCGCGCGATGGCCAGACCGCGGGGTGGCGAACAACCGTGTTCAGATGCAATTTATCTTCGCCAAGTCCGAAAAACCTCTGTGCGGTGCACGACCCCACCCAATCGCCAGCCCTTGCGGGGGGGTGGCCATCGCGCGGCGGCCTTTGGCCTTGATTCCGCGCGGGTTTCGAACACGAGCTTCCGCTTCGGGCTCAAAGTCGTTATTCACCGAACTTGGATCGGCTTAGGCAGTGCCAGTTGCTCTTGCGGCTTTGAGCCAGACGGTTGCCAATGCCAGAGCTAAGATGGCATTCCAGCTTGCCATCGACAGGCCGAAAAGCGCCCAGGGGACCTCGTCGCAGCGCACGAGCGGCGCCGACATGACCTGTTCAAAGAGGTCATCTGCCGACAGGCCGGAAACGCCGGAGGAGGAGCATGACGCCGGACCCTCCCACCAGCCACGTTCGACGCCGGTGTGGTAGAGGCCGATGCCGGATGTCGCCAGCGCCGCCAAAGCGCCGACCAGAGGCAACCCGCGGCCGGGCAGGGCGAATGCCGCGACGCCGATGCCGATGGCTATGACATGCGGCCAGCGTTGCCAGATGCAGAGCTTGCAGGGCGGCATGCCGCCGATATGCTGAAACGCCAGCGCGCCCAGCATCAGCAGCACCGATCCAGCGGCGGCAAGAACGACCCATTTGCGCTCGGCGGTCATGATTACATATGCCTCACGAGATAGAACCCGCCGAACAGCAAAACCACGAAAAGGATGGTCATCAAGCCCAAACGCTTTTCGATGAAATCACGAATGGGTGAGCCGAACTTCCACAAAAGCCCCGCCACCAGGAAGAACCGCAAGCCACGCGCCAGCAGCGACGTGATGATGAACGTGGAAAGCGGCATGCCGGTCCAGCCGGACATGATGGTGATGACCTTGTAGGGAAACGGTGTGATCCCCGCGGTCAGCACGGCCCAGAACCCGAAATCGTTGAATCGGACGCTGAATTCGCCCATGGCGTCCGCTTTGCCGAGGGCGGTCAGGATGGGTTGGCCGATCTGGTCATACGCCAGCGCGCCGATGGCATAGCCCAGAAGCCCGCCCACGACGGAGGCAATCATGGCCACCGCGGCAACCAGCCAGGCCCGGTCAGGGCGCGCGAGGATCATCGGGATCATCAGCACATCGGGTGGGATCGGAAAGACCGAGCTTTCGACAAAGGCCACCAGCGCCAGCACCCACAGGGCGCGCGGGTGATCCGCCATGCGAATGGTCCAGTCGTAGAGTTTGCGGATCATGGGCGGCGGCGGTTCCTTTGGGTCATGCCGCCTCAGACCATGGCGGGCTTGGCGGGTCAAGCCCCGCGGTAGGCGGCAGCGGGCCAAAAAACCGCGCGCGGGTACTGGACGCCACCGCCGAGCTTGGATAGAGCTACGGACAGTGCCCAAGTGGCGGAATGGTAGACGCAGGGGATTCAAAATCCCCCGCCTTAACGGGCGTGCCGGTTCGAGTCCGGCCTTGGGTACCAACTCTCCGCAATCATTGCCCCATGATCCACGTCGATTCGTGGGGCAAATCGGCTTTGTTTCCATATGCGAAATGGTCCGCACCTTTCATAGGGATTGGATCGGATTTGGATCATCGGGATTTACCAATATGGCCAAAAAGTGTTCGCCCGTTGAGAGCCGTGATCCGGCGGTGCTGACCCCGGCCGCAAAATAAACCAGGGGTTGAATAAAATTTGCAAACTTCTGGAAAAACACTTGTTTATGCGCTTCACGCAACGTAAGGCAAAGGCAGTGAGTAATCCCAGGGTTGTTGAAACGTGCTTGTATTTGTTAACGAATTTGCTGCCCCGTCAGGAGATACCGACAAATTTCGAACAAATTTCGCTTTTTTGAAAACATCCATTTGGTACAACGGTCCTGCCCAACTGGGGGGCGATGTTTGTAGGTCACGGGGGCGACCGCACAAGACGCGCATCACCAAAGATGCGGGAGACGTGCGAACGCCATTGTCGTTGTGGCAATGCAGTGAACACGCTAGGGCGCGACGGGTTGTTGTCGCGATCCTCGCCACCGTCAACCGGTGGCTCTTCTCCCGACCGGCATCTGAGGTACGCGCAGGTAGCCAGATCCGGCATGTGCCGGGGACGGTACAGGTAAATGGTTTCTGTGGCCCGGCCCTTCGGCACCGGCCAGCCACAGCGTAGGAGAAGACGATGTCGAATAACTTCGATGACCCGAATGCGTCCAACCTGATTGGTCTGTGGGATTTTCTGAACAGCGGCCCCAAGAAAGATACCGGGCTTGCCGATGGCATTGCCCAGGATGGTCACCTGCAGGGCGATGCGTCGATCTCGGGCGGGGCTCTGCACACGGGCGGCTGCGGGATGTTCGAGGTGAATGGCGGGAATGACGCGCCGTTCAACCTTGCCGAAGGGACGATTGCCGTCGAATTCACGCAAAACGACCATATCGGTTCCTCACCGGATACGATTGTCAATCGCGGCGAACAGGCGGACGCGAACCAGGAGGGGTGGTTCGAGATTAGCGTCACCCGCGAAGGCGCCGTTCAGGTCTGGCACTGCGACAACGGGCATGATGTGAACCTGACCACCGGCCCGGGGTTCTTTGACGAAGGCGACACGATCAAGGCGAGCTACTCTTGGTCTCCGGATAACGGCTTGGTCTTTGAGGTGCAGAACCTGACACAGGGGACCGACGCGACCGTATCGGCGGAAAACCCCGGTCTGACCATGGATGTCACCGATAATGACGACGAAAGCTGGACTTTCGGCGCGCGGGAAACAGATGACGGCCAGTATGGCAATCATTTCGATGGCTCGATTAATTACGTGGCCATCTACAACACCGACATTTTGACCGGCGGCGGCCTTGGGCCCGAGGCGGCTGATGATCGTGCCACAGGAGATGAGGACACAAACATCGTTATCGACGTGCTGGATAATGACGATGATCCCGATGGAGATCCGCTGTCGGTCACGGCGGCCACGGATGGCGCCAACGGCACCACAGAGATCAACCCGGATGGCACGATCACCTACACGCCGAACGCCAATTTCAATGGCGAAGATACGTTCAGCTATACGATCAGCGATGGCAACGGCGGCGAAGACACCGCCACGGTCACGGTAACGGTCGATGCGGTCAACGACGACCCCGACGCCGCGGATGATGGTGCGGCGACCGGTTTCCAGGCCGATGTAGTCATCGACGTTCTGGACAATGACGATGATGTGGATGGCGACCCGCTGACCGTGACCGAGGCCGGCAATGGCGCCAATGGCACTACCACGATCAATCCCGACGGCACCATCACCTATTCGCCCAATGACGGGTTCACCGGCACCGACACCTTCACCTACGCGGTCAGTGACGGTCAGGGCGGCAACGACACTGCCACCGTGACCGTGACAGTGGGCGCCGACATGCGCGACGGCATCGTCGAGGGGACGGCGGGCGATGACCTGATCGACGTGGCCTATACCGGCGACCCGGATGGCGACCGCATCGACAACATGGATGAAATCCTGCCCGGCGAAGGGCCGAATGACGATGTCGTGCGGGCGGGCCGCGGCGACGATACGATCCTTGCGGGTGAGGGTGATGACGATGTGCGCGCCGGGCGCGGTGATGACCTGGCCCTGGGCGGTGTCGGCGACGATGTGCTGCGCGGCAACCGGGGCGATGACACGCTGATCGGTGGCGCGGGCGATGACACGATCATCGGGGGGCAGGGCGCCGATGACCTTCTGGGCGGCGCGGATCAGGATACGTTCCGCGGCATTACCGACGGCGATGTGGTTGACGGCAACGAGACCGGCATTGATTTCGACACGCTCGACCTGACCGGCGCGGCGGAGGCGGAAAATCCCGGCGGTGGCCTGACCATCACCTATACCTCCGCGGATCAGGAGGACGGGTTTGTCGAGTTCACCGATGCCGATGGCAATGTCACCGGCTCGATGCAATTCGCCAATATCGAAAACATCATCCCTTGTTTCACGCCCGGATGCGTGATTGCGACACCGCGCGGTGAAAAACATGTCGAGGATTTGAAGGTCGGGGACCGGGTGATCACCCGTGACAACGGGCTGCAGGAAATCCGCTGGATCGGGAAGCGGCATCTGAACCGGCGGGAGCTGCAGCAGGCGCCGCACCTGAAACCCATCCTGATCCGCGCCGGATCTCTGGGTCATGACCTGCCGGAGCGTGACCTGCTGGTCAGCCCGCAGCATCGTATCCTTGTGAACAACGACAAGACCGCCCTTTATTTCGAAGAGCGCGAAGTCCTCGCGGCGGCCAAGCACATGACTGGTCTGGACGGGGTGGCGCAGGTGGAAACATCCGGCACAACCTACATCCATTTCATGTTCGAACAACACGAGGTTGTTCTGTCGAACGGATCCTGGACCGAGAGCTTTCAGCCCGGCGAACAGGTACTTGACGGGATGGGCGGCGCGCAGCGGGATGAGATTTTTGACCTCTTCCCCGAATTGCGCGGCGATGCCGGTATCCAGGGGTACCAGGCCGCCCGGAAGTCATTGAAACGGCATGAGGCGCGATTGCTGGTTGAATAGGAATGCAGCCGATTGGCCCCGGGGGGCGGGCCGATCATCGAAGTCGGACAGGGGCTGTTCCGGTTTCAAGATGGACAATCCCGGTCATTGGCCGGGATTGTTTCATTTCTGGCGCTCTAAGTGGTTGGATACTCAGTCGAGGCAGCCGGTGCGTTCGCGCCACTCGGTCCAGTCTTCGGGCGTGTCGAGGTCCGTGGTGGCGCGCCTGTCGGGCAGAGGGATCGTCATCACGTCCTCGCCCATCATGATGACCCGCGCCCCCTGATCCCCCGCCAACCCGCGCAGGGCGCCAAAGTATCGCCCCGGGAAGATTACCGGATGGCCGGCCCGTCCATCGCTGTCAGAGGCGCGCAGGATGGTCTTGCCGTCGAACTGCCGTATCATCGTGGTCAGGTCCGCGGTCTCGATCTCGGGGAGATCTGCCAGCAGGATCATCATGCTGTCCGCATCGTGGTTCCGGGCGAAGGTGACCGCGCCGCGGAGAGATGCGGACAGGCCTTCCTCCGCATGATCGACCACCATCAGGTGCAGTTTTTGCGCGGCCATCCCTTCGACAATCGCCTGCCGGTCCGGATTGTCGGGAGGCAGGGTGACGAGAACATCCATCCCGGTGGCAAGGGCCACTGAGACCTGCCTTGCGAGAAGGGGCTGGTTTCTGACGCATTCCAGGAGCTTGTCGCGTCCCCGCATCCTCGACGAGGCGCCGGCGGCGGGGATCACGATCAGCATCAGCCGCGCATCCGCGCGCCATCGGCGTCAAAGAGCGGTTCGGTGATGAGGCGGGCAGGGCACATCTCGCCCAGGATCTCGATCTCGACCTGCAGGCCGTCGCGGGCCCGCTCGGTCGGAATCAGGCCAAGCGCGATCGACTTGCCCGCATAATGCGAATATCCGCCCGATGTGCAGAAACCCTGCACCTTACCATCGATCCAGATCGGCTCGTAGGCAGCGACATCGGCATCCTGCGCCTCTACCTCGAATGCGCAAAGCCTGCGCTTGGCGCCGGTCTCGCGTTCTTCGGTGGCGGCTTCGCGACCAATAAAATCCATGTTCTTATCAAAACTCGTAAAGCGATCCATGCCGGTCTCACCGGGCGTATAGTCGGGTGAAAACTCATTGAGCCACGAACCGAAGAATTTGTCGAGCCTCAAGGACATCATTGCCCGCATGCCGAAGGGCCGCATCCCGTGGTTTTGCCCCTCGGTCCAGAGCGTGTCCCATAGCGCCCGCTGCGCCATCGGATCGCAATAAATCTCGTAGCCGAGATCGCCGGTGTAGCTGACCCGCTGCACGAGGCAATCGACCATGCCCACGGTGATATGACGCAGATCCATGAACCGCATGTCGCTCACCTCGTCGCGGGTGCAGGCCGAGAGCACGTCGCGGGCGCGCGGCCCCGCGATCTGGAACCCGTTCAGCCGGTCGGAGATGTTTTCGACGATCACGCCCTTGACCTCGTTCATCTCGAACCAGCGCATGTGATTGGCCTGCGCGCCGTAGGATGCGGTCAGTTGGAACGCTTCGTTGCTGAGGCAGGAGATCGTGAAATCTCCGATCAGCCGCCCTTTATGGCTGAGCATCGGCGTGAGGCTGATCCGCCCGGGCTTGGGCAGGCGTCCGGCCATGATCCGGTCGAGCCAGATGCGGGCGTTCTGCCCGGTCACCAGGTATTTGCCAAAATTATGCACCTCGTTGATGCCCACAGCCTCGCGCACGGCCTTGACCTCGCGCGCCGTGGCCTCGAACGCGTTTGATCGGCGGAAGGAGGGTGTTTCAAAACGCGGCTCATCGCCTTCGGCGAAATAGTTCACCACCTCAAGCCCGTATTGCTGCCCCCAGACCGCGCCCATCTTGTCGAAGACGTCATACATCGGCGTCTGCAGGAAGGGGCGCGCGGCGGGTAGTTCTTCGTTCGGATAGGCGACTGAGAACCGTTTCTGATAGTTCTCGATGACCTTGGGCCGCGTATACCCGGGCGTGATCCAGTCGCCATAGCGCGCCACATCCATCGCGGTCACGTCGCGCTCGCATTCGCCCTCGATCATCCATTGCGCCAGCATGAGGCCCACACCGCCGCCCTGGCTGAACCCGGCCATGACGCCACAGGCGGACCAGTAATTCTTCATCCCCGGCACGGGACCCACCAGCGGGTTGCCATCAGGGGCGAAGGTAAACGGCCCGTGGATCACTGATTTCACACCCGCGGCCTCAAGCACGGGGAAACGGCGATACGCAAATTCGATACTGTCCTCGATCTTGTCGAGGTCATCAGGCAGAAGCTCATGCCCGAAATCCCAGGGCGTGCCATCTACCGCCCAGGGTTTGCAGGGCTGTTCATAGAAGCCGATGCACAAGCCCCGGCCTTCCTGCCGCAGGTAGCTTTCGCCCGCCGGGTCCATCACATGCGGGTGCTCTTCGTCACGTTCATAGATCTCGGCGATCTCGTCGGTGACGATATACTGATGCTCCATCGGGTGCAGCGGCAGGTAGACGCCCGCCATCGCCCCCACCTCACGCGCCCAAAGGCCGCCGGCATTCACCACGTGTTCGGCATGGATGGTGCCCTTGTCGGTGACCACGTCCCATGTCCCATCGTCGCGCGGGTTGGTCTCGACCACCTTGCAATGGGTCTCAATGGTGGCCCCGCCCATACGCGCGGCCTTGGCATAGGCGTGGGTTGTCCCACTTGGATCGAGGTGGCCGTCAAGCGGATCGTAAAGCGCGCCCAGGATGCCGTCGGTATTGGTGATCGGGGCGATCTTGCGGATTTCATCGGGGCTGACGATTTCGGTCTCAAGCCCCATGTAGCGGTGCTTGGCTCGTTCTGCCAGCAGCATGTCGAACCGGTCCTTGTTATCGGCCAGCGTCATACCACCCACGTGGTGCAACCCGCAGGACATGCCGGTGATCTCTTCGAGCTCCTTGTAGAGCTTGATCGTGTACCCCTGAAGCGCGGCCATGTTGGTGTCGCCGTTGAGCGTGTGAAATCCCCCCGCCGCGTGCCATGTGCTGCCGCTGGTCAGTTCCGAGCGTTCGATCAGCATCACATCCGACCACCCGAGTTTGGTCAGGTGATAGAGAACGCTGCATCCGACAACCCCGCCGCCGATGACGGCCACTCTTGTGGTGGTTTGCATGAAATCCCTTCCCGATGGTTTGACACACCCTTTCCCAAGACCATCCTGACCTGCCCGCCTGAAAACGACAAGATCAGTCGCAAGTGGTGTGAATGTACCAAAATTGATCCAAACTCACCAATTTTGTACCTCATGACGAAAACCGGCAAAATCTGACGCATTCGTAAACCGTTTTTGGCGGGCTACGTCTAAGTTTGTCGTGAAAGGGCAAACACCGGCGGCGCAGAATCGGCACTCTGGCCCATAGGACAACAAGGGAAGAACCATGAAAACCCACGCACAGGCAGTAGTTATTGGTGGCGGCGTCATCGGATGCTCGATCCTCTACCACCTCACGAAATTGGGCTGGACCGATGTTGTCCTGCTGGAACGCGATGAATTGACTTCCGGGTCGACCTGGCACGCGGCGGCCAATATCCACGGTCTGCATGACAGCGCCAATATCTCGCGGCTGCAGCACTACACGATGACGCTCTACAACTCGCTCGAGGAGGAGACCGGCCAGTCCTGCGGCGTTTTTCAGCCCGGCTCGCTTTACCTCGCACAAACCGAAGCGCGCGAGCATCAGCTCAAGCTGCAGGCCGCGAAGGCCAAGCTCTACAACATGAACTTCTCGGAAATCACGCGCGAGCAGGCCGAGGAACTGCACCCGCTGGTCAATTTCGACGGTATCCGCTGCATCATGTGGGAACCCGATGGCGGCAATGTGGACCCCTCGGGCGTAACCAACGCCTATGCAGTCGGCGCGCGGCAGCGGGGGGCGGAGATTTACCGGTTTACCCCGGTGACCGGCACGACGCAGAAGCCCGACGGCACCTGGACGGTGGAGACGCCGAAGGGGAACATTGAGACCGAATGGGTCATCAATGCCGCTGGCCTCTGGGGCCGCGAAGTGGCGGCGCTGGCGGGCATCGAATTGCCCCTGCAACCGACGGAGCACCAGTATTTCGTCACAGAGACCATCGACGAGATCGACCAGATGGATCGCCGTCTGCCGTCGGTTGCCGACCGCGATGGCGAATATTACCTGAGGCAGGAGGGCAAGGGCCTCCTCATTGGCGCCTATGAGCAGGACATGAAATTCTGGGCCGAAAACGGCACGCCGCTGGATTTTGCCCATGACCTGTTCGCCGACGATCTCGACCGGATCATGGATAACGTCATGCGTGCAATGGACCGTGTGCCGGTGGCTGCCGAGGCGGGCGTCAAGCGCGTCATCAACGGGCCGATGATCTGGTCGCCTGACAGTAACGTGATCCTGGGTCCGGTGCCGGAGCTCAAAAACTACTTCGTCTGCGGCGGCATCATTCCGGGCTTCTCGCAATCGGCGGGCATGGGCCTCATGGTGGCGCAATGGCTCACCACCGGCGAGATGGAATATGACATGTTCCCCTGGGACATCGCGCGGTTCGGCCTCTGGGCCAACAACAAGGAATTCGTCAAGGCCAAGGTCGCCGATCAATATGGCCACCGTTTTGCGATCCATTACCCGAACGAGGAACGTGCCGCGGGCCGTCCTCTGAAAACCCGTCCGGTCTATGAGATGCAAAAGGAAATGGGCGGTGTCTTTGGCCTCAACTACGGCTGGGAGCACCCGCAATGGTTCGCCGGGGAGGCAGGCGCGAAAGACACTAACGGTTTCACCCGACAGAACTGGTGGGGCCCGGTGGGCGAGGAATGCAAGATGCTGCGTGATCGTGCGGGCATCATCGACATCTCGAACTTCGCCAAATACCGCTGCAAGGGGCCGGGGGCTTCGGACTGGCTCAATTCGGTCTTTGCCAACCGGATGCCCAAGGGCATTGGCCGGTCCTGCCTGACGCCGCTCATCGGGGTGCGCGGCGGGATTGCGGGCGATGCCACCGTGACCCGCGTGGCCGAAGATGAATTTTGGATCGTCTCATCCGGCATGGCCGAGCGGTATCACAAACGCTTCTTCGACTCTGTCCCGCTGCCTGAAGGCACCACGTTTGAGAGCTTCACCGAAGCCATGTGCGGCTTCAACGTCGCAGGCCCGAAGTCGCGCGAATTGCTGCAACGACTGACCAATGCGTCGCTCGCGACCGAGGATTTCCCCTTCATGCGCTCCCAGCAGATCGAACTGGCCGGGGTCAAATGCCTGGCGCTTCGGGTCAGCTTTACCGGTGATCTCGGGTGGGAGCTGCATTGCAACACCGAGGATCAGAAACGTCTTTACGAGGCCCTGATCGAGGCGGGCAAGGAGTTCGGTGCCGGTCCTGTGGGCGCGCGCGCGCTCATGTCGATGCGGGTCGAGAAAGGCTATGGCTCCTGGTCCCGCGAATATTCGCCCGAGTACTTCCCGCACGAAGTTGGCCTCGACATGCTCTGCAAGATGGACAAGGACTTCCTCAACAAGGCTGCGGCGCAGGAGGCGCTGTCAAAGCCCACCCGCGAAAACCTGGTGCTTATCCATATCGACGAAGAAGCGACAAAGGCGTCGAACGCGGATGCGACCGGCGGCGAGCCGATCTTCAAGGATGGCAAGGGAATCGGCCGCGTGACCTCGGGCACCTATGGCTACACCGTGGGCATGTCGCTGGCGCTTGGCTATGTCCGCACGGGCGAAGCCGCCCCGGGTGACGAGGTGGAGGTCATGGTACTGGGTCAGCCGCACAAGGCGCGTATCCTGCACGAGCCGCCATTTGATCCCAAGGGTGAGAAACTGCGTGCCTGACGAAACGAGGCACGGCAGATCAACGACCCCGAAAAAACGAAAAGGTGCGCCGTCGATGCGCACCTTTTTTTGTTGGTCCTGAATTGGCGGGGTCAGATCGCCGTCGCGGATTTTTTGTCGGTTGCCCCATTCCGGCCACGGGCGGTCACTCCTTGATCGTCATCTCGCCGAAGGTGACGGCATTCCCGTCGAGATCCTTTAGCACCCACCGTGCCGCGAAAAGCTGATGCTGGCGGGTTTCCCAACCGTTGTCGTCGCGCGTGAATTTGGGTCGCCACGATCCTTCGATCCGCGCCGGGTAGCGCAATGTGTTGACATCGACCGTGGTGCCGGCCTTTTCCGCCACCTTGCGCGCGTGGGTCAGTTTTGCCTGGAGCAGGGCGACGATCGGTTTGGCCTGTATCGTGCGCCGCCCGGGGAAAACCACTTCGATCGCGCTATTGCCTTCGATGAAACCCTTTACGATCAGGTCGTTACGCGAATTCTTGGCCGTAAGCGGCACCAGGTTCACGATCAACTGCACGATATCGTTCTTGAAAATGCCCCGGTCCTCATAGGCCGGGGTAATTTCCGAGGCGGGTTTGCGGCGTTCGAACATCATCCAACTCTGTTACTGGCGTAGACCACGGGTGACACGCCCGGCATTGCCGGGATGCGGCGGCAAAATAGCACCGAAACCGTTAAGGGAGGATAAATCCGGCCCGGAGAGGCCCGCAAAAACGCCACCCGGCCCGATGGCCTAAAGGGGCCGGATCTTGAGCCGGGTAATGCGGTTATCCTTGACCTCGACCACTTCGAAGCGGAAGCCGTGGAAACTGAAGACCTGCCCGACCACCGGGATGATCTGCGCCTCGTGGATCACCAGACCCGCAATGGTGTTTGCCTCTTCATCCGGCAATGTCCAATCGGTCGCGCGGTTCAGGTCGCGGATGGTCATCGCACCATCGACGAGGAAATTGTTATCGGTGGTCTGCTCGACGGGCAGTTCTTCGTCATCGTCGAACTCGTCGGTGATCTCGCCCACGATCTCTTCGAGGATGTCCTCAAGCGTGATGAGCCCTTCGAGCGTGCCATATTCATCGACCACCAAAGCAAAATGGCTGCGCATGCGCAGGAACTGACGCATCTGGTCATCGAGCGTCGTGGTTTCGGGCACGAAATAGGGCTTGCGTGCGACGCTGCACACATCGAACCTGTCCAGCGCGTCGAGCGAGGCGTTTGGTCCGGTCACCAGCTTGTGCATCGCGCGCAGCAGGTCCTTGGCATGCACAACGCCAATGATGTTGTCGGGGTCGTTGCGATAGACGGGCAGGCGGGTGTGGTTGCTCTTGAGGCATTGCCGCAAGATGGCCTCCGGGTCGGATTCCGCGTCGATCATCTCGATCTGCGAGCGGTGCAGCATGATCTCTTCAACGGCCCGCTCGCCAAGGTCCAGCGCGCCCAGGATACGGTCACGGTCTTCCTTTTCGACCACCCCTTCGGAATGGCCCAGGTAAAGCGCCCCGGCGATTTCCTCGCGCACGGCCAGGATATGGCTGTCCGGGTCGATCTTGACGCCAAAAAGGCTCAGGACACCGCGCACCAGCCATCGGACCATCGCCACGATCGGGGCAAAGACCTTGATGACATAGACGATGATCGGCGCCGTGCGGGAGGCCGCCGTTTCGGAATTGGTGATGGCATAGGTCTTGGGCAGCACCTCGGCGAAGATCAGCACCAGAAGGGTCATGATGAGCGTCGCCAGTGCCACGCCGCTTTCGCCAAAAAGCCGCGTGAACATCGCCGTGGCAAGCGACGCCGCCAGAATGTTCACCAGGTTGTTGCCCAGCAGGACCGAGCCGATGAGGCGTTCATTATCCTCGGTGATCTCAAGTGCCTTGGCCGCTCCCTTTGATCCTTTCTCCGCCTGCGCCCGCAATTTGCCGCGCGATGCGGCGGTCAGCGCGGTTTCGCTGCCCGAGAAATAGGCCGAGAGAACCAGTAGGGTGAGAATTGATGCCGATGTGACCCAGAATGCACCGTCGATCACGGGGGATGAACCTTCCATTGCTGCCTTTATCCTTTTATCCACTGTGGTTATGGGGTGCGCGCGCACGGCAATCAAGGGATCATCGGTGATGTTTGTGCAGGATCTGGGGCAATTGGACGGGCCGGTGCTCCTCTTTGGCGGGCCGTATTCGAATTTGCCCGCAACGCAGGCGCTGTTCGATGTCGCGCGGGATCGGGGCATTGGCGCGGATCACATGATCTGTACCGGTGACGTCGTGGCCTATTGCGCCGATCCGGCCGAGACCGTCGCGGCCATCCGGGCGTCGGGCTGCGCGATCGTCGCGGGCAATTGCGAGAAGCAGCTTGCGGCCAATGAGATGGATTGCGGCTGCGGGTTCGAGGCGGGCAGTGCCTGCGATTTGCTGTCTGCGGGGTGGTATGCCCACGCGGATCGCGCCATCGGGGCCGGGGATCGCGCCTGGATGGGTGGTGTGCCGGATATCGTGACCTTCATCCACCAAGGCCGCCGCGCGGCGGTGATCCACGGCGGCGTGACCGAGATCAGCCGGTTCCTCTGGCCCACCAGTCCGGAGGCCGAGTTCGAGGCAGAGATCGACCACCTGACGGGTCTGATCGGGGCGGTCTATATGGTGATTGCCGGGCATTGTGGCATCCCGTTTGTGCGATCCGTGGGGGCGGTGGACTGGATCAACGCGGGGGTGATCGGGATGCCGCCCCATGACGGTCGCCCCGAGACGCGTTATGCCGTCATGAGCGACGGCACCGTTACGATCGAGCGTCTGCGCTACGATCATGCGGTGGCGGCAGACCATATGCGCCAGCGCGGTTTGACCCAAGGCTATGACAATGCGCTTCTGAGTGGTTATTGGCCGTCGGAGGAGGTATTGCCGCCCGATTTGCGCCGTCCGGCCTTGGCCAGCGGGTGATGCTCCAGCACAAGGTCCTTCAACCGCTCGTCCAGCACATGGGTATAGATCTCGGTCGTGGCCACATCCGCATGGCCCAGAAGGGTCTGGATCGCGCGGAGATCGGCACCATTGGCCAGCAGATGGGTGGCAAAGGCATGGCGCAAGGTATGCGGCGTCACCTTGGCCGGTGAGACCCCGGCGAAGACCGAAAGCTCCTTGATCAGCATGTAGAACCGGTGCCGCGTCAGATGCCCGAGCTTGCCCTTCGACGGAAAAAGATAGGGCGAGGGTGGCGCGCCCTTGGCCCGCGCTGTCTCTTCGGCCTCATCTCGGAGCTGAAGCCAGACGGTGAGCGCCTCGCGCGCCGGCGGGGACAGGGGCACCATGCGTTCCTTGCCGCCCTTGCCGCGGATGAGCAGCAGCCGCGGATCGCCCCGCGCGGCGGCCACGGGCAGCGAGACCAGTTCGCTCACCCGCATGCCCGTGGCATAGAGCAACTCCATGAGACAGGTGTTGCGCTGACGGTCTGTGGCGCTGCGCGCGGACTGCCGGGCGGCGTCGAGAAGGCGATCCACCTCGGCCTCCGACAGTGTCTTGGGCAGGCGTTGATCGCGGCCCGGCCCCTTGATGCGAATGGCCGGGTTATCCTCGCGCAGCCGCTCTTCGAAGGCGAAACGATAGAGCTGCTTGATCGCCGAGAGGCGACGCGCGCGGGTGGATTTGGCAAGGCCCTGGGCATCGCACCAGATCAGGTAGGCTTCGACATCCTCCTGACCGGCTGTTGTCAGCGAACCGCCCTTACTGGCGAGCCAGGTCGAGAAGTCCTCCAGGTCGCGGGCATAGGCGGCCAGGGTATTCTGCGCGGCCCCAAGCTCGGCCGCCTGTGCCTCGAGGAAATTGCTGACCCAATGCCGGTCGGTTGCCATCACGTTTTCCCGAGGATCAGGACCTGCAGCGCGGCGCGGCGCGCGGTGTCCTCCAGCCCGAGAAACCGCAACGTGGCCAGCGCATCGGCCAGAAGGCGGGGATTGCCGTCCCGGGCACGCTCCAACTGGTTGGCGGCGCGCAGGATCGCCTCACCGATCTTGCCGTCGCGGATCAGCGCCGCCTGGTCCCGGCCCGGGCGAGATGCGTCAAAGCCGCGGGCAATGGCCTGCTCCTGGCCGGTTCGGGCCTTGGCGAGGTCCGGTATGCCCATGGTCAGACCAATCAGGAATTCCTGCTCCCGGTCGGGCGTGGCCAACATGTCCCTGGCCTGCTCGTAATCCTCCGACAGAAGCGTGATGGCAAAGGAAAGCGCCTGCGCGCCGGGGGGCAGTTCATGGGCGCGCAGCGGATTGGCGAAAAGCTGGGCGAAGCTCGTGTAAAGGCCACGGCTGCGCATCAGTTTCCAGGCGCGCGGCAAACTATTGGCGATCTTGTCGGGGGCATTGGCGTCGAGCGCCGCCTCAAGCGCCTGCACGGCGCGAACACGGTCCCAGACACCGCCCGATGCGGCGGGTTTGCGATCCGTGTAAAGACCAAGAAGCCGGTTTGCGGGCAGGGCGGATGTCCGCGACAGGCGCTCCGCCGCCTCGATCTCGGTTCGCCAGCCCGCGGTGTCCCGCAGATCGGCCATGGCAAACGCCCGCGGCAACCGGTTTGTCGGGTAGGGACTTCCCGCGGCCTCGAAGAGCCGGAAGGTCAGCGGGGTCATCTCGCGGGGTGGGGTTGGCAAGGCGGTGACCTCGATCATCTCGGGGTCGAGGAAGAGACCAAGCAGGACGGCGTCGGTTTCCGACAGCGAATCCAGCCCAACGGCAGTCTCGTAGGTCAGCGCCGCTGTGGGCCAGTCGCCGTTTCGCGCGGTGCAATAGATGCGCGCGGCATAGCTTTTGCTGAGCGCGGGGGCTTGGCGCAGGGATTTGCAGGCCTCATCCTCATCCCCGGTCAGCAGCGCCAGATCGAGCCAGGTGTCGAAAAGCGCGGGCGTCTGCGGCCCGGCGCGCTCAATAAGGGCCCGCGCGGGATCAATCGCGCCAAACTCAATAAGCGCGTCGACGCGGGCCGTGAGGAAACGGGTGCTGGTGCCCGCATCGGCGGGGGCATCGGCCTCGGTCAGCAGCAGCGTGTAGTAAAGCGCCTGAAGCGCCGGAAGCGGCTCGGCCGGAATGCGGCTCAACGCCTCGGTCAGATCGGAGGTGTGGCTGACCGTCCAGAGCGATGTGGGCAGGCCCGTCGTGCTCGAGGGCAGGAGGCCCACGGCATCGGCGCTCGCGGTCTCAAGCGGCATGACATCCACGCTTGGCGCGGCGGCGCTGTCGGCGATGTCGGGTTCGCGCGGCTGACCGGCGGGTTGGGCGATGGGGACCGCCACAAGCTCATCAAGCCAGTCGATCGCGGACAGGGGTTGCTGTTGCGCGAAGGTTGCAGTCCCGACAAAGGCACCCAGAAAGGCGGCTTTAACCGGTCTCAAGGATGATTTCCTGGCGAATCTCATCAGAGGGCGGCGTGAAATCCACCCCGAAAAACGGGCCGATATAGGCATAGCCGACCAGGCCAATAAAGGCCAAACAGGCCATATAAATCAGCCATTTAAGAAGTCGCAACATTGTCGTTCTGCCCGTTCTGGATATTCTTTTGTCAAACTATAACTGGCCTTTTGGGCAAGATCACGTCATTCAAGGGCAAAATATTGATTTTGGCAGGGGAGCGCCGAGGCGTGGCGGCGGCAGAAAGCTGGAAATTAAGGAAAACCGTCGTGCTGGTGGGCATGATGGGCGCGGGCAAGACGGCGGTCGGCAAGGCCCTCGCGGCGCGGCTTGACGTGCCGTTTCTCGATTCCGATGCCGAGATTGAAACCGCCGCGAACATGACCATCGCCGAGATCTTCGAGCGTGATGGCGAAGCTTTTTTCCGCGATCGCGAAACCGAAGTTCTCGACCGTCTGTTGGAGAACGCCTGCGGTATCCTGTCGACAGGTGGCGGCGCGTTCCTGTCGGCGCGCAACCGCGAACTTGTCTCGGCCAAGGGCGTGTCGGTCTGGCTCAATGCTGATCTCAACTTGCTATGGAACCGGGTAAAACACAAGAATACCAGGCCATTGCTGCGCACACCTAGTCCAAAACAGACGTTAACCGATATCTACAATCAACGCGTGCCGATCTATCGGCTGGCGGATTTAAGCGTCAAGGCGCAGCCGGATTATTCGATCGAAACGATGGCCGGACATGTGCTGAATGCGCTTGCGACCCGGCCCGATGTTCTGGAGGTTTTGTCATGATGGAAACGGTGCATGTCGGTCTGGGTGACAGGGCCTATGACATCGAGATCGGGCCAGGGCTGCTGGCCCGGGCGGGTGAGCTTATCCGGCCGCTCCTGAAGCGTCCCGAGGTCGCGATCATCACCGAAGAAAACGTGGCGCAACTGCATCTGGCCGGATTGCGCGCGGGGCTTGAGGCGGCGGGTATTTCTGCCACGGCCCTGACATTGCCGCCGGGCGAAGCCACCAAATCCTGGCCGCATCTTGAACGGTCGGTCGAATGGCTTTTGGCCGAGAAAATCGAGCGAAATGATGTGGTTATTGCCTTTGGTGGCGGCGTCATCGGTGATCTGGCGGGCTTTGCCGCAGCGGTGATGCGACGCGGGGTGCGGTTTGTGCAGATCCCCACGAGCCTTCTGGCCCAGGTCGACAGCTCGGTTGGCGGCAAAACGGGCATCAACGCTCCGCAGGGCAAGAACCTGATCGGGGCCTTTCATCAACCCAGTCTGGTCCTCGCCGATACCGAGGTGCTGGGGACGCTCACGGAACGCGATTACCTGGCCGGATATGGCGAGGTGGTTAAGTACGGCCTTCTAGGTGATTCTGAATTCTTTCAATGGCTTGAAGGGAATGCCTCACGTGCGGCGGCGGGGGATATGGCCGCGCGGATCGCCATCGTCAAACGCTCGGTCGAGATGAAGGCCGACATTGTCGTGCGCGACGAGAAAGAAGCCGGCGACCGGGCGCTTTTGAACCTGGGCCATACGTTCTGTCACGCGCTGGAGGCGGCGACCGGCTATTCCGACCGGCTCTTGCATGGCGAGGGGGTTGCCATTGGCTGTGCGCTGGCATTTGAGCTGTCGGCACGGCTCGGGCTGTGCTCGCAGGAAGATCCAAGCCGCGTGCGTGCCCATCTGCGCGACATGAAGATGAAGGTGGATCTAGCGGATATTCCAGGGGAATTACCGCCGCCGGATGCGCTGATCGAGTTGATGAAGCAGGACAAGAAGATGATGAGCGGGAAACTGCACTTCGTGCTGGCGCGCGGCATCGGGGAGGCGTTTGTCACCGCTGATGTGCCACTTGACGCGGTACAGTCGGTGCTCAGCGACGCCATGGATCAGCGGAGCCGCGCGGGGGGGTGATCTTGCCCGGTGCGGAGCCGGTAGCGTGTTCACCCGGTGCGGTTTGCGTTTCCCTTCAGAAGCCAGCCGAAAAGCAGCACCGCCAGGATCGACCCGACGATCTGGGCGATGATGAATGCGGGTACATCCGCGGGCGCGATCCCGGCGAATGTATCACTGATCCCGCGGCCGATGGTCACCGCCGGATTGGCGAAGGACGTGGACGCGGTGAACCAGTAGGCGGCGGTGATATAGAGGCCGACCAACCACGGCACCGCCTCGGCACGGAAGCGGATCCCGGCAAGAATGATGCCCACCAGGCCAAAGGTCGCGACGATTTCGGCAATCCATTGCGGGCCGCCGGTGCGCGCGGTCTGAGAGATCTGCACCAGATCGAGATTGAACATGGCGTGGGCGAGGATGCTGCCCGCCAGCCCGCCCGCGATCTGGGCGGCCATGTAGGGGATAACCTCGGCCAACGGGGCTTCGCGCCGCAGGGCAAAGGCGAGGGTGACGGCGGGGTTGAAATGCGCCCCCGAGATCGGCCCGAGGATGGTGATGAGCACGACGAGGATAGCACCCGTCGGGATCGTGTTGCCCAGAAGCGCCAGGGCGACGTCATCAGTCAACGTATCGGCCATGATCCCGGAGCCGACGACAGTGGCAACGAGCAGGCAGGTTCCAAGCGCCTCGGCGGTGAGGCGGCGGGGCAGGTCGAAGGTCATTCAGGTGTCCTTATGTGTCTTGGTCCATGCCGATCAGGGCGAGTTTCTGCCGGAGGCTGCGCGCATCCATTTCTGCCATCGGCAGATTGGCAAAGCGGTCAATCCGGTTGTGAAGAATGCGGTAGGCCGCTTCGAAGGCCCGCGCGATCTCGGCGTCGGACCCGATGACGGCGGCAGGGTCCGGCAAGCCCCAATGGGCGCTGACCGGCTGCCCGGGCCAGATCGGGCAGGTCTCCGATGCGGCGGCGTCACAGACGGTAAAGATCAAATCCATCTTGGGCGCGTCGGGTGCGGCGAATTCGTCCCAGCTTTTGGAGCGCAGGGTATCGGTCCGGTAGTTGAGCCGGTCCAGCAGCGCGATGGCATGGGGGTTGGGCGTGCCGGTGGGTTGGGAGCCTGCGGAGTAGGCATGAAACCTGCCTTGTCCTTCGCGGCTGAGGATGGCCTCGGCAAGAAGCGACCGGGCGGAATTGCCGGTGCAAAGAAAGAGGACATTCTTGATGTTGTCGGACATGGGGCAGGTACCGTTGGTCAGCAGGGACAGGCGATTTCGCGGATAAGCGGTTGGCAAAGCGCGGGATTTCCGCCGCAGCAATCCTCCATCAGGAAACCCAGAAGCCCACGTATCCCATTGAGATCAGCGAAATAGCGGATCGAGCGGCCCTCGCGGCTGTTGCGCAAAAGGCCTGCCTGGGTGAGGACCGAGAGATTGGCGGACATAGTGTTCTGTTTCACGTCAAGATGGGTCGCGATGTCGCCCGCGGTCATCCCGTCCGTTCCGGCCCGTACCAGCAAACGGAAGGCGTCCAGACGTGTGGGTTGCGACAGGGCCGAAAAGGCCGCGAGAGATTCTATCTTATCCATATATCATGAATTATGGATATATTTTTGACGGGTCAAGCGTTCGCCGCGTACCTTGTGTAAAAGTTACGAAAAAACGCTGCGGTTCCGGCGCGACAAACGGGTTTATTGCCCCACCAGAGTGTCGAGAAACTGTTGATCCGATGCGCGACCGGTGATGTCGATCAGGATCCCCGACAGATCCCCCGCGCTATCTTTGGTCCAGACCGCCTTCAGCGCCCCGTCCTGCTTGGTTTCTACGGCAAGCACCGGCAGATCATTTGGCGGCACCTCGAGCCAGATCGCGGCGAAGCCAAAGTTCTGAACATGCGGCAGAAAGAACTCGAAACTGTCAGGGACCGTAGGCAGGTTCAGATCACCGATATCGGCGATGGCTTGCCCCGTGGCCAAGTCTCCCAGGGCGAAATACGCGCTGTCAGTGCCAAAGTCTATGTGGTCACCAACCGTGACCGGGAGGGTGCCGTTTGCTTCGAGCCAGACGGCATGGACCTGCTCATCGTTGTTGGAAACCAGAAGCCATACATCAAGCCGTGCCACCGGAACGGTCTTTGCGCCACGCAGATGATAGTCGTCGCCCCATGACGGATCACCGATAAAGATCGTTCCGCTTGGCAGGTCGAGTTGGCCCGAAGGCTGCCACTTGGCCGAATGTTCGGAGGTTGCGAGAATCCAGTTCCTGCCCGCGTCGGGTTCGGCTTCGGCCTTCGCGGAAACCGGGAGGAGAGAAAGAAGTGCCGTTACCAGAGATGCCATTTTCAACACGTGATTCTCATCCTTAGCAATACGCGAAACCACTTCTGTGTCCCTCGGGCGGAGGTTGCTGAACCCGCCCTGAGGTGAGTTAGTTCGCGAGGCGCACCAGGGCGTGGCGCTTTTTGCCGGCGCTCAGTTTGATAGGCGACGACAGGGCCGCCGCGTCGATCATTAGCCCCGCATCGGTCAGGGGCGCATCGTCCAGGCGGGCGCCATTCTCAGATATAAGGCGTTTGGCCTCTTTGCCGGATTTGGCGAGGCCGGACTTCACAATCAGTTGCACGACCGAAATGCCATCGCCCAGATCGGATGCCGAAAGTTCGATTGTGGGAAGGTCGTCGCCCACACCGCCCTTTTCGAACACTTCGCGCGCGGTGGCCTCGGCGGCCTGGGCCGCTGCCGCGCCGTGCAGGAGGCTGGTGACCTCATTGGCGAGGATGATCTTGGCCTCGTTGATCTCGGATCCTGCCAGCGCGCCAAAGCGGTTGCACTCGTCCAGCGGCAGCTCGGTGTAGAGCTTGAGGAACCGGCCCGTGTCGGCATCGGTCGTGTTGCGCCAGAACTGCCAGAATTCGTAGGGGCTGAGCATGTCGGCGTTGAGCCACATCGCGCCGCCCTGGCTCTTGCCCATCTTCTTGCCGTCAGACGTGGTCAGCAGGAGCGAGGTCAGGCCAAAGACCTCCTGGTCGATCACCCGACGCGTCAAGTCGATCCCGTTGACGATGTTGCCCCATTGATCGCTGCCGCCCATCTGCAAGCGGCAGCCATAGCGGCGATTGAGCTCCATGAAGTCATAGGCCTGCAGGATCATGTAGTTGAATTCGAGGAAACTGAGCGATTGCTCGCGATCGAGCCGGGATTTGACCGATTCAAACGACAGCATCCGGTTGACCGAGAAATGCCGCCCGATGTCGCGCAGGAAATCGAGGTAGTTCAACCCATCGAGCCATTCGGCATTGTTGAGCATGATCGCGTCGGTTGGGCCGTCGCCATAGTCGAGGTATTTTGCAAACACCTGCTGCATGCCGGCGATGTTGCTGTCGATCTGCTCTGGGCCTAAGAGGGGACGCTCGTCGGACCGGAAACTCGGGTCGCCGACCTTGGTGGTGCCGCCGCCCATGAGCGTGATCGGTTTATGGCCCGTCTTCTGCAGCCAGCGCAGCATCATGATGTTCAGCAGATGACCCACATGAAGCGACTGCGCCGTGGCGTCATAGCCGATATATGTTGGCACGACCCCCGCCAGCATCGCGTCATCCAGCCCTTGGTAATCGGTGCAATCGGCGAGGAAGCCGCGGCTGATCATGACATTCATGAATTCCGATTTGGGGTGGTAGGTCATTGTGCTTGTCCGATGCTGATTTGCCGGGCATGTATAGGCAGGGTTTTCACGAAGGAAAAGGCCATGTTGAAGGCAGGGCGCATCTGGGCACTGGGGGCGATGTCGGGGACGTCGCTTGACGGGGTCGATGCGGCGATGGTCGAGACCGATGGCGAGGTGATCCACGCCTTTGGTGACAGCACCTATCGTGCCTACACGCCCGACGAGCAAGCCACCCTGAGGTCAGCACTTGGGCTCTGGCCGGGGGATGATATCGCCACGGCTGCCAGCGTGGTGCAGGCCGTGCATGAGGAGGTGCTTTCGGGTTTCAAAAGCGCCGGGCTTGTCGGGTTTCACGGTCAGACGCTTGCGCATGAACCGGGCGGGCGCGGCACGCATCAGGTGGGCGATGGGGCGGCACTGGCCCATGCGCTGGATCTGCCGGTGGTCTGGGATTTCCGGTCGGCTGATATGGATCTGGGCGGGCAGGGGGCGCCGCTTGCCCCGTTCTTTCATTTCGCCTGCGCCAAGTGGATCGGGGCCGAGGCGCCGATTGCCTTTCTGAACCTTGGCGGGGTCGGGAACCTCACCTGGGTCGATCCGCGCAAGGACCGCCCGGAAGAGGTGGGGGCGCTGCTGGCCTTTGACACGGGGCCCGCCAATGCGCCGATCAACGATCTGATGACGGCGCGGCGGGGGGAGCCGTTTGACCGCGACGGGGCGCTTGCGCGGCAGGGGACGGTGGCGCAGGGGGCGTTGGAGTTGTTCCTGCAGGAAAGTTACTTCGCGAAGATCCCCCCCAAATCCCTCGATCGGGATGCCTTTGCCGACATGATCGGCCTGGTGCACGAGCTGTCCGATGTCGATGCGGTCGCCACGCTTGCGGGGATGAGTGCCGCGGCGGTCTTGAAGGGCATGGAGCATTGCCCGTCCCCGCCTGCGCGCCTGTTGGTCACCGGGGGCGGACGCCATAACCCCGTCTTGATGGAGATGCTCCGGGTCAGTCTTGATTGCCCGGTCGATCCGGTCGAAGCGGTGGGGCTTGACGGTGACATGCTTGAAGCGCAGGCCTTCGCCCACCTGGCCGTGCGGGTGCTGCGCGGCTTGCCCACATCCTGTCCCGGCACAACAGGGGTGCGCGCGGCGGTTTCCGGCGGTATAGTCAGCAGACCGGGGGCAACAGAGAGGATCGCGTAATGGGGAACGTGATGTTTGACGGGGGCGCGGGCGGGGGCCGGCGCCTTGGAATGATCGTACTGAGCACGGATGAGACGCTGGAATACGAGGCGCGGCAGGTTCTGGAGGGGCGCGGCGTCAACCTGATGCACAGCCGGATTGAATCGCACCCGACGGTGACACCCTCATCGCTCAAGGCAATGGCGGAATTGATGCCGGAATCGGCGCGCCTTCTTCCCGCGGAGTTGCGCGCAATTGCCTATGGCTGCACCTCTGCCTCAGTTTTCATCGGGCCGGACGGGGTCGAGCGCCAGGTACAAAGTGTTCAGTCGAATGTGCCGGTGACGAACCCGATCAGCGCCGTGATTGCCGCGCTCCAGGCGCTCAGGGTCAAACGGATTGGTTTGGTGACGCCCTATACCGCGGAGGTGGCCGCGCCCATGCGGGCATTCCTGGCGGATCACGGGATCGAGACGGCGCAGGAGTTGAGCTTTGGCGAGGCCGACGATCGGCAGGTCGCGCGGATTGCGCAGCGGTCGACCTTGAAGGCGATGTTGGAGGTTGGACGGGCCGAGGGCGTTGAGGCGGTCTTTGCCAGTTGCACCAATCTTGGCAGTTTCGAGGTTATCGACCATGCCGAGGATGAATTGTCGATGCCGGTCATAAGTTCGAACCTGGCTTTGATCTGGCATCTGCTCAAGAAAGCGGGCATTCCGGCCACAGGGTGGGGTCCGGGGCGCCTGTTCCAGATATAGAGGATGCGATGACCGATGAGACGTTGAAGCCGGCAACGGTCGCGGCCCGTGCGGCCGGGGCCATCGACGCGGCAAGTGCCGGGGTGACACCGGGCATTCATCTTGCCACGACCTATTTGCGCGGGGCCGAAAACGATCTGCTGCGCGACGACAACACCTATGGCCGTGACCACAATGACACGGTGCGTCAGGCCGAAGAGGTGCTGCGCCAGTTGGAGGGCGCCGCCCAGACGCGACTTTTCCCAAGTGGCATGGCGGCGATCGCGGCACTGTTTCGGACGGTCCCAGGCGGGGGTCGCGTGGTGGTGCAATCGGGAATCTACTGGGGGGCAACGGCCTGGATCCGGCGTTTCTGCACCCGTCGCGGGATCACGCTGAACGAGGTGGATGCCGCCGACGGGGCCGCGCTTGAGGCGGCATGCGCGTCTGCCGCCGATCTGATCTGGATCGAGGTGCCGTCCAACCCTTGGCTGAAAGTGGCGGATATCGCCGCCGCTGCGCGGTTGGCCCGGGACGCCGGGGCGATCCTGGCGGTGGATGCCACCGCGGCGACACCGGTCCTGATGCGCCCGCTGGAGCTCGGCGCGGATATCGTCATGCATTCGGCGACGAAGGCGATCAACGGGCATACGGATGTGCTGGCCGGTGTGTTGTCCTGCGCTGATCCCGAAAACGCGGTGTGGCAGGCGATCCTGGATGATCGCCATGGGGCCGGGGCAATCCTCGGGCCGTTCGAGGCATGGCTTCTCCTGCGGGGTATGCGGACATTGCCGCTCCGGATCGAACGGATGTGCCGCAATGCGCAGGCAATCGCCGAGTTCCTGATCTCACATGACGCTGTGGAAAGCGTCTTGTATCCCGGCTTGCCCGAGCACGAGGGTCATGAGGCGGCAGCCCGGCAGATGGTGGGCGGCTATGGCTACCTGATGTCCGTGCTGGTGCGCGGCGGACGCGAGGCGGCATTGGCGGCGTCAGGGCGGCTCCGGCTGATCCATCGGGCCACGTCGCTTGGGGGCGTTGAAAGCCTGGTGGAGCATCGGCACACCGTCGAGCCGGACACGGGTATTCCGGATAACCTCCTGAGGATTTCAGTGGGGATCGAGCACGTAGATGATCTGATCTCCGATCTTGATCAGGCACTGCGCGGATAGACCGTTACCAAAATGGGTGCGCTTGCGCGCACGCTTGATATCTCGTCATCCGCCTCCGGCTTCTTCCTCGGGCCGCCAGCCGCAATTGGCCCGATCCGTTTCGTGCGATTTCGACTGTGACTTGCGGCGCGCAAGCGCACAATATCGAGCGTGAGCGTAGCGAACTCAATTTGGTAGCTTGTCAACCTGCTGTGCCTTTCCAGATCCAGCCGCCGCCGAGGATGCGGCTGCTGTCGGTCTCGTAGAAGACGCAGGCTTGTCCCGGGCTAACGCCCTCTTCGGGGGTGAGCAGTTCAACCTCGGCCTCGCCATCCGAGATGGGGCGGATGATTGCCTCCCGCGGCGGACGGGTGGAGCGGACCTTTACCGACACATGCCATTCCATTTGGTTTGTCATGGCCACATCGCCTAGCCAGTTGATCTCCCGGACCGGAATGGTGCGGGTGGCCAGATGTTCCTTGGGACCGACGATGACCTGTTTTTTGTCGACATCGAGTTTGACCACGTAGAGCGGATCGGCAAGGCCACCGATCCCAAGGCCCCGGCGTTGTCCAATCGTATAGTGAATAACGCCGGTATGGGTGCCCAGGACATTGCCATCGATATCGACAATGTCACCGGGTTCCGCGGCTCCGGGGCGCAGTTTTTCGATAACGCTCGCGTAGTTACCGTTCGGCACGAAGCAGATGTCCTGGCTGTCGGGTTTGTCCGCGACACTAAGCCCGTATTTCGCCGCCAATTCGCGGGTCGCTGCCTTGGACGGCAGGTGTCCGAGCGGGAAGCGCAGGTAGTCCAGTTGCTCCGGTGTCGTGGAGAAAAGGAAATAGCTCTGGTCCCGCGCTGCATCGGTGGCGCAGTGCAATTCGGGGCCGTGAGTGCCCAGTTTGCGCTGAATGTAGTGGCCGGTCGCCATGCAATCGGCCTCTAGGTCCCGGGCCGTCTCCAGCAGGTCCTTGAACTTTACCCGCTCATTGCACCGGATGCAGGGCACAGGCGTCGCACCGGCCAGGTAGCTGTCGGCGAACTCGTCGATGACCGCGTCCTTGAAGATGTTCTCGTAATCGAGCACGTAATGCGGAAAGCCCATCTCTTCGGCAACACGGCGGGCATCGTGGATGTCGACGCCTGCGCAACACGCACCTTTCTTGGCCAACGCCGCCCCGTGATCGTAGAGCTGCAGCGTCACGCCCACCACGTCATAGCCTTCCTCGGCCAGTTGCGCCGCCACGACCGAGCTGTCGACGCCACCGGACATGGCAACGACCACGCGCGTCTCGGCGGGCGGCTTGGCGAAACCAAGCGAGTTCAAAGGGTGTTCGAGGGGCATGTCGGCGCTCCGGATGAATTCACGCGGAATATAGGAAAATCCTAATTACTCTCAAGGGCCAGTTTCACCGCGTGTTAAGCCACAGCCGTCACATTTACCACTCTTCATGATGAGGTGAGAGTGATGTTTTTGAAGAAAGTCGAAGGGCCACGGGCCGTGACATTGCCCGATGGTCAGATCATGACCCAGGCAGATCTGCCACCTGCCGACACGCGCCGTTGGGTGGCGTCGCGCAAGCTGGCGGTGGTGCGTGGCGTGGCCTACGGGCTGATTCCGCAATCCGATGCGCTTGCGCGCTATGGTCTGAGTCGCGAGGAGTTTTACGAGTGGGTTTCTGCGGTTGAGGCTCATGGTGAGGAGGGTTTGAAGGTCACGCTTCTCAAAACTTATAGACAACCTTAAGTAGAATTCGCATTATGTTCTGCATCGGTAACCTGTGGTTAACCAATTTTAGCCAGTGTTTGGTCAGGCAACCAAGATTTAACGGAGAAGAACATATGCGCGTGCTTTTGGTCGAAGATGATCCCACAACGTCAAAAAGCATCGAGCTGATGCTGACCCATGCCAATCTCAACGTCTACACGACCGATCTGGGCGAAGAGGGCATCGATCTGGCGAAACTCTATGATTACGATCTGATCCTTCTCGATCTTGGGCTGCCGGACATGAACGGCCATGATGTGCTCAGGCAGTTGCGCCTGGCGCGGATCGAAACGCCGATCCTGATCCTGAGCGGGGCCGATGACACGGAAAGCAAGATCAAGGGCTTCGGGTTTGGCGCCGATGATTACCTGACCAAGCCTTTCCATCGTGAAGAGCTGGTGGCGCGCATTCATGCGATCATCCGCCGATCCAAGGGGCATTCGCAATCGGTCATTAAGACCGGCAAGATCAACGTCAATCTGGATGCCAAGACCGTCGATGTGGACAACAAGACCGTGCACCTGACCGGCAAGGAGTACCAGATGCTGGAACTTCTGAGCCTGCGCAAAGGTACGACGCTGACCAAGGAGATGTTCCTGAATCATCTCTATGGCGGGATGGATGAGCCGGAACTGAAAATCATTGACGTCTTTATCTGCAAGCTGCGCAAGAAACTGAGCGAAGCGACGGATGGGGACAACTACATCGAAACGGTCTGGGGCCGTGGTTACGTGCTGCGCGATCCTGAACCGAATGAAATGGACGACCAACGGGTTGCGGTAGGAGCCTGAGCAGAGCCCGCGGTTCGGGCGGGATGACCCGGACTGCGGGGAAAAACGAGATGACCGAGAGAGCCGGGTGTTTGCATATCTTCGTGCAGCGCCCGGTTTTCCTTTCCGCATTGGTACGTTGATCATCAGGTGTGAGCGGTTGTCTCGGCCAATGTTCCGACAGCTTGGTATAGCACACTGCATCTGATTCTAATCGAACGACGCAGTCTCGCCCTGAAGTCGAACGCGCCTTTCGATGCGCGATCCCTCGTATAAATCGCAAGATGCTGTAATCGCGGGAAGACGTGGGTCTGTTCCTGAGGGGCGCCAAAAAGGGCCGGTATTCCTTGTCAGCTAAGTCCACGGATTGTTTCGACAAGGGCGCGGTTGATCTGGCGCGGGCCGGTATCTTGGCGATTTTCATGGCGCCTGGCGCCGGGAACCCTGACACCCTCAAGACCGGTCAGGCGGTCCATGAACGCCTCGACATGATCCTCCCATCCGTCGCCCGCAATCAGAGCGGGGGAAAGCGCAATCACCATTTCGCCACCGCGCGGTGGGCCGCCATCGTGGTTGTCCCGTTCTGCGGCCTCGAAGCTGAACGCCTCACCGGTCAGGCCTGCCGCCAAAAGTTCAACCATCAGCGCGATGGCCGATCCCTTGTAGCCGCCAAAGGGCAGCAGCACCCCCTCGGCGATCTTGGCGGGGTCCGTCGTTGCGTTCCCCTCCGCATCAAGCCCGGTCCCCAAGGGGACGCTCTTGCCATCCCGCGCGGCGATCTGCACATCGCCCATGGCCATCGCCGCCGTCGCCATGTCGTAGCAGACAGGCGGCTTGCCCGGGCGCGGCCAAGCAAAGGAAATAGGGTTGGTGCCGAAGAGCTTTTGCGTTGATCCCGCCGGCGCCACCATCGGCATATAGGCCGTGCAGGCGATCCCGACCAGACCGCGATCGGCCAGGTATTCCGTTTCGGGCCAGAGGGCTGCGAAATGGTGGATATTGGTGAGCGAGAGCGCGGCGACGCCGACCTCTGCTGCCGCCTCGGCCAGAACCGGCAGGCCTGCTGCTTGCGCCATCGGGGCGAAACATCCGCCACCATCGACATGGACAATCGCCGCGGTCCGGCGGGTCACCACCGGCTGGGCCTTGCCATCAACCTTGCCGCTGCGCAGGGCCTTGACATATCCCGGGATGCGGAACAGCCCGTGAGAATGCGATCCGTCACGTTCGGCCCGTGTCACGATATCCGCCAGCGCATCGGCATTTGCCGTGTCGCACCCATTGGCCAGCATCACCGCGCGCGCGAGGTCATGAATTTCGTCGAGGGTCAGGCTGATCGTGGACATGGCAAGGCGTCGCTTTCTGCAGGTTTCCGCCGGTGATCCGACACCAGTCGACACCGATTGGCAAGCCACCTGCCGCATAAACTCTACGATGACGCGGCTTCGGTGTGCAGACAGGCTGGACCATGGCAGCGCCGGGGCCTATCACTTTGGCTAGGGGCACGCGGCGTGTCCCGGATTGATGACGGGGGATGCGTTGAGCGAGCAAGCCGCGGTTGAGACTTTGAGTGAAAACGAGGCGCAGGCCGAACTGGCCCGCTTGGCCGGGCTCCTGGCCGCCGCCAATCAGGCCTATCACGGCGCGGATGCCCCGGAGATTTCGGATGCCGAGTATGACGCGCTCAAGGCCCGCAATGCGGCGATCGAAGCGCGATTTCCCGCATTGAAACGTGCCGACAGCCCAAGCGAGCAGGTGGGTGCGGCCCCCTCGGACGGGTTTGCCAAGGTCACACACGCGGTGCGTATGCTCAGCCTCGGCAATGCCTTCGACGATGAAGACATCACCGAATTCGACGTCCGCATCCGCAAATATCTCGGACTCGTTGCGGATGCACCGCTCTCCTACACGGCGGAACCCAAGATTGACGGGCTGAGCCTGAGCCTGCGATATGAACAGGGTAAACTGGTGCAGGCCGCGACACGCGGCGATGGCAGTGTCGGTGAGAACGTGACCGCCAATGCCCGGACCATCGACGACATCCCCGAAGAGATCAGCGGCGCGCCCGACGTGCTGGAGGTGCGCGGCGAGGTCTACATGAGCCACGCGGATTTCGAGGACCTGAACACGCGGCAGGAGGCGAAAGGCGGCAAGACCTTCGCCAATCCGCGCAATGCCGCCGCGGGATCGCTCCGGCAACTTGATTCGTCGATCACCCGCGACCGCCCGTTGCGGTTTTTTGCCTATGCCTGGGGCGCGCTGTCGGAACCGCTGGCCGAGACCCAAGCGGCTGCCATTGAGCGGTTTGCCGGGTTTGGTTTCACCACCAATCCGCTTACCGCGCTTTGTGATGGTCCGGACGAGATGTTGGCCCATTATCGCAGGATCGAGCAGAAGCGCGCGACGCTGGGCTATGACATTGATGGTGTGGTCTACAAGGTCAACGATCTTGCGCTGCAGGGGCGGCTCGGGTTCCGCTCGACCACGCCGCGTTGGGCGATTGCGCATAAATTCCCCGCCGAGCTTGCCTGGACCCGGCTTGAGGCGATCGACATTCAGGTGGGGCGTACCGGCGCGCTCAGCCCGGTGGCGCGGCTGACCCCGGTGACCGTCGGCGGTGTGGTGGTCTCGAACGCGACGCTGCACAACGAGGATTACATCAAGGGTCTCGACAGCAAGGGAAATGAGATCCGCGATGGCAAGGATATCCGCGTGGGCGATTGGGTGCAGGTCTACCGCGCGGGCGATGTCATCCCCAAGGTGGCGGATGTGGACCTCGCAAAGCGCCCGGAGGGCACGGCGGCCTATGAATTCCCCGAAATCTGCCCCAAATGCCAATCCGACGCGATCCGTGAAGAGGGCGACGCGGTTCGGCGGTGCACCGGCGGGCTGATCTGTCCGGCGCAGGCGGTGGAGAAGCTCAAGCATTTCGTCTCACGCGCCGCGTTTGACATCGAAGGGCTGGGCGCGAAGCAGGTCGAACAGTTCTACGCCGATGGCTGGATCGCGGAACCCGCGGATATCTTCACGCTGCGGGAGCGGTTCGGCACGGGCCTGCAGCAGTTGAAGAACCGAGAGGGGTGGGGCGAGAAAAGTGCCACGAACCTCTTTGACGCGATTGATGAGAAGAAGACGATTGGCTTTGGGCGGTTGCTCTTTGCCCTGGGCATTCGTCATGTGGGCGAGGCTGCGAGCAACATGATCGCGCGTGTTTATGGCCGTTGGGACGATTTCACCGCGGCCATGGATGCGTCCGCGCCGCAGGAGGGGGCGGAATGGGACCGGCTTCTTGGTATTGATGGCGTCGGCGAGGTGATGGCGCGCTCGCTCGTGACCGCGTTTGCGCAGGATCAGGAGCGCGCGAGCATCGACAGGCTGACCGCCCATCTGACCGTCGAAGAGGCCGAACAGCCCGACACCGAGGGCAGCCCTGTCGCCGGAAAAACGGTGGTTTTCACCGGCACGTTGGAAAAGATGACACGAGCCGAAGCCAAGGCCCGGGCCGAGGCGTTGGGCGCCAAGGTTTCAGGCTCGGTTTCGGCCAAGACCGATCTGCTGGTGGCCGGTCCCGGCGCCGGGTCAAAGGCCAAGAAGGCCGCTGATCTGGGCGTCGAGACCATTGACGAAGATGGCTGGCTCGCCCTGATCGGAGACGCATGAGCGGCCGGCCCGAAATCCTGTTTCCGCTTTTTGCGGGGCTGGAAACGCTGACCGGTGTCGGCCCGAAAACCGTGCAAAACCTGGGTGCGCTCGACATTGCCAAGCCGCGTGACCTGATCTTTACCCTGCCACATTCCGGTGTGGACCGGCGCAAGCGAGAGACGGTGCAGGGTGCGGTTTTGCCCGGGGTGGTAACGGTCGAGGTCGAGGTCGGCAATCACCGCGCGCCGTCCCGCCGGGGCGGCGCCTACCGCGTCGAGGCCACCGATGCGGCGACCACGTTCCAGATCGTGTTTTTCCATGCCCGCGATGAATATCTGCGGAAAATCCTGCCCGTGGGGTCGCGCCGGATCGTTTCGGGCAAGGTGGAGCTTTTCGATGGGGTGGCGCAGATGGTGCATCCCGATCATGTGCTGGAACCCGGCGAGGCCGGTGAGATCCCCGATTTCGAGCCGGTCTATCCGCTGACCGCCGGTGTGACGCAAAAGATGATGGGCAAGGCGGTCGCCTCCGCACTGACCCGCGTGCCGGACCTGGCCGAATGGATCGATCCGGCGCAAAAAGCACAGGCGGGGTGGCCCGATTGGCATGCGGCGCTGACCACGGCCCATGGGCCGGACGATATGGGGGATCTGAGCGCGGCGCATCCCGCGAGGGAGCGGCTCGCCTATGACGAGTTCATGGCGCATCAGATGACACTGGCGCTGGCCCGCTCGAAGCTGCGCCGGGCTGAGGGGCGCGAGACCGTGGGCACCGGCGATTTGCAGACCAAGGTGCTTGAGGCGCTGCCCTATGCGTTGACCGGTGCGCAGACCCGCGCGATTGCCGAGATTGCCGCCGACATGGCGCAGCCCACCCGCATGAACCGGCTGTTGCAGGGTGACGTGGGCGCGGGCAAGACGCTTGTTGCCTTGAAGGCGCTTTTGATCGCGGTCGAGGCGGGCGGGCAGGGGGTGATGATGGCCCCCACCGGCATTCTGGCGCAGCAACATCTTGAAGGGTTGAGACCTTTGACCGATGCCGCGGGCGTGGTCATCGAAATCCTGACGGGCCGCGACAAGGGGCGCGAACGACAGGCCAAGCTCGACGCCTTAGCCCGCGGCGACATCCAGATCCTCGTCGGGACCCACGCGGTTTTTCAGGCCGATGTGGTTTTCGCCGACTTACGCCTTGCCATTGTGGACGAACAACACCGGTTTGGCGTGCGTCAACGGTTGGAGCTCGGCAAGAAAGGCGCGCAGGCGGATGTGCTGGTGATGACGGCCACGCCCATTCCGCGCTCACTTGCCCTTGCGCAATATGGCGACATGGATGTGAGCGTGCTTGATGAAAAGCCCCCGGGGCGGCAACCGATCACCACCGCGCTCGTGAACATGGGCCGGATGGATGAGGTGGTGGATCATCTGCGCAAAGCGGTGGCCGAGGGCAAGCAGGCCTACTGGGTCTGTCCGCTGGTTGAGGAGAGCGAGGTTGTGGACCTGAGCAGTGCCGAGGAACGGTTCAAACGATTGCGCGCAGCTCTTGGTGAAGGTGTCGTTGGCTTGGTCCATGGCCAGATGCCGCCCGAGCAGAAAGACGCGGCGATGGGCGCGTTTCAACGGGGGGAAACCGCCGTGCTTGTGGCCACGACGGTGATCGAGGTGGGCGTTGACGTGCCGAAAGCGTCAATCATGGTGATCGAGCGCGCCGAGAGTTTCGGGTTGGCCCAGTTGCACCAACTGCGGGGGCGCGTGGGGCGGGGGTCTGCGAAATCGACCTGTCTGCTGATGTATCAGGCCCCGTTGAGCGAGGGGGGTGAGCGCCGCCTGACCACGATGCGCGATACCGAGGACGGGTTTGAGATCTCGGAAGTCGATCTCGACATGCGCGGTGCCGGAGACCTGATCGGCACAGCGCAATCTGGCCTGCCGCGGTTCCGAGTGGCCGATATGGAGGCGCAGGCAGCGTTGATGGCCGTGGCGCAGACCGACGCCCGCAAGCTCCTGCTGGATGACCCCGACCTGACGAGCGAGCGGGGGCAGGCGGCACGTGTCTTGCTGTGGCTGATGGAGCAGGATCAGGCAATCCGGCTGATTTCGGTCGGTTAAGAGGCCTGGCTCGACACGCTGCCCTGTTAACGTGTTCCGGTCCAGAGGGCAATTTTTTGGTTTTGATTTCAGCGGTTTGGGCGACATTTGCACTTTTTGTTCACGAATGTTCTTAAAAAGTTCTTTACAAACTCTTTCCAAAATGAGAACAAAGAGGCAACAAATACATACCGATCAAGACCCCGAGGACCCCGCCATGATGCACCAGATCAAAACCGCCGCCATCCGCTCCAGTGAGACGCTTCTGGGCGACGCTATTGGCGCTGCTGCATTGATGGTGATGCTGCTCGGTGCGCTTTACCTGCCTGGTTTGATCTGAATTTCAAGTTTCTGCCTGCGACGTTCCGTTCCTGTCCGCCTTGTGCGTCTTCCTGTCCCAAATCGAAGTGACGCACCTGACATCTGCCTGTTCCATTGTCCCCGGGGCTTACCTCATCCCCCCGAAGGCCCGACAGGATCCCCCGGAACCCGCATTCCCTGACCGCCGCCGTTCTTGCCGGAACGCGCGGCGGCTTTTTTTGTGGGAGGTGGGGTCTGACCCGTGGACGAAGTTGCCTTCCAAGAGCAAGCTGCGGGGTTGCCAGACCGCGGGATGGCGATCAACCGTCGTCAAACGCACTTTATCTTTGCCAAGTCCGAAAAACCTCAATTCGGAGCGCAACCTACCCAAATCGCCAGCCCTTGCGGGCGGTCTGGCAATCGCGCGGCGGCCTGCGGCCTTGATTCCGCGCGGGCGGAAACGCGCACCGTCCGCATTGGGGGCAAACCGGTCAAACAGTCATTGATCGCGAAAATGTTTTAGAACATAGACCCGAATGGCGGATGCAAGGCCGATATCTGGGCCTCGAGCTGTATCAATTTCTGCCGCTAAGACGTTGATAGGAATTTCCTTTTCTTGGGCAATGTCCCGAAAGGCCCGCCAGAATTCATCCTCCAATGACACGCTGGTGCGGTGGCCGCGCAGGGTCAGGGAATGTTTGACGGGCCGTCCGCTCATTTATCGCGCTTGTGCTGATCGAGGCGGGAAATGGCCTTGTCCGCACGGGCCTTGGCGATGTCCTTCTCGGCCTTGGTCCGGCCGAATTTCACCGCGTTCTGATCCGCCCGCGCTTGTCTGTCGGCCCGCGCGCGGGCCTTGCGAAACCGGTTCAGATTAACCGGGTCGGCCATTACTTGGGGCCGACCATGTTTTCAGGGCGCACAACCCGGTCAAATGTCTCTTCGTCCACGAAACCGAGGGCAATCGCTTCTTCCTTGAGGGTGGTGCCGTTCTTGTGGGCGGTCTTGGCCACGGTTGTTGCGTTGTCATAGCCGATCTCGGGCGCGAGCGCCGTGACCAGCATCAGCGATTCCCGCATCAGCTTGTCGATCCGCGTCTCATCCGCCTTCAACCCGTCGATCAGATTATCGGTGAAGGCGCTGGCCGCATCCCCCAAAAGCTGCATGGATTGCAAGACGTTATAGGACATCATGGGTTTATAGACGTTAAGCTCGAAATGACCCTGCGATCCGGCAAAGCCGACGGCGGCATCATTGCCCATCACATGGGCACACACCTGCGTCAGCGCCTCGCATTGGGTCGGGTTGACCTTGCCGGGCATGATCGACGACCCCGGCTCGTTTTCCGGCAGGATCAACTCGCCAAGGCCACAGCGCGGACCCGACCCCAGAAGCCGGATATCGTTGGCGATCTTGAACAGCGAGGCCGCTACGGTTTTCAAAGCGCCGGAGATTTCGACCATCGCGTCATGGGCGGCCAATGCCTCGAACTTGTTGGGCGCAGTGACGAAGGGCAGGCCAGTGATTTCGGCCATGTTGGCCGCGACCATCTTGTCCCAGCCCTTGGTCGTGTTGAGGCCGGTGCCGACTGCGGTGCCGCCCTGCGCCAACTCATAAATCCGTCCCAAAGCGTCCTTGACCCGTGCGATCCCCATCTTGACCTGATGACTGTAGCCGGAGAACTCCTGGCTCAGCGTGAGGGGCGTGGCGTCCTGCGTATGGGTGCGGCCGATCTTGATGATGCCGTCGAATTGCTGAACCTTCTGGTCAAGCGCCGCGTGCAGCTTGGCCAGGCCCGGCAGCAGTACGTTATGCGCCGTCATCGCCGCCGAAATGTGCATGGCGGTGGGGAAGGTATCGTTGGATGACTGCCCCATGTTGCAGTGATCGTTCGGGTGCACCGGGTCCTTGGAGCCGATCACACCGCCCAGGATTTCAATGGCGCGATTGGCGATCACTTCGTTGGCGTTCATGTTCGATTGGGTGCCGGATCCGGTCTGCCAGACGACCAGCGGGAAGTTGTCGTCGAGTTTGCCTTCCACCACCTCTCCGGCGGCCTCGACAATGGCACTGCCGCGCTCGGCATCGAGCTTGCCCAGCTCGATATTGGCCTGGGCGCAGGCCTTCTTGATGACCCCTAGGGCGCGGACGATGGCCACGGGCTGTTTTTCCCAGCCGATGGGGAAGTTCATGATCGAACGCTGCGTTTGCGCGCCCCAGTATTTATCCGCCGGAACTTCGAGGGGGCCAAAGCTGTCGGTTTCGGTGCGGGTCTGGGACATGGCAGTGCTCTCCTTGGTGTTGTGGGAGTGTCATACCTTACGGAGAAGAAAGTTCAATGCGACAAGCGGGAAGAGCGTCGCATTCGCCGCCGCGAACGCGGTCGGGGTGCGTTACTTGCGGAAACTGTCGAGGCTGACAACATCCGCTTCGGGCTTGTCGTCCTCGGGAGCCTCTTCGGGTGCTGGCGGCTCCTCTTCGGCGTCGTCGGCGCTTGTCTCCTCGGGTTCCTCTTCCTGCGTCTCGAAACGCAATCCGAACTCGACCGATGGGTCCACAAAGGTCTCGATGGCGTCATAGGGAACATGCAGATGTTCGGGCGCATCGCCAAAGTTCAACGTGACCGAAAAGCCGGTATCCGTGACCTCGAGATTGTCGAACCAGTGCTGCATCACCACCGTCATCTCGCTCGGGTAGCGTTCGCGCAGCCAGTCGGCCAGTTGCGCGTCCGGGTGGGTCGTGTCGAAGGTGATGAAGAAATGATGCGCGCCAGGCAGACCATTGTCGCGGACGTCGTTCAGAACGTCCTGTATCAGGCCACGCATGGCCCGGTGCATCAGGTTTCCATAATCTATCGAGCGAGACATCTTGTTCCCCGGCTGCCTGAGGTTTCAGCATAGGGGATTCGAAACAAAACGAAAGGCCTGCCGGGCGAAAGATCAGGCGAAAAAATGCGCGATACCTGCGGCCATGGCCATGAGGGCCAGAACCGTCAGCATGGGCAGGCGCAGCAGCAGGAACAGCCCGCAGGCAAGGGCCACAAAACTGGCGTTGAGGGCGCGGAAACTGGACAGATCGGGCAGTGGGCCAAAGGCGCCCTGGCCGACCTCGGCAAAGAGGACATGCAGGGCAAACCAGACCGACAGGTTCAAGATCACCCCGACCACGGCCGCCGAGATCGCCGCCAGAGCGCCCTTGAGGCGGGGCCGGGCGAGGATGTTTTCGACATAAGGCGCGCCCGCGAAAATCCAGAGGAAACAAGGCATGAACGTCACCCAAAGGGTCAGAAGTCCCGCCGCCAGCGCCAGCATGACGCCGCCTTGCTGGAACCCGGCCAGAAGGCCCACGAATTCCGTGACGAGGATCAGCGGGCCGGGGGTTGTTTCTGCCAGGCCAAGCGCGTCGATCATCTGCTCGGTGGTGAGCCAGCCATGGGTCTCGACCGCGGCCTGGGTCATATAGGCCAGAACCGCATAGGCCCCGCCGAAGGTGACCACCGCAAGTTTGCTGAAAAAGAGGCCGATTTGCGCGAGAAAATCCGCGTCCATGGCCCAGAGGATGAGCAGAGGGGCGAGCCAGAGCGCGCCCCAGATGCCAATCGTCCGGAGCGTGCCGGTGATGGGTGTTCTGGTTGCCCTCGCCGTGGCGGAGGTGTCGGTATTCCGCGGGGCTGCAAAACTTCCCCAAAGCGCCGCCGCCGCGATGATGGCGGGGAAGGGCACCGAAAGGGCAAAGATCGCAATGAAACCCAGGAGCGCCAGCGCCCAGCTATCCCAACCTTTGAGGGCCTTGCGCGACAGGTTCAAAAGCGCCTGGAACACGATGGCGATTACCGCGGCCTGCACCCCGACGAATAGTGCCTGCACAAGCGGCAGATCACCAAAATACGCATATCCAAGCGCCAGGCCGAGGATCACGAGTGCTCCGGGCAGGACAAAGAGAAGCCCGGCCAGCAGACCCCCCCGCACCCCATGAAGCCGCCAGCCCGCATAGGTGGCCAGTTGCATCGCCTCGGGGCCGGGCAGGAGCATACAGAAGGAAAGCGCGCCGAGGAATTGCTGCTCATTGAGCCATTTGTGGCGATCGACAAGCTCGGTATGCATCAAGGAAATCTGCGCCGCCGGTCCGCCGAAGGACAAAAGCCCGATGCGGACAAACACGCGAAAGAGGTCGGAAAGGGTCGGGTGCTGCATGGTTTTAGGCTGCCGCCGTTGGCCAGTCATGGCCCTCACCCGCACCATCGCGCGCCCATCGGTAGAGCGCGTCGTAGAAGGTCAGCCCGGCGCGGAGCTGCGCCTGATCGTCACGGTATTGACGCGACAGACCCACCGACAGGGCCAGCAGACCCGCCGATTGCGGGGTCAGGTCATGGCGGTTGGTGTCGGCGCCGCGGATCACATCGGCCAGACGCCGCAACGCTTCGGTGCCGAGGGCGAATTCATCAAGCATCGTGTCGAAGGTGCAGCATGCGCCCCGATGGGACCAGAAGACATCCTCGACATCAAACGGCGTGGCCCCGAAACGATCCGCCACCCCGGCCACCTCGGCAGGAGACACGAAAAGGAAACGCGCGCCGGGATCGACGAAGCGCCGGATCAACCAGGGGCAGGCGATCCGGTCGATCTTGGGGCGGTGGCGGGTCACCCAAAGGGTCGCGCCATCGACCGGCGCGGGCAGGGCGGCTGCAGGGGTGCGCGGCGCGCCTTTGGTGTCACGCCAGCCATACATGCCACCTGACAGGTATTCGGCAGTGACACCCTCGCTGCGGAGCCAGGCGGTCAGCCCCTGACTGAGCTTGATGCCCTTCTGGCAGACGATCACGCAGGGCCGGCCGTCGAGCCGTTTGATAAGGCCCGGAATATCCGTGTGCGGGTGACGGAAGGAACCGGGGATCAGGTGCGGATCGTCGCCGAAGTCGGGTTCGATGCGGATATCGGCAATGGCCGGGCAGTCGGGTGTGCCGATCAGGCGCAGAAGTTGTTGCGGGGTGATTTCGTTTGGGGCAGGCATGGGGCATCCTCTGGGTCAAATGAACAGTGGATGCGACTTTGGGCTGACGCCTCACGGGGGATGTCGCACAAGCACCCCATGGGCAATATCTGCAACGTGGACTTGCCTGAGTCAATCGCAGCTTTTCGATCTTCTGCTGAACTACCGCTTTGGGTCTTGGCGTTCGCGCCGCTGGCGAGAGGCCGCGAAGAGCGATCCACCTTAACGTCGAAACGCTCTATTTCTGAGCAGTCCCGAGAGCCTCTCCGCAAAGGCATTTCTGCATGGCATCGGCCGGAAGCACACCAAGCTGTTCGAAAAGGCCCATGAAATCTGCGTAGTTATGGGCCTGGACGATCTTGCCATCGACAATGCGGCACATGGCCAGCCCGAACATCTGCACCGGCTTTCCGGTTTTGCGGCACTTGGCGGAGACGTTCATCAAGAGCGAAACCTGGTTGCCGTTTTCCATGTACTCGTCGATGGAAATGCTGGTGTCGGTGATATGGGTCAGCAGCGCCCCCGCGAATGCTTTGAAATCAGCAGGACCGACATGGGGGGATTTCTCCAGGCCGTGCACCGGGGCATCCGCCGCCATCATGTCGTCAATCGCGCTCAGGTCTTCTTCAAGCCAGACGCGCCGAAACCAGGTCTCCAGAATGTCGCGGTTATTCATGATCCCTCCAAATGCCCAAACAATCGTCATAGCCTACCGCACCGGCGCAGGTTTTCAACGAAAGGTTGCTTTCCATCGGGAGGGGTTTGGAAGAGGAAAGTGCAGGCTTCTGTTGCCAGGTGCCTGCGAACCCCGCCTAACCTGGCTAGAGGCTAGGACTTAAGATCGGTTTTTCCGACTGCTTACGCAGCAAGAGCTACCGGAGCACGATTGTCATTTGCAATTGTACTGTTCGGACCGATAACGGTGGTTCCTCACCGGGACAAAGCTAACCCCTTTAGACGTTCGTCGATCCTATTTCGGCCCCGAAGCCCTCCAAATGAAAGGGGTTTTGGTGGAGCCGCCGGGTACCGCCCCCGGGTCCGATCCGCTTATTACGAGCGCGTTTATGTCCATAGTCCCGAAGGACATCCCTTATATAGGCAAGGCGACGGCGATTGCAAAGATGGGAAATCGGAAGGTGTTTCGGGCGAAAGGAGATGCGTTTATGCCCGCCTTGGGTCGTGGTCGGGTATTTTTGGAGGAAATAGTTGGTCAATTGTGAGATATCTGCGTGTTCGAGAGAGGTCTTGCGGTGTCGAATTTTTCAGAGCCCAAAGTTACAAGGTTGCCGCAAAGCCGCGAATGTCTGATCTGCTGCCAAAATGTGGTTTGTCGGCGACTACTCAGACTTATGGTCATCGTCGTCGGGTTCATGGGGGCGGCTGCCAATACGTTCAGAAAAGCGGAGCATGTACCCGTCGGGATCGAGAATTGCGAATTCCATGTAGTTTTCCATGCAGTCCGGACGCCAATACCAGATTGTATATGTCTCCACGAAAGGCTTGACACCTTTCGAGACCAGCCTGTCGTGCAGGCTTTGCACATCATCAACGAAAAAGCTGAAGTTGATACCTCGACCCAGTGGTTTTTCATAGGGGCCTGTTTCCCACGTTCCATGATAGTCAAAATGACTGATCATGATTTGGGATTGGCCAAACACGAGGTAGGCGTGAGTACTTCCTTCCTTATGTTGACCAACGGAGAAGCCGACCTTGTCTGTGTAGAACGCCAGGCTTTCATGAAAGTCGTGGCACCATAGTTCTGCGACGACTGTGCCGAGTTGTTGGAACTGCATTCTACCGACCTCTTCCTTACATGTGGCTTGAGCCTACAGGACGAGACAAAGGCAGGTCGAACGAAAATGCCCAATGACTGCTTGGAGCCCAATGCGGACATTCGGGGTTTCCGCCCGCGCGGAATCAAGGCCGCAGGCCGCCGCGCGATCGCCAGACCGCCCGCAAGGGCTGGCGATTTGGGTAGGTTGCGCACCGGTCAGAGGTTTTACAGACCTGGCCAGCATAAAGTGTAATCTACCAACGATGATCGCCACCCCGCGGTCTGGCAATCCCGCGGCTTTCTCTCAACCGGCCGCTTTGTCCGCAATGCAGACTTAAACCATCCGCATTCCTTGCCAAATTCGATCGATCGGCAACGAAAAACGGCGCCCCGAGGGGCGCCGTTCATGTGCTTGACTGCGAAGATCACTCTGCGGGCTGTTCGGCCACGCCGTGTTTATCCCGCAGGTTGTCGCGGTAGAGCGCCTTGGCCAGGGCGACGCACATCAGGCCCATCACCATGGTAAAGGGTAGCGCGCCGATGATCATCGCGTTCTTCAGCGCGTCCATCGGGTTGTTGTCCCCTGCTGCCAGGATCAGCGTGCCGATCACCAGGGTCAGGATAACACCCCAGATGATGCGGTGCTTGATGCCCGTCTCCTGGCTGCCGCCCGACATGATGGTGTTCATCACGAGGATCCCGGAGTCAGCCGAGGTCACGAGGAAGGTCATGATCAGGACCACGCACATGATGGTCAGCCCCGAGAGTAGGCCGCTGTCCAGCATCACGCCCAGTGTCGCGAAGAGCTGGTTGGTCTGCGATGCCCCGCTGATGGCACCCTCGGCCACGCCGCTGAGTTCAAGATCAATGGCCGTGCCGCCGAGGATAGTCATCCAGGCAAAGCAGACCATGGCCGGCGCAAAGACGCAGCCGACGATGAACTCGCGAACCGAGCGGCCCTTGGAGATGCGCGCCAGGAACAGGCCCACGAAGGGCGAGAACGCGATCCACCAGGCCCAGTAGAATGTGGTCCAGCCGGCCTGCCAGCCAAAGAGGCGGCCGTCGGTTCCGGCGGCATAGGCGGCGGTCAGGGTTGCATCATCCAGCTCCGCAGCGGCGCCTTCAAGACCGTCCTTGAACCCGGCAAAGCTGCCCCAGGCGTTTGTGGCACCTGCGCGCAATTCATCTGCAAGCGGCTTGGCAGCCTCGGGCAGGGCAGCGGCAAAGTCCGCGGCAGATTGCGGGCCGTAGGCGTTGAAGCTCAGCGAGACGAAGTTCAGGATGTAGTCCACGAAAGCCGAGCCATAGGTGGTCATCGCGAACCCGAAGGAGCCGAAGAAGACGAAGGTGAAAAGCAGGATCAGCGACAGAACCAGGTTGAGGTTCGACAAGTACTTAACGCCACGTCCGACACCAGAAACCGCCGAGATGATCGACATGCTCATGATCGCCAGCAGACCGGCAATCAGGCCCGCCTTAGACGGGGTCGGCACCTCGCCACCCATGTTCATGATCCATTCAACGCCGGTGATCGCATAAACCCCGTCGATGAACTGGCTCACGCCGAAGCCGATGGTGACCGAGACGCCCAGGATCGTGGCAACCACGCCCAGAACGTCGACGACATGGCCCAGGATACCATTGACCGCGCCGCCCAGAAGCGGCGTCAGTGCCGAGCGGATGGTCAGCGGCATGTCGCGGGTATAGGCGTAGTAGGCAAGGCTCAGGCCGGTGACCACATAGATCGACCAGGCGTGGAAACCGTAATGGGCGAAGGTATAGCGATAGGCGGATTTGACCGCTTCGGGGGTGGAGCCCTCGACCTCGCCGGCGACGGTGAGCGGGTTCGATCCCCACAGGCCCAGAGGCTCGGCCGTGGCGAAAACCATCAGGCCCACACCGAGACCGGCGCCGAACATCATCGAGAACCAGGAGAAGTTCGAGAACTCGGGTTTTTCACCGGGGGTGCCCATGATTTTCTTGCCCGACGGCATCACGGCCACGACAAAAAGGAAGAAAGCAAAGAAGCCGACAATGATGATGTAGAACTGGTTGAACCCTTCCAGCAGCTTCCAGTTGAGGCTGCCCAAGGTACCGTTCGCGTTTGCGGGGAAAATCAGCGCCCAGAGGACGAGCGCGACCATGATGCTTTTCGAGATCAGAGCGATCGGAAGGCTGTTGTCCTTGTAGAACCCTTCCGGCTGCTTCTTGATCTCCACATCCGTAAATGGAGGATTGATTGACATGACGTGTCCCTGTTTTCGTTTCCGTTAATGAGAAAGCTAACCGTTCGGATGGCCAAAAAAGTGCCAGTCCAACGAAATTTTCACGCGTAACTCCCCATTCCGGAGAGTCTCTCACGCGGCGGGGGGCGGGGTGGCGATAAATTACGACGTTGACTGGTTCTTTTGCGACGTGAAAAATTGAGAAGTCATTGGTTTGTCTTGCGAAATTCAATGAAACTTGAAGTCGTGACAGAATTTGCGAAATCCCGCCCCGGGATTCGGCGCCGTATGTTGCGGATGACGGGACCGGTTGCACGGGGCGTTGTTTTGCTGTTCTGTGGCGCGAAAGAGGCCAGGCGGAGGGGACCATCGTGACAGCAAAACTGGATAATGATTTCGTACGCGCGCAGTTCCCCGCCTTTGACGAGCCGTCGTTGCAGGGGCAGGCGTTTTTCGAGAACGCGGGCGGATCTTATACCTGCGGGCCTGTCATCGACCGGCTTGAGCGGTATTACCGGCAGCGCAAGGTGCAGCCCTATGCGCCCTACGGTGCCAGCCGTCTTGCCGGGGAAGAAATGGACGAGGCACGCAGCCGCCTCTCGGCCATGCTCGGTGTGTCGGAAGACGAGTTGAGTTTTGGCCCTTCCACGACGCAGAACACCTACGTGTTGGCGCAGGCCTTTCGGCAATGGATGGAGCCGGGCCAGGCCATCGTCGTGACCGATCAGGACCACGAGGCCAATTCCGGCCCCTGGCGACGCCTGGCCGATGACGGCATCGAGATCCGCGAATGGCAGATCGACCCGGAGAGCGGATTGCTCAACGTGGCTGACCTCGAGAACCTGCTGGATGAAAACGTGCGGCTGGTCTGTTTCCCGCATTGCTCGAACATCGTTGGGGCGCTGAACCCGATTGTGGAAATCACCGCCGCGGCCCATGCGGCGGGCGCGTTTGTCTGCGTCGATGGCGTCTCCTACGCGCCGCATGGGTTTGTGAATGTCGGCGATATGGGGCCGGATATCTATCTCTTCTCGGCCTACAAGACCTATGGGCCGCATCAGGGGTTGATGGTCATGCGCCGCGAGCTGGGGACGCTTCTGCCCAATCAGGCGCACTGGTTCAACGCCGACAGCCTCTACAAACGCTTCACGCCTGCGGGGCCGGATCACGCGCAGGTGGCGGCGTCGGCGGGGATGGCGGATTACTATGACGCGCTGGCCACCCATCACGGGATCACCGGTGAGGCGGCCGAGCGGACGCGCGGGGTGCATGACCTGATGCGCGGGTACGAGACACGGCTGTTGCAGCCGGTGCTGGATTACCTCGCTGAAAAGAACTCGGTTCGGCTGATCGGCCCGCGAGAGGCCGAGGCCAAGGCGCCCACCGTCGCGGTCGAACTGGCCGGTCCGGGCGAGGCGGCCGCAGAGAAGCTCGCGGCCCACGGGATCATGGCAGGGGGCGGCGATTTCTACGGTTCTCGCCCGCTCAAATCCATGGGCATCGACCTTGAGAAGGGCGTTTTGCGCCTGAGTTTCGTGCACTACACCTCTCCCGAGGAGGTGGACAAACTCCTGAATGCGCTCGACGACGTGCTCTGATCTTGTCGGGCGGGGCGGGCGCACTACCCTGAGCGGGGATCAAGACGAGGGCAGGGCATGACCGATACCAAACCGACACTCCTTTGGCTCCGCCGCGATTTGCGGTTGGGTGATCATCCCGCGCTTCTGGCCGCCTGCGCGCGGGGTGGACCGGTCATACCGGTCTTTATCTGCGACGAAAGCGTCGAGGGTTTGGGGGCCGCGCCGAAATGGCGGCTGAGCCTCTCGCTGCGTGTCCTGTCCGAGACCTTGGCGCAGAAAGGCAGCCAGTTGATCCTGCGCAAGGGCGATGCGCGCGACGTGCTAGAGGCACTGATCGACGAAACAGGCGCTGGCGCGGTGATCTGGTCACGGCTCTATGATCCGGCGGCGATCGAACGGGACAGCGCAATCAAGACTGCGCTCAAGGCGCGGGGTGTCGAGGCGGAAAGCGTCAATGGTCACCTGCTGTTTGAACCCTGGACCGTCGAGACCCAGCAAGGCGGGTTCTATCGCGTCTATTCACCGATGTGGCGGGCGGTAAAGGATCGCGATGTCCCTGCGCCCGAGAAAGCCCCGGCCAACATCCCCGCACCCGACACCTGGCCTGTGAGCGACGAACTTGAAGACTGGCACCTGGGTCGCGCCATGCGCCGGGGGGCCGCCGTGGTGGCCGGCTGGCAGCGCCCGGGGGAGGCCTCGGCGCTCGATCGGCTGAGCTGGTTTACCGGCGATGCCATCGAAGAATACGGCCAGACCCGCAACCTGGTTGGCATTGATGGTACGTCGGGCATGTCGGATTACCTCGCCCTTGGCGAAATTTCGCCGCGCCAATGCTGGCATGCGGGCCTGGGGGCGTGGCATCGCGGGTCCAAGGGGGCGGAGAAGTGGCTCAAGGAGCTGGTCTGGCGCGAATTTGCCTATCACCTGATGTATCACACGCCGCATATGCTGACCGATAACTGGCGCACGGAATGGTCCGCCTTCCCCTGGCGCGAGGATGCGGATGCCCCTGATGTTCTGGCCTGGAAACAAGGCCGCACCGGTGAGCCTTTCGTTGATGCGGCGATGCGCGAGATGTATGTCACTGGCCGGATGCATAACCGCGCGCGCATGATCGCGGCAAGCTATCTGACCAAGCATTTGATGGTGCATTGGCGCATTGGCATGAAATGGTTCGAAGAGTGCCTGACCGATTGGGACCCGGCGTCGAATGCGATGGGCTGGCAATGGACCGCGGGATCCGGGCCGGATGCCTCGCCCTATTTCCGGATTTTCAACCCCGCGACGCAGCTCGAGAAATTTGACCCGGACGGTGACTATGTCGCCCGCTGGATCGCCGAGGGGCGTTCGGCACCGTCCCGCACCGCCTTGGCCTATTTCGACGCCGTGCCGAAAAGCTGGCAGATTTCGGCCAAAGACGCCTATCCACAACCCTTGGTAGATCTTTCTGACGGTCGAAAACGCGCTTTGGCTGCATATGAGGCAAGGAATTTCTGATCGTTAACAAATTCCTTGCGGAAACGGGCGCCCTGACCCTAGCCTAATGGCAAAAATCGGAGGGTGCATGATCCTGACCGACATAAAGGGTGAGCCAAACCTGCCGCGCTACTTCGCGCAGGCGTTTGAAATGACGAAGAAAGTCAACCACGGACGGCTGGATTTCGTGCTGCCCGACGGGCGACGTTTCCGTGCAGAGGGCCGCAAGCCGGGCGCGGTGGCCGAGATTGCCGTGCATAACCCCGATTGCTTTGCCCGACTGATCCGCGAGGGCGATCTTGGCTTTTGTGATGCCTATCTTGAAGGGTGGTGGAGCACGCCCGACCTGCAGGCCTTCATGGATTTTGTGCACCACGATAACGAGGTCATCTATGATGGTTTTCCGGGCATGGGTTTCGTGCGTGCCTATGAGCGCCTGCGCCACTGGATGAACCGAAACAGCCGCAAGCAGGCACGCCGCAACATCAGTTATCATTACGACCTGGGCAACGAGTTCTATGCCATGTGGCTGGACGATACGATGACCTATTCCAGTGCCTTGTTCCGCACCGGGCAGGAGAGCCTGGAGAAGGCGCAGATCGCAAAATACGAGAGCATGATTGACCAGATGGGCGTGAAACCAGGCGATCACGTGCTGGAGATCGGCTGCGGCTGGGGTGGATTTGCCGAATATGCGGCCAAGGAGCGTGGCTTGCGGGTCACAGGGCTGACCATCAGCGAAGAACAGTTGAAGTTCGCCAGAGAACGCATTGAAAAAGAAGGGATATCGGATCTCGTTGAGTTCAAGCTCCAGGATTATCGCGATGAGCGCGGCATGTATGACGGTATTGCCAGCATAGAGATGTTCGAAGCGGTGGGCGAAAAATACTGGCCCGCCTATTTCGATACGCTGCGCGACAGGCTGCGGCCCGGGGCGCAGGCGACGTTGCAGATCATTACCATTGAAGACCGCCGGTGGGATACCTACCGCAAGGGTGTTGATTTCATTCAGAAATATATCTTCCCGGGCGGCATGCTGCCAAGCCCGGGGGCGCTTGGCAAGGAGATCGACCGCGCCGGGCTGCGCGTGGCGAACTCGCTGGCTTTCGGCCAGAGTTACAGCCAGACACTGCGCCGCTGGCATGAAACCTTCAACGCGAAATGGGATCAGATCGCCGATCTCGGTTTTGACGACAGATTCCGCCGGATGTGGAATTTTTATCTGACCTCTTGTGCGGGGGCCTTCCAAAGCGGTAATTGCGATGTAGTGCAGATCACAGTCACAAGGCCGCAAAAAATGCCCGTCACAGACCGAATGCCCACAGCCGCCAAGATGGCCGCCGCAATCGTTCTGGCTGCGGTTGCGTGGTATGCCTCTGATCTGGTGCGGCCCCTGATGCCCGAAGGCACGGACTTCGGCTGGTTCAACTATGTCAACCTGGCGCTTGGCCTGGCCTGTGGCTGGTTCATCGTCGGCACGCGGGTTGGGCGGAGCTATCTCGAATCCTTCAGTGCCGGGCTGACAGGCATGGCCGCCTTGGTGTTCTGGGCGCTGTTCCTGCAGAGTTTCAACGAGATGCTCAAGCTGGCCCTCCAGCGCCGCTATGAGGGGCCGGTTGAGGGGATCGTCGCGGTTTTCGAGATCGCCGTGGATTTCGGCAGCAGCCTTCTGGACGCGAACCTTATCATCACGCTGGTGGTGGGTGGCATCCTTTCGGGGGTCGTTGCAGAATGGGCATCGCGCCGCTGGTCCTGAGGGCATGACCCCGGTTTTTGTTTATGGCCCAATGGCCTGGCTGCCGTTGCTGACGGCGATATCCGGACAATCCCTGCGCTCCGTTGCGGCCGAATTGCCCGGCCATGGCCTGAGCCAGGAAGGCGATTTCGGTTTTCCGACGCTGTTTCCTTCAGAGGGCGCGGTCAAGGGCGCGATTTTGAAGGATTTCCTGAAAGACGACCTGTCAGAAGAGGCGCAGGCTCGGATCAGCTATTTCGCTCATGGGCTTGGTCTTGGGGCTGTGACACGCGAGGTACTTCTGGACGGCGTTGAAGTCTCCGCCAGGGTTTTTGTGCCGTCAGAGACCGGCCCTGAGTTGGTCAGCGATTGGCGGCTCGAGGCGTGGCAGGGCAAATGGGGCCTCATGAGTATCATGGCCGCCGAAGAGGTCGGGCAACATTTCGGCATGAACGAGCATGACGCGCTGGCCCGAATGATGCCCATGATCATGGTGCGGGCTGCCGCGCGGGTGGCCGCACGGGCATCGGCGCCGACCGATGTACGCAGCGATATGGGGGCCGGTCACGTCGAGATAGACGCGCAGCATAACCGCCATGCCGGATTTTTCCTGACCCGCGAGTTCACCTTGCGCCATCCGCTCTTCAAGGGCGGGCAGAGCACACCGGTGCGGCGCGAGGTCTTCGTGGCGACCGATGCCGCGATTGTGCTGCCCTATGATCCGGTACGCGACAGGGTGCTGTTGGTCGAACAGTTCCGCATGGGGCCGTTCGGGCGGGGCGATCCGTTCCCCTGGATGCTGGAGCCGGTGGCGGGACGGGTGGACCCGGGGGAGCCGCCGGAGGACACCGCACGCCGCGAATGTGTTGAAGAGGCCGGGCTGACGCTGGACCGGTTGGAGCATGTGTCGAGCCACTATTGCTCGCCGGGATGTTCGACGGAGTTTTTCCATTGCTATGTGGGTCTTTGCGATCTGCCGGACACCCGGGTCGGCGCGGGTGGCCTTGAAAGCGAGGATGAGGACATTCGCACCCATGTGATCTCATTTGATCGTGCCATGAACCTGATCCCGTCGGGTGAGGCGGCGAACGGGCCGCTGATCTTGTGCCTTCTGTGGCTGCAACGCGAACGTGAAAGGCTGCGAGCTGGAGCCCGATCAGGCGCTTGATGTTGCCCCCGTCAGGACATACACCTTGGGGGCGTCAAGACAGGAGCATCAGGCAATGCGATACGCAGAGGATCTGGCCGCGGCCATCGGTAACACGCCGCTCATCAAGCTGAGAAAAGCCAGTGAAGAAACCGGGTGCACCATCCTGGGCAAGTGTGAGTTTCTGAATCCCGGGCAATCGGTCAAGGACCGTGCGGCGCTTTACATCATCAAGGACGCGGTTGAACGGGGCGATCTGCGCCCGGGCGGCACGATCGTCGAAGGGACCGCCGGCAATACCGGTATCGGTCTGGCGCTGGTGGGGGCCTCGATGGGCTTCAAGACGGTCATCGTGATCCCCGAGACCCAGAGCCAGGAAAAGAAGGACATGATCCAATTGGCCGGTGCGGAACTCGTGCAAGTGCCTGCTGCGCCATACAAAAATCCCAATAACTACGTGCGCTATTCCGGTCGCCTGGCCGAGGAGATCAACAAGAGCGACCCGAATGGCGCGATCTGGGCCAACCAGTTCGACAACGTCGCCAACCGCCGCGCCCATGTCGAGTCGACGGGTCCGGAGATTTGGGAGCAGACAGGCGGCAAGGTTGACGGGTTCGTTTGTGCCATCGGCTCCGGCGGGACGCTGGCGGGCGTGGGCGAGGCGTTGCAGCCCAAGGGCGTCAAGGTGGCGCTGGCCGATCCAATGGGTTCGGGCATGTTCACGCTTTTCCGCGACGGGCAGGCCGCCGCCGAGGGCAGCTCGATCACCGAGGGCATCGGGCAGGGGCGCATCACCGCCAATCTCGAAGGGTTCAGCCCCGATATGTCCTGGCAAATCCCCGATAACGAGGCCTTGCCGATCGTCTTTGACCTTCTGCGCGAAGAGGGGCTTTGCCTTGGCGGATCGTCGGGGATCAACATCGCCGGGGCCATGCGCATGGCGCGTGAAATGGGGCCGGGTCACACGATCGTCACGGTGCTTTGCGACTATGGCACGCGCTATCAATCCAAGATGTTCAACCCCGAATTCCTGCGCGAAAAGGGCCTTCCGACGCCCGATTGGCTGACAACTGCGCCGCGGGCCATTCCGGGCGTTTTTGAAGAAGCATGACACGCCTGAGGCCTCTGCTGCTGACCCTGTCACTGCTTCTGGTGGTGGCCGTTTCTGCATTGGGAGGCGCCGCCTCCGCGCAACCGGCGAACCCCACGCCGAACTACACCGATTGGGATAATGTCGCGACCTTCACGGAGCGTGCAATCGAAGCCAAACGCGCGTCGAATACCGCCCTTGAAGAGCTCCGCAACGAGATCGTGAACTGGCGGCAGCAGTTTCTGGATGCGCAGCAAACAAATCGCGCCGCCATTGCCACGGTGCGGGCGCAACTGGATGCGATCGGCCCGGCGCCCGAGGATGGCTCCGAAGCCGAGGACATTGCCTCGCAACGCCAGGAGCTTAACTCGAGGCTGTCGCAGCTTCAGGCGCCGGTGAAACGCGCCGAACTTGCCTATACCCGCGCTGACAGCATGGTTTCGGGCATTGACGGCATCATTCGTGAACGCCAGACCGAAGAGCTTCTGGATTTCGGTCCATCGCCGCTCAACCCCGCGCATTGGGTCGCGGGGGCGCAGGGTCTTTACGCCGCCTTTGACATCATCCGGAACGAGGTCGTCGGCGCATGGAACGACCCCGAGCAACGCGCGGAGACCAAGGAGGACTTGCCCGGTTTCCTGGTCCTGACGGCCATTGGCGTTATCCTGATCGCGCGCGGTCGTCGGTGGACCAAGCGGTTGGTGCGCTACGTGCTTTGCGAAGACGATGACCGGGTTCCCGGTGCGGGGCGTTGGGTGGCGGCTTACGTGGTCTCTCTGGGCGCGTTGGTCTTGCCGCTTCTCGGTACATTTGCGCTGGTCGAAGCGGCCTATGTGACCGGGCTTGTGGGGGTGCGCGGCACGCTCTTCCTGTCGGCGCTGTTGCGGGCGGTGTTCATCTACCTGCTGGCGCGGTGGCTTTCGATGCGGATCTTCCCGTCGATCCAGCTGCGCTCGCCGCTGGCCAGTCTCAACGATCAGCAGCGTCGCTCGGGCCGCTTCTACGGCGCCTCGCTCGGCGTGGTGATTTCGACATTCTACCTGCTGCACGCGATGTCGGAATATGCCGAATGGTCCGAGGCGGCGACCAATGTCGTGCTGTTCCCGGTGATGGTCATCGCATCGCTTCTTCTGATCCGGGTTGCCCGGCTTTTGATGGCCCATGCCAGGAGCAGCGCCGAAGAAGGCGCGGGCGAAAGCTATCGCGGCCGCTTGCTGCGGCTTGCCTCGCAGGCTGTGATCGTCCTCTCCATCCTGGCGCCGGTCCTTGCGGCGATCGGATATTTCAAGGCGGCGCAATCGCTGATGCAGCCGTCGCTATTTTCGCTCATGCTGGTCGCGGTGCTGGTCGTGCTGCAACGGCTGGTGAACGAGGTCTACGCCTTTGTCAGCGGCCGCAGCGATGGCATTTCGGATTCGCTCATCCCCGTTCTCATCGGTTTTGCGCTGGTCCTCCTGTCGGCCCCGATCTTCGCGTTGATCTGGGGTGCGCGGGTGGCCGACCTGACCGAGCTTTGGACGCAGTTCACCGAAGGGGTCGATCTGGGCGGTGTGCGGATATCGCCGACGATCTTTCTGACGCTCGCGATTGTCTTTGCCATTGGCTACGTCCTCACCCGGATGCTTCAGGGGACGCTGAAGAACACCATTCTGCCCAAGACCAAGCTCGACACCGGCGGGCGCAATGCGATCACCGCGGGTGTGGGGTATATCGGTATCTTCTTGTCAGCTCTGATTGCCATCACCAGCGCCGGGATCGACCTTAGCTCTCTGGCCATCGTCGCCGGTGCCTTGTCGGTCGGTATTGGTTTTGGCCTGCAAAACATCGTGTCGAACTTCGTGTCGGGCATTATCCTGCTGATCGAACGGCCGATTTCCGAGGGCGACTGGATCGAAGTGGGTGGGACGCATGGTTATGTGCGCGACATCTCGGTGCGTTCCACCACCATCGAGACCTTCGACCGCTCCGACGTGATCGTGCCCAATGCGGATCTGGTCAGTGGCACGGTCACGAACTACACCCGGGGCAATACCGTGGGCCGGGTCATCGTCCCGGTGGGCGTGGCCTATGGCAGCGACACGCGGCAAGTCGAACAGATCCTCAAGGACGTGGCCGAAGCGCACCCCATGGTGCTGGCTAATCCGCCGCCTGCCATCATTTTCCGGGGGTTCGGGGCGGATTCGCTCGACTTTGAAATTCGCGCCATTTTGCGGGATGTGAACTGGGTGATGAGCGTGCATTCGGACATGAACCACGAGATCGCCCAGAAATTCGCCGATAGCAGCATCGAAATCCCGTTTGCGCAGCGTGACGTCTGGCTGCGCAATCCCGAAACCCTCGCCGCCGCGCGCCCGGAGGAGGCCGCCGCACCGGCCAAGAGCGCCAGGAAACGCACACGCCGGGTCAAAGACACAAATGACGAAACCGGTGATGGCGAGGCAGAGGCCGATTGAATGACCGCACGGCTTTTCCTCGATGATCCATACCTGACCCGGGCGAAGGCGACTGTCATGGCACATACGCCCGAAGGTGGCATTGTTGTTGATCGCTCCGTCTTCTACCCGACCGGTGGCGGGCAGCCGGGCGATAGCGGCCATATCACCTGGGCGGCGGGCCGGGCGGAAATCATGACAACCGTGAAGGGCGAGGGGGAGAGCATCGCCCTGATCCCTGGTGACGGTGCGGCCCTGCCGCCCGTGGGCCAGGAAATCGAACAGGTGCTGGATTGGGAGAGGCGCCACCGCCATATGCGGGTTCACACGGGCCTGCATCTTTTGTCCGTCGTTATTCCCTTGCCGGTAACCGGCGGCTCGATCGGCACCGAAAAGGGCCGGCTGGATTTCAACATGCCGGAGGCCCCGGAGGACAAACCGGGAATCGAGGCCGCGCTCAACGCTCTGGTGGCCCGCGATCTGGCGGTGACCGAGGGATGGATCAGCGATGACGATCTGCGGGCCAATCCGGGCCTCGTGAAAACCATGTCCGTGGCCCCGCCGATGGGCGCGGGCCGCGTACGGCTCATCCGGATCGGCACCGACGCTGACCAGGTCGACCTTCAGCCCTGCGGTGGCACCCATGTGCGCTCAAGCGCCGAAATCGGCGCGCTGCGCATCGGCAAAATCGAAAAGAAGGGCCGTCAAAACCGCCGGGTTTATATGCACTTGGCCGACTGAGTCGCCACAGGTCCACGATCCGAAATAGAGCGGGGTGCAGGATCAATCACCTCTTGCACAGGCTGAGAAAGTCAGGCTACACACCGGTCCAACGGAGCGGTGGCCGAGTGGTCGAAGGCGCACGCCTGGAAAGTGTGTAGGCGGGAGACCGTCTCCAGGGTTCGAATCCCTGTCGCTCCGCCACTTTACCTTTTCCCTTAGTTTGTTTGAACGGCATTAAGCGCGGTGTAAACTATATATTTATGGCGAAATCCGGTGAACATTCTTCTCTTGAATTCTTTTCGATGATGTCCATATTCGTTCATTGGGTGGTATGGAATGTGGTATAATTCATGGCGACACTGTCCGGAAAGCTGACGAAGAAGCTGGTTGAGAATCTCGGACCGGGGCGACACGGGGATGGCGGCGGGCTTTATCTGGTGGTCGATTCCTCGGGGGCGCGGCGCTGGATCGTGCGGGTGACGGTCAAGGGACAGCGCAATCGCAACGGCAAACCTATGCGCACGGATTATGGCCTGGGCGGCGCGGATGTGGTGACGCTCAACATGGCGCGTGAGCGGGCGCTGGAGTATCGCCGCATGGCGAAGCAGGGGCTGAACCCGCGCTACAACATGAAGCAGGAAATCCCGACATTCGAAGAGTTCGCCCAGCAAGTGCATATCGACCGGCTGCCGACCTGGAGCAATCCCAAGCACGGCCAGCAATGGATCAATACGCTGCGCGACTATGCCTTCCCCAAGATCGGGCGCATGCCGCTGGACAGCATTGGTCAGCCAGAAGTCCTGATGTGCCTATCGCCGATCTGGACTGAAAAGCACGAGACCGCCCGGCGGCTGATGCAACGGATCAAGACGGTGCTGGATGTGGCGCGGGCCAAAGGCTTCCGCGAGGGCGAGAACCCGGTCACAGCGATCAAAGACGCGGGAGTGCTGCCGAAGGTCAAGAAGAAGGTGAAGCACCACAAGGCCATGGACTGGCGCGATGTCCCGGCCTTCTACGCGGATCTGCGCAGTCGTAATGCCATGGCGGCAAAGGCCCTGATGTTCACCTGCCTGACGGGTTCACGTACGGGCGAGGTGCTGGGCATGACGTGGGACGAGATTGACTTCGAGGACTGTGTCTGGACCTGTCCGGCGGAGCGGATGAAGACCGGCGAAGAACACCGCGTGCCGCTCACCCGGGAAATGCTGGAGATCATCGAGCCGCTCAAGGCGATGCACTCTGACTATGTCTTCGAGGGCCAGAAGCGCCACCAGCCGCTGTCGAACATGTCCATGCTGATGCTCTTACGCCGAATGAAGATCGAGGGCGTCACGGTGCACGGCTTCCGCTCGACCTTCCGTGTCTGGGCGTCCGAAGTCGCCAATGCCCCGCGCGAAGTGGCTGAAATGAGCCTCTCACATCGAATCGGATCACAGGTCGAGCAGGCCTATGCGCGGTCTGACCTGCTCGAAAAACGCCGCGCACTCATGGAACGGTGGTCGAATTTTGTGGCTGATGCGGAGGCGAAGGTGATTTCTTTGCCGAAAAAGGAAAAAAGTTAATACAGAAAGGCAGGCTTGCGACAACCTTCTTGCCAACCAAGCTAAATCGAACGCAATCCACTGCGCTATCTTGTAATACAGTAAGGTCGCCACCATCTTACCTTAATGCAAGCAAAATCCGATGAGTTAACTCAGTACGAGATCAGCGAGCAGCTACATGCAATCGTTGACGAAATGCTCGAGCCGTTTGGAAAACGTAGTCCTAGGCAACCAAACATGAACGCTCTTGCACCGCCAATTCCGCCAATCGACATTACCAAGCCAAACGCGCACGATAGCAAAGCCGAATTTCAATACGAGCAAAAAGCAGTCAAAGCGTGCGTCGAAAACCTCCGCGCTACGGTTCACTTGTTGGCGCCGGACAAGGTCATACCGGATCAAGGTATCTTGGTGGATCGCTTGCGACCAGTAATCGATCAGAAACTAAGAAGTCAGGCGTCTCGTTCAGAGATAGAGGATGCAAGAAGCCTTGCTCTCAAGAACGTTGCTGAAACAGGCGGATACAACACATCGCTCTTTGTTTTGCTGGAGCTTTGGACTGCGTTGGAAGCGCGGCAACAAGAATTAATTGACCAAGAAGAAAAGTTTTGGAACATCAACCATAGAGCGCCGGACTACTACGCCCGCGTAATTGCGATCAGGCTTGCGAAGCTCTTTGCAAAAGAAGTAGGACAACGACCTGGTTACGGCACAGCGGCCATAACGGGTGATCCCTCAACGTCATACAGTCGAGCGCTCAAGAAAACGTTCAAGCTCCTGAAGATCAAAGCCGGTGTAAGAACTCATGGCGAATATGCCGTTGCGCAAGTCACTGACGATGATCTGAAGCCATTGGTCAACTCGCTTGCCCAGATGATGGAGTCTGGACGCACCAGCAATCGTCCGATGGGTCTAATAGGCGGATTACTCGGTTCACTGGGTGAAAGCACTAAGAGCTAAGACCTTACTGCAATCGCGATACTGTATTTTTTCTAATCCAATTAGACGTGTTCCAACAGTTCCAGTCCAACAACAAAGGATTGGAACATGGCGACCTTATTCGAGCAGAACCGAAACTACCTTCCGGGTGATCCGGAACTTAATTTGATCGGCGACCGGGCGAAGCTGGCACAGTGGCGTCACAAGGGCATAGGTCCCGCCTACTACAAGCTGGGGCGCAAGATCATCTATCGCGGCGCGGATCTGAACGCCTGGGCCGACGGCAACCGGGTTGACCCCACTGCTGAGGCGCGGGGCTGATGGGTCGGTTCTACAACATCAACAGGATCAAGGCGCATCGAAGCTACGTGATTGAAGAAGTGGCCGAGCTTCTTGGTGTATCACCGCAAACCGTTAGGCAGTGGATCAAGGACGGTTTGCCCGCACTGACCGAGCAGCGGCCCTACCTGATACTGGGTTGGCAGCTCAAAGCCTTCCTGAAGGAACGGGAAGCGGCCCGCAAACAACCCCTGAAACCAGGTGAGTTCTACTGCACGGGCTGCAAGGCCCCACGCACACCCGCTCTCGGGCTGACAGAACGCACGACGACCTCAGATGGCAGGCCAATGCTTAGGGCCTTCTGCAACGTCTGCGAGCGCCCCTGCACGCGGTTTGTGAGTGCTGCATGACACGCCATCCCCCCAGTCTGAAAAAAGGCACAGTCGGTACGACTAATCGAACCTGTGAACCCTGCCTTAAACCATCACTTCATGAGGGAACCTGACACATGGCCCAAGTAAACGCGGAAAACGAACGTCTGAAACGCCAATACCTCACCTACCTCCGCGAGGCAGACGGCAAGGACGAAAAGACACTCGACCAAGTTGCTGCCAGCCTGCGCGACTTTGAAATGGCGCTGAATCTAAAACACTTCAAATCCTTCCACCGCGATTGGGGGCGGAAATACAAGACGCACCTGGAAAAGTGTCGGAACCACCGCACTGGCGATCCACTCAGCCTGACCACGCGGGATGCGCGCCTTCGCACTGTCAAAGCCTTCTTCAAATGGCTGGCAGGCCGCCCGGGCTTCAAGTCGCGTATCTCGTATGATGATGTCGACTACTTCAACAACAACGCAAAGGACGCCCGCGCTGCGCATGCGGCGCGCCCAATTGCGTATCCGTCTATGGAGCAATGCGCACATGCGTTCCGCCTGATGCCCGAAGACACGGAACGGCAGAGACGTGACAAGGCGATCTTTGCCTTGTTGATGCTGACCGCGGCGCGCGACAGTGCTTTAGCATCGCTGCGCCTCGCTCATGTTGATCTCGTGGAAGGTTATATCTTCCAGGACGGACGCGAGGTTGATACCAAGAACGGGAAGACCATCGAAACCTGGTTCCTTCCAGTCGATGAGATGTATCTCGACACGTTCGCGTCCTGGATCACTTACCTGCGCGAGGAAAAACTGTTCGGTCCGGGCGATGCGGTCTTTCCCAAGCCAGACCGGACGTTGAAAAACGGACGCTTCAACTTCGCCGATTTATCTCGCGAACCCTACTGCAACGGCCAAAAGATCAACGCCATCATTCGAGCCGCGTTCAAGACTGCTGGACTTCACGAGTTCACACCCCACAGCTTCCGCAAGACGCTGTCGCTCTATGTCGACAAGATTTGCGCCACCCGTGAAGAGTTCAAAGCGTTCAGCCAGAACGTTGGTCATTCTAGGGAAATCATCACGGTCGGATCGTACTTGCCTATCTCAAGGGAACGGCAAAGGGAGCTGATTAGAAAGCTCGGCAGGACCCGAGCAGGTTAATCTCAGATTCCCATGGCCTATCTGCCCGAATCTCTGTGCCTTCAATTCGTGAAAGCAATACTTTGGTCAGACAAGTAAAACGATAATTGTCAGCCACTACTGCAACCTTGCAACCCACAAACAGTTAGAAGAAATAGCAATGTTGTCGACAGTGGCTTGATGAACGATCATTAACCCGAAATATGCTGTTGGAATGCTGGTAGGCGGATATAGTGTCCGCAATATTATAGATATAATATATTGAATTTATATAATATATTATAACCTATAGCTTTGAATACCACAAATTACACCACACAATGTGTCAGATCGGATCGAGTTCCTGACGACATCCGTTATAGCTGAGGGTCTCTAAGAGCATTGCCGACGTTGATTTTTAACGCGTCGAATTACGGGTTGGAGCCCAGTCTAGCAGATGCTGCGATCGGCACGAATGTCTGAAAATGTGGTTTTTGGTTAGGCTGTCACGGCTTTCCAGGCAGCGCAAATAGCGTTGTCAAAGAGGCAGTCGCTAGCAATACGGCTACGAACACCAACCATTCCATTGATACGGTTTTTGAGAGATGAATCGCAGCCTGAGCGTTTCCGGAAGTCAATTCGGGAACAACGCGCAGTTTGTTCAACGCCCCCAGTCCCAATAGCCCTGCGACCAGGCATAGTTTCGCGATGATATTGAGGCCATAGGCTGTGGTGAACAGATGCGTCCAGGAACCGATCAGCAACCAGCCCAGAACGAGGCCTGCCGCGATCAGACCTGAGATGATTACGGTTGCAATTTGTCCGAAGCGGTGACCGAGCCGGGCTGCCAACACCGTGTCGCCGGTGGTTCTGGTCAATCGGTTCAACGGAAGCAAAATGCCGATCCAGAAGGCTACCGCCAATAGGTGTGTCAGCAACACAAGTTTTGCCCAGAGGCCAATATCGTCCGAAAGATGTCCAATTGTGATGAAGGACCAAAGTGCCGTCAGCGCACCCAATCCCGCCGCCGCCCAGCCAAGCCCACCCACCAGGAGCCCGGTCAGCATTAGGCTCAACCCAATGACCCTGAGAAGAAGGGCGGTGCCGACGGGCGTTTGCCACATCAAACCCAGCATTTCGGGATCGGTCAGGCCGGACGCATCGCCGGTCAGAGCGGCACCGCGCAGGGCAAAGCTGGCAAGTGCTGCAGCGATAGCCAGCACTGTCCAAAGCACCGCATATTTTCGCATGACTGGCAAAACAGCGGCGACTTCGGAGGCAAAGACGAAACGGGTTAGTATCAGGCCGCTGCTGGTCAACACCCCGAAATACAAAAGGGTCTTGCTGACGACTGCCGCGAGCGCCCAGATATCGGGCACGGGTTATTCGACCTCGAAGCTGAATGTGCCTTGCATGGCGTGCCCGTCCATTCCCAGCCCGCGCCATTCCACCTCGTAAACACCTGTGCCCATTGGCTGCATGGGCAACATGAACTCCGCCTCAAAACCTTTGTGATCGCCAAGGTCGATGGCTTGTGTTTCACCATCGGAATGACGTGCTTTGACGGCGGTCAAGCGCAGCCTGTCGGTAAAGTTCAGTCCGATCTCAATAGGCACTTGGTTCAGAACAGAACCGTTTTCCGGGGTCGTTTTCTGCATGTCGGAGTGCGCCAAGGCCCCTAAAGGATTGAGCATTATAACGATGAATGCGAACAGGTATTTCATGGTCTGCCCTCACGGATTTTTGTTTGTTTTTTGCAAACGCGCGAGAGATAGATACGCGTTCGGAAATTTACGCTAAACGTTCCAGCAAGGGGAATGTCAATCCTGACTTTTTTGTGCAGTGATCCGAACATTGGCACTCACAGCAATGTGTAGGAAATCTTGCCGCAGGTGATGAGTTGCCGCTTGGTAAGAGCGCGGATTCTGGCTATGAAGGCGGCATGCGTCTTATGAGATGGCTCATCGTTCAGGCAAGTCTGCTTGCTGTTATTCTCGGTATTTCACTGAGTGGCCTCGGTATGGCACAGGCTCATACCGCGATGACTCTGGATGCTCCGATGATGGATCATTCGGGTCACGCCGATATGGATCATGCCGATCATGATATGTCCTCTGCGGATCACGGCACGGCGCATGACGGCCATGCAAGTTGCCCAATGATCGCCTGCTGTCACATAGGCGGGATCGCAACGCCATCCGTTCCTGCAATGACCGATGCCATCACGTGCCAACATACTCCTTCGGTCGATCTGCATTTGACCAAGGCAGAACCTGAGAGCGCCAAGAAGCCTCCAAAACACACCTGATCTTCTGACAAGCAGCCCCTGCGACTGATCGCTCGGGCTTTCTTTGCGCGGTCCCTCTATGACCGCGCGTCAAAGACAGGACGAAAACATGCGTGGAAGATATGTTGCGCTGACAATTTTAGCCCTTGGTGCAGGCATCGCAGGCGGGGTCTGGTACGAACGGGAACGCGGCGCCATGGCGATGAGCGCTGACGGAGCTGGGCCAGAAATCCTCTATTGGGTAGCTCCAATGGACCCGAATTTCCGCAAGGACGGTCCCGGCAAATCTCCGATGGGGATGGACTTGGTGCCGGTTTATGAAGGGGATGAACCATCGGGCGACCCGGAGGATGTGAGCCTGAGTGCGGCCGAGGTGAACACCATTGGCGTACGCACCGCCGTGGCGCGCGTGCAGGATGTGGCGCAACGGATCGAAACGGTGGGTTTTGTTGGCTACGACGAACACGCGACCAGCCATATCCATACCCGCGTAGAAGGCTGGATCGAACGGCTAGAAGTGCGCGCCGAGGGCGATCCGGTTGCACAAGGTGAGTTGCTCTTTGACCTCTACGCACCGGAAATTACCGTCGCCAGCTCCGAACTCATCCGCGCGGTCAAGCGCAAGGATGCAGATGAGATCAACATCGCCCGGTCCAAACTGCAGAATTTTGGGGTTAGTGATCGTCAGATCGCCGAAATGGCAGAGGCCTCTATTCCAGAAAAGCGCATCAGGTACTACGCCCCGCAGGATGGCGTGGTGATCGATTTGACGGCTGCGGACGGGATGTATCTGCACCCGAACACTCAAGCGATGTCGCTGGGCGACTTGTCGTCTGTGTGGCTGCTCGTCGATGTGTTCGAGCGAGATATTGGGCGGCTTTCAGCAGATATGATGGCCGAAGCCAGGTTCGAGCATATTCCGGGCCGAATATTCACCGGAGAGATCGACTATATCTTCCCGGAGTTGGACGCCATGACGCGAACGCTACGGGTGCGCCTGCGGTTCGACAATGCCGAGGGCATACTCAAACCCAACATGTTTGCCAATGTCGACCTTCTCCCGCGCGCGACACGTGAGGCGCTGACCGTCCCCTCTGAGGCCGTGATCCGTACTGGTCGGGCTGAACGCGTGATCCTGAGGACCGGCGACGGGGTGTTCCGCCCGCGCCTTGTCACCACAGGTCTGCGCGATGGTTTCGGCGCCGGAGGCCGCACAGTCATCGAACAGGGTCTTGCCCCGGGCGATGAGGTGGTCGCCTCGGCTCAGTTCCTGATCGACAGCGAGAGTGCATTGAACGCCGGGATGCTGCGCTTCGCCCCCACAGAGGCAGAGCCGGTGGATGCCAAAGGTGTTCTGACGGCCTTTGATCCCGAAAGCCGAAGTGCCACGATCCGGCATGATGCGATCCCAGCGTTGGACTGGCCCGCGCTTGAGACGGAATTTGCCATTCGCTCGGACGTCTATCTTGATGATCTGTCCCAGGGCGACGACGTGAAGTTCAAGGTTTTCCGGGGGGCCGACGGCCTATTGGCGATCAGTGCCCTGGGTCGGGATGACGGCGTGGATGCCACCGGTATGGGAATGGTCCACGCCATCACGCATGATGGAAAGCTCAGCATCAGCCACGACCCAATCCCGGCGCTTGGCTGGCCGGCCATGCAGATGGACATGGACGTGGCCGGTCTGGATACGGCTGACATTCCGCTGGAAACCAATGTGGAATTCGATCTGGCCCAGGGAGAGGACGGGCTTTACGTCGTCGTCGGCGTGCGTGCCGAAGACGCACCCGCGATGATGGAAAAGGAGCCGGTGCCTGAAATGGAGAGGAAGGCCATCGCGCCGCCCATAGTGGTGGATGGCGTAATCCAGTCCGTCGATGCCGAGGCGCGCCAAGCGATGATCGCCCATGGTCCGATTGTCGAGATCGGTATGCCGGGCATGATGATGGCCTTTGATCTGGCCGATGATGTTGATCCGGCCAATCTGCCGCTGGATCAAGACCTGTCTCTGACTTTTGCACGCCCTGATGGGATGACGATGATCTTGACGTCTTTTGAGACCATGGCCAAGCCGATGAAAGTCACGGGCACCGTCAACAGCATCGACACGGACGCAGGCGTGGCAAATGTCACGCATGGGCCAATCGCCGAAATCGGTATGCCGGGGATGACCATGGATTTCCCTCTGGACGACGCTCTGGATCCAGCTTCGCTGCCGCTGGGTGAGGAAACAGGCCTTCTGCTCACGCAAGGATCAGATATGTCGCTTACCCTGCGGGGCGTGGCGGAGGGCGGATCATGATCGCCGCGCTTATCCGGTGGTCAATTGCCAACCGTTTTGTCGTTGTCGTTCTGGCCTTCATGCTGGGGGCTGCGGGCCTGTGGGCGGCGCGCACCACGCCCGTCGATGCCATCCCCGATCTGTCCGATGTGCAGGTTATCGTCAAAACGCCCTATGCCGGGCAAGCGCCGCAAGTGGTGGAGGATCAGGTGACCTATCCCATCGCCACCGCGATGCTGGCGGTTCCCGGTGCTGTGGATGTGCGTGGCTTTTCCTTCTTCGGAGACAGCTATGTCTATGTGGTGTTCGAAGACGGCACCGATCTTTATTGGGCGCGGTCGCGGGTCCTGGAATATCTCGCGCAGGTGCAATCCCGGCTTCCCGCAGGTGTGAACCCCGAACTGGGGCCGGACGCGACCGGCGTCGGCTGGATTTATCAATATGCCCTGATCGACCGCACCGGTGGGCATGATCTGTCGCAACTCAGGGCCATTCAGGATTGGTTTTTGAAGTTCGAGTTGCAGACCATCAACGGGGTGTCCGAAGTGGCCACTATCGGTGGCATGGTCAAGCAATACCAGATCGTCGTTGATCCAAATAAGTTGCGCGCCTTTGATATCCCGCTCTCCAAGCTTTTGTCCGCCATTGAAATGGCCAACCGCGAAACCGGCGGCAGTGTCATCGAAATGGCCGAGGCCGAATATATGGTCCGCGCCACCGGTTATGTGGACGGGCTGGACGATCTGGCCGCCATTCCCCTGATGGTCAACGAACGCGGCGCGGCGCTGACCCTTGGCGATGTCGCGGAAATCCGCCTTGGCCCCGAGATGCGCCGTGGCGTGGGTGAGTTTGACGGTGAAGGGGATGCCGTCGGAGCCGTCGTGATCATGCGTTGGGGCGAAAATGCCCTGACCACGATCCAAGCGGTTGAAAAAAAGCTGGGCGAATTGCGTGGCTCATTGCCCGAGGGCGTTGAGATCGTCACCACCTATGATCGCTCCGGTGTGATCGAGCGGGCGATTGAGAACCTGCAAAAGAAGCTCACCGAAGAATTCATCGTTGTCATTCTGGTCTGCGGCGCGTTCCTCCTGCATCTGCGTTCGTCGCTGGTGATCGTGCTGTTCCTACCGCTTGGCGTTTTGGCGGCGTTTGTTGTGATGCGCCTGCAGGGGGTAAATGCCAACATCATGTCCCTAGGTGGGATCGCCATTGCCATCGGGGCCATGGTGGATGCGGCCATTGTCATGATCGAGGCCCTGCACAGGAAGATCGAAGACGGCGAGATCACCCGCGAAAACCGATGGAAGGTGGTGGGTGACGCAGCCGCCGAGGTTGGTCCGGCACTCTTCTTCTCGCTGGCGATCATCACGGTCAGCTTCGTTCCCGTCTTCGTGCTGGAGGCGCAGGAAGGCCGCCTGTTCAAGCCGCTGGCATTCACCAAGACCTATGCCATGGCTGCAGCCGCGATCCTGTCTGTCACGCTGGTGCCTGTGCTGATGGGGTACTTTATCCGGGGCCGCATCATCGCCGAACGACGCAATCCGCTGAACGTGGTCTGCCAATGGATGTACCGGCCTTTCCTTGACGCGGCGGTGGCATGGCCCTGGGCCACAACCCTGCTGGCGGGCGCATTGGTGGCCTCTATGTGGTATCCGGCGCAGCGCCTCGGGACCGAGTTCATGCCCGCATTGAACGAGGGCGATTTCCTCTACATGCCGTCGCTTTATCCCGGTGTTTCCATCGGCAAGGCGCGCGAGGTCTTGCAACAGACCAACCGCCTTATCAGCGAAGTGCCCGAGGTCGAGAGTGTGCATGGCAAGCTGGGGCGCGCGGACACGGCCACCGATCCCGCACCGCTGACCATGATCGAAACGACCATTCAGCTCAAACCGCGGGAAGAATGGCGACCGGGTGTCACCATGGACGATATCCGGGCCGAGCTTGATCAACGGGTGCAGGTGCCCGGTGTCACCAATGTCTGGATACAGCCGATCAAAAACAGGATCGACATGCTGGCAACGGGTATCAAAACCCCTGTGGGCGTCAAGATTTCCGGGGCCGATCTGGATGTGATCGAAGAGATCGCAATCGCTGTCGAACGGGCCGTGACCGATATACCCGGTACAACTTCGGCCTATGCCGAGCGGCCAGTAGGCGGGCGTTATATCGAGATCGACATTGATCGGGCCGCTGCCGCCCGCTACGCGCTTTCGATTGTCGATGTTCAGCAGGTGGTACAGACCGCCATTGGCGGCCAAACGATTGCCGAAAGTGTCGAAGGGTTGGAGAGGTTCCCGATCAACCTGCGCTATCCCCGCGACTGGCGCGACAGCCCGGACCGCATGACCAATCTACCGATAGTCACACCCTCGGGTGCGCACATTCCGCTGTCGGCAGTGGCGGAGATCAAGCTGGTCGATGGGCCGGGCATGATCCGTTCTGAAAACGCGCGGCGCACGGGCTTTGTTTTCATTGACATCGCAGGTCGTGATCTGGGTGGTTACGTCACCGAGGCGCGCGCTCATGTGGCCAAAGCCGTCGAATTGCCGCCGGGTTATGCACTGTCATGGTCCGGGCAGTATGAATACATCGAACGGGTACAGGAGAAGCTGTCTGTTGTCGCCCCAGCCACGCTGTTGATCATCACACTGATGCTGTTCCTGGCGTTCAACAGAGTGACAGAGGTCGCAATTATTCTGCTGGCTTTACCCGTTGCTCTCGCGGGTGGTGTCTGGCTGATCTGGTATCTTGGGTTTGCGATTTCCGTTGCCGTATTGGTGGGCTTCATCGCCCTGGCGGGCGTGGCTGTCGAAACCGCCATCGTGATGCTTCTCTACCTCAACCTGGCCTGGGAGAAACGCGTCAAGACGGCACAGGAAGAAAGCCGGGTGCTGGTCAGGGAAGACATCGAGGAGGCCGTGTTTGAGGGCGCGCTTTTGCGGCTGCGGCCAAAGCTGATGACGGTGGCCACGATCTTTGCCGGGCTGATCCCGATCATGTACGGCACCGGCACCGGATCAGAAGTCATGCAGCGCATCGCCGCCCCGATGATTGGCGGCATGGCCACCGCTACGATCCTGACGCTGTTTGTCATTCCAGCAGTCTTTGTAATCTGGAAACGCTTCAGCCTGCGAAAAACAAATCGCCTGATGGCGACTGCACCGCCCCAAGAGCCAATCCTCACCCCGGGCGAATAGCCCATCACAATTTTCAATCGCAATGGAGAGCTCTATGCACAACTTAATCTTACCTCTGATGATGACCGGTCTGTTGGCAACCACAGCAATCGCAAGCGAAGACCATTCCGGCCATGCTGATCATTCTGGTCATGACGCCATGCATGACGGTGTGCAAACGCAAGCCACAATCAACAGTATAGAAGGCAAAACGGTTAATCTCTCGCACGGCCCCATCCCCGAAATCGGCTGGCCCGCGATGACGATGGATCTTCAGCTGTTGGATGAAGCAAAAGTTGGTGATGTGGCGGCAGGTCAAGACGCCCTTATCGTGCTCGAAAAAGGAGAGGACGGTATGTATGCCATCCGCGCTCTGATGCCTATGGAGTAGGCTCGAGCCAATATCGTTCTGCTGTGACCATCAACAGCCGTCTCAAAAGTGTTTAACTATCTGGATGTTTTGTAACGCGTTGCAGCCGTAAAGCAGACAATCCATCCGTGTGACCGGATGACGGCTTTGTCCGCAATCTGGTCTTTCGCCTCAGGCCTTAGTTATGGCCGCAATGCGGGACAAAGTTAGCTTTCGCTGCAGTTGCGCCAATGACTGGTCCCGGCGCGGAGTGCATGGTTTCTAGCACCTTACCTCACCACGAAGGTTGTATAATCGCGAATCCTATCAGGCGTTTGGCTATCTTGATCCGGAGATATCCCGTTGTTGATTAGCAAGTCTATGTCGCGCCCAGAAGTTTGATTGAGCATCATTTCAAATAATTGAATGGCCGGACCGCCAGCCATCGGGCTAGCATTCAGCAAACTGTTGCCGCAGCCATCAGGCAGGCTTCTGTCGCCTGGCACGTACTGACTAAATGGAACGCCCTCAGGTAGGCCAACAATGGATTGGCGCCTGTCATTCACTGTGACCACGCCAACAATTTCGCTTTGACCCGATACCTCAAAGTTCCATTTTAAAGCGCCGCGCCCTTTCAGGAACAAGAACATAGGCCCGCTGCGATCTATTTGCACATCTACTTCGCCAGGTTCACACTGGTCCGAACCTTCGCCAAGGATTTCAGTCGGACTACCCGAACTGACAGACTGCTGTGACGTTCCTATATCACAGTGCTTGAAACGTACTCCGTCACCAAGACGTCCATGCTGCGTTGACAGCACAACCACCTCAGCATCCGACGGTATGTCGATCAAAGGACACAGTTGTGTGTTCCATTGCTTATGATTTTCTAAGCTAACCGCGGCATCCAGTTGTAAGGACGCTAGCGATGGCGAAAGACCATCCGTTCGGCCCAGCGAGTGAGGACCGCACTGGGATCGAAATCCGTCGCTTCGAGATGAACCTGTAGAACGGGTACGGGCCAGAGGTCCACTTGGTGAGAAAAAACAATATCTGCCGGTGTCACCGGCATTTCGGTCGGGAGTACGATGAGAGCTATTTAGAAAGATGACAGGCGTCCTGTCTGCCTTGCGCAAGTCACGCGGAATCTCACCCCTGAAATTGTGCCCTAATACAAAATCTATGCGGGGTTCGAAACTGAAATCCGGATCAAAACGTGTGCGATAACGTTCGTTAAACGCAGTGGAAAACCGTATCAGGTCTGGGTCAGAGTCATAGTCACCGGCAGGTCTGACGGAACCATCTTCGATTAGACCTAGTATACCTGCCCAAGATGGAAGGTTTCCATCTAGGGACACAGACGTTGGCGAAACAAGTTGATCTTGTGTGAAGGTCGAAAAGCCATCGGTTGAAGTGTTGTACCTTTCGACCTCTTCATGCCAACTCTGCGGCCATTTGAACTCTTCCACCTTTGAAGCGGTTACCTGTTCGGGCTCTTCAGCTGGGACCGGCTCTTGGGGTATGTTAACCAAGGCTTGTCTTAGGGCCCCTATTTTAATCGTGGGCTTCATCCGGACATATTGCGGATCCAAGGGTACATCACCAATCCAGCTCCGCCCTTGATCTGTTAGTTCAAAATACTGCTGAGGAACGCATGACCTTGGTGGAGCCGAACAACTGGTGTTCAGGTTTCTATCTCGACCAATGACCGGTAGAAAGCTTACTTTTCGAGCATCGATACCCGTCGTCGCAACATGATCCCAACCTAAACTGCGGGCGCCCATCGCAATGACTTGATCGACTTGATCTACGTTTCCCGAGAAGTTTAAGACCGCCGCATTGTAGTGAGAAACGACTATGGTGATTGGTTTCGGGACTTCACCGATGACGACATTGACGTATTCGGCTGAATGCAATTCAGGACCTAGTAAAACGTTCGTCAATCCACCCGTGTCATGACTTTCAATAATAATGACGTCCGTTTCAGGCGCGATTGTCAGCCTACCACAGATGGGCATGGGGCCAGATTGATTGAAGGTGCACGCTGTCGTACTTTCACCGGCGATAAGTAACGCCAAAGTCGCAGTTAACAGAATCGACAAATGTGGCATTTGTTTCTTGAGGCCGAGTTTAGTCAGCATAACGAGCCCATCTATGAGTTGCATTCATAAGGCTATGACCAACTTTAACATAAGTCGATTGGAAAGCCCTCGCTTCAATGAGCGTAACCCGACATTCGTGCAAGCTGCAGCATCGGTCATTGTGGGCTCAAAGCAGCCATCCGAGGCAAATGGTCGGTTACTTCGGGTCGTATGGCGGCAATGCGGACAAGTAAGAATTCGTTGCGCTTAGCACGGGCGTCCGCTTTGCGTCTAGGCTGCGACTGACGGGACGCTTCAGAAAGTCGAAACAAGGATTGCCGCGCCGCCCTTCATGAACTGGCTCTTCCTCGTCCTAGCATTCCTGAGCTTAATGCAATTCCTGACATCACCAGTGCGAGGCCTAGAAGCAACAGTGGCGTGATCGCCTCGCCCAATAGGAAGCCTCCGAGGACGACGGCAGTGATCGGATTGAGCGCGATATAGATCACGGCAGTTGATGGCGGCAGCCAGCGCAGCGCCCACGTGAAGAGTGCGAACTGTACCGCACCCGCAAAGGTGCCAAGAAAGACAAGCGCTGCCCAACCACTTGGATCGAGTGCCGGCCAGTCCGGGCCGCCAGAGGTAAACAGGGACAGAGCCAGCAGTGCCGCTGCACCAAACATCATTGCCAGCGCCGTGACGAAGAGCGGGCCGTGCGCGCGTAGGGACGAACGACTGAAGACGGAGTAGAGTGCAGCGCAGAAGACACCTGCGAGCATGTAGACGTCGCCCCGCCAGGCACCCGCCTGAGCTTCGCCAAACGCCGACGGACCGAACACGACTGCCACACCCGCAAAGGCGAGCGCGACGGCGCCGATTTTGCGCCGACTCATCGCTTCGCGCCCGAACAGGGCGGCGACAATCAGCGTCTGTATCGGCACGGTTGCAAGGCCCACTGCCCCACGCGCCGCAGGGATGACATCGAGCGCGGCGTTAAAGCCCCAAGTGAAGAGGCAAAAGAAAAGCAGGCCTAGGATCGCGATCGTCCCCACGTCCCGGACCGACAGCCGGTGAGACGGCCAGAGCATCGGAAGAACAGGCAGGAAACAGGCAGAGCCGATCAGGTAGCGCCAGAAAGCCAGCGAAATGGGATCGACGTCACCAACGACGAAGCGCGTGGCGACGACGGCCGTGCCAGCACTCAGTGCGGCCGTTGCGGCAGCGGCATGAGCGAGGAGGGTGCGTTTGGTGTCGTCCATCTAGCGGTCACTTTCATTATGCAAGTCGCTCTATATCGGTGTGACTTTATAATTGCAAGTGACTGTGTTAGGCTGCCGTATGAGTAGAGTTAATCATCTGGACATCCCGGACGACGCATATGACTTCCGCTCGCGCTGCTCCATCGCGCGCAGCCTCGATCTGATTGGGGACAAGTGGACGTTGTTGATCATCCGTGACCTGATGTGGCACGAAAAGTCGACCTTCCAAGCGCTTCAGCGAAGCGAAGAGCGTGTGCCGTCCAACATCCTTGCGAACCGCCTCAAGAGGCTGGTCGAATTGGGCCTCGTGGGAAAGACCCCGTATCAGGACCGCCCCGTCCGCTATCGCTATGCGCTGACCGAGGTTGGGCGCTCACTTGAGCCAGTGTTGCTATCACTTATGGCATGGGGTCACGGCAACCTTGGAGGTGGCCAATACGATCCGTCGACAGGCGAGAGCAAGCTACCGTCGTGAATGGCGTCCTGCGGCACAAATGAATACGCGTGGTCTATTCGACTACACGACACGGTTCAGCCGTCGCGGCGCGGTTTGCCAGAGCCGACATTCGCGCACCCCGCAGCATCAGGTAAATTGGGCTCGTTGCTGACACTCGCCGCAATGTCCCTCAATTTCTGCTCCAGAGTGCAATCGGGCATGAATGCATTGCGAGGTATTTTATGTGGTATTAGAATTCCGGCGATACTAATAAAATTTATAAAACAGATAATTAATGGAATAAGCATGAAGACTGTCGCTCCGCCACAGTTTTTTCGCGCAGTGAAATGGCAGCAACCTCCGACATGCCGCGTGAGGGGCCGTTGTTTCGAACGGACTGCGAGAGCCTCTCCCATCAGGTTCGCCATATTCTCGTGGTTGATTGGACATCTCTGAAAGCGCCACCGCGCACCGGGTGCGCTTGTGCGTGGTGGCGGCAAATCAGGGCCGGTACCTTGCACCGGCGGATCAATTTGAGATCAGAGGAGTGGGGTCAGGCGATCCGCATCTCGTCGCGGTCGTCGATACCCATGCTGCTGTTGGCCGCAGACATCACCCGCGAGTCGGGCGTGTTCACGAACCGCTTCAGCAATTCGATCTGGAATGAGATTTCATGCGCCCGTGCCGCAAGCGAATCCCCGAAGGACGTGAGCGGCGCATGGTTGTCCAGCAAACCGCTTTTGGCCGCTTCGCAGATATTCAGGATCGGGAGTGCCAGATCGGAGATCACAAGGGCCGCAAGACGGCTGTTTTCGTCGGCCATGACCGTGTCGAATCCGTAGCCCTTGTTGAAGGCAAGGTGGAGGCTGCCCAAGAAGAAACGGAAGCGGAATATGACATGCAGGCATCCGGTCTCATCGCTTGTCACCATCATATGCGCGCCGGAAAGGGTCAGGCCCGGCGTTTCAATGGCAAAATCCTTGAAGGAGATGACCTGCGTTTCGGGGCCAAGATCCGCAAGGCATTCTTTCAGGCCTTCCGAAATCGCCTCGACAAACAGATCGTCAACACCGGCGTCACCGCTGAACGATGTCCGGTTGCGGAAATTTTGTCCGATGATTTCGCAGGAGCGCACCACCGGCGCCTTGCCTTCTTCCACGCTCAGCGTGATGACGAATTTCCTGGATGATGTGTCCTCTTCCGGGCTGTGATGTTCGTCACTTAGCCACATGTGCATTCCCCTCAGGTTTACGAGCCGCTTTTGTTATGGGTAGAAAGGAAATCTTTACGGAAAGTAAATCCGGCGGTTTTTGGTTCAGATTTTTTTTACCATGTCACAGGGGTTATTTTGGACGTTCTGACACACCGTTCGGTGCTAAACATTTTGACCGATTGGAGAAAAGGGAATGGCATTCCTTTGGGTTGCAATCTATTATCCGCTTAAACCTATTGGGGAATGCTTGCCGACATGACCGACAACGATGCCGACCTGACCATCATTGGGATTGGTTCCTCTGCCGGCGGGCTTGAAGCGATTCGAGAACTGGTCGTGACGCTGCCGTCGGATCTGCCCGTTTCTTATGTTGTTGTGCAGCATATGTCGCCCAATCACAAGAGCCTGATGACCGAACTCGTCGCCCGGCAGACGGACCTGGAAGTGGCCGATGTCGAGGACAAAACCGTCCTCAAGCCCAACGTCATTTATATCACGCCACCGAACAACGACGTTATCTACGAAGACGGGCACCTTAGACTGCGCGAGCCAAGCCCCGATCCGGCGTCGCCCAAGCCCTCGGTCAATCGGTTCTTGCAGAGCCTGGCGGAAAACCATGGCGAAAAGTCGATGGCGATTGTGCTGTCGGGGACCGGCAGCGACGGCGCCTATGGGGTGCAGGCCATCCGAGAGGTGGGCGGGATAACCATCGCCCAGGATACCGGCAGTGCAAAATATGATGGCATGCCGCATGCGGCGGTGCAGACCGGCTGCGTCGATCTGATCCTTCGACCGCTCGAAATCGGGACCCACCTCGCCAAGATCCTCTCGTCGCAGCGCGAGTTCGAAGGGTTCCGGTCCCGCTCGCCGCAGGACACACCTGTTTCCGACCTCTTGCAAATTCTTCTGGCCAAGACCCGCGTTGATTTCCGCGAATACAAACAAACCACGATCGGACGCCGGATCGAGCGGCGCATGGTGGCCCTCGGCATCACCAGCCAGGAGGAATACACGCAGTTTTGCCGCAACAATCCCGACGCGGTGGATGCGCTTTTCAAGGATCTGCTGATCTCGGTCACGCGGTTTTTCCGCGATATCGAGGAGTTCAGAGAGCTTGAACAACTCCTGCCCAAGCTGCTGGAAGAGCGCGGTGAAGGGCCGCTCCGGGTGTGGATCGCGGGCTGCGCCACGGGCGAGGAGGTGTATTCCATCGCGATGCTGCTGGCGGAAGCGTTGGGCGGACCCAATGTGGACCTCAAATCCCATGTGCAGATCTTCGCCACCGATATCGACAAAAGCGCGCTCAAGATCGCCCGCGGGGCGGTTTACAACGCGACCGCCCTAGAGAGCATCCCGCGCGATCTGGCGGATAAGTACGTGATCCGCCAAAAGGATGGGATCCGCATCATCGACAAGCTGCGCAACGCGATCCTGTTTTCCGATCACAATGTCTGCCAGGATCCGCCGTTTCAGAACGTCGATCTGATCTGCTGTCGCAACCTGTTGATCTATTTCGGAAACTCCCTGCAACAGAAGGTGCTGTCACGGTTCCATTTCGCGATGACATCGGATGCGTTGCTATTCCTCGGTACGGCAGAGACCGTCGCGGGGTCGGATGAACTATTTGTGCAGCACCGCAAGGCGGGGCACATTTTCCACAAACGGATGTTGCGCAACGTCGTCTATGGTCGGCAGAATTTCCCAATGCCGATCTACAGCCCCCGACACAAACGCGAAAAAGAAGCGGTTGAGAAGGAACAATCGACCGACCGGCAGTTTTTTGACGCGCTGGCGCAGTCGATGGGCAAGAACTCGGTGCTTGTGACCGACGATTATTCCATCGTCCGGGTCTATGGGAACATCTCCAATTTCATCGAGGTGAGTGCAAGCTCGAACCTCAAGATGCACCTTGATCTCCTGCGCAGCCCGTTGCGCGAAGAGGCGCGAAGCCTGATGACCATCGCGCTCAAGAACCAGGTCGCGCGGTCGGGGGTTCGGCATCTGTTGATGGACAACGACGGCGAGGAGGTGCGCCTCGACGTCTACCCGATCATCGCCAAGGACATCAACGAACGCGCGGCACTCGTGGTGTTCACGCCGATCAAGATCGACAAGGCCGCCACCCGCAAGGATGATGGGAAGAAACCCGATGGCAAGGCCGCGGCCGAGCGTATCCGTATTCTCGAAAACGAGGTCGCCTCGACCCGCGAAGCGTTGCAGCAAACCATTGAAGAGTTGGAGACCTCCAACGAGGAACTGCAATCGCTGAACGAGGAATTGCAATCAACCAACGAAGAATTGCAGGCCTCGAACGAAGAGCTTGAAACCTCGAACGAAGAGTTGCAGTCGACCAACGAGGAACTGATTACCGTCAACGAGGAGTTGCAGGTGACGACCGCGGAGCTGAGCGGGCGGACGGGCGAATTGATGTCGATCCTGGAAAGCGCACCGCTTGCAATTGTCGTCGTGGACAGCGCCTTCCAGATCATCCAGGCGACCCGACGGGCGCTCGACATGTTCAACATCAGGCGGCCCATTGCCACGCCGCATATCAGCCATTGCGCCTTGCCGGAAGGGTTCCCGAGCCTCGCGCCGATTTGCAGCGAAGCCCTGCAGATGGGGGAGACCGTCACCCGCGAATTCACCACCAACGGTAATAGCGTCAAGTTGAGCTGTTCCCCCTATTTCGAGGAGAATGGGCAGATCCAGGGCGCAACGATCGTGGTTTCCGAGTTTCCACGCATGGCCCGGGAGATGGAGATGATCCTGCAGACGGACCATGTCTACCTGATGCACAGGGATCTCAATGGCACGATCCTCAGGGTCAGCGATGCCTGGGCCAGGCTTTTGAATGTGTCCGCCGACAAGGCGATCGGCAAGAGCATTGGCGCGTTCATCGGCGCGGACGCCGCCGAGCGTCTTCTGAAGAATGACGCGAAATTTGCGAAAGGTGACAAGGATGTTGCCAACGAAACGCTGTCGTTCAAATCGGTGGAAGATGGCAAGGTAATCTGGCTCAACCTGACGCGATATGGCTTTTCCGACGAAGAGAGCGCGGTGTCGACGATCTATTCGGTTGCCGACGACGTGACCGAGCTTGTCGAAGCGCAGCTTGCCGCGAAAGCCAGCCTGAACAACATGGAAATGCTGCACGACTTTGCCGGGGTCGGCTATTGGGAAGTTGATCTGAAGACCAATACGATGCACTGGTCCGACAAGGTCTACGAGATCCACAAAACGACGCCCAAGGAATTCTCTCCGGATCTGGACAATGGCATTGCCTTTTATCATCCGGACGACCGGCAGCACGTGATGGATCAGGTGGCGCGCGTTCGCAATGAAGGTGGCGAATTCCATTTCATCAAGCGGATCGTCTGCGCCGACAAGACCGAGGTGACGGTGGAATCGCACGGGATTTCGATCCGTGACAGCGCCGGTGACATCATCAAGATCAGCGGTTTTTTCCGTGAGGTTCCGGGCGATACCTGACCACGTTTCGGCGGAAACCCGCAACTCGGACATGGACGCCCCCCGGCGCTTGTCCTAGTTTGGCAGGTGGACCGTCATTGCGCAGCGCGATTGGCGGTGTGTGGGTGTCGGAACTGCCGGAACGGGCTGCTTATGATTTACAGAGTTTTGCGCCTTGTCGGGGTTCGGCTTGGACTGGCCATAGTCTTCCTTTGTCAGTTCGGCGCAGCCTGGGCATTTGAGGCGGCTCTGCAACTGACCCGCGAGGACGAGCCGCTGCGCGAAAGCCTGTCGCAAACATCGCTCGTCATGACCGCCAAGCGCGAAGAGGTGACGCAGCCGCTTGATATTCTGGCGGCCGCGCAAGCCGATTACGGGACATTGGTGTCGGCGCTTTATGCACGGGGGTATTTCGGCCCCGTGATCAAGATCCTGATCGACGGGCGCGAGGCGGCGGATATCCCACCGCTGGCGCGGCTTGCGTCGGTAAGGCAGGTGCTGATCCTGATCGACACCGGTCCTGCCTTTCGCCTAGGGCGCGCCAGGATTGGGCCGCTTGATCCCGATACCGAACTGCCGGATGGCTTTCGCCCGGGCGAGCCCGCAAGCGTCGGCGTGATCAGCGATGCCGCCGAGGCCGGGATAGATGCCTGGCGCGACCGGAGTTATGCCAAGGCGCGGGTGGCGCGCCAGTCGATCACCGCGGATCATGCCAGGGCGCAACTTAATGTCGACCTGCGTCTCGATCCGGGCCGGGCGGCCACTTTCGGCAAGGTCAATGTCCCGAACGAAAGCAACGTCCGGCCTGATCGCATCCGCCGGATTGCCGGTATTCCCCGGGGCAAACCGTTTGATCCGGTCGAGCTTGAACGCGCGGCGAAACGGTTGCGCCGCACCGGGGCGTTCAGCGCGGTTACCATCCGCGAGGCCGACGAGCTTACGCCGGAGGGCAACCTGGATATCGACCTGGAACTCACCGATGCCAAGCCGCGGCGGTTCGGCTTCGGGGCCGAGATCGAATCCATCGAGGGGCTGACGCTTTCGGGCTACTGGATGCATCGCAACCTCTTTGGCGGCGCCGAACGTCTCCGGATCGAGACCGAGGTTGCGGGGCTTGGCGGTGACACCGAAGGGGTCGACACCACCCTGCGGATCAGCCTGACCCGCCCTTCGACCTTCGATTCCGACACGGATCTCTATGCGCTGATCGAGGTCGAGCAATTGGACGAAGAGCTGTTCAACTCCGACCAGGTCACCGTGGGCGCGGGCATTAGCCATTATTACTCCGAAGAGCTCGAGGGCCGGATCGGCCTTGGGTATCGCTATTCCGACGTGACCGATGAGCTGGGCAGCCGGACGTTCACGCACCTGACGCTGCCTTTCTCGATCACCTGGGACAAGCGCGACAGCGAACTTGACGCGACCGAGGGATTTTATCTCTCGATGGAGGGGCTGCCCTATTACGGCCTCGACGGCAGTGAGAAAGGCGCACGCGGCTATCTTGATGCGCGCGGATACCGGACCCTTGGCGATAGCGAGATCGTGCTGGCCACGCGGCTGCAGTTTGGCACCATCATCGGCTCCTCGCTGGCGGGAACGCCGTCGGATCTGCTTTTTCTGTCCGGTGGCAGCGGCACGGTGCGCGGACAATCCTATCAATCGCTTTCGATCCGTACAGGTACCGCGCGCACCGGCGGGCGGTCGTTCATCGGGATCGCAGGCGAGACGCGCTTCCCGGTCACCAAGAACTTCGGCGGTGTTCTGTTCTATGATGTGGGATACATTGGCCGTAACAGCTTCCCGGACGACAGCGGCGACTGGCATAGCGGGGCGGGACTGGGCGTGCGCTACAAGACCGCCTTCGGCCCGATCCGATTTGACGTCGCGGTCCCGGTGAGCGGCCCGGACACGTCCGGGTTCGAGTTTTACATTGGGATAGGACAGGCATTCTGATGCGTTGGTGTCTCATAATCTTCCTGTTTTTCGCGGGCCTGACCGGTGCCGCCGCGCAAGAGGAAACCGCTGAAGAGGATAAAGGCCGGATTGTCCGGTACCTGCAGGACGCGCTTTCGGGTCTTGGCCGCGAGGTGCGCATCGACGGGTTCAAGGGTGCGCTGAGTTCTCGGGTCAGCATGGACCGCCTGACCGTGGCGGATGCCGATGGTGTCTGGCTGACGCTGGAGGACGCGGTGCTCGACTGGAACCGCGCGTCAATCCTGCGGGGCCGGATCAACGTCACGCAGATTTCCGCAGGCCGCATCGACGTGGCACGACTGCCGGTGTCGGACGAACCGGCATCACCCGAAGCCGCAACAGGGTTTTCGCTCCCCGAACTGCCCGTCAGCATCGAGATCAAGTCGCTGCTTGCCGAAGAGGTGACGTTGGGTCCGGATTTTCTCGGGCAAGCGATCACGCTTTCGGTCGACGGCGCGGTGTCGCTCGCGGAGGGCGAAGGGCAGGCGGACCTGACCATTACGCGCAGGGACGGGCCGCGCGGTGTCTTCAACCTGGCGGGCAGCTATGCCAACGCCACACGGCAACTGGTGCTAGATCTGCTTCTGGACGAGGCCGAGGATGGCATCACCGCGACCCTGCTGGACCTCCCGGGGCGCCCGGCGCTTGAGCTGTCGGTCAAGGGGGACGCACCGATTGATGCCTTCGTGGCAGAGATCGCGTTGAAGAGCGCGGGCGAGGACCGCCTAACCGGCCGGGTCAGTACGCAGGTCGTCAGCGCCGATGCCAACCCCGCGGTCGAAGAACAGGATCTGCCGCGGATCGTCTCAGTGGACCTCGCCGGGGATCTCGCGCCGCTTTTCGCCCCGGCCTATCAGCCGTTTTTCGGCAATGATGTGGCGCTGAATTCGCTGGTGCAGCTTTTCCCCGATGGCCGCGTCAGCCTTGAAAAGCTGACGTTGCAGGCGGCGGCTTTGCTGCTTGAAGGCAGCCTCGACATCTCTGCCGACGGTCTGCCCGAGCGTTTCGAACTCGACGGCCTCCTGGAAGACCCGGCGCAGGACATGGTGACACTGCCAATCTCAGGGCCGCCCACAAAACTGCGCCGTGCCGAGATCAAGGCGCTTTTCGACGCGAGCGAAGGGGATGCCTGGATCCTCAGGACCGAGATCGACGATCTTGAACGCCCGGATCTGGAGATTGATGACGCCACCATCGCGGCGAGCGGGACAATCGAAAACGCGGATGGACGCGCAGTGACCGCACGCCTCGATAGCGGGGTGCGTGGCATCACCTTGTCGGATGAAGCCCTGTCGCGCGCCCTCGGTGATGCCTTTACTCTGGTTGGCGATATCACCTGGCGGGAAGGGAAGCCGATCACCCTGCAGGACATCACCCTCACCGGAGAGGGGATGGCGCTTTCGGGATCTGGGACCGTTGACGGCCTGGAGACCGCGATCCTTTATGACGGCACGCTGGAGGCGCAGGTCGAGGATATCGAACGCTTCTCCGGCCTGGCGGGCCAACCTTTGTCTGGTTCGATTGACGCACGGGTGAAGGGGCAGGCCGCACTTCTGACCGGTGCTTTTGATCTCGACCTTGACGCGACCGGCACCGATCTGGGCGCCGGGATCGAGAAGGTCGATCCGATGCTCGCCGGTGAAAGCACGCTTTCTGTTTCGGCCAAGCGGGACGAAGACGGTGTTGTCCTGCGCTCGGCGACGCTAGATACAGCGGCGGTCGAGGCAGCGGTGAATGGGTTCATCAATTCCGAGCAGACCAATTTCGAGTTTCAGACGGCGCTTGATGATCTGGAACGGCTTGTGGCCGGGATCGCGGGACCCGTCGAATTGTCGGGGGAAGCGACGCGGCACGACACTGGGTGGCTGATCGACCTCGACGGGACCGGGCCGTTTCAATTCGCCGCCAAGGGCCGGCTTGCGGTGCCGGACGGTGGCGAGCCGAGCGCCAAGCTCTCCGGCCGGATCGGGAATGTCAGCGCCCTGTTGCCTGACCTGCCCGGAAGCGCGGAATTCGTGGCGGAACTGCGCCAGGCAGGTGAGAACTGGAATGTCGAAACAACGGGCGAGGGGCCGGGGGGCAGCACCTTTGCCATTGCGGGTCAGGTCAGGGCGGATGCAAGCCGCGCCGACCTTGAGATCGACGGCACCCTGCCACTGGCACTCGCGAACCGGCGGATCAGCCCGAATGCGATCCAGGGCATGGCGCAATTCGATCTGCGGCTTGACGGGCCGCTGGCGGTGTCCTCGATCACGGGACGGCTAAGCACGTCCGGGACAAGGTTGAACCTGCCATCGGTGCAGACGACGCTGTCGGACATCGACACGGTGATCACCCTCTCGGGGTCACAAGCTGACATCAAGACCAACGCCAGTCTGGCAACGGGCGGGCGGCTGGCCGTGGCGGGGCAGGTCGGCACCCAGGCGCCCTACCGAACGAATATCGGGATCAACATCCTCGATGTAACGCTTCGCGACCCCAAACTTTTCGAGACGATGGCACGTGGCGGGTTGCAGGTGACAGGCACCGCGCCGGGGAACCTCAACATTGCGGGGCAGATCACCCTCGACAATACCGAGGTGCGTGTCCCGTCCACCGGTTTGGGCGTGGGCCACATCCCCGAGATCAAGCATATCAACGAGCCGGGCGACGTCAGGCGCACCCGCCGGGTTGCTGGGCTGATCGAGGATCAGGCCGAGGCCGACACTTCCGGTGGCATCGCCATCGGCCTCAACGTGCTTATTGCCGCCGACAACCGGGTGTTTGTACGGGGGCGGGGCCTTGATGCCGAGTTGGGCGGGCGTTTCCGCGTCACCGGCACGACGGCTAACATCATCCCCATCGGCGGGTTTGACCTGATCCGGGGGCGGTTGGATATCCTGGGCAAACGGCTGAACCTCGATGAAGGCAGCGCCCGGCTCCAGGGCGACTTCGTCCCAGGATTGCGGCTGGTTGCCAGCACGGTCAGCGATGACGACACGGTCGTGCGGGTTATAATCGAAGGGCGCGCCGACGCACCGGATGTGAGTTTTGTCTCGGACCCGTCATTGCCCGAGGATGAGATCCTGGCGCGATTGCTCTTTGGCCGCGACCTGGGGTCTCTGTCGGCGTTCCAGGCGCTGCAGCTTGCCTCCGCCGTGGCGACGCTGGCGGGCCGTGGCGGCACAAGCCTTGCCGAACGCCTGCGCGAATCCACCGGCCTTGACGATCTGAGCGTCACCTCCGACGGAGATGGCGAAACCACCGTCGGCGTCGGAAAATATATCAGCGACAATATCTACACCGACGTACAGATCGGCGACGATCAGAACAGCGAGGTCAACCTCAACATCGACCTGTCGCGGCGCACCAAGCTGCGCGGCTCTTTGGGCGCAGATGGTGGCACGGGGCTCGGAATTTTCTTCGAAAAGGATTATTGACGGACTTTGGTGCGCTTTTTCTGCCGCTTTGGTGTTGACCCCGCCCGCATTGGTCATTTGACTGGGCGCTCTGCACCCGGTGATCTTTCGCCGGGGTGAAATACCTGACGACGAGAACGACAAGTATGTGTCCAGCGCCCATTCCCGATCACGGCCAACGCGGTTTCATCATTCCCATCGGCGGGGGCGAAGATCGCGAAAAGGACATGCACATTCACCGCCGGTTCGTTGACATGTCCGGCGGCAAGGATGCCGATATCGTGGTGATCCCGACGGCGTCGCAGCTGGACGCGACCGGCCCCGATTACAACCGTATCTTCACCGAACTGGGCGCGGGCAAGGTCGAATTCCTGCCGATCGCGCGCCGGGCCGACTGCGACAATCCGCAATTCGCGGAGATGATCGACCGCGCCACGGGGATTTTCATGACCGGCGGCAATCAACTGCGCCTCTCGACCATCATCGGTGGCACGCTCGTGGCGCAGAAAATCCGGCGGCGCAATGCGGCGGGCGTCCCGGTCGCGGGAACATCGGCGGGCGCGTCGATCATGTCGGAACATATGGTCGCGGGCGGTCCCGGCAACAGCGCCCCGGCAGAGGGCAATATCAGCCTCGCGCCCGGCATGGGCCTCACGAACGCCGTGATCATTGACCAGCATTTCACGCAGCGCAACCGCCTTGGGCGTCTGTTGACCGCGTCGTCCTATAATCCCTTCCTGATCGGCCTCGGGATTGACGAGGACACCGCCGCCTTCATCGGGCCGGATAACGTCTTCGAAGTCGTCGGCAGCGGCACCGTCACCGTCGTCGATGCCAGTCAATTGACCCATTCGTCCATGTGGGAGGCATCCGAGGGTCAGGCGATCAGCCTTCTGGGCCTGCGCATTGACGTTCTGGGCGAGGGATGTCGTTATGATCTGAACGCGCGTCAGGCCTATCCGCCCGACAAACACGCACATTTCTGCAGCCTGCCTGTCTCCGCCGGGGGTGGAGGGTAAATCACGCAGGGACTGCCAATAAGAACATAAAAGGGAGCTAATCATGAAAATCGTTTCGACCAACGTCTTTGTGGGGCCCAATGTCTGGGCCGGGTTTCCGGTCATTCGCCATGTTGTCGATCTGGGCGTGCTGGAGGAGTGGCCCTCGGCGCGGATCGGGCCGGAATTCATCGACGGCTTGGTTGCGGCTCTGCCGGGATTGGACGAACATGGTTGCTCCTACCGGGAACCGGGTGGCTTCATCCGGCGTCTGCGCGAGGATGAAGGCACCTGGATGGGCCACGTCATGGAACATTGCGCGCTGGAGATCCAAGGCGTAGCGGGGACCGACGTGACCTTTGGCCGGACCCGTGGCACAGGCGAGCCGGGACACTACAACATGGTCTATCAGTACCGGCAGCGCGATGTCGGGCTGGCGGCGGGGAAACTGGCGCTGCGGCTTCTGATGCACCTCTTGCCGGACAGTCTGAAGGCGCAGGTGGACTATGAGTTCGCCCCGGAATTCGACTGGGAAGAGGAGTTGCGCAGTTTCGTGTTGCGGGCGCAGCGCAAGGAATTCGGCCCCTCCACCGGATCGCTGGTCAAGGCCGCCGAAGAGCGCGATATCCCCTGGCTTCGGCTCAATGACTACTCGCTGGTCCAGTTCGGCCACGGCAAGTACCAACAGCGCATTCAGGCGACCATCACGTCGCAGACACGCCATATCGCGGTGGAGATCTCCTGCGACAAGGAGGACACGCATAACCTCCTGAACGATCTCGGCCTGCCTGTGCCGCAGCAGCGCATGGTCTACAATCCCCGCGAGGCCGTGCGCGCGGCGCAGCGGATCGGGTATCCGGTGGTGGTCAAACCGCTCGACGCCAATCACGGGCGCGGCGTGTCGATCAACCTCACCGAAGACAACCAGGTCGAAACCGGCTTTGCCGAGGCCAAGGAACATTCCAAAAGCCGCGCGATCCTGGTGGAGAGCTTCATCACCGGGTTCGACCACCGGATGCTGGTGGTGAACAACAAGCTCGTGGCCGTCGCTAAGCGTGTCCCGGGCCATGTGGTGGGGGATGGTAAACAGACGATCACGCAGCTGATCGACCAGGTAAACAGCGATCCGCGCCGCGGCATCGGCCATGAAAAGGTCCTGACTAATCTGGAACTGGATAACCAGGCCAAACGCCTGATGGAAGATGCCGGTGTTACCGAAGATACCGTGCTGGACGATGGGCAAATCCTCTACCTACGCTCGACCGCGAACCTCTCGACCGGCGGCACGGCCATCGACATGACCGACGTGGTCCACCCCGACAACCGCGACATGGCGGAACGCGCAATCATGGCCGTGGGCCTTGACGTGGGCGGGGTCGATTTCCTGATCGACGACATCACGCGCTCCTACAAGGATATTGGCGGCGCGATAGTCGAGGTGAACGCCGCGCCGGGGTTCCGGATGCACGTCGCGCCCTCTGAGGGGACGCCGCGCGATGTCTCGGGTGCGGTGATGGACATGCTGTTCCCGGTGGGGTCGGAAAAGCGCATCCCGATTGCGGCGATCACCGGCACCAACGGCAAGACCACCACATCGCGCATGCTGGGCCACATCATGAAGACCAGCGGCAAGATCGTCGGCATGACTTCGACCGACGGGGTCTATGTCGATGGCAAACTGAGCGTGAAGGGCGACATGACCGGTCCGACCTCGGCGCAGATCGTGCTGCGTGACCCGTCGGTCGATTTCGCGGTGATGGAGACCGCGCGCGGTGGTCTGGTGCGCAGCGGCCTCGGGTATCAACGCTCGAACGTGGCGGCCTGCCTGAACGTGTCCGCCGATCACTTGGGCTTGCGCGGCATCAACACGGTCGAGGAACTCGCCGTGGTCAAACGGGTCGTGGTCGAATCCGCCCGCGATACGGTGGTGCTCAATGCCGACGACATCAACTGCCTGCGCATGGCGGACTACGCCAATGCCGATGCGATCTGCTACGTGACGATGAACTCGAACCATGCCCTGGTCAAAGAACATATCCAGGCAGGTGGCATGGCGGTCGTGCTGGAAAAGGCGATGAATGGCGAGATGATCACCATCTATCACAATGGTACGCATATGCCCGTCCTTTGGTCGCACCTGGTGCCGGCAACGCTGGAGGGCAAGGCGCTTTACAACGTGCAGAATGCGATGTTCGCCACGGCCATGGCCTTCTGCTTCGATGTTGATCTCGACAATATCCGCCACGGGCTCCGGACCTTTGACACCAGCTATTTCCAGGCGCCGGGGCGGACCAACGTGTTCGACGAACATCCCTTCAAGGTCATTCTCGACTATGCCCATAACCCGGCCGCGATTGCCGCGATTGCCGACCTGTCGGACCGGCTGGACGTGGCGGGCAAGCGCATCGTCGTCATGTCCATGCCCGGCGACCGGCGCGATCAGGACGTGGCCGATGCGGCCGAGAAACTGGCTGGGCATTTCAACCATTACATCTGCAAGGCCGATGATAACCGCCGGGGCAGGGGCCATGATGAGATCCCGCAGATGCTGCGCGAGGGTCTGAAGCGGCATGGTGTCGAAGATGCCGCGGTCTCGGTCATCCCCGACGAGGTCGAAGCGGTCGATCACGGGCTCAACATGGCCGAAGATGGCGATCTTCTGGTCATTCTGGGGGATGACAGCGCGCGGTGCTGGAAACAGGTGATCTACTTCCAGTCGGAAGAAGGCGAAGCCCCCGCGCCGACACCCACTCCGACCGCGCCGCCGGTCGTGTCCCCGCAGGAGGATTTTCTTGGCGGCGATGAAGAGTTGATCCGTGATGAGCGCGGAGTGCGGCTTGCGCGCAACACCGATGAGGATGGGGATTGAGGGGGCAGTCCGATGACCGACATGCACGACATGCCCGACATCGAAGACGCCCTGAGCATTGAATGCGCGTCAAGCGACCGCCTCCGCCTCGAAGACAGCCGCCGCCTGACCGGGCCCGGGGTTATGTGGGATCACCCCGGCGCCATCCTCGAGGTGCATCACAAGGGGTTTGATCCGGACCGCATCGCCGAACTGTGGCGGAAGCAGGCGCGCCGCGTGCTGGACGCCATCGGCTGGCAGCAAGAGCAGATCACAGACCGGGCCTTTGAAGACGGCCTCAACCTAGCGATTTCCGCCCCGATGGATCAGCTCTATTCCGCGATCTTTGCCGCCGAGACCGCATGGCACTTCATCGCGGCGGAGTTGCTCGGCGCGCCGGCGGGTGATTTCGACCGCATGATCGCGGATCTGCGCGATGTCATGGCGCGCGAAGCCAATCCCGCGCTGCTCCGCCTGATCGAGGCTGGTGTGGCGCATGGCGTCGACGTGCTTTGCGATGATGACGAGGTTTCCGTGGGGCATGGCGCCGGGTCGCGCACCTGGCCGATTGCCGAAATCCCTGATCCCGAGGCGGTCGATTGGCCCGCCCATTACAACGTGCCGATTGCCCTCATCACTGGCACCAACGGCAAGACCACCACAACCCGTCTTTGTGCCGCGGTTGCCAAGGCGGCGGGGAAAGTTTCCGGGCTGACCTCGACCGATTTCGTGCGCGTGGGCGAGGACGTGCTTGACCGCGGGGATTATTCCGGCCCGGGCGGCGCACGGCTTCTTCTGCGGGACAAGCGGTTGGAGGTGGCCTATCTCGAAGTGGCCCGCGGCGGGATCCTGCGGCGGGGGCTGGCGACGCGCAAAGCGCGGGTCGCGGTCGTGACCAACGTGGCGGCCGATCACCTCGGGCAATATGGCGTCAACACGGTCGAGGAACTGGCCCGTGCAAAATTCGCGGTGCACCGTGCCCTGGCCGATGATGGGGCTTTGGTGTTGAACGCCGATGATGCCTATGTCCGGGCCGAAGCCGCACGAACCGAGGCGCCCATTTGGTGGTTCTCACTTGACCGGCAGAACCCGTTGCTTGATGCGGCACGCAAGGTCGGCATGCCCTGTGCCTGGGAAGAGGCGGGTGCGCTTGTTCTCTTCGACGGAAGCGTGGAACAGCACATTGCCGATGTGGTCGATGTTCCGATTACCGTGGACGGCGCTGCCCGGCACAACGTCCGCAATGCGCTTGCAGCTACACTCGTGTCTCACGCCATGGGCATCGCGGCCAGCGATATCGGCAAGGGTCTGACAGGGTTTCAAAGTGATCCGACCGACAACCCCGGCCGTTTCAACGAATTCGACGTGAACGGCGCTCGGGTCTTCGTCGACTTTGCGCATAACCCGCATTCCATTGCCGCGGTGGCAGAAACCGTCAGCGGTATCCGGGCCAAACGGCGTTTCGTATTGCTCAGCCATGCCGGCGACCGCTCGGATCAGGATATCCGCGATGTGACGGAAACCGCCCTTGGGCTGGTGCCGGATTACGTCGTTGCCGCCGAGTTGGAGGATTACCTTCGCGGGCGCGAGGCCGGGGAGGTGACCCGTTTGATCGTCGATACCTGCGCGGCAAAGGGAATGCCGGAGGAGCGCGTGATCAAGGCGAACTCCCCGGTGGAAGGTACTGAAAAAGTGATGGAAATCATCGAACCGGGTGACGTCGCGCTGTTGCTCATCCTGTCGGAACGCGAGGCCGTTTTTCGGGTTTTGCGCGGTGAAGATGGGTAGCGGATCGTTCTACTAAAAATTTAGTTTGCAAATCGCTGGATTCCTGACAACACTGAGTTGGTCGGGTTGTCCCGGCACAAAAATACATGGGAGGAGAAAAGATGCGTAGGTATCTGCTGGGCGCGGTTGCCGCGTCTGCCGTTATTGCGGCGTCAGGTGCAGCCAAGGCCGATGAAGCGGCGGCGCAGAAATGGATTGACCAGGAATTCCAGCCATCGGTTCTGTCGAAAGACGAGCAGATGGGCGAAATGCAATGGTTCATCAACGCGGCTGAGCCATATGCCGGGATGGAAATCAACGTCCTGTCCGAAGGCATTCCGACACATTCGTATGAATCCGACGTGCTTACCAAGGCGTTCGAGGAAATCACCGGGATCAAGGTCAACCACCAGATCCTGGGCGAGGGCGAAGTGGTCCAGGCCGTCCAGACGCAGATGCAGACCGGGCGGAACCTTTACGATGGCTATGTCAACGACAGTGATCTCATCGGCACCCATTCGCGCCTGCAACTGGCCTATAACCTGACCGATCAGATGGCAGGCGATTGGGCGGCGACCACATCGCCGACGCTGGACCTTGATGATTTCATGGGCAGCCAGTTCACCACCGGCCCTGATGGCAAGCTCTATCAACTGCCGGATCAGCAATTCGCCAACCTCTACTGGTTCCGCAAGGACTGGTTCGACCGCGAAGACCTGCAGGCGGCGTTCAAAGAGAAATACGGCTATGACCTCGGCGTACCGGTCAACTGGTCGGCCTATGAGGACATCGCCGAGTTCTTCACCAATGACGTGAAGGAAGTCGATGGCACGACAATCTATGGCCACATGGATTACGGCAAACGCGCGCCCGACCTCGGCTGGCGGATGACCGACGCATGGCTGTCCATGGCCGGTGCCGGCGACAAGGGCGAGCCGAACGGCATCCCTGTCGATGAATGGGGCATCCGTATGGAAGCGGGCACCTGCAACCCGGTGGGTGCAAGCGTTTCGCGCGGCGGGGCGGCCAATGGTCCTGCGGCGGTCTATGCGATCCGCAAATGGGACGAATGGCTCCGCAACTACGCACCGCCCGGTGCCGCCAGCTATGACTTCTACCAGTCGCTCCCGGCGCTGAGCCAGGGCAACGTGGCGCAGCAAATCTTCTGGTACACGGCTTTCACCGCCGACATGGTCAAGCCGCAATCCGAAGGCAACAACACCGTCGATGGTGACGGCAACCCGCTCTGGCGGATGGCGCCCAGCCCGCACGGACCTTACTGGGAAGAAGGTCAGAAGGTTGGATATCAGGATGTGGGGTCCTGGACCTTCTTGAAATCTACGCCGTCTGATCGCGCGCAGGCTGCGTGGCTCTATGCGCAGTTCGTGACCTCCAAGACCGTCGATGTGAAGAAATCCCATGTGGGTCTGACCTTCATCCGCGACAGCTCGGTCAATCACGAATCGTTCACCGAACGCGCGCCGAAACTCGGCGGTCTGGTCGAGTTCTATCGCTCGCCCGACCGGGTGGCATGGTCGCCCACCGGTGTGAACGTGCCGGATTATCCCAAGCTCGCGCAGATCTGGTGGCAGCAGATCGGTGACGTGAACTCGGGCGCCTTTACGCCGCAAGAGGCGATGGACCGTCTCGCCGAAGAGATGGACATCACCATGTCCCGGATGCAGGCGGCCGATGAGGGCGCCGAGGTCTACGGTGGCTGCGGTCCGCGTCTCAACGAAGAGAAGGACCCGGAATACTGGCTGTCGCAGCCGGGATCGCCAAAAGCCAAGCTCGACAACGAGAAGCCGCAAGGCCAGACCGTCAATTATGACGAGCTTGTTGCCCGCTGGGCCGCGCAATAAGCTGAGCTTCCTGTGAGGCGCCGCAGGGGTGTGGCGCTTTACTGGCCGGGGTCGCAAGGGCCCCGGCCATCCTGAATACGCCGAAAGGGTGATCGGCAAGGGCCAAGATGACCGTAGAATTAAGAAACATCACAAAAGAAGTCGCCGGACAGGTCCATATCAAACCCACGTCGATGGTGCTGGAAACCGGCCATTTCAACGTGCTTTTGGGGGAAACCGGGGCGGGCAAGACGTCGCTCATCAAGATGATGGCGGGGCTTGATCCGATCGCCGACGGGCAAATCCTGATGGACGGGCAGGATGTGACGCGCCTCAACACGCAGAAGCGCAATATCAGCCTCGTGCACCAGTTTTTCGTGAACTACCCGCATATGACAGTGTTCGATAACATAGCATCGCCGCTCAAGGTGGCAGGGATGCCGAAATCCGAGATCCAGGGGCGTGTGGAAGAGGCCGCCGACATTCTGCAATTGCGCCCGATGTTGAACCGCCGTCCGCATGAGCTTTCGGGCGGGCAGCAGCAGCGGACCGCCTTGGCCCGCGCCATTGCCAAGGAAAGCCGCGCGGTTTTTCTCGACGAGCCGCTGGCCAATCTCGACTACAAGCTGCGCGAGGAATTACGCGAACAACTGCCGGAGCTTTTCGCGGGCCGGGGGGCCGTGGTGGTCTATGCTACCTCCGAGCCCGAAGAAGCGTTGCTTCTAGGCGGCATGACCGGGTTGATGGATGACGGCCGCGTCGTGCAATTCGGCCCCACCGCCGAGATTTACCGCCAGCCGCAGTCGCTGATGGCCGCTCGGGTGTTTTCCGATCCACCGATCAACACCTCCAAAGTGCAAAAGAAGGGCAATCGGGTCCATATGGGCGACACGGTATCCTGGAAGGTGGGCGGGGCCGCGGCAGGTCTGGCCGATGGTGCCTACACGATTGCGGTACGGCCGCACCACGTCGCGCCCGTCAAATCGGCGCAATTCGACGTCGAACTGACGGGCAGGGTGCTTGTGACCGAACTCAGCGGGTCGGAAAGCAGCGCACATTTTCAGATGCAAACCGCCGATTGGGTGTCTCTGGCCCATGGGGTGCATCCCTTCGAGGTCGGCGAGGATCATGCGTTCTATCTTGATCCCGAGGCGTGTTTCTACTTTGCGCCGGATGGTCAGCTTGTGTCGCGGGGGGCGGATTGATGGCCAAGATCACGCTCTCGAAACTCCGGCACAGCTATTACCCGAACCCTTCGGCGCCAGAAGATTACGCGCTCAAGGAGATTGACCTCGATTGGTCTGATGGCGGCGCTTATGCGCTTTTGGGGCCGTCGGGATGCGGGAAATCGACGCTTTTGAACATCATCTCGGGGCTTCTGACACCGTCCGAAGGACGCATCCTATTTGATGACCGGGACGTCACCGACCTGCCGCCCAATCAGCGCAACATCGCACAGGTGTTCCAGTTCCCGGTGATCTACGACACGATGAGCGTTTTCGACAACCTGGCCTTTCCGCTCCGAAACCGGGGTGTGGAGGAGGCGACCGTGACGTCCCGGGTGCATGAGATCGCCGAGATGCTCGAAGTGACCGAGATGCTGACCACCCGCGCGGCGAACCTGTCGCCGGATAACAAGCAGAAGATCTCGATGGGCCGCGGATTGGTGCGCGATGACGTCAACGTGGTGATGTTCGATGAGCCCCTGACGGTGATTGACCCACACCTGAAATGGAAATTGCGAAGCAAACTCAAGGAACTACACCAGAAAGTTCGCGCTACAATGATCTATGTCACCCACGATCAGACAGAGGCCCTGACCTTTGCCGATCAGGTGGTCGTGATGCAGGAGGGCGAGATAGTGCAGATCGGCACACCGGTGGAACTCTTTGAGCGACCGACACACACCTTCGTGGGGCATTTCATCGGCTCGCCGGGGATGAATGTTCTGCCAGCGGAGATCCGTGACGGGGCGGCGTTTTTCGACGGTCACAAGGTCGATGTCGAAGGGGCCATCGCGCCGGGGGCCGCGGGTGTTGAGATCGGCATTCGCCCCGAATTCGTGCGTTTGAGCGATGCGGGACTGCCCGCGACCGTACGCAAGGTGGCCGATGTGGGCCGGCACAGCGTGATCGACGCGATGGTTGGTGACACGCTGGTCAAAGCGGTCAGCAGCGGGGCGGTACCGGGGCAGGGCGACGCAATACACCTGTCCTTCGCGCAGGAACACACCCGCGTCTATCGCGACGGTTGGCTGGCCACGGAAAGGGCGGGGGCATGAAGACGGAAAACCAGAAGGCATGGTTCTTTGTGCTGCCGGTGCTGCTGCTCGTGGCGTTCAACGCGCTCATTCCGATGATGACGGTGGTCAACTATTCGGTGCAGGAAACCTTTGGAAACAACGTGTTTTTCTTCGAAGGGCTGCGCTGGTTCGAGGAACTTCTGAACTCCGAGCGGTTCCACGCGGCACTTGGGCGACAGTTCCTCTTCACGGGCATCATCCTCGCGATCGAGGTGCCTTTGGGCATCATCATTGCGCTATCCATGCCGCGCCAGGGCATGTGGGTGCCGGTCTGCCTCGTCACCATGGCGCTGCCGATGTTGATCCCGTGGAACGTGGTGGGCGCAATGTGGAATATCTTTGCGCTGCCGGATATCGGGTTGCTTGGGTATCTCATGAACCACACCCTGGGCATCCCCTATGACATGACGCAAAACCCGCTCGCGGCCTGGGTCACGATCATCACGATGGATGTCTGGCATTGGACCTCGCTGGTGGTGCTGCTGAGCTATGCGGGGCTCGTGTCGATCCCCGACGCTTACTATCAGGCGGCCAAGATCGACGGGGCGAGTGCCTGGTCGGTCTTCCGTTATATTCAGCTTCCGAAGATGAAAACCGTCCTGACGATCGCGATCCTTCTGCGCTTCATGGACAGTTTCAACATCTATACCGAGCCTTTCGTGCTGACCGGCGGCGGCCCCGGCAACTCAACGACGCTACTGTCCATTGACCTGGTGAAGATCGCGCTTGGACAGTTCGATCTGGGCCCGGCGGCGGCGATGTCGCTCATATATTTCGCGATCACGCTGCTGGTCAGTTGGCTCTTCTACACGTTGATGACGAAGGATGACGCGAAATGATGGCAGCTTTCGGATATCGCGAGAACGTCGACATTGGGCGCAACCGGCGCGCCTGCGCCATGCCCGACCTCCCCCACGGGAGGGCATTTTGCAACAACCGTTTTGAAGGCTTCGCTTGCACGCCTTGGCACGGCGGTCCTGCCAGCTGTCACACCCTCCCGAGGTCGGGCATGGCGCAGGCGGCCTCTATTAAGGGTGACGGCCATGCGTAAGCGTTCACTCATCCCGATCGTCTACATCATCTTCCTGCTGCTGCCGATCTATTGGCTGGTGGCGATGAGCTTCAAGACGACCAATGAAATCCTCGCGGGCTTCTCGCTTTTTCCGCAGACCTTCACGCTGGACAATTACCGGGTGATCTTCACCGACCCGAGCTGGTATTGGGGATACATTAACTCGATCCTCTATGTGTCTATAAACACAGTGATTTCGATCACCGTGGCGCTGCCTGCCGCCTATGCGTTCAGCCGCTATCGCTTCCTCGGCGACAAGCAACTGTTCTTCTGGCTGCTGACCAACCGGATGGCACCCGCGGCGGTATTCGCGCTGCCGTTTTTCCAGCTCTACTCCGCCGTCGGCCTCTTTGACACCCATCTGGCGGTGGCGCTCGCCCACTGCCTATTCAACATCCCGCTGGCGGTCTGGATCCTCGAAGGGTTCATGGGCGGCGTGCCCAAGGAGCTTGACGAGACGGCCTATGTTGACGGCTACTCCTTCCCGCGCTTCTTCGTGTCGATCTTCCTGCCATCGATCAAGGCGGGCGTCGGCGTGGCGGCCTTCTTCTGCTTCATGTTCTCCTGGGTCGAACTTCTGCTGGCCAAGACGCTGACAGCAGTGGAGGCCAAACCGATTGCCGCCACCATGACCAAGACCGCCTCAAGCGCGGGCTATGAGTTGGGCCTCCTGGCCGCCGCGGGGACGCTCACGATCATCCCCGGGGCCATCGTGATCTATTTCGTGCGCAACTACATCGCCAAGGGCTTTGCTTTAGGGAGGGTATGAAAAATGACGAAGATACGGATTTTGGCGTCGGAACACAAAGAAGAGTCTGGCGTTCACATCATCGAGACAGACAACCTTTGCGCTGCGTTTTCCGGAGAGGACGCGCAAGGTAAATATGTTCAAATCAGGCTCTTGGGGAGTGTGTCACAGAAACTTCACACGGATGATCCCGAGGCAATCCTGAAGAAGTTGGAGACCTGACAATGCTCTCCTGGATGGCATGGACATGGCCAACGGCGCTGGTTTTTATCGGTATTTTCAGCGCCATGGGGATCATCACGGTGCTTGAAATCCGTCGCCCGGGCGGGGATGAGCGCAGGGGCGTCCTTGGCCTTGTGACCACCCGCGGGGACCGGCTTTTCATCTCTCTCCTGGGGACGGTCTACATCTTTCTGGCCTGGCTTGGCCTTGTGGGCATGCCGCTCTGGGCGCCTTTGGGGCTTAGCATCGCCTGGGGTGTTTTCTGCTTCTGGAAGGTCTGAAGCCCAGAGTGGCATTTTCAGCGGAACCATCCTAGACTGCGCCGGTTGTGAGCAGTTTGGTAAATCGGAAAATCGAATGCGTCAGAAGAAAAAGAGTGAGTTTTTGACCGAGGTCGAACTGGAGTTCATGACCGAGCTTTGGGCGCTTGGCCAAGGCAGCGTCCGGGATGTGCTGGCGCGTCTGGCACCGGGGCGCAACCTTGCCTACACCTCGGCCGCAACGATTTTGCGCATACTCGAACAGAAGGGGTTCGTGACCAGCGAAAAGGTCAACAAATCCCTGATTTACAAACCCGCGCTTGCCCGCGAAGCCTATCAGTCGAAATCCCTGCGCAACCTGTCGGACAAGCTGTTCGACGGGACGCCTGCGTCGCTTGTGGCGCGGCTGGTTGATGATGACGGGCTGTCGGAAGATGCGCTGGAGGAGATACGGGCGCTCTTGGACAGGAGGTTGACCGATTATGACGGCTAACTCGATTTTCAATGCGTATATTGATGCAAATCTGGTTCTCTTGCTTGCGGCTCTTTTGTGGTTTGCGGCCCGCGTCCTTTTGAACCGAACCTCGTTCCGGCAGGCTGGCCTGATGCAGTTGCAGATGGTCTATGCGATCTGCCTTGCCGTGGCGCTGGCGCCGTTGGTCATTGCAGGTCATGCCGTGGTAACGCAGGCGGGACTTCTTGGCAGCGGGTATTCCCCGAGCCTTTCGGATTATGCGCTGGCGCAATTCCTAAACGGGCGGTTCCAGATGGCGCCCTCGGAATTCGAAGCCCTGTGGATGTCACGCACGGTCTTCACCCAACAGGTCACGACCCTCGGCTCCCCGCTCGGGATCATGGTGGCCGCGGTTCTGGCGACCGGTTTTTCCATCTACGCGGCGCGGCTCCTTCGGAATGCGTTGAAAGTCCGCTCGGTGATCCGGGGTGGGTTCCTGTGGCGCAGCTTGCGCGGCATCGACATTGTCCTTACCGACCGCGTGGATGTGCCGTTCTCGACCCGCGGGATGGGCCGGCGGTATATCGTTCTACCCTCCGGGCTGCTGTCGCAGGCCGATGACCTGCGCATCGCCATCGCTCACGAGCTACAGCATATGCGGCAAGGTGACCTTGGTTGGGAAATCGCGGTCGAGGTTTTGCGCCCCGTGTTTTTCTGGAACCCCGGTTTTGCTTATCTCAAGCGTGAGATCGAGGAGTTGCGCGAACTGGCCTGCGATCAGCAGGTGTTGACCCGGCGCCGGATCGGCCTCCAGGACTACTGCGATTGCCTGCTACGGGTCTGTGACAATGCCATGGGGCGCAACCGCCCGGCGCAGATCATCGTGCCGACGGTACCGCTGGTCCGGCCTGAAGGCGGGCGGCGGGCGGCGCGGTTCCTCAAGCGGCGGGTACTCTCGATGCTGACCCAGGCGCAGGCCGCACCATCGCGGCTGGTGACCGGGTTGATGATCCTACCCTTTGTGGCGGCGATCAGTTTCGGCTCGCTCGCCTCGCAAAGCAACAGCGCAGATTGGAGCCAGGATCGCCTGATGCTGTCGACAATCGTCAATCTTGAGCGGCTGGATCAACGGACATTGGCGACGCGCTACTGACCCAAGATCACTGCGGGGCAGGGTTCAGCACCGTCACGCCCACGGCCGCGGCGCGGGCCAGTTCCGGGTCTAGCGACATCGGGATGTATTCCCCCCGGCGCCAGAGCTGCGCCAGATCGTCATAGTGCCGTGACAGGAAATGCCCGGACTGCCCGGTCGCGGTGATGAACACGCTGCTGTCGGGATCGGCGAAGTCATAGACGCCGCGATACCCGGCTCCATGTACGTTCTGAAAAGGTTCGTCGCCACTGCCACGGGTGCGGCCCCGCAGGAGCGTGTTGTCGCCGCCCGAGGTGGATTGGCGGATATTCACGAAATACCGCAGCACCGGCACCTCGCCCAACACCGGATGGTCATGGGTTGCCTGGTGCGCATCCCCCCAACGCAGGCTTTCGAGGGCCGTGCCATAGCGTTCTCCTATCCAGATCAGGGCGTCATCAAGCGCCAGCCGCGCGATATCGGTGCAGGTTTCCACCGGCGAGGATTGTTTGACATCGCACCAGGCGGAGGCGCCGTCGATATCGCGGTAGACCCGTTCGATGAAGACCGGGTTGGGGTGGGCAAATTCATTGGCTAGTGGCCCAAGCTGATCGCGGATCAGCCGTTCCTGCAAGGCACGGAGCCACGCGGCATAGATGAGCGGTTCTGGCTGATGCTCGTTCATCTCGCCGTTCCAGTCCGACAGCAGTTGCAGCGCGCGCTGACGCTGGCGCTCCGGCGTGCCGTCGGGCGCGGATTCTCCGGTGAACCACAGATCTGCCCCGATCAGCGGCAGCAGGGACCGCGCGGTAAAGCTGACCGCATCCAGCTGCGCCTCGATGAAGCTGTCGCGGGTGTGCACCTCGCGGCTTTCCATCAGTTTCTTCCAGCGATGCACCCGCTGCGTGTCACCCCAGACAAAGCTTACATGAAGCGGAAAGGGGCGGTCGACGGTCTTGTTGTTGGTATTGCCCAGAAGCCCGCCCGCGGGAGCGATGAATTCGGGGTTGGCGGAATAGGGGCTGATCCCTTTCCAGCGGTTCTCGGCAATCCACCCGCGCGACGGCATCCGCCCTTGGCTCTCATGATCCGCGGAACGGCGGGGCATGGCGCCGATGGTCTTCATCGCGATCTTGGTCTGATCCACGAGGGTCAGGTTCTGCGACGGCGCGATATACCTCTCTCCGGCGGCAAGTGCCTCGTCTACCGTGTCGGCATACATCAGCTCAATCGCCGCGCTCATGGTCGTATCCTGCGGGCTGAGCGCGGTCCATGAAACCGCCGCCACATGGCCCGAGGGCGTCACCTGATCGAGGTTGTAATGCGAGCCGGGCAGGACAGGGCCATTCTCCGTCCAGCGGCGGGTGAGCGTGACCGGATCGGCATCCTTGATGCGGATGATCGAGCGTTGCGTGATGAAGGGCGTGAAGCCATCGGGGGTCAGGTATTCGCCGGGATTGTCGGGGTTCACCTTCTCGATGAACACATCCTGATCGTCGAGATAAGATGAGGTGATACCCCAGCCCAGATTGGCACTGCGTCCGGTCATCACCGTGGGCACGCCGGGGATGGTGCCGCCAATGACACCGCCAGAGGAAAGCTCGAGCCGTGCCAGGTACCAGATGCCCGGGGCGGTGAAGCCCAGATGCGGGTCATTGGCCAGAAGTGTGCCGCCGGAGGCGGAGCGCGCCGGCGCCGCGGCCCAGGCATTCGACGCTCCGGCAAAGGCGCGTTTGTTGAACGGCGACAGTGGATGTTTCGGCGCCTCGGCGCGCGCGGTCATCTGCGGCAGGGCGGTCCCGGGGAAGAGGCTTGCATATTCGGGCAGGGCGGCGATGCCGCTGCCGGGGGCCAAGGGCATGATATCCGCCAAACGGGCTTCGTCGTCCAGGGCGAGCGAGGTGCGCGCATAAAGCACTTCGTTTTCAAGATGCGCCGAAAGCTGCACCGAGAGGAGCTTGATGATCGCGATGGAATCCGCCGGTTGCCAGGGGGCAATCGGGTTGGAAAAAACAAACATCTCGGGCGCGCCCCGTCCAAGGGCCGCATCGTTGATGTCCTGAAGTCGGGCATTCACGCCCGCCGAATATGCCTTGAGCGCGGCAAGGGTGCGGGCATCCTGCACCTCGACCGATCGGATCGCCGCGCCATAGAGGTCAAACCGGCGCAACACCTTGTCTATGTTGATCGTGCGCGGGCCGAAAACTTCGGACAAACGGCCCTGCACCGTGCGGCGCAGCATCGTCATCTGCCACAGGCGGTCCTGCGCATGGGCGTAGCCGAGGCCAAAGAACACATCAGCGTCGTTTTCGGCAAAGATATGCGGCACATTGGCATTGTCATGTACGATCTCAACCGGCGCGGTGATGCCGGTGACCGAGATCGTTTTATCGTAATCAGGCAGTGACCGTGACAGCAGGAAATAGAGCCCGAAGACGGCGATCACCGCCAGGAGCACCATGCCCCCGGCGATCCGCAACAACCATTTAAAGACCTGAGCCATGCCTGCCCCGATTTCCCTTGCATCCACTAGCGGGGATAGTCAGAAATCCGAACCGAGACAATGGGGAGGAATGAGAAGATGGCAAAGCTGGCATTTCTGGGCCTTGGCGTGATGGGATATCCGATGGCCGGACACCTGCAGGCGGCAGGGCACGAGGTCTGTGTCTATAACCGCACCGCCACCAAGGCGCAGAAATGGGTGGAGGAACACGGTGGTACCATGGCCGAAACCCCGCGCGGCGCGGTGGAGGGGGCGGAGATCGTGATGGCCTGTGTCGGGAATGACGACGATCTGCGGTCGGTCTGCCTCGGCGACGAGAGCGCTTTTGCCGGGATGGGCGATGGCGCGATTTTTGTCGATCACACCACGGTTTCTGCCGTAGTCACGGCCGAGCTTTACGCGGTCGCCGCCGAACAGGGCCTCTCCTTTGTCGATGCGCCGATCTCGGGTGGGCAGGCGGGGGCCGAAAACGGCGTCCTGTCGATCATGTGCGGGGGCGATCAGGGCGCGTATGACACGGTGGAGCCGATCCTCTCGATCTATTCCAAGATCTGCCGCCGGATCGGCGAAAGCGGCGCAGGTCAGAAAACCAAGATGTGCAACCAGATTGCTATTGCGGGTCTGGTGCAGGGGTTGAGCGAGGCGCTGCATTTCGCCGAGAAGTCCGGGCTCGACGGTCGCGCTGTGGTCGAGGTCATCAGCCAGGGTGCCGCCGGAAGCTGGCAGATGGCAAACCGTTACGAGACGATGCTTGACGATGTCTTCGACCATGGCTTTGCGGTGGACTGGATGCGCAAGGACCTGGACATCTGTCTGTCTACGGCAAACGAAAACGGTGCATCCCTGCCGGTGACGGCACTGGTCGATCAATTCTACAAGGACGTGCAGAAAATGGGCGGCGGCCGTTGGGACACGTCGAGCCTCTTCAAACGGCTCCGCAAACTGGATTAATCGGCAAGCAGCGTCGCGGCCACCTCTTTCGCGTCGCGTGCGGCGGTGTCGTTGCGGGCCACATGGGCGGCCACGATGGCGCCCTCCTTCAGGAGCATCAGCTGCCGGGCGATCCGGTCCGGCTGCCTCAGGCCCGCGTCCCTCGCGAGGTCGCTGACATAGGTTTCGATCAACCGCTTGTGCTCCGCTGACTGTTGCCGGATCGGATGGTTTTCATCGGGGAATTCTGACGATGCCTTGATGAACATGCAGCCCTTGAAGTCCGGTGTCTTGAACCACTCGTCCAGGAAATCGAACAGGGCAAGGATCCGCGTTTTCGGATCGCTACCGGCCGCTTCCATCCGTGCAACCATCCGGTCCCGGAACAACTGATCGCGCAATTGCAATGCGGCCAGGATCAGATCCTCCTTGGTCCGGAAATGCTTGTACATCGACGTCTTGGAAATCCCCGTCTTGGCCACCAGCGTGTCCATTCCCGTGGCATGAAACCCGTTTTCGTAAAAGACGATCAGGGCCTTTTCGACAAGTTCGTCTCTCTTGGTCTGCCGCATGGTGGGGCCTCGGGGTCAATTGATGGTGCGCTCAAGCGTTAGCCGATTTGGCGGCACATTGCGAGGCAAAGGTTGACAGATCGGTAAACTTTCTTGATAAGAGTTACCGATCGGTACACTTTCAGGAGAAACCCCATGTCCCGCCCGCCACTGCCGCCTTTCACATCCGAAACCGCTGCCGCGAAGGTACGGGCCGCCGAAGATGGATGGAACACGCGTGATCCCGGCAGGGTTGCGCTGGCCTACACGCTGGATAGCATTTGGCGGAACCGCGCGGAGTTTCTTCGGGGCAGGGCGGAGATTGAGGCGTTCCTGACGCGGAAGTGGCAACGCGAGCAGGCCTACCGGCTTATCAAGGAACTCTGGGCCTATGACGGCAATCGTATCGCCGTGCGGTTTGCCTATGAATGGCATGACGCCAAAGGGGCGTGGTTCCGGTCTTACGGAAACGAAAACTGGGAGTTTGATGCCGATGGATTGATGGCGACCCGGATCGCCAGCATCAATGACCTTCCCATCGATGAGGCGGATCGAAAATTTCATTGGCCGCAGGGCCGCCGGCCCGACGATCATCCCTGTCTGAGTGACCTTGGCCTCTAGGAGAAGACAATGGCAAAAGCATTCGCAGAACTGGCCTTTACGCCCGAGGTCCGCAAGATCCAGGAGCGGCAGGGCTCGGCAAAGATCAATGACAGGTTTCTTGCCGATGAGGTCACGGGCGGCAACCTTCTTGGACCGCAGGAGACGCAATTCATCACCATGCGCGATGGTTTCTACCAGGCCACCGTGTCCGAGACAGGCTGGCCCTATGTGCAGTTCCGCGGCGGGCCACGCGGTTTTCTCAAGGTGCTCGATGAAAAGACGATCGCCTATGCGGACTTCCGTGGAAACCGCCAATATATCAGCATGGGCAACCTGAGCAGCGACGACCGCATCTCGATGATCCTGGTCGATTATCCGAATTCCGCGCGCCTAAAGATCCTTGGCAGGGCGCGTATGATCGATGCATCGGACGATCCGGACCTGATCGAAAGGCTCCATGACAGCAGCTATCGCGGGAGACCCGAGCGGGCAGTGCTCGTCGAGATTGAGGCGTTCGACTGGAATTGCCCGCAGCATCTGCCGGTGCGCCTTACGATTGAAGAGATGCAGCCGATCCTCGCGCCGCTGCAGGACCAGATGGCTCAACTTAAGGTGGAAAACGAACAGTTGAAGGCCGCCCTTGCATCGAAGGCGTGACGGGCAAAGGGTCGAGGGCGGTCGCCAGCCGACAATAAAGACCAATGTAATTGCGTTGCCGGAAAGGAATTGCCGCCTCTTTTCGCCGGGGCGTTTGCCCGGCTGTTCGGCAAGTCAAGGGCTATCAATCTGAAAAACCCCAAAATTCTTGAGGAAGCGATAGACAGAAGATCACTTTTTTGGCATCGTTGCTTTCAGGGTGGTTTTTTGGGGTGAGAATTCATTTTGATTAAGAGAAGCGTTGGTCCACTTGCATTGGTCCTGTGGCTCGCATTTGCACTTTTACTTTTTGCGTCCGGCTATTTGTTTTTGAATGCATGTGGGTTTGGCTGGGGGTGGCTCAACTATTGCAAGTCACCGGCTCAGGTCGGTTTGCTTGAAATCCAGAAGGAAAACCGGTCGCTGCTGCAGCAGCGCGACAACTGGCTGACGCGGATCAACCAGGCCAAGCAGTGCGAGATCCCCGTGCCGGAAGAAGAGCACGCCGAGCTTGAAGAAGAGCCAGTGCCGGAGGTGGAAGAGGAAGAACTGGCGAATTGCCAGGTGCCGCCGGCGGATGATCTGCTTGTTCTGCTCGATGTCTCGCTCAGCATGGCGTGGGATTACGGGCTGGATCCTGCACTGGTGCAACGTCTGAATGATCTCACCAAGCAATTCCAGCGGGCGGGCCTTTTTGACCAGCAACGGATTTACCAGGAATACCTGCGGACCGAGCAGCGGGCGAAAAACCCCAACAAGCCGGACCGGATCGACATTGCCCGCCGTGCCCTCAACCCGCTGGTCAGAAACCTGCCAGACAATACACGCCTCAAACTCCTGAGCTTTGCGCAATGTAATGTGCGTGTCGCCAACGAGGGTACCTATTCCCGCGGGCAGGCGACCGAGTACGAGGCCGCGTTGCGGCGGCTCAGGCTTCGGGAATCGACCGCGCTGGCCAAGGCCATCGACGAGTTGCCAGGCCAGACCCAAGCCGGGCGGACGCCCGACAGGCCCGTCAACATCGTCATCCTGTCCGACGGCGAAGACAGCTGCAACGGGGATCCCTGCGCGGCGGCGGCGCGACTGAAACAGAAACTGCCTTACGCGAATGTCAGTGTTGTCTCGCTGGCCAAGGCGGCCTCGGCGAATTCCTGCATCGCGCGCGCCACCAATGGCCGCTTCCTTGAGGCGGATGACATCGACGGATTGATGCGCGCGGTGCGGCAGGCGGGCGGGCAGCTCTCGGCCGAGGAATGCCGCGCGATCAACCAGGAAGAAAACCAGAGCGGATCCAGCTCGGAGGGAAAAGATGAGTGACCAATCGACAAATCAAGCGTCGCAGCAGCCTCCCGAAAGTGAAGGCGGCACCGAGGTACGCCGACGCGCGGCGTGGATCGCCCCTGTGGTTGCTGTCACGCTTGCCGCAATCCTCCTCATCGTCCTCTTGATCCCCGGCGTACTGCGTTACCCGGCGGCCCCCGAAGAGGTGGTTGTTGCGGCGCTCAAGGACAGCAATCAGAGCTTGAGGGAAGAGATCCGGCGGCTTGGCACAGTCGAGCGCGAAGGGGTCTGCGTCTACGAGGGGGAGCTTTACCCGCTCGCGGTCGAAGAAGGCGAAGCGGCGCCCGACCCATCCGACAAGATCGACCTTCTGCCGCCAACACCATCGCGCACGAAGCCCGATCCAGAGGCGCTTCCCGAAGAGTCGCAAGCGTCCTTCTCCGGCAGCATGGATGACCTGCTGCGCGGTGGTACTGTCCTGATCCTGCGGATGGAAGAGCAGGGGTTGGGGTCCGGCACCGGGTTCTTCGTCAGCAAGACCCATATCGCCACGAATTCCCATGTGGTCGGTGATGCGTCCGAACTGATCGTGACGAATGACCTGATCGGTAAGCCGCTAAAGGCGCGCGTCGTCTCCAAGTCGCCCGATCCGACGGGAATGCGGTTGCCGCAGCCCGACTTTGCCTTGCTCGAGCTGGAAGCGCCCGTGGCCTCGGCCATCCCGTTAAGCCTCTCTTCCGCGGCGCGGACGCAGGACGTCTATGCCAGTGGCTATCCCGGCTTCTTCGTCCAGGGCGAAGTGGTGGCCTATGCCAAGGCGATTTCGCAAGGCAAGGAGGCGAAGCCGCCCCAGGGCGTTGTGACCAACGGCATCGTGACCACGATCCAGACCGCCCAACGACCCACCGGTGCGCTGGACTTCATTCCGCACACGGCGAGCCTGTCACCGGGCAATAGCGGCGGGCCGCTCGTTGATGTCTGTGGCCGGGTGGTGGGCATCAATACCTTCGTCACGCAGTCTGACGAGGGTGATCTGGTCCTGCACGGGGATTACGCGCTGTCGAGCAAGAACCTTGCCGATTTCCTGACCGCGAACAATGTCGCCCCACCTTTCGTCTCCACCGCGTGTAACGGCGCGACGAAGCTGGCGTCGGAGTAGTCATGGCGCGGCGATTTCTCAGTGAGACAGACAGTTCGGGGTTCCGCGCCCTCGTTGTCGGACAGCATCAGGTCCATGACAGCTGGGATCAGATTCAGGCGTTCCTGAAATCCAAGCTGTCGGACGAACATGCGGCGATCTTTGCGGAGCCCTATCGCGGCAAGGGGTCGATCTCGTGGATGGCCTCGTCGGATGCCGAGCCCCGGCCGTTGAAGGACCTGAACGAAGAGACGCAGGATGCGGTGTCGGAAAAGCTGACATCGCTGATGGGCGATATCACCGCGCTTGCCGATGAGATGGAGGCCAGCAAGGAGCCGCAGCAGCAGCAATGGGCCTCGCTTCTCAAGGAAATCCAGCGGTTGCCTGCGGGCAAGGACCTGTCAGAGATGGTCTATGCCGCCGATGGGCAACCGATCCTTCTGTTGTGGGGGATGCGTGACGAGAACTCCGTCGAACTGAGCGCGTTGTTGAAAGAACGCCGGGTGGTGCCGCAGCAAGTTCAGAAGGCAGCCCCTGTCGCTGCGGCGGCGCCTGTTGCTTCCGGTCCCGTTGCGGGCGGTGCCTGGCCCTTCTGGGTGTGGCTTCTTTGGCTGCTCTTCATCCTGTTGCTGGCCATCATTCTCTGGCTTCTGCTGCGGGCTTGTGCTGCGGGCGTGCCAAGCAGTTTCGGCATCCTCGGCAAGTGCGCCGGACCGACCATCGTGGCCGAGGCGGAGGATGAGCGTGATGAATTGCTGCTCGAACTCGAACGCCTCCGCCGGTTGAGCGCCCAGGCGCCGCAATGCCGGATCGAGTCCAGCAAGGTGCGCGAAGCCAACCGCCGCAATGATGAAGCCGACCCCAACCGGTTTGCGCAGGTTGATCCCGAGGTTGACCCCGCGATTGATCCGGCGGTCGATCCGGACAACGAAACTCCGCTGCCGGACTTCGAGGAAACCGATATCGACCGCGCCCGGGAAGAGGCCGAAGGTCAGCAAGGCGATGTGACCGTGACACTCCTTTGGAATGGCTACAGCGATCTTGACCTGATGGTCGATTGCCCAAGTGGCGGCCGGTTGGTCAAGACCCGGGGGGTCACGACCAAATGTGGCGGTCGGGTCGATGTTGACGCAAACCTCTGCTCGGATCGCAAGCGCGGGACCGCCGGAGCGGTATGCAACCGCTACAGCGCGTCGCCCCGGCAAAACCCCGTCGAGAACGCCTTTTTCCTGACGGATGGCGCAGAGGCGGGGAAATACAAGGTGCTCGTGCGCCACTACGCCTCGTCGCAGGAAGCACCAAATGCCTCAGTCCCCTATGTCCTGCAAATCCGTCGCGGCGATGAACGCCAGCGGTACCAGGGGACGATCCAGCCCGGCAACCTCGACGTCGTCGCCGAATTTTCCGTGATAGAATAAGCAGAAAGCCCGTCCAGTGCTCAAAACCATCATAGATTTCCGCGAAAGTGAAATGGTCAGCCTGATCCCCAATTCGGGGGTTCAGTTCATGGACTTCGCCTTTGCCGAGGCGCAGGTCGAAAGCATGACCCGCCCGGTGACCTTTGTCGAACATGACGCGACCGGGGCCGAGGTGACCATCTATCCCGTCCATATCGACCAGGGTTCCGAGGACAAGACGCGGTTCTATTATCCGCGTGACACGAATGTCATGCAGGAGGTCGATGACGACAACGTCTACAGCGTCAAGGGCACCGATGCGCTGGAGCGGTTCGACAATGAATGGTTGCCGTTTCCGTTCTTTCGCCGGTCTGACAAGGGGTTTGACGAGGGGCCGACCACCTGGTCGCGGATCAAGATCGTCAAGCTGCCGGAGCCGGACGAGAAGGGGCGCGAATACCGCGTCATCATGGCGTTCGACACGCTTCTGACACCGCGCCTGCCGGGGCAGCCCTATACCGCCCCGGAAGAAAACAGCGATGCGACCGACAAGGTCTATTTCGGCTTCTGCGCCGATCACGATCGCAACATTGGTTTCATGAGCCGGGCCTGGGTGTCGAACTGGCTGCGCGAGGCCTATGTGCGCGGTTTGGCGCGGCAAGGCGACAAGCCGATCGAGAAGGTCTCGATCAATCGCCCGGGCGAGCATTGGGCGGCCTACATGACCTTTATTGAGGCGATCAAGACTGCCTGCGAAGTGCCCAGTATCGAACTGGTCGATATCTTTTCGCGCCATGGCCGGGTTGAGCCGGTCGATGTCAGCCTCGTGCTCGACGTCGGCAACAGCCGCATCTGCGGTGTGCTGGTCGAGGACAGCGATTCACAATCCTATGCGGATGTGGCGCAGACCTACCGGCTTGAGCTGCGCGATTTGAGCCGGGTAGAGGAGGTCTATTCCGAACCTTTCGAGAGCCGGATCGAGTTTTCCTCGTCGAATTTCGGATCGGTGCGGCATGCGAGCGATTCCGAGCGCACCAAGCGCGAGGCTTTCTGGTGGCCGAGCCCGGTGCGGATCGGGCCGGAGGCTGCGCGGCTGGCGTCGCTTACCGATGGCACCGAAGGCAGCAGCGGCCTTTCCAGTCCGAAACGCTATCTCTGGGATACGACCGAACGGCCGCAGCCCTGGTCCAACAACAACGCCCATCTCGAAGCGGATGCCGAGCCGCAGGAAATCCGCGGCCCGATCATCTCGCGGCTCACCGAGAGCGGCCAGCTTGTGTCGCGCACGAAAGGCGCGATGCCCGGGCTGATGCGGCGTTATTCGCGGGCGTCGGTTTACATGCTGATGCTGTGCGAACTGCTGATCCATGCGGCGACCCAGGTCAATTCGGTCGATGTCCGGCGCAACCGGGCCAACTCCGGTGCCCCCCGGGCGATCAAGCAGGTGATCCTGACCCTGCCGACGGCCACCCCCTTGGCCGAACAGAAACTGATGCGCGAGCGGATTTCCGAGGCGGTCGATATCGTTTGGGACGTGATGGATTGGGACGACGATGCCGATGGCGGCAGCGTCCTGAGCAAGCCCAGGATCCATCTCGATTGGGACGAGGCGACCTGCACCCACCTCGTCTATCTCTACAACGAAATTCAGGACAAGTTCCGCGGCACGCCACGCGAATTCATCTCGCTTGTGGCGCAATCCCCGCGCAACACCCCCGGTGAAGAGCGGCTCAAGGTGGCCAGTATTGATATCGGCGGCGGGACCACCGACCTGATGATCCTTTCGCATAATATCCAGCCCGGCACCGATACGGTTCTGGCGCCGGAACAGGTCTTCCGCGAAGGGTTCCGCCTTGCCGGGGACGATATGCTCAAGGAAATCGTCGAGCATTACCTGCTGCCCGAGATCAGCACGTGGCTTGGTGAGGTCGGGATCGGTAACCAGACGATGCTGCTGACGCGACTCTTTGGGGGCAATGTTGAAGGCATGGGACAGCGGGAGCGGACGATGCGTGCCCAACTGGTCTCGCAGGTGTTCTCCTCTGCCGCAATAGGCCTTCTCAATTGCTATGAAAAGGGCGAACACGCGCCAGGTGAAAAGCTCCGCCTCGGTGATCTCCTGCTGGAGGATACGGTGGTCGCGGAACCGGCGCTCAAATGGTTCAGCGAGGCGGCGGGGCTTCCGGCGCATTCGGAAACGACCTTGCTCGATGCAACGGTTTCGTTCGATGCCCCCCTGATCGAGCGGTTGATTGACGGTCTCGTGGGGCCGATGATCCGCGATTTGTGCGATCTCGTCCGGTGCCACGACTGCGACACGCTGCTGATTTCCGGCCGGCCGTCGCAATTCCCGATCATCCGCCGGATGATCGAGGCGTCGATGCCGGTGCCGGCCAATCGCATCATCCTCATGGGGCAATACCCGGTGGGTAACTGGTATCCGTTCCGCTCCGATGACCGGCGCATTCGTGATCCCAAGACAACCGCGGTGGTGGGCGCGATGCTGGCCCATATCTGCCAGAAATCGGTGAGTAACCTGACCTTGCGGACCGAGGGGCTCAAGATGCGCTCGACCGCCAAGTTCATCGGGACGATGGAGGCGGAGGGCAAGATCCCCAACGAAAAGATCCTGCTGGAAAACGTCAATCTGGACACGGGTAAAGGCGTCGATGAATTCGCGCTGTCGATGGAAAGCAGCACGTTTATCGGCTTCCGCCAATTGCCGATTGCGCGGTGGCAGGGGTCGCCGCTCTATCACGTGCATTTCGCCGATCCGGACAAACTTGCGCAGATCAAACTGCCGTTGAAGGTCACGTTCGAGCGCAACGACAACACTCGTGAAGGTGAAGAAGAACACGCGATGGAAGATTTCAGGGTCGTATCGGTGGATCAGGCCGATGGTGAGGGCATGTCGCCCAAGGCGGTGGTCTGCCGCCTGCAAACGATGGTGATCGAAAACCAGGCCGAGGCCGGATACTGGCTTGATACGGGCGTGTTGCAGATGGGGGAGAAATAGATGTCGAACCCGGCTTCAAACGAGATGGAGTTGCGCGACAAGGATCGCGCATTGGCGGAACGGTGCAATTCGGCGGCCACCGCCTCTTCGCAAGCGGTTGAATGGCTTGACACCCATCGGGAGCCCAGCCCGCGCATTTCGAACCTGCAAAAGCAGTTGCGCCGTCAGGCCGTCGAGGCACGCCGCCTTGGCACAGCGGCGGCGCGGCCCATGTCCGTGGGCGTGTTCGGCGCCAGCCAGATGGGGAAATCCTTCCTGATCGGCAAGCTGATCCGGCCCAAGGAACGCCCCGTCGATGTGATCTTCGGCACGGGCGACGATGCGGTTCGGCAGGATTTCCTGTCGCAGGTGAACCCGTCCGGTGGGGATGAGACGACGGGCCTCGTGACCCGCTTTTCGCTCAGGTCGTTCGACACGCCGGCGGGCAACCCCGTGGTGCTGCGGATGCTGCGCGAGGTCGATATCCCCAAGATCCTGGCCAACACGTTTCTCTATGACCTCAAAGGGCAGTATCGCATTCAGCCCGACCCCGACGTCGAAACCACCGAGGACCGGTCGCTGACCTCCGAGCGGATCGACACGCTTGCGCAGAAACTCGAACCACTCAAGCAGTCGAAGCCGCAGCCCGGGATGAGCATCGAAGACGTCTACGAGCTTCGGGAATACATCGAAAAGAACCTTGAGGATCATGTACTGAGCCAGGAGACGGCAGAAGGCTACTGGCATATCCTTGAAACCATGGTGCCCTATCTTGATGGGCCGGGCAGGGTGTTGGCGCTCGCGCCGCTCTGGGCAGAACTCGAGGAGTTCAACGACCTCTATTCCAAGCTGAAGGCCGCGCTGGATCAGCTCGGGCATCCCAAGCTGGTCTTTACCGGCCTGAACGCGCTCGCCGACCGGAGCAGGGGGGTTCTGCACGTCAACACGCTGCGCGATCTCGATGCCGAAGGATCGCCCGAGACGCTGGCCGTGGTCTCGGATACCGGGGCCAATGTGACCCTGCCGATGTGCGTGGTGACCGCCCTGACCGCAGAGCTTTGCGTGACGCTGGAATCCGCGCCATGGCCGTTTTTCACCCATACCGACCTGCTCGATTTCCCCGGCGCGCGGTCGCGGGAAAACACGACGGTGCATGAATTCCTGCGCGCGCCCTCCGAACCGATGGCACGGTCGAACTGCTTCCTGCGGGGCAAGGTGGCGGTGCTTTTCGACAATTATGCCGCCGATCTTGACCTGAACGTCATGCTGCTCTGCGCGGGGCCGGAGAATTTCGAGGTCAAGTCGCTGCCGGGGCTCTTGAAGGACTGGATCACGCGAACCCATGGCGAAACGCCCGCCAAGCGGAGCCGGGTCCCCACGGGCCTTTTCTATTGCCTGACCAAGTGTGACACGCTTTTCATCCGCAAGGTCGGGCTTGATGATCCGATCACCGCGCGGTTCGAGAACAACATCGAAGCCTACCCCTGGTGGATCAAGGAATGGGTGCCGGGCAAGACATTCGACAATGTCTTCCTGATCCGGAACCCGGCGATCGAGGATCGGGGTGTTTTCGAGTACGAGCCGAAACCCGATGGGTCGCCCGACGATTTCGTCCCGCCTGAAACCGGGCTGACGGCCGAGTTTCAGCAGTATCTGGACGACAAGTTCAGCAACCAGTTCCTCAATAATGGGATGGTCAAGCAGCATGTCGCGCAGCCGGACAAGAAGCTCGAGGCGCTGCTTGAGCTGAATGACGGCGGTACGTCTCTGCTGGCGGAATCACTGGCGCCGGTCTGTAACCCGGATCTGAAATATGACCAGATCCTGCCACGGGCCGAGACAACAATTGCGATGCTCGGCACCGAGTTGTCGGGCTATTACGAATCCGGCGATCTCGAGAAGCGGCTCGAAGAGCGGACGGCGCGGATTGGCAAACTCATCGCCGCGCTGCGCAAGAAACCCAGTGAAATTGGACCGTTTATCGCCAGTTTCCAGGTGGACGCGTCGCTGATGGAAGCGGCTTATCGCCAGTTCCGTCGCAGCCATATCGAGACACCGCCCGAAGAGGACGTGTTTGACGCGCTCTTTGACGGTGAAGAGGCGGCCGAAACCACCACGACCGAAATCGGCTTTGGCAAGGTCCTTATTGAATGGTGGGCGCGGTTCCTGTCGGAGAAGGTGCCGGACAGCCCGTGGTGTGATCGCCTCGGCGTTGATGAAGAGACCCTGCGCGGTTTCGTCGAAGAGCTGATGATCGGGGCTGAGCGGCAGAACGTGGCCAACGCGCTCGAAACCCGGGTGGACCAGTTCACGACCAACACCATGCGGCTTGATGCGGCGGCGCGGCGGATTTCGATCTTTGCCAGTGCCGTGCTGAACGATCAATTGAACCTGCCGCACGGGCGCAATCCCGAAAACGCGCCGGGCCGGTTCGAGCGCAATGCGTTCCCGCCCGAAGAGCTGCCCGAAGATCCCACGGCGATGCAGCGTCTGCGCCTGACGTACTTCAAGGACTGGATGGATGCGATCCAGGACGTCACCGTCCAGAACGCCAGCTTCGGCGCTGGCGGCACCGTCGATGTCGAGGCGAACTCGGCCATGGGCAAGATCCTGGGCATGTTGGGTTGGGAGGAAGACTGATGGGCAACATTCTCCAGATCCGTAATGTCGATCCGCTGGCGGGGGGCAAGGTCGAAGTTTCCGCCCCGGCACCGGACCTGCCATCGCAGGGCTACACCGCGATCGTCCGGCGCGGCACGCAGAAAAATCCGTTCCTGGGGCCGGATGGCTGGCAGCAGGTGGAACATGCTTTCGTGGCGCTGGAAAGCCGGATCGACGGCGACCGCCTCCTGCTGGTTTTCGGCCCTGACCTTGTCGACAACGCGCTTCGTGACGAGGATGTGGTTGAGCTGATGATCCCGGAACTCTCTGCCAAAGATGTGGTGGTGTGGAATGGGATCACCCGCACGGTCACCCTGTCGGATGTGGAACAGAAGGCCGGACCAGTCACGCGGGATGTGACCGGCGGCGCCGGGGGAGGCGCGGATCAGGTCGAAGAAGAGCCGGAAGAAGAGATAGAGGAACCCGAACCCGATGATGATGCCGGCGATATGGTTTCCGAGCCCGATCCCGAACCAGTTGTGCAAGAGGAGCCGGAGACCAAATCCTCGCTTCGCTGGGTGCTGATCCTGATCCCCATCCTGCTTCTGATCGGGGCGGGCGGTTGGTACTTCTTCGGCATGGAGCAGTCCCCTGACGAAGAACAGGCGCAGGAGACGACCGACGACACGGGCGACGCTGAGGCCGAGGCCGCCACCGAAGATGGGACCGAGGGCGAAGAGGATATCGCGGAGGCTGATGAGACCGAAGAAGCGGTGGCGCCGGACCCTGAGCCAGAGCCTGAACCAGCACCGGAACTCAGCACCTATGAGCAGGGTCTTGCAGCGTTAGAGGACGGTGAGTGCGACGCGGCACGCAACCTGATCTCCCGGGCCATTGGCGAGGGCTCCGGTGAGGCGGCGCTGTTGATGGCCGAACAGCAGGACAGCGTGGGTTTCGAGGCTTGCATGACGGAAACTGCCAACGATATCAGGGCGTTGAGCCATTATGCGATGGCCTGCGAAAAAGGTGTCGAAGGTGCAAAGGAAAAACTTGATCTGCTGGAGGCCGACCTGAAAAAGCGCAGCGACGAAGGCAATGTGACCGCGTCGGAAGTCCTGCGCGTGGCCTTCCCCAAGGCGCGGGAAGCCTGTTCGTAGCGAGGAGACAACCATGAGACCAATTCTGTTCTTGGTAGCCACACTCTGGTTCACGTCCCTTTCGATGGGGGCGGGGGCGCAACCGCTCAAGATCGGCGATACCCAACTCGATCACCGCGTGCTGACGCGGCCGGGTGCCGTTCTCTTCGATCAGCCCGGCGGCACGGCAACAAGCAAGCCGCCGGTCTTCTCATCCTACTATGTGTTCGAGATAAGCGAGGTTGACGACATCACCTGGCTTCGGGTCGGCGCAAAGCTGAGCGGGGCTGAGACCTTCTGGCTGAACGCTGCGAAGTCGGTCGATTGGAAACAGACCATCGTCGTCTCCTTCACCAACCCCGCAGGCCGCCTGCCGTCGCTTTTCTTCGACGGCAAGGAGGCGCTGACCAGCTTCCTCAAGGATGAAGCGATGAGCACCCGCGCGGAGTTGCTGGTGACCAGCATTCGCGGCGGCAACGGCGCGGGAGACAGCAAGGTTCTGTCGGTCGAACCGGCGGAATTTGTGCCGATGACCGAGCAATTTTATCTGCTGCCGATCCTCGAACATGCGGATATTCGGGTCAATCGGCGGCCCAAGGTGATCCTCAAAGTCGCGTCGATCAACCAGAACGAACCCCCGGAACAGGAAGAGACGCCGCAGGGTCCCTTCAATGTCGGCATCGTTTTCGTGATTGATACGTCGACCTCGATGCAGCCCTATATCGACGCCACGCGGGGCGCGATTGAATCCCTCTTGTCCGGCATCCTCGGTGCCGAGAGCGAGGCGGACTTCAGCTTTGGTCTCGTAGGTTTCCGCAGCGATGTCGGGCAGGTGCCTGGTCTGGAGTACCGCTCCAAGGAGTATTTCCCGCTCAACCCCGATTTCGACAAGAACGGCTTCCTCTCGGCCTTGAAGGGTATGAAGGTCACCAGCGTTTCAAGCCATGATTTCGATGAAGACGGCATGAGCGGCCTGACGATGGCGGCAGAATCCGGGGCCTGGGAGGATTTCGGGGGCAAGTACATCATCTACATAAGTGATGCGGGGATGCTCGTCGGGACGGAAAACGGCGCGGGGTCGGATTCAACACCGCAACTGCTTGGCACACGGTTGAGCAAGGATCTTGGGATTGCCACGATGGCGATGTTCCTCAAGACACGGGCAGGCCGGGCCTATCACGACGACTCGATCGCGCAGCTTGAGCAACTGACGTACCAGGAACGCGCCCGGAAATCATATGTCTTTCCGATCGAAAACGGCGACGTAAACGAGTTTGCCGAGCAGGTCAGCATCGTGACCGAAGCCTTGCTCAACCAGGTTAACACCCAGGTCTCGGCAAGTTCCGCCGGTGCACCTGATCCATGTGAGGCCGATCCCGATTCAATCGCCTGCGCGGTCTCGGAGCTGGGTCACGCGATGGAGCTTGAGTGGCTTGGCCGCCAGAACCAGACCCAGGCGCCCGATACCTACGAAGCCTGGGTCGCGGATTTCGCGCTGGATGATCCGCGCCGGATCGCGCTTGCGCCGCGGGTGCTTCTGACCCGGGCGCAGTTGAACGATGTCTATGTCACGCTTCAGGCGGTTGTCGAAGCCTTCTCGGTCAACGAGCAGGAAGATCCGTCCAAGTTCTTCGAAGTCCTCCGGACCGTCATGGCCCGCATCGTGCGCGACCCGTCGACAATCAAGAAACTGCCCGGCAGCAGCGGCGTCGGCGTCACGGAGGTCGAAGAGTTCGACAATCTCGGCCAGTTGCTGGGCGATTATCTGGGCGGATTGCCGTATGAGAGCGATCTGACGCAGATCTCGCCGACGGCCTGGGTCGAAATGGGCGGGAGCGGTCGGTATGAGCAGATCGAAACGATCAAGTCGAAACTGTCGATGTACGAGCTTTACTATGCCGACACCGACAATTGGATCGCGCTGAGCCCCGAAGCCGGTGAGCCGGAGAAGGTTTATCCGATCCCGCTGGAAATGATCCCGTGACCGGCGCGGGGGCGTCGGGATACATTCTTGAGGCCGAAGGGCTCCGCAAGGCGCGCTTCGATGAGGATCGCCGGTTCGAGGTTGCCTTGCCGGAACTTTACCTGCATCCGGGTGACAGGGTCGCCCTTGTCGGGCCAAGCGGCAGCGGCAAATCAACCATCCTGGCCTTGTTGGCAATGGCCACGAACCCCGATGACGGGATTGCCTTCCGGTTGGTGGGCCGCGATGTGCTAAACGCCTGGCGCAGCAACGATCAGAGCCTGCTTAGCCTTCTGCGCGCGCAAAGCGCCACCTATCTGCCGCAACGCGACGGGTTGCTCGAATTCCTGACGATCCGTGAAAACATCCTCTGCAGTGCCGAGCTGGCCGATGCTTTGCCGGTGCAGGAGATCGACCTGCTTGTCGAAATGCTGGATCTGGGCGAGGTGCTTGATGCGATGCCTGCCGGCCTGTCGGGGGGGCAGCGGCAACGTGCGGCGGTGGCCTGCGCGCTGGCGCAACGGCCGGCGCTGATCCTCGCGGATGAGCCGACCGCGGCGCTTGATGCCAAAAACGCCAGCCGCGTGATGGACAGCCTGATTGCCCTGGCGGACCGGTCCGGTGCCGCGATCGTGTTGGCGACGCATCAGTTACACCTGGTCGAGGCGTATCAGTTCAGAGAGATCATGGTGACGGAAACCGGCGAGAAATCCAACCGTACCTCCGTGTTCGAGGCGGCATGATGAAGGCGCCGTTGATCTGCAGACTGGCCTATGCCGATCTCCGCCACGCGCGGGTGGCGACCTGGTGCCAGATCATCGGGCTGGCGGCACTATTGGTCCCGCTCCTCATCATCCTTGGCATCAAAAACGGCTATATTGCCGACCGAACGCAGGCGCTTTTGGAAAATCCGGAGGATCTTCGCATCCAGTTCATCGGGCAGGACAGTTTTTCGGCTGCCTTTGTCGAGGAACTTCGCCAACATCCCGATGTCCGCTACATCGGCGCTCATCCGATCCAACTCGCGGTGCTGTCGGATTTCGCCGTGCCGGTCGATGGCGGGGATCTGGTGCGCAACGTCACGCTCCTGGCCGCCGGGGCAGGGGACCCGTATCTCGGCGGGGGTCTTGCACCGCCCGGTCCTGGCGAAGTGGTGTTGTCGGCGGCCCTGGCAGGGCAACTGGGCGGTCTTGCGCCCGGCGATCCGGTCGAGGCCCTGATGCGGCCCAACGATGACGCCCCGGACGGCGCTTTCCTGACCCTGACCGTGAGTGGCGTTCTGCCCGCCGGCGTCTGGGGCCGGACCGGTGCGCTGATGGAAACGGGTGATCTGTTTCTTCTGCAGGACTGGACCCATGGGGACGTGACGGGGTTCGATCTAAACCCGCTGCGCGCGGATTATCCGGCGCCGGACACATTCCCCCTCGTGCGCCTTTATGCCCGGGATGTCGATGGCGCCTTCCGTCTGGTCGAGGATCTTGCCGCGAAAGGGTACGCATCGGGCGCATCGCTGGACAAGGCCGCTGACCTGGTCTCGCTGCGCAGCGCGCTCGATAGCGGGTTCAATACCGTCGCGGGTGTCGGCCTGCTCGGCGTGACCGCCACCTTTGCCGCAAGCCTTTGGGCCGCGATCAGCCGCAACCGCCGTCCGATAAGCCTGCTGCGCGCCGGGGGGCTGAGCCGCAAACGCGCCTTCCTGCTCCCAATCACCCAGGCGGCAGTCATCGGTGTCGCCGGATGGCTTTTGTCGATTGTCTTTTACGCCTTGCTGACCGGTCTCCTCGACCTGGCCCTGGCCAGCACATTCCGGGTCGAAGAATCCCTGGCCCGCCTGTCCCCGGTGGAAATTTTCGCCAGCGCGGGGGCGACGCTCGTTGTCGCGACGCTCGCGTCGCTCGGTGCCGCTTTTGCGATCACGTCCATTACACCAGAAGAGGGTTTTCTTGATGTTCGTTAGACAAGCGTTTCGCGCAGCGGCACTTGCTGCCTTTCTGCCCGGTCTGGCCTTGGCGCAGGACCGGTGGGACGAGATCTATTGGAACCCGGTCCCGATGGAAGAGGACGTGACCCTGCCGATGCCTTGTGGCGGTGCGATGACTTTTCGCAAGGTCAGCACCCCGGCGGTGGATAACTGGCTGGCGGACGAAGAAGTGCAGATGGGCAATTCCGACATCTCCGGGCAGGAGCATTCGGAATCCATTGTCACACGGTCTCTTGTCGGCGGATTGACCAAATCCAGCGCCGCCAAGCGGTATTACCTGATCGGCAAATACGAGGTCACCTGGGAGCAATGGCAGTCGGTGATGGGCGACACCTGCCCAACCCCCGCCGATGAGATCGCCGAACCCGCGCAGGAAATGAGCTGGTTTGACGCCCAGGAATTCACTGCCAAATATACGGCCTGGCTGTACGAGAACGCCAAGGACGAGCTCGAAGCGGCAGCGGGTCCCCAGGCTTTCGTGCGCCTGCCGACCGAGGAAGAGTGGGAATTCGCCGCCCGGGGCGGCTTGCAGGTAACCAAGGCGGAGCGCCGCAAGAAGCTCTTCCCGATGGACGGGCCGATGCTCGATTATGTCTGGTTTGCGGGTTTCAAGTCATGTGATGGCGCGGCGCAGTCGGTGGGATTGCTGCAAGCCAACCCCCTTGGGCTTTTCGACATTCTCGGGAATGTGCAGGAATACACGATGGCGCTCTATCAGCTCCGAAAGCGCGAACATGCCCATGGCCAGATCGGCGGCGCAACGGCCCGTGGCGGAAGCTGCCTGACCTCTGAGAACCGCGTGCGGACCGCCGCCCGTGACGAGGTGAGCCTGTTTGATCCCGACACGGGACTTCCGGCGGGCAAACCTTACACCGGTTTGCGGGTCGTCTTTGGCTCCCCGATCCTGAAAGATCAGAAACGGATCACCGATATCAACAGCAGTTGGCACGACCTTGGGGAAACCCGTGTCGCGCTGGATCCGGGGGATGACCCGATCGAGGCGTTGGCCAAGATTGCCGCGGCTGAAAAGGACGAGGATGTTCAGGCGGCGCTTCTCGATGCCAAAGCAACCTTCGAGACCGAGATGGAGCGACGCAATGTCATCGAAAGCCGGAGCGCGCGTACGATCCTGCAGGGCGGATTTTTTGCCATCCGATCATTCATCGTCACCTATGACGAAGGGGTCAGGCTTGATGATGTGATTGCCGCCGGGGCCGCGAACGATGACCTGATCGCGTACCGAACAAGGCTGGGTGAACGCCTTAGCATCACCAAGGACATCTTCCTCAACGCGCTTGTCCATGCGGCGGGCGATTTCGACGAAGCAACCCTGGCCGACGCATTGGAGATCGTGCGCGAGGAAAACGATGCGAGGCTTGCGGAAATGTCCGAGAAAACCAGGAACACGACCGACGAAATGCAGTTGATGTTTGCGGATTTCGTGAAAGAATATCGATCAAAGTCCGACACCGATCCGCAGGTGTTTTTTGATCAATTGGAAGCATATCATGCAAGGCTTACCGGCCGGGAATGAGTTTTGAAAATCAAAGGTAACAAGGAGGAAGTAACGATGTTTGGAATGAGGGGATTATTTGGGGTGTTCGCCATTGTGGCGATGCTGGCCGGATGTGTGGAAACCACCGGTGGCGGGCCGAGCCTGGCGACGAAGGGCAATTTGAGCCCGGAGGCCATCCGGCTGCTGAGCCAGTCCGAAAAACTGATTTCGCTGGAGCAGGAACAACGCGCGGCCGCTCGCCGGCAAGCCAACTTCGCCTTGCAGGGCGGTCTGATTGGAGGCGGCGTTGGGGCGCTAGGCGGTTACTTCGGGTGTCGGCTCGCAGATTGCAACGACAAGCAGACCGCCGTGGCAACCGTGGGCGCGGGCGCTGCGGGCGCCGCTTATGGTGCCAAGAAGGGCAAGGAGCAGGCCAAGCGTCAAAATGCTGCGGCCCAGGCTGAAAATGCGCTCAAGCGTCGGATCAGGATCTCAGCCAACCAGTTGACAACCGCCCGCTCGGCCCGTCAGAAGGCGCAGCGCGTCGCGCAGTACCATCAGCGCAAGCTCTCAAGCCTGAAGCGTGAGGTCAAAGCCGGTCGTGCGACCAAAGAGCAATTGCAACTGGCCCGTGCCGATGCCCGCGCCGACGCACAACAGCTCCGCAAGGCGTCCAACGCCATGAAGAGCAGCTCGGCATCGCTCTCGCAGAAGGGGTCGAAACAGTCCAACCAACTGGCAAGCCGCAAGAACCAGATCACCAACGAACAAAATGCGACGACCAAGAGCTATAACGCGCTTGTGGACTCCATTTCCCGTTCGGCACTCTGATCATGTGAAAGGACAAGATCATGAAAGTAGGAGTATCCTTGGGGCTGATCGGGGCCATGTCGCTGACCGCGTGCATGGACGCCGGTTCCTGTGACCCGAACCAGGTGAACAATGTCCTGTCCTCGGCCATGTGCAGCAGCGGCGGGCATTTCGAGACGCGCCAACAGAACCTGAAACTGAACCAGGCGACCATCGCCAAGGAAGTGGAGCGGGAGCGCATCGCGATCAGCCGGGCGAATTCACGGATCAGAGACCTGCAAGCGGCGCAGCGGCTGTCATCAGGTCAGGTGTCGTCGATCAACCGCGAGATCAACGCGCTGAACTCGGACGTAAACCGCCTGTCCCGCACCAGCGATCCGCAACAGGCGGCAGCATTACGCGCCCGGATCAAGCAACGCAAAGCGGCGATCAACTCATTTGCGAATGTTGTCGTGATCTGAATTTGGATTGCCCCCAGTTGGCTGGTCCAATTGGGGGCAAAAACCTGGACCTGCGGTGGCGGTCAGCGCATCGTTTCTCGAATTGCCTGGCGTCACTTTCCGGATGTTTGGCGCGGTCCAAGGCATTGCAGGTCATCTGACGTGGCTTTTTTGACAAGACACTTACCACCTTGCCAACTGTGACAAGGTATCAATACGGGGGTTTTTAAATGCGACGTAGTTCATATCTGGCCATTTTTCTGAGCTTTTGCCTTAGCTTGCCTGCGTTTTCGCAGGTTGCCGGTAACCGGCTCGGCGCTTGCCCGGAAAAGCTGGTGTTTTCAGAAGTACAACAGGAGATGATCGCTTATTTTTCTGTTCTGGGTAAAGACGTGGAGCGACGTCACTTCGCGACAAGGAATTCACCGAACCTTGTCGCGCCGGCAATGTCTTGTACCAAACACATCGCGTATGCCGTCTGCACCGACAGGCTTCTGGAAAATTTCATCGGCTTTGATGGCGGAGATGTCGTGGCCATGGGAGCGGGGGCCATTGCATTGGGAAGCAACGGCAAACCAAGTCTCCTCGGTGCTACCCTCGGAAAGATGGCCAAGAGTACTTTCGGGGTCGCGAAGGCAGGAATATGCCAGCAGACCCTTGAGGAGCGCATTCAACCGGCCGCAAAAAAGGTATTCGGTAACCAGGCCTTGAACCTGGATGCCCGGGATGCCGAATATGTACGCCAATACATCCGAAATGCGGCGTCCACCGGTGTGATTTCTTATGAAGATGCACAACAAATGATGGAGTTCGGTAAAGGTGTACACGCGTTTATGCAGGCCTACTGAGGGCAGGTTGTGAGGCGTTTTGAAATACCGGGGTCTTCAAACGGTGTTATCCAGGTGGCTTATCTCCAGGGGCAATCTTTGATGGAGCGGAATTCAACGCGCGGGGTCATGTTCAACTTTCGATATCTCTCCGGCAGGCGGCGCGTTCGTCGTTGGATGGCCCTCTTTTTTCTTGGTGTAAGTTTGACCGGCTGTGCCGCGCCGGGGCAGCCTCCAATGGTCAACCGTTCAGCTTCGAGCCTTGATACGCTTCCGGATTGCAAGAATGTCTCGTCCAACACCCGGATGCCGCAGTTCGTGACCGAGTTCTATCTCACGACCTGGGGATCGGCGGCGCGGGAAGGCGCGATCCTTGGCGTGCGGGAGGGGTTGAGTGAAGGCGGCGGTGTCGGGTTGATTGCCCTGGCCCGGATGGAGAGGCCCGACCGGATCAAGGGTTCTCCTGCAATCTGGCGCACGAGCCCGCCAAAACCGTTCTGCATGCGCATTGCGGCGCCGAGGGGTCGGGTGGAACGGGCGCTCCGGTCGAGTTTCGGAGAATTGCGTGCCTATGGTTATCGCGCGTCAAGATCCGGTGAGATCAGCAAGACCAGCTTTGTTCAGCGGTCCCACAAGGCCGCGGCATGGATGGACCGGTTTGCGGGGTACACCTATGCGCTGCCCGAAGGCAGTACAGCGGTCGTCGTCCAGCGCGACGTGCTGATTTCGCGCCAGGGCAACCCCTATGTTCAGGCTGACAGCGTCGGGCAGTTGGAAACCTGGATCATGACCCGTACCCGGCAGAAATCCCTGCGTTAGGTTAGCCCTCGTTGAACAACCCTACAGGTTCAATGAGCTGTCAGCGGTCCCGGCGCCATCCTTGCTGCCTTTCGCTTTTGCTGTCGCCATCCATGACTTGGGGCCATTCGACAATTGAAGACCATGTAAAAGCCAGCCATTCTTGCTTTCGCGATGCCAATCTGGCGTTGCCGCTCCAGAGATCATACCCTTGTAAGCGGTGAGCGCTAAGCGCCAGGATTCAACAGGAACACCTTTTCGTGTGGGATAATGTGGCGGAGAGACAGGGATTCGAACCCTGGGTAGGCTTGCACCCACAACGGTTTTCGAGACCGCCCCGTTCGACCACTCCGGCACCTCTCCGCGGGGGTCTTGCGGGGCGTTTAATAAGCTTTGGAAACAGAGACAAGGGGTTTTGCATTGTTTGGCCCCAGAATTTTCCTAGGTATAAGGGGTGAGGAAAACAATGAGGGCCGATTTGCCATGACGTTCACTTTCCGCCAATTCCATCGGCCGTTCCTGCTCGGGGCCACGCTTCTATGCATGATGGCGTTCAGCATCGCGCCTGCATCTGCTGCGGATCGCGCACGGTTGGAGACCTTCCTTGAAGTGACCGGTTTTGACGTGGCGTTGGAGAGCATTGCGCTTTCGGCGAAGGATGCGCCGTCGATGTTGGGCATGGCGGCGGATGATTTCGGCGCCGATTGGTCGCACACGGCCGATGAGGTTTTCGAGACCGACGGGATGCGGGAAACCGCGCTTGATATCCTGTCGCACACGCTTGATGACGCGCTCCTGACCCATGCGGTTGACTTCTATGCCTCGGATCTTGGGCAACGTCTGGTCGAGATCGAGAACCTTGCCCATATGGACGAAGACAACGAGCGCCGGATGGCAGAGGGCACGAAGATCGTCGAAGAGGGCGGTGAACGGTTGGAATACCTTCAGCGGATGAACGACGCGATCGACAGCGCCGGCACAGCGGTGAAGGGCCTGCATGAGATCCAGTTCCGCTTCCTCATGGCCGCATCGAATGCCGGTGTTCTGGAAAACGAGATCGACGCGGATGCGCTGCGGGCGCTTTTGAAGGAATCTGAAGAAGAATTGCGCGAGGATCTGAAGGCGTCGGGGCTTGTTTCCGCGGCCTATACCTATCGCGACATGTCCGATGACGACCTCCTGGCTTATGCCGAGGCGCTGGAGCATCCGGATATGAAACAGGTTTATGTGCTGATGAATGCCGTCCAGTACGAGATCATGGCCAACCGGTTCGAGGTTCTGGCGGATCGGCTGGCGGATCTGTCGCCGGGTCTGGAACTTTGATCCATCTCCTGCGGCGGGGATGCGCCGCGTTCGGCCTGTTCACCGCGCTCGCGGTCCCCGCCATTGCGGAACCCGATGACGATATCGACCGGCTGATCACGCTGCTGCGCTTTGAAGAAACCGTCGAGATCATGCATCTTGAAGGGCTGCGATATGGCGGGGAGGTCGGACGTCAATTGATCCCTGATGTGGATGAGGCAGGGTGGGCCGAGGATGTGGCGCGGCTTTACGATACGGAAAACATGTTCGCCGTGGTGAGCAACGATTTCCGGGAGGAACTGCAAGGTGCGGATATTGGGCCCGTGGTGGACTATTTTGCATCCGTCGAGGGGCAGGAGGTCATCGCATCCGAACTGGCGGCGCGGCGGGTTTTCCTCGATGCGGCGGCCGAGGACGCGGCAATGGCGCGATTTCAGACGCTTGAGGAAGACGACCCCGACCTGTCGGCACAGATCGCCGAGCTGATTGATGACAGCGACCTGATCGAGTTCAACGTGATGGGGACGCTCAACGCGAGCCTGATGTTCTATCGCGGCTTGCGCGACGGCGGGGCCTATGACGCGACAGAGGACGAGATCTTCGCCGATGTCTGGTCGCAGGAGGACGACACGCGGCAGTCCTCGGCGGAATGGCTCGGGGCGTTTCTGATGGTGGCTTATGAACCACTCGATCCGGCGCAGTTGGCGGCTTATGCCGCGCTTTACCGCACGGCTGAGGGGCGGGAGGTGAACAGGGCGATTTTCGCGTCCTTCGATCGCATGTATGAAGAGATTTCCTACCTGATGGGCCGGGCGATTGGCGATCAACTCAGGAGCACCCCACTTTGAGGACCTGAGCGGTCGCATTGATTGTCCTGAGGTCCGCCAAGACAGGGCTTGACTTGCACCCGATTTGCCTTGATAAGCGCGCATCTCGGCAGGGGTGGTCCCTGTCCGGGTTATGGAAATATCGCTCGGAAGGGCGCGCTGTTCAAGGTGGCCAAGAGGCCGAAACGCCCCGAAAAGGGGGACCGGCGGACGCGAAAATGTGAAGGAAAAGCAAATGTTTGCGGTCCTCAAGACCGGTGGCAAGCAATACAAGGTGTCCTCGGGTGACATGCTTCGTGTTGAGAAACTTGCAGCGGATGCCGGTGAGAAAGTTCAATTCAACGAGATTCTGATGCTGGGCGGTGACAAGCCGGTTGTCGGCGCACCCCTCGTGGACGGTGCCGCGGTTCAGGCCGAGGTCGTTGACCAGATCAAGGGTGACAAGGTCATCCATTTCGTGAAGCGTCGCCGTAAGCACGGCAGCCAGCGCACGAAGGGCCATCGTCAGCAACTGACCGTTCTGCGCGTGACCGACATCCTTGAAAAGGGTGCCGACAAGTCGGGCGTCAAAGCCGCGATGGGTGCCGGTTCGGTGTCTGCCGCTGCGGTATCGACGGCACCGGCCAAGAAGGCCGCGCCGAAGAAGGCAGAAGCCAAGGCTGAGCCCAAGAAAGCCGCGCCGAAGAAAGAGGCCGCCAAGAAGGAAGCCCCGAAGAAAGCCGCCAAGGCTGACAAGGGCGCGGACGATCTCAAGCAGCTGAGCGGCGTTGGCCCGGCGCTTGAGAAGAAACTGCTTGAAGCGGGCGTCACAACATTCGCCCAGATCGCAGCATGGACGGAAGACGACGTAGCTGCTATGGACGAGAAACTGTCGTTCAAAGGCCGGATCGAGCGTGAAGGCTGGATCGCACAGGCCAAAGAACTGGCTAAAGGCTAAGGAGAGACGAGATGGCACATAAGAAAGCAGGCGGTTCATCCCGTAACGGCCGCGACTCAGCCGGTCGCCGCCTTGGTGTAAAGAAATACGGTGGCGAAGCTGTCATCCCCGGAAACATCATCGCGCGCCAGCGCGGCAACAAGTTTTGGCCGGGTGAAGGCGTGGGCCAGGGCAAGGATCACACCATCTTTGCAACTGTCGAAGGCGCCGTGAAATTCCACAAGGGTCTCAAGGGCCGTACCTTTATTTCGGTCCTGCCAGTGGCGGAGGCCGCCGAATAAGCCGACCGAAAGGGTTTTGACAAATTCAGGGGATCGGCGATACCGCCGGTCCCTTTTTCGTTTTGCAGGAAAGCAACCGAGATGAGCGTTGCCGTCATCAGTTTGGTCGTCTTCGGGGCCAGCCAGATCGGAACACCGGGCCCTGCCAATATGGCGCTCTTGGTCACGGGCGCACGGTTCGGGTTCCGGGCGGCCTTGCCATTCGTGGCCGGTGTCGTCGTGAGCAAGCAGCTTGTGATCTGGCCCGTCGGGTTTGGCTTGATGGAGCTTGCAGAACAGGCCCCGGGCATCTTTGCCGCGCTCAAATGGGCGTCGGCGGCCTATATCTGCTGGCTTGCGTGGAAGGTGGCCAACATGCGCCTTGAGGCCGGGCGCAGTGTCGCGAAGGCGCCGGGATTTGCCGCCGGATTACTCGTGCATCCGCTCAACCCCAAGGCCTGGGCGATGATCGTCGCGGGATTTACCAATTTCGTGAGCCCAGGCACCCCGGCCTTGCAGGCGACGCTTGCGGTGGCCATCTCATTCTTGGCATTGCAGGTCGTTCTGCACCCGATCTGGTCCTATGGAGGAGACCGGATCGCGCAGACCGTCGCCGGGAAACCGGCCGAGAAATACTTGATGTGGGCACTGGCGGGACTGACCGTCGCCTCGGTGCTGTTTGTACTGTTCGGAGGAGAGAGCAGATGAAACTTGATACGATTGTAAATCAGCCGGTGATCGAAACGGTCCATTTTGACCTGCGTCCGTTGCGGGCGTCCGACGCGGGGCTGATCGCGATGAACGCAGGCGATGCGCGCGTGGCGATGAACACCACGTCAATCCCGCATCCGCTGCCGCCGGGTCTGACCGAAGCGATGATTGCGCGCGCCATGGCCGAGGACCGGATCGAGGATTTCTGGGCCATGGATGGCAGTAAATCGGGCCGTGACGAGGTGATGGGCCTCATCAGTCTCACGCGCCTCGACCGCAACCAATCCGAGGTCGGCTATTGGGTGGCGCCCGCCTATTGGAACACCGGTGTGGCCTCTGCCGCGGTATCGTCGCTGGTGGCCGCGAACCCGCAGGACTGCGCCAACATCTTCGCCAGCGTGTTCCAGGACAACGCGGCTTCCGCCCGGGTCCTGACCAATTGCGGGTTCCAATACCTGGGCGATGCCGAAAGCTATGCGGTCGCGCGCGGCACCACGGTGCCCACCTGGACCTACAGCCGGCGGTTTGAATGAGATGGAGAGTGGGGGCGAGATCCTGCGGACTGAACGTCTGCTGCTGCGGCCCGTGACGGTCGCGGATGCGGGCGATATGCAGGTCATGGTGGGCGACTTTGACGTTGTGCGTCACACCGGGACATGGCCCTGGCCCGCCGATCCCGCCTTTACCGAAAAACGCTGCGCCGTCGGGTTTGGGGATAAGGGCGGCTGGCTCGTTGCTCTTGCTGGATCGGATTTGATTGGCACGGTGGGTGTCGGCCCGGACGGCGATTTCGGCTACATGCTGCCACAAGCGCAGTGGGGCCGGGGGTATGCCACCGAAATGGGTCGCGCCGTGGTCGATCATGCCTTTACCACGGGCAGGTGGCCGGGCCTCAAAGCCTGTGTTTTCGAGGACAATCCAGCCTCGGCACATGTTCTGACGAAGCTCGGCTTTGCCGAGGGCGCCGCCTGCACAGGCTTTTGCGCCTCCCGCAACGGCGATTTTCCGATCCGCACCTTCACGCTCGATGCCCCGCAGGCTTGAGCGCCGCCAGTTTTCCCTCTATCGCAATGACGGACGCCACAAAGGACCGTGACCCATGAAATTTCTCGATCTAGCGAAGGTCTATATCCGGTCCGGTGCGGGCGGCGGCGGCTGCGTGAGCTTCCGGCGCGAGAAATACATCGAATATGGCGGCCCCGATGGTGGCGATGGCGGCAAGGGCGGTTCGGTCTGGATCGAGGTGGTCGATGGGCTGAACACGCTGATTGATTTCCGATATCAGCAGCATTTCTTTGCCAAGAACGGTCAACCCGGCATGGGCAAGCAGCGCACCGGCAAGGATGGCGATGATATCGTGTTGCGCGCGCCCGTTGGCACCGAAGTGCTGGACGAGGATCAGGAGACGGTGATTGCCGACCTGACCGAGGTGGGTCAGCGGGTCGAACTGGCGCGCGGCGGCAATGGCGGCTTTGGCAACCTGCATTTCAAATCCTCGACCAATCAGGCCCCGCGTCGCGCCAATCCGGGGCAGGAGGGGGTCGAACGCACGATCTGGCTCCGGCTCAAGCTGATTGCCGATGTGGGGCTTCTGGGCCTGCCCAATGCGGGCAAATCCACTTTCCTCGCGGCTACATCCAATGCGCGGCCCAAGATCGCGGATTATCCGTTTACCACGCTGCATCCCAATCTCGGGGTGGTGGGCGTTGACAACGTGGAGTTCGTCGTGGCGGATATCCCGGGCCTGATCGACGGCGCGTCCGAGGGTAGGGGGCTGGGAGATCTCTTCCTTGGTCACGTCGAACGCTGCTCGGTCCTCTTGCACCTCGTCGATGGCACCTCAGAGACCGTGGCCGAGGATTACGCGACGATCATCCACGAGATCGAAGCCTATGGCGATGTGCTGGCCAACAAGCCGCGCGTGACCGTGCTGAACAAGATCGACGCCTTGAGCGACGAAGAGCGTGCCGAACGGGTTGCCGACTTGGAAAAGGCGTCCGGCGGGCCGGTCATGACCATGTCCGGCGTGGCCCGTGACGGGGTAACAGAGGTTCTGCGCGCCCTTCGCGGTCAGATCGACGAAGGCAAACTGCGTATGAAACCCGAAGAGACGGATGTCGAGCCGTGGCAACCCTGAAGGACGCCAAACGCCTGGTCATCAAGATCGGCTCCGCCCTGCTGGTCGACCGCAACAGCGGTGATTTGCGCGCCGATTGGCTGGCGGCACTTGCTGCTGATGTGGCACGCCTCAGAGCGCGTGGGACGGATGTGTTGCTGGTCTCCTCCGGCTCGATTGCCATGGGCCGCAACGCGCTTGAATTACCGGCAACAGAATTGTCGCTGGAGCAATCGCAAGCTGCCGCCGCCGTCGGGCAGATCAAGCTCGCCGGTGCCTATGACCGCGCCCTTAGTGAACACGGGCTAAAGGCAGCGCAGGTGCTTGTCACGCTGGAAGATAGTGCGGACAGGCGACGCTACCTCAATTCCCGCGCCACGCTGGAGCAGCTCCTGAAACTGGGCGTCATTCCGATCGTCAATGAAAACGACACCGTCGCCACGGACGAAATCCGCTATGGCGACAATGACCGGATGGCGGCGCAGGTGGCGGTCACCGCCGGGGCGGATCAGCTTATCCTGTTGAGTGACGTGGACGGGTTTTATTCTGCCAACCCGGCGCAGGACCCATCAGCGCGGCGGTTTGACCTGATCGAGGCAATCACGCCCGAGATCGAGGCGATGGCCGGAGATGCCGGATCGGGGCTGAGCAAGGGCGGGATGAAAACCAAGCTGATGGCCGCCAAGACCGCCACGGCGGCGGGGTGCGATATGGTCATCACCGAAGGGTCGGTACTGCACCCGGTACAGGCGCTTGAAAACGGGGCCGCCTGCACCTGGTTCCTGGCCCAGGGCGATCCGCAGCAGAAACGCAAGGCCTGGATTGCCGCGATGAAACCGCGGGGCTGCGTGACGGTCGATGCGGGCGCCGCAGGGGCGTTGCGCAAGGGCAGCAGCCTGCTTGCCGCCGGTGTGACCGCCGTGTCAGGGCCATTTGGCCGTGGCGATGCGGTTGAGATACGCGATAGCGAAGGTCACGGGCTGGGGCAGGGGCTGACCCGCTATGACGCCGCAGATGCGCTCAAGATCAAGGGGTTACGCAGTCAGGATATCGAGGATGTTCTGGGCTACCCGGGCCGCGGACCGCTGATCCACCGCGACGATATGGCGTTCTGATGCCGCTTGATGATAGAGTGACCCGCAACATGATCCGAGGACATGGCCGATGAAAGATCTTGAGAACATCCCCGCGCTGATGGCCGATCTCGGCGCCCGCGCCAAATCCGCCGCTGCTGCGCTGGCCACGGCCAGTGCCGAGAGCAAGCAAGCCGCGCTTGAGGCTGCCGCCGATGCTGTCTGGGCGCGCCGGGGCGAGATCATTGCCGCCAATGAAAAAGATCTGGATTATGGCCGCGACAAGGGTCTTTCGGATGCGATGATGGACCGGCTGATGCTGGATGAGGCGCGGATCCAGGGGATCGTTGACGGCCTGCGGGCCGTGGCGGCGCAGGATGATCCGGTGGGGGAGGTTCTGGCCGAATGGGACATGGATACCGGTCTGCACATCCGGCGGGTACGCACACCCCTGGGCGTGATCGGAGTGATCTATGAAAGCCGCCCGAACGTCACCGCCGATGCGGGCGCGCTTTGCCTCAAATCCGGCAATGCGGTGATCCTGCGCGGCGGGTCCGAGAGCTTCCATTCCTCCGGTGCGATCCATGCCTGCCTGGTTGAGGGCCTGGAAAAGGCCGGGTTGCCTGCTGATGCGGTCCAACTTGTCCCGACCCGCGATCGTGCCGCGGTGCAGGAGTTGCTGACCATGACCGACACGGTTGATGTGATCGTACCGCGCGGCGGCAAGGGGCTTGTCGGGTTGGTCCAGCGGGAAGCACGGGTGCCGGTCTTTGCCCATCTCGAAGGCATCGTGCATATCTATCTCGACGCCGAAGCCGACCCCGAAAAGGCGCTCAAAGTCGTGATGAATGCCAAGACCCGTCGGACGGGTATCTGCGGCGCTGCGGAGTGCCTTTTGATTCATCGCGACCTGGTCAGCACCATTGGCCAGGGGGTTGTGCGCGCGCTTCTCGACGCGGGTGTGGAGGTTCGTGGAGATGAAACACTTCAATCAATTGAAAGCGTTACGGCGGCAAGCTCATCCGACTGGGGTGCGGAATTCCTTGACATGATTATCGCCGCGAGGGTGGTCGCGAACCTGGATGAGGCGGTTGACCATATCCGCCGCTACGGCTCGAACCACACCGACTGCATCGTGACCGAAGACGACGAGGCCGCAGCGCAGTTCTTTGCCCGGCTCGATAGCGCGATCCTGATGCGCAATGCCTCGACGCAGTTTGCTGATGGTGGTGAGTTCGGCATGGGCGCCGAGATTGGCATTGCGACGGGCAAGATGCACGCCCGGGGTCCGGTTGGCGCGGCACAGCTCACCAGCTTCAAATACCTTGTCGACGGGGATGGGACGGTGCGGGCCTAGAAGGACAGGCGCACGTCATTGTCTGACGCAGCGATGGCGCAAGACCGGTCCATCGCGGCGAGCAACACGCTCAGCAAAAGGTACTGCACGTCCGCAGGCGCCAGATCCTCCAGCGGGGCGAGGCCGCGAAGCCCGTCCCACAGCGGCTCGCGGGTCTTGATCCGGTCCGACGTGCCCGTCACCGCCCAGGTCTCGTTATTTGACGTGATGTCGATCTGCCCACCGAAGGGCAGGGATTGTTCCACGCAAAGAACCGCAAGGACAACCGCCTTGGCAGTCTTTCGCGGCACATCGTCCTGCGGGTGGAAGGTGACTTCCAACCGGCCATCAGAATAGTGATCCCTGAATATCCGCCTGAGTTCGTCATTCCCGGTCGTCTGTCCGTCGCTTGCGGTGCCAAAGGCCAACCGGAAAAGGCGAATCCGCGCGCTTGCATCGGCGGCGGAACTGTTGACCAGCGACAGTTCCGGGCTGTCCCCCACACCGGACATCGCCAGCAATTCAAGCCCGTTGGTGACCGCGCCCACCGGGCTTATCAGGTCGTGGCAGATACGGGAGCCTATCAGCGCGGCAACATTCGCGGTATCGTGGGTCAAAGGGGATACTCCAGGGGTAGTCAGGGGATGTCGGAACTTAACGCATTACTGGAACCCGGCATGTTGGTGTCGCATCCGGACCAGCCCGATTGGGGAACGGGACAGGTGCAATCGAACATCGCCGGAAAGGTCACGGTGAATTTCCCGAACGCCGGGAAAGTCGTCATTGATGGACGGCGCGTTTCACTCATACCGGTCTTTAATCCCCCAACAGAGTTACCAGAAGGTTAACACACGCATAGGGAGAGTTCTAGCTAACCTTTTGGGGAGTGATTGCCTTTGCCGGAGGGCTTTCATAAAAGTCTGGGGAAGGGGAAGAGCCGGGATGAACATGCGTCAAGAGACGACAGGATTTCAGGTGAAATTGGCCAGCACCGATGCCGAGCTCCAGGCGGCTCAGGCGTTGCGATACCGCGTTTTTGTCGAGGAGTTGGGCGGGGATGGCCCCCTGGTCGATCACGACGCCCGGCTGGAGCGGGACCGGTTTGATCCGCATTACGACCACCTGCTGCTGATCGACCATGCACGGGACGGCACGGTTGTTGGGGTCTATCGCCTTTTGCGGGACGATCAGGCCGCGGCGGCCGGTCAGTTCTATTCCGAAGGTGAATATGACCTTTCGGTGCTGAAGGCATCGGGACGCAAGCTGATGGAGCTTGGCCGTTCATGCCTCGATGCGGAGTATCGCGGCGGGACGGCGATGTACCACCTCTGGAACGGTCTTGCGCAATACGTTGCGGAACATGAAATCGATATACTCTTCGGTGTGGCGAGTTTCCATGGCGTCGATCCCGATGCCCTGGCGCAGCCGCTTTCGCTTTTGCATCACCGGCATCTGGCCCCGGACGATTTGCGTGTTCGGGCCCGCGAGGACCATTACCAAAGGCTCGACCTTCTTCCCGCCGACAGGCTCGACCGGCGCGCGGCCATGTTGCAGGTCCCTGCGCTCATCAAGGCTTATCTGCGCCTTGGGGGGTATGTGGGCGATGGCGCCTATGTGGATCACGCATTTAACACCACGGATGTGTGCCTGATCCTCGACACCTCGAAGCTCAACGAGAAACAAAAAAACATTTATTCAAAAGGGGTTGTCGGGTGAGTTCAACCTGGAACCCCGACGAGGAATTGCCCCTGCCGCCCATCACGCCCGCCGGGTGGTTGCGGGTGCTGGTGCGTGGGGTCGCCATGGTGCTGATCCTCGTGGCGGGCGTGACGGTCGCTCTTTTCCTGCGGCTGATCGAAATACCGTTCTGCAAACAGAACCGACCACTGAGCCCCCATATCACCCAATGGGTCGCCCGCGCCTGGTTTCTGATCCTGGGTATGCGCCATGAAACGTCGGGCGCGCGGATGAAGATGCCCGGTGCGGTGGTGGCAAACCATGCCTCCTGGCTGGATATTTTCACACTGAACGCCCGCAAGCGGATCTATTTCGTCTCGAAATCCGACGTGGCGGGATGGCCGGTGATTGGCTTTCTCGCGCGTCTGGTCGGGACGGTTTTCATCGCGCGCGATCCCAAACAGGCGCGGGCGCAAACCGAGTTATTCGAACAACGGCTGTTATCAGGTCATAAACTGCTCTTTTTTCCCGAAGGAACGTCAACGGACGGGATGCGGGTTTTGCGTTTTAAATCAACGCTTTTTCAGGCACTTTTCAGCCCTCAACTGCGTGACACGCTTTACGTGCAGCCGGTCACGGTGATCTATCATGCGCCGCAAGGACAAGACCCGAGGTTCTACGGCTGGTGGGGGCACATGGCCTTTGGGCCGCACCTGCTGCATGTGCTGGCCGCCGCAAAACACGGATCGGTCCGCGTGATCTATCATGACCCGGTGCCGGTCCGCGATTTCGACGGGCGCAAGGCATTGGCCGCCCATGCGGAGGCGGCCGTGCGCGGCGGGATGCCCCCGGAACGTCGAGACCTCTGACCCCTTCTTTTCCCGGCATGGCGGCTTGTTTTGCGACGGAGCACATGCGAGGATCAATTTGCCTTTCAGAAGGCAACCGATCCGCGGGAAGGGCCAAGCCCGTCTGAAACGAAGATCAGATACCTCTCACACCTCTTTTCAGGTCCGAGGGCGCGGATACCGGACGAGATGAAAGGAGGTCGATCATGGCGATCACCCCACTTCCCGCAAATGCAAACCTCGAAAACCTCAGGAAACGCGCGAAATCGCTGCTGAAGCAGGTGCGCAATGACGACGCATCGGCGCTGGCACAGGTCGGCCCGTATTTCGGCGACCCGAAGACCATCGGCCTGCAGCAGGCGCAGCTGGTGATCGCGCGCAGCCATGGGTTTTCAAGCTGGACCAAGCTCAAACGCCATGTGGAGGGCATGAGCGACGAGGGCGGGGATCAGATGGCCAACCAGTTTCTGGACCTGGTGACCGTTGCCTATGGACCGGTGCCGGACTTCGGGCCGAAGCGGTTCCAGCAGGCAAGCGCGTTACTGGACGCCCATCCTGGAATTGCGACGGACAGCATCTATACCGCCGCCGCGATCGGTGACGTCGAGGGTGTCGAAGCCTGGCTTGATCGCGATCCCGACCTCGTCAATCGCAAGGGCGGCTTTTTCGGGTGGGAGCCGTTGATGTATGCCACCTACGCACGCCTTCCGGGCCGCTCGACGCTGGCGGCGGGCCGGCGCCTTCTGGAGCGCGGGGCCGATCCGAATGCCTTTTACATGTGGGGCGGGCAGTATCGGTTCACCGCGCTGACCGGCGTCTTTGGTCAGGGTGAGGGCGGGCCGGTCAATCAGCCGGAGCATCCGGACTTTGTCGCCTTCGCCCGGGCGCTTCTGGATCACGGCGCCAATCCGAACGATAGCCAGGCCTGTTATAACCGCTGCTTTGAGCCCGATAACACCTATCTTGAACTCCTTTTAGAGTATGGCCTCAGCATCGAAGACAAGAACAACTGGCTTGTGGAAGACGGGGACACGCTGATCCCCCATCCCAGCGAAACGCTGCATTTCCAGCTTATCCAGGCGATCAAAAGCGGGTATTCGGATCGCGTTCGCCTGTTGATCGATCACGGCGTCGATCTGCGTAAACCGGACGATACCTACGAGACCCGTACCGAGGGCAAGCTGCCGCATGAGGTGGCGCAGTTGATGGGCGAGGTGGAGATCGCCCGAATGCTGCGGGACGCAGGCGCGCCCACTGTGGTGCTAGGACCCGAAGAGGCGTTGCAGGTGGCCTGCATGGCCGGGGACGTGGCGCAGGCGCGGGATCTGCTTGAGGAAAACCCATCGCTGCTCAGCGACCAACTCACCGCCGATATGCTCCGTGACGCCGTGCGGCGCGGCAATCGCGCGGCGCTGCGGGCCATGCTGGACCTCGGGGTCAATGTGAACGCGTTGCACGGCACCACGGCCCTGCATGAGGCGGCGCTGACCGGGGATGTGGCGTTGGCGCAAATGCTGCTGGACGCCGGGGCCAACCCGACGATCCGGGACATGAACTACCATGCGACGCCGATGGGGTATGCCCTGCACTCGGAAGATGCCGACATGATCGCTTTGTTCGACGGCCTCGAGATGGATATCTTTACCGCGGCGGTACGGGGAAATCTGGAGCAGATCAGGGCGCGCTTGACCGAAGATCCGGCGCGCATTCACCTGAGATTTGGTGAGATCCTTCCGGCCAAGGAAAAACCTGAAAACGCCTGGATGACGCCGCTTCTATTCGCCGTGGGAGCTGACCATGCCGATGCGGTGCGCTTGTTTCTGGAGCGGGGGGCAGATCTTGATGCTGGCGATGGCGCGGGGCAGACGGTTATGTTGATGGCCGAAGAACACGCCAGCGCCGATATCCTGGCAATCTTGCAGCGGTGGCGGCGCGTGCCCTAGACCATCGCGTCCACAAGCTGCGTCAACGCGGCCTGAGGGTCATCGCTGCGCCAGATTTCGTCGCCAATGCCGAAGAAGTCGGTAACCGGCACCAGCGCGCGCACAAGTTCTGCGTCCAGGTGACCTTCGGCAACCACCGGCAGTTCGATCATCTGCGACCACCATTCAAAAAGCCCGTGATCGGCCCGGGAGCCGTCCCCCAGTCCCGAGGCACCGAGGGGCCCGAAACTGATGTAATCAGCCCCGGATTCGCCCGCATTCATCCCCTCGTGACGTGAGGTGCCGCAGAAGCTGCCGACAATCGCATCGGCGCCCAATTCCTTGCGCGCGGCGCGGACCGAACGGGCGCCATCGGTGAGGTGAACACCATCGAGGCCAAGCCGTTCGACCAACATCAGATGCGTGTCGATCACCAGGGCCACGTCGCGGGCATGGGTGACCTCGCGGCAGGCATCGGCGGCACGCGCGATGCGGTCTTCGTCATGGCTGCCGAGAGCAAGGCGGACGCAGGCAACCTCCTGGGCATCGAGCACCTTGGCGAGTTGATCGGGAAAACGGCTGAGTTCGAACTCGGACGGGGTGATGAGGTAAAGCTGCGGCTGCTCGGCTTCGGCCATTTCGGGCGCTCCTGCATAGGATTTTCGCCGCTATAGCGTGGAATGGCTTGCGGGTCTATCCGCCTCCGAAGATTTGAGTATTTTTGGCCAGATGAGAAGGCAGGCGGGGTTTTCCCGGGCGTGTCTTTGGCCTATGAGGCGGTCAGGAGAACGGAGCCAATAGTCATGCCGACAGAACAACCGCAACCCGCCTTCGTGCTGGTCCGGCCGCAGATGGGCGAAAACATCGGGGCAGCGGCGCGGGCGATGTGGAATTTCGGCTTGGACCGGATGCGGATCGTGGCGCCGCGCGACGGCTGGCCTAATCCGAGCGCCGTGGCCATGGCCAGTGGTGCGGGGCGTTTGCTTGATGAGGCGATGCTTTGCGATGACGTCCCCGGTGCGCTGACGGATTGTCATTTCGTGATGGCGACGACAGCGCGGGCGCGGGGCCTGACCAAGCCGGTGCTGAGCCCCGAACGGGCCATGGAAGTTGCCGCCAAAAAGATCGCCGCCGGGGAAAAGGTGGCCGTGCTTTTTGGGCCAGAACGCGCCGGTCTTGAGAACGACGATATCGCCCGCGCCAATGCGATCATCAATGTGCCCGTGAACCCGGAATTTGCCTCGCTCAACCTGGCGCAATGTGTGCTGTTGACCGCTTACGAGTGGCGACGCGCGCGAGGTGTGGTGACGCCCGAGCGGGTGGACATGGCCAAAACCGACTGGGCCGAGCAGATCGAGGTCGAAAAGCTGGCCGCGCATTACGAAGAGCGGTTGGGAGAGGCCGGGTTTTTCTTCCCCGAGGCCAAAGCGGAGGGGATGAAAATCAACCTGCGCAACATGTGGAGCCGGATGCCATTGACGCGCGCGGATGTGCAGATGTTGCACGGTGTGCTGCGGCAGATGGTCCGCTGGAAAGATCGGTGAACGGCGGAACTTGAAGGGGGGGCAGGGGCGCACTAGGCTCTGCCCCGAAGATGGGGGACCAGGCCATGAGCGGCAAGCGCAGTATTTTCGAAGAAGTCGGCGACGAGGCACCGCGGGAGACGCCCAAGACCGGGATGATCGACCAGGGGCGCGGCGGCGCGCGCGGGGCGATCCGCGGCTGGCTCATGGTGCTTTTCGCGCTGGTGGTGGTGATGATTGCCGTGGGTGGTTTGACCCGCCTGACCGATAGCGGGCTGAGCATCACCGAGTGGAAGCCGATCACCGGGGCGCTGCCGCCGATGAGTGCCGCCGATTGGGATGCGGAGTTTGCCAAGTACAAGGAAATTCCGGAATTCCAGGTGCAGAATAGCTGGATGGAACTCGCCGATTTCAAGCGCATCTACTGGTGGGAATGGGGCCATCGGCAGCTTGGGCGGGTGATCGGCCTCGTTTGGGCAGTGGGCTTCCTGTTTTTCCTCGCGACCCGCAAGATTCCGACCGGCTGGACCGGGCGGCTTTTGATGCTGGGCGGTCTGGGCGGCCTGCAGGGCGCGATCGGCTGGTGGATGGTGGCATCGGGTCTGGGCCACGGCATGACGGATGTGGCAAGCTACCGGCTGGCCACGCATCTTGGCCTTGCCTTTGTCATCCTGGGCTTCATTGCCTGGTATGTCATGCTCCTGGGCCGGGAGGAACGCGAACTGATGCAGGCCCGGCGCGGCAAGGAGGCCAAGCTCTTTGGCCTTTCGACCGGCTGGCTTCATTTCACCGCCCTGCAGATCCTCATCGGGGCGCTTGTGGCCGGGATCGACGCCGGGCGCAGCTATACCGACTGGCCGTTGATGGGCGGGCAGGTGATCCCGGCGACGATCTGGTTGCCTGATCTTGGCTGGCGGAATTTCTTCGAAAATCCCGGGCTGGTGCAGTTCATCCACCGTCTTACCGGCTACCTGCTGCTTGCCTTCTCGGTCGTGGTGTTTCTGCGCGGTCGGCGCAGCGCCAATGGGGCGACCCGCGTGGCCTTCAAGGCGGCCTTCATTGCGCTTCTGGCGCAGATCGTCATGGGCGTGATGACCGTCCTTTATGGCGCGCCTTGGCAGGTGGCCATCGTGCATCAATTGCTGGCGGTGGCGCTTTGGGTTCTGATCCTGCGCGCCCGCTTCCTGAGCCTCTATCCGCAGGCACAATCCATCCGGGGGAACTGACGTGAGCGCATATGAAGAGCTGATGGCGTTTCAACGCGATACCGAAGCCTTGTCGCAGGTCGCCGGTCGTCTTGGTTGGGATCAGGAAACCATGATGCCCCGAGGTGCGGCGGCACAGCGGGCCGAGGAAAGTGGCGCGCTGCAGGCAGTGATCCATGCCCGCTGGACCGATCCACGGTTGGGTGACTGGCTGGCCACCGCCGAGGCCACGGACCAGGCTTGCGCCGCGCAGCTGCGCCTGATCCGGCGCGGATATGAGCGCACCCGGCGCGTGCCAGCGGCGCTGGCCACGGCATTGGCGAAACTGACCAGCCGGGCGCAGGGGGAATGGGCCGCCGCACGCGAGGCCGATGATTTTGCGGCCTTCGCGCCGGTTCTGGAAGAGGTCGTGCGGCTTAAGCGCGAAGAAGGCGCGGCGCTCGCCGATGGTGGGGATGTCTACGACGCGCTGATGGAAGATTATGAACCCGGTGCGACCGGGGCGGACGTTCAGGCCATGTTCGACGAGATGCGCCCGCGGCTGGTGGCACTCCGGCAGCAGGCCCTGGCCCATCCCGAACGTGCGCCTGTCAGCGGCGATTACGACCCGCAGCAACAGATGAAACTGGCCCGCGAACTGGCACGGATCTTTGGCTATGACATGGCGCGGGGGCGTTTGGACAAGGCGGTGCATCCGTTCAGTTCGGGCAGTGGCGATGATGTGCGCATCACCACCCGCACAAGCGTCGAAGATCCTTTCAACTGCCTCTATTCCACGATCCATGAAGTGGGGCACGCGTGTTACGAGCAGCGCATCGACCCTGCCTATGCGTTGAGTCCAGTGGGGCAGGGCGTGTCGATGGGGGTGCATGAGAGCCAAAGCCGGATTTACGAGAACCAGCTTGGGCGCAGCCGGGCCTTCTGCGGCTGGCTTTTTGGTCAGATGCGGGAGCGGTTTGGCGATATGGGCGTGGCCGATGCGGACGCGTTCTATGCCACGGTCAACCGCGTCTATCGTGGCTTCATCCGCACGGAATCCGACGAGGTGCAGTATAACCTGCATATCATGCTTCGGTTCGATCTCGAACGCGCGCTGATCTCGGGGGATTTGGCGGTGGGCGATCTGGAGGCGGCGTGGAACGACCGTTTTGCCGCCGATTTCGGGTATGCGGTTGAAAGGGCGTCAGATGGGTGTTTGCAGGATGTGCACTGGTCCGTCGGCTTGTTTGGCTATTTCCCGACCTACAGCCTTGGCAATGTTTATGCAGGTTGTCTGCATGCGACGCTCCGCAAGGCGGTTCCGGATCTGGACGCACAGCTCGCTGCAGGTGATCTTGGGGCGGCAACAACTTGGCTCGGCAATAATGTCCAGCAGTATGGCGGGCTCTTCGAGCCTCGTGAACTCATCACCCGTGCCTGCGGCGCCGAACCGACTGCCGTCCCGCTGATGAGCTATCTCGAAGAAAAGTTCGGAACGCTTTACTCAGATGTCTAGTATCGTTCGCAAGGTCAGCTTTTAGCCTAATTTGGACGCTCAATTTCGAGCCCCGCGCGGAATCAAGGCGCGTAGCGCCGCCGC